>CAWDOA010000014.1:0-232238 GCA_963803875.1 uncultured Acidimicrobiales bacterium | reverse complement strand
CGCATCACTGGCCGGCATGGGAGCCGGCGCCGGGAATTGCCCTCTCGAAGCCTTCATCGCGGTGGCGAACCTGGAGGGCTGGGAGCATGGTTGTGATGTAGCGAAGTTGATGGATGCCGCCGACGATCTTGTTCGTCCCCTTCAAGACCGTCCCGTACGGGTCGATCGCGAGACGCTCAGCTTGGGCTATGCCGGCGTCTACTCCAGCTTCCTGCGCCATGCCGAGAAGGCGGCCGAGATGTACGACCTCGACACCCGGGACATCCTGCTCGAGCTCGGTGCGCGTCGTATGGTCGGCGGTCAGGAAGACATGATCGTCGACGTTGCGCTCGACTTGGCCAAGGCGAAGAAGGGCTGAGTCTGCCCACACTTGACATATGTACGTACATTTGCGATAGGATGATGTGCATGTGTAGCCGAACAACATGTTCCACTTGTCAGAAACCCTCCTTCGCCGGCTGCGGCATGCATGTTGAGCAGGTCTTGGCAGATGTCAGGCCCGCCGACAGGTGCTCGTGTAGCTCTCAGGCCGCCCCCGGCGGCTCGGGCTGGTTGCGCCGCGTTCTCGGCGCGTAGACGCTGGGCGTTTCGGACCGCTTTCCTTGTCGAGGCGGAAGTGGTGGATTGAAGAGCCTTCGAACGAGGTCGCTCATCCGGGTTTGTGTCTTCTCGAGTAGCTTGGTGCTGCTCAGCTGCTCGAGCCGGCAGGATGTGGCGATTCCACCGATTCGACTACCGCTCGAGAGCACCGGATTCGTAATGGAGACTCCCGGTTGCGGTGGCAATCCTGAGGCGGCGGTGGTCGAGACCGACGACGAGATTCGGGTCAGCGTGACAACGGGGCCAACGGGATCCCGGTGTTCAGGAAGCGAGGACTGCCAGGATGGACTCGAGGTGCGTTTCAAAGCCCCTCTCGGCAATCGCAAGCTGATCGACGAATCAACAGGCCGGGAGGTTGCACCGCCGTAGTCAGGGCGATGCCTGGAACGTCTTTTGAAACCTTTTGCGTGTGGCTTGGGCCAACTGTGTCATACCCCTTCGTCATGATGGGAGTATGAAGTTCTCGTCTTCGCTTGTGGCCGGTTCGGCCGGTGTGGTGGGCGTGTTGCAGGCTCATGTGGATTTGTTGGAGACCGTCGAAGTTGATGGTTTGGACGAGTCGGGTGTGATGGATCTGGTTCGTTCCAACGAGCGGGCCGCCCGAGTTCTTCATGGTGTGGCGGTGCGGGCGGCGGTTCGTTTGGAGGAGTTGGGTGGGTTGAGCGCGGAGGATGTGTTCTCCACCGTTGGGAAACAGTCTGAGACTGCGGCCCGCCGTTTGCAGCGCAGGGCCAAACTGGCCGAGTCGATGCCGAGGGTCACCGAAGGTCTGATCGCTGGAACGGTTGGGTTCGAACATGCCGACATCGTCGCCGGCGCTCGCCGCAAACTACGGCACGTACCAGAGTGGCAAGCCACCTTCGATTCTCGTGATGGGGTGTATGCGTTGAAGGCCACACGGCTCCCGCTCCGGCGGTTCGCCGAGTGGATGGGACGGGAGGTCGCCAGGATCTCCGATGACGGGGCTAGTGATGCCCGGTGTGAGCGGGACAAGAACTCGTTTCGGTGTTGGAAACGCGATGGCCGTGTGAAGGGGTCTTTCGATCTCGACGCGCTTGCGGGGGAGAAGTTGGAGACAGCGATCGATGCCGAGGCCCGTTCGCTGGCCAAACAGCAACTCGATGCGGGTGACGAAACCCATCACGGTGATCTGCTGAATGCGTTCGCGTTGGAGTCGCTGGTTGAGGCCGGGAATGGTGCGAGGGGTCGGGCGTCGATCAATGTGATCGTCGACCTCGAAACCCTCGCCAAGGGCGTGTGGGACGGCACCGAGAAACGGACCGGCATGGGTAATGACATCCCTTTGAACCATCTACGGCGTTTGTTGTGCGATGCGTGGGTCACACAAACCTGTGTTGATAATGCTGGTAGGGCGCTGGCGGTTGGGCGTACTCACCGCACCGCTACCGATGCACAACGGGCCGCCCTCGCAGTGATGTACCCCACGTGTGCGGTGTGTGACGTGTGCTTTGATCGGTGCGAGATTCATCACATCCAGTTCTGGGAGAACGGTGGGGTCACTGACCTGTCGAACCTGGTTCCGTTGTGTGGGGTGCATCACCACCGGGTCCACGACGATGGCTGGACCATCGAACTCGATGATCACCGGGACCTGTTGTGGAAACGACCCGACGGGACCCTATTCCGTCGGGTCGAACTCCCATCTGGGTGCCAGGTGAAACATCGGTCCCGGGTGCGGGAAAGGGAACGACAACATGACACAACTGAATAACCCGAACCGGCCCACCCGGGCCGCTTCGGACAGCCTTGAACCCGCCTATGACCAGTTTGCTGACATCCGGTACAAGCTCGCCATCGAGCAAAGCCTGCTTCGATTCCAAATCCGATGGGTGCGGGCAAACCCTCACCTCTTCCAGTGGTCACCCCACGAACAGGCCGCCCGTCCCGACCCTGACCAAACCCCTGAGGGCACCTACAACATCGAACTCGACGATGCCTGGTACCAATGTGAGGGCATCGATCAACGGGTGCTTGCTGGTAGAGATCTCCGCTACTGGCTCCTCCAGTTCCTCGCCAACCACGACAACACCCACCACAGCGTGGCCGACCTGATCACCGCGGTCACCGACGCCGGGTTCACTATTCACGGTCGGTCCAGCAAAACCATCTCAGACGCCCTGCACACCGAAACTGACCGGGGCCGGATCCGGCGCACAGGATGGGGCCGCTACCAGCTCACCGGGCCACTGCCGGCCACCAGCCAGTGGCGGATCCGGCGACGATGTGAACAGCTGCGCCGCAACCTCGAGCGGTGCGTCGCCCACGCTCAAGAACGACTCACCGCAATCTGGGAACACACCCTCAAAGGGCACATGATCATTCCCAAACCCCATCCCCACCGCAACCGATCCATACGGCTACGGGTCTTCCCACCCCGATCCGGTCGAAAAGTCGCCAGCCCAACGGAAAACCCAAGAAATCACACCCCACACACCCCTCGGAGCACCCCGGGACGCCCCGATCCTGTAGCTGTCAGTCCACACCGGTTCCGGTGTGATCCCAGCTAGGTGAGAGGCGAAGCGAGGCGGGCAGTGACAGCCTGCCGGATTTGGTCGTCGAACGATCGCACGTGTTCTTCCATGAGATTTGCAGCACGGTCTCCGTCGCCACTGCGGAGGCTGTCGAGCAACTCACGGTGTTCTCGCCACCGCTTCGCTCATGTCGGCCACGTCGCTGAGGTAGAGGTGCCACAACCGATCGCTCTGGGCGTACAAGACCGTCGAGCGTGTCGAGCAGGAAGCGATTGCCGGCCGCATCCCACATCAACTCATGGCATCGATGATCAATCGCCATCAGCTCTCCGGTGTCGGCTGATTGGGCAGCGTCGAGCGCTTCCTGCATGCCGGACCAGTGTTCCTCTGTACCGCGTGCCGCAGCCAGGCGGGCGGCATAGGGCTCCAGCACCGTTCTGGTTTCGAACAGCAGCGACAACTCCGACACATCGATGCCCGCAACGAACATGCCTCGACGGGGGATGATCGACACGAAGTGCTCTCGGCCAGACGTTGCAACGCCTCCCGGATCGGGGTGCGCCCGATCCCGAGCTGGTCCTGCAGGTCTTCTTCCCGCAGTACATCGCCGGGGGCAAGGTCCAAGCGAACGATCCGAGACCGGATCTGTTCGTAGGCCTCCTCGGCCATCGTCTTGGTGGTTGCTACGGCTGTCATCCCGATCTAGGCTATCACGATACAGGATTGATATATCAGTGTGATATTCAATCCCACATTCCACAGATTGTCCTAAAGGGGTTTCACACGTGAGCGATTTTCCATCTTCGGCCAAGGTCGTCGTCATCGGCGCCGGGATCGTCGGCAACTGTCTCGTCGGCCATCTATCAGATCTCGGTTGGTCCGACATAGTGCAGGTAGACAAGGGTCCGCTGCCCAACCCGGGAGGCTCCACCGGCCACGCATCCAACTTCATCTTTCCGGTCGACCACAACAAAGAAATGGCCTTGCTCGGCGTGCAGAGCGCGAACCAGTATCGCGACCTGAACCTCAGTGTCGACAGTGGTGGCATCGAAGTGGCCCGGACTCAGGAGCGGATGGACGAACTCACCAGACGCATGACCAGCGCCAAAGCTTGGGGCGTCGAAGCTCACCTGCTCACTCCGGCTCAGGTCAGAGAGCTTGTGCCGTTCATAAACGACGAAGTGATCCTGGGCGGCTTCTACTGTCCGACCGTCAGCGTGGTCGACAGCCTCGAAACCGGCACCCAAATGCGCAAGAAGGCCCAAGCGGCCGGCAACCTCCAGGTGTTTGCCAATACCAACGTGACCGACCTCCTCACCGAAGACAGTCACGTGCCGGGCCAGAAGAAGATCACCGGTGTAGTGACCGACAAAGGCACGATCATGGCCGACTATGTGGTCATCGCCACCGGTTGCTGGAGCAACCAGACCGCCAACATGGCCGGTGCCTACATCCCGCTGGTACCCGCGGTTCACCAGATGGCCGACGTTGGGCCCATGGACATTCTTGCTGAAACCAACAACGAGATCGGCTATCCGATCGTTCGTGACATGGACACCTTCTGTTACGAGCGCCAGTCGGCCGGCTCGATGGAAGTTGGGTCCTATGCTCACCGTCCGATCTTCCATCACCCCGACGAGATCCCCTCCAACGAAGAAGCGGCGCTCAGCCCCACCGAGATGCCCTTCACCCCTGATGACTTCGACGACCAGATGGAGCAGGCCATCGAGCTGATGGACATGCTCGGCGATGCCGAGATCAAGTACGCCATCAACGGCCTCCTCAGCCTCACCCCCGACGCCATGCCCTGTCTTGGTGAGATCCCCGAGGTACGAAACCTGTGGGCGGCCTCGGCGGTGTGGGTGAAGGAAGGGCCCGGTATGGCCCAAGTGGTCGCCGAATGGATGACCTATGGCTATCCCCGCGTGATCGATGCTCATGCATCCGACATTGCCCGCTTCTATGAGCAGGAAAAGAGCGACGAACACATCTGGGCCCGCTCGGCGGAACACTTCAACAAGACCTATGGCATCGTGCACCCCAGCGAGCAGTGGGAGGGTCGTCGCAACCTGCAGGTGAGCCCCTACTTCAGCCGTCAGCAGGAGCTGGGCGCCGAGTTCTTCAGCGCTCGAACCTGGGAACGGCCCCAGTGGTACAACTCCAATGCCGATCTTGTCGAGCGATACGGACTCAAAGAGCGAGAGGTGGAATGGGACAACCGGTGGTGGAGCCCGATCACGCTCGGAGAACATCTCAACCTTCGTGAGAACTGTGGCATGGTGGACCTCTCTGCTTTCCAGATCTACGAACTGAGCGGCCCCGGTGCGGTGGAGTATGCCGACCGCCTCGCTGTCAACAAGGTGGACAAGCCGGTTGGATCGAGCGTCTACACACCGTGGCTCACCCCCGACGGTGGTTTCCATTCCGACCTCACCATGATGCGCACCGGTGAGGACACCGTGCGGATCGTCACCGGTGTGTTCGACGGCGGTCGCGACAGCTTCTGGATCAAGAAGCACATGCCTCCATCGGGCGTGACCTTGACCGATGCCACGCTCGACCTCACCACGCTCGGGGTATGGGGGCCGAACGCCCCCGCCGTTGTCGGCAAGCTGACCGATCACGATCTCAGCCAGGAGGGCTCGCCCTACGGATCGCTCCGCAACGTGGAGATCCAAACCGCCGACGGTCCGATCGAGGCCACGCTGTTCCGCATTTCCTATGTCGGCGACACCGGCTGGGAGATCTACACCGCATGGGACAACGGCCCGGCCCTGTGGGACGCGCTTGTGGACGCCGGCGCCGAGCACGGTCTTCGCCCCACCGGCGGTGGAGTGTACGGAACCTCCGGTCGCCTGGAGAAGGGCTACCGGCTCATGGGGGCCGAACTCGAGAGCGAGTACAACCCGGTGGAAGCCGGCCTGGCCCGCCCCAAGGTCAAGGCTGCTGACTTCATCGGCAAAGAGGCCTATCTCAAGGCTCGCGAAGAAGGACCGGCCGCCAAGATGTGCACGTTCACGGTGGAGGACAACCATGACAGCCAGGGGCGGGAACGTTTCATGCAGGGTGGCAATGAACCGATCCTCACCGTCGATGGTGAGCGCATCCTCGACAGTCACGGCCGAGTCTCCCGGGTCACCACCGCCGGCCCCGGGCCGAGCGTGGGCAAACACTTGCTGCTCGGTTATCTACCGGCCGACATGGCCGAGGTCGGCGCCGACTTCCGGGTGATGTACATGAACGAACTGTTCCCGATCAAGGTTGCCGCCATCGAAGGCAGCGTCTTCGATCCCCAGGATCAAAGGTTGAAATCGTGATCGAGCGCGGCTGCAAGGGATTGGGTTCACTCACCAAGCCTGTGCTGTCCCTCCGGGGGCCGTTCGGTCGCCACGGAGGCTCCGCCTCCGGGCGTGCCACTAACCGCTCGTGTCGCTTCGCCGTGCCCCACAGCAACGCCCTCATCCCTCCGGGCGGAGTCGCGCGCTGCGGTGTGCGTGAGCCGTCCTTCCCCTGTCGTTGGCCCAGATCACGCGTCGTCGGAAAGGCTTCCTGACCGTGCGAATTCTCACTTGTGTGAAGCGGGTGCCCGCACCGGGAGCCAAGATCAACATCACTGCTGATGAGCAGGATGTGGACAGTGCCCACCTCGGGTTTGCCATGTCGCCCCACGAAGAGTGTGCGGTTGAAGAGGCGGTGCAACTGGCCGAGAGGTTCGATGGCGAGGCAACTGTTCTGACTCTCGGCCCTCCCGAGGCAGAGGAACAACTGCGGTATGCAGCGTCCCTGGGCGTGCAGAACGCCGTCTTGTTGAGTACTGATGGATCTCCATGGGATCCCCAGCGCACAGCATCGGCCATCACTTCGGCAATCGAGGCTCTGGAAGCTGAAGGCGGCCCATTCGACCTCATTCTGTTCGGGAACGAATCGGCCGATTCGGGCGGGTACCAGGTTGGCATCCGAGTGTCCCATGCGCTCGGTCGTCCGATTGTGAACGCAATCAAGGGCATCGAGCCCGACGTGGATGCTGGCACCGCAACGGCCAAGCGTGAGATCGATGGTGGATTCGAGCTCTATGACCTTCCGATGCCCGCTGTGATGGGGGTGAAGGAAGGCCTCAACCTTCCTCGTTATCCCACCATGAAGGGTCGCCTCGCATCGAAGAAGATCGGTGTGAAGGTATTCGAGGCATCGGCTGAAGCCGGAGGCCAATCGCGGGTACGACTCAAACAACCACCGGCGACCGAATCCAACACGGTGAAGTTGGGCGAAGGCCCTGAAGCCGCACCCGCAATCGCTGATCTGTTCGAAGAATTGGGGCTCATGTAATGGCCGACATCCTGGTACTGGCCGAAACCGAGGGTTCCGCTGTTGTGGAAGCAACGCTGGAGGCACTCACCGCGGCCCGACAACTCGACGGCGACATTCATGTGCTCCTGATTGGGGATGCCGTGGACGCAGACGGGGCGGCCGAGACGCTCGGGGTATACGGAGCCGCCACCGTACATGTCGCTGAAAACGACATCCTCAACACGTTCGGTCCAGAAACCTGGGGTCAGGCTCTGGCCCTGGCGATCGAGGAGCTCTCGCCCGATGTGGTGGTTGCGAGCGGGACCAGCAAGGGCAACGAGATCTTGGCCCATGCCGCAGCCCGGCCTCGATCTGCCCTTCGTGGCCAACTGCACCGAACTGCCCAGCTGAGCTGGCAGACAACGATCAAGTGGAGCTCACGCGAATCCAGTGGGGTGGGTCGCTCCTCGAGGACGTCGGACTCTCAGCAGAGACACGGATCGTTTCGATTGGACACCACGCCCTTGAAGCGACACCGGCTGACGGACCAGCTGCGTCGATCGAGAGCATCGAGATGGACATCGACCAGACGCTGTCTCGAACCGTGGTTGTTGGCCGCGAGATGGCTGAGGCCGGCGTGACCCTTGCGACCGCGCCGATCGTGTTCGGCGGCGGTCGAGCGGTAGGATCCGCCGACGGTTTTGCTCCGCTCGAGGAACTGGCGTCGCTGCTGGGTGGCCGGGTTGGATGCAGTCGTGCGGTGACCAACAACGGCTGGCGCCCGCACCGAGATCAGGTGGGACAGACCGGCACTCGAATCGCTCCCGAGTTGTATGTGGCGAGCGGGATCTCAGGAGCCATACAGCACTGGGTTGGTGCGATGGCATCGAAGAAGATCCTGGCCATCAACACCGACCCTGAAGCCAACATGGTCGTGAAATCGGACTATTTCGTGGAGGGCGACCTCCACAAAGTTCTGCCGGCCCTGGCCGAGGAAATCAAGAAACGCCGCGGCTAGCGATCCCCGAAATCCCGTTCGGAGAACACATCTCCCGCTTCTCCCGTTCGCAGCGCACATCTCGTGTGCACTCCGAACGGAATATGGGCCCGATGTGGTAGCCGAACGGAATATGGGGAGGGAAGTGGTTTCAGTGGCTGCGTTTGCGAGCTGCCATTTCCGACAGCGTCTTGGCGAGCTGGTTCGGTGACCAGCGATCGGCGACTGCCCGTCGAACAACGTCGGCCTGCGACTCCGGGACGATGGCGTCGATCGGCTCGTCGCGATCGAGATTGGTGGGAAACGGGTAGCCCTCGGCCGTGGCAGCGATAGCGGCATCGATGTGGGGATGATCGGCCCGCTCCAGCAGATCAGGAAACACCACGTTGACCATCCGCTCCCGGTCCAGGGTTTCGAGGGTTCTCCCCATAGGCGAACCGATCTGCAGAAGGTTGGCCATTCGTTTCACGTCGGTCGTTCGATTCGTGCCGGCTCCGTGGAAAAGCGCCGGGTTGAAGAACACCGCATCGCCCTTGTCCAATGGGAGTTGCACGTGGTGCTCGGCGAAGTACTCCTTGAACGCCGGTCGTGGCCATGCGAGATAGCCGGCGTCGTACTTCTGAGAGTGTGGAAGGTACATGGTGGGCCCGGACTCGATCGGCATGTCGACGTGGGCGATCGCCCCCTGAAGGGTCAGGACGGGGGAGAGGAGGTGGGCGTGGCGAGGAAATCGTGCCGCCTGTTCGACGTCCATGAACCCCAGGTGGTAGTCACGGTGGGGGCTCTGGGCCTCGCCGCCGGGATTCACGACATTCAGTTGTGATGTGACCTGGTAGCCCGGGCCCAGCCAGGCCTCGCAGGCCACGGCGATGCTGGGGTTGGCGTAGTACTCGACGAACACGCCGGGGGAGTGAACGGCCATCTTCTCCAACGCGTTCCATACCCGGTCGTTGGCACCGGCCTTGGCGAAGTGGTCTCCTGCGCCGGTGCCCGTGAGCCGCTGCTCCTCGATCAACTTCCAGAACACCTCGCTGGCATCATCGATGACCGTGGCCTCAACCGCACCCTTGATCACAATGATCCCAGGGCCGTTCATCAGGCAGTCGGCGATCTCGGTCATGTTGGACGCCACCATGTCCGAAGCGGAGTAGATCCGGGTTGGTTCGTCCTGCTCGACGATGCGGCGGAACTCGTTGATGTCCGGGGTCATGCGTCCCTCCAAGCGACAACAAAGAGAATGGACATGTGAATCTGCCCGAGTTTTGCACAGATCCTGATGATCTTCAGGATCGGCCCCCGACCAGGACGAGCCGCTACTCGCAGTCGACGGGTTCACTCCGAACACCGTCGTCATCAACGAGGCGGATCTGGTAGTCGTACGTGCTCGCTGACGAGACGTTGAAATCCTCGAACTGAGTGCCAGAGGTGCGGGCCCTCCAACCGTAGGGTCCTCCGTCGCGGGAGCGGAAGACGATGGCGTCGGCGGCAGGCTCGCCGGCCTGGTAGGTCCAGGTGAGGCCGAACGACGAACCATTGTCGACAACCGTGCACTGCTCAGCCGGGGTCACCTCCCCAAGCGCGATCATGATCGGGCTCGGATCGCAACTGACCGGACCGGTGACCGAATTGTCAATACCGATGGACTCGATCGTGAAGGTATAACTCGACCCCGCCGTTGTGAGGGTGTCGAGGAACGATGCCGTGCTGTTTTCGTTCACGCTGTAGATTCGGCCACGCCAGTAGTTGGCGCCTCCGTTCACGGATCGGCGCAGGATGTATCGGTCGATATTCCCAGCTTCGGGCCAGTCGATCTGAATCGAGTTGTCGGCGAGCAGAGTGGCTGAGCACGACTCGACCGTCCCCGCGCCCGGTTGTTCGATGAAGACCTCGGGTTCACAGAGGGTGCCTTCGGCCTCCGTACCGTCAGCCCCCCTGGCGATGACAGTGAACACATAGGTTCGGCCCGGCTGGATGAGGTTGTCGGTGTAGGTGGCACCCTCGTCTATGCGAGCCCGCCAGTACGCCGGTCCGCCATCCACCGAGCGCCGCACGATGTGGGTGACCGCGTTCTGTCCCCCTACCCAATCGAGGGTCGCTTCGCCGTTGGGTCCGATCGAGGTTGTGCAAGCGGTCGCCGGGAGTAGTTCGCCCGGCAGCAGATCCACCGTGCCACAGGAAACAAGGGCGGAACGTTGGCCCGGCTCGTACACGTGCTGCACGAAGAATTCGCTCACCCTGTTGGGCACTGCGGTGCCGGCCAAGCTCGTGGCCGGGGTGTCCACGCGTCCGGCCCACGACGGGCTTCCTGCATCGACGGAGCGGAACACGATTGTGCTTTGGGCAACGCCGTTGTTTGTCCACTCGATCGAAACCCCGTTGCCATCACCGGAGACCGAACACATTTCTGGGGTCGGTGGCGGGGTGGTGGGTGCTGCCGGGCCCGGGCCGGCCTCGTCACACAAGCGGGCGATATCGCGGGCGGCGGGCTGCGGGCCACCGGGGGCGCCGTAGGAGCTGTAACCGCCCACCAGCCAGAGGCATCCGTCACTGGGGTTCACATGAACACCGAAGCCGCCGCTGTCGCCGGTGAGTTGAGGAGCAAACGAAGGGATGTGATCTGTCGTGGTGACGTCGAATGCCGCCACCGACTTGATAGTGGTTCGGGTCGCCTCCGGGGGCGGATTGGTGTGGAAGATCAGCTCGTCGTAGCTGTAGAGATCGGTCCAGCAATGGCACGTAGCGTAGATCCGATCGCCAACGCGCTCGATCTCCTGGAACTCACCGCCCCACCAGGGTTTGCCGAAGCAGTCGCCGTTGAATTCGGGATTGCACGCCGTGTAGTGGTGCTGGATGAGGCTGCCGGTTGCTTCATCGATCGCATAGAGGGCATGTTCGACACCGCCGACCCAGATGTGGCCCTCTTCAGTAGCTTCGACGTCGTACATCTGTACGCAGTAGGGCCACTGGTCGGTGCACGCGTTGAACGGCACGATCGAGCGGTCTTGAACAACGTTGCCGGCGTCGTCGAGGCCTACGAAACCACCGGTGTTGCCGGTGCCTTCGACCGAGGTGAAGAAGCCCGCAACGTAGGTCACAGCTTGGGTCCGCGACCGTGACACCCCCCATGCAGCACCTCCCTCGTCAACTGACGGCAGCCAGGTCTCATCGATGTCGCCGGTGATCGGATCGAAGCGGATGGCCCCCGCGGCGGGGAAGGGGCCCTGCCCCTGGTTCGCCTGGGTGAAGGATCCAACTGCGTAGACCCAGCCGTCGGCTTCAAGTTTGAGATCTCGCACCACAGAGTTTCCGCCGAAGACGCGGGTCTGCCAGCCCTCCCACAGTTCTCCGGTGCTGGGATCGATCTTGACCAGTGAACCGAGCTGTTCCCCGTTCCAGGTGTCGATTTCGCCTCCGACCAGCAGTCCGCCGTCAGAGGTTGGCTGCATGGCGAACACCGCCGAACCCACATCGGGTCGAAACCATGGCTGGAATGCGCCGGTCTCGGCGTCGAAGGCGGCGAAGTACGGCTGGCTCGCAACCTGGGACCCATTGGTGACTTCCAGGAAATTGCCGCCGACGAACACGGTTCCGTCGATCTGGTCGACCTCCCACGCCAGGGCCGCCCACTGTCCAATTGTGTTGGAGTTTCCTTTGGTCTGTACGCCCCAGTTGCTTTGTGGCGTGCTGTCGTACTCGGCCCCCGCCGGTCCCGAGATCAAGAGAAAAGCCCCCGGGAACAAAACAAAGAGGATCGCCACCACCCAGAATCGCCGCACCCGCCCATCGTACATCGCTCGCCTGATCCGCGGCGGGGTGGGGAACGCGAAACGGCATCAGCAGAAGTACTCAGAGACGGTGGTCCAGAAGACCCCCCACCCGGCGTCGCTACTCCCAAACCGCTCACGGTGGCTGGGCTGTTCGCCGACGTCGCAACCCTAGGCTGTGGACGTGAGCCGCCGGTATTCCCAGGTCGTGGTTTTTTGTACCTCGGCCGCGGTGCTGGTTCTCGAAATCCTTGCCGGCCGGCTGATGGCCCCGTATGTGGGGGTTTCGCTGGAAACGTTCACCGGGATCATCGGAACCATCCTTGCCGGCATAGCACTGGGTTCGGCTCTGGGTGGCCGCCTCGCCGACCGGTATGACCCCAACCGCCTGATCGGTCCCGCTCTGATCGGCGGGGGCGTGCTGAGTTGGCTGGCCATCCCGATCGTCTCCTTTCTCGGGCCCGGTGTAGGCAATGAGGTTCCTGCGATCATCCTCCTCGCCCTCCTGGGCTTCGTAGCGCCCACGATGGTTCTCACTTCCATCAGCCCGATGGTTGCCAAGCTGCGGCTCCAGAGCCTGCTCGAGACCGGTGAGGTGGTGGGGGGACTGTCGGCGGCCGGAACGGTAGGGGCGCTGTTCGGAACGTTCTTCACCGGGTTCGTCCTCGTGTCAGCGGCCCCCACCAGGCCGATCGTGCTCGCCCTCGGAATGGGGCTGGTCATCTGGGGAGTTGTCTTCAGCCTCCGACGGGGTGACGGAAAGCTTCCTTCGGCCGGCGTGGCCGCAGTCGGTGTGATCTTCTTCGGTCTCGCCACGATCGCTGGGAATCCGTGCGAGTTTGAATCGGCATATGCCTGCGGCCGGGTGGTCGCCGACGAGGAGAACCCTTCGCTGCGGTTCCTCATCCTCGACACCCTCCGGCACGGAGCTGTGGATCTCGATGACCCAACCCATCTGGAGTTCCGCTACATCAACATCATCGGCGACACGATCGACGCTTTGCCCCCGGGACCGATCGATGCGCTCCACCTCGGCGGTGGCGGCTTCAGCGTGCCCCAGTACATCGATGCCACCCGAGCGGGCTCCACCCACCTCGTCTTGGAAATCGACCCACTACTGGTCGAAGTGGCCCAGGATGAATTGGGGTTGAAGCTGAGCGCCGACCTGCACGTCCGCACCGGTGACGCCCGTTTGGCGCTGGCCGATCTCGGTGCCGACAGCTACGACCTGATCGTCGGTGATGCGTTCGGGGGTCTCAGCGTGCCGTGGCACCTCACCACGACCGAGTTCATCGCAGAACTCGACCGGGTGCTCAGACCCAACGGTGTGTACGCGATGAATGTGATCGACGGTGATGAGAACCGGTTCGTAGAGGCCGAACTGACCACCCTGGCCGAGCACTTTGACCACCGGGCGGCTGTTGTGCCCCGGGACTGGCCGCTCGCTCGGCCCGTGAATCAGATCTTGATCGCGTCGGATTCGCCGCTCCCTGAAATCGCCGTAGATCCCGAACACGGCTATCTGGTCGATGACATCGCAGAATTCACCGGCAAGGCCCGGGTGCTGACGGACGATTTCGCTCCGGTCGAACAGCTGGCCGCCAACCCCTGACCCGACGGTCGAGGCGATCAGAGAGCTACCTTGGCGGAGATGTCGCGACCGCTCACGTTGATGTTGCCCATCCTGGCGCTGTGCGTGATTCTCACCGGTTGCACTCTGTTGAACGGCGGCGAACTCGGCGAAACGGCCGAGGAGGCATCATCGGAGTCCACCGGGCCGACTCAGACCGAACCGTCTCAGGAACCCGATGGGGAGGCCACCGCCGAGCCCAGTGCCCCGGAGTCATCACCCGAAGAGTTCTTCGTTCCCGAGAGCGAACCTGGAGAGCTGTTCGAGTTGCTCGGACCGGAGGACCGGATCGTGGTGCAATCGGGCGACAACAACCTCTCGATCCTCACCTTCGCGGGAGAAGTGGCAGCCCCGACGGCCAACAACGCCAACCAGCCGGTCTTTTCCCCCGATGGGTCTGTGCTGGCGTGGACGACGTTCTTGCCCGGGGGCAACAGTGCGGGGGTTGCCTTCGCTGATGTGGCCGACGACGGATCGCTGTCGGACCCCGATGTGGTCCCGACCCCCGTGATTTCGTTCTACTCGGTGTTCGCCCCGGGTTCGTCGAACCGGCTGGCGGTGCTCGGCAACTCCCGTCGCGGTGTGGGCGTTGCGGTGGTCGATCGCTTCGGCGGAGCATCCGAAGTGCTCGACGAGGGTGTGCCCTACTACTTCGCCTGGAATCGGGCAGGCACTGGGTTCGTCGGTCATGTCGGCCAGAGCCTGCGGCAATTCGACATCACCTCCGGCCTCGGTGTCAATGCGTTCGATGTGCTGCCCAGCTTTCGAGTTCCAGGAGTCGTAGGGGATGGATCGGCGGTCTTCGCAACAACACCAAACATCATGGGTTCTGCGGGGATGAGCGCCATCGTGAAGGTCCAGCCCGATGACGAGGGAGCCCTTTCCCGTGCAGGTGCCGACTTCGGTGGCCCGGTTCGATGGATTGGGGTCGCTGACGATGTCACCCGATTCGTCGAAGATGGCCAGTCGTGGTCGAGGGCACGATCGGCAACGCTCGAATCGGATTCCAGGACAACCCTGCGCTCGACCGGGGTCTCCACGTGCTTGACACCCGAACCGATGAGATCACCACCATCGCCGCCTCTGCTGCGCTTGGGGTCTTCTGGTCCCCCGACAACGAGCTGCTGGCGGCTCTGGCGTTCGACTCGGTGGGCGACGGTAAGGATTGGGCTCGCTGGAAGGTGTACGACCTGAACGGTCAGATCGTGAGCCAGTCACCACGCTTTCTCCTGAGCCGAGATTTTGTGGTCGGCTACCTGCCGTTCTTCGATCAGTACGCCGAGTCAGTTTCGATTTGGAGCCCCGACAGCACGAGGTTTGTCTATACGGGGGAGAGCATGGCCGGCGACACCGGAGTGTGGCTTCATACACTTCCTTTCGATGGCGAGGGCCCCAAGACATATTTCGTCACCGAGGGTGCAATCGCCCTGTGGAGCCCGTGAAGTTGTGGAACCCGTGAGTCACGATGTCGACCTCTAGTCAGTTGTTGTTCGTGCTGGTGGCATTGTTCGCCGGAGCCGACTGGTTCGCTTTGGCATCGGACAACGAACGGTTGGAACGGGTGGCCAAACCGTTTGTCATGGTCGGCCTCGTTGCCGCAGCGTTGGTTTCGAACCTGGATGGCTGGCCGCTGGCGTGGTTGTGCCTTGGATTGTTGGCTGGCCTTCTGGGCGACGTTTTGCTTCTACCTGAGATCGACCGGTTCCGCGGCGGGCTGGGGGCGTTCTTGATCGGGCATCTGGCCTATATCGGACTTGCGCTCTGGTTCGGTGCGTCCACGTCGAATCTCGTGATCGGCCTCGGGCTCATGAGCGTGATGGTGATGACGATCGGCACCAAGATCACCGAATCGGTACAGGGCGGATCGTTGTTCGGTCCCGTTGTGGCCTATGTGGTGGTGATCGGCGCATCGACCGCGCTGCTGATCGGAACAGGACGGTGGTGGATGGCTCTGGGGGCGATCTTGTTCGCCGTGTCCGACTGTCTGCTCGGTTGGGGTCGTTTCATCGAGCCGATCAGAGGGGGCAGGCTGGCGGTCCACATCACCTATCACCTCGGGCAGACCTTCATCGTGATCGGCGCGATCACCTGAGGGTTCACATCGCTCCGAGTTGACACTCAGGACTTTGCTGCGACGACCGCTTCCCACACTCTGGATGCAGCTGAGTCCAGTGCAACGTCGATGGTTTCGCCCGTGCCTCGCTCGGTGAACTCAACCTTGCCCTCTTTCAGACCGCGGGGACCCACGGTGATCCGGTAGGGAATTCCGATGAGTTCTGCATCAGCGAACTTGACCCCGGCCCGAGCGTCGCGATCATCGAGCAGCACATCAACCCCCGCAGCTCGAAGGTCGTCATAGAGCCTCTCGCCTGCGCTCATCGACTCGTCGTCCAGTCGCATGAGGGTGATCACCGCCTCGAACGGAGCGATGGAAACCGGCCACACAAGTCCTTTTTCGTCGTGGTTGGCTTCGGCCGACGCCGCCATGTTGCGGCCGATCCCGATGCCGTAACTGCCCATCACGATCGGGGTTTCGCCGCCCTCAGGAGTGGAAACCCGCGCTCCGAAGACTTCGGCGTAGTGGGTGCCCAGCTTGAAGATGTGCCCGATCTCGATACACCGAACGATCGTCAGCGGTGTGTCGCAGTTCGGGCACGGCTCGCCCTCCTGGACTTCACGAAGGTCGGCCCACCGTGAGACCTCGATGTCACGTTCGACCGACACGCCGCGAAGGTGCACGTCGTCGGTGTTGGCACCGGTTGTCATGTTGGTTCGACCCCGCAGTGCCTCGTCGACGATGACGGGATGATCAGTTACAGCCACCGCACCGAGCGATCCGGGACGTGCCCCCAGTGCTGCGACCGTCTCTTCGATTTCCGCCGGACGGATCTCGATCGCACCGGTGACATCGGCAAGTTTCTGGGTGTTCAACTGGTGATCACCCCGAACGACCACAAGTGTTGTGACACCGTCGAGGACCATCACGAGGCTCTTGAGCTGTCGGTCAGCGGGAGCTCCACCCTGGAACTCTTCCAGAGCCTTGATAGTGCGAACGCCGGGGGTGTCGAAGCGTTCGGGTGCGTCAGGGCCCGGTTCGTCATTGGCTGCTGGCAGTGTGGACGTGCCCTTTTCGATGTTCGCTGAGTAGTCGCACTGAGGGCAGCGGATCACGTCGTCTTCACCGGCGTCGGAGGGCGTCATGAATTCCACCGAATCGTTGCCGCCCATCGCCCCCGAACTGGCTTGTACGCCAAACGCCGGGACCCCGATCCGCTCGAAGATCCGACGGTAGGCGACATCATGAAGGTCGAAGGCAGCGTCGAGGCCGGCCGGGTCGATGTCGAAGGAGTAGCTGTCCTTCATATGGAACTCACGAACCCTCAGCAGGCCACTCTTGGGTCGGGCCTCATCGCGGAACTTGATCTGGATGTGGTACCAGATCTGAGGGAGCTGTTTGTAGCTGCTCAGTTCGGAGGCCACGGTGGCGAATATCTCCTCGTGGGTGATCCCCAATGCGTTCAGAGCACCTCGCCGGTCCTCCAGGCGGAACATGATTTCGCCCATCGTGTCCCACCGCCCCGACTTCTGCCACACTTCGGCCGGATGCATCGTGGGGAGCAGAAACTCCTGGCCACCGATGTTCTCGATTTCTTCCCTCACGATGTTGGCCACCTTCTGATGGACCCGCCAACCCAGTGGCAGCATCGAGTAGTGGCCGGCGTGGAGCTGGCGCATGAAGCCGCCCCGGATGAGCAGCTTGTGGCTCGGTGCCACCGCATCGTTGGGGGCATCACGAAGAGTCGGGGTGAAGAGCTTGGACCAGCGCATGAGGGACGATCCTACTGTCGCGCGCCGACGAGCCAGCCGGCGAGAGGGATCGGAGCCGGTTCGATCATCGGCTACGACGGGGTGATCCCGGGTCAGCGATACCGTTGGGATGTGACCCGACCCAAGAAAGGCGGCGGTGGCCGCCACACGCCCAAGCAGAACACAGGGTCGGATTCGTCCAGCATTCCGGCATGGATGGATTCCGATCCCGGCCTTTCGGATCCAGCCGCGGTGCCCGGGTTTCCCCACCTCGATCCCGATGCGTTCGAGCGGGCGATTCTCGAAAGCACCGTCGACATCGACGATCTCGATCCCGAGGATCTCGATCTTGATGCGCTCGGCCTGGGCGACGTCGACCCGATCGAGATCATCGTGGCGAGGATGACTCAGGCTCTGGAGGAGGGCACCGGGCCATTTCTCGAAGAGGCCTCGTCGGCAACGTGGATGTTGCACGACACCGTTGAACCCGCCGACCGTGCGGCCACCGTTGAGATGTTCGCCGGGTTCGAATCAACCGGAGACACGCTGATGAGCGCGATGGCAGTGTTGGGGATGACCGACGATGTCCGCCGAGCTGCCGAGGCGAGCGCGGCTCTGAAGCGGGCCGGGATTCCGTCGTGGTTGCGGGAACTACCCCGGGCCGAGATCACCGGCTGGGCCATCGGGCGGTACGAACCCGATGACGAGGTGGAAGTCATCGCCGAAGTGACGATCCCGTCGACGAACCCGTTCCTCGTTGTGATCAATCGGTCGAAGGTTGTTCACGAGCTCATCGTGCAAGTGTCCACATTGCTCGAACCGCTCGATCATCTGATGGCCGATGTCAACGCTGACGACCTGGTGCAATTGGAGATCGAACCAACCACTGCGCAGGGCCTGGCCGATGAGCTTGGCTCTCAGCCTCGTGCCGACGATCGAATGGGCTGAGAACCGCGACGTTGGCGGGCTGCCGGTGGACAACGGGGTGGAGATGCTGCTGCCATTGGCCAGATGGGTGGCCACGATGTTGCCCCAGGCAACGGTCGAACCGTTCTATGGCTTCGAGGGAGAGCAGCGGGACGCAGGTCTCGAGATCTACCGGTCCGAGGCATCACCCGAGCCCTCCGAGACCGACCTTCAACTCATCGGCCAGGCGCTCGATTTCTCCGTGGAGTGCGATCCGTTTCGGTGGACGCCGCAGCGCCTGGTCAACATGTTCGAACGGTTGTCAGGAGTCATCGATGACCCGGTACTGCTGATCGCAGCCCTCCGCCGGTTCCTTCCCTTCGCCGCCGCCAGGCATGCCAACGGCGCCGAGCTTCTCCACCACAACCTCACCGTCCTCGACAGCGTGGAGCAACACGCCGACGTGTTGTTCGGGGTCTGATCCCATTCTGGCGATCGTTGTTCCCGCTCCACGGGCACAACGATCGCCGGTTGGTGCGGCGGTTACGAAATCGCCACAACCAAGTCCATCACGTTGGTGCCGGTTGGACCGGTGGTGAACAACGCGCCCGACTGTTCGAGGAATGTGCCGGCGTCGGCGGCCGCGATCGCCGCCGCGGCCTCAACCGACCACAGCATTGCCTGTGCCCATCCGCCGGCGTCATCGGTGGGTCCGTCGGTACCGTCGGTTCCGGCGACCACGGCCATCGACGGGATCGAGTGCGCTGCAAACTCGCCGCTCAACCTGAGGGAGAGGTCCTGATTGCGACCCCCTCGTCCAGGCTCAGGGGGCAGCACAACCGTGGGCTCACCGCCGAAGATGTGGATACCGGAACCGGCATCAGCCAGTGTCTGGCCGATCTGGGCAGCCACTGATCCCACATCGCCGTAGAGCGTCTCCTCGTTCGAAAGGACGCGTGTAGCCGAGAGACTCGGCTGCTGCGGCAACGGCGCTCCGAGCGTGGGAGTTGGAAGCGACGATTCGCGTTTCTGACTCGGCCGATAGTCCCCTCGGGAACCACTCCGATACCGGAACCGATAACGGCGATGTCATCGCCTCGCACGTCGGAGATGGCGAAGACAGTGACCCGGGCTCCACCGAAATCGGAGAGCAGTCCTCCGCCCTTCAGCACACTCAATTCGCGTCGCACACGATTGATCTCGTGAATGTCAGCGCCACTCGCAAGCAGTTGTGATGTTGCGTCTGCGATATCAAGGCAAGCGAAATCCCCGGTGCCGGCAACTCTGCCAACGATGAGGCACCACCCGACACCAAGAAGCAGAACAGGTCGATCCCGGACTCGCACTGCGAACCACCGCCTCGGAGCCTCGACGCCGGCTGCGATCGATCGATCGTCGGGAATCGGATGGGAACTCTCGATCACCTCAGCATCAAGTTCACCACCAGCATGGCCGGCCTTGGTAACGATGAGTGTTGGGATGACGCCCTTCGAAAGTGGTCGTGAGCGCCTACGGCCATCGACTCTGCCGCCTTGCCAACGGCGACGACCGATCCGGCCGGGAGCAGATCCATCGACGCCAATTCCCTTCCGACCGCAGGGCGGCCTCGAACCGCGTCGACGCCAGCCCACCAGAACTCGCTGGCACGTTGCTTTGGTGTCATCGGAATACCCATGCGGCCCTCAACTACTGGGCTTTTAGAAGTGCTCCCACGGTTGTCCCGCGCCCTTCCATCAGGCGGGAAGAACCTCGCTCGGTGACCGACGACACGTTGGCCTGATCTAGACTGTGTGAATGGCTCTAACTTCTCGGAAGCCCCGTCTGACCGAACCATTGGTGAGGGAGAACGGTGAACTCCGGCCCGCCACCTGGGACGAAGCGCTGAGCTCGCGTCGCCGACGGATTCGCCGCAGTCCGCGACAGCCCGGGCGGCGACGGGTTCGCGATGTTCTCGTGCTCGAAGAGCACCAACGAGATGAACTACGCGGCCCAGAAGTTCGGCCGCACGGTGTTGGGCACCAACAACATCGATTCCTGCAATCGAACTTGACACGCTCCTAGCGTCGTCGGTCTGGCGACAGTGTTCGGAGCGGGTGGCGGGACGGTCTCCTACAAGGAGATCGAGGAAACCGACGTCATCCTGCTGTGGGGTTCCAATGCACGTGAAGCCCACCCCATCTTCTTCCACCACCTGATGCAGGGTCTTCACAACGGCGCCCGTATGTACGCCGTCGACCCCCGCCGCACGAGCTCGGCCAAGTTCGCCGACCTGTGGGTGGGGCTCGAGCTCGGATCCGACGTTGCACTCGCCAACACCGTTGCCAACTACATCGTGAGCAACGACCTCCACAACAAGGACTTCATCGCCCACAGCACCACCGGGTTCGACGCCTACGTCGAAAGTCTGGCGGAGCTACACGCTGGAGCGAGGCGAAGAACTCACCGGCGTACCCGCCGCGGCCATCGCCGAGATGGCCGAGGCCTACGCCACCGCCGACAAGGCCCAGATCCTGTGGACGCTGGGAATCACCGAGCACCACAACGCGCGTCGACAACGTGCTGGTCGCTCTGCAACCTGGCACTTCTCACCGGTCACGTCGGACGCTGGGGCAGTGGTCTGGTCCCGCTTCGGGGACAGAACAACGTGCAGGGCGGCGGCGACATGGGCGCCCTGCCCAACAAACTCCCCGGGTTCCAGAACGTCACCGATCCCGACCATCGGGCCAAGTTCGAAGCGGTCTGGGGTCGGCCGATCCCACCCGACGACGGGATTCACCTCACACTGATGTTCGAGGCGATGGAGCGAGGCGAGATCACCGCCGCCTACGTCATCGGTGAGAACCCGGCCGATTCCGAAGCCGACATCGCCCATGCCCGCAAGCTGCTTGAAGGGTCTCGACCTGCTGGTGGTCCAGGACATCTTCCTCACCCGCACCGCCGAACTGGCCGACGTGGTGCTGCCGGCATCGGTCGGCTGGGCCGAGTGCGATGGCACCGTCACCTCGTCCGAGCGCCGTGTACAGCGGGTTCGGGCTGCGGTCTCACCGCCGGGCGAGGCCCGGCACGATCACGACATCCTCGCGCGACCTGGCCCATCGCATGGGCTATCCAGAGTGGGGCAACCCCACCCCGGAAGATCTGTGGGACGAACTCCGGTCGCTGTCGCCGATGCACGCAGGCATGACCTACGAGCGGCTCGAAGCCGAGGGTGGCCTGCAGTGGCCGTGCCCCGACCTCGATCATCCCGGGCAGCCCGTTCCTGCACGGTTGGCTGTGGGAAGACGATCTCGGCGGTCGGGCCGGCGCACCGTTCTCACCCGTGGTCGCTCAGGGACCCAAGAGAAGAACTCACCGAGAGTTCCCGCTCCGGCTGACGACCGGGCGGGCGCTCGACAGCTACAACACCGGCGTGCAGAGCGGCGCGCTCGGACAGCCCGATTCGCTACGGGAACGCGCTCGACATGAACCCTGCCGACGCCGAACGTCTCGCCCTCGCCGACGGCGAAACGGTGATGGTCAGTTCGCCGCGCGGTTCGGTCGAGATGCCGGTGCGGATCCAGCCCGACATTCCGGTCGGTCTCACCTTCACCACGTTCCATTTCCCCGAGCTGGTCGACATCAACCTGCTGACCAACGACGCCTGGGACAAGAAATCCGGAACGGCTGAGTTCAAGGCCGCCAGCATCCGGGTGGAGAAGCTGGTCAACGCCTACGAGCGCCTGCGACCAGAGACCGTCTACCGGAGAACCCGAATGACCGACCTACACCTCACCGCCGACCGCGCCACCGATGCCGAGGTGGCCGCCATCGATGCGGCCGATCGCTGCCTGTGGTGTGGACCCGGTCGTCGTCGTCGAGGGTGACCGTCTCGTCAGGGGCGGTCTGCACCGCGCCGGCGAACGGCGCCACGCCCTGCTGCCGGCACTGCACGCGCTCCACAACGCCTCGCGGATGGATCTGCCCACGGCGGGGTCAACCACATCGCCGAACGGCTCGGGGTCCCACCGGCGGAGGGTTTCGGGGTCGCCAGCTTCTACGAGATGTTCCGCATGGAGGATCCCGGCCACGACGACGACGTGGTCCACGTCTGCGTCGACGGCGCCTGCCAGATCGCTGGTGCCGACGATGTGATCGTCGACGCTCGGAGGCTGCAGGGAGCCCACGTCCACCGCAGCCCGTGCCTGGGCCAGTGCGAACGGGCGCCGGCCTCGTTCACCAGGGCAATCAGGGACGTCCCGACCACGTCGACGGCCGATCGATCCGTCCCCGATGGTGGGCCTGTCATCCCTCAGCAGGGCCGGCCTCAGACTGCGCCTGCTGAAGCGCATGGGAGACGTCGATCCCGGGAGCCTCGACGACTACGTCGCCTATGGCGGCTACGAGGCGCTGGCCGAAGCATTCCGCCAGGGTCCCGACGGCGTGCTCGACAGAGATCGAGACCGCCCGCCTCAAGGGGCGGGGTGGGGCCGCGTTTCCGACCGCGGTGAAGTGGCGAGGTGTGCGGGCCGCCGCCGGCGAGCGCAAGTGGATCGTGGTCAACGCCGACGAATCCGAGCCGGGCACGTTCAAGGACCGGCACCTCATGGAGCTCGATCCCTTCGCCATCGTCGAGGCCGCAACGATCGCCGGGTTCGTGACCGGTGCTCAGAAGGGGTTCGTCTACATCCGGGGCGAGTACCCGCTGGCAACCCAACGTCTTCAGAATGCCATCGACGCCGCCCGGTCGGCCGGCTTCCTGGGCGAGCGGATCGCGCGGTCGAGCATCGCCTTCGATCTCGAGATCCGCCGCGGTGCCGGGGCCTACATCTGCGGTGAGGAGACGGCGCTGTTCGAGTCGCTCGAGGGGTACCGCGGCGAACCCCGCCAGAAGCCGCCGTTTCCCACCACCCACGGTCTGTTCCACGAGCCCACGGTCATCAACAACCCCGAGACGCTGGTCAACGTTCTCGAGATCCTCCAGCGAGGCGGTGCCGAGTTCGCCACCACCGGGACCGCCGACTCCACCGGTTCCCGCCTCTTCTGCCTGTCCGGTCATGTGCAGGTACCGGGGCTGTACGAGGTGCCCTTCGGCGTGACCCTCGGTGCGCTGATCGAGATGGCCGGCGGGGCCGACCGGCGAGCTTCGGGCGGTTCTGCTCGGCGGCGCCGCCGGCAGTTTCGTCGGCCCGGAGTCGTTGTCGATGCCGCTCACCTTCGAGGACAGCTCGCGCCGCCGGGGCCTCGCTCGGGTCGGGTGTGGTCATGCTGTTCGACACCACCACCGACTTCACCGCGGTCGTCAACCGCATCGCCGAGTTCTTCCGCAACGAGAGTTGCGGGCAGTGCGTTCCGTGCCGGGTGGGCGTGGTCCGCCAGCACGAACTTCTTCTCCGGTCCGCCGGGCGTTCGATGAACGGCGAACGCAGCATCCTCGCCGACATCGATCTCGCCATGAAGGACTCGTCGATCTGCGGCCTCGGCCACACCGCATCGACCGCCGTCCTTTCGGCGATCGACCTGGGACTGATCGGAGCCTGACATGACCCTTCTCGATCCGCCGCCCACCGAAACCACCGTCACGCTCACCATCGACGGTAAGGCGGTCACGGTCGACGACGGCGACACCGTTCTCGATGCCTGTACCGCGGCGGGCGTCGACACCCCCACTCTGTGCTACGCCGAGAACCTCACGCCGGTCAACGCCTGCCGGGTCTGCGTCGTCGAGCAGACCGGATCCACGAACCCTGGTTCCGTCGTGTTCCCGAAAGGCCGAAGACGGGATGGAGATCCAAACCGACAGCGACCGTGTCCGCCACAGCCGCAAGATGGTGCTGGAGTTCCTCGGATCGGGCGTCGATCTCAGCCAGGCCGAGCGAGCTGCACGAGTGGATGGAGCGCTACGGCGCTGACCCCGGACGCTTCGGACCCGAAGCGGAGCCCGGATGACCCACGATGTGAAGATCCAGGACGAGCTGTACATCCGGGACTACGACAAGTGTGTGCTCTGCTACAAGTGCGTCGAGGCGTGCGGCGAGGACGCCCAGAACACTTTCGCCATCGCGGTCAGCGGCCGTGGTTTCGACGCCCACATCAGCACCGAGTTCGATGTGACCCTGCCCGAGTCGGCCTGTGTCTACTGCGGCAACTGCATCGGCGTGTGCCCGACCGGCGCCATTCAGTTCAAGACCGAATACGACATGCGCCAGGCCGACGAGTGGCGCCCGGAGACACAGACCGTCACCACCACCGTCTGTTCCTACTGCGGGGTGGGCTGCAACCTCGAACTCCACGTGCAGGACGAGCGGATCGTCAAAGTCACCTCACCGGCCGATCACAGCGTCACCCACGGACATCTGTGTATCAAGGGCCGATTCGGCTGGACCTACGTGCAGCCAACAATCGAGCGCCGCTAGGAACACGAGAACTAGTTTGCGGTCACTTCGATATCGGGATAGCTGTCCTCGCCGTCGAAGTGAACCGCAATCCGAGCCACGTCGCCCCTGGCAATACTGAGAGCATCACGACCTGCGTCGCGCTTTTCCACTCCATCGGGCCGGGTGACAACAACCAGGCACGGTTCACTGCGGAGCACGAACACCGAGTTGGAACGTGCGGCGACCACCGCAGCAGTTGCCTGGGGGGCCCGCTTGGCCAGCAGTGAGTCCAGACGCGACCATTCCAGCCGGTCGACCTCGGGGTCCTCGGGCGTGTGAACTGCGTGGAAGTGAATGTCACGAGTCAGTTCTTCCACTGCCGCTTCGGTGGAAGACGGGGTATCGGCAGCCACCGCCCACCAGACCCGCTGTGGAACGAACTCGTCGGGCTCTTCGGATTGCAGGCCCAGGCGCGTGGGCACGTTGATGGTCCCGTCTTCGCGCTCGCCGACCACGGCAGCGGCGCCGATGTCGTCACGGTCGTCGTTTTCCTCTTGGCTACCGCCACAACCGCTGCGCCGGCCACAGCGAGGGCCGCGCCCCCGATGAGCCAGGGGACGATCGACTCGTCGTCGGTGCCTTCTCCGGAGTCCTCAGCGGCACTCTCGGCGGCCGAGGCATCGGTCTGCTCTCGCAGAGTCGCCGTTGTATCGTCGACGGCGGTGGGTGGGGATGACGCGGCGGTCGTTGGAGTTGCTGTTGTTGCCGTCGCCGGCTCGGTGGTGGTAGTGGCAGCGGCTGCTGTTTGGGTCCGGCGAGCGTTGACCAGGCCGGGAAGGGTCTGCTGAAGGAATGAATAGCCGGCCTCACCTGGGCATGCAGTGAGCGACACATCCCGGTGGCCGGCCAGCGTGGGAAGTGTCATCGGCGACCCGGCGGCGAACCGGCTTGACCCCCGGCTTTCCAGGCTGACTTGGGCTCCCGGCGATGTATCGATGTCGTACCGATCGGCGAGCTCGGCCAGCAACCATGCCATCGCGGCCGCGGCCTCGGCGGTGGGAGGCTGATCAGAAAGATCTCCCAGGAAACAGCACAGCTGGGAGAACCCCTGGTTCCCTCCGGTAGCGGAACCACGGACCGGGCCGTCAAGGCTGCCTTCCCGGGTCTCCCAAATCCCACCGAATTGGTCGACCATGAAGTTGTAGGCGATATCGGCCCAGCGCTTCTCGGGACCGGTGTGATAGTCGTAGATATCTCGGAGCAGCTGCGGAACGCGATCCTGGTTGTGGCCGTTGCCAGGAATCAGCGTGTGATGCACCACCAGCAGTTGCACGTCCTCAGGTTCGAGTTCGAACGTGGGAGGTCGGTCGACACCGGCCCATGCTGAACGGGGGCGAATCTCGAACTCGTCCTGACGGCGGCTGACCCGAGTGAGATACTGGGCGGCGGCCGGAACCGGCATTCCGTAGGCCACGAGCCCGGCGATCCCGGCCATGAGTGCGCGTCGACTCATTTGACCGTCCGGCATGGAGGAAACAGTACCCCTTGTCAACTTCTGGGCTGGGTCATCTGCGAGCAAAACGACCGGTTGAACGCGTTATGAAACCAGCGTCATCCAACCCCGAACGCTGTTGATCAACCAAGCGCGATCCTCGACCGCTGCTTCCCGAAGGGTTTCACTGGGGATCGGTTCCTCCCAGAGCGTTCCGATGTCGAGCAGATGTTGTCGGAAGACACCGGGGAGCAGCCCGGCTTCGGCAGGAGGGGTGACCAGAAATCCGTCGCCCGTGCGGATGACGATATTGGCCCGCAGTGATTCGGTGACATTTCCGCTCGCATCGATGAGAACGACGTCCTCAGCCCCGGGCTGGCGATTCTGTGCTTCGTCGTAGGTCGAGCGGCGTGTGGTCTTGTGGCGAATGAAGGGGTCGTCCTGGCGGACTGGGACCGAGTCGATCCACAAAGGCACCTCCAGACCCGCCTGCCAGTGTCCTGGCGGTGGTTCGCTGCCGAACCAACCGACTTCACCGAGATGTTGCGGTGTCAAGGTGAGATGCCCGTTGGCGGAGAGTGTTGCCCGCAATTTACAGGCGTCTACAGCAGAGAATCTGGCGAGCTGGGCTCGTACCTCGTCGGGATCGAAGTTGAACTGGAAGAAGTCTGCGGAGCGTTCGAGACGGTCGAGGTGTTCTTCCAGAAGCCAAAGGCCGTGATCGGATACGAGTGCGGGATCGTCGGGGTCGTACCGAAACGACTCGATCAACGAGAGATCCTGATCGGCGTGCAGTAGAACCCGGCTCTTGATGCGGGTTTCGTTCCATTCCTCGCTCGGGTTCGAGTCCCACACGATCCCCCCACCCACTCCGTAGGTGGCACGGCCCGCGGCCTTGTCTATCCATACGGTTCGAATGGCTACGTTCCATTCGTCACGACGCCCGCTGGGGGAATCGGCCGGCGAGATGACTCCGATCGAACCGGTGTAGACACCCCGGGCCTGCGTTTCGAGCTCGGTGATGATTTCGGAGGTTCGGACTTTGGGAGCTCCGGTTATCGATGCGGGCGGGAACGTGGCTCGGAAGATCTCCGTCAAACCGGCGGAGGTGGTTGCGGTCACCGTGGAGACCAGCTGGAGAACGGTTGGATACGTCTCGACCTCGTGGAGCACGGGAACTGCAACCGAACCGATATCGGCGATTCGGCCGAAGTCGTTCCGCATCATGTCCACGATCATGGTGTTCTCCGCTCGGTCCTTCGCACTGGAACGAAGTTCCTCAGGATCGGTACCGGCCGGCCGGGTGCCCTTCATGGGCTTGGAGGTCAATGAACCGTTCCGGTCCCTGACAAAGAAGAGCTCGGGTGAAGCCGAACACACCGCGGTGGTACCGAGGTCGAGCAGCGCCTGATGTTCGCCCATCTGGGCTTGGGCCAGCTTGGCGAAAAGCCCCTCGGGATCGCCGGCAAATCGGGCACCGAGGCGCAGCGTGAGGTTCACCTGATAGGTGTCGCCCGCTTCGATGAATCGACGCACCGAACGGACCCCTTCTTCGAAGTTGGATCGTGAAATGAGAGGCTGTCGTGGTCCGAGCCAGTAATTCGAACCTGCCGGGGCCGATTCGAACACAGAATCGGGATCGAAGATGCCGAAGTGGACCAGTGGCACGGTTGCGTCACGATGGCTTCGGATCGCAGGGTCGAATGCCGGACCGGCGTCATAACTCACCAGTCCAACCGCCCAACGGCCGGAGTCGACAGCAGACTCAATCCGTCTCAGGGCCGAAAGAACCTCAGAGATCCGGTCGGCGATGATGATCTCGACCGGTTCTCGGAACCGTAGCCAGGTCCTCCGGTCGCCGAACTGGGCTCTCGCCAGCGCTGAGATCATCGGCTGATGTCCACTCGTTTGACGCTCAGCCGATCTCGTCGGGCATCGACGACTTGCGCTGGTCGATGAACGCTTTCATCTCGGCGTCGTAGGCGTCGTCGAGTTCGGGTTCGACGTAGTCCGACAGCGTCTGTTTCCACCGTTCGTTGGCGCGTTGGGCCGAGGTCTTTCCGCCCTCGTCGCTCCACTGTTCGTAACTGTTGTTGTCGGCCAGGGCACTGCGCCAAAACGCCGTTTCGAAGTTCTTCAGGGTGTGGCCATTTCCGAGGAAGTGTTGGCCGTGGGGGTTGGTGAGGAACGCTTCCATGGCCTGACCATTTTCCGAGACGTCGACGCCCTTGCCATAGACCGACATCGCCCCGAGTTGGTCGCCGTCGAGCACGAGTTTCTCAAAGGACAGAGCGAGACCGCCTTCGAGCCAGCCGGCGGCATGAAGCACGAAGTGGACCCCGGCCTGCACGGTTGGCAGCAGCGTGTGGGCGCTCTCGTACGCGGCCTGAGCGTCGGGATACTTCGAGGCGGTGAACTGGCCACCGGACCGAAAGGGCACCCCAACCCGCCGGGCCAGTTCGGCCATCACGTAGATCGCCAGCCCCGCCTCTGGGGTGCCAAACGTCGGTGCGCCGGTAGCCATCGACATGGATGCGGCGAAGGTCCCGAAGATCACCGGCGAACCGGGTCGAACCAACTGGCAGTACGCCATTCCGCTCAATGCCTCGGCGAGCGCCTGAGCTGCTAGCCCGGCGACGGTGACCGGACTCATGGCACCGGCAAGGATGAACGGGGAGATGACGCTGGCCTGGTTGTTCTTGGCGTACACGGTTGCTGCGCCGAGCATGGTGGCGTCCCAGCGCAGCGGTGACGATGCGTTGATGAGTGAGGTGAGAACCGTGCGATCGCCGAGATCACCGCCAAACCCAATGCGGCACAACTCAACCGAGTCGGCCGCTCGCTCGGGTGCCGTGACCGAACCCATGAGGGGCTTGTCGGAGTATTTCAAGTGGGCGTACACCATGTCGAGATGACGTTTGTTCACGGCAACGTCCACAGGCTCACACACCGTGCCACCGCTGTGATGCAGCGCCGGCGTCGAGTAGATGATCTTCACCGCATTCTGGAAGTCTTCCAGGCTGGCGTAACGCCGACCCCTGTCGAGGTCGGTGACGAAAGGCGACCCGTAGTTCGGGGCAAAGACGGTGGCGTTGTCACCGATGAGGACGTTCCTGGCCGGGTTGCGAGCGTGCTGGATGAAGCTCTTCGGCGCGTTCTCCTGCACGATCTGTCTGCACAGGCCACGCGGGAACTTCACCATTTCACCCTCCACCCGGGCGCCGGCAGCCCTCCACAGTTCGAGCGCCTCGGGGGTCTCCTGGAACGCAATGCCGATCTCGCTCAGGATCGTCTCGGCGTTCTCTTCGATCTGCGACAGGCCGGCGTCATCGAGGACGTTCACCGGAGCCAGTGTTCTGGTGAGATAGGCGTCTGCCAGGACCGCGGCAGATCGTTTCGCCTGTCGCCCGCCGCCCGCCCTCCGCTGCCGCGTCCCCGTCGGGGTGTCGGGCCTGTTCCTGCGGTGTCGGTCATTGAAGTACTCCTGGTTCTACTGGTTTGCACGGCGACGTCGGCGACGACCGCCGTTGGTGCCGGCCACAACAGGAGACTCGCTGCGATGCGGGAACGCCATGGCGTCCACAAAGAGCTCCTGGAATCGGGGTTCGATAGCGGTTTCGATCTTGGTGACCTTGGTTGCAACAACGGCTTCGATTTCGGACCGATCAGCCTGGGAAAGCAACATGCGCACCGCACCGTTCCCGGCCGAGTTGCCGGTGGACTTCACCGCCGACGGTCCGAGGGGACCGTTGGGAACCAGCCCGAGGCCGACTGCATACACGGGGTCGATGTGCGTCCCGAACGCACCGGCGAGGCGTATGTCATCCACCGACGTGATCCCGGCGTGTTCGAAGAGGAGGTCGATCCCGGCCCTCAGGGCAGCTTTGGCCAGCTGGATCGCTCGCACGTCGTTCTGAGTGACACGAAGGTCGACCCCTGTTGCCGGGCTGTGGATCACATAGGAGAACGTCCTGCCGTCCGGAACCACGCGGCTGGAGCGCTCGGCTGCGCTCGCCTGGATGACTCCCTCGGAGTCGATGATGCCGGTGGTGAACATCTCTACCAGGACCTCGATGATGCCCGACCCGCACACACCGACCACCGGTTGGGAATGATCGAACGCCGGTTCGTCACTCCAGACATCCTGCCCGATCACCTTGAAGCGGGGCTCGAGCGTGTCGGGGTTCGATCCGGACCCGTTCGATCGCACCGTTTGTGGCCCGCACCCCACAGCTCAGCTGCGCTCCTTCGAATGCCGGCCCGGTGGGGGAGGAGGCGGCGAAGAGGCCGGCCCGTGATCCGAGCACGATCTCGGCATTGGTGCCGACATCGATCAGGAGCTGGTCGGTGTCGGACCCGGTGTGGGCCCTCGGCGAGGATTGCGGCTGCGGTGTCGGCCCCGACGTGGCCGGCGATACAGGGGCCGATGTACACCGAGGCGTTGGGATAGGGGAGGTCGAGCTCGCGGGCGTCGACGGTGATCGGATCGGCGGTGGCGAGCACGAACGGTGCCGCTCCCAAGCGGTGTCGGGTCGATCCCGAGCAGAGATGGTGCATCACCGGATTGCCGACCAGCGTGATCGGACAACATCGTGTCGAGGCGGCCGACGTCCTGCGCTGAGCAGCTCGGCGATCAGTTCGGTCAGCGCCGACCGGACCGCGGTGGTCAGCTCGACCCGCCCGCCCGGGTTCATCATCACGAAACTCACCCGGCTCATCAGGTCCTCACCGAATCGGATCTGCGGGTTCATACGCCCCGCCGAGGCGAGCACGCTCACCGGTGGTGAGATCGAGCGAGGTGGCCGGCGATCGTGGTGGATCCGACGTCGATGGCGATCCCGCAGATGGTGTCACGAAGAACCCGTGCCAGATCGCAACGACGGACCGGGCGGCCCGTCACGGTGGACACCGCCACGGTCACGCCGGGATCGTCGGCGGCGATGGCGGCGTGGATGAACGCGAGCAGACCGGGGGTTGGACGATCGACTCCGTGGCGATCCCACTGGGTTGCCAGCGCATCGAGTCACCAGGTCGGTGGCGGTCGCATCATCGTCCCGAGCGTCGCCTTGGGTACCTCGAGATAGTGCAGGCGCACGGTCGGGTCGAGGGTGACTCCGTCGAGACGGAGTTCCTTGCGCACCACCTGTTTGTTGATCTGCGATTCGGGGGGCACGTCGATGATCACGTCGGTGCACACCTCGGCCTGGCACCCCAGACGATGGTCCCGCCGTCAGCGGGCGTTTCCCGTGGTAGTTCGCTTCGGTAGGGCCGACCGGCGTCAGTGCGGCAGCGGCACCACCGGTCGACGCCCATTTGTCGAACGATCCCGTGCGGAGCGGTGACCTGGCACCGGCCACAGATGCCCCGGCCCCCACAGACCGAATCGATGTCGACCCCGAGCGTGCGGGCTGCGTCCAGGACGGTCGTGCCGTGTCGACCTTGATCTCGAGTCCCGATGGTGTGAACACCACCCGGACCTGCTCACCGGACATGCATGGCGCCTTCCTGGGCTTCGCTCGCGAGATACCGGGCGTCGCCTATGCCCTGCGACGGCGACCGCCGGTTCGGCGGGCCCGCGCACCCTCGGCTGCGTTCGGATCACGGTTGGCTCGGATCCAGGCGGCGCAGTCGCGGTCGTTCCCGGCCAGGACGTCGGCCGCCATGATCGCGTTCTTCACCTCGTCGTGGATCGGGTTCATGATCGCGCTGGTCATCCCGTTGGCGATCGCCATCGCCAGGAAAGTGCCGGTGATCGCATGCCGATTGGGAAGGCCGAAGCTCACGTTCGAGGCACCGCAGGTGGTGTTGACGCGGAGTTCCTCCTTCAGGCGGCGCAGCAGGGCAAAGACCTGCCGGCCGGCGGTTCCCATCGCACCGATCGGCATCACGAGGGGATCGACCACGACGTCGCTGGCGGGGATGCCGTGGTCGGCGGCCCGATGGACGATCTTCTTGGCGACCTCGAAGCGGACGTCGGGATCTTCGGAGATCCCGGTCTCGTCGTTGGAGATGGCCACGACCGCAGCGCCGTGTTTGGCGACGAGAGGCAGGACTCGTTCCAGGACCTCGTCCTCGCCGGTCACCGAGTTGATGAGCGGTTTGCCCTCGTAGACGGCGATGCCTGCCTCGAGCGCCTCGATGATGCTGCGAGTCGATACTGAGCGGGACGTCGGTGATGCTCTGAACCAGCTTGACCGCCCGAGCCAGCAGAGCCGGTTCGTCGGCGAGCGGGATCCCGGCGTTGACGTCGAGCATGTGTGCTCCCGCCTGGACCTGGGCGATGGCGTCGGCCTCGACCCGGCTGAAGTCGCCCTCTTTCATCTCGGCCGCCAGGAGCTTGCGGCCGGTCGGGTTGATGCGTTCGCCGATCATCACGAAGGGACGATCGAAGCCGATGACGACCTCCTTGGTGGCTGAGCTGATGACGGTGTCGGTCATGAGTGTTCCTGTTCTCGCTTGCGGGTGCGGAATCGCAACCCGCCATTGTTGACGTAGTCGTCGAGGACCGGTCGACGGGAACTTCGCGTCGAGTTCCTCGGCCAGCGCTTCGGCCTCGGCGGTGATGTCGGTCGCCGGCGGGTCGGCTCTCGCGACGCCACTCCGCCACGTAGTCCGAGGCCGTGGTGAGCCCGGCCTTCATGGCCGCACGGTCGATCGCTTTTTCGAAGCGGGGTTTGAGCAGCAACTGGTGCTTTTCGGTTCCGGAAACACCGTTGACCTGGGAGGGGATGTCTCGCCAGTAGATGACGACGAGTTGGGATGAGCGGCGGCGGGGCATCGCAGGCTAGGCGTTTGCCCTCTGACGGCGTTCGAGCACCATGCTCTTGGCCATCTCGGATGCGACGGCGGCATCGCGGCAGTAGCCGTCGGCGCCGACCGCGTCACCGAACTCCTCGTTGAGGGGAGCGCCACCGACAAGGATGATGTAGTCGTCGCGCATCCCCTTTTCGATCATCGTGTCGATGACGACCTTCATGTAGGGCATCGTGGTGGTGAGCAGTGCCGACATGCCGAGAATGTCGGGTTTGTGTTTCTCGAGAGCCGCGAGGTACTCGTCGACGTCGGTGTTGATGCCGAGGTCGACCACATCGAAGCCGGCACCTTCGAGCATCATTGCCACCAGGTTCTTCCCGATGTCGTGGATGTCGCCCTTGACCGTGCCGATGACAACCTTGCCGATCGACTCCGCGCCGGTCTCGGCCAGCAGTGGACGGAGGATTGCCATGCCGGCCTTCATGGCGTTGGCAGCCAGCAGGACCTCGGGTACGAAGAGAATGCCGTCCCGAAAGTCGATTCCGACGATCCGCATGCCTTCGACCAGTGCATCGTTGAGCACTCTGTCGGCGCCCCACCGCGGCCGAGGAGGATGTTGGTGCCTTCTGCGATCTCGTCGGCCAGACCCGTCATAGAGGTCGTCGTGCATCTGAGCGACGAGGTCGTCGTCGCTCAGCGCAGCGAGATCGATCTCGTCGAGATTCCTCCGACATTGCGGGAATGCCTCCAGGGTGGGTAGCTGGCCCCAAACGCAGGCGAGCTGCCGAGTTCAGCTTCAGTCTGCCACAGACAGAGGCGCTATTTCCAACAGACGGAAAGTTATCGTATGATGGAAATCCCAGCCGACCAGCGAAGGAGGTCTCGGTGCCAACATGGCAGTCTACAGAGTGTCGAACGTGCCTTCAAGATCCTCGATGCACTTCGCCGGGGCCCGGCGAGCTCAGCGAGCTTGCCCGCGACGTCGCCCTTCCGATTTCGACCACCTCGAGGCTGCTGGCCACCCTCGAGGAGGTCGGAGGCCGTCGAGCGCTCGACAACGTGAACCTGTATCGGATCGGCCCGGCATCGTCACAATGGCCAGCGGTGTCGACGCCTCCCGTAGCCTGGCCGCCCTGGCCGCCAGGAACTCCGGATCCTTGCCGTCGAAGCCAACGAGGCGGTTGGGCTGTCGATCACATCGGGCTATTTCATCCACTACATCGCCGAGGATCGGCCCGAGACCACCGTGCAGCTTCGGGATTGGGTCGACATCCGGCTTGCCGATGCACCTGGTGTCCTCCGGGCTTGTCGCCCTGGCGTCCTGGCCCGACGATGCGATGACGAACTATCTGAGACGAAGCTTGAGCGCCAGCACCGACAATTCCATGACCGATCCCGAGCAGTTACGTCGAGCGGATCCAGCAGAGTGCGAGTCGACGGCATCGCATGGACCGTCGACGAACTCGAAGACGGCCTCACCTCGCTCTCGGCGCCGCTGATCGCCCGTACCGGCGAGGTGGTCGGTGGCGTCAACATCCACGGCCCGTCGTTCCGGTTTCCCGGCGACCGACAGCCAGCGAGTTCGAGAAGATGGTTCGGTCGTCGGCTGAACGAATCAACCTGCTCCTGGCCTGATTCCTGAGCTGCTCGAGGTTCGCAGGCGGAAACCGAGAGCGCTTGAACAGTGGACCTAGGACTCCGACGCTCAGCGCATCAGCCGGCCATCATGGCGAGCGCTTCGGCGTGGAGCTCGGCGGTGGCGGCGGCGATGATCATTCCGCCGTCGAGGGGTGTGCGCCCGTAGCGTCGGTCACCACGCCCGCCGGCGGCTTGAACGATCGGAACCAGCGGGAGGATGTCGTAGGTTTCCATCTGGTTTTCGACCACGAGGTCGATGTCTCCGTTGGCGAGTAGGGCGTAGTTGTGGCAGTCGCCGTTGAAGCGGCTCAGTCTGGCGGAAGATTCAACCCGCCAGAACCGATCGGCGTCGTCGCCTTCGAACATCGAGGGATGGGTGCTGACGCAGGGTTGCTTGGCTCAACTCGGTGCACTCCGAGGTCTCGCCTCGCAGTGCCCGAGGGGGCTGGTGCCGCCGGAAGTATCACCGAGCGCCCAGAATGTTTCGTTCAGCACCGGAAGGTACATCCAGCCCCCGATTGGAACGCCCCTGTCGAGCAGACCGAGCAGCGTGCCCCATTGGGGTTGACCGCTGATGAAGGCCCGGGTGCCGTCGATCGGGTCGATGATCCACGCCAACCCCGCCGAGGGGTCGCCGGTGACCCCTGTTCCTCACCGATCACGGGCATTGGGCCGAAGTCTTCGGTGAGTCGAGCCGTGAGAAGCTGTTCGACCTCGCGATCGGCCTGGGTGACGGGGTCGAAACCTTCGCTCAGCTTGTTGTCGATCGACGTGTCGGCCCTGAAGAACGACAGCGAATGGGCGCTGCATTCCTCGACTATGCGCATGATCTGCAGCGGATCCAGGTCCGTTGCCTCGGTGGGTGTCATGTGATGTGGGCGATTTCCCCGGTGGTGCGTTCGTGTAGGAAGCCTTCGAGCAGTTCGACCACCGTCGGCAGCGGAGTGCCCAGGGTGCTGGCTGGTCCACGTAGCATCGAGCGAAGTGTCGTGAGGGAACACTTTGCCCTCCAGCTCCGCTGCCGGTGGCTGGGCGAAACGGAGCAGCGAAGGATCGAGGCCGAAGACCTCACAGGCCTTCATGGCCAACTCGCGCCGGGTGACCGCTTCGGATCCGCAGCAGTGCACGATCTTTCCGGCCATGTCAGGGGTCTGCAGCGCGATTCGCATGACCTCTCCACACATCGAAGCCAGAGATGGTGAGGCTTTGGAATTGATGAGGTCGGATTCCCACACTGTGAAGTGTTCTCCGACTTCCAAGGCGTCGACGATCGATGCCACGAAGTAACCGAAGCCGGGATCTTGTTGGCGAGGTGTCGAGCGGACGAGCCCAGTGGGGACCGTTGACTCCACTGACCCGTGCGATCGTGGCGCCGCGTTCGGTTGCCACGATTTCGGTGGCGGCTTTCAGGAACCCGTAGAAGTTGGTCGGGTTGGGAACATCGGTCTCTCGGTAGTTGCCCCTCGGTGCCATCGAACACCCAGTCGGTACTGACCACCACACAGGGAATGCCGGAGCTCGCTGCGGCTGCTTCGGTGTAATACCGAGTGGCCTCGACATAACAGTTCCATGCGAACGTCGGTCGGACCACATCCGATCCCAGTCGTTGAGAATGGCGCAATGGATGATCGCATCGGGCTGTGATCGTTGACGTGGTGCTCACCGCAGCCCGGTCGGTCATGTCGACCCGTTCGGCGAACACATCGTCACCATGTCGATCGGCGAGGACCTTGGCGATATTGCTGCCAACGAATCCGCTGGCCCCGGTCAGGCTGATTCTCACGATCGCAGTGTAGGAGTGACCCGCAGGGTTACGCGGGCGCCTTATCCCGGGCCGGAGTCCAGTGCCGCGTGCCCGCCCTTGACCGGTCCGGTTATCTGCGCCGTCATCCAGCCGCCGTAGAACGACCCGGGGTTGGGGATCACCGGTTCGTCATCGACCTAGCATTCGAACGATTGGGCGTAGAAGGCCCAGTAGCCGGCGATATCGATGAAGCGAGCGGTGGGCTCGGGGTAGCTCCAGCAGGCGTTCTCGGCGACGACGCCGTCGACATCGACCGAGGCATAGGTTGCCATTCCCTTCCATTCACAAAACGAATTGGAGCTGGTGGTGGCGAGGTATTCCATGCGGATGAACTGGGGGTCGATGTAGTACGCAGGCGGTTGGCTGGTTTCCAGGACCCGTACTGCCCTCGGTGCGTCAACGATGGTGGTTCCGTTGTGGACCACGTGGATCGCCCACTCGACCCGGTCAACCGAAGGAGGTCTCGGATAGTCCCAGACCGACTCATAGGGCTTGCCATTTGGGGCGGTGCCGGACTTTCGCTCCGCCGCACCGGGGTCACGATCCTGATGGCCTGTCAGCGGCATGAATGCGCCCGTTCCTCGCTTCGGATCGGGGTTGTCACGAGAGACCTCGAAGCCCGGACCAGGCGAGAGCCGTGAGATCGGCAGCCAATTGATCGGCGTCGAGGGCGGGTTCAGGTGAGCTGAGCCAGCGGCTCATCATCGATTCCACCATTCCGACAACGCCGTAGGCCAGGGCCTCTTGGTGGACCCGCACCATCCCTTCCACGACGATGAGTGCGGCGATTTGGTCGGCCATCGAGTTCCGCCAGCCCTGGGCGATCCTTCGCCACTCGGGATCGCTGGAAGAAGCGGCAGTGAGGAGTACCTGAAAGCCGTAGGGATTCCGGTCGACGAATTCGACCGCTGCCCGAACACCTGAACTCACCTGTTCCCTTGGGCCATCGGCCGACATCGCAGCCGCAAACACCGACTCGGTGAGGCTGTCGCCCAAATCCCTCACGATCGCACCGTAGAGCTCACGCTTGGAATCGAAGTGTTGGTAAAGCACCGGCTTGGTGACCCCGGCAGCCGTGGCCATGTCGGTCATGGTTGTGTCGTGGAATCCCTTTTCGGCAAAGACCTGGCGACCGACGGCGAGCAACTGTTCTCGGCGTGCGGCCGCCGGCAGCCGCTCCCCCTCGGTAGGAGAGCCGCCATCGGACTTCGAACCGCTGGGGTGGAATTCGACCTCGGAACTCATGGACGACCTGCCGCTCGGTCTTCTCGATCTGCTGCCTTCACCCCGTAGTGAAACACCAGGGCGGGTGCGAGGGCGAGGGACCCGAGGATGATACAGGCGAGCACAAGACCGGTAATCACCCCGTTCAGACCTACGAGCAACCCCAAGATCAGCAGTGTTGTGGCGATTCCGAACAGTGCGGTGCCACTGCGAATTCCGTAGCTGACCAGCGTGCGAACCTTCTCGCGCTGTGCCCGAACGGGGTCATTCTGGTACTGACGTCCCGAGACCGTCATGGACTCCATCCAAACTCTTCCAACAACGCTTGCATCGTGTCGCCGACCACCTTCACACTGGGAAATATCTTGACCACACCATGATTGTGGGCGGCTTGATCAGCATAGGCCGACGGTGTCGGTCACGCCGTGAGCGATCACCCCGAAGAAAGGCGGGCACGGGACCGGGTCTTTCGCCCGGTGCCGCTAGAACTCGAAGAGGTGACTCCAGTCGACTTCAACTCGTCCTGCCTGGCGGTCCTGGATGCGGCCTGGATTGCCGAACCGGGATTCTGTGCCCCGAACCGTGCGAGGTATCCCCACCAGTGGCTTTGGGACTCCTGTCTCCATTCGGTGGTGTGGGCCGTACTCGGGGATGACCGAGGAGTTATCGAGCTGCAATCGACGTTGGCCAACCAGGAACCAACCGGATTCGTACCCCACATGAACTACTGGCTGGATCCTGAAGCCGGCTCTGCCTACTGGGGCCGTCCCCTTACCTCGGTGATCACGCAACCTCCACTGTTTGGGCATGCACTCCGGGTTCTGGTCGACACCGGTTTTGACCCAGATGCAGACCTGCGAAGGAAGGTGGCTCTCGGAATCCGCCATCTCCTCGATGACCGACCCCGTATGAATGGGTTGATATCGGTAGTGCATCCATGGGAAACCGGGTGTGACGATTCGGCTCGTTGGGACGACTGGTGTCCGGGTGGTTATGACCGCCGGCGATGGCGCCGAGTGAAGAACGAGATCGTTGCCGGTCTCCGGATGGTCGACGGTATGCCGGCACCGTCGTCGCAGTTCGCTACCGGCTCCGCTGGGTTTACCGCACTTGTCATCTGGAACCAGATGGAGGCCTCGGCGGTCGGTGTCGATTGCGGCAGTTGTGATGATCTCGTCATCGCTCTGCGGGAGCGCTGGGACCCTCAGCTCCGTACCTGGACCGACGCCGATGTCGGATCCGGGACTGCCCGCACCCTCGATGGGCTCTTGCCGCTGTTGATAGACCCCCGCGACGAGGCGTTCGACGATCTTCTCGATCCGACCGCCTATGGCGCAGAATTCGGACCATGTGGGGCTCACCGAAATGAACCAACGTTCGATCCCGACAGCTACTGGCGCGGACCGAGCTGGCCCCAGCTGACCTATCTCCTGGCGGTAGCGGGCCGCCGGGCTGGTCGCCACGACGTCGCCGACACGCTGATGGATTCACTTCGACGGGCGGCGGTCATCAGCGGCTTCGCCGAGTACTGGAATCCCGACACCGGAGCTCCCGGCGGTGCATCCCCTCAGACCTGGACAACTCTCGCCTGTGTCCCCGTCTAGATCAGCGGCGGCTGTCGATGACGCCGGTGTCGAAACCTGCGAGGTGCAATCCTCCGGCGAATCGGGCGTGTTCGATCTTGGTGCATCGATCCATCACAACCTTGAGACCGGCGGCCAACGCGATATCGGCGGCCTCGTCACTCCAGACACCGAGCTGGAGCCAAAGGGTGCCCGCTCCCTTGGCGGCAGCGTCGCGGGCCACGCCCGGGCAGGCGTCGTCGGCTCGGAAGACGTCGACGATGTCGGGTACCACGGGCACTGCGTCGAGGCTCGGGTAGCAGCGCACTCCGTTGATTTCGTCCTCACCTGGATTGACCGGGAACAGGTCGAAATCGCACAGGGAACTCTGCAGGTAGGTCATGACGAAGTTGCTGGCCCTGCTGGGATTGCTGGACGCCCCGATTATCGCGATCGATGTGGCCGAGTCGAGGATCGCCTTGCGCTCGAGGGCGGACGGAGGCTGGTAGAGGCTCACAGCACCTCCTGGGCGGCTGTCAGACCCTGATCGAGATCCCACAGAATGTCGTCGAGGTCCTCGAGGCCGATCGACAATCGGATCATGTCCGTCCCGACGCCGGCGCTCTGCATCGCCTCGTTGCTCAGCTGCTGATGGGTCGTGGACGCCGGATGGATGACCAGCGTTTGGGCGTCGCCGACGTTGGCGAGGTGGCTGATCATCGTGAGCGATTCGATGAATGTCGTCCGGCTGAGCGGGCCGTCTGGGGATCTGGTGCGTTCACTCCGAACGTGAAGATAGCGCCCGGTCCCAGCGGCAGGTACTTCTTTGCCAGTTGATGAGACGGGTTGTCGGGCAATCCGGCGAATGCCACCCATCCAACCCGATCGTCGTCGTTGAGCCATTCGGCGACCGCTTGGGCGTTGGCAACATGTTCGTTCATTCGCTGGGGCAGTGTCTCGAGGCCCTGGAGCAGAAGGAAGGCGTTGAACGGTGCCATGGACGCGCCCACGTCGCGTTGTTGTTCCGAACGCAGGGCCGTGCAGAACGCATACTCGCCGAAGTTGCCGACCCAGGACAGTCCGTTGTAGCTCGGTACCGGGTCGGTGAGTCTGGGGAAGCGCCCGCTGTCCCACGGGAACCGCCCAGACTCGACGATCACACCGCCGATGCTCGTGCCGTGGCCCCCGATGAACTTCGTGGCCGAATGAATCACGATGTCAGCACCGTGTTCGAGCGGACGGCAAAGCCACGGGGTGGCGAAGGTCGAGTCGACCACCAGCGGAACGTCGTGACGGCGACCGATGTGACCCAGCGTCTCCAGATCGGCCACGACGCCCGACGGGTTGCCGATCGTCTCGGTGTAGAGCGCCTTGGTCTTGGGGGTGATGGCAGCCTCGAAGGCCGACGGGTCGTCGTTGGCCACGAAGGTGGTGTCGATGCCAAATCGGGCCAACGTGTTGGTGAAGAGGGCATGGGATCCGCCGTAGATGCCCGACGCCGCCACGATATGATCGCCTGACCCCGCCAGGGTGGTGAGCGTGAGGAACTCGGCTGCCTGCCCGCTGCTCGTGGCCACGGCCCCGATGCCACCCTCGAGACTGGCCATGCGCTCCTCGAAGGCCGCCACCGTCGGGTTGGAAATCCTGCTGTAGATCGTGCCGTATTTCTGAAGGGCAAAGAGATCGGCGGCGTCGGCGGTGTCCTCGAAGACGAACGAAGTGGATTGATAGATCGGCACCGCACGTGCGCCGGTGGTGGGGTCGGGCCGTCCTCCGGCGTGAAGCGCCCGGGTACGGAACCCCCACTGTCGATCGACACTCACCAGCTCAAGCCTATGCTCGGAAAGCTCGCGAGACCCTGGTCACGGCGTCGGCTGCTCTTTCAACGCCAACTGCTGCTGCAACGAACGCACGTTGCTATCCAGGTCGTCGCTATCGAGGTCGTCGCCTGACCAGGCGACTTTGTACTGCGAGTTCGGCGAGAGCGACTCGATGCGGTCCAAGCGGCTCTGGCTGAGCTCGGCCTCGAACCAGCCGGCATAGGTCACGGCCAGAGTGCATTGGTCGAGCGATACGACGTCGATGACCAATTCGGTCGTCGGTCGGTAGGGGAGGAGGCTGAAGCCAACGAATCCGAGTGCGCAGGGGCTTCCTCCGTCGTCCGCAACTTCATCCAGGAATCCAGCGAGTTCGCGAGAGTGGTTCTGCGAGCCATCCTCGGGAGGATGGCCAACAACGCTGACGATCATTGCGACGGTCAGAAGTCCGGTCCCGGTCCATCCAAGCCGTTCGGTGAAGACGACGGCAACGCCGATGGCGAAGACTGGCAGAAGCGATAGAAAGAACCGAGAGTAGAGGTCGACGGGCGCAAGGACCAGCCACAGGAATAGGCCGACTGAAAAGAGAACGAGCGTCGGCGGTCGTAGCTCCGGCCGATCCAGTGAGGTGCGCAGGAACTGAATGAAGCCAACCAGCATCACGAGCGCAATGAACATATAGCCCCCTCCGAAGTCTCGAACGATCGTCATGGGGAGTTCTGGCTTGAAGTCCCTGCCACGCCCGCGAACAAGGATCCGAGGAGAAGCGAATACGCAGCCCCGCCGACCGCAAGTCCGAATCCGAATCGGGCAACCCACGGACGGAGCGGCAATTTGTGTGCCACCACGTAACCGACGTGAGCCAGCAGGATCATGCCGCCGTAGGCGTGCGCACCGATTGCGACACCAATCGTCAACGAGTACGCAACCAGAAGGCGATTCGAGACCTCGAGCTTGGACCTTTCCGCTTCGACAATTCGGTCCAGGATCAGGGTTGAGACCACGACAGCCAGCATCATCAGCGCATAGCCACGTACCGTTCTCGCTGCGTAGATGAACAGAGGATTGAGAGCAAGAATCACAGCTGCAGCGAGTCCGGCGGCACTGCTCCAGCGTTTCGAGGTGGCCCAGTGCACAATTCCGACCAGAAGCCCGGCCGCCACCGCTGGAATCAGCCGTTGCCATGATTCGGTCGTTCCACCTAGCCGCCAGACCAATTGCCCGAGCACAGAGCTGAGCGGATGGTTGGAATAGATTACCTGGCCCCCCAGAGCGTCGCGCCAAGGCCGCTCTGCGATGTTGAATGCAATGGATGTGGCCCCGTCGTGAGTGTATGGCCGGGACGACCCCACCAGATACAACGCCGTGAAACCCGCAGCGAGAGCCATCGAGAGAGCTCTGCCGGAGAACCAGTGGGAGGTGCGCGCACTCATCGCGCTAGAAGCGTTTGAGATAACAGCGAAGCAGCATGTCCACTGCTTCGATCCCGTCGCGAACGCCGATCTTCTTTCCGGCAGCTCTGTTTCGCCCGCAGTAGCGGACGGGAACTTCTACGATTCGTTCGCCTCTCTGGAGCAGCATGGCAGTCACCTGTGGTTCGAAATCGAATCGGTCGGCCGTGAGTGGCAGACTCCGAAGGAGATCGGTTTCAATGAGCTTGAAGCAGGTTTCCATGTCGGTGAGGCCAGAGCCGAAGAGAACCTTCGTGAGCAGTGTCAGAGCCCGGTTCGCCAGATAGCTGTGCAACTTCATTCCTGACCGCGGCCCCAAGAAGCGTGAGCCGTAGACCACTCGACTATCCCCGCGCAAAACAGGGTTCAGAAGGGCTCCCCAATCGTCCGGGCTGTATTCGAGATCTGCATCTTGTATCAGGACGTAGTCTCCACGAGCCCGCTCGAATCCCAACCGCAGTGCCGCACCTTTGCCGCAATTCGAACCGGCCGAGACAACAGAAACACGGCTGTCCCCAAATGATGTCAGGATCTCGAGCGAACTGTCTGTCGATCCGTCGTCGACACAGATGATCTCGTATGGGATGTCCAACTCGACTGAACAGAACGCGTCCAACGCTTCCTGAAGTGTCGCTGCCTCGTTGAAGATCGGAACGATGATCGACAGCGAAGCAGTCGCTACCTCCGCTTCCGAGGACGCGCCCACGTCACGCACTGGGGTCGAATGTGGACGAGTATGCAACTGCACACTCAAAAATCGGCATCTCTGCCAATCTCTGGATAGGCCGACCAACCCATAGGTCGCCGATCACATTATTCGATGACGAGCCGATTGGTATGGGTGAACACAGGTCCAACCGCAGTCTCGGAGTTCACTACCGAGGATCAGATTCCGGTCCTCGATTCACTCGATGATGCGACGAACTACGCAGACTGGATCGTGGCGGAGATGGCTCCGTTCCTCGACGGATCGATCCTGGAGATCGGCGCCGGGACCGGAACGATGTCGGAACGTTTGAAGGAGTTCGGTCGGCTCACTACGACCGAGCCCGACCCACTACTCGCACGCAGACTTGACCGGCGACTGCATGAAACCGACGTCGAGGTGCTGCAGTGCGACTGGGGAAGGGCGACCGAGGGTTTTCACGGCGACAGTGTCGTTGCCATCAACGTGCTGGAACACATCAGCGACGACGGTCAAGCGCTGGCACAGGCCTACGATTCGTTGGAACCGGGGGGCACTTTGTGTGTCTTTGTTCCCGCCTTCCAATTGCTGTTCAGCGAGTTCGATGCATCCATCGGCCACTATCGGCGCTATCGAAAGCCCGACCTCGTCGCCAAGATGAGTGCCGCTGGCTTCCAGATCGAGGCTGCAAAGTACATGAACAGCGTCGGTTGGTTTGCATGGTTGTTGCTCGCTCGGATTCTCAGACGCCCGCCGGCGATCGGTTCAAAGGTTGCCTTTTTTGATCGCTGGGTCATTCCGTGGGTCCGGCGCGCTGAGGAGTGGATCTCTCCTCCTTTTGGCCAGTCGGTACTGGTGGTCGGGCGAAGGCCTCACCGGTAACCCGTCGGTCAGGTTGCCAGACTCCGGTCACGCGTCGGCTGGTAGCCGGCCTGCGCAGACCTACGTGATTCTGTCAGACTCGATCGGTGGGGGAGGACCGGCGTAGACCTAGGTGATTCGGTCAGACTCGATCGGTGGGGGAGGAAGAGTCTGACGGGATTCGGTTTCGGTGAGGTCGATCATTGTGTCGACCGACGTCCCCGAGGTTTCGGTGAGGTCGATCGTGGGTTCGGCCCGCATGAACTCGGCCAGGAACTCATCGGCATCGAGTCCCTTCTCAGCCCGCTGGTCCAACAGGCTGCGTCCGAGGATGAACGAACCGGCCGCTGCGATCAGATCGCCGAACGACACCACCCATGGTCCGATCGGGAATGGAATGACGTCACCGAGGATTCCGACCCGGGTTTCCTCGGTCTCCAGTTGCCGAAGACCGGACGGGTCGATCCCGGCGGCCTCAGCTGCATCGACCCGCAAGGGCAGGTAGCCGTTGATGAGGACGACGAAGCCGGTGAGGAACAGTCCAAAGGCAGTGATGAACGCGCCGTTGAAATGCAGGTTCTGGAGCAGCCCGGCAATGAGCAGTGCGCTCGCGACGATGTAGATTCCCGGCTTGCCCGGAACTCCAGGAACCCACTCGGCGATGGCGACAGCGATCAGCCCCAGGACGATTGGCGCTTGGGCGCGAATATCACTTGGCAGGCCGGGAGGGCCGCCCTGAAGTAATGATGCCAATGCCGCCCCGGCGATTGCAGCGATAAAAACCAGAAACACTGCTGGCAGAGGCTAACGCACAATCGCGGCTTGTGAACCAGCAGGACTACTCAGCTGGTTCGGGATCTTGTGCGGTGCAGACGTAGCGGCGCTCTCCCGTCAGCCACATCTCCTCGGTGGGAACAAGTTCGATCGCTTCCAGGTCCGAGGTTGCATAACGTTCGCCGACCCCGGCTTCGAACAGGGGCAGGCATGCGGCCGCAACCGCAGGCTGGAGATCTCTGGGGTTTGGCCACGGGTCGTCGGGTCTGCCCGGGCAGGCGATCGTGACGACAGGTTCGGGTGCGGTCGACGGTTCCGTCGCCAGACAGCCATTTCCATACGCCAGCCCCAGGTTCGTGCCCGTACAGTCTACGACGGCCACCGTGCGCGACTGCGGGGCGCTGGTCGGAGGCTGTGGCGTGGGGAGATCCGCCCAACACTGACCGGCTCGGAGGTCGAGTTCGGTGGCGATGTCGAGTATCACCGGCGGTTCGGGTGGGGTTGTTGTGGTGGAAATGGCGTCGGACGTAGTGGAGGTTTCCTCGGTCGCTGTGTCTTCAGCGGATGTGCATGCCCCGAGCGCGATCGCTATCAGGACGAGAAGTGCAGAACGGACCACACAGCTACGTTATTGCTATGTGCCGAAACATCAGGCCGCTCAATAATCTCGAACCTCGGGCCAGTGATGCCGAAGTCGCTGACGCAGCGCTCCAGTTCGTGCGAAAGATCAGCGGTTCCCGCTCACCGTCGAAGGCAAACCAGGTTGTCTTCGACGAGGCGGTGCGTTCCATCACCGGCGCGACTCGACAGTTGGTCGACTCGTTGGCCACATCTGCGCCACCTCGAAATCGTGAGGCGGAGGCGGCGAAAGCACGGGCTCGTTCGGCCCGACGGTTCGGCTAGGAGGCTCCTAGAACGCCGGCAGCATTCGATCGAGATGGGTGAAGCTGAAGTAGAGAAGGGAGAGAACCACCGGCGAGCCGATGATGTATGACGGCAACCTCTTCCATCGAGCAGCCCCAACAAGGGCTGCTGCAGCCGCAAGTCCGGCGAGAACGGACCACACCAGAAAAGGGGTGAGTTCCTCGAAATGCCAGCCCAGCGATTCGTCGAGGACCTCGGAGTCTGTTCCGACCAGGTTTCCTTCATCCTCGCCAGGATCGGCCGCTGTCGTCTGGTCAGACTGTTCGTTTGGCTCGGCGACGCCGGGCTCACCGTCGGTCACCTCGTAGGCGAGGGTGGGGTCCGCACCAGGTTCCTCGGCAGGTGGGTCGTCCAGTCCCGCCAATTCGATGGTTGCAGCGGGTGGATTGACGAGTTGAGCTTGGACGACAATCCGCTGCCGGGCTGAGTATTTGGGATGGCATGCGGTGAGGGTCAGCCGGTTGTCGCCGTAGTCATCGAGGACCTGAACGTCGTAGGGGGTGAGAATCGCGTGACCGCTGATGCCCTCAGCGGTCTCCTGGGGAAGAACTTCGTAGTTGAACACGCCCTGGAAGGTCTCGACCTCGATCCGATCACCAGGTACGAGAGCGTCGAGCTCTCCGAACGGGGCGCCGTAGGTGGTTCGGTGCCCGGCGATGGCTGCGTTGCCGGCTTGGCCGGGCAGAGGCGTGGAACGATAGTGACCTGGGCCTTTGCGGAGGTCAGATCGGCGGGTACCGGTGATGACCACCTTGTCAACGCCGATCTTGGGGATCCGAATAACCCCCAGCGCATCACCGAGGCTGGGCAGGAGGTCCCGGGGAACCGATGCGGCCGGTGTGGGAGGTGCCTCGACGACGGCAGTGGTGGGTTCGGAGTTGGGTTGCTCTGGATCATCGGTTGATCCCGGGGGATCGGGCGGACCGGCGTCGGGTCCCTCAGCGTCGGACTGCGCACCGATCTCGCCGACCGCGACCCCGTTTGCTTCTGCGAATTCGGAAAAGGCAGTTTGGCGTGCGACGAAATCGTCTTCCAACGATGACTGGGCCCGTCCTTGGGCGATGCCGGTTCCCCACAGTTGGAACCCAGCGAAGGCCAACGTCAGACAGCCGAGAATGATGAGCGTGTGGCCGATTCCGCCAATGATCTTGTTGGTTCTGCTTGACATGTGTTCTGGGACAACGTGAATGATGGCAGCGGTCCCGTCCGCCGGCACATGAACCCATCGGCAGGTTGCACGCGGTTCTCAAGCGGTTGCGCTGGGAGTCACCCGACCAATCGAACCGAGCACAAAGCGTCCTACGCTGGGAGTGATGAATGGGTCCGGTGCAGTGGTGGAACTCACCGACGCGGTCGCCCTCGTTGGAGGATTTCCTGCGCTGGCAGGGGCCACACTGCAGCTCCAGCCAAATGAGATCGTTGGAATCCGGGGTCCAAACGGTGCCGGAAAGAGCACACTGCTGCGGCTCTGTGCCGGACTCATCCCGCTACGCCGCGGTCGGGGCACCGTGCTCGGGTGTGACCTGGCCACCCGCCAGGGCCGACGGGGTGTGCGTCGGTCGGTGGGTCTGCTCGGACACGAAACGGCGCTTTATGACGATCTCAGCGTCGTCGAGAACATCAAGTTCTGGAGCGGTGCCCACAGGGCTGCAAGCAGCGACGTGGCAGCCGCGGTCTCACACATGGGGCTTTCCGGCCGTCTTGCCAACGTACCGGTAGCTGGACTTTCCGCTGGTCAGCGTCGCCGAACGGCCATCGCAATCCTGCTGGCCCGGCGACCCCGGCTGTGGCTGCTCGATGAACCCCATGCCGGCCTCGACTCCGATGGCAGAGACTTGCTCGACCAGCTGATTCAGGATGCGGCTTTGGTTGGCGCCACCGTGTTGGTGGCCACCCATGACCGGGGTCGGATCGACGATGTGCTCACTCGAACCCTTGCCCTGGATGGTGGCGTCATCAAAGAGTCGGCCAATGGCTGATTCCACCCTTCTCACCGACGCCTCGTTGATCTTCAAGAAGGATCTCCGGATCGAGCGGGCATCGAAGGTTGTCATTGTTCAGGTGGTTCCCTTTGCGGTGATGACGCTCGTTCTGTTCGGGTTCGGCATCTCACCCGATGTGCGGGTTCTGTTGGGGGCCGAACAGTCTCGGTCGGTGCTTGCTCAGGTGACACCGGGTCTCATCTTCCTGACCGTTTTGTTCGCGGCGCTGCTGGCGTTGGGTCGTAGTTTCGGAGTCGAATCGGCCGATGGCACCCTCGATGGCTTGCGTCTTGCCGGACTCGATCCCGCTGGCATCTTTCTCGGTAAGGCCGCTGCTGTGCTGGTCCAACTGGTGGCGGTGAGTGCGGTCGTGACCGGTGGCGCCTTCCTCTTCTTCAGCGTCGACATCGAATGGACGGTCTCTCGAGCTGTGTTACTCGTCACGACCATCGGCGCGGCTACGACCGGGATCGCAGCCGCGGGTACGCTCTATGGAGCACTGGCCGCCGGTTTGCGGGTTCGGGACACCCTGGTTCCGTTGCTGGTCATCCCAGTGCTCGCCCCCGTGCTACTCGGGGCTGGTCAGGCTGCTGACGCCGCACTATTCGGCGCAACATCCGATGGCTGGCCGTGGGTGGGTGCGTTGGCGATTTTCGCTCTGTTGTACATCGGGGTGGGAATTCTCTCGTTCGACTCGCTCCTGGAGGATGCGTGAGTGCTGTAACCAACACCTTCGTAGGCCCCACGAGCTCCAAGGCAAGCCGAGTCATCGGAATCGTGGCTCTGTTGTCCACCGTCGTGATGCTGCTGCTCGGTTTGGTGTGGTCTCCGCCCGAGGTCGATCAGGCCGACGCCGTGCGGCTCTTGTACGTCCATGTTCCCTCGGCGGTGGTTGCGCTCTACATCGCGTTCACGATCACGTTGATCGGAAGTATCCAGTACCTGCGGAAACAATCGGTGTTCTGGGACCTCCTCGCTCATGCCTCCGCTGAGGTCGGGGTCCTTTTCTGCGCCCTGGTACTGATCACCGGGATGTTGTGGGGCAAACCGACCTGGGGCGTCTACTGGCAGTGGGATCCTCGACTCACCAGCACCTTGGTCACGTTCGTGCTCTACCTGGGCTATCTCGCCATCCGCCGTATGGATCTCGACCCCGCCGTCCGGTCGAAGCGGGCAGCGATTTTGGGCATCATCAGCTTCTTCAACCTGATCATCGTGCGCTACTCGGTGGAATGGTGGAGGAGCATCCACCAGAGCACAACGTTCGGTCTCGACACTCAGCTCGACGGGTTGATGCTGTTCACTGCCTTCTGGGCAGCGCTCACCTTTGCCCTCATCTTCGCATGGTTGCTCATCCATCGATTTCGGCTGGCGTGGCTGGAACATCAGTCTCAGGTTTCCTCGTTGGATGATGCGATCGCCGCTCGTCGAGCGGAGCGAAGCCGTCCACCGCTCGCTGGGGAGGGCGTGTAATGCACTGGGAATTCGTGATTCCGGGTTATCTGGTCGTCTTTGGTGGTCTCGCTGCGTACGCGGTGCTGCTGCTGTCGCGGATCAGGGCTGCAGCCGAGCAGGTTTCTGAAGAGAAGAGGCCCTTCCTTGAGTAACGAACTGGACCTCACCCCGCGCGACAACGGTCCCCACCCCGGACCGTCGGGTCGGCGTTCGCTCCGCAACAAAATCATCGGTGGACTAATCGGAGCGGTGTTGATCTTCGTCCTCTACCAAGGACTCACCGACGCCCGAGTGTTCTTTCTCAACGTCGACGAAGCCATCGAGCAGAAGAGCGACCTCGGAGAACGGACCTTCCGAATGCAGGGAACCGTGATCTCTGAAGAAGGCAACTCGGCCAACGGGGTGTTGTTGTTCACCGTCGCGTACAACGACGCCACCGCCTCGATTCAACACGTCGGACCCGAACCGAGCGACCTCTTCGACCTGGGCGAACCGGTTGTGGTGGAAGGCCATTGGAACGGTGACGTGTTCGAGTCCAACCAGATCATTGTGAAACACGACGAGTCATACGTGGAAGAAAATCCCGCCAGGGTCGAGTACGAACTCGATCAGTCCTAGGAGACCACAACCGTGCTGTCGGCCATAGGGTTTGCTTTTGTTCTCCTGGGCTTGTCGGCGTCCTTTGCAGGCATGATCTCGGGCGCGGTCGCCTTGGTGCGCGGCCAGCGAACCGGCACAATGCACCAGTTTGCATGGATGGTGCCAGCCGCAGGCTTGGGCACATTCGTGGTGATGGAGATAGCGCTGTTCCGGCGCGACTACACGGTGTCGTTCGTCCAACAGGTCGGCAGTGATTCGATCCCTCCGATCTTCAACTTCGCCGCATTGTGGAGCGCTCTGGAAGGATCTCTGATCCTGTGGGCGTTGATCCTCGGCTTGTACATTGCCGCCGTCCTCGTGAAGTTCAAGGCTCGTCGCAACGATCCGCTACTCGGCTGGGCCACGGTGGTGCTGCTGGGGATCTCCACGTTCTTCTTCGGACTGCTGGCGATTCCCGCCAACCCGTTCCAACGGCTGTCCGTACCGCTCGACTTCGTCGGCCGGGGTCCCAACCCGTTGCTTCAGGACCATGTGCTGGTCGCGTTTCATCCACCGATGCTCTACCTCGGCTACGTCGGTTTCGCCGTACCGTTCGCGTTCGCCATCGCCGCCCTGATAACCGGCCGATTGGGTGAAGGCTGGCTGGTCGAAACCCGACGGTGGACGGTGATCGCATGGGGGTTCCTCACCGTGGGCATCATCCTCGGAGCATGGTGGAGCTACGAGGTGCTCGGTTGGGGCGGCTATTGGGCATGGGATCCGGTGGAGAACGCATCACTGCTCCCGTGGCTCACGGGCACGGCGTATCTGCACTCGGTCATGGTGCAGGAACGGCGCGGGATGTTGCGGGTCTGGAACCTGTCGTTGGTGTGCGCCACCTTTGCCCTCACCATTCTGGGTACGTTCCTCACCCGGTCAGGAGTGATCGACAGCGTCCATGCTTTTGCCGACGGTCAGGTTGGCCCGTGGCTACTCACGTTCTTCACCATCATCACGCTCGGTTCGGTCGTTCTGATCGGATGGCGGGGAGATCGGCTGCGTTCCCCGGGGGCCATCGACTCACCGCTCAGCCGGGAGGCCAGTTTCCTGGCCAACAATGTGCTGTTCGGTGCCATGGCTTTCGTGGTGTTGCTCGGAACGGTCTTTCCGTTGTTCGCTGAGGCGTTCGACGGCTCGCGCCTCACCATCGGACGACCGTATTTCGACTCTCTCGGTCGGCCCATCGCCATTGTCACACTGTTCCTGATGGCGGTGGCGCCGGTTCTGCCCTGGCGCAAGGCCAGCACCGAATTGCTGAGCACCCGTTTGTTCTGGCCCGCCGTCTGGCGGTGGTTGTCACAGCATTCGCAGTGATTATCGGGGCCCGTGGCTTCTGGCCGGTGATCACCTTTGCCCTCGCCGGGTTCGCCGGAGGGGCTGCGGCGCGACAGATCGTGCTGGCCACCCGGCGCCAGGGGTGGCGTGGATTCATTGGCCGTGCCAACGGTGGCATGATCGTCCACCTGGGCGTGATCATCCTTGCCATGGGTGTTGCGGCCAGCGAGAGTTACAAGACCGATCGCATCTTCACTCTCGAGCCGGGCGAGACGGCGTTCGTGGAGGGCCACAGCTTCACCTACGAAGGGTTGGGGGCCGATCGGACCAGCCGTCGGGACCGTACCTTTGCCCGGATCGCGATCGACGGTGGGCAGGTCTATGAGCCGGCCCGTACCCGATACACCCAGCAGGGGATGATCGTTGGCACTCCGTCGGTGAAACCAGGGTTCAGAGAAGACCTCTATTTGGTGCTTGACGATGTACCGGCGGTTCCCGACGGCCCGATTCGGCTGCGGGTGATCGTGCGACCCCTGATCACCTGGATCTGGACCGGAGGCATTCTCATGGGGTTGGGGACCCTGCTGGCGGTCTTCCCGGGCGGACGGCGGCGAGGGACCGAACCGGCCGGGACGGCGGGATCGCGTCCGGGCGACCCTGAGCGGGAACCGGCCCCGGTGTCTGCATTCCGACGGCTGCGGGGGAGTACGGCATGACCGATCTCGAAGCCGCCCCCGAATCGGTCGAGCCTCCTCCATCATCGGGTCCCGGCGCCATCCGTATCGTTGCGATCGTCGTCGGCGTGGTTGTGGTTGGGCTCGTGGGGTTGCTGGCCTTCGGCGACTCCGATCTCGGGGCGGAGCCCAACGCCACACTGGGCAAGCGGGTCCCGCTGGTACAGGGGATCCCGATCGCCGGATTGGAGGGCACGTCGGTGAACCAAGCCGGTGAACCGGTCACCTACAGCATCGACGCCAAGACCGGCGAGTGGACTCTGGTCAACTTCTTCGCCACGTGGTGTGCCGGTTGTATTGTGGAACACCCTGAATTGGTAGAGCTGGAAGCATGGGGCCAGACCAACAACCTCGGCATCGTTGCGGTGGTCTTCGACGATCCGAACACCGAAGCGATCAAGGCGTTCTTCGCCGAACGAGGCGGCAACTGGCCGGTGCTCAACAGCCCACGATCGGCGGTTGACTTCCAGATCTCCCAGATCCCCGAATCGTTTCTGGTGGCCCCCAGCGGGTTGGTTGTCGAGCACTACATCGGCGGATTGTCCGCTGCCGAGGTGCAAGCCACGATCTCGGAACTCACGTCATGAAACAGTTCTCGCCGGGAAGTCGTGAGGCGTGGGCTTTCGTATTCGTTTCGCTGGTGGTGCTGTTGTCGATAGCCACATTCGCCGGTGATGGGTCGATCACCGACGGTGAACGAGCGGAGTCGTTGAATGACCTCTTCGCCTGCCCAACCTGTGATGGTCAGAGCGTGGCCGAGTCCAACGCAGCTGTGGCGGCCACGATCCGCCAGTTCATTCGGGACGAGATCGACGCCGGCGCCACCGATACCGACATCCGCAATGCGCTCGTGCAGGCCTATGGCACCGAAGTGCTCCTCAATCCACCATCGACCGGAGTCGCCACCCTGGTGTGGGTACTACCCGTGCTGGCTCTGGTTGGGGGATCGGCGATCGTGGCTTCTTCGGTCACTCGGAATCGGACCCGGCCGGTGGACCCATCGGCTGAGGACGAACGGATCGTGGCCGAGCTCAGGCGGGACCATGACTGATCGGGCTTCCCTCCAAGCCGAGCAGCAGTTCCTTCTCAACTCCCTGGACGACCTCGAAGCCGAGTTCGCGGCCGGTGACATCAGCGAGGACGATTTCGTTCAGCTCAAGGCCGACTACACGGTGCGAACCGCCCGGGTGGCTCGCCAACTCAAAGGTTCGCCTTCTGAGCAGCCCTCCACCACCGGTTCGTCGGGTCGCAGACTCGCCTGGATCGCAGGTGTTGGGTTGTTCGGCTTGGTGAGTGGACTGCTGCTGGCCCAGTTCTCCGGCGAGCGGGGCGTGAACGACAACATCACCGGATCGATCGAGGAGAGCCCCCGTCAGCAGGTCTTTCGGTGTCAGTCGATGGGGGCAGAAGGCCAGTTGCTGGCCAGCTTCGAATGTTTCGATGATGTTCTGGCCCGGGATCCTGAGAATGCCCAGGCCTTGGGGTACCGGGGTTGGTATGGGGTCTTGGCTGCTGGCTCGGCCCAGGCCGCGGGAGAGGATGACGCGGCCGCAGAACTTCTTGCCGCAGCCGGAGTCAACCTCGATCGCGCAGTTGAAGCCGATCCCACCTACCCCGATGCTCGGGCGTTTCGTATGATCGTGCTCGAACGTTTGGGCCGCGCCGAAGAGGCGTGCGACGACGCCCGGGTTCTGTTGGACCTCAACCCGCCGGCCCAAATCCTGCAACTCGTGACCCCGGTGATCGACCGCCTGGGCTGCTAGCTCCCTCCCCCCAAATTCCTGTTGATACCCACACCCAATGTGGCTACAGCCTCGGCAGAACATCGGTTTGTTGCTATGAACAGGGATTTGGGCCCTCGGAGGGACAATCAATCCAGCAGTGTGTCGCTGCTAGTCCAGCAGTGTTTCGCTGCTAGTCCAGCAGTGTCGCTGCTAGTCCAGAAGTGTGTCGCCGCGGACTCGGGATTCTTCGGCCGCGATGTGCTCAGGGAGAACACGGCCGAACAACTGCTGGGTCCGGTCGAGACGTCCGATCACATTGTCCTGTTCGGTGTAGGCGAAGATTGCAGCATGCCGTGGCCGCGAGTTGGCAGCCACGCGTGTGACCCGGTGCAGCGAGTAGCGGCCCTTGAAGATCTGGAGATCCCCCGGGCGGAGGTCGAGGCTCACAACACCTTCGCCCCTATCGGCCAGAACTGCTGCGATGCGATCGAACCCCTCGTCGTTGGCGTCACGGATTCCCGGCACGTACTCGAACAATCCACCTTCGTCCGCTTCCTGAACCAGCACCGTGACGGCGAAGTCGTTGGTGTCGAAATGCCAGGTGAACTGCTGGCCGGGATCGAGGATGTTCGCTGTGAGCCCAGCCAAGGGGTCGGCATAACAATACAGCGTCGGGATGCTGAGGCAGGCGGCCAGGAACTGAGCCACCTCGGCAGACCGGAACAACACATCGTTGGCGCAGCCGGTTGCCCACGAGTCGCCGGGGATGAAACCACTCGACCGTTCGATGAACGTGTTCACCGGATGATTCGGCGGATAGTCCGGACTCACCTCGGTGTGAAAATATGGGTTCATGTTCTGGGTCGAGAAATGGGTATCGGATTTGTTGGCTTCGATTTCCTCGGCGAGGATCCGCAGGGCATCGGGCTGCACGAAGTCCTTGTTGAGAGCGCAGCCGGTGCCGCTCAGCTGGGCTCGGGCCCGGTCCACGGCCGCGATGTAACTCGCTGAGTTGGGCTCGTGAATGGGATAGGTATCGAGGTTCACCAGATCGGAGATGTCAAAGCGCATGGCTGTTCCCTGGTCTCAACGTTCCCAGTGGGGGATCCAGTCGCCGTCGAGGCGCATCGACAGCCCGGAGTCTTCTTCGATCTGTTTGGCAACATGGAGTTCACCCTGCTCGGGCCCGTACCGCTCAGCCGCTTTCTTGAACTGCTCATGAGCCTGCCGGGTCATGTCGAGCGCTGCGTTCACGTTGCTGCTGAGCTCCTCCACCAGTCCCAGATCCTTGAGGCACAGCCCCAATGTGAATGAAGGGTCGTAGTGGCCGGCGAAGATACTTGGAGCATCGTGGCGGGCTACGAACGAGTCGCCAACGCTCTCCTTGATCGCATACCAAAGTGTCTCCAGCGATACGCCGTTGGCCATACCGAGCGCGAAACCCTCAGCGAGTGCTGCGGCATGGATGAACCACAGCTGGTTCGTCACCAACTTGGTGACGTTGCCAGTTCCTCGGGGACCGCACTCGATGACAAGGCCCATGTGCTCGAGCACCGGCTTCACCCGAGCGACGCTGGCGTTGTCACCTCCCAGAAACAGCGTGAGCTTGCCCGTTCGGGCCCCGTCGACTGCGCCTGTCACGGGGCTGTCGACGACCGCCACCCCCTCGGGAGCATCTGCGGCGAGAGCGTCGATCAGTGTCGTTCGATTCGTTGTGAGATCGACCCAGATGGATCCCGGTCGCAGTGCGGCCAGGGCTCCCTCGGGGCCTCCCATCACAGCTTCCACATGGTCGGGTCGCGGTAAGGACGTCAGTAGCAGATCCACGCCGTCTGCTGTCGCGACAGCTGATTCGCCTGCGGTTGCACCCGCGCTCACCACCGCTGCAAGAGCGCCTGGGTTGATGTCGTAGGCAACGACGTCGTAGCCAGCTGCCAGAAGTCGTTGACACATGGGCCCTCCCATGTTGCCCAATCCGATGAACCCGATCTTCTCCGACAAACGAACATCTCCCATGAACAGTTCCACACATCGTGAAGTGTGAGGGTGGCCGTGTCAATCCTTTCGCCGTGGAGCGGGCCCGCGTGTTGCGACGATTCAGTGGGGCAGGTCGTCGAGGCTCCGGTAACGGGCCTTGGTGAACTCATCGTTCTTGTGGACCAGGGTCCAGACCGACCCTTTGGCACAGCCTCGGCCTTTGGTTTGCATGCCGTCTTGGATCAGCCAGTGGAGCATTTCCGGGATGATGTTGCCGTGGCTGCAGAGCACAGCCCCGTGCTTGCGATGCTCCAGCAATACTTCGATCGCCTCGTTGATGCCGGCGTCTTCCCACAGCCGCTCATCCTCGATTACATCGAGTTTGAGCTGGGCCGCCAACGGTTCGACGGTCTGCACGCAACGGGTCGACGGACTGGAGACGATGGCCTTCACGTCGATGTCGGCCAAAGAGCCTGCTATGACCTCGGCGGCCCTTCTGCCTCGATCGCTCAGTTGACGATACTTGTCGTGGCGGTCCGTGCTGGCGCGTACTCCGGCATGTGCATGGCGGACCAAGTAGAGCCTCATCGCCGGTTCAGTGTACGAGAGTGGTCACGTGACCACGAAATGCAGTTCGTCCAGGCTCTGGATCACGTGTGTCGGCTGAACATCGCCCGGTCCGGAACGGTGCCGGTCGAACCAGCACGTGTCGATCCCGGCGTTGATGCCGCCCTGAACGTCACTCGTCAGGCTGTCGCCGATCATGACGAATGAGTCCCTGCTGGGCTGGGGGTGAACGTCGAACACGAAGTCGAAGATTTCGCTGCTGGGTTTCGCCACCCCGACTTCGCCGCTGATCACCAGGGGTTCGAACGCGTCGGACAACCCAACTCGTTCGAGTCGGCCGCGTTGCACCGAACTCAGTCCGTTGGTGATCATCGACAACCGGTGAGAGAGAGCCAGATGTTCGATCAGCTCTGTCGCTCCTTCGTAGAGCTCGCCGAATTGCGCCAGTCCGGTCGTGTAGTCCTCGGCGACCTCATTGGAGTCGAAGTTCAGTCCCTCTTCGTGGGCGAGGGTGTCGAACCGCTGAGTCTTCAGTTCATTGGGCGTGATCGAGCCGAGCTCAACCTGTCGCCACAGCGCGTGATTGATCCGCCGGTATGAGTCCAGCAGATCGTCGTTCGCACTCACCCCGTGTTTCTGAAGTGAATGGCTGAATGCCAGGGCTTCAGATGCGTCGGTATCGAACAGCATGTGATCGAAGTCGAACACAAGATTGCTGTACCTCATCGGCAGGTCATACGGCGGTCCATCCACCATCGACGAACAAGATCTGTCCGGTCACGTAGCTTGATGCTTCGGAGGCCAGAAACAGCAGCGCACCATTGAGTTCGCCCGGGTTGCCTGGGCGACCCATGGGTGCACCGCGAGCAATGAAACTCATCCCTGCTTCGGTTTCGAACATGTCGTTGCTCATTTCGCTCAGGAACCAGCCCGGGGCAATCGAATTGACGCGCACACCTTTGCGGGCCCACTGGCTGGCGAGCTCGCGTGTGAGATTGTGGAGCCCTCCCTTGGCCGCGGCGTATGAAGTGGTCTTCAATCGCCCGCCGCCCACACGGCCGAGGATGGACCCGATATTGACGATGGATCCCGATCGACCGGAATCGATCATATGGCGGGCGGCCTTGCGAGCAAGCTCATAGGGGGCTACCAGGTCGATTTCCATCTCCTGACGGAACGTCTCGACGTCGTCGTCGATGGCTGCGATGTTTCTCGAAATCCCAGCGTTGTTGACCACCACATCGAGCCGTCCATGCTGGTCCAATGCCTCGGACACCACCCGATCGGGTACTCCGGGCTCGGCCAGATCGGCTGTGATCGTGGTGGCGTTGTTCAGCTGACTGGCGAGTTGCTCCAGCCGATCAGTTCGCCTGGCAACGAGCACGAGGCTGGCACCAACGCTGTTCAGCGCATGAGCGAATTGCACCCCGAGACCAGAACTGGCACCGGTGAGGAGCACCACCTTCCCGTCGAGTCGGAAACTGTCGAGGGGATCCAGCGAGGTCATCGGTTCGATCGTACCGATTGGGCCGCGCTGGCTGTTACTTCCACGGGTCGCCGTTGAGGTACTTCCAGCCGCTGTCGGGCAACAGCGCAACCGCTGTGCCTCCGTAGGTGTCCAGAGCAAGCTGAGCGGCCATGATCACCGCGCCGCTCGATGTGCCGGCGAAGTGTCCTTCTGCGCTCATGAGATCGTGCACGGTCTTGGATGCGAGATGGCTTTCCACCTGCCAACGATCGGTGACCAGGGACAGGTCGGCAACCGGCGGTTGGAATGGATCGTCCTGGCTTCGCATTCCGCTGATCGGATCGGTGGTGAATTCCTCGGCGGAGTGGATCCGGATTTCGGGATAGGCCCGGCGCATGCCCCTGCTGTTGCCGGTGAGTGTGCCGCCGGTTCCGTACGCGGCCACGAGGTGGTCCGGGGGAGTGTCGAGTGGCCAGTCCCGTTCGATCTCCATGGCGGTGCCGAACTCGTGGGCTGCTGGATTGGATGGGTTGCCGTACTGATACAACATGTGACCCTCACGGGCTTCCACCAACTCTTTGGCGTAGGCGATGGCGTCGTTGGGGCCTCCCGGTACCTCGATCAATTCCGCCCCGTACGCCTTGAGTAACTGCTTGCGCGCCTCAGAGGCCGAATCGGGCAGGCAGATCGCGATGGGATGACGATTGAGAAGGGCGACCCGAGCCAGGCCGATGCCGGTGTTGCCCGAGGTCGCTTCAATGAGCTGTTTGCGGTCAGGAAGCAGACCCTGGTCCTTGGCGTCGTGGAACATCTTCCATGCCGGCCGGTCCTTGATCGACCCGGTGGGGTTGTACCACTCGAGCTTGGCGAACAGGCGGGTTCCCGGGGGTGCCATCTCACGCAGTTCGACCAGGGGGGTGTTGCCGGGTTGCATAAGGGCTGAAACGTATCTTCGGCCCTGCCTATTCCTGACTCGATGAGTCGATTTTCACCTGTCTCCGTTTCGGTCGGGACACAGGGTGTGATCAAGCCACTGTCGGTGCCGGCCTGGGTTGACCCTGTGCAGCGGGTTCAGCGAACAACGAGAACTGAGCTGTCGGTTTGGGTGACCACGTGTTCCGCGGTTGATCCCAACCCGAACTCATGGACGCTTCGTTGTCCGGCTCCCATCACGATGAGATCGGCCCGGTACAACTCGGTGAGGCCCTCGATTGACCGGGCCGCCGGCCCTTCGACGAAGTGTTTGCTGCAGTCGGACATCCCGACATCGCTCAGTACCTTCTCGAAGGAGTCGCGATGAGCGCTCTCGATCGCTCCCGCCAATCGTGCAAGCCGAGCGTTCTGTTCGCCCGACAGCGACGCAGCGTCGAAAACTTCCAGCCCCACGACATCCCATGAGTGCATCACTCTCACCTCTCCGCCGTGCAGTTCGGCTTGGGATCGGGCCAGCTCGAGGATCACCCGGTTGTGATCGGCGGGGTGGTCGGGATCGATCGCCGCGAGCACGCTGGCTCCGGTGAAGCCGGGTTGAAGCATCCAGACCGGGCACGGGCAGCTTCGAAGGATTCGGCGGCCTGCGGCGGCACTTTCGGGGGCGTCGTCGGAAGCGATGACGACGAGATCGTGTCCGTTCCGCATAACCCGTTGTGCGACTTCCTGAGCCCGATGGCCGGCCGAGACACTGATCTCGGGCTCCGGGCCAGGTAATCCGGTGGTCCACCGCTGCAGCCGTCGTGATAATGCGGTGATCATCTCGGTTCGCAACTCCGGTAGGTCCTCCTGGACCTCGATGGCACGTTGGGACTCGGGTTCGGCGTCGAGATGGTCCAGGATGCAGAGCTGAGCACCGGAGATCTCGGCCAGCGCAAACGCCTCTTCCAGGGCGGGTGGTGGCTCGGCTCGCCCGGTCAGCGGAACGACCAGGATGTTCTGGAAACGCCTCATTGGACGATCCTCGGCGTGTTTACCTCATACGAAATAGGCACGATATAAAGTATATATAGCAGGTGAGGTATTAGTCAACGCGAGGAGGGGACGATCGGTGGCGAGGCCATCGAGATCGACCTCGCCACCCAACCGGTCTATGGCAGCTCGTTGGCCCGGTCGGTCGGCGGAGGAGCGACCGGGCCAAACGTGGCGAGGTAGTTGGCGAGGGCCTGGAGGTCGTCTCCACCGTCCAGCTTCGGCGCCGTGATCGTGGCGAACGTGCCGAAGTTGTCGCCGCCGTCGGCGAGGAAGTTGTTGACCGTGACGATGTAGGTCGCAGTCGGGTCCAGCGGAACACCGGCCAACATCACATTGCTGATCGTGACCGATGCACAGTCATCGCCTGCGAACGTGGTGGCGAGGTCGTAGGTGAAACCCTCCGACACACCGAGATGCAGGAACGGGCGGCTCGACCCGGCCGGTTGACATTGCTCCTCGAGCACCGACACGATCTGTGCTCCGGTCATCGGGAACGTGAGCAGGGTGTTGCCGAACGGCTGGAACGTGAACGCCTCACCGAACGTGACGACGCCATCGCCCTCACCGGCCGACTCGGCGAAAATGAGGTCCGAACGCACGCCACCGGGGTTCATGAACGCAACGTCGGCGAAGAAGTTCGAGGTTGCCCACAACTGGGCGTCGGCGACAAGGTTCCCTGCCGAGGACTCCACACCACGATCGTCTCCTGGGGGTGTACCGCCGCGGTTGATGTCCGCGGTGATCGTGCCGACCGGCGTGTCACCGGCGGCGTCGACCAATGGCTGCCACCTATCGATGATCGCGGTCTGCACCGGGTCGGGCGTCAACGCACCCTGGTCGACAACATGGTTGACCGACGTGCTGAGGTCGCGGCGAACGTCCTTGGTCTGCTTGTCGAGGACGAGGTTCACCTCGGTGACCACTCGGCCGTACGAGTAGGCGCTCGTGACGATGCGTGGGTCTCCGGCGGCGTCGTCGAGCACGCAGTTGTAGGGCAGGTGGGTGTGACCGGTGATCATGACGTCGATTTCCGGGTCGAGGGCGGCGTTGATCGCAACGATCGGTCCGGAGATGCCGACGCACGCGTCGACGTCGCCGGGAGGCGGGGTCTGCGATCCACCTTCGTGCAGCAGTACGACGATCGCCTCCACGCCCTGCGCCTTGAGCTCCGGGACGAGAGCGTTTGCCGTCTCCGCTTCGTCGAGGAAGTCATAGCCCTGGATGCCGGCGGCCGCCACCAGAGTGTCGGTCGCTTCGAGCGTCATACCTATGAACCCGACGTCGACGTCGTCCACCTGCTCGATCCAGTACTCCGGCAACGGGGTCTCGCCGGTCGCGGTCTCCACGACGTTGGCTGCGAGCCACTGGAAGTCGGCGCCGGGGAACGGTTCATCGGGGAAGTAACAACCATCGACTGGGTGACAGCCGCCGTTCTGCATACGGATCAGTTCGGTGACTCCTTCGTCGAATTCGTGATTGCCGACACCGGATACGTCGAGCTCCATCGCATTCAACGACTCGACCGACGGTTCGTCGTGGAAGAGCCCGGAGAATGCCGGTGAACCACCGATGAGGTCGCCAGCGGCGACCGTCAGGCTGTTCTCGTTGCCCTCACGAAGTTCGTTCAGCTTGGCCGCCAGGAACTCGGCGCCTCCGGCCGGGACATCGGCGACAGTGCCAGGCGTGGTCGACTCGAGGTGGCCGTGATAGTCATTGAATCCCAACAGCTGGAGTTCGATGAGCTCTTCTGGCGGGGGTTCTGAGAGGAAGATCTCGCCGATGAAGTTGAACTCCGCCAAACCGTCCGGCAGGTCGAACAGGGCCTCTCCGCCGGGGATGTCCCCGACGCCGTCCATGAAGCCGAACCCCGTCGCGTTCGTGAACCGCCCGGTCCCGCCTACAGCTTCCCACGTGCCTTCGACGGTGAACCCGGCAAAGCCCGCCTCGGGATCGTCCGGATCCACCGGGATCACCTCCGATGTGCCCTCCTGAGCGATGACCAGTGTGTCGCCGTCGGCGGCGGTGAAGGTGATCGTGCCGTCGCTGAACACGAATCCCAGCTCCGGGTCCATGTAGGAACACTGGGTCAGGTCGTAGTCGACATCGCCGAGTTCGGACAGGGTTCCGGATCCAGAGCTGTTGAACCGCCATAGAGGTTCACCATCGCAGTCCGGTGCCTCCGGATCCACGCTGTGCTCACCGATCACGGACCCTTCGATGGGCACCCCGGCACCGGGAGGAGGCCCCTCATCGGGAGGTGGTGGTCCGAACTCGGGGTCGAAGACGACGCCGATCAGGGCGCCGGCCTGTTCGGTGGAGTCCATCGACAGCGTGTAGTCGTTCGGGTTGTCGACGAGGTCCTGGAGGACCTCGGCCGCGACCGTCTGGCAACCGAAGGAGGTGTATTCGAAGAACGGGTCCACCGTCACCTCGAGGAACGGATAGGTCGCCGAGATCGAAGCTCACCACCACCCCGGAGGCATCGCTGATCGTGACCGCTGTTGGCTGACCGATCCCGGCGTTCGGGGTGTCCCAGCACAGCAGGCCCTGGTCCGGGAACAACGCCATGTCGGCGAAACCGAACAGATCGTTGGCCGGCCCATCGGCCCCAGCCAGGTCGGCGAAGCGAAGGATCTCACCCACCCCGGCGACCAACTGGGCCCGCAACGCCCCATCGGGGAGCGCATCGGTGTGGAGGTTCACGTAGAACCCGGCCGGGTCAGCGGTGATCATCGCCAAGCGCCTCGGCGGTGATCGGCGCACACCCGGTGACGAAGAAACCCTGCCCGCTCGGATGCACACGTAGCTCCCACCGCGATCCGACCTGCAGATCCACCAGAACACCACCAGCCTCTCCGGCCGCCCCGATGTGGATATGACCCGAGGTGAGCTCGTCGGTCCGGAACGACAAGCTGCTGTAGCAGATCTCACCCGTGTCGGTCACCGGCAGATAGAAGTCCACCCAGCTACGGCCACTGTCGGGATCACCCGGTCCGGGAACCACATTCGATCCCAGCAGCGGGGCGGCGGTGAACGCCCGCGGGTCCGGCCCCTCGCTATCGATCAGCTGTTCGCGGTCGGCACCGGCAGCAAAGCGCACCGAGTGGATATTGATGTAGAACCCATCCGGACCCTCGAGGATCTCGGACGCCAGCTCGACCCCAACATCCACACACCCGTCGGCGTAACGCACCACGGGTTCAACTCGTCCTGAACAAACGACTCGGCCGTGAGCTCGAAATTCACGACAACCGGCCCGTCCACCCCGGCCGCCCCACGATGGATGTGCACCATCGTCGGATCCTGAACCGACGTCTCCACGTACACACACACCTCGGCCGTCGCCCCGTCACCATTGTCGAAGACATCCACGAACACCGTCGACACAGCATCGGGATCACCCGGGTCCGGGACCTCGGTACTCCCCCGGGCGAAATCGGCCCTCAGGAAACCCAACGGCTCCGGCGGCGGCGGCAACTCCAGCACGCCGTCGATGACGTGGATGACACCTTCAGTGGTGAAGATGTCGGTTTGGATCACGGTTACCGAACCGTTGAGAACCACCCCGCCGTCGACCACCTCGATCCCTATCGGCGCCCCCAGCAACGACCTCGCCTCGGTCAACGTCACAACCGTCTCAGCCGCGACGGCACCCTCGATCAAGTGATACGCCAACACATCGGTCAGGAATCCCGGATCAGCCAGCAGATCATCGAGCAGACCAGGCGGCAAAGCGGCGAACGCGTCATCGGTCGGCGCCAACAGCGTGAACAACTGCCCCTCCGGCGGCGGCCCGAGGAACGACGCATCGATCGCCGCCAACAGCGTCGAGAACCGCCCATCCGCCGCAAGCGTTTCGACGAAACCCATCGTCGGCGCCGGCGGCTCCACCGGCGGCGGGGCCGATCCGTCCGGTCCGAACTTGAGAAGGGCGTTCACCTCGTTGTCCTGGGTGACGTAGATGGCACCGTCGTCGCCGATGGCCACACCGGTGATCGACCCGAATGGCGCAAAGCCTTCGAGGGGTGGGGGGCCAAGGTCGAGATTGACGATCACTGGGCTCTTCTCGCCGCTCGCGAGATCGATGGCCGAGACCTGATCCAATCCCTCTTCGACAACCAGCAGGCGGGCACCATCGACGGCAATCCCTTCGGGTCCGGCCAAGCCGCTGGCGATCACGGTGGAGCCGCCATCGGTTACAGCGGTGATGGTCCCTGTTGCCCAATCCGACACGTACAACGTGGTCCCATCGGATGCCAGTCCGACCGGGAGGATCAGGCTGTCGAGAAGCACATCGCCGCTTCTGGCATCGACCACACTGCCTCCGAGACTGGGATCGGCACCCAATTGCGACGCTGCCAGCCGATCACCGTGGATGATCGCGTTCGTTGGGGCCGCGAGGTTCCGGTAGTCCTCTAGCACCTCGCCGGTGGCGGGGTCGAGGACTTGCACGTTGTTGCCGAACGTCGTCGAGGTGACAAGTAGATCGCCGTCGGCGAACACGGTGTTGGCGCCGCCGAAGGCAGTCCCTGGAGGGGCAAAGCGGTCATAGAACGATGCGACCGGATCCGGTCCGTCGCCGTAGCCCCGTAGGACGAAGAGATCGCCTACCCAGACCGTGCCATCGGGGCTCACGGTCACGCCGCCCGGAAGTCCCAGCGAGATTTCGCCGAAGGTGACAATGGTTCCGTCGGGGCTGATGCGGATGATCTGGTTGTCGGCGCCGGCAGCGAAGAACAACCGGTCGCTGGCGTCGAAGGTGAGGTTGTCGATGGTGCCCTCGATCTGGGTGAGCACCTCGACCTCGCCGGTTGCCGATGTCGGCTTTGAGGATTCGGCCGCCGGCGATTTCGGCGATGTGGAGTTCACCGAGCGAGTTGAACTTGGCGGACGACGGCACGAGCAACCCGGTAACGACGGTTTCGGGGACCGGCGGGGTTGCGTCGATGTCGATCTTGACGACTGCTCCACCGAAGAACAGTGGTGCGTAGAGCAGTCCGTCGGGGCCGAAATCAAAGGCGTTGACCGAGATATCGGGGATCAGGACGATTGGATCTGCCTCCAGCTCGGGATCCAATTCGTACAGGCCCTCGCCCAGGAAGATCCTGCCGACGATGAGTCGACCGTCGTCGGACAGCGTGATCGGGTTGACGCCGGGGCCTACAAATTGTTTCTTCACCGTTCCGTCGGGCTTGAGCATTCCGACGCTTCCGCCCAGAATCTCGGTCCAGTAGATGGTGCCGTCGGGCGCTATGAACACGTCGTCGGGTCCGTTGACTCCCGTTCCTGGCCGATCCGGTCGAGGATCTCGCCGGTTTCGGGGTCGTGCACAGTGATTTCGCTGCCGCCCACGCTGGCGTTGTAGACCTTGCCGTCAGGCCCGACGTTGATGCCGTTCAGACCGTTGAGGGTGCCGGTTCGACCGATGACCATGCCGTCAGCTGCGTCAAAGGGCTCGCCCGGCTCTGTCGGAGGCGGTTCGACCGGCGGTGTCGTCCCGGCGGGCGTGATGGTGACTTTGATGACCGGACCATTGAACGGGACGGTCTTGCCCTGGGTGCTGAGGCTGATCACCTGTCCGGATTCGGTCACGCCGGTGTTGGGTGCGCTTTGTCGCGGGGCCTGGTTCGGTCCGGTTCCGGGTGCCTCGTCGAGTTCGGTCTTGGATTCCCACAACTTGAGATGATCGCTGACGTCAGCCGAGATCGGATTCCCGGAGTCGTCGAAGAGGGCAATCCCTCGCACATCGGACAGCGTTGAGTAGAACCAGTCGTTCGACTGAACGAACATCGTGACCAATGAAAGTTCGTCGCCGGGCTCAGCGGTGAAGGAGAACGTGTAGGTGTCACCCGGGAGGATCGGTCCCGGTTCATCGGAACCGTCTGGGGTGTCGAACACCGCCGACCCTGGAACCTGGGATGGGAACCCGGACGGATCACCGTCTTCAGCGAGTGCCTCGAGCGCATGGGTGGCGGCATCGCGGGGGTCGAGCAGCGAGTTCCGCCCGGCCGAACGCACTAGGTAGGCCCCCGGTGATAGAGGAACAGCAACTGTCCCGTCAGCGGTGGTCAGCGTCCCGTCGTTCGAAACGTTCTCTATCACCACGGTGAACTGGGTTCCAGCCTCTTCCGCGGCCACCGGCGCGACAGGGCCCGCAAGCGCAGCTAGTAGCGAGGCCACAGCAATCGCCACGACCCAGGGGATTTTCCGAACTCTGGACGTTCGGGTGGCGACGGTTCCGCTTCTCATCGTGGTGTCTCCTGAATTTGGGTGGGTGTTTTTGGACATTGACGAATACACCCCCGAGGAGGGTGCACTCCGGCCCGCCAGCGACTGCGTAGTATCCGATCGGTCGCCCAAGACCTACAGAACGCTGTCTGTGACTACTGTTACACCGTTTGGGTAGTCTTGACTAGCAATTCGTGAGGAAAATCACCCACCGTTCCGCCTGAAACCGACGGCTTCGAGGCTGACGGCCCGCCGAAATATCAGCTGTCAGCAATGGCCGCAAGCTGACAATCAGCGCAATTGTCGCATGGGGCTGACAGAGCTCGGGTCTCACGTTGCTTGATAGTTTCGAATCCGCGTTTCGGAGATTTCTGGCCGGTGGAGGCCGGTGCCTTCTAGTGTGAATCGATGCTCCCGGTCGTAACGCCTGAACAGATGCGTGTGGTCGATGAGTCAGCGCCTGAGTCCCTGGAAACTCTGATCGGCCGGGCGGCATGGGAAGTCGCAAGCGAAGCACGCCGCCTACTGGGAGGTTCCTACGGGAAGCGGGTGTGGGTAGTGGCCGGTCCTGGAAACAACGGGGCTGACGGCGTCGAGGCAGCGCGCATTCTGAGTCGCTGGGGTGTGCGCTGTCGCGTGATCGACGCAATCGAGCACGATCTCCAGATTCCGGGAACCGAAACGCCCGACCTCATCATCGATGCGGCTTTCGGCACCGGTCTCACCCGACCGTTTGTCCCCCCTGAACTGCCCTCGGTGCCGGTGCTGGCTGTCGACATACCCAGTGGGGTCAACGGTCTCACAGGCGAGCGTCTGGGAAAACCCCTAGGAGCTGTCAGGACCATAACCTTCGGTGCCTACAAGCCCGGCTTGCTCTTTGACGCCGGTGCGCGGCTGGCCGGCTCGGTCTCGGTGGCAGGTCTTGGACTTGATTGCTCGAACACTCAGACGCACCTTCTCACCGACGATGATCTCGGGACCTGGCCTCGCCGCAACGCCGATGCCCACAAGTGGAAGGCGGCGGTTCGAATCGTTTCGGGTGCGGCCGGAATGAGTGGTGCAACGGCCCTGGCGGCCAAGGGTGCCTTTGCGTCCGGCGCCAGCTATGTGGGGGTGCTGGGAGAAACCTCTGTGTTGCCGATGGAGGCGGTTCAGGAGCAGCGGCCCGGACTATGGGGTGCTGCGGTCGCCTCCACCGCGGACCGGTTCGGTTCGGTTGTGGTTGGTCCCGGCATGGACCCTGAGGCCAACGGCGACCGGGGCCAACTGGAGGAGTTGCTGGCCTGTGAACGGCCGCTTGTCCTCGACGGGGGAGCGTTGGCCCATCTCAGTGATCTGCGCCACGCCATGACGAAGCGCACGACGTCGACGGTGATCACACCCCACGATGGCGAATTCGAGCGGCTGATGGGCAGACGCCCGGGCGCTGATCGCATCGCAGAGACCCGGGAGTTGGCCGCTCGCTACGGCTGCGTTGCCCTACTCAAAGGGCCGACCACCTGTGTTGCCGACCAACAGGGTGAGGTCCGGTTGTGCAACGCAGGGGATCAGCGGCTCGCCACCGCCGGCTCGGGGGATGTGCTCGCAGGTGTCATAGCGGCCGGGCTGGCCCAGGGTCTCGATCCGCTGGACGCAGCGTCCCTGGGTGCGCTGGTGCATGGTGTGGCCGGGTCCGCAGGACCGTCGACCTTGACGGCCGGCATGCTGCCCTCGCTGGTTTCCGATGTGTTGGATCGGCGACGCCAGGGCCTCACCTAGGCGATATTCCGTCCGGCAACGACATTCTCCCGAAATTCCGTCCCGAGACCACACGATGTGTCGTGCGGCGACGGAATTCGGGGGAGATGTGGGCCTGCGACGGAATTTGGGGGCAAGGCTCAGAGTGTGATGGAGCCGCAGTTGATGCCGTCGGCGTTGGGTCGTTCGAGACTGGTCCACGGCTCGAGGGAGTCGAACTCGGCGGAAGTTATCAGCTGGTGCTTGTGAAGGATCGTCGGTGCCAGCGCGCTGAACGCTCGCTCGTTTCCGTCGTCGCACGTGATACACAGCCCATGACCCGACCCACGAACCCCGCACACGAACACGCCTTCGGCTCCGTGTTTTGCGAACACGCGTCCGTCGGTAGCGCTAATGAGATCGGTATCGGCACGAAGCCTCTCTCCGCCGATCATGGAGGGGTTGTTGCCGACGGCGGTGGTGATCCGATCGGCAGCGGTTGCCCGGTCAGGCGACAGCGACGACGGTGTCGCCAGCCGAGCCAAACCGGCGGCAAGGGACTGGAGCGGCATACGGAAGGTTGGGGCACTGCAGCCGTCGATGGCATCGGTCAATTCGGCACCGGTCATGTCGGCGACAGCGGCTCTGACCGCCTGTTGGGTCTTCGTCGACGGTGACAGATAGTCCTCGGGGTCTTCACCGAGATGGACGGCCGTGAGCAGCATCCCGGCGTGTTTGCCCGAGCAGCAGTGATAGGACCGGCGGCGCTGACCAGCTGGCCGCTGGAACCACTGTGGACTGGCACCACACCTGAGCTGGTCCTCGACCAATCCTCCCTTGGCGAGCATTGCCTGAACGGTGCGAAGGTGCTCGGGTTCTGCGCTGTGCGATGCGCAGCAGATTGCAAGCTCAGCTTCGGTCAGCTCGAACGCATCGGCCGCGCCGCTCTCGACGATCGCGATTGCCTGGAGACCTTTCATCGCACTTCGGGCGAAGATCTGCTGCCCGGGATCGCCAGCGCTGTCGACAAGTTCGTATGAGCCGTCTTGTTCTGCCTTCACCAGGGCCCAGGCCCCCCGATGGAGGCTCTCCACCCAGCCGGCACGATCGAGGGTTGCGATGATCGGGTTGTCGAGGTTCATCCCGTTTCACCTTCTGGAGTGGATTGGCTCATGACTTGGTGGCCTCCAGTGAGAATAGAGCGGGGACCTGGGAACGCAGCGGTTCGGGAAGGTACCAAAGGTCGCCGTCTCGAGTACAACTGGGGACGAACTGCCACGGAATCCCATCGTGTTCGGCCATTCGGTCGATCCGCATTCCGGCGCCTACCAGTGCGTTCACCACGTCCGGAATCGAGTGGTTCCACTCGTGGTGTCGGGTGTTGCGGATGCCGATCCCGACTGGGTCGTCGGTGTAGGTTTCCGCCTCGTCCCAACTCAGCGGCTCGTCGGCGGAATACCGGTAGCGGTAGTGAGGTCGGATCTCTCCATCGAACTCCTCGAAGACGAACAGGAACGGATGGGTGTCCCGGATGTAGAACCGACCACCGGTCTCGAGCAGGTCGGCAACGGCTCGAGCCCACCGGTCGATGTCGTGCAGCCAGCAAATGGTTCCGATGCTGGTGTAGACCAGATCCACGGTCTCGCCGACGGCGGCCGGAGCGTCGTACACGTTGGCCTCCACGAACCGGGCATTGCTGCCGGATGCTTTGGCCAGTTGGCGGGCGATAGCGATGGCGTCGGGGGCGAAGTCGACACCCACCACCGAGGTAGCTCCCAGCCGTTCGAGGCTCATGGTGTCGGTTCCGATATGGCACTGCAAATGGGCGACGCGGAGCCCTTCGAATGAACCGAACTGGTCGGCGTCGAACCGCACGACGGGGCTGATCGTGGTCGGGTCGTTTTCGTACTGGTCGAGGCGATACACCGCAGAGCCGCGGTGCACTCTCGCTCGATCGTTCCAGTTGGCCTTGTTGTCGGCGTAGAAGTCGTCGATTCCCACCGGGTCAGTGTGCCCGCCTCAGGCTCTCACACGGCTACGGGATGTGGTTCGAACTCCAAACGTCCGTGATCGATGTTCGGCAACACGTAGCGACTGAAGAGATCGCATTCCGCGGCGTGGGGGTAGCCGCTGAGGATGAATGCTTCTATGCCGGCTTCGGCCAATTCGTTCAGCTTGCCGAGCACCTGGTCGGGGTCACCGACGATCGCTGCCCCCGCACCCGATCGGGCCCGGCCGACGCCGGTCCACAGGTGCCGGTCGGCGTAACCCTCTTCGTCGGCGCCCTCCCGCAATTCGGCCTGTCGGGCAACACCGGAACTCGTGGAGTCCAGGCTCTTCTGGCGAATCTCCTTGCCGGCTTCGTCGTCGAGTTTGGACAGCAGGCGTCGTGCCGCGGCGCGGGCTTCGTCCTCGGTTTCGCGCACGATCACATGGGAACGCCAGCCGTACTTCAGAGAGCGCCCCTTGGCCGCTGCTCTGGCGTCCATGTCGGCTTTCACTTCGAGTACCGAGCTGGTGACGTCGGGCCACATGAGGAACACGTCGGCTCCGGCCGCCGCACATTCTCGGGCCGCCGGTGAGAGACCACCGAAGTAGAACAGGGGGCTCCTGCCGCTGACAGTTCGGATGCGGGGAGGGCCCAGCGTGAGATTGATGAAGTCGCCCTGGAAGTCGACACTGTGACCATCGAGCAGCTCCCGCAGCACGTGCATGATTTCGGTGCTGCGGCGGTAGCGAGGCTCGGAGTCCAGCTTCTCGCCCGGCACGTCGCTGCTGATGATGTTGATCGCCAGTCTGCCGTTCATCATCTGGTCGATCGTGGCGATCTGACGTGCCAGTTGGGGAACCACCAGCTCGCCGCATCGAATGGCCAGCAGCATCCGGATGTTCTGGGTCAGTGGAGCCATCCCGGCCGCGAATGCGGTGTTGTCGATTCCGAGCTGATAGCCAGATGGAAGCAGCACGTTGTCGAAGCCGTATCGATCGGCGGTAAGCACAATGTTGCGGCAGTGCTCCCAGCTCGAGAGGAGCGCAGGGTCGGGCTGACCGAGAAACTCATAATCGTCGTCACACAGCGCAGAGAACCACGCCATTTCTACCTGCGGTCCGGTCCAAGAAGTCACCCGGACAAGGCTAGGGACTTCGGTCCGCCATTAACAGGGTCATTCGTCCACAACGAAACTTCGAAAGCTACAACAGCTCGTCGAGGTCGACTACCCGGCCTTCGTCGATGCTGCGGTGAGCGGCGACGCCGACGGCAACTGCCCAAAGGCCGTCCTCCACCGTCACCTCGACGTGGCGCTCACCACGGCATGCGGCCAGGAAATCAACGTGCTCCAGGTAGCTCGAACCGTGGTGCAGCCCCTCGAAGGCGATCTGGTCGTCGTGGACTTCTTCGATCTGGACGTTGCCGATGAAGTGCTCACCTCTGCGGCCGTATTTGAAGATGCTGGTCGGCATCATGGCTTCGACCTTGCCGGCTGGGCCGACCACACTCATCTCTTCCTGGTTGTGGGTCGCCTCGGCGAACATACAAAGATCGAGGTGAGCGCGCCTGCCACCGGGATACTCGACGATGACGAACGCGTTGTCGAGAATGTCGGGAACACGGCCGTCGTAGACCTCGTCGAGATGGTTGACGTTCTGTCCGCCCGAGGCCATGACACGCACCGGCTGGGCAGCCATGATGTTGTTCATCAGGTCGAAGTAATGGCAACACTTCTCCACCATCGTGCCGCCGGTGTTGGCGCTGAACCGGTTCCAGTCTCCGACCTTGTCCAGGAACGGGAACCGGTGTTCGCGGATGGCCACCATTTGAGGTTCGCCCACTGCACCCCCGTGCACCTCGCGGATCAGCCGAGCGATGGGCGGCATGTAGCGGTACTCCATACCCACCTGAGTGACCTTGGAACTCTTGCTGGCGAGATCGACCACCGCCTTGCAGTCCTCGAGGGTGGTGCACATCGGCTTCTCGATGAGCGTGTGCACGTTGGCGGTGAGCACGTCGTCGAGAATCGCCCGGTGGGTGAAGTTGGGGGTCACGATGACAACCGCATCGACCAGTCCACTTTCGAGCAGCTCTCCGTGAGTTTCGAATGCGCCGATGTGGTCAGGAGCATCTGGGGCTTGCCGGGCGGCGTCGAGGCCGGCTGCCCGGGAGCCATCGTGGGGATCGGCGACCGCGGTCACCACCCCGTCGTCGAGGGCGTTGATGTTGAAGATGTGCTCTAGGCCCATCATTCCGGTTCCAATAATCCCGTACCGAATCTTGTCGCTCACCGTCCCGAGGGTAGGGGGTCAGGGAACGGGTTGGTCTGGGTGGATGTAGGAAACGCCGGCATTGCCAGCGCGGCTGCGACAAAGCCGGCCGGAGCCTTTTCCGGGCGGTGATATAGCCTCACCCAATGGAGTTGACGATCGCTTCCGGAGCGAATGGACCGTGACGGCCATCGATTCGAATGAGGACCGTGTCACCCGACCGCTGCCGCCCGCCGACCTGGATGAACTCGTACGGGCAGCTCACCGGCGATACGGCGACACCCACCCGAAGAGCGCAGCAGCACATGCTCGGGCCCGCTTGGTGCTGCCCGGTGGTAACACCCGATCGGTCCTCGACTTCGAGCCGTTTCCGTTTCGAGCGGTGCAGGCGGAGGGTGCCTTTCTGATCGACCTCGACGCCCATCGGTATGTTGACTTCTGCGGCAACTACACCGCCGGCCTGCTCGGTCATTCGCCCGAGCCGGTGCGGAACGCAATCACGAGCGCCCTGAGCCAAGGGTGGGCGCTTGGAGCAACCCACCAGCGGGAAACAGAACTGGCCGAGTTGTTGTGCGCCCGGTTCCCCGGGATCGATCAGGTTCGGTTCACCAACTCGGGCACCGAGGCCAATCTGATGGCGATCGGAACCGCACTGCATCACACCGGCAGGTCCACCGTCGGGGTGTTCGAACACGCCTATCACGGAGGAGTACTCAGCTTCGATGAAGCTGGCACTTCACACCATCCGCTGAACGTGCCGCATCGGTTCCGGGTTGCGCCGTTCAACGATCCTTCAGGTCTGGATCCGCTTTTCGCCGATCCCGATCTCGGGTGCGTGGTGATCGAGCCAGTCCAGGGATCGGCCGGATGCCGGCCGGCCAGCCGTGCGTTTCTGGCCGAGCTGGGGAACCGCTGTACCGAGCGAGGGGTGGTGCTGATCTTCGACGAGGTGATGACGTCTCGGCTGTCGCCCGGAGGTGCCCAACAGCGCTTCGACGTGATTCCCGACATGACCACCCTTGGCAAATACATCGGCGGCGGCATGACCTTCGGTGCGTTCGGTGGTGCCGCCGACATCATGGGCCACTTCGACAAGGCCACGGGTGGGCAGCTCACCCAGGCGGGAACCTTCAACAACAACGTGGTCTCGATGTCGGCAGCCGTTGCGGTGCTGACCACAGAGCTCGACCCGGAACGGGTCGACGACGTGAACCGTCGGGGCGACCGTCTGCGTGAACGGCTGGATCAGGTGCTCGACCAATCGGGACTTCCGATGTGGGTCACCGGGCTGGGATCGATGCTCGCTGTTCACGCCTCCGACGACCGGTTGATGGAGCTGCTCTTCCATGCGGTCCTGGCCGACGGTTTCTATCTGGCGCGAAGAGGGTTCATCGGCTTGTCGATGGCGGTCACCGATGCGCAGTGCGACGGGCTGGTGGGCGCGGTTGGTCGGTGGACCGGAACCCTCACCGTCTGACCGATCTTGCGTACCCAGTTGACCTGCGGCATCTTCTTGCGTGCCGAACCGACCGAAGTGGTGGGCTGGGTACGCAATGTCGGCGGCGGTTGGGTGCTAGCGGGCCAGGGATCGCAGTGAACTCACGATCGGTGGCAGCGAATCCAGCACGGCATCGATGTCGTCTGAGGTTGTCTCGGCGTGGACGCTGAACCGCAGCGAGCGATGGGCGTCCAGGCCCATAGCAGCCAACACCGGCGAGGGCTCCAGATCTTCGGACGCACATGCTGAACCGCTGTGGGCAGCGATTCCTTGTCGGTCCAGCTGGAGCAGCACGGCCTGCGGCTCGATCCCGGTGATCCCGCAGCATACGAGGTGGGGGAGTCGGTGAGCAGCATGTCGGGGACCAAAGATCTCCACACCATCGAGTGCAGCCAACCCGTTGCGAAGCCGGTCGGTCAGGGCCTCAGCGTTGGAGACTTCAACGGTTTTGGTTGCCGCCAGTTCCTCACACGCGGCAGCCAATCCGAGCACGGCAGGGGTGTTCTCCAGGCCGGCCCGTCGGCCCCGCTCCTGAGCACCGCCCGCCAGCAGCGCCGGGATCCTCCTGCCTCTCCGAATCACCAGCGCACCCGAACCCGGAGGGCCGCCCAGCTTGGGACCCGAGATCGCCAGGAAATCAGCGCCCATGGACAGGAAGTTGATCGGCATCCAGGGGGCGGCCTGAGCTGCATCGACCAGCAGCATCACGCCGTGCGAGCTGCAGAGACCGGCAATCGTGGCGATCGGCTGAACCGCTCCCATCTCGTGGTTGCCGAGCTGGCAGGCTGCGAGTGCAATCAGCGGTTCGCGTTCCAACAGCGCCTTGAACGCCTCGACATCGACCAATCCCTCGGGCGACACCGGAACCGAGCGAAAGCTGTCCCCGGCCGCTTCCCGAACGGCGGAGTGTTCGACGGCTGTTCCTATGACCACTGTTCCCGGCCCGCCTCTGGTGAGTGCACCGCGAACGGCCATTGTGATCGCTTCGGTTGCCGACGCGGTGAACACGACCTCGGAGGCTCGGCTGTGCACGAAGCTAGCGACGATCTCGCGCCCGTGTTCCAGGTGGGCTCGGACTTCGAGCGCTTCAGCGTGGAGTCGGCTTGGATCGGCATTGGGGAGATCGAGCGCCTCCATCATCGCCGCACGTGCACTTGGTCGAAGGGGAGCCGCTGACGCTGAGTCGAGGTAGTGACGGACGTTCACCGTGAAGGGGAAGCGTCTACCACGTCGGTGACGCAGGCATCGTCACCCTGGGCCACCGATGACGTGAGCGCAACCTGGGTCTCCCCATACAGAGAACCGAGCAGTCCTTTCACCATTCCCCGGTCGACCGCACAGATCACCGGGTGTTCGATGGCCACATCGCCGAACGGGCAGTGGCCGGCCACGATGTGGAGCTGGGGATCGTCATCGGCGCTGTCGCTCTGGCGTTCGGCCCGAGCGGCGAAACCATGAGCTGAGAGCGCATCGGCGACAACGTGGAGCGCTGAGCGGAACGAGCGATGGGGCTCGGCATCGTCGAGGGTCACATCGCCGGCCATCTTGCGACCGAACTCCAGACCGACCTCCTCGGCCATTTCGGCCGCCTCGACGGGATCGAGACGAGACAGCGCCTTGCCGAGCAGCGTGATCAGAATGTCGTCGTGGCCCACTTCGAAATCGAGATGAAGATTGGGTTCGGCCGCGGTGAACACCTTGGACGGCCGACCGGCGCCGGACCCGACCCGTTTGGAGACTTCGAGATACCCGCCGCTGGACAGCTTCTCGAGGTGGTGACGGGCCACGTTGGCGTGAACACCGGCATGGCTCGCCACTTCGGATGCGGTGAGGCCGTCGGGGTGTTCGTGCAACAGGAGGTAGATGTCGCGCCGGGTGGGATCGCCGAAGGCCGAGGTCACTGCGTTCACCAGATTGGCGAATTCAGCCGGTTTCAGTGCCCGTTGACCCATCCCTGAAGTCTAGAGGACTGGGGGTTCAGCTCGGCTGGTCGGGGTCGCGACCCCGGAGATTGGCTTGTACCAGGTGTTTGGCAACCGCGCTCAAAAGGGCGACCAGGATTCCGATCCCGATCAGCAGATATGCCGAGGTGAAGATCCGCCCTGCTGTCGTCTGGGGTGAGATGTCGCCATAGCCAACCGTGGTGAGTGTCACGATCGTGAAGTAGAAGCTGTCGACCCACGACAAGCCTTCGACCTGTCGGTAGAAGAACGCTCCGCCCGTGATCAGTCCCAGCGCAAGGGTGATGATGCCGTGGGCCTCGGGGTCACGGGAAAGGCTGATCAGACCGCGAGTGAGCCGGCGTCCGATACCGAGAAGGCCAATCACAACCGCGGGTCTAGCACCACCACCGGGTCACCCGCAATCTGCGTGAAGTCACTGGTCGGCAACGGCGGGTCAAAGCTGTTCTTCGATCAGTTGGGTCGACGCGACTGGCAGGGCGCGTGTGGTTGGTAGGTAGGCTTGACACGTGTCCGCAGTAACGATCGAAACCGTCACCGAACTCCTGCGTCCTGTTGAGGACCCCGAGCTCCACCGCAGCATCGTCGACCTCGGGATGGTGCGCAGGATCGACATCGCTCTGCCGGCGGTGACCGTTGCGGTCGACCTCACCATCGCCGGTTGCCCTCTGCGGAACGAGATCGACCGCCGGGTGACCGAAGCCGTTTCCGCGCTCGACGAGGTCGACGAGGTACACATCGAGTTCGGTGTGATGACCGACCAACAGCGCGAGGAGCTTCGGCGCAGCCTCCATGGCGATCCCGGCGCAACCGCTGGAAGCCAACAGGCCCACGGTCACGCCGAGGGCCGGGCCATTCCGTTTGCCGATCCCGGCAGCAAGACCCGCGTGCTGCTCATCGCATCGGGAAAGGGAGGCGTCGGCAAGAGTTCGGTCACCACCAATCTGGCGGTCGCCCTGGCCGACCGTGGCAAGAGTGTCGCCGTGGTCGACGCCGACGTATGGGGATTCTCGATCCCGCGTATGCTCGGCATCGATCACGACCCCACCATCATCGACGAGATGATCGTTCCACCGCAGAACCACGGGGTCCGCTGCATCTCGATGGGCTTCTTCGTGGAGGAGGACCAGCCGGTGATCTGGCGAGGGCCGATGCTTCACAAAGCGCTCGAACAGTTTCTCACCGACGTGTTCTGGGATGATCCCGACTATCTGATCGTCGATCTTCCCCCTGGGACCGGCGACATCTCATTGTCGATCGCCCAGTTCATGCCACGCGGCGAGATGTTCGTGGTCACCACTCCTCAGGCAACCGCGGAGAAGGTGGCCCAGCGGGCCGCGTACATGGCCCGCAAAGTGAACCTGTCGGTCAACGGGGTGATCGAGAACATGAGCTGGTTCACCGGCGACGACGGAAAACGGTACGAGATCTTCGGCCACGGCGGCGGCGACGTACTTGCCCAGGCGTTCGATGTTCCACTTGTGGCGCAGGTTCCGTTGGTTCCCGCTCTGCGGGCCGGAGCTGACAGTGGCCATCCCATCGCCACCGACCCGACGAGCGAGGCGGGCGTCATCTTTGCTCGGATGGCTGAGATGATCGATGTGACGTTGGCACCCAAACGGCGCTACCGCAGCGAACTGCGGGTCAGTTGACGTCCGGTTGCCTGGCCGACCTGACCGAGCAAGTATCCTGTGCCCCAATGGACGTTCGAATTGGTATCAGCGAGAGTAGTCATGTGATCGAAGTCGAGATCGACGACGACACCGATCGAGGTGAGTTCAAGAGCGCCGTCGCCGAGGCGATCAGCAAGGGTTCGATGCTCTGGGTCGCAGACAAGAAGGGCAAGGAGACCGGCGTCTCGGGCGCCAAGATCGCGTTCGTCGACGTCGGCAGCAGCGACGCTGATCGGCGGATCGGGTTCGGGGCGTAGACCTGTTCGAATCTCCCCTACCAGACCACCAACTGGTCGTCATCGCCGGCAAAGGGGGAGTCGGTAGATCAACAGTCGCCTCCGGGCTTGCGTTGGCGTGCGCCAGTGCGGGGGAGCGAGTGCTTCTGATCGATGCGATCAAACACGGCGGAACACGTCTCGCCCTCGGCGGTAGAAGTCTGCGGAACGGCGGCGAACTCCTCGAGCTCGACACGGTCACGTCTCTCGATGAGTACCTTCGCATCTACCTCAGATTCCCGATTCCGGCATCGCGTCTGGGTCCGATCGCACGCATTTTCGAGTACGTGGCAACCGCAGCCCCGGGCGTCACCGAAATCCTCACCATCGGAAAGGTCGGGCACGAGGTGAGGGACGGTACCTGGGATCGCGTGATCATCGACGCGCCGGCCACCGGCCATGTGGTCGAACTCCTCGCCGCCCCCGACAACCTGGGCACGTTGATCAACGTTGGTCCGTTGTCCGATCAGACGGCTTGGCTGTCAGACATCCTGGAGGATCACGAACGCACCGGCGTCTGGATCGTTACAACGCCCGAGGAGCTTCCGGTCAGCGAGTCTCTTGAACTCTCCGACCGGATCCAATCCGAAACCAGAGTCGGCCTCGCCGGCGCCGTGATCAACAGGATGCCCCGGCTGCTCTCCGCCGCCGGGGTCGCAGAAGCCGATCGGCTGTCCGAGGGGACCGGCGGCCTCGCCATCGCCGCCTCGATGGTGGCCCTTTCCACTCGAACGGCGTTGCGGGAGTCAACCCGGTTTGCCGATGTTTGGTCGACGACGGGGTTGCCGTGGTTTGCCATCCCAGTCGCCGGCAACCCTCTGGAAATGGCTCGCCGGGTGTGGAGCGGGCTCGAATGAACAGTGCCGTCGACGAACTGCTCGCCACCGCCGAGGTCATCCTGATCGTTGGACCCGGCGGTGTCGGGAAGACCACCACGGCTGCGGCCCTGGGGGCGCGGGCAGCGATCCACCACGATCGACGTGTGCAGGTGATCACGATCGACCCCGCCCGCCGACTTGCCGAAGCGCTGGGTGTCGACGAGCTGATCGAAGAAGAGATCCTCGTCCCCACGAGTTCGGGCCGGTTCTGGGCGTCGATGGTGAACATGAGCCGGAGCTGGGATCGGCTGGTCGAGCGCCACGCTCCTTCAGCGGAGATCAGAGACGATTTGCTGGCCAACCCGCTGTACCGCTCGCTCACCACTCGATTCGTGCAGAGCCACGACTACATCGCTCTCGACCATCTCGTCGATCAGGCCGAGGACGATCGCTTCGATCTCATCATCATCGACACCCCTCCTTCGGTTCATGCGTTGGACGTCCTGGACGCCCCCGACAAGATGCTCGATTTTTTCGGTTCCCGGCTGCTCACATGGCTCACAGCCACCTATCGATCGCGGATTTCTCAGCTTGCGGCGGCGCCGTTTCTGTCGGTTGCCGAACGTCTTCTCGGTGGCCCCTTCCTCAATGAGATCGCCGATTTTTTCTGGTTGTTCAGCAAGCTCCAACCCAGCTTCGTGGCCCGAACACGGGTGGTGAAGCAACGGTTGGCTGCTCCATCAACCAAGTACGTGATCGTGCAGACCCCCGAGCCTGGGCCAGCAGCTCAGGCGGTTGAATTGGCTCACGAGCTCAGCGTACGGATGCATACGCCGTCGCTGTCGGTGATCAACCGTGCGACTCCATTGTCGGTGGGAGCGATCACAGACGACGAACTCGATCTCATCTCCTCACCTGATCTCAGGCAGGCCGTTGAGCTGCTCAAACAAAGGGCCAACACCACCAGTGGCGGAGTGGCGAGCGTTCCCACAGTGCTCGTTTCGGAGACTCCCACAGCGTTGGATTCGATCGTAGAACTGGCTGAGCTGCTGTCGTAGCCCGATTCGACCTGAACCGCTCTCGCTCGATGCCGGCGGTGCGATCTCGGACTGGGCCCTTCGAACTACTGCGGTAGTACAACGTCCGCTGTGCCAGCTGAACGACTTCTGTTGTACTGGAGAGGTAGTTCCTGTGTGTAGTCCTTTGGTTTGGAGTGTTTGATGAAGATGAAGATGATGTCGGCGGAGCCGAAGAAGCAGCGGGCGATGCACCCCTGTCCTGCCTGCACTGCGAATGGAGTCGTCGATTTCGTCGACCTCGTTCGGGGACGGGCAGAGCTGCATTGTCCCCAGTGCCCGACCTCGTGGGCCGAGCAAACCGAGGCAACGATGAAGTACCTGGGAACCGACTAGAACTCGACCGAGAGCGTCGCCACAGTGCCCTGACCCGCAGGGTTGTTCTCCAGAGTGAATGCTCCACCCAGGTCGGCTGTAGCGAGGGTTCGAATGATCGTGAGACCCAGCCCGGGATCGGCGTCGATGTCGAAATCATCGGCGAGGCCGATCCCGTTGTCGATCACGCGAACTGTGAGCCGGGTCTTACCGGTTGACATCTGAACCTTGACCCATCGCTCATCGGTGACTGCTTTGTCACCTTGGGGGAAGCCGTGTTCGACCGCATTCTGAATCAGTTCGGTGAGGACAACAGCAAGGCTCGATGCGGTTTCGGCCGGCACCACAGGGCCGTCGCCGTCGATCGTGATCGTCACAGGCCGGTCGGGATCCACCAGGGCGCCCTGCACCATCTGCACAACCGGGTGCACCACATCGCCCAAGCCGACGTCGTCGCCACCATCGCGGCTCAGCACCTCGTGCACCAGCGCGATCGAACGAATCCGTCGTGATGCTTCATCGAGGGCGGTCTTGGCCGCCGCTTCGCTCACCCGTCGACCTTGAAGGCGCAGCAGCGACGAAACGGTCTGGAGATTGTTCTTCACTCGGTGGTGGATCTCCCGGATCGTGGCGTCCATCGATACCAGCAAGCGCTCCTGGCGTCGGATGTCAGAGATGTCGCGCACCAGCACCAGGGCGCCAGCCTCCAGCCCCTGGTCGAGCAGCGGGAGGAGGCGCATCTGAATCGCCACGTTTTCTCCCCGCTCGAGGTCGTGGATCAAGGGTGCTCGCAAACCGAACGCGGTTCGGAACACATCGCGGGGTAGACCGATGTCGGCGGCGTCCCGGCCGACCGCATTGGCGTGGAAGCCGGTTCGATGGAGTGCCGATACGGCGTTGGGTGAGGTGTACTCCACCCTTCCCTGAACATCGAGGACGATCACTCCATCGCCGACTCGAGGCGACGACTCAGTGGTTGGATCATCGAAGGGATAGGGAAACGAGCCGTCGGCAACCATCGTGAAGAGTCGATCGACAACGTTCAGGTATGACCGTTCGAGTTCTCCGGGCTCTCGACCAACGGCCCTCGCCCTCTCGTTCACCAATACCGCTATGACGAGGCCGTTGTGGCGAATCGGTACCGCCCGCACCATGACCGGGTCCTCGAGCTCGGCTCGATGCACGCTGCCCGAGACCGGCGTTCCCGTCGTCAAGGCCTCCTCCACCAGCGGTCGATCGCGGGAGAACAGACCGATGTGGTCGGTCCGATAGAGGGTCTGAGTGGTGGTGGGACGTACCTGACCGACCACGAGCAATCGTTGATCCTTGGCGGGAACGAAGAGCAGCAGATCGCCAAAGGACAGATCAGACAGAGGGCCCCAACCTGCAACGAGGCGTTTGAGATGTTGTCGGGCCGATTCGCTGGCGGTCGTGTGATGACGAAGAAGGTCCCCGAGGGTTGCCATTATTTCGATTCCGCTCGCATCGTCGCCGTTCGTCGGCGCTGGCGCGCCTTCTCTCTAACCGTGTTTTGGCGCTGAGCGCCAAAACACCTGTCGGACAGCTGTGGTGAGCCTTGCAACGGCTGGAATCTGTGCTTGCTGCTCGGTCCCTCCGCAGCCTCACATGCTGATCTCACCGTCCCTAGTCTAGGGGGGTGACCAAGGGGCCTCCGGCGGAGTACGAGTTGATCGACATCTCGATGGCGATGGATGAGTTCGTGTTTCCCGGCGACTCGCCGGTCGTTGTAGCCGGACCATTCGATTTCGTTGGAACCGAAAACCGGGAGTGGGTCTATCAGCTCTCCACGCCGACCCAGGCGGGAACTCACGTGCAGGGGCCGCACTACTTCCTCGAACATGGCCCGAGGATCGACTCGTACCCGCTGTCGCGATTCGAGGGGTGGGCCCATCTCGTCGAAATGCCTCAGCGGGGGATCGACGTCGAGTGTGAGGATCTGCAATCTCAGCTGGGATCCACAGACATCGCCGGTGACATCGTGATGTTCCGGTCGGGGCACATGGATGAACTGGTAGCGGGCGCACCGCTCGAACCGCTTACCCGACCGGGTCTTTCTCTCGCTGCCGCGCAGTGGTTGATCGACCGGCGCGTCTCGATGGTGGCCATCGATTCGGTCGGGTTCGAGTCGAGGTCCAGTCAGAATTTCGAGGTCAATGTGAGCCTGTGTGAAAATAATGTCTTGATTCTCGAGGGACTGGTGAACCTGCGAGCAATCACCACCGAGAGTGTGTGGTTGACCGCATACCCCCTGAAACTGGGCGGTGTAGAAGGAACGCCATGTCGCGCCGTAGTCAAGGTTCCGACCGGCGGTCGATCAGATTCGGGCGGTGAGTGAAAACTACCCTTGAAGATGGTGCTGACGGCCCAGTAGGGTTCGGGTACCAGAGATCGCCATCCCGTACCGTCCGCACTGGAGTATCCCCAAAATGAAGGCAGATCAGCCCGCCGAGTCGCCCAGCCAGATGTCAGATCTGTCGCTTCGGATGCCGTTGATGTTCGAACGAATCGCAACCAAGGTTGGTCAGCGGCCCCGTACCGATCGATCAGGTCAGGACCTCGATGTGAGCTGGCGTCGCAACGCGGCGTGCCGCGATACTGATCCGGGCTTGTTCTTCCCCATTGGAGTCACGGGTTCGGCCCTCGTGCAGATCGAAGACGCTCGCGAGGTTTGCATGAGCTGCTCCTGCCAGGAAGCCTGTCTCGAGTTCGCGCTTCGTAGCAATCAAGACACCGGTATCTGGGGAGGTGCATCCGAAGAAGAGCGACGACATCTTCGGCGCACCTACATCAACAGGCGCAACCGTCTCACAACCAGCTAGAGCCTCCTCGCCCGCATGGTTGGGCTGGCTACTGGCCGTAGAGAACGTTGCGGGCCATCGAGATCTCATCGGTGACGATCCCGTCAACTCGAAGTCGGTGAAGCTCCAGGAGTCTCTTGGGATCGTTCGCTGTCCAGGTGATCACCTGGAGGTCGGCATCTCGACACATTTTCACGAGGGTCTTGTCCACCAGCATTTCCGACGGGTGCAACGCATCGACGGCGCCAGCGGCCCGGCTGACCATCTGCAAGGGGTTGGCCTGCCCCCAAACGATCCAGCCGATCGAAATCGAGGGATCGTTGTCACGGATTCGCTGTACCGAATCGAAGTCGAAGCTGCTCACCAGCGCTCGGTCGGAGGCGTCGAAGGCCTGAATGAGGGCGGCGACGGCAAGTGAGATCCCAAAGGTCTCGTCGTAGTCGGGATCGCCGGGAAGATTCTTGATTTCGATGTTGAGCCAGGTGTCAGCGCAGACCTCGAGCGCCTCAGCCAGGGTTGGAAGCCAGTCAGGCAGGTCGTCACTGTGGACGTTCCGAAGCCTGCGGCCGTCGTCGAGGTGAACATCGTGGTGTACAACAAGTACATCATCGGCGGTGCGTCGAACATCGAAGTCGATTCCATCAACTCCGAGCGCGATTGCCCGCTCGAACGCTTCGAGGGTGTTCTGCCGGATGCGTGAGCCATCGCCTCGGGTCGTTGCGCCCTGGTGGGCGATCACACGTGTGGCCATTCAGACAACTCTATGTAGTGGTGGAACCCGTCGGCACGACGACGTTGAGCGCTCCGGGAAGATGTTCGAGCCGCAGCGACGTCACCGGCTCCTGCGGTTCGCCGTCGAGCTGGTACCGAAAGGCGCGATCTGAGCTGATCGATACCCCGTACACCCGGGTCCAATGGTGCATTCCGTTCTCGTCGGGCAGCCCGGCCGCGCTTCTGAAAGCGGTGATTGCAGCCGGAATCAGCTCGCCGACCCCAACCGACTCCAACGCCACCACCGAGAGGGGAGTGTCAAGACTCACCTCTGGGGCAAGGTTGAGAGGTTGGCTTCCCAAGAAGGTGTACGGGTTCACATTGAGGGCCACTGCGATCTGAGCGTGATCGATCCGCCGACCGTCGTCGGCGTTCACCGAGAACCTCAGCGCTCGGCGTTCGGCTGAGGTCCACGTTCGGATCGCCGACCATATGAACCACGCGTGGCCTGCGTAGCGCTTCAACAGTCCGCGCCGTTCCACTCGATCCACAACCGCCGCGTCGAAACCGATTCCCACGTGGAAAACGAACGCCCGGCCGTTGGCGGAGCCGAGAGAGGCAGAAACAATCGAGCCCGCAGCCAACGATTCCAGGAGCATGCCCGTTGCTTCCACCGCATCGTTGGGGTAGCCGATCGCTCGGGCGAACACGTTGGTGGATCCTCCTGGCAGCGGGGCGACGGCCGTGGTCGTGCCGAGAAGGCCGTTGGCAACCTCGTTCAAGGTTCCATCTCCGCCGAAGGGAATGACGACCTCGACCCCTTCTCGTCGCAGCTGGTGAGCCAGTCGGGTGGCGTGATTGGGGCGGGTCGTTTCGATGACCTGGAGCTCGTGATCCTTTGCCAGAGCCTTCTGGATGACAACCCGGGTGCGGGCGGTGACCGACGACGCAACAGGATTGACCAGTAGGGCGAGCTTGATGACAAAAAACCGTAGTCGCAGAATTGCCTGGACGACCAAGAAACGCTCTACGATTGGCGACCTATGAAGGTAGCCGTATGCGTGAAACAGGTCCCTGATCCAGCAGATCCCGGAGCTCTCGATCCCGAAACCCGCACACTGAAGCGAGACGTGAAGCTCATTCTCGACGAAGCCGACAGCTATGGCGTCGAAATGGCACTGCAGCTCGTAGATACCGCCGGTGGTGGCGATGTCGTGCTGGTGTCGATGGCGCCCAACAGTGAGCGTTCTGGGTTGTCCACGGCCCTGGCGATGGGAGCGGGTTCGGCAACATTGGTGTCAGACCCGGCTCTGGTCGGTTCGGATGCACTGACCACCGCCAAGGTTCTGGCCAAGGTGATTGCCGAACAGTCCCCGGATCTGGTTATCGCCGGCTCGGAAAGCTCCGATGGCTACACGGGCACCGTGCCCGAACAGATCGCCGGGGTGTTGGGTTGGCCCTCGGTCACCACCGTCAAGGCGGTTGAGGTCAGTGGCTCGTCCATGAACGTGCAGCGGCAAACCGACGCCGGCTACGACGAAGTTGAGTGCCCTCTTCCGGCTGTCATCAGCGTCACCGCCGGGGTAGTGGAGCCTCGTTACCCCTCGTTCAAGGGCATCATGGCTGCCAAGTCCAAGCCTGTAGAAGAAAAGACCGTGGCCGACCTCGGCATGACAGCCGATCAGGTGGGATGGGCCGGCTCTGGACAGGAAGTCGTCGACGTGGTCGATGCACCGGTCCGGGAGGCCGGCGAGAAGATCGAAGACGACGGCGAAGCCCACCTCAAGATCATCGACTTCCTCGAGTCGGTCAAAGCCATCTAACCCGCTCATCCAACCACTTCGGAGAACCAAATCACCATGACACTCGACACCATCTGGGTCTATGCAGAAGGCGACAGCGACGCCATCACCTCGACCACCCAAGAACTTCTCACCAAAGCACGGGATCTCGCTGACACCGTTGCGGTTGTGTACGCCGGCGACGGTGACGACATCGCAGAGGCCGCTGGCGCCTACGGCGCGGAAACCGTCTACGCAACCGGCGACCTGGAAGGGGCACTGGTCGGTGTTCCTGTGGCCGCTGCCATCGCCGCCGCGATCGAATCCGGTGATGGTCCAGACGCCATCCTTCTGGGTACGCACCTACGACGGTCGTGACATTGCCGCCCAGACTGTCGGTTCTGCTCGATGGAACCGTGATCACCAACGTGGTCGACATCGCTGTCGACGGCGACACGCTGGTCGGTACCGAACCCATCTTCGGTGGCGCCAGCGAAATCCGCACCAAGTTCACCGGCGACGGGGTCAAGATCGTTCTGGTGCCGACCCAAGAGTTTCGAGCCGGTAGCTTCCGATGGCGCCGAAGCCGATGTGGAAGACCTCGACGTGCCCGATGACCTAGGTGCTGTCGCCGGTGCCAAGGTGACGAATCGACACGTCGAAGAGTCCGATGGACCCAAGCTCGACGAAGCATCGTTGGTCGTCGCCGGCGGTCGTGGCTTGGGTCAGGCCGAGAGTTTCGAACTGGTCGACAACCTGGCCACCTCTCTCAAAGGCGCAGCCGGAGCGACGCGAGCCATCGTCGACGCCGGGTGGGTTCCCTATTCTTCCCAGGTGGGGCAGACCGGCAAGGTCGTGAAGCCATCGGTCTACATCGCTGCTGGCATCTCGGGCGCCACCCAACACCTGGTGGGAATGAAGGGATCCAAGAACATCATCGCCATCAACAAAGACCCCGAAGCCCCGATCTTCGGCGTGGCCGATCTCGGCATCGTCGGTGACGTGCACAAGGTGATCCCCAAGCTGCTCGAGGCGCTCTCACAGCGCTGAGACACGAACTCCGGGTCAGACCCCGCTATCGGGCGGGGTCTGACCCCTCTGTGCGTTTTGGGGTCAGTTCGGTAGGCGTATCGACCCGCGCAAGCGGACTTCCACCACGTCGAGTTCGGCTGGCTCGCTGTCTTGGCCTACCACTGTCTGGCTCGAGGCGACCACCGAGTAGGTGAGCGTGTCGAGTCCATCGAAGCTGAGCGAGCCGGTCAGCGGCTGATCCACGCTGGGATCGCCGTCGAAGCCAAAACGATCAGAGCCGTCAACCTTCGATATGAGTCGATTGGCCTCCCGCTGAGGAGAACGGCTTTCCACCAGCGAGGTCGACTCCACCGCGAGGTTCACGGTGCGCAACCGGTCCGAGCCGCTGGCGGACAGAACGATCAGGGTTCGTTCATCAGTGCCGTCCGGAAGTGGCAGCGGTCCGTCAGCCCAGTTGAGGAAGGGTTCGAGTTCCCCCGCCACTCGTATGGAGTTCGACGTCAACCTCATCGTCGATCCATAACGACTCGGAGTGACGGTCACCACCATCTCTTCGAAGGGATCGACCGCCGGTACTCGGAACGACGCCGATCGGAACCCATCGTTCTCGGCCGAATCGATCGCTGCCATTCCGACCGCCCGAAGCACACCTGACATCTGGTTGAAGGCTGTGACGCTGTCGAGCGTGGTGGTCAGCGACACTGCGATCTGAGTGAGAGCTGTGCCTTCAGCGGTGGGTGACCCGGCTCCCGATGCTCACTTCGATGATCTCAGCACCATCTGGAGTCGTCAGCCCCGCCGGAAACGAAACGACGGACCCCATCGCACGAGCCAAATCGTCGGTGGGACCCAGAAGCGGTTGGAGACGTTCGCCGATCGTACGGAGGTTGCGTATCGGTTGGTCCTCGGTTGGAATCGATGAGTCGACAGTCTGTTCCTGACCGGCAACGGTTGCCATTTGCGTCACCGCGGTGGTGGTGGGAGGCCGCGGTGCAGTGGTGACTGGCGGCAGGCTGACAACCGTTTCCGACGACCCGGCCGGGCGCGGCGAGGCGTTCGGCTCACCTCGGGCCAGCGCGTCCGGGCTCGAGGACGAGATGCAGCCAACCAACGCGAGGGAGACAACCACAGAGCAAACCGCGGAGCTGATGCGGGGAACGGGCTTCATCAGGGCCCGACTTTACATCGCAGCTCCGTGCGCTATTGGCACATTTGAGCCCAGCAACGACTGTCACGCGAATGAAGTTGCCGATCTGGAGTTTCTGCTCGAGACCCCTCGATCTGTTGAGCGTCGAGCGGGTCTAGATGAGTGAAGCAGGTCGGGCGGTATCGACCTGTTCGCCAAAGAAGGGTTCAGCGAGTTCAACCACGGACCGGGAGGCGGATCGGACGTCGACGTAGTTGCGGCCGCTCGCCGGAATCGGCCACGACAACTCCATCGCCAGCGGCCGTACTCCCGGCGGTCCCGACATCAACAGGTGACCGTTGTCGATCAGCTGGAGCCGGGGTTGGGTCCCCAACCGATCAGGAATCACACAGCCCTGAGCAAGGATTGATCCCGCCCGCACGGGCACGGGTCGTCCGCCATCGTCGGAAAACCGGATCTGAGCTCCGGCCCGAATCCGCGCAACATGTTCTTCGACCTGAGCCCGAAGCGGCCCCGGCTGTCGCTTCCAGCCACGACCCAGGTGCACCCGAGTGGTGGGCCAGCACGCCGACCATTCGGCCAGACTCCCCAAGCGGGTGAGCCCATCGAGGATTCCATCGGATTGGTGATGCACGACGAGAGGCCCGAACAGTGAATCGAAATCGGCGCAGTGGGTGGGAGTGAGTCCGTGGGTGATGACCGAACCGACCCTGCTGAGGATGGAAGGCCATCGGGACGGCACGTCGATGCTGAGGGGTGTCTGAGAGAAACGAGCTGCGGCTCTGGTCCACTTTTCGATGTGTTCAGGTCCATCGACCGGACCGATGGCGACAAGCTGTCGCTCGCCGGTATGGCCTATCACCATGCCGCAGGCGTTCCGATGGCCGATCGACACGATCCGTAGCGGCCGTTCTGAGTCGTGGTTTGGGTTCAGGTGCCAACTGTTGGCGAAGGCAGCGACCGGTGCTTCCACTCCGACCACACGGCCGAGCCGGTCGATCGACCGGAGGGCCGAGAGTGCTCTGCGACGCCTACGGGGCGGGGAATCCAGGCCCAGGGCACAGCGAATGTCGGTGGATGCCGTCCCGGCGAGGTCGGCTAGATCACCGATCCTGACTGCTTCATGAACGATCACGATGTCCGAAAGATCAGAGTGGGGATCATCTGCACTCCAGACCGCGGCGTTGACCAGACTGTTTTCGGTGAGTTCCTGGTTCCCGCTTGCGTCGCTGTCGTGGCGCAGGGGAACGACTGCGATCGGCATGCCTCCAAGCTTCGCCGGACAGTGCTGTGGGCTGCAACCACTCACTGTGGCGCCGGGAACAACAGCTCAGGGAAGCTGCGGGACCTTGGGTAGCGTTTGCGTCGTGAGTCGCCGTCGTCTTGTGGAAGTCTGCAGCCTCGCAGCCTCGATGATCGCGGTTGCCGGTTGTTCTGCGTTCCCGACCACGATCGATATTGCTGCGGCTGCTGAACCGCAGATCGAACGGCCACCAACAACGGTGAACCAGGACGCCACCGCTACCGGCGGATCACCTGCCACGCTCAACGTCGTCAGCCCGGTTCGTGCTCGAGGGGATCGGCGAGCGCCAATTTCGCTCGGATTCGCCGGCGACACGTCATTCCACAACGACCTTCACCTTCTGGACCCGTTGTCTGAGGCCGCCGCGGTGCTGTCGCTCCCCGATCTGATGGTGGTCAATCTCGAGACCGCAGTGGCTCCGGTTGATGTGGGGCTGCCGTTGATCGACAAACAGTTTCTGTTCCGATCCGATCCGGTGATGGTGGACCAGATGGCCAGAGCCGGCATTGATGTGGTGTCACTGGCCAACAATCATGCGCTCGATTTCGGACCGGACGCCCTTTCGAACGGTTTGCGGCTTCTGGAGGAGTCAGGCATCGCCGCCGTTGGCGGAGGGGTTGATGCTGAGGCCGCGTACAAGCCAATGATCCAGACCATCGGCGACTGGACCGTGGGCATCGCCGCCTTTTCCCGTGTCCCGTGTGACTGGGCGTGGGATGGCGAGAATCTCCGTCCCGGTATTGCTTGGGCGTGCCCCGCATTCTGGGCCGAAGCCGACGGGGTTCTCAGCGCACTTGTAGACGACGTCGACGTGTCCGTGGTGATGGTGCACGGTGGCACCGAGGGCCAATTGTGTCCCGACCAGACCATGCGCGATCTGAATCAGCGCTGGGCCAACATTGGCGTCGACCTTGTCGTCAACAGCCATCCCCATGTCGTGCAGGGTGTCAGCTCGATCGGCGAGACCGTGATCATCAACTCTCTCGGCAACTTCGCGTTTCCCCCTTCGTACGGACTCACGGCCAACTCGGCGGTATTCTTGGCCACGCTCACAGAGCAGGGACTACTGGTATCGGTCGAACCATTTGTGAGTGAAGGCGGCGTTCCTCGTGCCGGCAGCCCTCTTCGGCGCCAGTCGATCCTCAGCCAAATCGACACCCATTCCGATGGCTGGCGAGTCCTGCCCGACGGCCGTCTGATCCAGGACACCAGCTGGTCGGGAGCATGCAGTCCCTGACCTGGGCTACCGGCGGTCTACGTCTTCCACAGTTGAGACATCACATCCTGACCCGTGTCAGATCGCGCCGGCAGCAGCCACTCAATCGCTAACGTCGCCCATGCCCACTAGTGTCGACTTGGTTGTTGGGGGTGAAGCTTTGACAAACTGCAGACAAATCAATCGTGGAGGGCTCATCGATGAGTGACCAATCAAGAATTCCGTTCCGGTACCTATCCCAGGAAGACCTATTAAGGGCAGGCTGCCTCGACTTCAACCTGGCGATCGATGCGGCCGAAAAGGCATTGCTTGCCTTCCGCGCCGGGGAGGTCATGTTTCCCGAAAAGATCGTGCAGATCTTCAACGAGGAAACACAGGAGCGGATCAATTGTCTTCCGGCGACGCTCACGACCGACAAGATCTGCGGCATGAAGTGGGTCTCCGTTTTTCCGCCCAATGTCGAACGGTTCGGCCTGCAGAACTTGACCGCTGTCTTCGTGCTGTCCGAAATCGAAAAGGGCTTTCCTGTCGCCTTCATGGAAGGCACCTTGGCATCGAATGTGCGAGTGGGTGCGATGGGTGCGCTGGCAGCCAGACATCTGGCGCCGCCGGATGCCAAGATCATCGGCTTCATCGGTAGCGGTGAACAAGCAAAAATGCACTTGTTGGCGATGAAGACCGTCCGCCCCTCCCTCGAGGAATGCCGCGTCTCGTCAAAGACGGTGGAGGAAGAAGCAACCTTCATCGAACAGATGTCTCAGGTCCTGCCCGACATGCGTTTCGTGGGCGCCGATACCGATGGTGAACGCGCAATGTCCGAAGCCGACATCCTGGTGACGGCCACCAGCGCTCAAGCGCCCCTGCTGAAGGCCGACTGGATGAAACCGGGTTCGTTCTACAGCCACATCGGCGGGTGGGAAGACGAATACGCGGTGGCCAAACAGTGCGAAAAGATCGTCTGCGATGACTGGGAGACGGTCAAACACCGTACGCAAACACTCAGCCGGATGTACAAGGACGGCGAACTGACCGACAGCGATGTGTATGCCGACCTCGATGCCATCGTGGCAGGCGAAAAGCCGGGCCGCGAAAGCCCGGACGAACGCGTGTACTTCAACGCCGTTGGGCTCTCCTACGTCGACGTCGCGATCGCTCTGGCGATGTACCGCCGCTCGGTCGAGGAAGGCGTCGGCGAAGAACTGACTCTGCAAGACACGACGATCTTCGAACACGCAGACATCGGCGATTGGGTGAAGATGTAGGTTCTCCGCTGAGCGCCGTCGGGGCAACGCTTGGTCCACCAGGACCAAGCAGGCGGAGGTGGTTCAGCGGTCGGCGCAGAGACGACGTCCTGGAGTGCTCAGGCCACCAGGCTTCTGGCCGGCGCGTGCGCTGGTAGTTTGCCGGCTGCCTCGCGGCGGGTGAGCTCGGCCCGACCTTCGGGGCACCTCTCCGCGAACGGGCACCACCCGCACAGAACACCCGGCTTGGCCTCGAACTCGTCAGCCGAACATGCTGATGACAGGTGTGCCCATGTGGCGGAGAGTTGTCCGATGGCTTCGTCGATCTTGACCTGGGTGACGGGTATGTCGACGATGGACTGTTTGAGGTAGATCAGGCGGGCCGACCGCGGCATCTCACCGGTTTCTTCATGGAGGGCGGCAGCGTAGAGCAGGACTTGCTGGATCTTGTCGTCTCGCCACCGGATGCCCGGCAGGGTCCCCGACTTGTAGTCGGTTACAACAAGTTCGTCGTTGACCTGATCGACCCGGTCGATGATCCCCACAAACGGTACGTCTCCCAGCGTGGTGCGGACTTTCTCTTCGGTGGAAACGACATCGACGTTGGCGGGATCTTCCAGCGCCCACAGGCCGGCGATGCACTGCCAGGCGTTCCACCGGAAGGCGCGAGCATCATCGGCGCTCAGCTCCAGCGAGATGTAGTCGTCATCGGCCTCGAAGTTTTCCCACAGTGCCCGGGCCAAGGTCTTGGCTGCGTCGATCGTGCGCTCGGGTGCCTGGAGTTGGCAGAGATGTTCGAGAACAAGATGAGCGAACGAGCCGACGAGTGCCGCCTGGCCCGAAGGTTCTGGCAGACGGTCGACGTACTTGAACTTCCAGCGCCGGGGGCAACCCTCGAACGACGATGCCGACGAAGGAGACAGGTAGTCGGGTAACTCAGCCACGTCAGCCATTATCGATCACGCGTGTGACAGAGAGAGGGAGTCTGACAATGAAACCGTCTCAGAACGGCATGTTGATGCCGCCGTAGCCTCCGCCGCTGCGTCGACTCGATCGACGAGACTGTCGCGGCTGACCGAGCCGGCCACCCATCAACATGCTGATGAGCACGCCCATGGCCATCCTCCCGAAGGCGCCCCCCGTACTGGGGCGGCGCTGCTCAGCTTGGTACCGCTGCCGTGGATTGCGTTGGGGTAGAGGCCGGGGCGGCTGCCCTCGACGGCGGAATTGGGCGTCACGTTCGGCCGGACTGGCGGCGGGCGGGGGAGGAGCAGGCGCCGGGGGCTGCGGAGACTCATCGTCGTCTCTGAAGGGTGGTGGCGTGCGGCCGGTGAGCTTGGCTTCGATCACCTCGAATTGCCACTCGGCCTTGTCGATTTGATCATCTAGGACATCTACCTCGGCCGGCGTGGTGGCGCCCCGTATCTCGTTGGACACGTTCTGGTATGCCGCCGAGGCTTCCTCGTAGATCGAGATCAGTTCGGGATCCTTCACTTGGATTACTTCGTCACCGAGGTCGATCACCCGATCTGCATTCGCCTTGAGTTGTTCGATGATTTCCTGTCGATCGACTTCGAGGTTCTTGGTCTCGACGGCTTTGGTCTTTCTGCGCCCTCGCAGCATGTTGATCAGGAAAATCCTGCGATGACCAGCAGGATCGGCACGATCCAGGGAAACCCGCCCCCCGACTCGGGTTCGTCGAGCCCCCCGGCGGCGTCGTCGCCAAGGTTGGCGAGATATTGATCGATGCCGCCGGCGATGTTACCGCCGCCGAAGGTTTGGGTGATGCTGTCGGTCAGTGACGCCGCCGAGCTATTGACACCACGGGCGAAGACGCTGGCGTTGGTGAGAACGATGACAGCTCCGTAGCTGCTGCCTCGACTCCTCAGCTCAGCGTAGATCTCTTCTGCTGTTGATGATGACTGGCTGCTGTTGTCCAGTCGCACGAACGCGACGCCCTGATCATTGGCCCGTTCGATGGCGAGCTCGTCCTCCGCTGTGACGCCTCGCTCGAGGAAACGTCCGTCTTGCTCGATCTGGTCGACAACTGCTTCGATGTCCACTGTTTGGGCCAGCGCTGATCCTCCCACGGTGAACGTGGCCAGGAGCAGAACGGCCGCGGTGAGGATCGCCCGGGATGTTCTTCGCATGTCGGCAGTCTATGGCCCAGGTCCCAGACGTTGCCGACAACCTCCGGTTCGTCTGGCATGATCGAGACAGCCGGAGGTGCGTGCGGGGCCGGTTGTTCAGGCTCTTCGTCCCAGTGCCCAGGCGTGGGTCGACCGGCGCGCCTCTTCCTCGGCGGTGACCTGCCGGTATGCCTTCATCCAGTTGCGTTCGGCCAGCAGGCCTCTGAAGAAATCGCTCAGGTACCACCTCAGGAAATCCAACCAGCCGCGATCGTCGAACTGTTCCACATGCACGAGTTCGTGGGCTATGAGTGAGGAGGTCCCGTCCGGTGGTTCATCGGTGGTGAGAAAGATGTTGCGCCCCAGCGTGAGGCCCGTGAACGTACCGGGTAGCCAAAGGAGGGATCGGACTCGGGCCCGGTCGATCGTGGCCGGACTGACATGGTCATAGGCCACGCGCTCGCTGGGAGTGAGCGGTCGGCTCATTCGCTTTCCCAGTCTTCACCGGAGAGTTCGTAAACGTCGACCCATCGGTCACACCGAGGTATCACCGTGCGATGGGCGGCGGTCATTCCCAGCTTCGCGGCTACTGCCCCTGACCGTCGGTTTGCTGGTTGGACACAGGCGACGACCCGGTCGAGCAGGTCGGTCTCGAACGCCCACGACAGGGCGGCGGTTGCTGCCTCGGTTGCCAAGCCTTGCCCCCAGTGGTCGGGAAGAAATCGCCAACCGATCTCGTGGACCGGCAGAAGCTCAGGCAGGAACGTAGGCGGGGCAAACCCGACCATTCCGACGACGACACCGGGCTCGTCCAACTGTTCGCAAGCGAAGATCCCGGGACCATCGCTGTTCTCGACGGCATGAGCAAGCCGTTCGTCGATGTCGTCGTCGTTGAGCGGTTTGCCATCATCGATGTGGGTCAGGACCGCGGGATTGGTGAGGAGTTCGTGCCACACATCAGGGTCATGGTGGGTCCAGGGCCGGAGCACCATCCGTTGTGTGACGAGAGACCGCACAAGGCCGAACCGTACCGTTCGACCGGCCCGCATGCGCCTCTCGTAGGCTGAGGGAGTATGTCAATTCCGGTTCGTCGTGCAGGTCTCTTCACCATCGCAGCTGCCGCGATCGCGGCGCTGGTGCTGCGGCGACGGACCGGCGACGGTCTTGCAGGGTCGGCTGTTTCGACCCAACGGCTGTCCGCCCGAAACCTCAGGCTGGCGAAATTGGGAGTGAAAGGTGGTGGGCGGTATGCGAAGTATCGGGCCCGGCGGATCTTCGCCGATGCGGCTCGCTCCGAAGAACTCGACAGCCAGTTTCAGCTCCAGACCGCTGAGGACGTCGCCGCCGAACTGGGACAGATGAAGGGAGCGATGATGAAGATCGGCCAGATGGCCAGCTATATCGACACGGGCCTTCCCGATACGGTCCGGAAGTCCCTCGCCAGCCTCCAGCATGATGCTCCACCGATGAGCGCAGAATTGGCGGCTCAACAGATCGAGAGCGAACTCGGCGAGCGGCCCGAGCGGCTTTTTGCCCACTGGGATCCGGTGCCGCTGGCTTCGGCATCGATCGGACAGGTTCACAGGGCGATAACCCACGACGATCACCCGGTAGCCGTCAAAGTGCAGTATCCAGGCGTTGGTGAAGCTATGGCGAGTGATCTGGAGAACGCCGATTGGATCTTCGCCGGCATGGCAGCCATGTTCCCCGGATTGGAAAAGGGGCCGATCATCGAAGAACTCAAGGTTCGCCTGATCGAGGAACTCGACTACACCCTCGAAGCCAAACGCCAGCGGCGCTTCCACGAGGCCTATCGCGGACACCCGTTCGTCACGGTTCCGGCCATCCACGATCGATACTCCACCAAACGCGTCCTCACATCGGAGCTGGCCGAGGGCGTGCGCTTCTCAGAGGTGGTCAAGTGGTCTCAGGAGGAGAGGAACCTGGCTGCCGAAACGTTGTTCCGCTTCTCTTTTGGTGCCATCTATCGCGAGCACATGTTCAACGGCGATCCTCACCCCGGGAACTACCTGTTCCAACCCGGGGGCCGCGTCACTTTCCTCGATTTTGGATTGGTCAAGGAGTTTCAACCCGAGGAGACCAACCTCTTCGAAGACCTGATCACCCATATGGTGCTCAACCATGATCCCAGCTCGTTCCGCAAACTGATCGAGGGGGCCGGATTGCTCAGTAGTCAGGCAGGTCATAGTGACGCCGAAGTGATCGACTACTTCTCGTTCTACTACCGCTACGTGATGGAGGATCGACCCGTCACGATCGATGCTGCCTATGCCGCCGATGGGGTGTCGATGCTGTTCGACATGAACAGTGAGCACGGCTCACTCATGAAGCAACTGAACGTACCGCCTGCCTTCGTGGTGTTGCAGCGAATCACGCTCGGTCTGATGGGACTGTTCGCTCAGCTGGACGCAACCATGAACTGGCGCCGTATCGCCGAGGAACTGTGGCCCTTCGTCGACGCGGACCCTTCAACCCAGATGGGGCAAGACATTCGTCGGTGGCAACTGGAGACCGGCCGACGCTGAGAGTGTCTCAGCCGGCGTCTTCGGGTGGGAGGCAGTGGCCCTCAGGACAGGGATCTGGCCAGGGGCCGGCTTTTCCCAACCAAAGTACGGGGGCTGCGTCGATCTTCTCCTGTACGAGTTCTCTGATCGCCTTCACGAACGATGGGTGTGTTCCGACAGTCCCGGCCCGACGCATGGTGAGCCCGATCGAGGCAGCAGTCTCTGCAGCTTGGATATCGAGGTCGAACTTCACCTCCATATGATCGGAGATGAAACCCAACGGCACCACTGTGACCTGGGAGTATCCCGCGTCAGACAGCGCAACGAGGTGATCGTTGATATCAGGCTCGAGCCATCGAACATGGGGTGGTCCGCTCCGGCTCTGATAGGCGAGGTCCCATTCGACTCCGAGGCGCTCACCGATCAGGCCTGACATCTCCTGGAGTTGAGACTCGTAGTCGCACCACCGAGCCATCGACTCAGGGATCGAGTGAGCGGTGAAAACCACCCGGTCGCCGGCCTGAAGGATGTCCTGGGTGCGATTGACGACGGCCTCGATGAAGCCGGGATGGTTGTAGAAGAGCCTCAGTTTGTGGAGGCCGGGGGCTCGGTCACCCACGGCCTCGGCGGCGGCGGCAAGATCTTCTCGATACTGACGGCAGCCGCTGTAGGAGGAGAACGCCGATGTTGTGAGCACGAGTGCGTTGGACACTCCATCGTCGGCCATCTGCTGGACGGTGGTGGTGAGGTAAGGCTTCCAGTTGCGATTCCCGAAATAGATCGGCAGTTCGATCCCGAAGTCGGCGAACTCGGTCCGAAGCGCCTCGATCAGGGCCAGGTTTTGATCGTTGATCGGAGATCGTCCTCCGAACCGATCGTATTGTTGAGCGACAACTGCGAGCCTGGCATCGGGAACATTACGTCCGGCCGTCACGTTCCGGAGAAATGGCAGCACGTCGTCGGGGCCGTTGGGTCCGCCGAAGCTCAGGACACATAACGCATCAAACATGGTCGTCCCTCATGACCCGTGCCACACCTGAATCCGAACTTCGATGTGTCTCACAGGTTGAGACGATACCGATGTCGCTAGAACAAGCGCTCCAACTCGAGGGAGTCGAACTGTTCGTCATCGAGAGAAACCAGCTCGACCGGATCCGCTACCTGGCGGCTGGTGTCCCGAGCCTTGATGACTGATCTTCTGCTGGGCGAGCGAGGTGCATATCCGGCGGCAGCCCGCTCTTCGTCGTTTTCCCCGCCCCATATTCCGTGCTCTCGGTTGAGCCTGCCGGCTCGACGACATGGCAGCACGCTAGGGCATGCCCGGCAGAACGACTTGGCCAGCGCTTCGCGCTCCACCCGCCGTTCAGGTCTCTCTGCGGCAGGACCAAAGAACACCAACGTCATGCCGTTGCACAGCGCTTGGTCCCTCCACTCGGTGTCACTCTCAGCATGTAGTAGGGCGAATTCAGTGTCCATCACGGGCCTCCTGGATTCAATTTAGTGCTAAATGATATCAATGTCAACGTGACTGACGTAACAACCAGTGTCCGGACGCACAAACAGAGGGCGTACCACGGTGTGGTGGGGTGTGGGGTGAGTTCGAGGTCCCTCAGTGGGTGGGCCATCGGCGTGATTCTCGCTGTGTTCGACCATAAGCCCACGTGAGCACGACCGTGGGCCACCAAATCAAGTTTAACGACCAGTTAGGCCAGGAGCGGCGTGCGAGTGTTCCAGGTGGGGAAGGCTCGCACGAGGAACCGATTACCGGTGATGTCGATGTCTCCGTTGCGGACGGCCTTTGACCACGACAGGACACCTCGGTGCCAGTCGACGAATGCGGCGGAGCGGGCGACAACCCTGAGCTCGGGCTCTCCTCCCGGGTCGGTGGCGCAGACCTCGGCGGCGCCGTCTTGAACGAGCAACCAGAAGAACCGGTTGCCCGCTCGTTCATCGGGGAACTCGAAAGACACAACCACCCGACCCGCTGGTAGGGCCTCGCAGTTGAGCTGTACCCGGCACCACGCCCATAGCGCGAACCCCGGATCGGTGTGCTCGGGCAACACCTCAACCCAGGTCTCCGCCCACCGACCCATGCTGTCGACCACCTCCACGAGGTCGGCGCCAGCGGCGGTCAAGGCGTAGGTCGAGCCCTGCCCGTTCGGTTTCGCCGTCGAGACGATCACCCCAGCCCGCTCGAGTTCGCGCAAACGCTTCGACAGCATCGAGCGCGACATGGTGGGCACGCCCTGAGCGATCGAGGAGAACGTGGTGGCCCCGAACATCAGGTTGCGAACGATGAGCAGGCTCCACCGTTCAGCCAAGATCTCCGTGGCCCGTGCAATCGGGCAGTACTGCCGGTAGCTAGCCATGACACCACCTTGCACGACCCCCTGGCCATCGTCGAGTTCTTTTTCGCGCTAGATCAACGGCGCGTTGTGGTTCAGGTTTGTCTCATGAGCGAACTCGATGCAGCAACCACAGGACAGGTGACGGATTCAGCCGCTGAGATCTACGAAGCGTTCTTCGTTCCCGCCCTCTTCGGTCAATGGCCCGGCCCAGTGCTGGACACGGCTCGATTGTCAGCAGGAGATGACGTGCTCGACGTCGGTTGTGGCACCGGGATCTTGGCCCGTGCCGCTGCCCGACGCCTGGGCAACTCCGGCTCGGTCACCGGTATCGACATCAACGAGGGCATGCTGGCCGTTGCCCGCCGTACATCCGAACCGGTGACCTGGAAACATGGCCCGGCCGAGCACCTCCCATTCCCGGACCGCTCCTTTGATCGCGTGGTCAGCCAGTTCGCTCTCATGTTCTTCGCCGGCCAGAGTGCCAGCATCGAAGAAATGGCTCGAGTAACCCGCCCCGGGGGCACCGTAACGGTGGCCACCTGGGCCAGCGTCGACCACAGCCCCGGCTACGCCGCCATGGTCGACCTACTCCAGCGACTCTTCGGCGACGAAGCTGCCACCGCCCTGATGGCACCGTTCACTCTCGGAACCGAAGACCGGCTGAACGCATTGATGCGCGAGTCCCTGCCGAACAGCACGATCACCCGACGGGAGGGGCTCGCCCGGTTCGACTCGGTCGAGGAGTGGGTCCACATCGACGTGAGAGGATGGACCCTGGCCGACATGATCGACGACAACCAGTACACCGAACTCCTCACGGCAGCAAAGACAGAACTGGCACACCTCACCGACCACAGCGGACACGTGTGCTTCCCAGCCCCCGCCCTGATCGCAACCGCTACGACCGAGGCCGCTACCGGCCTGAGCGGCCAAGCTCGGTATCAACCTCGAGAAGCGGCTGCGGCTCCGGCCGCTGACAGTTCAGGACTGCCGAAGTAGAGATCACTTCCGAGCGCAAGGGCCGAGGCTTCATCGGGCACTGCGACTCCACCAACCACGACAGCGTTGATCTTGGCATGGTTTCGGATCGCTCGAACCAAGGCCCGCGTCGAGTCCTCGAGACCTGGAGCGCTCACCGCCAACGCCACCGATACGCCTCCATCGGCCCGCTCGGCCGCCTCGAGGATCTGCTCAGGACCGGCCACCCGGCCGAGATCGACAACCTCAGCCCCTTCACCCCGAACCAGATTGGCGAAGAACGCTGTGGCCAGGGTGTGGGTGTCCCCCGGGGGGCATGCGACGATGACTGTTCCTGCTCGCCTCCCTCGCCGGGTGGGAGGACCCAGCCGCGAAACCAAGCGCATTGCAACCACGGTGGCGATGTGTTCTTGGGCGATCGTGCCTTCTCCGTCGGCCCAGCGCTGACCGGTCTGTCGCACTGCGGGCGCAATGAGCTGCTGCTGAGCCCGCAACGGTTCGGTGTGAACTCCCGCAACCTCCAGCAGTTCCCATGCTCGGGCTTCATCACCGACCTCCATCAGTTCCCGCAGAGATTCGACCGTGGGGAGGGGTGTATCAGGGTCGGACTGGCGGTTGTCGGCCTTCCCTTGAAACGAATCCAGGTCGGCCTGTTCCACCATCCACCGGCGGCCATCTTGGTACGCCGGAAGGTCACCAACCCGTACGTATCGGTAGGCGGTCATGTAGTGGACGCCAAGAAGATCAGCTACTTCGTGCAGGGTCAGATCGGCTCTGGTTGCAGCACTCACGAAACAGAAGAGTAGAGAACCTACGTCAGCTGCGAAGGACCGGGTGGATATCCTCGTATCGTGCGCCTGCTGACCTGGAACCTCTGGTGGCGTTTCGGAGACCGCTGGCAGGACCGGCAGCAACTCATACACAACGTGTTGCGGAGCGCCCGGGCCGATGTCTGTGCGTTTCAGGAAGTCTACTGTGTCGATGGTGACGATCAGCTCGACGGGCTGAGGGCAGCGACCCAACTCGATGGATTTGCCAGCGAACATGAGGGCGAACGGGTCAGGTTCGGAAACGCGCTTCTCAGCCGATATCCGCTTCGCCACGTGGTCCAGATTCGATTGCCCGGGAACGACGGAAGTCTCGGACATCGCCGCGCAATCGTGGCGGACATCGACTGTCCGAACGGTCCGCTGTCAGTGGCGGTCACCCATCTCGAGTGGCGCTACGACGCATCCCTGCTTCGTCAGCAGCAGCTGGTCCCGATTCTGCGGGAGCTTGCCGGTCGTCGCGATCAGGGACGCACCCCGGTGCTGATGGGCGACCTCAACTCGGTCCCCGAAAGCGACGAGCTCCGTCGGCTGACCGGGAGTGCGCCCCCGATCGACTCCGGAGCGAGTCCGCTGATCTTCACCGACGCCTGGGCAGCGGTGGGTGAGGGCCCCGGGTACACCTGGAATCGTGACAATACCAACGCAGCCGATGCTGCCTACCCGCGGCGGCGTCTCGATCACATACTCATCGGATGGCCGCGGCCCAAACCGGCGTTCAATCCCACGGCTGCCGAATTGGTTGGTGTGAAGGGCGGCGTTGAGGGTCTGCATCCCTCAGATCACTACGGCGTTGTGGTTACCGTTGACGATCGTGAACCGTTCGAGGAGTAGACCGTGACCGACGGACCAGCATCCACTCCGCCGCCCGGCTGGTATCCGGACCCTCAGTCACCCACGATGCTGCGATGGTGGGACGGCGGGCAGTGGACCAACGACATCCGACCCGCCAATTTGGCCGCTCCGTCACCGGAGACACCTGGGAGCAATCGATTGCGACCGGTGGGTGACTGGATGACCGAGACATTTCGCCTCTTGGTGAACAACGCCGGAGCGTTGTTCACACTCATGGTGGTGCTGGTGATTCCTGCCTCGTTGGGTACCGGTGGTGCCACGTGGGTCGGTGTGAGAAATCTTGTGATCATCATCAACGAAGATGCAGCGGCCGGCGAGTGGCCGATAGAAGTCGAGGGTCTGGAATCGCTGGGCCTCGTCGTGCTGGCGTTTGTGCTCAACTTCTTGCTGTCGATCGTTTTCTCCATCGCCGGCACCCGGTTGGCAATGAGTGGCCGATTCGGCAGGACTCAGCTATGGAGCGAGGCGCTGGCCTCGAGCTTCATGCGAATTCCACCGGTCTTCGGGTGGGGCATCGTAGGTGCGTTCCTCTTCATCGCTGCTTTCCTGGTGATGGCCATCGTCACTGGCATCACCTCGGTGGTCTCCCCGGTCTTGGGAATCGTGGTCGGCATCACCGTGTTCATTGTGGGCGGGCTGGTGTTGATAGGACGTTACGGGATGATCTTCACGACCCCGATGATCGCGGCGCGTGGGTGGAGGAACCCCACGGTCGTGAACAGAATCACGACGGGTTCAACCTGGGGATTGGTGGGCCGAGCGCTCCTGCTGATTCTGGTGACCTCGGCGGCGTCGCTGGCCGGATCGATCATCACTGGACCCTTGGGAACGCTCGGTGGTTCGCAGCCGGTGGATCCCGATGCCAATGTGATCCGCCTCACCGACCTGATCGGCGGCAACATCGGGATCTTCATGCTCGTACAACTCATGAACGCAATCGTTGTGTCAGTTGGGAGTTTGATCTGGCACGTGGGTCAGGGACTGCTGTTCGAGGATCTGGGCGGTCAGATCGATCCTGAACTACGTCCCTCAGCCGAGTCCGACTAGACGTCGAGCAGTTCAGGGTTGATCGTAGGACTGTTGGTGATGATGTAGTCCTTGCGGTCCGCTACGTCGTTTCCCATGAGGATCTTGAACATCTCGGTTGCTTGAAGGGCCTGCTCCGCATCAGCCATTCCCATCCGCTTCAGGACTCTCGTCTCGGGGTTGAGCGTTGTATCGGCGAGCTCATCGACGTTCATCTCACCGAGACCTTTGAACCGTTGCCATCGCTTGTCCTCGCTCAGCCCGAGCTCGGCATGTAGTTGATCGCGTTCGCTGTCGCTATATGCGTAGATCATCTCGCCCTTGTGTTTGATGCTGAACAACGGCGGCTGGGCGGCGTACACCATGCCGTTCTCCAGCAAGGGGCGCATGTGTTTGAAGATGAGCGTGAGCAGGAGACAGCGGATGTGGCTGCCGTCGACGTCGGCGTCGCACAGGATGATGATTCGACCGTAGCGACACGACTCCAGATCGAAGTCTTCACCCGACCCGCCACCGATTGCGGTGATGAGAGCGGATGCTTCGGCGTTGTCGACCACCTGCTTGAGCGTGGCCTTCCCGGCGTTCACCACCTTGCCTCGGAGCGGAAGTACCGCCATGTAGTTGCTGTCCCGACCGTTCTTGGCCGGGCCCGCAGCCGAGTTGCCCTCGACGATCAAGAGTTCAGAATCGGGGCCGTGAGTCCGGCAGTCGGCAAGCTTGTCGGGCATACCGGTACTGGAGAGGTTGTTGAGTTTTCGGCGATTCTCGAGCTGCTGCTTGGCTGCAACTCTGTTCACGACCGCTTGGGTCATCTTGTCTCGCAGAGCGTTGATTTGGGTCTTACGACCGCCGCCTTGCATCCAATCTGAAAGTCCGGTCTTTGCCGCTTCGTACACGAGATTACGGATTGGCGGGGTACCGAGTTCCTGTTTGGTTTGACCTTTGAACTGTGGCTCGTCGAAGGTCACCTTCAGCGCAGCGATCAAACCTTCCTGGGCGTCGGTGCTGCTGGCACGGCCGTTGCCCTTGAACTTCTTCAGCTTCTTGTGTTCGTACGAGCAGGATGTTGTTGGCGGTCCAGTTGAGAGCCTGTTCGAACCCTGCGACGTGGGTGCCCCCCTCCCTGGTGGGGATCGTGTTGACGAAACTCACGATGTTCGAGTCGTATCCCTTTACCCACCGCATGGCGATGTCGATCGTGCATGGGCGCAGGACATGTTGCATCGAGCCGTCGACCGGTACCCGTTCTTCGAACTGAGAGTCGATGTGGATAGTGATGATGTCGGTGACGTTTTCTCCAACGCTCAGCAGATCGACGTAGTCGGCCAGACCACCTGCCGCTACGAACTCTTCGGGTTCGGCACCACCCCTGCGGCGATCGTGCAGTTTGATGTGGAGGCCCGGCACCAAGAAACACACCCTGGCAACGTGCTCTCGGATCTGGCTGTACTCGAGGCGCGCCTCGTCGTCGAACAACTCCAAATCGGGCCAGTAGCGGACCCTGGTCCCGGTTCGGTTCTTGGGGATCTTCCTGATCGCAGCCAGCTTCGACCCCGGCTTGAACTGACCTGATTTCAAGTAGTTTCCGGGCATGCGCTCGTTGAAAACCAATCGAGAGGTGACGCCATCGCGGTCGACTTCGGCCACCAGCTTGGATGACAGAGCATTGACCACCGATGCGCCTACGCCGTGCAGACCTCCCGACGCGCTGTACGCACCGGAACCGAACTTGCCCCCAGCATGTAGCTCGGTGAAAACCACTTCGAGCGCCGTGCGACCGTCCGGCTTCTTCTCGATCGGGATACCGCGGCCGTCGTCGGAGACTTCGATGGAACCGTCCTTGTGAAGTATCACCTCGATATGGCTTGCGAAACCGGCCGCGGCCTCGTCGACGCAGTTGTCGATGATTTCCCACGCAAGGTGGTGTAGACCCTCCGAACCGGTGCCTCCGATGTACATGCCCGGTCGCTTGCGAACCGCCGTCAGGCCTTTGAGGATCTGAATATGGTCGGCCCCGTAGTCGGACTTCTTCCTCGCCGAACCGCTTGCCTTCTTCTTCGCTACCACCGGAGGGTTCCGATCTGGAGGATGCGGTGGGGCAGTGACCGGGATGCCCCGTCGCGGCGGGTTGGTCTGAGGGCGATCGACTCTGGCGTTGGAGCCGGCTTGGTTGAGCCATCGGCTCCCACGACTGCCACGATCCGCTCGGGATTACCGACCCACGCATAGTCGAGCCGTCGTTCTCCGGAGAACTTGGTGAGCCGGACACCTCCACCGTTGCGGCCTTTGGTCGGGATCTCGTGGACCGAGGTGGACTTGGCTGAGCCGGTGTCGGTGATCGACATGATCACGGTGTCGTTGGAGGCAATACCTGCACCGACCACCTTGGCGGTGCCCTTCAGGGCCATCCCGCTCACTCCCTTTGCGGTTGGGCCTTGGGGTCGTACCGCTCCGATGGGGGTGCGAAGAGCTTGGGCGTCTGAGCTGATCATCACGATGTCGTCGGCGTCGGTGCACTCGAAACACCCCACTATCCGATCGCGCTCGGACAACCCGATGATGGTTCGCCCCGATTTGAGATCGGCCAATGCCGATCGTTCCAGTCGTTTCACAACGCCCAGTTCGGTGACCACTGCGACCGGATCGCCGGTTGGGTTGAGGAGGCAAATCGGTTGCTCGCCCTTGTCGGAATTGAAGACCTCGGTTGTGTCTCTGCCGCGGCTTCTACCGCCGACCTCTGGTATATCGAGGGCGGTGACTCGGAGGAGTCGGCCCGAATTCATCACCAGCAGTACCGGGCTTTTCAGTGTCGTGACCACGACAGACTGGATGACATCGTGTCGGCTGGGCGGAGAAAGACTTGGATGATCCTGCCGGTTCGCGACCGACTACGCCCGATGCCGCGAGGCTGACCACACACGGATCGTCGGTGATGTCGGCCACCACCTGCTCGGCCACCTCGGCCAGGTCGGGAATCGAGTTGGCGGAGACGATCACGCTTCGACGGGGACGCCCGTACTTCTTCACCAGCTCACCCAATTCCCGGATGACGATGGTGCGACGACGCTGGTCCGACCCGAGAATCTTCCTCAACTCGGCGATTTCTGTTCGGAGCTGACTGAGTTCGTCGACTACTTCCTCGCGGGCCAGCTGACTGATCCGTTTGAGCTGCATGTCGAGGATGTGTTGGGCCTGGACCTCGGTCAGCTCGAGTGCTCCCATCAAGCGCTCGCGGGCCATTGCGGTGTTCGCCGAACTGCGGATGATCTGCACCACCTCATCGATGTTGTCGATCGCGATGAGGTACCCCTCGAGGATATGGAGTCGGGCCTCGGCTTTGCGGAGGCGATACTCGGTCCGTTTGACAACGACGTCGAGGCGGTGATCGATGTAGTGCTGACACAGCTCGTAGAGGCCCACCACGGTGGGTACACCATCGACGAGCACTGTGTTGTTGATACTGAAGCTGTCCTCCAACGGAGTCATCTTGTACAGCTGCTGCAACAACAGCTCGGCCGAGATACCTGATTTGCATTCGATGACGAGCTTCGTGCCGTGATGTCGATCCGAGAGATTCTTGATGTCCTGCACGCCATTGAGCTTCTCGGCTCGTACCAATTCGGTGACCTTGGCAACCACCCGCTCCACCCCGACCATGTAGGGCAGTTCAGTGATCTCGATGCCTTGACGAGCTTTGGTGACCTCGAAGATGGTTGCTTTGGCTCGTATGCGGAATGAGCCCCTCCCGGATTCGTACGCATCGCGCAACCCGTCGTCGACGATGGTTGCTCCCATCGGTAGGTCGGGCCCCGGTAGGGCTGCCATGAGCTCGTCGACGGTCGGCTTGGGCCGTCGCTTCGTCATCACCAGCTTGATCGCTTCGTAGACCTCGGCGAGGTTGTGGGGAGCCATGTTGGTGGCCATACCCACCGCGATTCCGCTGGTGCCGTTGACCAGGAGGTTGGGGAGGAGGCCGGGCAGGTAGCGAGGTTCGGAGTTCTCGCCGTCGTAGGTTGCGCCGTAGTCGACGGTCTCTTCGTCGATTTCGCCGAGGAGATCGATGGCTGCATCGGTGAGCTTGCATTCGGTGTAACGTTGCGCAGCCGGTGGATCATCGAGGGAGCCGAAGTTGCCCTGCGGATCAACCAGCGTGATGTTCCGGGCGAAGTCTTGACCGAGGCGAACCAGGGTGTCATAGATCGCCGAATCGCCGTGGGGATGGAACTTGCCCATCACGTCACCCACCACATGGGCACACTTCCGGTGGGGTCGGTCTGGGCGAAGGCCCATACGCAACATGCTGTACAGGATGCGCCGTTGAACCGGCTTCAGGCCGTCACGAACGTCGGGGATGGCCCGCGACGTGATAACCGACAGTGAGTAGGCAAGAAACGACTCGCCCAGTTCCTCAGCTACAGGTACGTCGATGACTTCCCGCGCAAAACTGTTGTCATTGGAAGACACCTGTCGATCTTGGCAGAAGGGTGCGACGGTATGGTGGCAAGCCGCGCCGGAATTAGCGGGCTCGGAGCCGCAACGGCGCCATGTCGTTCACGTGTAGCTCGGCCTTGGACCCGACCTTGAGGTGACCCGGGCTCGTGAGAGGTCCAACGGCCACGAACCAGTCAGCCTCCAGCATTCCGCCCTGCGATCCCAGATGGTTGGCCAGGGCCGCAACCGCGGCCAACGGTTGGGTGATCGCGTTGGCCGGAGGCCCGCACTCCTCACCATCGACGATGAACTGACAATCCAATGAGCTCAGAGCGAGCGGGTCGGTGCTGACGTCGATGCCGTGCTCGCCGATCAGTATCTTGGCAATTCCGCCGTTGTCGGCGATCACATCTACATGTTTGAGGCCATCGGGCGAGCCGAGCCGAAAATCGATGACCTCGATGCCGGCGACGGCGCTCTGGGTGGCATCCTGCACCTGCCCTTCGGTGATGTTGGTTCCAGCCAACGGTTTGAACAGTCTGAGCACGATCACCGGTTGGACCACCGGTTCGATCAGCTTGGATCGGTCGACTACCTCGAATGTGCCCATCAACGACGACCGGGGATAGAGGCTGAAGACCGGTCGGCGGTCGTGTACACCGACTTTGGCGCCGATCACCGGATCATTGCGTCGAATCAAGTCGGCGAGAACGCCCACCTGCACGAGGTAGGCATCGTCGAGCGAGGCGTTGGGATCGACGACCGATAGTGCAGCCGTCGGTGTGCGGTAGTCGTGGGCCCGAAGCAGATCGGCGGCGAATTGGCTGGGGTCGAAGTTCTGGCTCATTTTGCGGTCACGGTTTGTGGGTCGAACCTGGCCTCAATGGCCGATTCGAACAGCGGCACGATGTCCCGGGAGGTTTCTGCGTGTCCTGCTGAACCAAGCGATGTGGCATGGGCCGCATCCTTGATTCCGGTTCCTCCCACAAGCACCGCAAGGTCGGGATGAGCGGCCCGAATCACGGACACGGTCTCGCGCACCAGCTGATCGGCCGGAATCGAGGCCGAAATACCGACCGCCCGGCACTGGTCGGTGGCGGAAATCGAATCAACGAACGAGTCAACTGGTGTGTTTCCCCCGAGATCGATCACATTGAATTGCGCCGCACGTAACAGGTCAGCGACGATCGAAACGGCGAGCGCGTGGGGATCGCCCGTGACTGCGCCGATGACGATCGCGCCGCGAGGCCGTCCTCTGGTTCTCATCAACGGGCCGAGTCGGGCCACCACTCGGTAGGTGATGGCCGTAGCGGTGTGCTCATCGACAATACCCATCTCGCCTGCGCTCCATCCATCGCCGATCTGTCCGAGGGCGGGAATGATGAGTTGGTGGTGGAGTTCAACCGGATCGGCTCCCCCGCTGAGACAGTTTTCTACGATTCCCCATGCTCCCGGTTCATCGGCCGCAAGCAGGCGGTCCTTTAGAGCTGGGACCCGTTGCGCTATATCGGCCCGCCCCGGCTTTCCCTTGCTTGCGCTGCGGGGTTTGGCGTCGAGGTCGGCAGCCCGTACCTTCCATTCGCCGTTTTCTTTTGTGGCCGGCAGACGGCCGGTCCGCACATGCCTGTAGACAGTCATGTAATGAAGTCCGCGACGTTCGGCAACTTCGCCAAGCGTCAGGAATTCCGCACTGTCGACGTCATCTGTCACGATACTGACCGTATCGCAGGCGTAGCCGACACCGGGAAGCTGGAGTACTCGGGTAGGCGACGAGCAGACCGTAGAGGATTATGGATCAGAACCCGCTGGCACTCTGACTACGGCGACGTCGTTTTGCGTCGATCCGTCGAGCGTCGGTGACGATCACTGCGAGTTCAACCGATCGATCCTCAGTGCCTTCCGGTTTGCCCCGGAGAGCTGGAGCGAGCGCTTCGAGAATGGCGCTCACGCTGACACCTTGCTCAGCAGCGAATCCGTGCCACTGCTCGTGAGCATCTTGGGTTACGTACGCGTGTAGAGCCTTTCGGCTGGTTTGGTTCGTCACGGGACTTCCTCTTACTGTTGCGGCGGCGACCTCTCGAAGACTGCAGGCGGATTGGTACGGACTTCCGTGTGAATTCGCTCGTGAGATGTCACGTAGAGTGAAGCAGAGATTCAGTTGCGGCGCAACACAGCCCGAACACCCTTGGGGGTTGGTTTGTCTGGAACGAACCCTGGGTATTCGCTGGCGGCAACCGAGGCCACTTCTTTCGCACTGGGGTTGACCAGGGAGATTTCGCCGACCCGTACCGTGGGCACCGTTTCGTTTCCGCTGGCCACCGACCGCACAAAGGCTGCGTCGGCTGGGTTGTCCCAGATGTTGTGTTTGACGAGCGGAAGACCGAGTTTGTGCAACGACCGCTCCAACATCATGCAAAAGGGCAGCCTGGTCGCCAGTAGAAATCGATCTGAACAGGTGCTGGTGTGCCTTCGGTACCGCTCATGTATCGGTCAAACGCCGCGAACCGATCCGATATTCCGATCGACTGAACCTACGCACGGCCCCAGAGGCGAGGTTGGCGCATGAGATGGGCAAATTGTCGAGGAGTCGCAGTGCCAACCACGGCTCCGGTCTCTGGATCGCGACCGACCATCTGGATCGGTTCAGGTCCAATTCGTTCCAGAGCGGTCAACAACGACTCTGAGGTCCAAGCCGCCGGGACGTACTCGGTCGGCGTCATCACCTCACCCACCGAGGTCCACGAATGGTGAGCAGCGGGTATGTCACCGAGGACCGCAGTACTCAGATAGCCGATGGTCTGGTGTTCCCACCGCTGGACCGGAACCGAGACCGCCTCGAGCCCGAGGTGTCGTTCGATGTCGACCAGCGATGCGGAGTCATACACCGCCGGCGGGTACTGCCACAGGATCTCACCTACCGATGTTCTGGCCAGACTGCTTCGGATCGATGCGCTGACCACGTCGGCCCGGGCTGCAAGAAGGATGAAGACGCCAATCGACCCGGTGTAGAAGCCGCTGACCCGATCCAGAACGACCAACTCGTAGGAGCCGTAGGAGATAACTAGCAGGCCGGCGACGAGCCCACTTCGCGGCGCTGATGAGCCTGGCCCACTCGGGACGGCCTGTCTTGGCCCACAGGATGCTCGTGAGCACCTTGCCACCGTCGAGGGGTGCAGCCGGCACCAGGTTGGTAACCGTGAGCAACAGATTGAGGACCGCCAAACCCCCGGCAACCATCGTAATCGTTTCGGGGGCTCCGAACTGTCGGGCGAAGGCAGCGATGCCCGTGAAGGCACCTGCCAAGGCAGCGTTGGTACCGGGCCCTGCGATGGCGATTTGGAACTCCGCTAGAGGTGTGCGGGCCGGGCTGGAGAGCGCTGCTACCCCTCCGAAAATCCACAGTCGAATCGAACTGGTCTGGATCCCGTGACGGCGCGCCGCCAACGCGTGGCCGAACTCGTGAGCGAGGATCGATCCGAGGAAGAAGATGACTCCGGAACCGGCGAGCATCAGCCTCGATCGAAGCGAGAGGTCGTCGTCGATCGAAGGGAACACATCGGTGGCCAGGAGCCACGATCCGACCAGTGCGACTGCGACAACGGACCAGCTCATCCGTACGGGGATACCGAAGACTCGGCCCAGTGGAATCGTTGTGGCCCTGCTGGTCATATCCATCGATCGTACAAACGGCCACGATCGGCGACGAACTCAGGGGGTCGTGGCGCCGGTCAGAGGAGCTGCTCCTGCGAAAAAGCTGCTCCTGACACCGTGCGGAGCCCTCGGGTGGTGACGACTATCCGAGGCGCCTTGGGCGGGCCCTGGTGTGATCGAGGGTCCGTGTGAACGCCAAGCTCACTTCCGCAGACGACAAGCCGGGAGCGTCGGGGTTGATCATCTCGGCCTCCTGCTGCATTTCTCGGGAGTTGAACCACGAGGTCGGATCGATTGCCTCACCGGCGACCGGTGCGTTGAACAGGTACCCCTGCATGATGTGAACGCCGAAGTCGAGAAGCTCCCGCATCTGGTGTTCGCTCTCGACACCCTCGGCGACCACCTCGAGGTTGAGTGCTCGGGCCATGGCCACCACCGCCTCGATGATCGCCCGGTTGACGCCGCTGCCCATGTCATCCACGAAGGTCTTGTCGACCTTGAGGGTCGAGACCATGTCGAACTGTTGGATGTAGCTCAGCGAACTCTGACCGGTGCCGAAGTCGTCGATCGCCAGGCTCACACCCAGCTCTCGGATGTCGCGGAGGATCGACAAGCCAGCCAGATGGTCGACGATCACGTTCTCGGTGATCTCGAGTACCAGCTGTTCAGGCGGCAGACCCGACCACTCGATCACGTCGGCGACCAGATACGGGAAGTTGCCGTCGAGCAGCTGCTGCTCGGCGATGTTGACGCCCATCTTGACACTTTGGGCATCCGGGCTCAGATGGTTCCACACCGCAGCCTGAGCACACGCTTCCCGGAGCACGAGTTCGCCGATGCGGCCCATCATGCCGGTCTCCTCGGCAACGCCGAGGAAGTCGCCCGGTCCGATGATGCCACGGCTCGGATGGTTCCAACGCACGAGAGCCTCGAAGCCGTAGAGCCGCTTGGCCTGCACGTCGATGAGGGGCTGGTAGTAGACCACCAGTTGTTCCTGCTCCATCGCCTGCACCAGATCCCGCTCGATGTCGAGGCGATCGATGACCTGCAGGCGCTGGACCTCGTCGAACACCGCGAACCCCGATTTGGCCTTCTTGGCCTTGTACATCGCAGCGTCGGCGTCGCGGACGAGGTCGTCGGAGCGGCGGGTGTCGTCGGGGCGGGCGATGGCGATACCGATACTGGTCGACACGACCTGGGCCCCACCGTAGAGCGAGACCGGTTCGGCGAAGGACTTCAGGATCTGCTTGGCCACCGCCAGAACCGACTGTTCGGACAGCAGGTCGCGGCAGACGACGACGAACTCGTCCCCACCGAAACGGGCGACCAGGTCGCTGCCGCGGACCGTGCCCAACAGACGATCAGCAACGATACGGAGCAGCTCGTCGCCCGGCTTCGTGTCCCATCGAGTCGTTGATCACCTTGAATCGATCGAGGTCGAGGAACAGCACGCCGAGAACGGTGTCGGCTGGCCTGGGCTCGTGCGATCGAGCGTTCGAGCTCGCCGAAGAGCGCATTGCGGTTGAACAAACCGGTGAGCGGGTCATGCTTGGCCTGATGCTCCTGCAGGGCGATGTACTCCTGGGTGTGCCTGGTCGTGTAGTTCTGCCAGAGCGCGCCGATCATTCCACCCAACGCACCGATCGCGCCGGACGCAGCCGGCGAGCACCAGGCCGTTCTCGTCGGTGACGTCGAAGAACAGCAGAGCGACGAGCCACGCGGTCGCGGAGGCGATGCCGCCGGCGAGGACGAGGCCGGGGGAGAGGAGAAGACGGTTTCCCTGCACATTGTGCTCAACGGCATTTCCTTGAGCCGTTCTTGAGGAATCGCGTCGGCAGCGACTGGTCGGACGGCCGGTGCTTCCGTACGGCGTCGAGCCGGTTCAGAAATGACGTCCCCGATCCGAAGAGAGACTGCGAGGACCGACGAACGCAACGATGCCCACCACACCCCGAACACCCGATATCGCCATCGGCCGACACGCGCTGTTGGCCGAGCGTTCGAAATCTTCGGTTCGTCCATGGCGTCGTTCGTGGAAAAGCAGATGATCGACCACTTCGGCAGCGACGACGAGACCCCGTGGAATCTCGCCGCCGCCGACAAGCTCGGACGCACCGACTCGAGCGGCGTGACCGATCCGCTGTTCCAGCTCCTGGTCATTCGACGTTTCTGGGGCCCGGTATTCGCCGACTTCTTCAAAGAAGACCTTCGGCCCATGGTCGGTCACCTGGTCGAGGCCCGGAATCTGTGGGCCCATTTCAACCTCCCGTCCGAATCGAGCTACTCGGACCGGCTTCTGCTCGCCATGGAACGGCTGGTGGCGCCCGTCGCCCCGGAGGAGACCAGCCGCCTCCGTGCGCTGCGGGGCGAACTACACGATCCGGCGCGAGGCGACAGCGACCTACCGCTGGAGTCCTCGGTCCGCGCCCGACTCGGTCGCCCTGATCGCACAACTCCGCAAGACCGAAGCCGCCTTCGAGGACCTCCAGCGACGGTATGGTGAGCTGACCGACCAACTGACCGCCACCCGACGTGCCGCTGCCGGCAAACAACTCAAACTCAGCGCCGCCGAGAACCGGGTGAACACCATGGCCAACGAAGCCGAGCGACTGCGAATCCAGCTCGAAGCCGAGCTGCTCAGCCGCAACCGGATGGAGTGGCTGTTCGTCGCATTCATCACCCTGATGGTCCTGGTGATGACGCTGATTTCGCCTGTAGTTTCGCCTGCAGCGTGCCCGTTCAGGCGCCACGGAGGCTTGAGCCCGTGGCCTTGATTGTGGCCGCCGGCTTGGCCGCTGCGCTGGGACTTGGGCTCGCTGGGTAGTTCGTGTTCTCACTCGCTGACGCTCGCTTCACGAACTACTCCGCCTCGCTACATGGAACTGTTGCAGCCAGCGCTCAATTTTGGCCTGCAGCGTGCCCGTTCAGGCGCCACGGAGGCTTGAGCCCGTGGCCTTGATTGTGGCCGCCGGCTTGGCCGCTGCGCTGGGACTTGGGCTCGCCGGGTCGTTCGTGTCCTCACTCGCTGACGCTCGCTTCACGAACTACTCCGCCTCGCTACATGGAACTGTTGCAGCCAGTGCTCCATTTTGGCCTGGATAATCATGGGGAAACGTTTAGCGATCGTCCAAGGGATGCGCCGCGAAGAATTTCGACACTTCCTGCATGTAGTCGTACTCTTCGTATTCTTCGCAATAGGTCGACTGGCCGAAGCAGTCATGGGCCGGCACCTTGTGACCCATTCCGGCGAAATCGTAGAACTCGACGGGCGTCACACCCCTCATAGTGATTCCACGTGATTCCCGAACCCAAGTCGGTGACGGTTGGAGCGCTGTCACAGCCGTTGTGAGCCGCCCAGTATCCAACCGATCCCGCAACCACCGAGCGGTCGGCGTCGCCGGTGTAAGCATGAAGCGGGACTGGGACCGAGGGCTCAGCACGGCCCGGGCGAAAGTTTCCGATGCCGACTGCAAAGGCGGCCACGACATCAGGAGTCAACGCCATGAGCCAACCAGCCAAGACTCCACTTGAAGAGCCGGCTATTGCGTAGACATTGGATTCGCTAACGCAGTAGTCCGAACCTATTTGTCCGACGAGGGCCCGGACCATTTCGACATCTTTCATAGTTCCCCCTCGATCGGGAGCAACCACGAGCGCATCCAGTCCGGCGAATTGTGGTTCCCAGCCCGCCAATGCCGGTTCGGCCCGCCCGGCCCCACCGGGGAGCAGCAAGTACACGGGCATCGGGTTTGTTCCGTCATAGCTTGCCGGAACAACCACCCAGTATCGCTGTTCGCTATCTGCGTAGGTAACCACGCCGGTATGGGTGCCCGGTTCCATAGGCCGCTCTAGATCGCAGCCCGAAGACACCGCGGTCGAGAAATCGGAGCCGCCACACGACGCGGCCAACAAAGCGATGCAACCCAGCAAAGCAACAATTCGACGCGTCATGGAGATTCCCTTCTGTTCGAATCATCGCGATTCGTCTTCTGTTTGGCTAGAGCCAAACGTCAGCAGCGCCGCGCCCGTTCTCCGCGACGACAACGGAACTTCCGTGGAACGGCCCCCCTGGAGGGGTGTTACGTGGTCACGAAGTCGATCAGATGCTCGACTGCGCCGACGAAGGATGGTTCGAGGTCGGTGTAGCCGCTGACAGTGGCGAGCAGTTGTTTCCACACGACACCCGGTTCGTCATCCAGGTGTAATTCGGCGCAGACCCCGGACTTCCAATCCGTTCCCGGCTCGATTACCGGCCAGCGGGATACACCGATCACCGAGGGTTTGATGCACTGCCATACGTCGACGAACGGGTGTCCGGCGATCAGGACGTCGGGGTGATCGATCTCGGCTGCGATTCGGGTTTCCTTGGTGCCCTCGACCAGGTGATCGAGAAGAATACCGAGCCGTCGACCGGGCCGAGGGCCAAACGTGCGGACCAACTCGGCGAGGTCGTCCGCACCATGCAGCGGTTCGACGACCAGACCTTCCAGACGCAGATCGTCGCCCCACACCCGTTCGATCAGCTCGGCGTCGTGAACTCCCTCGACGTAGATCCGGCTCGGCCGGGCGACGCGAGCGGGGGCGTTCGGCACCGCAACCGAACCTGACGCGGTACGGACCATTGCGGGAGCGTCAGGCGCCTTCGTTGGTCGAACCAGTTTCACGGCCGTTCCGTTGTATGAGAAGGCTCCGGGTTCGTTGCGCTGTTTGAACTCTCGGCCATCCTCACCCCGCAACGTGACCCAGTTCGGGTCGAAAGCGACGAGTATCCCGGTCTTGAATGTGCTGCGGTGACGGATCGTTATTCCCGGCACCGCAGGGACCGATGCGTACTCAGGACGCTTCCTGCGCGGTCCGTTCAGATCCAGTGGCTCAGACAAAACACCCATAGGGCGTCCGACAGTAGTCGTGCACCGCACTCGGATCGGGGCACGACCTCTATCTCAGAGAACGAGGTCTCAGGACTCCTGGTCGTTGTCGATCGGTGCACCATTGAGGGTGTCCGTCATGACCCCGGCCATCAGCGAGTAGCCGAGATCGTTGGGGTGGAATCGATCCGTCGCCAGTCGCTCACGGATCTTGCTGGGGTGATCAGCGTCCCAGATCGAGGCGAAGAGCTGCCCGTTGTTCTTCGCTCTCTGGCGAAGCGCCCGATTGGCAAGCCGAGCCCGTCTCGAGGCACCGGCGACCGGGCCGAAGACGGTGTTGGGCGGAAGCGAATCCGAGATAGACCTCAACCCGGCCCGTAGCGAGTGGACCGCAGGCGTCCACACGATGTCGTTGCTGCCGATACAGCAGATGATCTGATCGGCCGGTGCCAGCTTCGCAGCGATCGGCACCTGGCGGTCCAAGGCGTCCTCGACCCGAGCCCCGGCTATTGCGAGGTTGATGATTCGCCATCGTTGACCGTCACGTTCCGAGAGCGTGTCGGCGACCTGCCCGACCAATGACTTGGACGGATGGGATGCCCCGATCCCGATGCAGATCGAATCCCCGATGCTGATGAGCAGTGGCCCGTCCGCTTTCAGGGCGGCCTGGTTCTGAACGCTCCACCACTCGGTGTAGGGCTGGATCTGATCCGTGGTCTGGCGGGCTCCAGGGAACACGGCGCCGAGCCCCTTGAGCCCCAGGGAGATCTTGCGAGGCACGAGCTCGGGCACTTCGTCCACGGCACCAGACGATAGCCCGACGATGTGTCACATGGCGTGCGCATTCTCGGCGATCTCGGCCTCCGCTGGACCTCCGAATGGGTACTCTCAGCCCCATCGCAATCCTTATTGACGCAGAGAACCTGGCGATGAGCCGGCCCGACCGGCCACTGTTCACCGATGTGTCGTTGACCGTGAACACCGGCGATCGGCTCGGCATCGTAGGCATCAACGGCACCGGCAAGTCCACCCTGTTGAGGGTTCTTGCCGGCACGACCGAACCGGAGGCGGGAACCATCCGACGAGGGCGCGAACTGTCGCTGGCGGTGTTGGATCAGGACGCTGCGCTTCCCCCCGGAAAAGTGCTCGAGGCAGTGCTGGAGACCGGCGCCGAAAAGTGGGAGGCGGAGGCGGCATTGACCCGCCTTGGTATGGGGGAGTTCTTCTCTGAATCCACCGCCGCGTTGTCAGGAGGTGAGAAGAAGAGGGTCGCTCTGGCAACGGCACTGGTCAGGCCGAGCAACCTTCTGATTCTCGACGAGCCGACGAACCATCTCGACATCGACGGGATCGTGTGGCTGGAGGAGCGGTTGGAGGCCTATCGGGGTGGCTTGATCCTGGTAACGCATGATCGCGTTGTGCTCGATCGTCTCACCACTCATGTGCTCGAACTGGACCGGGGAGAGTCGTTTCTTCATACCGGCGGCTACGCGAGTTATCTCGAGGGGAAGGCGGCGAGAACGGCCGCAGCCGAATCGGCGGAAGCGGTTCGCAAGAACCTGGCTCGGCAGGAACTGGCATGGCTTCGCCGAGGAGCTCCGGCCCGCACGTCAAAACCCAAATATCGGGTAGAAGCGGCCAAGGCGCTGATCGACGCGAAACCCGAGGGTCCTGCCCGGCCCGCACAGCTGCACCTGGAGTTCCCCACCCCGCGTTTGGGTGACATCGTGATCGAACTCGATCAGCTCGTCGGTTCGGCCCCCGATGGTCGCAAGCTGTTCGGCCCTTTCGACCTGAAACTCGATCCTCGGGAACGACTTGCCATCCGAGGTGTGAACGGGGTTGGAAAGAGCACGCTGCTCGACATCATGGCGCAGCAGACCGAACCTACGACGGGCTCGGTCCGGTGGGGAACAACCGTGGAGCTGGCGTACTACACCCAACAGTCCGAAGATGCACTCGATCCCGACGCACGTGTTCGGGAGGTCATTGCCGGACCGAATCGCAAACCCGACTGGACCGACGCCCGGCTGCTCGAGGCGTTCTGGTTCGACAGCGATGCCCAGTGGGCTCAGGTCAGCACCTTGTCAGGAGGGGAGCGGCGGCGGCTGCATCTGCTCACGATTCTTGCCTCGAAACCCAATGTCATGCTGCTCGACGAGCCAACCAACGACCTCGATCTCGAAACTCTCCGGTCTCTGGAAGACTTCCTTGAAGACTGGCCGGGAGCGCTCGTCGTCGTCAGTCACGACCGTGCGTTTCTCAATCGGGTCGCCAACCGGCAGCTGACCATCACGCCCAATGGCGTTGTACACGACGCCGCCAACGGTGAGCCGGTGGTCGACATGGCCGAGGTCGTGACGGCCAGACAAACCAGAACAAAGGGAGATACGCGAATCCGGGACAGGGGTCCCAGCGCCAGCACGCTCGGCTACAAGATCCGGGAAGCCGAGAAGGAAATGGCCAAGCTCGACTCCCGGAGGACGAAGCTGGAGTCAGAGATGGCCGACTTGGCCACCACGACCAACTATCAGAAGCTGGCCGAGGTCAGCGCAGAGCACGCAACCGTGTCCCAACAGCTCGACGAGGTCGAACTCCGATGGCTCGAGTTCTCTGAACAGCGGGAATCGCTCTAATGCCCCGCCGACTGTTGTTCACCGCACTCGGGTTGGCTTCGGTCGGCGTGGGCGGGATCGGGATCATCGTTCCCGGACTCCCCACAACGGTCTTCTTCATCATCGCCGCCTGGGCATTCGCCAAATCCAATCCCCGGCTGGAGGCCTGGGTTCTGGAGCTACCCGGGGTCGGTCAGGCTGTGAACGACTACCGCAACGGCCTCGGGATGCCCTACCGGGCGAAGGTTGTAGCGAGCCTGATGTTGGTGACCGCGGTGACGATCAGCACCGTGTTGCTGTTGGACAGATGGCTCATTCGGTTGTCGATTGCTGTTGCCGGGCTGATCGGGCTCTACTGGATTCACTTCCGAGTACCCACCCGGAGTTCGACGGTCTCCTCGTCGGCCGTCGACTGAGAGTCCACCAGCACCCAAACGGGTCAGATGCCCTACTCGCCGTTGGCGCAGCCGGATCGTTAGAATGGTGACATGGCCGTTACCGAGTCTCCTGCCGGCGAAAGTGTTGCCGACCCTACGAAACCCATGACGGTGAGCGACACTGCGCTTGCCACTGTGCTCGAGGTCCGGGCTCAAGAGGACGACCCCGCCAACACCGCATTGAAGGTGGCGATCACGGGTTCGAACATGACCGAATTCCAATATGCGCTGGAGCTGCTCACCATCTCGGAGGCCGCGACTGACGATCTGGTGTACACCCAAGGCTCCCACGACGAACTCACCGTCATCATCCCGCTCGACAGCGCGGCCAACATGACCGGCGCAACCCTCGATGTTCCTGCGGCCAATACCCCGGGCGGGCTGGTGATCCGGAACCCGAACACGCCCAACCCTCTCGACGGACTCGATATCGAGTTGGAAGGTGAGCTTCCCGAACAGATCCAGCAGGTGTTGGATCAGGCGATCAACCCGGCGCTCGCCAGTCACGGTGGCTATGCCAGTCTGGTCGGTGTCGATGGGACCAAAGCGATCGTAACCATGGGTGGCGGCTGTCAGGGTTGTGCAGCCAGCGCCATGACACTTCGTGATGGAATCACCAAGATGTTGAAGGACGCACTGCCCCAGCTGACCGAGGTGATCGATGCAACCGACCACACTGCCGGTGAGAACCCCTTCTACACCTAGCCTCCTGTTCAACCTCACGCCGTGACCGAGCTGCGGCAACTTCGTCGGGGCCGCACCGTCAGGGTCTGGAGTCGGCTCGCCCTGTGCGCAACCGCAATTACGGCGCTGCCGGCGTGTTCGTCTGCGGCCGCGATGCCCGAGGATTACGTCTACCGGGCCCGGATCGACGACTGTCGAATCACAACTCCGCAGCTGGGAACCGTGTTCCGGGTGAGCGACCGGCTGCTGGTGACGGCCGCCCACCCGTTCGAGGGAATCCGGTCCTTCGAACTGCTCGATGCCAACGGCGAGACGCTCGAGGCCGACGTCGTGGCGATGCGGTCCGACAAAGATCTCGCACTCCTTTGGTTGCGTGAACCTGCGACCACAGCTTCTGTCACCCTGGCGTCGGAGCCTGTACGTGCTGACACCCCGGTCGAGATCGTCACATTTGATCGCGACGGGAACCTGGTCGTTCGGGAAGCAATCGCCATTCGACAGGCCAACGTGACCCTCGATGGCGAGGATCGGCGACAGGCCATCGAACTCCAAGCGGAGATCGAGTCAGGTGACTCCGGTGCCCCGGTGCTGTTCGACGGCCGGGCGGTTGGCGTGGTCTTCGCTGCCTCACGAGGCAAGGAGTCGGGCTGGGCGGTTTCCCAACCCGAGATCGAACTGTTGATCGCCGAAGTGCCCGACGATCCCGTCCCTCTGGCACTGGGCTGTTCTGACAGCTGAACCCACAACCTCGGCTCTGCGGCCCCACGACCGCCGAACGTGTCAACCTCGTGGCGGAAATGATGAGGCAGACTTTTCCGGCGGCGTCGCCGACCTTTTACACTGCGCCCATGCAGTTCTTCGATCGTGTTGGCACCGCCCCGATTTCCTGGGGCATCTGCGAGGTGCCCGGGTGGGGCCACCAGCTCAGCGTCGACCGGGTTCTCGGAGAAATGGGTCGGCTGGGCTTCACCCAGACCGAGCTCGGTTCCCTCGGGTGGCTACCGACCGACCCCGCCGGCCTGGTCGATACGCTCGCTCGGCACAACTTGGGCCTGCTGGCGGGTTTTGTTCCGCTCGTGCTCCACGACGAGCGTGAAGCCGACGTGGCCGAGCAGGCTGCCCTCGATGCGGCTCGCCTTTTGAATGCGGGCGGTGCGCAGTATTTCAACACGGCGCCGGTGATGACATGGGATTGGGCACCCCGACAGGACCTGTCGCCCGCTCAGTGGTCCCAACTCGTGGCTGGCCTCGACATGGTCGAACAGGTCTGCGCCGACCTGGGCTTGACCCAGGTGGTCCACGAGCACGTGGGTACTGCGGTTGAGACGGTGGACGACGTCAACCGTCTCGTGGCGTCCAGCCCGGTGAAGTTCGTGCTCGACACGGCTCATCTGGCCCTCGGTGGTGCCGACCCCTTGGAGTTCGCTCGGAATCACCCGGACCGCGTGGGCCTGGTACATCTCAAGGACATGAACACTGAGTTGGCCGCGGCCTTCACCGGTTCTTCGGGGGGCGACGAGCCGATCTCGTTGATGAACTCGGTGCAAGCCGGCCTGTTTCCTGCCCTGGGATCCGGCCAGCTCCCGATCGGCGAGGTCATTCGTACGCTCGAGTCCTGGGGCTACGATGGCTGGTACGTCGTCGAGCAGGACTGTGCCATCACGGGCGAGATGCCCGGGCAGGGCGACGGCCCGATCAGAGACGTTCAGACCAGCATCACGTATCTGCAATCGCTGGGTCTTTTCTAGGGCACGGATGGCTCCGCTGGCGGCGGTTTGCGGGGCTCGTTTGTTACGGACCGGCGTCACAGCTTAAGTGAAAGGCGTGGACCTTTGCCGTTCGTGAAGTTCCTGGACTAGTGTCATCAGTCACACGGATCGGCGGGAGAGCCGATCCACAACTGGGGAGTCCACGAATGACCACAACCTTGAAGCGCCTTCTGGCGTTGCTCTTTGCCGTCTCGCTCATCGCCGCCGCATGTGGCAGCAATGCGCCCGAAGCATCCGACGACGGTTCCGGCGACGACAGCGCCGCCGACGACAGCTCTCGCTGACGACAGCTCTGCTGATGACGGTGCGTCCGACGACGGTGGCGACGACGACGTTGACCTAGTGCAGGGAACCGACCTCACCTTCTACATGATCACCCACTCCGACGACGGCCCGTTCTGGTCCGTGCTCAAGCGTGGCGCCGATCAAGCCGCCGCCGACCTCGGTGTCGAACTCGTCTGGCAAGGCTCGAACAACGATCCCGCAGTCCAGGCCTCCGACATCGACGCCGCCATCGCCTCAGGTGCCGACGGCATCGCTGCCTCGTTGCCTTCACCCGATCAGCTGATCCCCGGCCTCCAAGGCCGCGGTCGCAGCCGGCATCCCGGTGTACACCCTCAACTCGGGTGTGAACGACTACGAGGAGATCGGTGCAACCACCCACGTGGGCCAGACCGAGGTCATCGCCGGTGAAGGTGCCGGCAAGCAGTTCAACGCCGACGGTCGAGCCACCAAGATCCTCTGTGGCATCCAGGAGCAGGACAACGTTGCGCTCGGCGAGCGTTGTGACGGCCTCGCCGCAACCTTTGAGGGTGAGGTCGTTCAGTCCTTCATGGGTCTCGACGCCGACCAGACCGCGCAGCAAGCAGCCATCAACGCTGCCCTGTCGGCCGATCCCGACATCGACGGCTTCATGGGCGTCGGGCCGGTCATCGCAATGTCCGGTCTCCGTGCCGCACAGGACCTCGGCCAGGACATCCCGGTCGGTGGTTTCGACATCACTCCCGAGCTGATCGACGCCATCGAAGGCGGCGACGTGATCTTCACCGTGGACCAGCAGCAGTACCTCCAGGGCTACATCCCCGTCCTGCTCATGTTCCTCGAGGCCACCAACAAGAACACCCTCGGTGGTGGGCTGCCGATCCTCACCGGTCCCGGCTTCGTCACTCCCGACAACGCAGCCGACGTCAAGGCACTCGTTGCGGCCGGAACCCGCTGATAGCAACGCATCACCCAACGGTGAAGCACCATAGACAGTGAGCTGGGAGGCCGGACCGAACATCAGGTCTGGCCTCCCCGTTTGGTTCTAGCTGACAACGAAGATGAGAAAAGGGGAAAGATGAAAGGGACCAACGATGAAGCACGCTGACGCTTCGCCAGCTGTCGAAATCGATGTGGACGTAGACGCCGAAGACGCCGCCGAGATCGCAGCCGAGACCGAGGCACTGACGGTCAACACCGCCGATGAACGGTTGGCGTACCGAGGAGTCTTTCAACGGCTTCTCATCCGTCCCGAGATCGGGGCGATCATCGGTGCCGCCGCAATCTGGGTCTTCTTCTGGGCGGTGGCCGACACCTTCGGGGTGGCCACCGGGTTTGCCAACATCATGGATGTGGCTGCGCCGCTGGGGATCATGGCCGTTGCGGTCTCACTGTTGATGATCGGTGGGGAGTTCGATCTCTCCTCCGGTGCTGCAACCGGAGCGCTGGGCATCGTCACCATCCTGCTGGTGAAGGACATCGGTGAGCTGGGTGGAGCGGGGTTGAGCCTCTGGATCGCCATCCCGCTGTCGCTGATCGTTGCCCTTGGCCTCGGCTACTTCAACGGAACCATGGTCGAACGGACCGGCCTTCCCAGCTTCATCGTGACACTGGCAACCTTCTTCATCCTCCGTGGTTTCAAGCTTGGTTTCTCGAAACTGATCATCGACAACATCTCGGTCGGTCGAATCGACGAGGCGTCAGGCCGCGGCTACGAATTCTGGAAGCCGATCTTCGATGGAGTGTGGGCCCGCAACGATCACCAGCTTGGGGTGCCGCGACGCCGTTTGGCTCATCGGATTCGTGGCAGGTGGCAGCCTTCTCGGAGCCGCGATCTACGAGATGAACTTCAAACGTCGACAGTCACCGAACCCGATCGGTCTACCTCTCCTAGTCGCCGGTATCGCCGGGGCGGTCGGCTCGATCTTCGTACATGCACAACTCCGACGGTCGCGGAGCCAACACGCTTGCGGTTGTCCTGATCGCCCTCTCCGCACTGGCCGGCTTCATCGGATTGTGCGTCTGGCGCTACGAGCCTCAGGACGATGGGTTCCACGCTCTACAGTCAACGAAACCCTCACCTGGACCGTAGGAGCTCTCGTGGTCCTCAACCTGGGCATCATCTGCGCCGATGGCCTCGAGGTCGAATCTCAAGAGAGCGTGCTCGACCTGGTCGGTGCGCTGAAATGGCCATTGGTGATCGCTCGGTGGCGCGCTGGTCGGATACCGGGCCTGGCAACACGCACGACTCGTCGCAATCTCAGCAGGCGATGATCCGTTCGGTCATATCGACAGTTGCAGCCGGCAATCGGTGCCGGCTTCGGGGTGTACGGGTTCCTGTTCATGACCACCGAACAGGGCCTGCGGGCAATCCTCTTCGGTATGCTCGTGCTGGCCGGCTTCCTCGGATCTCGCCATGGCGGCCTACAAGGCCGGACGGGTCTCACCGCGCCTCGCGAGCATTCGTCCTCCTGCTTGCAGCGTTGATGGGTGCCCGCCTCGCCTGGTTCGTTCAGGGCGCATCAACCTCCACCAAGTTCAGAACCGAAGCATTCAGCGTGATGCTTGGTGGCCGCGCTGCTGATCGCGGTGTGGGCGGTTGCCTCAACGTATGTTCGAAACCCGTCGCCACGACGAACGACGATCTCCGAGAGGCTCGCCGGCATTCTGGCCCGGGTTGGAATCGTCGCAGTTGGTGTGGGTCTGATCACCCGGTCTGCTGTTCACCACCGAGGAAGAGCTGGCGCTGGGCGAGACCAACCCGGCCAATTTCCGTATGAGTGTCCTGTGGTTCATTGGGATTGCGATCTTCGCTACTTGGCTGCTCGGCAGCACCAAGTTCGGCAGCTGGATCTTCGCCGTCGGCGGCAACAAGCAGGCGGCTCGCCAGATCGGTGTGCCAGCGGCACGCACGAAGACCCAGCTGTTCATGATCGTCTCGGTTGCGGCGTGGTTGGTGGGTCTTCTCCTGGCCTTCCGTCTCAACACGCTGCAGTCGGGCACCGGAAACGGACTGGAGTTCGAGTACATCATCGCCGCCGTGGTCGGGGGGACGTTGCTGACCGGCGGTTACGGCTCGGCCTTCGGTGCCGCCATCGGTGCACTGATCATGGCCATGTCCAAACAGGGCATACCGGCCGCCAGATGGAACTCCGACTGGCGGTTCGCCTTCCTCGGAGTGATTCTGCTGTCGGCTGTGATCGCCAACAACTTCATCAAGAACAAGGCAGAGGCGGCAGGAAGATGACGTCGTTCATCGACCCCCAGGATGCCTCCTCACGTACCGCCTTTCGGCGGCGGGGCGCCGAAACGCTTCAAACCAGAACCCATCAACAGGGAGCGGAATCATGAGCACCGAATCACTTATCGAGCTTGACAATGTCGGAAAGTACTACGGCAACATCATTGCTCTCCAGGGCGTCACGACCAGTGTGAATGCTGGCGAGGTCACGTGTGTGCTGGGCGACAACGGCGCCGGAAAGTCCACATTCATCAAGATCCTCGCCGGCGTGCATCAGCATGACGAGGGAGAGTTTCGGTTGGAGGGCCAGGCGATGAAGTTCAACTCGCCTCGTGAAGCGCTCGACCGGGGCATAGCGGCGGTGTATCAAGACCTGGCCATGGTCCCGCTCATGTCGGTCTGGCGGAACTTCTTCCTCGGGGCCGAACCTGCCCGAGGTATATGGCCGTTCCGGTGGGTGGACAAGCAGGTTGCCAGCGAGACCGCCAAAGCTGAGATGGCCAAGATGGGCATCGATATTCGAGACACCGAGCAGCCGGTTGGGACGCTGTCCGGTGGTGAGCGCCAATCGGTGGCCATCGCCCGTGCGGTCCATTTCGGCGCCAAGGTCCTCATCCTCGACGAGCCCACGTCGGCATTGGGGGTGCGCCAGTCCGGGGTCGTGCTGAAGTACATCCTGGCTGCGGCCGAACGCGGTCTCGGCGTCATCTTCATCACCCACAACCCCGCACACGCCTACCCGGTCGGTGACCGTTTCTTGATCCTCAACCGAGGCAAGTCGATGGGCAACTTCGCCAAGGACGAGATCAGCCAGGCCGAACTGACCCAGAAGATGGCGGGCGGAGCCGAGCTCGAGGCGCTTCAGCATGAGCTGGCCCAAGCCACCGGTGGTTCAGGCGGCTAGTGGCCACCACCGACGCTCCGGAGATCATCACCGTCGGTCGGATCAGTGTCGATCTCTATCCGACAACCGAGGGTCCAATGCGTGATGTACGAACGCTGGAGAAAAGTGTCGGCGGGACCGCAACCAATGTTGCGGTCGCAGCGGCACGACTGGGGAGACGAGCAGCGCTCGTCACCAAGGTCGGCGACGATGCATTCGGCGACGACGTCACCCATGCACTTTCGACCCGTTTCAACGTCGACACCCGCTGGATCTCGACCCACCCGACACTCAAGACCCCGCTGGCGTTCGCCGAGCTGAACCCGCGTACCGAACCGAACATCATCTTCTATCGAGAACCATCCGGACCCGACATGGAGCTCACGCCGGACGATCTCCTCGATCTGCCGGTGACGGAGTGCAGGATCCTCTGGATGCCGGCCACGAGGTTCTCAACCGAACCGAGCCGTGGCACCGTGACAGGCCTCCTGGAGATCGAGGGCTCGCGCCGAGCACACGATTCTTGATCTCGACTGGCGCTACCAGTTCTGGGAGTCGGAGGCGGCCGCCCACGAGGTGATCAATCCGATGCTCAGGCACTTCAGCGTGATTATCGGCAACCGACAGGAATGCCAGGTGGCCGTGGGTACGAGCGAACCCAACCAGGCGGCCGACCGACTCCTCGAAACCGGAGCGACATGTGCAGTGGTGAAACTGGGCGGTGATGGTGTGATGGTCGCCACCGCTGATGGAGAGCGAGAAACCGTTCCGCCCTATCCGGTCCAGGTGGTCTGCGGCCTCGGCGCCGGCGACGCATTCGGGGGCTCGTTCTGTGATTCAATTCTCTCCGGTGTCGGATTTGTGGAAGCCGCCCGGCGCGGCAACGCTGCCGGTGCCATCGTTGCGGCTCGGTTGCTGTGCGCTGATGACATGCCCTATCGCCACGAGGTCGACCAGGTTCGCACCGACGGCTCCGTTCTATAACTCTGTCCGAGAGGATCCTCATGAATCGATCAGTCACCCCCGAGTCCGAGGGTTGGACCTATCTGGCGTTCGACATTGTCGAACTCGCTTCCGGCGATTCGAGCACTCATTCCCAGGGCGCCCGCGAGCAGGCGGTCGTGCCGTTGTCCGGTTCGGCCACACTGAAGTTCGACGGTGCTGAGCACGAAGTGAGCCGCTCGTCGGTCTTCACCGAACTCGCGCCTGTCGGTTATGTCCCACCGGGTGTCGACATCACCGTCACAGCAGGGTCAGAGCCTTTCACCTACGCGGTTGGTTCGGCGCCGGCGCAAGGTTTGTACGGCGCAAAGCTCGTGGAACCGTCCACGATCCGCAGCGAGGTAAGGGGCGGTGGCCAAGCGCTCCGGCAGGTGAACCATACGCTGGCGATGCCGATCGAAGCCGAGCGCCTCATCTTGTATGAGGTCTACGTACCTCGAGGAACATGGTCTGGCTGGCCGCCCCATTGCCACGACGGTTTTGACGGTTCGCCCTACTTGGAGGAGGTCTACTACTTCAGGATGGACCGACCCGAAGGGTTCTGGATCCACCGGAACTGGCGAGACGAAGGGGCTGACGAGGACGTCTTCGATGACCTCTTCTGCGGTAAGGATGGTGAACTCGCCACTGTTCCCAGGGGCTACCACACCTCGGTCGCATGCCCTGGGGCGAACATGTACTTCCTGAACTACCTGGCCGGTGAGTTGGTGGGCGATGAGCGTCGAACCCCGCCGTGCTTCCACAGCGACCACACGTGGATAGAGAAGGATTGGGCCGCCGGTGAGTGGGGCATGCCGGTGGTCACGAACGGCGATCTTGGTGGCTGAAATCGATCGTGACCGATGGTCGGTAGGTGCCTACCGCCGTCTGTCCCGGGTCACGAACGCTGACGGACACTTCAACGTGCTCGCCGTCGACCACCGGGACGCACTTCGGAGTGAGTTCGATCCCGATGATCCGGGTTCGGTTTCCGCTGAGACGCTCACCCAGTTCAAGGCCGACATGATCGCCGGACTGGGCGACGCACCGAGCGGTGTGATGCTCGAACCGGAGTACTCGCTACCCCAACTCCTCCGAACCCGGTCCGTGCCGGCTTCGATCGGGGTGTTCGGGGCCCTGGAAGCCCAGGGCTACCATCACAGCGGCGCGGATGGCTCGGCTTCGGTGAACGACTTCATGCCCGATTGGTCTGCGGACCAGTTGATGCGCATGGGCGGTGATGGCGCAAAGATCCTGGTGCTGTACCGGCATGACCGAGGTGACCACACCGGTGCTCAGGATCGGTTCGTTCGAGCCGCTGTCTCCCAGGCTCACCACGCCGGTCTCCCGCTCCTGGTCGAGCCCGTGCCCTACGACATAGCTGACGCTGCTGACCGGCAGAAGGTGATCGTGGAATCCGTTCGTCGGATCGCCCCGATGGGCCCAATGATCCTCAAGGTTCCGTTTCCCGGGGGCGGGGCATGCGAAGAGCTGAATGACGCCACCGGATCTCATCCATGGGCGCTGCTGAGCTGGGGTGTGCCGTACCCGGAATTTCGCGATCAGTTGTCCGAGGCGGTCGAGCACGGATGTGCCGGCTTCACCGTTGGCCGGGCCCTGTGGCGCGAAGCTCTCGCACCCGATACTCGTGCGCAAGCGGTGGAGGACTATGTGAAACCTCGCTTCGCCGAACTGTGCGTGATCGCCTCTCGAGGTAGGTCTGTCTTCGACACCGTCACTGCACTCTGATCTTGTTATTCCCTTCCACACCTCAACAAAGGAACGCCACCGCATGAACACCGTCGGAATCGCCGTGATCGGCTTCGGTTGGATGGGCCAAGCCCATAGCCGTAGTTACGCCAGGATCCCCTCGCTCTTCCCCGACCGGCCGGCCGAACCCGAGTTGGTCATCTGCTGCGACAACATGGAAGCTCGGGCCCAAGAGGCGGTTCGGAGCTTCGGTTTCGCCGAGTACACCACCGACCCGGCCGAGGCCATCGAACACCCCGACGTGGATGCAGTGATCGTGTGCGCACCCAACATGTTGCACGAAGAGCTATGTGTCGCCGCCGCCGCTGCGGGTAAGCACGTCTTCTGCGAAAAGCCTGTAGGTGGAACTCCGGCCCAGACGGTACGGATAGCTGCCGCAGCAGAGAACGCCGGGGTTATTACCGGCGTCGGCTACAACTACCGCTGGGCGCCTCTGGTTCGGTACGCCAAGAAGCTCATCGACGACGGCGATCTCGGCCAGATCACCAACTACCGCGGCCGGTTCTTCTCCATGTATGGCTCGGACCCGATGGGTCTGCTGTCATGGCGATTCGAACTCGACGGCGCCGGTTACGGGGTGAGTTCGGACATCCTCAGCCACAGCATCGATCTCGGCATGATGCTCAACGGTCCGATCACGAGCGTGGTGGGGATGCAAGAGACCTTCATCAAAGAGCGGCCGCTGCCCAAAGCCGGCGGCACTCACTACGACCGAGGTGCGCCCGGCGACCCAACCGGACCGGTGACCAACGAAGACTACGCCGGTTGCATGGTTCGCTTCGCCAACGGGTCGATCGGCACATTCGAAACGAGCCGAAACATCGTGGGCCCGCAAAGCCAGATGGCCTTCGACGTCCACGGCACCAAAGGGGCGCTCAACTGGAACCTGGAAACCATGAACGAGATGAACATCTTCATGACCGGCGGCGACCACCTTCACGACGGCTACACCAAGGTATTTGCCGGCGACCGCTATCCATTTCATGGCAACTTCGTTCCCGGCGATGCAAACGCCATCGGCTACGAGGATCTCAAGGTCATCGAATGCCTTCAGTTCCTCACCGCGGTGGCCGCCGGTGAACAACACGAGCCCGGCTTCCAACAGGCTGTCGACTACGTGAGCGTGCAGCAGGCGATCATCAACAGCTGGGAAAGCGGCTCCTGGGAAGACGTGAAACCCCTGACGATTGAGGATGTGTCGTGCTAGTTGGGTAGACCGAGTGCGCCTCATCAGGCAGGGGCTGTGCTGTCCCTCCGGGGGCCGTTCGGGCGCCACGGAGGCTTCTGGATCGTGCATGGCGGACGCGCCGGGGTCGGCCTGCTCAACCCTGGGCTCGGTCTCTGCCACCCGGTCAACTAACGTCCTCTGGAGTCTGGTCGTATTGGCAGGAACAAACCCTGGGAGGGATCGAAGTGAAGATTGCAGTCTTGGGTGTTGGGCGTATCGGAGCGATGCATGTGGATTTGCTTCACAACCGGATCGCGGGCGCTTCGGTGGCCGGGGTCTTCGACGTGTTCGATGGGGCGGCCGTTGCCACGGCTGAACGGCTGGGTGTATCTCGTTTCACAAGCGTTGAGGATGCGTTGGCCAGCGACGCCGATGCGGTTGCGATTTGCACGTCGACACCGACCCATGTGGATCTCATGGTGCAGGCGGCAGCGGCCGGAAAGGCGATCTTCTGCGAGAAGCCTGTATCGCTCGACCTCGACGAGGTCGACCGTGGGTTAGCCGCGGTCGAACGCGCCGGCGTGCCACTTCACATCGGGTTCAACCGACGGTTCGATCCGTCTCATGCTGCGGTGCAGGCTGCGGTTGCCGCTGGCGAGGTCGGCGATCTCCGACAGCTTCGTATCAGTAGCCGGGATCCCGAGCCACCTCCGATCGAGTATGTGAAGGTCAGCGGTGGGATCTTCCTCGACATGACCATCCACGATTTCGACATGGCCCGCTTCATCACCGGCTCAGAAGTCACCGAGGTCTACGCCACCGGCTCGGTGATGGTGGACCCCGGTATTGGCGAGGCTGGCGATCTCGACACTGTCACCGTGCTGCTCACCCACGAGAACGGCACGGTCACCACCATCGACAACTGTCGCCAGAGCGCTTTTGGCTACGACCAGAGAGTCGAAGCGTTCGGGTCGAAAGGGATCGTCGGCTCGGAAAACCACACCGCCACCTCCATGGTGAAACGGACCGCCGGCGGCAGTGCCGGTGACGTGGTGCCTCACTTCTTCCTCGAGCGATACATCCCCAGCTACGTACACCAGTGGGAGCGGTTCATCGACGCAGTGAGGTCAGGCTCGGCCACTCCGGTGACCGGTGCCGACGGGCGGGCCCCGCTGGTGATTGGATTGGCGGCGCGGGAATCGGCTGCCACCAACCGTCCCATCTCAATCTGAACCGGTCAGTCCAAGACCAGGTCGTGGGCCGCGTTGAATCGCGATCCCGGGATCGGTGACAGTCCGAGCAATTGGGTTGAGAGGTTGCCCGCCTCCGAGGCCCGGATCGGCTGTATCCCGATTTCGTCGGGTCGGCCAATTCCAGGATCGAGTCTGGTTGAACTATTGAGCGTGTAGAGGTTCTCGTTGGCTCCCACACCGGGACCCCACACGATGAATGGCACGATGAAGTTCTCGTCGTCATCGAAGACGTCGTGTTGGCTTTCGCCGATTGGTCCTCCGTGATCCGATGTCACGATCACGGCGGTGGTGGACGCCAGTGCCGGATCGTTTGCGATCACGTTGAGGGCGGCAGCGATCGATGCGTCGGAGTTGGCGACGGCTGCGTCGTACGCAGGTGACCCCCAGCCGTTGGGGTGACCAAAGCCATCCGGGTGAGGGATGTGCCAGAAGATGTACTCGGCCGGCTCGGATGTGAGGTGGTCCACGATGAGGTCGGTCTGGCCCTGGATCGAGAAGTTCTTTTCGTAGACGTCGATCTTGTCCATGCCGTCGTCGGCGCCAGTGGTGTCGGGTGCACCGTTCACCTCGTTCCAGGTTCGATCAAAGAAGTCGAACTTCTCCTTGCCGACAAGCGCATAGGTAGCCAGCCCGTTGTCGTGGGCCACGTCGAAGCTCGAAGCGACGTAGAACCCGGCCTGATCATGCACAGTGCCACCGTTGTCCTCGTTGGTGAGAACGTTGAACCCATCAGGACCCAGTTGGCGGCGGCTGGTGAGCTGGCCGGTGTGATTGGGCAAGGTGATCGTGGCGTTGAAGTCTGTTCGAGCGTTGAGGGTCGACGCCCCGCTTGTCACCAGGCCCCACAGCGTCGGCGTGATCTGATCGTTGACATAATCGGACCGGAGCCCGTCGATGCTGATGTGAAGAACACGTTCGGCACTGCCCTCAGACTGGGGCGTCGTACACGGGGTGGGATCACTGAACGCGTTGTCGCTGGATCGGGTTTCAACCCGGTAGTCGTACGTGCTGGACGAGGACAGTGAGGTTTGAGTGAATGTCGTGTCCGGGGGAAGGATCCGGCCGGTCCATCCGAACGGGCCGCCGTTCCGGCTGCGTCGAATGATGAAGGCATCTGCGTTGTCGTCGGTGGCCCGAGTCCACTCGAGGGTGGCGGTGTTGCCGTCCCGAACGTAGGTGCAAACCGTGGGGGCGCCAGGGGCAGGCGGAGGCTCGCCGGAGTTGATACAGGGCGTCCCGGTACTGCCGTCGTTGTCGCTGGTGCGAGTTTCGACGGTGTAGTCGTACGCGGCGTTTCCGGAAACGGTCTGGTCGAAGGTCGTGGCCGGGACGTTGACCCGTCCGGTCCAGCCGAACGCTCCACCGTCGCGGCTACGGCGGATGATGAACGCACTGGCGTTGTCGTTCGCCGCCCTGGTCCATTCGACTGTCACCGCATTGCCGGTTCGTTCGGCGGTGCAAGAGAGCGGTGCAACCGGGTCGGTGTCGGGGGCTGTCTGCTCGGTGCAGGCAACTATTTCGCTGGATTGATTGGCTGCATCTTTCGCTTCGACGGTGTAGGCGTAGGTAGAGGACCGGGGGACGGTCTGGGTGAATGTGGTCGCAGGGACCACCACCCGTCCCGTCCATCCGAACGCCCCGCCGTTTCGACTGCGTCGGATCACGAATGAGGCGGCGCCATCATCGACCGCTCTCGTCCAGGACACCGTTGCGCTCGAACCGCTCACTGTGAACTCACACTCGATCGGTGCCAGCGCGGTTCCATCTGCCGACGAGGCACTGGGCATGCCGACGAGGAGGGCTCCGCCACACGTCAATGCCGTCAACAGAACAAGGATTCGCCGCCGCATTGCTCTAGTTAAGCCGGTTCTCGCCCCGAAAGCTCTAGGGAAATCAGGCCACGCGATTCGCTGGCAGCAAGAGTTTGTTCAGCTCAGTAGGAGCGTGTTCATCCGCCGTTTCACGAAGTGGCGGGCGATGAGAGTGGCTGACACCAAGTAGCCCACGTGGCCGAATGCGCTGCTGTCGACCGAGCCGCGGGCGAGATCGCGGATCAGGTCGACGCCGTGGTACAGCGGGGTGGCCTGCACGATCGGCTGGGCCCAGCCGGGGTAGACATCGAGGGCGAAGAACGTGGTGCTCAGCAGGAACAACGGCTGGGTTATGAGGAACAGGATGTCGAAGTCCTGCCAGTTTCGTGCGTACGTGGTTCCGTACGCCCCCATGGCTGCGAATGCCACACCGATGAGCAGAGCTGCGAGCGGGATGAGGAGCGCCCACCAGCTGGCCAAAAGGCCGAAGGCCCACATGACCACCAGGAACGTGACCGAGTAGAGGCCACCGCGGATCATGGCCCATGCCATCTCGCCATCCATCACATGGCCGATCGAAAGCGGCGTCACGAGCATCGCATCGAAGGTTCGGCTCTCCTTCAGCTTGAAATAGAAGTTGAACGTCATGTCGAAGATTGCACCGTTCATGGCGCTGCTGGCCAAGAGCCCTGGGGCCACGAACTGGGCGTACGTGATCATCTCACCGTCCCACTCGATGTTGCCGACCAGCTGGCCAAGGCCCACACCGAGCCCGAACAGAAAGATCATCGGTTCGAACATTGCGCTGGCCAGGATCAGCCACAACCGCCGATACGACACGATGTTCCGCTCCACGACCCGCATCGGCAGCATCACAGCCGCGGTCATGATCCGAGCGCCTTGGTGAACGTGCGTCGCCCGGCCAGGATGCCGATCACGACAAACCCGGTGAGTACCGCGACGTGACCGACGGCTGCCTCGAGACTGAGCCCCCGATCGATGATCAAACCCCGGCAAAGCTCCACGCCATGCCAGACCGGTGTGAGCCTGCTGAACCAGGCGAGCGCATCGGGAAGCTGGTCCACCGGGTAGAACGCGCCGGAGAACAGGTAGAGGGGGAGGACGCCCAGACGCAGGATCACCGGGAAGCTCTGGTCACCCTTTGCCTGACCGGTCCACGCCGAGATGAGTGCCGCGAACGCCATTGCCGTTCCGACCGCGGCGAAAGGAGCAAGCAACGCACGGGGACCGGTGGGGACGCTGAACCCGGTGAGCACCATCAGGTAAATGGAGGCGCCGACCAGAGCTCGAAATCCAATCCATACCACATGACCGGTGAACAACTGTCCGGTGGTCAGCGGTGTGTTGATGATCGACACATAGGTCCCGCGCCAGCGGAGCTGGCCTGCGGTTTGCCACAGGCTCTCCGACGCCCCCAGCTGCATGGCGGCGGCCGCCATGAGTCCCGGGCCGACGAATTCGAGATAGTCGGCGGTCTGCAGTCCGGACTGCTGGGCATCGATTTGTGAGCCCAGCCCCAGCCCGAGCCCCAGCAGATAGAACAGCGGGCCGACCGCTCCACTGACCACGGTCCCTCGGAACGTGGTCCGAAAACGCAGGAATTGGTGCTCGAGAAAGTGGACCAGTGGCCCCAGCTGTGAACGCCCTTGATCCCTGGTTTCCGCTGGTGACAGGGCAGAGGTTGTCGTTGCCGTCATCCTTACTCCACCAAGGTCCGACCGGTGAGGGCGAGAAAGACATCCTCCAGGCCGGCCCTCCGTACAAGGCTCGAAGTGGGGGTGTGGCCGGCGTTGACCAACTTGGCCATGGTCCCTTCGCCGTCGTCGGTGTAGACGAGGGTTCGGTCGGCGAGCCTTTCGGTGCGAAGTCCCAGGTCCGCGATGTCAGACCGGTCGCCGCCAGCAAATCGGACTTCCAACACCTCCCTCGTGACGTGCTCGGTGATGAGACTCGACGGTGAGCCTTCAGCCACGATTTTGCCTTTGTCCATAATCACCAGCCGGTCGGCCAACTGTTCGGCCTCGTCCATGTAGTGGGTGGTGAGCAGCAGCGTCACCCCTCGTTCCTTCAATTGGTAGAGGCGTTCCCACAGCAGATGGCGAGCCTGGGGGTCCAGACCGGTTGTCGGCTCGTCAAGGAGCACCATGTCAGGCTCGTTGACGAGCGCCCGGGCGATCGTGAGCCGACGCTTCATTCCTCCCGAGAGCGAGCTGACTCGATCCTTGGCTCGGTCTTCTAGCCGGGCGAATGCAAGAAGCTCGTCGGCCTTGGCCCGTGCTGTGCTCCAGGAAAGCCCGAAGTAGCGTGCGTAGACCATGAGGTTCTCTCGAAGAGTGAGCTCGTCGTCGAGGTTGTCTTCCTGGGGGACCACTCCCAACCTGGCCCTGATCGATGGTCCCTCGGTCACCGGGTCTGCGCCCAGCACCCACAGTTCGCCCGAAGTGATTGGGCTCACGGTGGAGATCATCTTCATAGTGCTGCTCTTTCCGGCCCCGTTGGGACCCAGCATTGCGAATGACTCACCGGGTTCGACTTCGAGGTCGATGCCGTTGACCGCGGTGAACCCATCGAAGGACTTGGTGAGCTCCTTGGCGATTACCGGCTTGGCGACCATCGATTGCACACTACCGGTTGGTCTGAGTCCGGTCGGGGGACTTTCTACAGGCGGGCCCGAACGATCGCTGCAGTCGTGGGGTCCATGTCGGCCAGTTGGGATTCGACAAACGCTTCCCGAGCGGCTGCTCGGGGATGGGTGAATCCGGCCCCGAGAACCGATTCACCCGGATCGCACGTGACGTAGCGGCAGATCCGGCGTCCGTGGGGGCTGAGTTCCACCCACCGGTCGAAGGGCATTGATCGTGTGATGATGTCGCTCCGGAACCACGGTGCGAAGTACTCGATGTTGGGCATCGACCGAACCTCACGCGAAAGGTTCGGTGTGCCACTGTGCCAGCACCGGTTGTCTCTGAAGATGGCCGATCCGGCCCGAACAGGGCACACCGTGCTGTGTTTCATCCACAGGGGCTCGTTGGCGACGGTAGGGATCGGTTCGGTGGAACGCTGGCTGCCGGGGATCTGACGGATCGGACCGTTCTCCCAGGTGAGATCGACCATTGGGAAGTTGATCGTGACCACCGAGACGGGCAGCTGTTTCATCGTCAGACCCGCAACCGGATCGTGTGGTTCGGTCCAGATGTTGTCGCTGTGCAGGCCTTGGTACTCGATTGCGCCCGGAAGGGCCAGATCACCCCCACCCCCGCCGACGATGTAGCTGTCAGATCCGTAGATAGCGGTGAGGATCGGTGTGGTTGTCGGGAGATCTATCACCGCAGTCCAAGCCGGATCGTGTAGCCGATGCCGCGATGCCGAGGTTGAACCGAAGGAGTATCGATGGGGGAGACCTCCGGCGCCACCGCCGGCGCCACCGGAGGGGTCGACAGCGATGATGTCGTCGATCACTCGATCGGTTGCTGCCCTGAGGTTTGCCAGATGTTCGGGTGGAAGGGCATCGGCGACGACCACGAAGCCATCGCGGTAGAACAGCTCAACCGCCCGAGCTACTTCATGTGGCTTCACGGTCTCCAGGTTCGGAATGCCGTTGTGGTCGCGCAGCCGATTCCGGAGCGCGACCACCCCGGGATCGTCGTAGGCCCTCGTCCAGGTGGCGCAAGAGGGATCACCGCCCACCAGGTTGTAGTGCTCCGGGGTCGTTTCGATCACGAAATCGGGCGCTGGCGCATGGAGGCCGAGCGGGTTGTTGTTGTCAGCAGTGGCTGTGGCCGGTCGGTTGGCGAATCCGTTGGGGGGCACCTCGGTGTTCCAACCTATTGATGGCATGGACCAATGATCGCGCAGCGCTTCGACTGCTTCTAGTCGATGAATCTGAGGTCGGTGAACCGGCCCCGCATTGCGGTCACCCGAGCGGCCACTTGGCTCGGATCGCCTGTGAGTGCGTGGGCGATGTAGGTGGCGAGTTCGGGCATGTCGGTGTGGCTCATGCCCCAGCGGGTGAGCTCGTTTGTTCCCAGGCGGAGTCCGTCGTCACTTCCGGTGGGAAGACCGATGGCCGAGGCCAACACATTTGCGGTCCGCAGGCGTAGCGCAGCGGCATGGCCACCGCCGAAGGGTCGGGCGTCCACCGCCAGTTGATGGGACCGGGTGCTGCCCTCGACGGTATGGAACGTGGAGATACCACTGGCATCGAGGCATTCAGCCAGTGACGTTGCCGTTGCGATCATCGCCTCCGCGTAGTCACGCCCGTGCTTCAACCAGTCGGTCAGGGTGATCGCCAATGCAGCGGTCTGGGCGGCATCGAAGTTGGCCGTCATGCCGGGATAGGCAATGGAGTCGATCCGTTCGGCCAGCGAGTTGTTGCTGGTGACCACAAGGCCCGACGGTGGCCCACCCAGACTCTTATAGGTGCTCATCGTCATCAGGTGGGCCCCTTCGCTCAACGGGTTGGGCCATGCCCGACCGGCGAACATGCCACAGGCGTGAGCCGCATCGAACAGCAGCCTCGCACCGACCGAATCGGCGACCGAGCGTAGTTCGGCGACCGGATGCGGGAGCAGGTTGAGGCTTGTTCCGATGGTGATGAGCTTGGGTTCGACGCGAGCCGCGAGTTGGGCGACCCCGTCCACGTCGACGGTGAAACGGTCGGCGTCGATCGGAGCCTCGTGGATCTCGAGTCCGAAGAGCCCGGCACATCCGGCCGTGTTGTGGGTCACGTGACCACCGATTGTTGCCGGTGGCACGATGATCGGATCGCCGGGCTCACACGTCGCCATGAATGCGAAGAGGTTTCCCATGGCCCCTGACGGCACTCGCACTTCGGCGTAACCGGCGTCGAATACACGACAGGCGAGCTCGGCGGTGATCACTTCGATCTCCTCGATCGCCTCCAAGCCCATCTCGTATTTCTCCCCGGGATGGCCCAGCGAGGGTCTGGCCCCGAGGCCGGCCGACAGCAACGCTTCCGCCCGCGGGTTCATGGTGTTGGTGGCCGGGTTCAGGTTGATGCACTCGCGGTCGTGAATGGTCGAGTTCCGGGTTGCGAGCTGCTCTACCCGCTCCGCAGAGATTGGACTGGCCAGGATCTCCTGCCGACGGGATCGTGCCTGTTCAGACCACCATTCGAGCATCGGGGCAGCGTAGTGGAGGTTCGAGCGCAAGCCGGGCCCGCACCAGGACGATCACGCGTTCCGGTAACTGAGGTCGATCATCTCGCTCAGCACGTCGAGGTCGACGTCGGACAACCGTTTCACATAGAGGCAGGCCTTGCCGGTCTTGTGGGGTCCGAGCCTGGCCAGCACCTCCCCATACGATTTGAAGCCGTCCATGATGTACAACACCGTGTGGGCCTTCCGGGGTGCGAACCCGACCGCCATCCATTCCGAGGTCTTTCCGTTGGCGTAAACCACGGGTTTGGAACCAAATCCCACGATGGACGAGCCCCACATGACGGCTGGCTGGCCAGTGATCGTCGCCATCAGCTCTCGCAGAGCTCTGGCGTCCGATTTTCGCTGCTCCGGTTCCACCCCGTCGAGGAACGAATCGACATCGGAGTCGTTCCTTTGTGTTTTCGGTTCGGCCATGCCAAAACGGTAGCGGCTCGGCCTCATTGAATTCTTCGATCAGGATGTAACCCCTGGGTAACCACCAGAGTCTGAGTTGTCGTGGACACCATTGTCACCCGTATAGAACACGCTGCAAAAGGGCAAGGCACGGTCACGTTCATGACCGGTGACGAACCTGTCGAAATGACCTGGGGTGAGCTCCACGCCGACGCCAAGAGGATGGCGGCTGCGCTTCAAACCCGGGGAGTGAATCGAGAGGATCACGTAGCGATCCTCGGCCCAACCACCATCAACCTCGTAACCGCCATGCAGGCCGTCTGGCTGTGCGGAGCGACCCTGGTTGTCCTGCCACTCCCGATGCGGCTGGCGTCCTTGGAGGACTTCACGAAGTCCACCCGCAACCGAATCCATCTCGCCGATTCTGTTTGCGTGCTGGTCGACAGTGACCTGGCGCCTTTCCTCGCTGTCGAAGAAGGTGATCCGCCCGTCTATCTCCTGGACGAACTGGCAGAGGCGACCGAGGCCGCCGACGACTTCATTCGTCCCGACTACCACGCCGATGATCTGTTCGTTCTCCAATTCACCAGCGGATCGACGAGCGAGCCCAAGGGTGTCCAATTGCCGAACCACCTCATTGCGGCCAATCTCGACGCGATCTATGAAGCGGCTGAGGTCGACTCCTCCACCGAGATGATGGTGTCGTGGCTGCCGCTGTACCACGACATGGGTCTGGTGGGATTCTGCATCCTGCCGATGAGCGCCGGCCTCAACCTCGTGCTCGGCGCACCTCAGGACTTCCTCGGCTCGCCGGGTCGATGGATGGAGTGGATCTCCAAATTCGGAGGCACCTCAACCGCCGGCCCCAACTTCTCCTATGTACTGGCCACCCGGGCCTTGAATCGCAGCAAGGAGATTCTGGACCTGTCCACACTTCGGATCGCTCTCAACGGAGCCGAACCGGTGGATCCGGCCAGTGTTCGCGAGTTCATCGAAGCCGGCGCCCGTCACGGAATGCGCCCCGAGGCAGTGTTCCCTGCTTTCGGTATGGCCGAGGTCGGCATCGCCGGGTCGTTCCCGATCCCCATGACCGGACTGCAAACCGACATCGTTGACTCCGAAGTCCTCGAACACGAGCATCGGGCAGTGAACGTGGATCTCGATCACAAGAACGCTCGGGAGATCGTGAAACTCGGCTATCCGGTTCCGGGGTTGAAGATGCGCATCTGCGATCCTGAGACCGGATCGGTTCTGAGCGACCGCGAAGTTGGTGAGCTTCAGATCTTTGGAACCTCGGTCACGACCGGCTACTACCATCGGCCTGAGGCCGACGCCGACCTGTTTCATGACGGTTGGCTGTGCACCGGAGATCTGGCGTACATGGTCGATGGTCAGATGATCATGTGCGGGCGAATCAAGGATCTCATCATCGTGGGTGGACGCAATGTGTATCCCCAAGACATCGAACGAGCGGTCGGTGTTCTCGAGGGAGTCCGCGCCGGCAACGTGATCGCGTTCAGCGTGGAAGGCCGGGGTGGCAAGGAAGCGGTGGCCGTTGTCGCCGAGACACGGGCTGAAGATCGCGAAGCGCTCCTCCATGAGATGCACGAAGCTGTGTACGTGGCGGTCGGTGTGCCTGCCAAAGAGGTGGCGCTGGTGAAACCGGGGACGCTGCCCAAGACCTCGTCAGGCAAGCTGCAACGGGCACTGTGCAAGGAACAGTTCCTGGGTCAGGGCCTCGAACTGGTGTAGTTGGGGGTGTCCCTGCAACCCTCGGGCTGCAGTCGGCATCTCTTGTCTGCGATGATGGCGGTGTGGAAACTGAATCGCTCGAATTGCTGGTCATGCGCCACGCCAAGTCCGACTGGAGCACCTACGACAGTGACTTCGACCGGCCGCTGAACGCCAGGGGAGCGCGCAACGCCGTCCAGATGGCGCAATGGCTGGCCGACCAGGACCTGTGCCCGGATCGTGTGCTCAGCTCGCCCGCCGTCCGGGCTCATACCACTGCGATGGAGGTCGTGTCTGCGTGCGGGGTTGAGCAAGCCGATATCGAGTTCGACGAGGAGCTCTATCACGCCGATGCGTGGACCTGGCTGGAGAAGCTTCGGGATCGCACCTGCCAACGGCTCCTGATCTGTGGCCACAATCCCGGTTTGGACCAGCTCGTCGATCACCTCAGCGACGGAACTGCGCCGTTCAGCGATTCCGGAAAACTGATGACCACGGCGGCGGTCGCCCACTTCGCGGTTCGCCCCGCATGGTCAGCGGTCGGCACACCTGAGGGAATGTGCAAATTGTTGTCGCTCACCCGGCCACGCGATCTCTGAGCCTTGCATCGCTCCGACCGCTTCATTGGGCTTTCCGGGTCGGCGGCGCTACTCACAGGGGTAAACTGGATACGTGATTATTGACGTCAGTGACGCCACATTCCAGACCGAAGTCCTGGCCCGTTCGGTGGATACCCCGGTAATCGTCGACCTGTGGGCCGACTGGTGCGGGCCATGTAAGACCCTCACCCCGATCCTGGAGAAGGTCGTCAAAGAAATGAACGGGTCGGTCGTCTTGGCCAAAGTCGATGTCGACAAGAACCCACAGGTGCAGCAAGCCTTCCAGGTGCAGTCGATCCCATCGGTCTTTGCAATCGACAACCAGCAAGTGGTCGATAACTTCACCGGAGCCCAGCCTGAACACGCAGTACGAGAGTTCGTACAGAAACTCCTGCCCGTCATCAGCCCCGTCGATGCACTGGTCGAAGCCGGCGACGAGGATTCACTTCGGCGGGCCCTCGAGATGGAGCCTGACAACGAGGCGGCCATCGCTGCTCTGGCCACGCTGTTGATCGACGCCGGCAACAACGAAGAGGCGCTTCAGTTCCTGGCCAGAATCCCGGAAACCGACGTGACCCGTCCCATCGCCGCTCGGGCGCGGGCCGCCGAATCGGCCGGCGATATCGACGATGTGGAAGCCCGTCTCACCACGCTGCTGCCCAAGGTCAAAGACGACGACGAAGCCAGGCAAGAATTCGTCGACTTGCTCGAAGTGCTCGGCCCGAACCACCCGAACACCGGGTTGTGGCGAAAGAAGCTCAGTACGCACCTGTTCTGATCGCAGACCGTCTCGAGCCAGATAGCGTGATGCCTCGGAGCGGCTAGCTCCCCCTCGGCCCAGCAGCACTGACCCTGCGGCCCTCGGACCCCGTGCGGGTCAGCCCTTCGAGCTGAGGGGAACCGTTGAACTCCGGAACCGAATCCCGGAACGTCGGTGAGCAAATCGATGAGTTGCTCTACCGTTGGGATGAGCTTCGACGCAGGCCGGTTGTTGCGCTGTCGGTGGTGCTTGTTGCCACCGTTGTTGTCGGTCTGGCCTGGTTCATGACTCACCGATCGGGCGAGACCGAACGCGCTCCGGTCGATGATCGAATCCCGGTGGTCTCGCTCGCTCCGACCAGCACCGCCACCACGTCTCCGGCTGTTCTGCTCGTACACGTCACCGGTGCGGTCCGGACGCCCGGTGTGTATGAACTGAACGTCGGAGACCGGATCTTTGATGCCATCGCCATCGCCGGCGGCGCCAACGCCGAAGGGCAACCGGACCGCCTGAACCTCGCTGCGCCGGTGAGCGATGGGCTGCAGATTCGAGTTCCGGTAGAGGGTGAGGCTGCAGTTGTGAGCGGTCCCCTGACCGGCGAAGGCGGAGCGGGCCCGGTGGATCTCAACACTGCCACATCAGCACAGCTCGAGGCGTTGCCCGGCGTAGGACCGGCGACCGCTTCCGCCATTCTGAAGTACCGGGACGAAGTTGGTCGCTTCGGGTCGGTGGCCGATCTCCTCGGCGTCAGAGGAATCGGCGAGGCGAAGCTCGCCGCCCTCGAAGATCTTGTCATGGTTCGATGAGCGACCTTCAGGTGATCGCCCTGGCCGCTCTGGTGTGGCTGGGGTGCGTGGTCACCGCTCCCGTGCCTCTGGTGATCGGGGTAGGGGCCGGGCTCCTCGGGTTCGGCTTGGGGTCTCCCCGGCTGGTCCTACTGGCAGGTCTGGCCCTCGGGCTTGCCGCCGGAGAGGCGGCCGACAACTCCTATCAGCCGATCAACCACGGCAGCTTCGATGGTGTCGTCGACGCAGTCACCTTGCCCGCGGTCGACACCTTCTCCGAGCAGATCGATGTGCGTCTGCCAACCGGGGATCGGGTTCGCATGAGCGTGTCGCCTGCTGTCGGCTCGGTCCGCACCGTTCGCCCCGGTGTGAAACTTCGAGTGGTCGGTTCGGTCCGACCGATCGAGCAAAACGGTTGGTATCGCTCCAGGCATCTGGTGGGCCGATTGTCCGCCCGTTCGGTCAGTGTTGTGGAGGCCGGTCCTGTGTATTGGCGGATGGCAGCCGCGCTGCAACGGACGGTTGCGTCGGCCACCGTATCGATGGACGATCGCTCCGCCGCGCTCTACCAAGGGCTCGTCACCGGCGATGACCGAGCCCAGGGGGCAGCTCAAAAAGCAATCTTTCGCAAACGGGACTGAGTCACATCCTTGCCGTCAGCGGACAGAATGTGGCGTTCGTTCTGGTTCTTCTTCACCTGGCCATCGGATTCCTTCCCGGGTATCTGCGTCCTCCGGTCGTCGTGATGGTGCTTGGTCTGTTTGCGCTGACCACCCAGCTCGAACCGTCGGTTCTTCGAGCAACGTTCACCGCCGGGATCGGCTACTGGGCCGTGGCGACGGGACGGCGGGCGTCCGGTGTCCGGTTGCTGGCGGTCGCGGTCGAGCGCGCTCCTTTTGATCGATCCGTTTCTGGCGATGGCGATCGGCTTCCAACTCTCGGTCCTGGCTTCGAGCGGAATTCTGTTGTTCGGCCCCGCAGTCGCCGCCAGGCTGCCCGGACCAGCGGTGGTGTCGGTGCCGGTTGCGGTGACCATCGCGGCACAGGCGGCTGTCTCTCCGCTGTTGCTGATGACCTTCGGGTCGGTGTCATTGGTGTCGTTGCCTGCCAATGTCCTGGTTGGGTGGGCGGCTGGGGTGGTGATGATGTGGGGGATGAGTGTCGGCCTGGTCGCCGGATACTTCGGGGGGTCCTTCGCCGTCACCGTGCAATCACCGGTGCAGCTTCTGTTGTGGTGGATCGACAGCGTTGCCGCCTTCTTTGCCGACATGCCTCTTCAGCCGCTCACGGCCCCTCTGGCGTTGGCATGTTGTGGGGTTCTGCTGGCTTCAGCTCCTCTTCCCGGCAGGGTTCGGCTGGCCGTGTCAGTTGCGCTGCTCGCAGGCTTGGTCGCAACATCGGGGAGCTCAGGAAGCATGCGGCTGCTGGACGGCGGCGGGTTCTACATCTTCGACGACCGAGCGCGGCCGTCGGTGTTGGTTTTGGCGGCCGATGCCGATGATCGGGTGGTCGAGGAGATCGTGAACCTCGACCCCGACGTCATCGATATTGTGATTGTCCGGGGCGGACATCGTGGAATGTCTGTGGTAGTCCGCGAGATTGAGCGGGTTGCGGACCTGGGGGTGGTGCTGGCGCCGCCCCATCACACAGTGGTTGGTGGTACCCGGGTTCTGGCTCCCATCGTCATCGAGTCCCGGATCGGGCCGATCACCATCTCGCCGATGTCGGCGAAGAAACTCGAGGTCGAATTCCCCGAACCCGAGCCGGGTCCACAAACTCAGTGAGTGGACTGGGCACTCGTTCTGGTTGGTGCTGGGCCCGATCTCTGCTCGATACGGCCGTCGGCGTGACGAGCGAACCGCCCCTGAGTGGCATCGCCGTGGTTGGGATCATCGGTGGGCCATGGCCAGCCGCCGAACTGGGTGTTCTGGTAGTCGGCGAATGTCTGCCGTATCTCGGCTTCGGTGTTCATCACGAACGGACCGTACTGAACCACCGGTTCACCGATCGGGCGACCCTGCAACACCATGGCGTCAACGGGGCCGTCTCCCGCTATGAGTTTGGTCGGAACATCGGATCGAAGTACTGCGCCTGTACCCGTCTCGATCTCCACACCATCGACGTCGATCCAGGAGCCGTCGAACACGTAGATCGCACGGTTGATCTCGTCCGACTCGGTGTGAGGCAGCCGGAACTCCGCGTCAGCCTGCATCGAAATGTGCCAGATGCCGATACCGGCCGAGATCTTCGATGCCCACGAATTGGGCGGTGGCAACTGGGCATTGTGTTCGCCGAAGCTACCGGCGAGCAGCGTGAGAGTGGTCTTGTTCTTGTTCGGATCGGCTGTGACGATCTTGGGGGTGTCCTCGGCCCACAACATGGTGAAATAGGCCGGCACCATCTTGTCGTGAGCCGGCAGGTTCAGCCAGATCTGGAACAGCTCCAACGGGTTGCCGGCGTCCTCGTTCAAGAGGGGGAACATCTCGGCATGGACCACGCCGCCCCCGGTCGTGACCCATTGGGCGTCTCCTTCACCGAACCGCGCGGCGGCCCCCATGCTGTCGGTGTGGTCGCAATAACCTTGGCGAACATAGGTGATGGTTTCGAAACCTCGATGGGGATGCTGAGGGAAGCCCGGAACGTCGCTGCCGTGGTACATACTCCAACCGTCTTGGCCGCTGAAGTCGCTACCGATCTGACGTCCGACCAGGGCGGACGAATCGGGAGCGAGGCGACCATTCCCCGCCGGATAGGCATCGTTATGGTGGGCGGTGAACAGAAACGGGTCCAACGTCGGCCATTGCGAACCTATTTCGAACTTCTGAAGCACAGAACTCATCACACGAGGCTACGAGGTGGCGGGCGAGCATGCCCAACGCAGCGGGTTCGGACCCAACCCGTCCGCGCCGTGCTTCGATAGGTTGATGGCCATGGTGAACGTTGGGACCGAGAGGGTGATCTTGGAGCTCGGCCCGACTCCGTTCGACATCACCCATCGAGCGCTGGTGATGGGCATTCTCAACCGGACTCCGGACTCCTTCTATGACGCTGGCGAGTACTTTGATTTCGATGACTTTCTGCGCAAGGCCGACGATCTTGTTCGGCAGGGCGCCGATCTCCTCGATGTCGGAGGGGTGAAGGCTGCCCCCGGTGACGCGGTCGACCTCGACGAAGAGCTGCACCGAGTCGTTCCGGCAGTCGAGGCCCTCGTGGAACGGTTCGATCTTCCGATCAGTGTGGACACCTGGAACCCCGAGGTGCTCGATGCCAGCCTCGAGCGTGGGGCTGTCATCGCCAACGACATCTCCGGGTTCGAGCACCCGCGCTATCTCGAAGTTGCCGCCAAGCACGATGCCACCGTGATCGCCACCCATATCCGGATCGGTCCTCGAGTTGCCGATCCCGAACCGCACTATGACAATCTGGTGGACGAGGTTCGATCATTCCTCGCCGGTCGAGTGCAGATGGCGCTCGACGCCGGTATCCAACCACAACGGATCGTTGTCGACGCCGGAATGGATCTGGGCAAGGACCCGCATATGAGCTGGGAATTGCTCGACCGTTCAGCCGAGCTGGCCGACCTGGGGTATCCGCTGCTTCTCTCGGCGTCCAACAAGCGGTTCCTGTTCGAGCTGCTGGAGACCGATCGGCACAACATCAACGAAGGCTCCATGGCAGCCCACGCCCTGGGGATCGCCAAGGGCTGTCGCATCCTGAGAGCCCACGATGTGAAAGCATCGCGCCGGGTGGCTGACACGGTGGCCGAAATCCTCCAACGACGAGCCGAATTCGACGCCGCATGATCCATTTTCTGAAAGGAGACGATCCCACGTTGGTCGCTCAGGCGCTCAGCAAGGTCGTGGATCAGCTGGTTGGCGATGGTGAGAAGACGCTGATGGTCGACGAGATCACCGAGGCGCAGATGGTCGATGAGGGTGGGCCGGCATCGATCTCGGCGTTGGTCACGTCAGCTCAGACCCCCCCTTTTCTCACCGAACGTCGGGTTGTCATCGGCCGCAACCTCGGGATCTTCTCCAAGCAGGATGACGTTGCCCCGCTGGTTCGATACGTCGCCGATCCCACCGAATCGACCGATCTGGTGCTGGTGTGGGAGAAAGGCAGTAGCTCCCACCGTCTCCCCGCCGTACCCAAGCCGTTGAAGGAGGCTCTCAGGGCGGCCGGGGCGGGCGAGATCGATGCCGCCCCCCGGGGCAAAGGCCGCAAGGCCCTACTCGATCAGCATCTTGCCCAAGCGGCAGTGCGTCTCGACGGCGGGGCGAAGGCGCTCATCACTGATCGTCTCGGTGACGATGTTGGTCGGGCCGAAGCGGTACTCGACGTTCTTGGCTCCACCTTTGGCGAAGGGTCAGGGCTCACCGCATCCGATGTGGAGCCGTTCCTCGGGGAGGCATCCGACGTTCCACCGTGGGAACTCACCGATGCCATCGATCAGGGCAACATCGCGGTCGCCCTGGACAAGCTGCACCGCATGATGGGCGGCGGCGAACGTCACACGCTCCAGATTCTTGCCACCCTGCACGGCCATTACCAGAGGGCCCTCGCTCTCGATGGGGCCGGAATCGGCAATGAGAAACAGGCCGCCGCGCTCCTCGGAATGAAAGGGAGCACCTTTCCCGCCAAGAAGGCGCTGAATCTCAGCCGTTCGCTCGGGTCTGAGAAATTGCGGGAGGTATTCGGTCTATTGGCCACCGCTGACCTCGGAGTTCGAGGGGCAACGGCGATCGATACCGACACACTGATGGAAGTTCTCGTGGCTCGCCTGGCAGCGCTGTCACGCCGACGCTGAAGGTTGCAGAGGAACCCCAATGACCAAATCGCTCCCTTTCCCCGAAGGCTTCCTATGGGGCTCGGCAACGAGCTCGTACCAGATTGAAGGTTCGCCCACCGCAGATGGGAAGTCGCCGAGTATCTGGGACACCTTCTGCGCCGAACCGGGCCGAATCAAAGATGGATCCAATGGTGATGTCGCCTGCGATCACTACAACCGGTATCGGGACGACGTAGCTCTCATGAAAGACCTTGGGCTCCATGCCTACCGCTTCTCGATCGCATGGCCCCGGGTCATTCCCGACGGCGCGGGTCCGGTCAACCGAGCCGGGCTCGACTTCTACGATCGTTTGGTCGACGAACTCCTGCAAGCCGACATCCGCCCGTTTCCCACGCTGTATCACTGGGATCTACCCCAGTGTCTACAAGACAACGGAGGCTGGGTGAACCGCGACACTGCGTACGCCTTCGCCGACTACGCCGAAGCCGTTGTTGCTCGGCTGGGTGATCGCATCGACACCTTCACCACCCTCAACGAACCGTTTGTGTCAGCCGACCATGGCTACGTGACCGGCGAGCACGCACCGGGACACACTTCCAGGGCAGAGGGTTTCGCAGCATCCCACCACCTTCTGCTGGCTCACGGACTCGCCGGGGAGCGGATTCGGGCAGGCGCTCCAGAGGCGCGGCTGGCCATCACGATCAACTTCACCCCGATTGAACCCGCAACCAATGACAAGCGGGATATCGAGTCGGCCCACCACCGCAACAACCTCGAGAACCACTGGTACGCCGACCCGGTCGCAGGATTCGGCTATCCCCAGGACACCGCTGACCATTTCAACTGGGATCAAAGCGAGGTCCACGACGGTGACCTCGACATCATCGGCGCACCGATCGATCTACTGGGGATCAACTTCTATACCCGCAGTTTTGAGTCGGTGGACGACAGCTTCACCCTGCCTGCGGACGCCCCCACCAACACCATGGGGTGGGAGATCCATCCACCGAGCCTCGGCCGTGTTCTCAGATGGCTCCACGATCGCTACGACTTCCCCAGTTATCTGATCACCGAAAACGGTTGCCCGATGCCCGACGATGAACGGCACGACGGTCGGGTGAAAGACGATGATCGGATCGATTTCATTCGTGACCACTTGGAGCAGGTCCATGCCGCCATTCGGGAGGGTTTCCCGCTGGAGGGTTATTTCGTGTGGTCGTTATTCGACAATTTCGAATGGGCCTGGGGGTACGGACCCACGTTCGGGATCGTCGAGGTCAACTACGAGACCCAGGAACGTATCCCGAAGAAGAGCGCACAGTGGTTGAGCGATGTCGCCGCGCTGAACGCAATCATCGTCGGCTGAAATCGGGGACCACATCGGGAAGATACCGTTCGATCGGGCTGAGGTGAACCCGCACCGCGCTCAGAGTTCGAGTGCGAATCGATTCGAGCCACAACCCAGTACCGAAGCTCACGTCGTCGGTGATGCTGGCGGCCATCCACTCATGGATCGGGACGTTGGGGCGTCGGTGCAACCATTCCCACGACGGCGCCAACAGGCTCAGTGTCAGAAGCCACCGGCTTCGCTTGTTCAACACTGATGCCAGCAGCGCCAGCGGCCAGTAGTTGCGGCGTGCGGCTTGGGTCACGGCAAACGCAGTGTACGCGATGCCGTCCCGTTGGAGTCTCAGAGCCATCACCCCTGGGTGTTCGCACCGGTCGATGAGGCGGTCCCGCAGCATCAGCACACCGGCCGATCCGGCGGCGAGCCCGACAGCCTTGAGCGGCCGAGATCGAGCGAGCATCAGAAGTGGTGCAACGTTCCACCATGTGAGTTCGATGCCGGCCACATGGGCTGGATGCGCTAGCGACAGCGCAACGTTGCTGCGGCCGTAGGTCATCCGCTGACGAATCCATGCTCTAGCTGTGGGCCGAGGCCGGTGGCCAACCGCTAGGTCGGGCTCGTACCGAACCGTCCAACCCTCGTCGTGGAGCCGCCATACCAGGTCGACGTCCTCACCCAGGGGCATCGAGGCGTCGAATCCGCCGATTGATTCCAACGCCTCCCTCTTCAGGAGTAAGGCTGCCGTTGGAACGTAGGGAACTCGAGTGCGTGGCCTGACCACGGAGCGGTTGTTTCCCAGGTCGAGTGCCGGTCTGACCTGTTCCCATCGGCCGGCCCGGCTGGGATTGGGAATGCTCCTGACCCGCGGTGCCAATGCTGCCACGTTCGGGTGGAGGAGAAAGGGAACGGCATCGGGGATCCACCTGCCATCGGTGGCGACGTCGGCATCGAGGAACAGGACGAGCGCAGCGGTCGTTTCCCGCCAGCCGGTGTTGCGTGCTGCGCCGGACCCGAGGGACTCTTCGTGGCGAACGAGTGTCGCCATGTTGGGAGGCACCACCAGCGGAGGGGACGATCCGTCGTCGACTACGATGATCTCGGCGAACACCGTGGGATCGAGTTCTCCCAACAGGTCGTCCAGTTGGGCGTGATGGTCCCGGCACGGGATGACCAGCGCTACCTCCGATGGTCGTGCGGGCGGGGAGACGGGCTGCACCAGATTCCGGTTGAGGAGGAATCGTGTGAACTCGTCATCGTCGATGGCGGTGGTGTGTGACCCCGCAATCATTGCGTCAAGCGCATCCCGATTGGAATCGCTGAGCCCGACGATGGTGAAGTCGGATCCCCCGATCAGGGTTCGCCCATCTGGGGAACGCCAGACCGAGGCGTCGAGACGGTAGCGGTGGTTCGCCTCCATTGTGATGCCGTATGACTCAGCTGTTCAGTCGTCGAGTCGGAGGGCGCGGATGAAGGTGTCGGGTGGGATCTGAACCGTTCCGATGTTCTTCATCTTCTTCTTGCCCTCTTTCTGTTTCTTGAGCAGCTTGTTCTTTCGGGTGACGTCGCCGCCGTAGAGCTTTGCCGTGACGTCTTTGCGAAACGCCCTCACAGTCTCACGGGCGATGATCTTGCCACCGATGGCAGCTTGGATCGGAACCTCGAACTGCTGGCGAGGAATGATCTCCTTCAGCTTCTCGGCCGTCTTGCGGCCGTATTCGTAGGCGTTGTCGCGGTGCACGATGGTGCTGAACGCGTCGACCCGCTCACCGTTGAAGAGGATGTCGACCCTTACCAGATCACCCTTTTCGTATCCCACCGGTTCGTAGTCGAGCGACGCATAGCCGGCGGTTCGACTCTTGAGCTGATCGAAGAAGTCGACCACGACCTCTGCCAGTGGCAGCCGATAGACCAGCTCCACCCGTTCTGGTGACAGATAGTTCATCGCCTCCATCCGACCGCGACGGGTCTGGCACAGCTCCATCAGGGTGCCGGTGTAGTCGCTGGGAGCGATCATGGACGCCTTCAAGTACGGCTCATGAATACTGTTCCACTCCACCTGATCCGGAAGAGCCGAGGGATTGTCGACAACCCGCTGGTCACCGTTGGTCATGTCGATCCGGTATTCCACACTGGGGATGGTGGCGATCAGGTTGAGATCAAACTCTCGTTCGAGACGTTCACGGATGATCTCCATATGCAAGAGACCAAGGAACCCGCAGCGGAATCCGAACCCCAGAGCCGTGGAGGTTTCGGGTTCGAACGTGAAACTGCCGTCGTCGAGCCTCAGCTTGTCGAGTGCGTCGCGGAACGGCTCGTAGTCGTCGCCGTCGACGGGGTACAGCCCGCAGAACACCATGGCCTGAGGCTCGCGGTACCCCTCGAGGGGTCCCGATGCAGGGTTGGCAAGGGCTGTCACGGTCTCACCTGACCGCGCTTCTCGAACGTCCTTTATTCCGGCGATGAGATATCCGACCTCCCCGGCGGCCAACTCCTTCACCGGCTTGGAGGCCGGTGTGCGCACGCCGATCTCGTCGGCCTCGTGGGTTGCGCCGGCCTGCATGAACAGCAGCTTCTCACGGGCTTTCATGGTCCCGTTCATCACCCGGATGCTCGACACGACTCCCCGGTAGCTGTCGAAATGGCTGTCGAAGATCAGACCCTGGAGGGGCCCGTCCGGATTGCCCTCGGGCGCCGGGATCTGCTCCACGATTGCGTCGAGTACCGCTTCGACGTTGTCGCCGGTCTTGGCCGAAATACGAATGATGTCTTCGGCCGGGATGCCCAGAATGTTCTCGATCTCCATCGCATACCGGTCAGGATCTGCGGCTGGAAGATCGATCTTGTTGAGGACCGCAACGATCTCCAGGTCATTCTCCAACGCGAGATAGGTGTTGGCCAGGGTTTGCGCCTCGATGCCCTGAGCAGCGTCAACCACGAGGACGACGCCTTCGCACGCAGCCAGGGACCGACTGACTTCGTAGCCGAAATCGACGTGCCCGGGTGTATCGATCAGGTTGATCACGTAGTCGCGCCAGTCGAGGCGAACGCTCTGGAGCTTGATGGTGATCCCCCGTTCACGCTCGATGTCCATCGAGTCGAGGTACTGGGCTCGCATCTCGCGGGCTTCGACCGCTCCGCACAGCTCCAACATTCGATCGGCGAGGGTGGACTTGCCGTGATCGATGTGAGCGATGATCGACAGGTTGCGGATCTTGGATTGATCGGACATTGAGGGGTAGCGGCCGTTTCGGGTTGAAGTGGCCCCAAAGGGTACAGCGACCGCGGGGACATAGAGTCTGAGGCAGCCGAGGCAAAGAAACGACGGGCGCGTCACCGCAGATGAACGGCGCTATCCTCAACCGGTCCAACCAACGTCCAACAGGATTCAGATTCAGTGGCAAACATCAAGTCTCAAATCAAGCGCAATAGCCAGAACGAAAAGCGGCGTCTGCGTAACCGCGCAGTGCGCGCCGAGCTGAAGACCCGCGAAAAGGCTGCCGAGGCCGCCGCCGGAACTGATCAGCAAGAAGAGAAGCTCCGCATCGCGATCAAGCGAATCGACATGGCCCAGCAAAAGGGTGTGATGCACAAGAACAACGCAGCCCGCCGCAAGAGCCGCCTTATTGCTCGGGTTCGCAACTCTGAGAGCGGCGACGCGTAATCAGACCGCCGACGATTCGGCCCATATCCCGACCGAAGCCGCACGATCCGTCGTGTGGCTTCTTTCGTTTTCTGAACGACTCCACCGCTAGTGGTTTGTGTCGCGACGCCGTTCGTAGCGGACCAGAGCTTCGATGCGTTCGGCGGCGTGGTCGACCATGGGGGGCGGATAGGCCGCTGGCGCCCCGTAGGGATCCGACGAAGGATCGTGGATCACCTTGTTCCCGAGCTGGGCCAGCTCGGGAATCCAGTGCCGGATGTATGCCCCGTCCTTGTCGAACTTGGCGCTCTGACTGGTGGGGTTGAAGACTCGGTAGTACGGCGATGCGTCGGTCCCGGTGCCGGCAACCCACTGCCATCCGTGGTTGTTGCTGGCCAGGTCGCCATCCACCAGGTGCTGCATGAAGAAGCGAGCACCCCACTGCCACGGCAGATGCAGGTCCTTCACCAGAAAGGATGCGGTGATCATGCGCACCCGGTTGTGCATCCAACCCTCGGTCAGCAATTGCCGCATGCCGGCGTCGACGATCGGGTAGCCGGTTTGACCGTCGCACCAGCGCTGAAATCGCTCGTGAGCAGCCTCGTCAGTATCGGCTTCGACGGCGTTGCGCTGAATGTATGCTTCGCGAGCAGAGTCTGGTCGATGGAAGAGGACTTCGGCGTAGAAATCACGCCAGCACAGCTGACGAACCCAGGATTGTTCTCCGGGACTGTTGCCCAGCCGATCCATGAGCTGGAGCGGATGCACGGTACCCCACTTGAGGTAGGGGGACAGGCGCGATGTTCCGTCGATCCCGGGCAGGTTTCTGGTCTCCTCGTAGCGGTCGACGATCGAGGACTTGAACCTATCGAAGCGATGCCAGGCCGCTTCCTCGCCTGGTACGGGAAGGTTTGTTGCGGTCGGCGAGGGCGAGTCGGGTAGTCCCTCCGATGTGATCCCATCGACACAGTCGAGTTCGGGTGTTGCCGGCGGTTCGGGCAGCGTGGTGATCCACAACTTGTAGAACGGAGTGAAGACCTTGTACGGCGTTCCGCTCTTGGTGAGGAGACTGCCGGGTGGGATCACGTAATTGGAGGAGCGGTAGTGGGTCGAGATGCCCTTGGTGGCCAACGTCTCACCGACCTTGGTGTCCCTGGCCCGCCCGTACGGCCCGTAGTCGTCGGTGGCAAACACCTCGCGAGCACCCGTTGCGTCAGCCAGTTCATGGAGAATCGTCGCCGGGTCGCCGCGCCGTATGATCAGCGAACCTCCGAGCTGTCGATCGAGGTCGTCGAGGGTGCCGGCCAGAAACCACGTGCGGTTTGCCCCCGATGTTTCCCACAACATGCTGTCGACGATGAAGACCGGGATCACCGGACCATTCGCTCGCCGCCTCCGCCAAGGCCTGGTTGGCCTCGACCCGCAGATCTCTTCGAAACCAGAAAACAACCGGGGCTGCCACGGATCTCAGTGAAGCATATGGCTTCCGCCGGTGCACCCTCGCTGTTCTAGGACGGGCAGGCCGTGATGTCGCCGCGACCCTGGGGGGTTTGGATGAAGAGGTGCTGCCAGTCGCCGAATTGCATGATGCCGGTGAACTGGCATCCGTATTTGCGGCCCCAGCTGTTTTCAACCCGTCGGGTCAGCTTGGGAAGTTCGTCGACGTTGTTTCCGATGTCAACGTAGTCGTGGCGTTGGCCGGCTCCGTCCAGTAGTTCGATCCAACCACCGTTCCTGGGGGAACCGGACATCCGGCCGTCGCCCAGGATCGCATAGCCGTCAGCGGTCACGAGGAAGTGCTCACCGGGCTGGAGTGTGACGTTGGGGAAGTTGAATGAAAGGGAGTCTCCGTCGAGGGTGAAACCGTCGAGCGGCAGCGGAGCGTTGGTCGGGTTCATGATCTCGATGAAGTCGTTGTCTCCGGCCCCGGGACCGTCGGTCCTGAACTCGCTTATCACGAACGAGCCCGACGTGCCGGCGAACGGCACCGGTCCGCCGCACGGTGCAGTGTCGCCCTCATGCCGAGGGTTGACGGTGGCCGGGGTGAAGTGTCGCACGAAATCCGCTGAGTTGTTCTGGGTGTCGACGCACGACCCGGCGTTGCCATGCCGGCGGACATAACTCTGCGGATGAGCCGTGTTGTCTTTGTCGAGCGGGGGCAGGCCCACCCCTTCCAAGGCATAACTGCGGTTCGACTTGCCACCGGGAGCTTCAGGGGCGGCTCGGGTTCCCACCGCGTCGATGACGGTGCGGTCGGGGGCCAAGATTTCCAGACCGACTGTTGCCGGTAGGTTGTGGCCGAAGGCGATGTCGACCTTGCCGCCCACATCGCCCAGGTTCTTGCCGAGGAGCAGGAACCCGCCGGCGGGAATCACACGGTCACCCAACGACGTCCGACTGAGCCGGCTGTCCTCGAGTTCATCGCGCTCGCCGGTGATGCGAAGGGAAAGTGCCCCAACCGATCGCGGCTCGGTGCTGGAGTTGTAGATCTCCACGAAGTCCTCACCGTAGTACGAGCCATCGCTGGAGAACTGACTGATCAGCAGCCCGGCTGTACTGGGTGCCTCCACCGTCACGGTCATGGTGGCGGGGGATGAGTAGACCGAGCCGTCGTAGGCCCGGATGGTGACCGATTCGGTGTCACCTGCGGTCAGGTTGGTCCAGTCTGTCAGTCTGAGCGTGGAACCCGAGAGTACGAAGTCCGGATTGGTGGACGAGACGATGGACCAGGAATGGCTGCTGTCATCGGGATCGTTTGCCACGAGCACCACAGCGAAATCCAGGGCGGTGGCGTCTGCGTAAACCGTCTGTGGGTCAAACGACAGTGTCGGCGTGTCGTTCTGCGGCGACACTGTGATTTCGACCACCTGGGAAACCGAAGTTCCTGAACCGTTGATTGCGGTGTAGGTGAAGGTATCGCTCAGGCTCTCCGAGCCGTCGTGGGTGTAGATGACCTTGCCGCCGCTGATGACGATGCTGGCGGCATGCGATCCGCCGCTCACCGAGGTCAATGTGAGACCGGAATCGTCGTTGGCGAGCACGTCGACTGTCTGCGCAGAGCCTTCGGACAACGTGGCGAAGTCGACGTTTGCGCTTGGTGGCGCCGGTGGTGCGGTGGTGGAAGGGGCGGCTGTCGTTGGAGGCGGTGTTGTCGGGACCGTTGTCGACGTGACACCAGACGTCGGTGTGCTCGTCGATGTTGGTGTGCTTGTCGATGTTGGTGTGTTCGCCGATGTTGAAGTGGCGGTTGGAAGCGAGGACGTTGACGAACCGAGGGCCAACGTCGTGGTTGTTGCCAGCAGGACCTGTTGTGGTGGATGAAGCGATCGTTGTTGTTGTTGATTCGAACGGTTGCACGAATGGAGCTTCGATCGGCGGTGCAACGACGTCGATGTCCTCCACGATTGCGGGCGTTGCGACCGCAACAACGGCTCCCAGGGTGGCGGCGGCGGTAGCGATCGCACTTCCGGCCGGGACCACGGTACTGGCACCGGACAGACTGGCCGAACCGGACAGCCACGCCAGCGGGCCGACGATGAAACGAAGTTTGGAGATCCCGATCGACAGAAAAGCACGAACGACCTGAGGGTCGAATTGTCCACCCGAGCATCGAGCAATTTCGGCCCGAGCTTTGTCCGCCTCGATCGGAGTCTTGTACGACCGGGCAGAGGTGATCACGTCGAAGGTGTCTGCGACAGCGACCATGCGGGCGCCAAGATGGATTTCGGTTCCCGCCAGACCCGAGGGGTACCCGCCCCCATCCCAGCGTTCGTGGTGTTCACCTATCACTCTCCACCAGTCACCGAGGAAGCCCGACAGCGGCAGCGCAAGGCGCGCTCCCTCCGCGGGATGGGTCTTGAGTTCTTCCCATTCTTCCTCGGTCGGGCGCCCGTCCTTGTTCAGGATCTCCGCCGCAACCATCAGCTTGCCGAGATCGTGTAGGAGCGCTGCCCAACGCAGCTGGTTGGCGTCCTCGGCGGCGATTCCCATTTCATCGATCAACAGGTCGGTGTAGGCCCGAACCCGTTCGCAGTGGCCACGGGTCAGTCGGTCGTGTTCGCCCAGAAGCGCGATCATCTCCAGCATCTGGCTGGCGTAGTTGTCCTCGGGATCCAGTGCTACCCCGGATTCGCGAATCGATTCGATTCTTTTGGCGATCGATCGGGTGTTGCCGGCTCGGAGGGCCACCGCAAATCGGCTGGGAGCCTTGTCCGGAAAGACGAGGGATACCTTCAGCAGCGTTGAGATCGGTGCTAGGCGCCGGAAGGCACGATCGAAGACAGCGAGGAGGACCAGACAGGAAAAGAGAAGGAAGATCCACCACAAGACTCGATCGCGGCCCTGGCTCGCAGGCAATGCTTTCGCCAAGAGAGTGGACGCAATTATGGTGAAAAGCGCGGGACCGATGGTTACGAGGACGCGAACGATCTGGGCCAGGCCGGGCTTGGCCTGCCAGCCGACTCGCATCTCCGTTTCGGGAGTCTGGGTTGGACCGTCTCCGGGCACCTTTCTAGCTTCGACACAAGAACTGGCGGTCTTAACAGTTCGAGTACCTTCGCCCGTCCGGTGATTCGACCGACCCAGTGTGGTACGGCGCGGCGGTCTGTGGGCGGTAAAATCGGCCGCACTGTGCTTGATGACAGGAAAGCCGCAATTCTGAGCGCCATCGTTGGCGAATACATCGAGACCGCGCAGCCGGTCGGTTCCGGCGCGGTGCGAAACTCGACCGAGATCGATGTGAGTGCAGCAACGATTCGCAACGAGATGGCCAGCCTCGAGTCCGATGGGTATCTGTGGCAGCCTCACACCAGCGCTGGACGCGTCCCTACCGAAAAGGGGTACCGACACTTCGTCGACAAACTTGGCGCGGTAACGCTCGACGGTGCCAGCTCTGAACGAGTAACCACGTTCTTCCGTCGGATGGAAGGCCAGATCGAGGGGCGACTCGAACAAACTGCGGGATTGCTGAGCAACCTCACCAAGTACACCGCCGTTGTCGTCGACCTCGGGGCCTCAGCGAGGCAGATCAAGTCAGTTCAGTTGGTCCCTCTGACCACGACCACTCTCCTGGTGGTCGTGGTCGACAGCACTGGCGAGGTGTACCGCTATTCGTTCGAGGCCGACAGCGAACTCGACGACGAAACGGTGGACGCTGTCACTACCCAACTGAGGGCTTCGCTGGAAGAACACCGCCTCGATGAGAACCTGTCACCACCGGCACCAACCGGCGATGGTGGTCACGATGATCTGACGAACCTCTTGTTCGGACTCATCGTTGGAGGGCACGACGACGATCGTGTGTACGTGAACGGCACATCGAATGTCGCCCAGTCCTTCGAGGCGGTTGAATCGGTTCGCCAGGTGCTCACGATTCTCGAACAGCAACTGCTCGTCGTGAAATTGATCAGCGATGTGCTTGATCGCGGCATGCGGGTGGCGATTGGAACCGAAACCGGCGTGGAACCGTTGGAAGAGTGCAGTGTTGTCGTATCCCCCTACCGAGTCGACGGAGAAGTCAGTGGTTCAATCGCCGTTCTCGGCCCCACCCGAATGCACTACCGAGAGTCACTGGCAGCCGTTTCCGTGGTGAGCCGACAGCTCGAGCAGCGTCTCAACGAAAGGTAGGGGCTCATGGCAGACCTCTATGACGTCATTGGCGTCGACAAAAGCGCTTCCGCCGATGAACTGAAGAAGGCGTACCGAAAGCGGGCCCGGGAACTTCACCCCGACGCCAACCCGGACGATCCGCGGGCCGAGGAGCGTTTCAAGGCGCTTGCATCGGCCTATGAGATCCTGTCCGATCCGACCAAACGCGCCAACTACGACCGATTCGGTACTGCCGATCCGGGCGGCGGTTTCGGCGGGTTTGGAGCCGGCGATGTGTTCGGCGGCGGTGGCCTCGGTGACATCTTCGAGGCCTTCTTCAACGTGGGTGGCCAGGGTGGTCAGCGCGGCTCCAATCGAGGCGTCGATCTCGAGACCGTCCTGGAAATCGATCTCGACGACACCATCTCTGGCACCGCCAGCGAAGTGAACGTTCGAACCGCGGTTGCCTGCGAGGTCTGCGACGCATCGGGAGCGGCTCCAGGGGCCGAAGTCACCACATGTGGGCAGTGCCAGGGTTCGGGCCAGGTCCGGCAGGTCCGGCAGTCGATCCTGGGCCAGATGGTCACAACAGGCGCGTGTCCCCGATGCGGAGGCGAAGGCAAGATCGTCAGCAAGGCGTGCGGCACCTGTGCCGGTGAGGGTCGCGAGATCAAGGACCAGCAGTACACCATCGATGTTCCCGCCGGGATCGATCACGGTCGTACGCTCAGGCTCAACGGACGGGGTGCCGTTGGGCCCCGAGGTGGCCCCGCCGGGGATCTCTACGTGGAGGTTCGGGTCCGCAAACATCCGAGCTTCACCCGGGAGGGAGACGACCTTCGGGCATCGCTCACCGTGCCGTTCACCCAGGCGGCACTTGGTGCGACCGTACGTTTTGACACCTTCGATGGTCCGGTCGAGGTCGACATCCCTCGCGGAGCCCAGAGTGGCAAGATCTTCAAGATCGGTGACCGGGGCGTGCCCCATCTGCGGGGAAGAGGTCGAGGCAACCTGCTCCTGGAACTACAGGTTCAGACACCGATCGACCTCACCCATGAGCAAGAAGAACTGCTGCGGAACTTCGCTGCTGAGCGGGGCGAATCTGTTGCCGACGCCCCCGAAGGGTTCATGAGCCGCATCAAGTCGGCGTTCTCGTAGAGATTCGGATTCACGGTGGTCAGCGATCGACTGCGTCGATTCCCGCTGGTCTTTGTCGACGACCTGGTGATGCCCGAGCTCAGCCCTGCCGACGTCGATCATCTGGTCAGGTCGCTGCGGTTCTCTGTCGGGGATGAACTGAACGTGAGCGATGGGGCCGGTGGTTGGGTTCCTGTTGTCCTCACCGCCAGCGACGGCTCGGTGGAGATCACCGGGGCCAGCCACTACGTGGCGCCACCACAGCCGGCGCTTGGCGTCGCCTTTGCGGCAACCAAGGGAGTGAAGGTCGAAAGCGTGGCCAAGAAGCTCACCGAGCTGGGGATCAACCGGATTGCAATTCTTCAGTCCGCACGGTCTGTGGTCACCTACGATGCCGCTCGCGCTGAGCGACTTATGAGAAGACTTTCCGTGACCGTGAGGGAGGCGTGCCAGCAGTCGAGGCAACCTCGCCTGCCTCACCTCGAGGGACCGATGCCGATCGAGACATTCCTGGCCCGGCACCACACAGCGCTTCTGGCTGAACCGGGTGGGCCTTCCCTTCCGGATTGTGTTTTACCAGTTCAGTCGACGCTCTGGGCGGCAGTCGGTCCCGAAGGGGGCTGGACGGACACTGAACGTTCACGGGCGGAGACCTTCGGATTGCCCGGCGGCATCTTGCGAGCCGACACCGCAACCGTCGCCGCTGGTGTTGTTCTCGCCGCGCACCGTGATCGCGTTTCGATCGAGGAATAACGGGCCGATCCTGAAGTCGGGCACCCTTCGTGGTTGAAGGTTCACTCCTATCCGATTACGGTTCACCCCGCGCTTGGTTTGGGAGAACCGCCTAGAACGGATTGAGGCACATGCACGACAGCGACACCCCCGAAGGTACTGATTCTGAATATGGACGCCGGGTCGGCGAGCGCCTCCGTGCGATCCGTCGACAGAAGCGCCTTTCGCTTCAAGACGTCGAGTCCGAGTCAAGCCAGGAGTTCAAGGCGTCGGTCTTGGGAGCCTATGAACGGGGCGAGCGAGCTATCTCGGTTCCACGACTTCAGCGCCTCGCCGAGTTCTATCAGGTGCCCGTCGACCAGCTGTTGCCACGGGCCACAAAGGTGGGCGTGACGCCCAGTGTGCTCGATCTGACCGAGAAGACCGGCCGGGCCGGGGTGACCATGGATCTCACCCACCTCCACGAACTCGCCGGACCGGAAGGCGACATGTTGTCCCGCTACCTCGGCATGATCCAAGTACAGCGTCAGGATTTCAACGGACGTGTGCTCACCATCCGCCAAGACGACCTTCGTGCGGTGGCCTGCATCCTTGGTGTCGAGGTGGACCATGCCGTGGACCGCCTCCTCGATCTGGGCCTCACCAACCTTCCTGCGTAGCTGGAGTCCCGCTAGGGCAGCGCAACTTCTCCAGCCGGCCCGCGGGCGACAACTGAGACACACCCGTCGTTCAGTTCGGCCATACCCAGATCGGTTGCCCCCGGCACCATGGCCACGGGTGTGCCGGTAGTGCCGGTATCGAAGGTCTCAAAGGTCCAGATTTGGAACGTTTCCGGGTCCAGAAGGTAAAGCCGGCTGGCGATGCACTTGTCACCTGGGTGCACGAGCGCCACTTGGCCCTCGCTGCCCACTCGTACCACGCTGCCGTCGATCTGGACTTCGGGTCCGGTGACGCTGGGCCGGGAACCTGAGGTGAACATGACCGCCGCCAGGACCAACACCAATCCTGCCCCTATCGCGGTGACCAGAGAACCGAGCCGTAGGCGACGAGAACGATCCGTTTGGGTTTCGGTCAGATCCCGTAGATTCTGCGCCGCCCTCTCCGGTCCCATGGTGGGGTCCTGATCCATCAGCTGCTTGGCCAATAACCACCATCGGGTGATCGAGTCCGGCGGTGATTCCCACTGTTCGCTGGCAAACTCTATGCACAATCCAAGAGCGACCAAGTCATCGATTGGGTCGCCCGATGAGTTCGGGCTGCACAAGATTGCTGCGCCGTCGGTTGGCAGGATCACATGTTCAGGGGCGATGGAGCCGTGAATCAGACACCGCCCGGCAAGTTCGGCGATGGTGTCCGCAACAGATGCCAGCGCTCGAGCCGTTGTGTGAGGGTCAGGGCACTCAGAGCGGAGGGTTCGACTCCCTGCGAACTCGGTCACGATGTTGTCACGATGTTCCACCAATCGAACCACGCCCGGGATTCCCGCGGCCTTCCGTAACCACTGCTTTTCTCGGTCCATTGCCTCACGATGTTCACTTCGCGTGCGTCCGTGGTCCGGGAGCGGACCACTGTGGTCCTTGGAAACTATGGCGGTCTCGGAAGACCCGGCGGTCACCGTGACGTCGAACGCGTCGACGGTCATGTACTGCTCGATGCCGCCATCGGAGGATCGGCTGGTGTCGCTGCCATCGTCGAACGCAGGATCGGAAGCGTTCATGGGAACTCCATTCAAAAGCGGTGGACTGGCAAATGGAGGTTCGCAACGCCGAACCCGAGACGTGAGGGCGAGCCTAACCCGGTGGGAGGCAAACGACCCGAGGCGACACCGAGCCCGGTGGTAGCCTGTTGGCATAGGAACTACGAGCGCCCCAGTCAAGATTCACGTGCCGGGCAACCACCTGATGGTGCAGTTACTGGGACAGCGAGATGAGAACCTCGATGCCATCACCAGAGCGCTCGATGTCAACGTGCACGTCAGAGGCAATGAGATCACCATCGATGGTGTCGACGCCGAAAAGGCGGGACAGATTCTCACCGAACTCGTGCTGGTGGTCGAGCGTGGAGAAGTGATCGAGCCGGCGCAAGTCACGCGGGCGGTCACCATGGTTGCGGAGAATCAACGGCCGTCTGCTGTGTTCGGTGATCGGGTGTTGACCACCGCCCGAGGCAAGAGTGTCCGGGCCAAAACGGCAGGTCAGAAGCGTTATCTGGATGCTATTCGGACCAACATGGTCACCTTTGGAATCGGGCCGGCCGGAACCGGCAAGTCCTGGTTGGCGGTGGCGTGCGCGGTTCGTGCGCTCCAGAATCGCGAAGTGGAGCGAATTCTGCTCACGCGACCAGCGGTCGAGGCCGGTGAACGGCTCGGCTATCTGCCCGGTGACCTTCTGAGCAAAGTCGACCCGTACCTGCGCCCGCTGTACGACGCTCTGCAGGACATGGTGGGGGCCGACGGGATGTCAAAGCTGTTCGAGCGCAACGCAGTCGAAGTTGCGCCGCTGGCGTTCATGCGGGGCCGCACTCTCAACGATAGTTTCGTGATCCTCGACGAGGCTCAGAACACCACCCCTGAGCAGATGAAGATGTTCCTCACCCGAATCGGATTCGGATCGCGAGTCGTCGTCACCGGCGACGTAACCCAGGTCGATGTGGCGAACGGGCGAAGCGGCTTGCGGGGGACCGAACGGATCCTCACCGGTGTAGATGGATTGGCGTTCGTACGCCTCGGCTCGGCGGACGTCGTGCGACACCAGATCGTGCAGGAAATCGTGGATGCCTACGATCGATCGGATCAGATCGAGGCGAAACGAAAGAACCAGAAAAGTACATGATGTCCGAAGCCTCTTTCACAGTCGACCTCGGAGTGGCCGGCATCGCTGTGGAGTTCTCCGATCAGCGCAACGACGTTTCGTCCTTGGATGTCGTGCTGGTGGCAAGCCTCGTCGAGGCAGCCCGAAGCACCCTGGAGACCGAGGGCGTGCAGGCAGGATCTGTCGACATCATCGCAGTCGACGTCGAAACGATCGCCCAGCTCAACACCCAACACATGGGCCACGCCGGCCCCACCGACGTGCTGAGCTTTCCCCTCGACGATCCCTCCGAGGGTGACAGCTTCGGCTTCAGACCTCACGTGGGTGACATCGTGGTGTGTCCCGACGTTGCCGCCCGTCAGGCAGCGGACCACGCCGGAACGATCGAGGCTGAAATGCACCTGTTGATCATTCATTCGACCCTCCACCTTCTCGGCCACGACCATGCCGACGACGCCGAACGAGAAACGATGATGTCCAAGGAAAGAATCCATCTCGCGCGCTGTGGTTTCAGCCACCCTGGAGACCAGTTGTGAACGACGCCCTCAGCATCACCTTGGCGATCATCCTGGTCCTCATCGCCATGGTGTTGGTGATGATGGAAGCAGCGCTGTCGAACACTTCGCTGGTCCGACTTCAGCATCTCAGCGGTGACGATGAGACCGACACGCGAGCCGAGCGCATGGCCGAACTCCTGAGTCACCCTGAGTCGCTGGTCAACCCGCTACGGCTGGTTGCGCTGGCAACGATCCTCGCCCAAGTCACGTTGGTGGCCCTTCTGGCCAACTCGCTGGTTTCCCGCTGGTGGGTCGTGGCCATCACGCTCGCCAATGTGTTCGTTGTGTTCGTGTTCGCCGAGGCCGTTCCGCGGACATGGGGGATCCTTCACAGCGATCGCCTGGCGATGACTCTTGGTCGCCCGGTGGCGGCTCTGGTCGGTTTCCCCCCCCTGCGCTGGCTCACTCAGGCACTCATCGTCCTCGCCAACGTGATCGTCCCCGGGAAAGGTCTGCGGCGGGGCCCGTTCGCGGTGCCTGGAGAGTTCATCGCCCTGGCCGACGCCGCCGTAGCTGATGAGGTCATCGAACAAGACGATCGCGACCTGATCGAAAGTGTCATCGAGTTCGGTCAGACCATCGTCCGTGAGGTCATGGTGCCTCGACCCGACATGACCTTCTTCGAGTCCGACGAGACTGTCGAGCACGCTCTGCAGATGAGCAGCGCAGCGGGGTATTCACGCCTGCCCGTCGTTGGCACCAACGTCGATGACGTCCTGGGGCTCGTGTATGTGAAGGATCTGATTCGGGCCGAACTCGACGGTCAGGTGGACACACCGGTGACCCATTTCCTTCGCGACGCACACTTCGTACCCGAGTCGAAGAAAGTGGCCGAACTGCTGCGGGAAATGCAGCAACAGACATTCCATATGGCGATAGTGGTTGATGAGTACGGCGGAGTAGCGGGTCTGGTGACCCTCGAGGATCTGATCGAGGAACTCGTTGGCGAGATCGTGGATGAATACGATCGGGAAGAGCCGCTGCTGGAGCGGCAGCCAGATGGATCTCTGGGCGTTGACGCCCGCATCCAGATCGACGAACTCAACGACCTCGGCAGCCTCCAACTACCCGAAGGCGACTACGACACTGTCGGTGGTCTCGTGATCGATACGTTCGGTCGTGTTCCGGCCGCCGGGGAGACCTGTGAGATCGGTGGTGTGCAGTTGCGGGTGCAAAAGGTGCAAGGTCGACGGATCACCAGGGTTCGCATTCTTGCTCCGGCCTCGGACCGAGTCTCCCGGTGAGCGCACGTTCTCAGGATGCTGGACCCTCCGACAATGGTTTCCGGTCCGGATTCGTAGCCATGTACGGCAGGCCGAACACCGGCAAATCGACGATCGTCAACAAGATCATCGGGGAGAAGGTCTCGATCACGTCGAACAAGGCTCAGACCACCCGCCATCAGATCCGTGGTGTGCTCACAACCCCAGAAGCACAGCTGGTGTTCGTCGACACCCCCGGCGTAGGGAAGCCCCGTACTGCGCTGGGCAAGAAGCTGAACACCACGGCTCGACAGGGCAAGGGCGAGGCCGATGTTGTGTGTTTCGTGGTCGACGCCCGTTCCGGTTACGGGCGCGGCGACGCCTTTCTGGCCGAGAGCATCGATCCCAAGAAGACCGTGCTGGTCCTCAACAAGATCGACGGCATGAAGCGGGAAGCGATCGCAAAGCAGTTGGCGCTGGTTGCCCCCCTGGACTGCTCCGCCTACTTCCCGGTGTCAGGGTTCACCGGGGCCGGCCTAGCACCCCTGGTGGAGCATCTACTGAGTCGTCTGCCGGTGGGCCCCCGCTGGTTTCCCAACGATGCGTTCACCGATGTGCCCGATGCACGGTGGGTGGCCGAATTGGTACGGGAACAGCTCCTTCGCACGCTTCGTGAGGAGCTGCCCCACAGCATCGCCACCCGCGTGACCGAGTGGAGGGACAAACACGTCACCGTCGAAATTCTGGTCGAACGCGAAAGCCAAAAGGCATCGTGATCGGCAAGGGCGGAGAAGTTCTCAAGAAGGTCGGGACCAACGTGCGCAAACAGCTAGCGGAGGGTTATCACCTCGAGTTGGTCGTGAACGTCGAACCGAACTGGCAACACGACCCGGCCGGGGTCGAACGTATGCTCGGCTTCTAGAGCCTGACCCGGTTGCCGATCCCACTCATCGTTGTGCCCAGCTGGCCGATGGGATGCCGTGATCAGGCAGTTGGTGGTGGGGATTTTGATCTCCATGGCCCTCGGGGTTGCTGCGGTGTCGTGCACGCGACCAGTAACGCTTCCATTCGTCTCCCAAACCGGGCTCGGTGCTCAAGAGGTGGCCTCCGCGTCTTCCCCGGCGGCCAGGCCTGGATCGACGTCAGATCCGGGCGCCACGACCACGACCCAGCCGACAACGACCACCGTGGTGGCACCGACAACTTTGCGCTCATTCGAGCCCAGCACCGTCTCGTCCACGATTCCGGTTCACCCTCCTGGGGTACTGATCGTCGGGGATTCGATACTGGAAGGGCTGAATGTCCTCAGCTACCGCTTTGGCCCCAACACCGTGTACGACACCGAGGTTGCCCGTAGCGTTCTGCAATTGGACGAGGCCCTGGCCGAGCATGAACCGGTGTCGAATGTCGTAGTACACCTGGGCACCAACGGTTGGTGGCCTACCACCAAGGAGTCGTTCGCCGAGACACTCACAGCTCTCAGCGAACGACATGTCGTGCTGGTCAACGTGAGCGTGGACCGGCACTACACCGACCTCGCCAATGCCGAGCTGGCGGCACTCGCTGTCGATCATGACCACGTCACCCTGGTCGATTGGAATGCAGCCGCCACACCCGACATCGTCCGATCTGATGGTTACCATCCAAACCTCGAGGGCTACGAGGTGCTGGGTCGCCTCATCGCCGATGCGCTCGGCCTTCCCGCGACGTTCGCTCTCACCCCACCGGCCGAGGAGCCGCCCCCGATCGAAGGGTCAGGCCAACTCGGATAGACGACGGTTCGGATCAGCGGTCATCGAGACTCCGGAGGAAATCGTAGACCTCTTCTGGATCTTTCGTTCTCGTGAACGGCGGGAGGGAATTGATCAGATCCCATCGATAGCTGCGGCTGGTGGCGAGGCGTTTGTCGAGTACGGCTACAACTCCGTGATCATCGGCCCTGCGGACCAGCCGCCCTGCCGCCTGGGCCAGCAGCGTGGCCGCTCGAGGAAGATCGATCATTCGAAAGGCGGCATTGCCGAGTCGGTCTCGTCGAGCCGACAGGACCGGATCGTTCGGGCGAGGGAACGGCAAACGGTCGATAGTCACAAGGGTGAGGTCGTCGCCGGGTAGGTCGACGCCCTGCCAGAAGCTCATCGTTGCCAGCAGGACAGCTCTGTCCGTCCCCACGAACCGGCGGATCAGTTCCGCTTTCGATTCTGTGCCTTGCACCAAGACAGTCATGTCGGAATCCAGGGCTTGCTCAAGGAATTCCGCGGCCCCTTCCATCGCCCGATAGGAGGTGAAAAGGCACAATGACCGCCCCCCAGCAGCCCGCACGAGCCGCTCGATTTCGTTTCTACTGGCTTGGGGGTACGACGGATCCTTTGGAGTGGGGAGATGGAGTGGGCAGTACAACAGGCCCAGGGTCGAATAGTCGAACGGCGAGGGGACCGAGTCGACCTCGAGTTCGGGACGGCCCAGACTGGTGCCGATTTCGGCCGGGAGAGTGGCGCTGGTCAGGACAACCGACTGACCCCGCCACAACCACTCCTTGCACAGTGGCGATACATCGATTGGTGTTGCCTTGAGCACCGGATTGCCCGGTGAGCCGTCCACCCACAGCACCGTGGAGGCGGGCTCGGCGTTGATCACGAGGTCGATGTCATCGATGAGCGATGTGAGCATTCGCATGGCTCGCTCGATGCGAGTGGAGGTTTTGGCGTCGATCTGACCGCCAGCTGACTCGGCTGCGCTGATCACCCTTCGGAGCTCTTGCATCGCTGATTCGCTGCGGCTCCTGCCGGCCAGGAGTACTGCTAGGAGATCCGCCGAGACGGTCACGCGCGTGCCGGTACGGGAACCGAGTTCGTTGGGCAGGTCATCGGCGGAGCGGATCAGGAGGTCAGCGACGTCCGCCTCTGTCAGTAGATTGCGGATCCTGCGGGCGATGGCGCGAAACCGTCCGCCGCTGAGTTCGGCGCCGCTGGTCGCGCTGATCACGTCGGGAAGATGGTGAGCCTCGTCGAACACCACGATGTCGTGAGGGGGTAGGAGAGCGCCCTCCGATGCCATGTGTAATCCGTAGAAGTGATGGTTGGTGATTACGATGTCTGCCGCCGCCGCGATTGTTCGGGCGTTCTCAGCAAAGCAGTCGCCACCTCTGGGGCAACGAGCTGCGCCTGGACATTCGTCGGGACCAACGCTGACCGCTCGCCACACCGCTGATGGTGGCGCGGGAACCAGCTCCTCACGGTCGCCCGTGGAGGTGGTCTGGACCCATTCGTTGATTGCGGGAACGTGCGACTGAGCGTCGGTTCCGGCGAGAAGTTGCTGTTGCTCTGCGATCGCCGCCTCGTTGAGTTCGTCGAGCCGCTGCAAACAGAGGTAATTCGAACGTCCCTTCAGTACTGCTGCGCTGACGTCTGCGCCCAGGCCGGCCACCGTGGTGGGCACATCGGAATCGAGTAGTTGGTCCTGTAGCGCAATTGTTGCGGTGGCAACGATGGCCCGCTCGATCCGCTGCTCTGCCAAGGCATGGACGATCGGAGTGAGGTAGGCAATGCTCTTACCCGTGCCGGTGCCTGCCTGAATGGCAACCGCGGTGCCGGGCACGGCCAGTGCGTCGGCAACGATTTCAGCCATCTGCTGCTGCCCGGGGCGGTCCTCGCCACCACCGGCGACGTTCTGAGCAACTGTTCCCAGAAGGTCAAAGATGCTGGACATTGCCCAGAGGCTAGGCGGTAGTGTGGGCATTAGTGCCGGGCGGACTGTCCCGGCAGAGGCGAACCCACCCTATGAGCAACCAGCACGACCTGAATCAGCATGTGTCCTTGGGCGACGACGAGCCGGCCATGGTGTCTGCTGGCCTGCTCACTCGCCGCACCGAAACCGTGATCGACCTCACCGAGTCCTCCGATGCCGAGGAGCCCGTCGACCGACGGGACCAGCACGATCTTGCCACCGCCGTTCGGAACAGCGTCTTCGGCCGACCCGAGCCGATTGCTCCGAGCGTTGGCGCACGGTGGGGTGCATTGGCCAAAGGCGCAACCGGGGAGTGGCGCCAACAACTCGGGACTCAATACGCAGACAGGCACCGCAAGGCTCGGTGGTGAGGGAGGCAAGAAGTGTCTCCAGGGTTGTTGTTCCGACAAAGGTCGCCCAGGCAAACCGTTGTAGTTGCCACGATCGCCCGGAAGGTCGGGAGGGAAAGTGCCCGACGGAAACGGATCACTGTGATCCTGGCATCGCTGTTCACACTGTCGTTGGCTGGTTCGATCGCAGTCACAGCTCTCAGTTTTGGAGGTGCCGCTGAGGCTGACACCGACGCAACTGAGTCCACGGTGCAGGGGACACCTCAGGTCACCACCGCCGCCGAGGTCTCCCAACCGCCGACCACTGTCTCAGCGACTACCGTCCCGGCTCCGCCGACGACCCAGGCGGTAACCAGCGCACCCACGACAACCGCGCCGACGACAACGGCCGCGCCGACGACAACGGCCGCGCCGACCACGACGGCCGCGCCGACCACGACGGCTCGGCCCGCGACAACTCGACGGCCAACCACCCGGCCCCCGACGACTCGGCGGCCGACAACTCAGGCCACGACTGCACCCACGCTTCCTGACGTCACGTTCAGCCCACCCACGTGGGTGGGAACCGAAACGCCAGATCCGTAGGGAGCGGGGAGTCTGACGCCTAGATAGCGGTTCGGAAGACAGCTCGCTGATTTCAGTCGTCGCTCGAGGTGTTGCTCCAGTAGCTGAATTGCAAGGATCTCGATTTCGTCGGCGACAGCCGGGTCCGTTTCATCCAGCATTTGTCTCACCTCACCCGCGAACACGAGCGACAGCGCCCTGCGGACGCCGGGACCGATCGGTTGACCAGAGCGATGTTCGTGACACAGAACTCCGCCCTGGTGAAGGTTGATCGCCTCGATTCGATCCTCTTTGCCGCAGTGGACGCAGTGGTTGACTTGAGGCTGGATCCCTTCGAGCATCAGCAACTTGGCCACGAAGGCTGGAAGGACGCTGTGATTGCCGGTCCGATCGAGTTCGCGGAGTGCACCGGTGAGCAGGTTGAAGATCCCTCTGTCCGGGCCTCGCTCTTGGGTGGTGTGTTCCACCGCTTCGAGCATCACCGCCGCTCGATGAAGACGCTCGGGATCGCTTCGCAAGTGATCGAATCGATGGGCGGTTTCGACCTGCGTCACGATGTCGAGGTTTCGTCCTTCGTAGAATTGACCGTTCACCCACGACATCGGCTCGAGCCGAGCCCCGAATCGAGACTTGGTACGTCGGATTCCCTTCGCTACCGCCCGGATTCGTCCGTGACCGGCGGTGAAGAGCGTGATGATCCGGTCGGCTTCGCCGAGCTTGTGGGTGCGAAGCACAACCCCCTGATCCCGATACAACGGCACGGTTACACCCCTGCAGGGGGCCCGCTCAAACGGCACGGAGCCTTTAGCCGGTGGCCGTGAGTTGTGCTGGGGGCGTGGGATCCGATGTGGCTCTGTCTCCGTTCGGCCTGGGCGGGGAGCCATGTTCTCACTCGGCGGCTCGTTACGTGCGGCTTGTGATCGTTATTGCCGCCGCCTCGCTTCATGGCTCCCCACCCTAGGCCGCCCTCCCTCTGGCTCGCCCGTCAGCCTGAAGCGGCGGTGCGGGCTCTCTTCGCAGAGGTTTCACCCCTCGGTGCGAGGAGGCCGGGCTGTTTCTGATTCCTGCGCGGTTTCCCTGTAGCGAGGCGGAGTGGTTCGTGAAGCGAGCGTCAGCGAGTGAGAACACGAACTACGCAGCTAGCGAGAGATCCAGCGCAGCGGGCTAGACGGCCCGAGTTCTTTGAGGCCGCAGGCTCAAGCCTCCGTGGCGCCTGAACGGCCCCCACCGGAGGTGGAGTTACAGCCCGCCGAAGCGGCGGTTGCGGTGCTGGAATTCTGCGACGGCATTGAACATCTCGGTTCGTCCGAAGTCGGGCCAGAAGGCATCGACGAACACGAACTCGGCGTAGGCGGATTGCCATAGCAAGAAGTTCGAGATGCGGTGCTCACCTGAGGTTCGAACCCAGAGATCGACGTCGGGCATGGACGGGTCGTACATTCGAGCCGAGATGGCTTCTTCGGTGGGTTCGACCCCGTCGGCGTTCAGTTGCCTGACGGCATCGACGAGTTCGGCTCGACTTCCGTAGTTGAATGCGATGCTGAGCGTGAGGGTGTCGTTGTGGGCCGTGAGAGCTTCGGTTTCTTCGATGCGTTTGAGCAGCCGCCTGGGGATTCGCCAGTCTCGGCGACCGACGAACTTGATTCGTACGCCCTTGTCGTTCAGCTCATCTCTCCGACGCAGCAGAAGCTGTTCGTTGAAGTTCATGAGGTAGCGCACTTCGGAGACTGGGCGCCGCCAGTTCTCGGTGCTGAAGGCATAAACGGTGAGCCACTGAATCCCGAGTTCGAGGGATGCATCGACGGCGTCGACGAGGGCCTGTTCGCCAGCGGCGTGACCTTCGGTGCGGACGAGACCTCGTTCGTTGGCCCACCGTCCGTTGCCGTCCATGACACATGCGACATGCTGCGGCACGCGTTGAGGATCGATCACGCGCGGCACCGTAGCTTCCGGCGCCGCGTTCTGGGTGGCCACTACTAGGCCTTCTGCGAGTCGCCGATCGGGAGCCAACCTCGCTCGGGATCATGACGAAGCCACTTCTTCCCGTCGCGGTCCCAATAAAGCCATGCTTGCCACTGTTCGTTCCAGACAGGGTCACCAATCTGTGCTGCAGAACTGGCAGCGGGTTGGAGCGCCGGTTGGTCGGCCTTGGCCGGTTTGGAGTCGTGCTGGGCTGCCTTGGGACCGTTGTTGGTGCTCGGTTCAGGTGTCCAGACGGGGGCCTCTTGGGCTTCAGGGAAATGCCAGTTCTCGGCATAGGTCGATTGGGGAAGTTCATCGACCTCGGCCTCATCGGCGAGGATCGATTCCTCATGGTCGATCAGCGATGTGACGAATTCGCTGTCTCCAGAATCAGGAGTCGGAATGGCCTTGCCAGCTTCGACCGTCGGGATCGGTGGTGTGGTGTCCTCCAGATCCAGGACCGGGTAGAGATCTTCGGCCGCCTCGGTCATGGTGTGACCGGCCAGCGCCGCCTCGACATCGACCATTGTCCCCGGGTGTGCCGGTGCGGGCGGTTGACCCGTGCCCTCCGCCTCAGCTTCGGCAGTCTGGCCAGGGCGGATGACCGTGGTGGTGGTCTGTGGGAGGTCGCCGAGGGCTGCGGTGGCGTTCACCACGACTGTGTCGGCACTGAGATCACCCATACGCTGGTGGTGTTCGTTGCGGGAGGCGACGATCCATCCGAGAAGGCCCGGGATGATGTAGGGGAACAGGTCAACAATGCCCACCAGGTAGCGGCGCAGATAGCTGTCGAGGGGTGGTTTCTGTCCCTTCATGTCGGTGACCATGAGTCCGAACGCCCGATGCCCTACGGACCAGCCGGTGTTTGCAGGAACCAGCACCCAGGCGATGAGGGAGAAGATCAGGAGCGACAGCATTGCCAGGATCAAACCTCTCCCGTGGATCGAGTAATAGAAGTCACCGATGATCCGACCGAAGTTCAGTCCCTCGGCGATGCTCGACAACTCGGCCCGCTGGAGGTCGGAATAGACCGGTGTTCCGTCGGGGGTTCGTTGGGCGATTTCGAACCGTACGGCCAAGCGATACAGCACCAGGAGCCACAGCAACCCGACAACCGCGAGATCCACCACTGAGGCTGCGATTCGACGCGGTAGCAGCGACGATGTCGACAGGTCATTCACCCCTCTATTGTTACCGTTTGTCTGTCGAATTGCTTGGATGGGGCCGGACATCGTGGGCGTTAGCCTTTCGGCCATGGCTGAGCCCAGACCGGAACTGTTCGACCAGGTTGTGAACCTCTGCAAACGGCGAGGCTTCGTGTTCCCGTCGGCGGAGATCTACGGTGGCTTCCGTTCCACCTACGACTACGGGCCGGTCGGGGTGCTGATGTTGCGCAACGTCAAGGACGCCTGGTGGCGTTCGATGGTGCAGCAGAGACACGACGTTGTCGGACTCGACGCCTCGATTCTGGGACCACCACAGGTGTGGGAGGCCTCCGGTCACCTCTCGAACTTCACCGATCCGCTGGTGGACTGCAAGGAATGCGGCCAGCGATTCCGGGAAGACACTCTGGAGGACCCGAACCTATGTCCGAACTGCGGAGCTGCCGATTCCTTCACCGAGGCTCGACACTTCAACCTCATGTTCAAGACCGCGGCCGGTCCCGTAGCCGGGAAGGGTGCCGACGCGTACCTGCGGCCCGAAACCGCCCAGGGAATGTTCATCAACTTCTCCAACGTCCAACACACGACCAGGAAGAAGCCCCCGTTCGGTATCGCCCAGATCGGGAAGAGCTTCCGCAACGAGATCACGCCGGGCAATTTCGTGTTCCGGACCCGGGAATTCGAACAGATGGAGATGGAGTACTTCGTACCGCCCGAGGACGCCGAGAATGGTACGAGTACTGGTGCGCCGCCCGCATGCAGTGGTACATCGACCTGGGTATGAATGCCGACTCCCTCCGGCTTCGCCCCCACGATGACGACGAACTGAGCCACTACTCATCGACCACAAGCGATGTCGAGTTCCTCTTTCCGTGGGGTTGGGGGGAACTCGAGGGAATCGCCAACCGGGGCGACTTCGACCTGAACCAGCACGCCGAACACAGCGGATCAAGGCTGGACTTCTTTGATCAGGCCAACAATCGCCGCTACGTCCCTCATGTGATCGAGCCCGCAGCCGGGGCGACCCGCGCCATGATGGCGTTTCTCATGGATGCCTACAACGTGGAGCCAGTGGGCGATGAGGAACGCACCGTCTTGAAGCTGCATCCCCGCATAGCGCCGTTCGTGGCGGCGGTGCTGCCGCTGTCGAAGAAGCCTGAACTGATGGAGCCGTCGCAGAAACTCTTCGCCGACCTGGCGGGCCACTTCAATACCGACTTCGATGAGACTCAGGGCATTGGCAAGAGGTACCGCCGTGAAGATGAAATCGGTACGCCGTACTGCGTGACGTTCGACTTCGATTCCCTCGACGATCAGGCCGTCACGATCCGGGACCGTGACACAATGGAACAGGTTCGCATCCCGCTCCCGGGCGTCGCCGCCTGGATCAACGACAAGCTGTAGCTTGGCCATCGGTTGGGAAAACAGCGGCCGTCGCATGGCGGTCATAAGCTTGGCCTGTGGGGATCGTTGACGAGGACGTCCAGAGGGTTCGGGACGAAAGCGACATCGTTCAGGTTGTCTCCGGGTACACCCAGCTCAAGCGGGTGGGTAACCGGTTCAGCGGCCTGTGCCCATTCCACTCCGAGCGGTCCGGATCATTCAGCGTCAACGCAGAGCGGAACCTCTACTACTGCTTCGGGTGCCATGCAAAGGGTGATGTCATCACCTTCGTCAGGGAAAAGGAGGGCTTCGATTTCGTCGAAGCAATCGAGTGGCTGGCAAACAAGTCCGGAATCCAGTTGCGTTACACCGACGCCAACCAGGGCAAGGATCGCAAGCGCAAGGAACACCTTCAACAGCTCATCGAATCGGCCGCAAAGTGGTATCACGAACTGCTGCTGAAAAGTCCTTCGGCCGCTCCCGCTCGGGCGTATCTGCGGGAACGGGGCTATACCGGCGACATTGTTCGGGAATTCGAAATGGGGTGGGCGCCCGACGACTGGGATCAGCTTGCAAACCACCTCCGAGCAAGCAACAAGGATCTCGTCGATTCCGGTCTGGGTCTGATAAACCGGCGCAACAAACAGCAAGACTGGTTCCGAGCCAGGGTTCTCTTTCCGATCAAAGATGTGCGGGGCAATCACATTGGCTTCGGAGGTCGCATCCTTCCCGGCGGAGACGGAGCGAAGTACATGAACAGCAAGGACTCGCCGGTCTACAACAAGTCCAGCGTGCTGTACGGGCTCGATCGGGCCAAGAGCAACGTTGTGGCTGCTGACGAGGTAGTGATCTGCGAGGGCTACACCGACGTGATCGGCTATCACATCGCCGGGGTGCCCCGGGCAGTGGCCACCTGTGGGACAGCGCTCACCGAACGGCACGTGAAAGAACTCAAGAAGTACTGCAACCGAGTGGTGTTGAGTTTCGACGGCGACAATGCCGGCCAGAATGCCGCCGCCCGTTTCTATGAGTGGGAGAAGCAGTACGACCTCGACGTACGGGTTGTCGATCTCCCCAGCGGCGCCGACCCCGGTGATTTGGCCTTCAGCGACCCCGAGCGGCTAGCAACTGCGGTCACCGAGGCTCGCCCTTTCTTGGAGTTCCGGGTGAATCGGGTTCTACGGGGTGCAGACATGGACACGGTCGAGGGCCGCGCCCGTGCGGCCGAAGAGGCGATCTCCGTTGTGGCTGAGCACCCTGATTCTCTGGTCCGAGACGCCTACGCTCTTCAAATCGCCGATCACACCCAGATGGCGATCGAGACGATCCGCTCGATGTTCACCTCCCCGGGTGCGCGTCGATTCGGCGGCGGTTCAGGTCCTCGGAGCTCTCCGAACCGGCGCACTGAGGACAACCGAGGGTCCAATCGGCCTCCCGGTGATGGATACTCCTACGACAGGCCGCCGCCCGACCAGTACATCGACCTCCGCAACGATCCCGGCAAGGAGGCTGCGCCATCTGCCCGGCAGCAGCGCCGTCCGGATCGTTATCCGCCGGTGGAGCTGTTGGCCCTCCAGCTGGCGATCCAGGACCCGACCACGATCGGCGGACTCGTCGTAGCCGACGCCTTCACCGTGCAACGACTGGGTGATCTGTTCGCACTGTTGGTTGAGACCGAAGACTTCGATGCGGTGGCGAATACCGTCGATTCCGACGATCAGAGCTTGCTGTACCGACTGGCGGTAGAGCCGGCCGAGGCAGACCCGCTCGACGTTGCATGCCGGTTGTGGCGTCTGCTGATCGAACGGGAACGAACGGCTCGTTTGCGAAGCTTCGATCCCACCTCTGTCGAGGATCAGGCTGCGCTGACCTCCGAACTCAGGTGGTTCCAGGAAACGGTGGAGTCACTTACCTCAGAGCATTCACAAGAACTGACAGTGTCACAGTTGCTAGCTTGGATGGGGACGGGATCGGAGGAGGTTACCCCCTGAGGATGCACGCAGTTCCCCAACAACCGCTGTTCAGCGAAGAACACCGCGATCGGCTGCTGCTGCGCGCCAAGGCTGGCCGAACCCTCACGCCCGACGACGTGATCGAAGTAATGCACAACATCGACCTCACCCCTCAGTTGGTTCAGGAGGTGGAAAGGTTCCTGGCCGAGAACCACGTGCCCTTCGACCATGACGTGATCGAAGAGTCAGATGACCACGACTCTCAAGCAACGTCGCGTCGCCGCCGGCGACCTGATTCTGCTGTCATCGCTACTCAAGCCGTTGCCAAAGCATCTGGTTCGGGTGACCCGGTTCGGATGTACCTCAAGGAGATCGGCCGGGTTCCGTTGCTCGCTGCCGATGAGGAGGTGGAACTGGCGAAACGTATCGAGCAAGGTGCCAAAGATTCCGATCGGCAGACCGACCTGGTGATGTCAGGCGAGTGGGACAACCTCGATCCTGAAGAGCGGCGCCGGATTCGACAGGCGGTTCACGACGGGGAGCTGGCCCGGAATGATCTCACAGCTGCCAATCTGCGTCTGGTCGTGTCGATCGCAAAGCGGTACACCGGCCGCGGCGTCGCCATGCTCGATCTGATCCAAGAGGGAAACCTCGGGCTCATGCGGGCGGTGCAGAAGTTCGACTACGCCCGCGGTTTCAAATTCTCCACCTACGCCACCTGGTGGATCCGTCAGTCGATCACCCGTGCGATCGCCGACCAGTCACGCACGATCCGGGTACCGGTTCACATGGTGGAGTCGATGAATCGGGTCATCCGCAGTCAGCGATCGCTTGGACAGCGGCTCGAACGTGACCCGACCATGGCCGAGATCGCCAAGGACGTCGACATGACGCCGGAACGGGTGGAAGAGATCCTGCGCATCGCCCGGCAGGAAGCATTCAGCCTCGACACCCCGGTCGGCGACGAGGATGACAGCTCGATGGCCGACTTCATCCCCGACAAAGGCGCGGCACCGGTAGATGTAGCGGCCCGTCACATGTTGGCGATTGCGGTCAGCGAAGTGATGAAGGAGTTGAGCGAGCGGGAAGCCGAGGTGGTGAAGCTCCGTTTCGGGATCGACGACGGCCAGCCCCGCACCTTGGAAGAAGTGGGCAAGGAGTTCGGGGTGACCAGAGAACGGATCCGGCAGATCGAAAACAAAACCCTGGCCAAACTGCGCCACCCGCTCCGTTCCGACAAACTGCGCGGCTATCTGGACTGAGTTCCTGCGCCTGCAGGTCGTGCCCGTTGCGCAAGCTCGGAGGTTCCGTGCTCTCGCCTCCTCGGCCGTTCGACGCACGTGCTGCTCGCCTCCAGCGGGCTCGCTCCTTCGTCGCATTGCGCCGTTTCGCTTCACGCGTTCAACCTCCGGGAACCGGCGTCTCGACAACGGGCGAACACCGGTTCAGCTTCCGCAGCGATTTGAGATTCGCACGGCGAGGCAGACCCGTAGCGAGTGGAGGCAGAACGAGCCATGAAGCGAGCTGGCAAAGCGAGGGACGAGCGAGACAGCGAGTGAGGACATGGCTCGGCTCTGGCGCAACGATGCTCGGAACCTTCGTGGCAACGAGCCCCCTGCAGGGGTATCACGGTGGGGCGAGTGGGACTTGAACCCACGACAAAAGCATTATGAGTGCCGTGCTCTAACCAACTGAGCTACCGCCCCAGGGTTGAATCAGCGGGTGGTGTGGCTCCGGGGGTGGGGCTCGAACCCACGACAAACCGATTAACAGTCGGTTGCTCTGCCAACTGAGCTACCCCGGAATAGACCTGATGATCGTAGCGCGTCCCGTCGCCTGACCGACCCCCTCATCGAGGTATCCGACGGCGTTGCCAGCTACTGGGGAATGAGCCGGAGAGAGTCGATGACCTGCCGAGCACCGTTCCGCAACACGAGGGCCGGAGTCTTGAACGTCGTGCTGAGGTACCGCAGAAACGAACTCCTCCATCAACATTTGGATCTGAGGATCGGACAGGTATGAAGCGCGCAGCTGAGCTCGAATCGACCGTGGAATTGCTCCCGGAGACGGCGCCCGAAGTACCAGAAGACCTCCGCCGGGGCCTCGCTGCATCACCGCTACGCCGTGCAGTTCGAGCAGATGGATGGCTTCGCGAAGCGAGGCTCGTCCCGCTTCGTAGACCTCCATCAAATGGGCTTCCGAGCCAAGCAGATCTGGCCCATTCCATCGCTGTTCGATGAGGGTGTCCAGTATGTGGTGGGCGATCTGTTCGCCCAGTTTCACCGAGTCCACCGCGATCGTGGTGAGCTGGTTGCCGTTGAATCCTTGGAGTGCGCGACGAATGATGTCGAGGAACGTCTTCGATCCTGGCGGTCCCGTCGGCGCCCAGTCGTCGATGGTGGTGTGGAGCCGTTCGACGGCTCGAATCTGCACCCGCTGCTTGGACCAGGCGATCTGTAAGGACAGAGCGGCGGGGTCTGCGTTGGGTTTGGCGATGACCAGGCCGCCTGTTCGGCCTCTTCGCATTGTGGCTACACCGAGGTGTTCCGAGAGCCGTATCGCCTGCCGGAAGACGCTGCGTCCGACGTCGAATCTGGCCATCAGAGCCGATTCGTCACCCACCATTTCGCCGACGACCCAGCCGAGCTCGCACGCCGACGATTCGATCTGGTCGGCGATTTCCAGCGCCCGTTTCCTCACTTGTCGCCCATGATTCTGATGTCACCCCGCTCGGTCGATTGTCCGACGTCATCGGTTATGCGAACCGCTCCCGTGAGGCTAGCTCGGTTCGGTGAGGTTCGCGTTGACGCTGCTGGGGGGAGTCACAACCGTGACCGGTCTCGTATGCCGGGTTGTATTGGGTGGCCTGGGCTACCGGTGAGTAAGTTGTTGCCATGACTGTGACCGACGGTTCATTTGTTGCGGCCGACGGTGTGCCAAACCCGATCAAACCGGTGTTCTGGAAGCGAGACGAGGCGGCCATCGATGCCGATCTGGCGACGCTCCGAGCCCTTGGGCCCCAGCATCTTCCCGAGCCGGAGATGCCGGAGGACAGCCTCATCAAAACCGGACCCGGCGCATACGTGATCACCAGCCACGAACAGGTGTTGGAGGCCTCGCGGCACCCCGAGGTGTTCTCCTCGGCAAGCGGTATCACGGCTCTCGACACCCCACCCGAATTCAACGAGTTCTTCTCTTCCATGATCGCCATGGACGACCCCCGACACGCCCGGCTGCGACGGATTGTGTCGCGGGGTTTCACACCGCGGATGATGGAGCGGCTCGAGGGAACGGTCACCGAGGTCGCCGCGGCCATTGTGGATCGCCTCGCTGATGGCGGAAGTGTGGACTTCGTGACCGACGTTGCGGCTGCGTTGCCGCTCAAAATCGTGTGTGACCTGATGGGGATTCCCGATAGTCATTACGAATTCGTCTTCGACCGGACCAACATCATCCTGGGAGTCTCAGACCCCGAATTCACCCCCGCGGATGGTGACATCATCACTGCGCTTCTCACAGCAGGAGGCGATCTCGCAGGACTGATGGCAGAGGTTGCCGCCGAGAAAAGGGGTGGTGACGGTTCGGACCTCACCAGCCAGTTGGTGAATGCCGAATTGGCTGATGACGAGCTCACCGACGCCGACTTGGCCAGCTTCTTCGTTCTCCTCGTGGTTGCCGGGAACGAGACCACGAGGAATGCGATCAGCTGGGGAATGAAATACCTGACCGACAACCCCGAGCAGCTGTACCTCTGGCAGTCCGATTTCGAATCCATCGCACCTACTGCCGTGGAGGAGATCGTGCGGTTGGCAAGCCCGGTCACGTACATGAGGAGGACGCTGTTGGATGAGTACGTCCTTGGAGGAGTGACGATGCAGCCGGGCAACAAGGTCCTGCTCAACTACCTCGCAGCAAATCGTGACCCGTCGGTGTTCGACGACCCTTTGACGTTCGATGTTCGGCGCGACCCGAATCCCCACGTGGGATTCGGAGGGCCCGGCCCCCATTTCTGTCTAGGCGCCCATCTGGCTCGCCGGGAGATAACCGTGATGTTCCGTGAGCTCTTCCACCGTGTGCCGAGTATCCGCGTGTCGGGTCAACCCGACCTTTTGGAGTCGAGCTTCATTCACGGAATCAAACACATGCGTGCCATCATCTAGCCAAATGAATGTCCGTTTGGGTGTCGGATCGGGGATGATGGTCACGTGCATGTTGTGATTGTGGGTGCAGGCGAAATCGGCTTCTATCTGGCAGAACGCCTCGCAGCTGAAAACCATGATGTGACGATCGTGGAGCAGAACCCCGGCAGGGCCGAGGAAGTCAGCGAGCGGCTCGATGTTCAGGTTGTCGTAGGGAGCGGCTCGCACCCGGACGTGCTCATGGAGGCGCGAATCGATAGAGCCGACTTCGTTGCTGCTGTCACCGAAAAAGACGAGATCAACCTCTTGGCCTCCCTCGTTGCGGCCGGTCAGAACGTCGAGACGACCGTGATCCGGTTGCAGAACGCCGCATTTCGAGGGCTTGCTGCCGAGTCGCTTCGGGACAGAGTGGGAGCCAACCTGGTCATCGATCCCGATGCCGACACTGCGGACGAGATTCTCGAGCTCGTTCACGCCACCGGAGCCGACGAGGTCTACCGAATGGGTGGCGACCTGGTCGTCATAGGTGCCGTTGTCCGGGAAGGCGCCGATGTTGCCCATCAGACAGTCGCTGACATCGGCGGCTCGTTGGGACGCAACCTGGACTTCCTGTTCGGTGCCATCACTCGCGGCGGTACGACGGTAATCCCGCACGGCAGTCAGATGATTCTGCCTGGCGATCACGTGCGAGTGTTGTGCCACGAGTCGTCCAGGAAAGCGATCATGGATCATCTCGGGGTGCCCGGTGCGCTCGCTCGACGGATCATGGTGTTGGGAGGCGGAGCGATCGGGTCGCGACTGGCGGGACACTTGGAGGCGGAGGGCGCCGAAGTGGTCTTGCTGGAACGGGACATGCGTCGGGCTCAGGAGCTGGCTCAACAACTGCCGAGAACGATCGTGATCAGGGGCGATGTCACCGACACCGAACTCCTCGCTGAAGAGGCCATCGGCAGAATGGATGCGGTCGTAGCCGCCACCGGTGAGGACGCCTCGAACGTGCTGGCGTGCGCCTATGCCGCCGCTGAGGGCGCATCGTTTACGGTCGCGGTGCTGCACCGCCTCGAACTGCTTCCCCTCGTCGCCAGGTTTGGCATCGATGCTGCGCTGAGCCCCCGAACGGCGTCGGCCAATGCGGTGCTGCGCCACATCCGTGGCAATACCTCAAGCGTGGCCACGTTCCTCGAGAGTGACGCCGAAGTCGACGCGATCGAGGTGGCCGCAGGTTCCAAGGCCGACGGGGCCGTTGTCTCAGAGCTCAAACTCCCGACCGACGTGCTGCTCGGGGCGGTTGTCCCCTCCGATGGAGATGCCCAGATCGTGCGGGGAGCAACGGTGTTGCGTGCCGGCGATCATGTTGTTCTGTTTGCCCGCCCGCAGGGTCTGCCGGAGACCCGGGCCGTGTTCGGCGTGGGCGATTAGGCGGCGGCGGTGGAAAAGCGATCGGCCTTCGACGGCTCGCGAAAACTCGACAATCTCGTGCTACATGTAGCCGGCCTGGTCACCGCAGTCACCGGAGTAGCGATACTTGTTTCCACCTTCGTCGAGATCCTGACCTCCGGGCCCCACGTGCTGTGTCGCTTGCTCATCCTGGGTGTGATCACGACGATCGTGGGAGCGGTGGCGTGGGGGACAACGGCGATCCCCAAACGCATCCAGGTTGTCGATGTGTTCATCACGGTTACGGGAGCATGGGTCTTTCTGGCAGTTGCCGGTGCGTTGCCCTATCTGGTCACCGGGACACTTTCCGACATCGACTACGCACTGTTTGAGTCGATATCCGGTTTCACCACTACCGGCGCCACCGTACTGACGCCGATCGAAGGCACCAGCCAAGGCATCCTGTTCTTTCGCTCTATCTCACAGTGGATGGGAGGCATGGGCGTCATCGTGCTCGTGGTGGCGGTCCTTCCCACCGTCGGGGCCGGCGGTATGAACCTGCTCGAAGCCGAGGCGCCGGGTCCCACCGGCGAGCGGCTCACGCCTCGAGTTCGCAACACCGCCCGCCGATTGTGGGCCCTCTATCTCGGTTTCACCATTCTGGTGTCCCTCGCATATCTCATCGCTGGAATGGGCCTGTACGACGCCATCAGTCATTCGTTCACCACGGTTTCTACCGGTGGGTTCTCGCCCTATGACGCTTCGATTCACCATTTCGATTCCGGACTGATCGAGTGGATCGCCATCGTGTCGATGTTCATTGCCGGTACCAGCTTCACTCTTCTGTATCGAGCGATCCGGGGCAAGCCGGGCGCATTCCTGGAGAGCAGTGAGTTCAAGCTGTATCTCGGGGTTGTGGCGGTCGCCACGATAATCGTCATGTTCACCGCCGGCAGTGATCTCGACTCGAGTTGGGACGGGCTGCGGGACGCATTGTTCACCGTCAACGCCATCGTGTCGACCACCGGCTATGCCACGGCTGACTACCAGATCTGGGGTGACGCCAGCAAGGTGATACTGCTGCTGTTGATGCCGCTGGGTGGAATGGCGGGTTCGACCGCTGGTGGGGTGAAGATGATTCGGCTGATGGCGGTCGGTTCGTTTGCTCGAAGGGAGGCGCTGCGCCAGCTTCATCCCCGGATCGTCCGACCCGTGCGGGTGGGGTCGTATTCTCTCACCGATGCGGTGGCATTCCAGGTGTTGGGATTCTTGGTGCTGGCCCTTTCGATCTTCGGATTGGCGGCGCTGCTGTTCGCTATCACCGGGGCTGACCTGGTGACCTCCTTCTCCGCTGCGGCCACGAGCATCGGCAACGTCGGCCCGGGACTGAATGCGATCGGTCCCACCCAGAACTTCACCTTCATACCCCGCGCCGGCATCCCGATCGCCTTCGTCACAATGATCCTGGGTCGGTTGGAGATCTACCCCGTGGTTCTCGCGTTGATCGCGTTCACGCGAGCGTCACCGGCGACACTTCGTCGTCAGGTGGAAAACTCGAGGACCTCGCTCTCGGTGAAGAAAACCCGGCCCTAGGCAGCGATCTCACGTAGGCCCTTCTTCTGGACCTTGCCCATGGCGTTTCGAGGCAGGGCATCGACCACTCGCCACAGGCGAGGATGCTTGAACCGGGCGAGCCGATCACCGAGGTCGGGGGGCTCGAACTCGGATCCTGGATCGGAGAGCACCACAAAAGCCACGACCGTTTCCCCCCACTCGGGGTTGGGCCACCCGACCACAGCGGACTCGGCGATCTGCGGGTCGTGGTCGAGGACCTGTTCGATTTCTTTGGGGTAGATGTTGTAGCCGCCGGAGATGATGAGATCGGACGCTCGTCCTGACAGCGTCACCACCCCGTTGTGGTCCAAACGTCCGATGTCGCCGGTCCGGAACCAGCCATCGTCGGTGAACGATTCTGCGGTCGCGTCTGGCCGCCGCCAGTACCGATCGAACAGATGGGGACCCCGGACCTCAACGATGCTGGCGGCGCCGACGCGAACTTCCATCAGCGGAATCGCCGTGCCGACCGTTCCCGGAAGCGGGGACCCGGGGGAGTTTGACGTGATGATCCCACACTCGGTCATCCCGTACCGTTCGGTGATGGTGCGACCGGTTTGGTGCTGGAACTGTTCGTGGACCTGTGTAGTCATCGGCGCTGAACCACTGGTGAAGAGACGCACGTCTGCACAGGCTGCCCGATCGAAGCGGGGATCCTCCAGTAGGCGGGTGTAGTGGGTCGGTACGCCCATCAGCACGCTCACGTGAGGTAGGTGCTCAAGCACAACGTCTGTGGTGAATCGGGACAGAAGAGTGATTTGTGCGCCGCGGAGCATGAGTGGATGTAGCGCAACGAAGAGGCCGTGGACGTGGAAGACCGGCAACGTGTGAAGCAGATGATCGGTAGAAGTGATCTGCCACACCTCGGCCAGGCTCTCGGCGTTGGCGAGAAGACCTTGATGGGTGATCACCGCGCCTTTGGACCGCCCGGTGGTCCCGCTGGTGAACAACATGGCGGCCGGATCGGTCGGAACCACATCGAGGACCTCGTGTGATGTGCTCTGACCGTTGGCCAGTTCGGCTAGCGAGCCGTCGCCGTCAGAGCCGAGGGTCAGACCCCGGCCTCGCTCAGGGGTTGTCACCAGATGTTGGGTGTCGGCGTCGGCCACGAAGGTGTCTACTTCAGCGTCGGTGTAGGCGGTGTTCAACGGTACGAACATCACACCGGTGCGTAGGCACCCCAGCCACAACGCAATGACATCAGGCGACTTCTTCACCTGAACAACGAGCCGGTCGCCCGGGTTCAGGCCCAAAACAGTCAGGGCATTGGCAAACTGAGCACTTCGGCGGTCCATGTCGCCATAGGTGATCGGTGAATCGTCCTGGAGATGGAACAACGTCCGGCCGGGCTCTGTCACCACGGTCGACATGAGGTGGAGGTAGAGGTTGGAATGCTCGGCAACCATCGACTCAACCCTATGCGGCGCACGAATGCCCGAAGAATCTGGCACGATAGATAGTTGTTCCAGGAGGTACTCGCGTTGGCGCTCATTGACGTGCCCGGTTTCATAACCGATTTGAAAGGTCACGCTGCTGATCACGGTTTTCATGTACACGACGAGCGTCATTTCGTGGAGACCTACAGCATGGCGCAGGCCTTCGAAGTGGATCTCCATCCCGAGGCCGCATGCGGTGGACCGCTCGATCTGCATCTCGCGCTCGAGGTCGACCCCCGCACGCTGCTGACCTTCGAAGATGCCATGATCTCGCTTCCAGAGGATGCCGATCCACCTGACGGCTTTGCGTTCCCCTTGATATTCAGCTGGGCGATGCCGCCGCTGGTGAAACCGCCAGACTTGCTGGTGCTGGCCACCGAACTCGCCGGCGTGGGCGGAACCGTTCTCCCGCTCGAGGTGTCGGCTATTGATTCCACCGCCTCAGCTACCGACGCCACCGAGCGCAAGCTGGCCATCACCAGCCGGGTTCCACTGTCGCTCAGCGATCTGTTCTTGGAGAGGGAATCGCTGTGTGAACCGTTCGAACGGTGTCGGGCCGTATCGGAGTACATGCTGGATCGTTCGCCGTACTGGCTCGACGAAGTCCTGTAGCTTCTGTTGTCACCCGAAGACCTGATCAGCCTGTTCGATGAGCTGGCCGGCGATCTCAGAGCCAGGCTCGACCACCAGACCGACTGGGGACTGACCGGCAACATCCCAGGCCAATACGAACATGACGTTGTCGCCGACGAGCTCATTGTCGGGCCGCTGCTCGACGCTGGGCTTCGAGTGCTAACCGAGGAGTCAGGCTTCTCCGGGTCGGGCGACATCACTGTGGTGGTTGATCCGATCGACGGGTCGACCAATGCGGCCCGGGATCTTCCCTGGTTCGCCACCAGCCTGTGCGCGGTGGACGCCGACGGTCTGTTGGCAAGCGGTGTCTACAACCTTGCTCTGGGAGATCGGTTTGTCGCCGTGCGAGGTGAGGGGACTGAGCAGTCGCCATCGGGCTGCACGTCGCTTTCTGACGCCATCGTCGCACTGTCCGGTTATCCCGAACGACATCTCGGGTGGCGGCAGTACCGCACCTACGGAGCCGCCGCCCTGGATCTCTGTGCGGTAGCCACTGGCTCGTTCGACGCGTTCATCGATGTGGATGCTGCCCATGGTGTGTGGGACTACCTGGGGGCGTTGCTGTTCTGCACTGAATCGGGTTGTTCGGTCGGGGAGCTGAACGACGATGAGTTGCTCGTGCTCGAGACAGAAGCCCGGAGAGGCCCGATCGTGGCGGCGACGCCGGAGCTCCTGGCCGACATCCAAACGGCGCTGAAGCACAACTGACTGCGGTAGCCTCATATTTCCCTTGGAAGGGCGTTTAGCTCAGTTGGCTAGAGCATCTCGTTTACACCGAGAGGGTCGGGGGTTCGAGTCCCTCAACGCCCACTGAATACTGGGTATTCGTCAACACTCACAGTGGCCTGTCCTGACCAGCCGACCCGATCGTACGCTGCTTGGCCTCACCAATTCCGTCGGCCACCACCTTGCTGACGTGCGCCGTGAGCTCATCGACGGACATGTCTGCACAGTGTTCGTATGGAATCGGGTCGAGCACACGGATGCGGATCGGATGTCGACCCTGAAGCACGAAACCTCGCTTCGGCAGCGCGTCGGCCGTGCCGATGATGACGATCGGCAGGATCGGTGTCCGTGTCTTCAGGGCGATCTCGAACGCTCCCGGCTTGAACGGTCGCATCTCGCCGGTCGTCGAACGCGTGCCTTCGGGGAACATCATGATCGAACTGCCCTCGCCGATCGTCTTCTCGCACGCCTCCATCATCTGGACAACGCTCTCGCGGTCGCCGCGGCGCAGCTTGATGTAGCGGTTCATCGACATGTTCCAACCGATGAAGGGCACGCGGAAGTTCTCGATCTTCGAGACCCATTTGAAGTGTCGGAACAACCGGAACAGCACCAGGATGTCGAGCAGTCGAAAGGTGGTTGGCCACCATCACGTAGGTGGTGCCGGACCGGATCTTCTCTCGCCCCTCGATGCGTCACGGGCCAGGCGGGATTGAACCAGGTGTAGAGGGACGCCCAGAAACAGGTGAACCGATGTAGCACCACCAGCCGCCGATCGAAGGCCACCGTCAGCACCCAGATCACGACCGCCACCGGGTACAGAACGATTGATGAGACTGCGATAAAGGCCCAGAACAGCGTTGAGAAAGCTCGTTTGGTCATCCGATCCCGATTCCGTTGCGGCGGAGGCTAACCGGAAGGTCCGGCGTGACCACCCGGCTGTCTTGATAAAGAAACTGGCCCCGATCTTCGAAGGGAAGTGGCTGATGAGCGATCGATACCTACCGTTCCGCGAGCGCGAATCCGCACGCGTCGCAGAACCGGGCATTCTCAGCGTGCGCTGCCGACCCGCAGTTGCTGCACGATTCCTCGACAGGGCGCTTCGCGCTGGCGACCTCGGCCGAAACGATCCCGGTTGGTACGGCGATGACGCTGTAGCCGACGATCATCAGGATCGCAGCAAGAACCTGTCCCAGGGGAGTCGAGGGCGTGGTATCCCCGAAGCCGACCGTACTCATCGTGACGATCGACCAGTAGACACCGCGAAACATGGAGTCGTAGCCGTTTCGGGACCTTCGATCAGGTACATCGTCGAGCCGAAGATCACATTGATGAGAACAACCACGATCAGGAACACGATGATCTTGCGCGAACTCGCCCTGATAGCTCGCACCAGAAAGTCTGCTTCGCCGATGAACTGGGCCATCTTCAACACACGGAAGACCCGAAGCAAGCGCAGCGACCGAATCACGAGCAAGGACTGCGCGCCAGGAAGGATCACGCTGAGATACACCGGGAGGATCGACAATAGGTCGACAACGCCGAAGAAACTGCGGGCATACCGCTTCTTGTTGTCCACAGCGACGAGCCGGGCGATGTACTCGATCGTGAACAAGATTGTGATGATCCATTCCAAGCCGAACAGGAGCGTGTCATACCGGGCTTCTATCTCCTTGACCGTTTCGATCATGACCAGTAGCACGCTGAACACGATGAGCGCGAGAAGTCCTATGTCGAATGCTCGGGACTCCGGGGTGTCGTGGTCGAAGATGATATGGCGGACACGCTCCCGCCTGTCTGTTCTGATGGTTTGCACAGCTGTAGCGTAATTCTGCCAGGGCCTGCATCGAGGCCCCAGCGCCTTCACCCCGCCCGCTCTCGGTGGGTCTCGCCATCGCCGAGTCGATAGCGAGGGTCCACGAAGGAACAATCGATCTCAAGACCGCCCCTGGTCACGGATGCGAGTTCACGGTCCGTATTCCCACCCGCAGCGGGCAGTGATGATCGGCGTTCGGCGCGGAGCGCTGTGACCCCGATCGGTGCGGGGTCGTGAGTTCGGAGCAGAGCTGACGTGTCTGGGGTGTCTATTCCCGGCTGATGGTGAGCGGGCTGTCAGAGAACAGGTTGTTGACAGGCGTACGGTGACTCGGGTCGTTTCGGTGTTTCCAGCGGTGGTGGAAGGGGCAGAGGAGTTGTCCGTTGGCGACCAGGGTTGGTCCACGTTGTGACCATGGGGTCACGTGGTCGTGTTCGCAGGTTCTTCGACGGCAGCCGGAGTGTTGGCAGCGGTTGTCTCTGAGTCGGATCATGCGCCGCTGGACCGTGGTGAAGTTGCGTTGGGCTGGTGTGTCGTGGGCTAGTGATCCATCGGCGTTGAGCCGGTGGTACCGGACCCTGGAGTGCGGGATCAGCTTGTTGATGATTGCGGGCGGGATCAGGTTCCCGCTCGCGGTGCGGGGGTAGCAGACCCTGGAGAACCCGCGGTCTCCAACAACGGGTGTCTTGACAGAGGCTTGATTGCCCGGGCCTGTTTGGTCGTCGGGATCATCAGCCGGGACGAGGATTTCCAGGCTGGGCCGGACGGTTCCTTCACTGTCGGGGTCCAGTACCAGCTGCACCAGCGCATCATGGTTGGCTTGGGCGATAGAGAGAGTTTGGTTCTCGGCTTGTAGCCGTTGGGCGTTACCCAGGATCGTGTTCATCACCTGTTCACCCAACAGAGGGTCCAACACGCCGGTGACATGAACGTTGGAGAACAGGTCCGGCTGTAAATGAAGATGACGCTTGGCCTGGGCCCGCAGGAACTCATCGAGGTGTTCGTGCGGGTCAGCAACCGCCACCCAGGTACGAAGTGCTTCTTCGAACTCCTCTGGTGTGGTGAGCACCGCCACCGCTGCCAACGCTTCTTCGGACGGCGCGGACCTGTTCGGTGTTGGCTTTCTTGGCCCACTTGGTCATCGCATCAACATGGGCCAGCGTGATCCGTCGAGCTAGCAGGGCTGCATGGAAGCTGGGGTACCGGTACACCGCCCGCCCGGCCCGGCGGATGCTGGCGGCCCGCCGGCGGGACAAACGACCTTTGGCGTTGACCAGGCCGATCATCGTTCGTTCACCCTTGGTGTAGGAACACGCCGACCGTTCACCCACCTCCATGAACCGGCCAGCCATCGCCGACAACCGCTCAGACTCCGCCGCCATCTCGGTCACGATCTCCGCCAGCTCTTCCCGAGAGACCGACAACAAATCAGTGGAAGCAACCCGATCAACAAGTGCACCAATCTCAGCCAGCACCACCCGCTCCGCCCCCAGAAGACCGCTATCAGAACCCGAGTTTCCCGCCACCGAAGCCACACCCCAAGTATGACGACGGGGTGAGACAGAGTTCAGGCCTGCTGTGCCACCCTGGCCGAGGTTTCTACTCGATGAAGGGCTGTGTGCTGATCGCCGCTCGGTGATGACCGGCGAACTCGCCCTCGAGGCGGAGGACCAGCTCACGATCATCGGGCCTCGGGACAAACATCCCCCGGCCGAGACCTGACCGCCGCGCTGACCAGCCCGGCGGTGCAGGAAGTGGACCCTGCATCCTGGGAACAGGCGGGTCGGCGCCGGTTCAGTCCCAGCGGAAGAACCACAGGGCGGGAGCGCCGGCGGCGATGGTGTAGGCGGCGAGCACTGCCAGACCGGTGGTGTTCCACCCGAACCCGAACCAGGGATCTTGCAGGGCGGTGACGAGGTGCGCAAGTGGCAGCAACCCACCTGCGTCGCTGAGACCTGAGGGCAGGACGGCGCGAGGTGGCCCGGTGCCCGAGATCAGCCACATCGCGAAGAACAACAGGAGGCCGATGCCTTGCGCGGAGCGACTGCTGCTGACCACCGTGGCGAGCAGCAGCCCAATCGCTCCGAACGCAGCCGTTCCGAACAACAGGGCGACGATCACCCCGATGACGTCTTCGGGCAGCATTGCGTCAGAGACGAGCCACGCCACGACCCCGATCAGCGCTGACCCTAGAATGAAGGTCACAAGCGCAAGCGTGAGTTGGGCGCTGACGAGCGTCCATGTCGAGACCGACGAAGCTCGTAGGCGGCGAAGAATCCCCCGCTCGCGGTAGCCGGTCAGGTTGATCGGAAGGGTCATCAGTCCCAGTGCGGCGATGATCACCGCCACCGACGCCGCCGTGTAGTAGTCGGTTGGATTGACACCCCGCCACACGAGCACGCCGTTCTGCATGTCCTCAGCGTCGGCCTGGTCGTTGCCGAACACAGCCGAGAGCAGCAGCATCATCATGAGCGGAAACGCAAACACGAAGACGATCGAGAACGGCTCCCGGCGGAACAGTCGAAACTCGGCTCGTGTCATCGCGAGGTAGCCGCGCATCGCTATCAACCTCGGATCTTCGGTCCGGTGAGGGCCAAGAACGCATCCTCGACCGTAGGACGATCGACCCGCAGGTCGAGCGGGGCGATTCCGTGCGCAACAAGCTCCGAGGCGACCAGCGCCAACACTGGGCCGGCACCTCGAACCTCCACCGTGTTTCCTTGACGAGTCAGCGACTCAACGATGTCGAGCCGCTCGATCCAACCAAGATCGGGCTCTGATGTGGTGAAGCGTACGACGGACCGCAACCCCAGCCCGTCGATCAAACCTTGCGGTGAGTCAAGCGCGATCACTCTCCCGTCGTCGACCACGGCGACGCGATCACAAAGGGCTTCTGCTTCGTCCATGAAGTGCGTCACCAACACAACCGTCGTGCCATCTCGCCGAATCTCGCGGATGAGTTCCCACGTGGCTCGCCTCGCCTGGGGATCGAGGCCTTGGGTGAGCTCGTCGAGGAAGACCAACTCGGGCGAGTTCACGAATGCCAGCGCGATGAAGAGCCGCTGGCGCTGACCCCCCGACAGACTGTCGAAAGCCTTGTTGCGCTGCTCCTGCAACCGCCAGCGAGTGAGCAACTCCTCGCGGTCGACCGGGTTGCGGGCGAACGCGGTGAACAGTTCAATCGCCTCAGCGACCCGCAGCCGACCGGGCAGGGCCGAGTCCTGGAGCTGGGAACCGATGCGCTGCCGAAGCTCCGCAGCCGCGGTCATCGGGTCGAGCCCCAGTACACGAATCGTCCCGCTGTCGGCGTGGCGCAGACCCTGGACGCACTCCACCGTCGTCGTCTTGCCGGCGCCGTTTGGCCCGAGAATGCCGAAGATCTCGCCCTCCTCGACCTCGAACGAGAGGCCGTCGACTGCGAGTGTGCTGCCGTACGATTTGTGCAGCCGATCCACAGTGATCACCGTCATGGACGGCCTCCTCGAGTGGTGTGGAAACGACCAAACAGGCGCATCGACTCATCATGCTCACCGGTCAGAGGCACCCGCACAGAATGGCAGACTCCGATGGTCAGAGCACGTGCACACCTCCTAAGATCGTCCTTGCGACCAACGGGGAGAACCATGTCCACCTACGAGACGATCGGCGGCGACGATTGGGTTACTGATGCGGTCCAGAAGTTCTACGCAAGGCTCACGTCCGATCCTGATCTCGCAGTGTTCTTCGAGAGTGCCGATCTGGTGCAGATCGAGGTGCGTCAACGGATGTTCCTGACCGCGGCGCTCGGCGGTCCGGACGCATACGAAGGCCGTGACATGAGGGCTGCTCATGCTCACCTCAAGATCACCGAAGATGACTTCGATCTGTTCATCGAGAACCTGGCCGAGTCCCTCACCGAACTTGGAACCCCGTCCGAACGGATCGCAGAAGTGCTCGATGCGCTTGCCCCGCTGAGACTCGAGATCGTGAGTGCTCCCGCCAGGGGCTCGGATGAGTGGGGCTTGGATCCAACCGGGGGCAGCGGCTGAGAGGTGATGGTTTCAACATAGGGCCGGGGGCGGTATCGGGGTTCTCTCGTCACCAAGGTCAGAACGGCGTCCTACGCCCTGAGAAGACCGGTCTCTGATCCGGGATCGGCTCGACTGAGCCACCGGCGGAGATGTTCATACACCGTTGGATGGTTCAGCAGGTCGAAGTGATTGATTCCGCCGACGTGGGCGCCGTGCTCGAGTTCGAACGGGATGTTCCGGTGGCGGTTCGAACCGGAGGCGCTCGGGTACCGCACCATCAGGTCGCCCATCAAGTGTCCGAGCGGATGATGGCGGTCTCGAGTGATGGTGGCGCCGACGAAGCAGTATGTGGCGCCCGCCAGGAACGGCACCTCGCGGCGGCGATGGGCGAGGTACTCATCGGGATCGTTGCCGTGATACTCGTCGGTGGTGAAGACGCCGTGGCCCAGGTCCTTGACACCGGCGCTGCGGGTGTGCAGGAAGGCGGCGATCGGTTGCAGTTCGGGAATGCGGGCGAGTGCCGGCACCAAGCGGTCGACCCCTCGCTCGAGAGGCGCACCGAAATGGGGCGTGCCCACACAAACAACGTGGCGGACGAGCCCGGCCCACCGACGCCCGTCGAGATCGGCGCGATGGCATGCGCTACGAATGACGAGACCTCCCAGTGAATGTCCGATCAACACGACATCGCTCACTGGGACGGGCCATGCGTCGAACACGCCGTCGAGCAGCGCGGCCAAGGACCGACCGTTGTCCGCAATCGGTAGCCCGCTGTTGTAACGCAGGTAGATCGGCGTGAAGCCGAGGTCGACCTCGAGTAGGGCGCCATAGCTGACCGAGGGCTCGCCATGGTGCCTGGTGGCGCCGTCCCACCACGACCGGTCGGTCTCACACAAGCCGTGGACGAAAACTGCCACCCGTCCGGTTGCATTGGGATATGCCGTGGAGAGTCCGTCCCGAGTTGGAATGGCATCGCCACCCTTGACGTGGTCGCGTAGCGTCATCGGAAACGCCAGCAGGGAGTACTGAGCGGCGACCTGGTCTCCCTTCAGGCCGTTCAAGGCGCCGAGTACTCGAGCGCTTCGGCTTTTCGGGCTCCACACTTCCTCGGCTATGTCGTTGGGTTGGCGGTGTGAGCGCTGGATAGCGGCAGCTGCGCCTACTCGAGGGACCACGGCGTGAGCGCCGGCCACGATCGCATAGACGCTACGACTGAGCCCGTTGTGCAGAAGCCTCACCGGGGCCGCTACAGGGCCGACGACCTTGAACACTCGACCAGAGATCGAAAGGTGGGTATGGCCGATCGACCGGACAACCCCCGCCAGTACGTCCCCCACGAGACGACCAGTGTCGCGGACCTCGGAAGGGTTCTTCACAGTCAAACGATAGCGCAGCGCACGATCAGCAATGTCGCACCTGGGTCGGGGGCACGACCGACCCTCGCCTAGCCTTGCCATCGTTCCGCGACCAGAAGAGTGAACCCGTGATCGACCTTCAACCAGATCTGGAGCTGACGACCGAGCAGGCCGAGCGCCTTCTCGGAGCCTGGTTGGGAAGTCCGGTTGTCTGCTCAGGAATCCGGTCGCTCGAGGGTGGCATGGTGAATACGGTGTTTCATTTGGATTTCGACCGGCCGCCTCACCGAGCGGTCGTCAAGCTCCACGGCAATGACGGAGACACATTCGACGCAGAAGCCCGGGCGCTCCGTTACCTCCGCGCGCGAAACCGCCTGCCCGGTTCCAAGGGTCTATCTGCATGACAGCTCCGCTGGCATCATTCCGCACGCCTTCTTACTGCTCGAAAGCGTGCCGGGTGTCTGCCTCCAGAGTCTCGATCTCGAACCGGCCGAACGGTCCGATATCGACATCCAGCTGGCAGGGATACTAGGCGAGCTTCACGGTCACAAAGGTCCACGGTGGGGTGGCATCAACTCCGATGAGGAGTGGGCTACCTGGGCTGACCTCTTTGTGACCCGACTTGCCAACGTTCGTGCCGATTCCCGGGTCTCAGAGCGACTCGCACCCGACGTGCTTGCCGACGTGGACGATGCCATCGACGTAACTCGATCCGCCCTGCAGGACTCAGGCGAGCCGACACTCGTCCTCGGAGACGTGTGGGACGGCAACGCAATGGTGCGTCGGGAGGGCGATGGCCGCCTGCGGCTGACCGGTCTGCTCGATCCTGACCTTCAGTTCGCTGACGTGGAGTTCGAGCTTGCCTACCTCGAAGTATTCGATGTACCGCGTCCGGCATTCTTCGCTGCCTACGCCACACAGCACCCGCTGCGTCCGGGGTACGAACAGCGCCGCCTCTTCTACTGGCTGCACACTGCGCTTGTCCACGTGGCGCTGTTCGGCGACGAGTTCTTCTGCGAGTTCACCGCCCGAACCGCTGGGAAGATCGGCCGACTGAGCAGAACGCGGGGCATCTTCACTCCACGTCGACCTGCCGTATAGGCTCGCCGGTACCCACTTGCCCCTAGAGGAGCGCAACAGATGAGACTTCAGCACGATGCCAAGATCGTACGGCTCAGACAGATTTCACTCTTTCAGAATTCTACGGATGAGGGGCTCATACATCTTGCTCAGGCGGCCGACGAAATCGATGTCCCCGCTGGCACACAGATCATCGCACAGGGCCAACACAATCGGGAAGCGTCCATCATCGTGTCCGGGTCGGTCGACGTCATGGTCGACGGCGACCATGTTGCGACGATCCCAGCAGGCGAAATCGTCGGCGAACTCGGGCTTTTCGGGCTGGGCCCGTCCACCGCTACCGTCACTGCCGCCGAAGATACGACCATTCTGACCATCCCCTACAACCGGTTTGACCAGATCCTCGAGGATAATCCGTCGATGGGAATCGAGCTGGCCCGTGAACTCGCAGGGCGTCTGTACAACATGGACGTCGATCACGGGCGCCACGCACACGATTGAGTGACGTCTTGGGACGTCAGGGTGACCGGCGAGCCCTCGGTTGAACAGCCAGGTCGGCATTGGTCTCCGACATCTTCGCTTCGGACGTTTCGCGAAGAGCCCCCTCGGTTCGATAGGCAAGCTCGAGGGCGTCATAGGGCATCGGACGGGCGAAGTGGAAGCCCTGGCCCAGACGGCAGCCGAGATTGCGCAGCACGGTGATCTGGTCCGGCTGGTCGATGCCTTCGGCGATCACCTGCATGTCGGTGTTGTCGGCGAGACCTACGAGGGCGGTGATCACCGAACGGCGCTGATCGTCGCCGACCACACCGGCGACGAAACTTCGATCGATTTTGATTATGTCCACCGGGAACGACACCAGATGGGTGAGTGACGAAAAGCCGGTGCCGAAGTCGTCGACGGCAAGGTGGATTCCTGCATCGGCAAGTGCGCCGAGATTGGTTGACACTGCGATGCCAGACCGGCTCCGCCGTTCGAGCATCGATCGTTCGGAGATCTCAACGGTGAATCGGTCCGGTGCGATGCCCCAGCGCCGCAAGGAGTCCGCGACCAGAGAGGGATACTCCGGGTCGGTCATCTCATCGACCGAGGCGTTGATGGCGATGCCGGGCATCACGCCGGCCTCGGACCGAAGACGATGCATGTCGGCACACGCCGTATCGATCACGATTTCACCCAGCCGGGCGCCGCGGCCGATGTCTTCGATGATGTCGAGGAAGTCGACTGGCATGAGGAGACCTTGCTCAGGATGGTCCCAGCGGGCAAGAGCCTCGAGGCCGACCCATCGGCCGGTCTCGAGCTCAACGATCGGCTGGTAGTGAACTGCGAACTCGCCCGCGTCGAGGGCCTCGGAGACACGTTCGGCAAGGCGACGTCGGACCGTCAATGTGCGACCGGGAGCTGCGGTGGTGTGTCGGTTGTTCTTGGCGGCGTACATCGCCACGTCGGCCTCGGCCAGGATGGTGTCGACCTCATCACCGGGCAACGCCTCGACCACCCCGGCGCTGGCAGAGATGTGAACTTCTCCGACCGACAGATTGAACGGCTGGGCGATCACGTCTTCGAACCGCGCCGCGAGCTGCTGAAGGTTGATGTTGTCCGATGGTCGTGCGATCACCACGAATTCGTCACCGCCGAACCGAGCCACCAGGTCGTCGCCACGCACAACGCTACGGAGACGGGCAGCCACACTGATGAGCAGCTCGTCGCCTGCTTCGTGTCCGTAGAGGTCATTGACCGGCTTGAAACGGTCGAGATCGATGAATGCGACAGCGATCCGATCGCCGACCGGCCGTGCATTGGTCAGCCAGGTATGCAGCACGCTCGTGAGTTGGGCGCGGTTCGGGAGGCCGGTGAGCGTGTCGTGACCGGCGAGGTGCTCCAGCTCTTGCCGGACCTCGCTCAGCTCGGTGATGTCGTGACCGGATATCACGATTCCTTGCACGGTCGGGTCGGCCAGGAGATTCACCATCGAAAGCTGGCACGGCACTGCTGGACGTCCGGTCGCTGCGAGAATTACCTCGAGTTTCGCGCGTCCGTGTTGGTTCTCGACCAACTCCCGCAAGGCGAGAGACAACTGGCCCCGGTCGGCGGGAACAACCAAGTCGATCAAACTGCGGCCGATGGCCTCGTCGGGACCGCGGCCGGTGAGTCGGATCAGTGCGGCAGACACCGATCGTACGATTCCCTCATGATCGGTGAGGAAGGTGACGCTGGGTCCGTTCTGGATTACCGAGCGGAACATCGCCGTATCGTCACCGGCAACCTCCCACCGACGTCGTTCTGTCAGATCGCGGACCGATAGAAGAATCAGCTCTTCGGTTTGGTGGTCGAACGACGTGCCGATCACCTCTACCAGGCGCCAATCATCAGCGCTTCGCACCCGGACCTCGATCGGAGTGCCAACGTCCTTTGAAACGACCGTGGCAAGCGACGAGATCGCCCACTCCAGGTCGTCAGGATGGATGAGTTCGAGAAGGCTGCGACCCAGCCACTGCTCCAAAGACCAACCGAATCGGACCTCAGCAGTTGCGTTTGCGCCGCGCAGCACGCCAGCCATGTCGATCGCCAGCACGGCGTCAGCGAGCTGATCCATCAGCCCATCGAGCGCGACCGGTTTCATTCAGTTGGCGTCGGTACAAACAGGCGTGTGGTTTAGCGATTTGGAGGGATCCGGGCAGCCTGGACAGGCCAAACGGCCCAGGAGTCACGTGGTACAGGCTCGAGCGGCGTGGACGATGTCTTTTTCGCTGACAAGGACGTGGTTGGCTGCCGCGCCCAGGGGGATGAACGAGTCGTGACCGGCAATGCGGGCGATTGAGCCGGGGAACCCAGCATCGACAAGTTCGGAAATGATGCCTTCGCCTACCCCTCCGGTTCGTCTGGTCTCATCAACGACGAGCACCCGTCCGGTGATGTTCGCTTCGTCGAGCATCTGATCCAGTGGCAGCGGGGCGAGCCAACGAAGGTCCAGGATGCGCACGTCGATGTCGTGTTCTTCCTGAAGGGTTCGCGCCGCTCGCTTGCTGAGGAAGAGACCGTTTGCCCAGGTGATGATCGTGAGGTCTCGACCGCTGCCGTGGACCCGCCCACCGGTTGGGTCGATGGGAGCGGAGCTGAGGTCTGCGGTCCACTCCCCGTCGCCTTGTTCGACAAGCTCGGTGGTGTGATAGAGGGCGATCGGCTCGAGGAAAACGCAGACAGCTCCGGTGCTGGCGGCGTGGTCAACACATGCCCGAAGTATCGGCCCAGCGTCGCTGGGGTGGGCTGGCGAGGCGATCACGAGCCCTGGAACATCTCGCAGTACGGCGACCGAGTTGTCGTTGTGGAAGTGCCCGCCGAAACCCTTCTGATAGCCATAGGAAGCAACTCGCACCACCATCGGGTTGAGGTATTGGCCCTGGGAGAAGAAGGCCAGCGTCGCCGCCTCCCCTCGAATCTGATCCTCGGCACAGTGGAGGTAGGCAAGGTATTGAATCTCGGGGATTGGCAGGAACCCGTTGAGGGAGGCACCAAGAGCAAGACCAAGCACAGATTGCTCGTCCAGCACGGTGTCGAACACGCGCCTGTCCCCGAAACGCTTTTGGAGACCGCGGGTCACGCCATACACACCGCCCTTACGCCCAACGTCCTCTCCGAAGAGGATCAACTCGGATCGCTTGGTCAGTAGGTCGCCAAGGGTCCGATTGATGGACTGAGCCAGTGTCAGTCGCTCGGTCGATCCCTCGGTCGGTTCATCCCCGGTTGTGCCGGGCTTCACCTTCAGCATCGAGTACAGGGGTTCCATGACCTCCGAAGCGTCGGCCAGCGACGGTTCCTGGGCCAGTTCGAGGGCCCGATTGGAGATGGTCGACCCAAGATCGTGATACCACTCGACAATCTCGGCGGCGTTGCACACGCCGCTGTCGACGGCGAGCTGGGCCGTGAAGAGGATCGGATCACGGTCGAGATCGGCGCGTATCTCATCAGGGGATCTGTAGGCCGCCTCGACGTCGGTCCCGGCATGGCCCAGGTAGCGGACTGTCTCGAGGTGAATGAGCCCAGGACGACCCTCATCTCGCACCCTTTGGATGGCCGCTGGCAGTGCCCTCAGCGCCTCTGAGGGGTTCGTCCCCGCGATTCGGGTGTAGTCGATCGCGGGGCGAGACCGGAGCGAGTCCGAAACCCAATCGGGATCGGTTGGGACGCTCAGTCCTAGTCCGTTGTCCTCACAGACGAACAGGACCGGCACTCGCCGGCCGGCATGAGCCAGTTGTGATGCCCAGTTGATCGCCCCTTGTGCGGTGGAGTGATTCAGTGAAGCGTCGCCGAAGCTGCACATCACAACCGAATTGACAGGCCACGTGAGGGACGCGTCGCCGGCGAGCTCGAAGCTCAGCGCCAAGCCGACTGCCCGCGGTAGGTGGGAGGCGATGGTCGACGTCTGCGGGATGATCGACAAACCGTGATGTCCGAACACCTTGTGGCGCCCCCCCGCAATCGGCTCTGTGGACCGAGCGAGCATGCCCCGCAGAATGTCGTCGACAGGGTCGTCGACGGTGGTGCCGGCCTGTTGGGCCTGGAGCGAACGGGCCACGTAGAACCCGCCGGAACGGTAGTGGAGGAGGGCAGGGTCGGTCGGTTCCAGCGAGAGCGCCACGAGAGCGTTGGCCTCATGGCCCGCAGATCCGATCGTGTAATGGCCAAGACCGTGTGCAGCTCGCAGCCAGCGGGCGGTGTGATCGATGATTCGGCTGGTGATCTGTGCCTCCAAGAGGGTCGCAGCAGTCATCGGGTCGTGGTGTTCCCGTTGGGGATCGGCAACGAGCCTGCTGATTCTCTCGAGGAGCGAGCGTTCGAGGGGGTCGAAAGCGTCGCTGGATTGAGCGGTCACCGGCAAGCCTCCCTTGGTCGGCACACGACAGCGATCAGGACGACACCGCCTCCCTCTCATCGTAGGTCGACCTTGACCGCACAGTGGCACTGATGCGGTAGCGGATCGCTCCGCCCGGAGATCAACCTAGAGTTCGGGCATGATCTCCCTCCTCGGCGTCCCCCTGGATGCGAACTCCTCGCACCTCTTTGGTCCCGCTCAGGGTCCCGAGGCCATCCGAACTGCGCTGCGCTCGGGTTCGCACAACAGCTCCTCCGAAGCATCGATCGAGGTGATCGCCCATCTTGAAGACCTTGGCGACATAGCGATCACCAACGAGCGCGCCTCTGAGGACGACGCTCGGCTCATCACCGAAGCCATCGCTTCCCAGCTCGCGGTCGGCCGGCAGACCATCACCTTGGGCGGCGACCACTCGATCACGTATCCGATCCTGCAAGCCTTCCGCCAACATCACGACGACCTGACCGTCGTGCACATCGATGCCCATCCTGACCTCTACGACGATCTGGACGGCAATCCACTGAGTCATGCATCGCCGTTCGCCCGGGCTTTGGAACGTGAATGCATGAAATGCCTGGTTCAACTGGGTATCCGAACGGCCACTCTTCATCAGCGTGAACAAGCCGAGCGGTGGAATGTCACGATGTTTTCGCCCCGAGAACTCCACATGTTCGATGCCTCGCTGCTCGAAGGACCGATCTACCTGAGCATCGACCTTGACGGGCTCGATCCGGCCGTTGCCCCCGGTGTGTCGCATCACGAGCCTGGCGGTCTCACCGTGAGAGAAGTGCTCGACATAATTGATGCACTACCTGGCCCGTTGGTCGGCGCGGACGTCGTTGAACTGAATCCAACTCGCGATCTTCTCGAGATGACAGCGATGGTCGGTGCAAAACTCGTCAAGGAGATCGCCGCCGCGATGCTTGGGCCCAGCTGAGTTGAATACCGCTCAACGTGCACCACAAAACACGTGCCCGGTGAGAGCACGTGTTTCGAATTACCAGGTCTACGGGGCCAGGGAGTTCGATCCTGGGCCTTCCGTGACCGTTACCCATGGGACTGGGACTGCCACTCGCGTGGCGGCCAGGGAGTTCGATCCCGGGCCTTCAGTCACTGTTACCCATGGGACTGGGACTGCCACTCGCGTGGCGGCCAGGGAGTTCGATCCCGGGCCTTCAGTCACTGTTACCCATGGGACCGGGACTGCCACTCGCGTGGCGGCCAGGGAGTTCGATCCCGGCCCTTCAGTGAGCGTTACCCATGGAACTGGGTTTGCGATGGCACCTGTGGGAGCAAGCGAGTTGGACCCTGGGCCTTCGGTGATGGTGATCCACGGTTGTGGGGCCACCGTGTCAGCGCTGTCACCGCGAAGTGCCAGACCAACAACTGCTGCGCACGCCGCTACCAAGAGCAGTGCGGGTACCCATCGCATCCAGCGAATGCCAGACGCCGCTCGACCACCGCCAGCTGTCACAGGGTGTGTCAGCCCGCTGACGTCATCAGGGATGGTGACATCGTGAGGAAGTTCGGGGAGATCCTCGTGTGTCTCGCGCAGATCCTTGACCGCTTCCCGACCTGGGTGCGGTTCATACAGTTTGTTCATCACATTCTCCTTTCCTCTGTTCTCGTTTCTTTTCGTCTCCTATTTTCCCCACATTTCTTGTGGGCAGCTGGCAGTGTCTCTGTACCAAAGCTTTAGGACCTCTGGCACTGGACATGTAAACCACATGGGAGACACTGGAATCGGAGATGAGAGGCCATGTATGACCAACACATGATCCGAGTGCTCGGCCCGATCGACGTTCTCACGCCTTCGGGACCGGTGACCGTCGGGGGCCACCAGGCCCGTGCATTGTTGGGAGCGCTTGCGATCGGAGCTGACCACGCCGTCCCCATCGACTACCTGTACGAGGTCCTTTGGGACGACCATCGGCCGGCATCGGCGTACAACACGCTTCAGTCCTATGTCTCCCACCTGCGACAGGTCCTCGGCACCGACGCAATCGTGCGGACGGACCACTCATACGAATTGAGAGCAGGCGCCGACACAATCGATGCGTTGGCGTTCGAGAAGCTCGTCAACGACGCCGCTGAGGCGCGGGAGGATCCCGAACGGTCCCAGGGCATGTGCCGTCAGGCGCTTGCCCTGTGGCGTGGGCGGCCGTTCGGAGAACTCGCTGACGACGAGGGCTTCCGGCTCGAGGCGTATCGGCTCGACGAGCTACGACTCCTCGCCATGGAGCTCATTCTGGAGGCCGACCTGTTGTTGGGCCATGATGAGCTGGTTGTTGGCGAACTCGAAAGTGCCGTCGAGGAGAACCCGTACCGAGAACACCTCTGGTACCTGTTGATTGCTGCCCTGGCCGGGTGTGGTCGGCGAGTCGAAGCGCTGCGGGCGTGCTCCCGGCTCCGAGACGAACTCACCAATGTTGGCCTTGCGCCGGCCGAGCAACTCAACACGATGGAACAGGACATCCTGGCCGGCCACACGCCCTCGATCATCGGTTGAGTGACCCCGGCGGCTGTCTCCTGTAGGAGCCACAGGCCGGCCGACCTAGTCACCGAACCCGAGGCCCGGTGCGCCGCCGGTCGAGTCTTCGCGGCCGAGATGGAGCCGTGTCAATGCCAAGAGCGAAGGATTGGCACAGGGGGCAACCCGAGCCATCTCGGGTAATCGATGGGCGCGGCGTGATGCTTCTGCGGGTCGGGAACCAACCCGTCGTTCATCCTTGTTCACCGGACTGGTCCTCTCGGCAGAAGGCGCAGCGCCGTGCAGCTGCGGGAATGGTGGAAAGGCAGGCCGGACACGTGATGGTCGGTTCGGACTGTGCCTCCAGGCGCGCCTCGTAGGCACGTTTTGGGCGGACGACCGCCAGGAACACCGTGAGAGCGACCAGCATGAACGCGATGACGTCGTTGATGAAACGACCGTAGAGAAACTCGCCACCTCGGAATGCGAACGACAGCTCGGAGAAGTCGAAGTTTCCCACTACGGACATCAGAGGACTGATCAGGTTGTCGACGAAGGACTTGATGACCGTGCCAAAGGCAACGCCCACCACGACCCCGATCGCCAAATCCAGGGCACGAGCCGTGAACAGATAGTGCCGAAATTCTCGTAGCAGGTCCATGCGCTCCTCGATCCCTCGCCCGAGGGTCATGCACGTTAGATCATGCAGGGTAGATCACGAATTGAGGATCCGGACCACACGGATCAGTGGAGCTGGCCGAACTCCTGATCCCATCGGTTCAAAAACTTCTGGAATCGTTGGTGTGCGTACGGAATGAACCTGATCTTCTGAATCGGTTCGAGCGCCAACGGAATGGCAGCCATTGCGTACATGTAGTCGGACAGCATCAGGGCTCGCCGGGTCTGGGTGACTAGCTCGGACAAACGAGCCTCCTTGGCCAGCACATCTTCGAACTCGGCGTTCTCGAGGTAGAAGCCGATGAACGAGCGGAGGTCGTCGTCGGTGAATCTCGGCTCCGCGATTCGGAAGTGTGGCGGGTTCGGTAGGCCGTGCTCCATCACGGTTTCGGCGAAGAAGTTGGCGAAGTCGAAGGCAATGTGATTCAAACACGAAAACTCGAAGTCCAGTAGCTTCACGGTGCCATCGTCGATGAGGAACACGTTGCCGTGATAGGTGTCGTTGTGACAGAACACCGGATCACCTTCGGGCAAGCATCGGAGCACTTTGGCGAGGGTCTCGGGGCTGTAGATCGCCTGCAGTTCGCCGCACAGCTTCTGTTCCCCGAGAGGGAATGACGCAGCGCCTTCGGTGAGAACGAATCGTGCCAGCGCGCCCCATTTGTGGCTCAGCAACTCGAAAAATGTCTCGGATGGTAGGCCGCTGGGTTCGAGTTGATGAAGCCGGTGCAACTCGGCGGCAACACCTCGTTGGATCACGGGGTCGAAGACGTCCTCGGCGGTCAAGGTTCGACCGTGGTAGAACGTCTCGATTCGGCAGCTCTCGTCGTAGTGCAGACAACGGGCGGCGATTTCGGCTTCCCCCAGAAGCAGGAAAACCGCCCGCTCGGCTTCGAAGTCGAGGATGGCGTTCTCCTTGCCAGAGAGCTGCCGGTAGAGGACCGCCGGCGGGTCGATCGGCTGTCGAGCACGAACCCCGATGGTGAACGAAGAAAATCCCTTTGGGTCGTCGAATTCGAAATCGGCCGCCGTCAGTTGGCGCCAGGCGGGAATGGCTTCCTGACAAGTGCGCAGCACGGTTTCGGCACTGTGATCTGTTCTGGTCATGCTGGCGCCATCATTCACCTTTGGTATCGCCCAACGTCGTTCCATCATGCCAACCTTGGTACCCATCTGCGGTGTTCGCTGCCCCGTAGACGCCAGCACCACGGTTGGTCGGCTGTCCGCTCAATGCTGTACAAACATCCGGTGACCTGGTTCTCTGCCCGCAACATCTCCGTGTCCACGGTGCCGGTTCCATCCGATCAGATCTGGAAGTTGATCACCGATCCTGACACGCTGGCTGCGCTCACCCCGCTGGTCCGATCGATCAAGGCATCGGGCTCGAAATGGACATGGACGTTGAACGGCATCGAGGGACTGGGCCTGAAAGTCGAGCCGGTGTTCACCGAACGGATGGAGTTCACCGAAGGTCGCCAGATCGTGTTCGCCCACGACCCTGCAAACGGGGTGAACGAGCGCGCTGCTGTCGAAGGTACCTACGACCTGACAGCCGAAGGGGACAGAGCAACCGGCCTGAAGGTGGACCTCGTTCTCCGGGTCGACCTGCCGCTACCGGGTCTTTCCCGTCCGGCGGTCGAAAGAATCATGCACTCCAGCATGCGGGCCACCGGCAGGCGGTTCGCATCGAATCTGTACGAGAAGCTCGAACTTGATCCAGCGGAGGTCACTATCACCGAAATTGCACCTCCGTAGGCGGCTGGGCTTCTCGTTGGAACCCGACGCAGCGTTAGGCTTCATCCGGTGAAGAGACTCACCGTCTGGCGCTCCATCGATGCCCCCGCAGCCGTTTTGTGGGACCTGCTCACCGATCTTGATCGTTGGCCCGAGTGGGGACCGAGCGTACGAAGCGCCCGCCTCGTTGGGACCCGCATGGAACGGGGTTGCCGGGGGATTGTCACCACGGCGATTGGGGTGGAAGCAGGGTTCGAGATCACCGACTATTCCGAAGGCACATACTGGGCATGGAAGGTCGCAGGACTGCCCGCCACCGACCACACCGTGGAGGGATTGAGTGCCGGTCGTTGTCGTGTGGGATTCGGTGTCCCATGGCCAGCTGCGGGCTACATCCCGGTGTGCCAACTGGCGCTGCACCGCCTCGAAGCGATGGCCGTGAATGAAATGGCGGACGCATGAGGGTCGCAGTAATCGGTTCCACCGGATACGTCGGTGGCAGGCTCGTTCCCAAACTTCTGGAAGAGGGCCATGAGGTCCGGTGCCTGGCCCGGACACCGGACAAGCTGGCCGGGGTCGACTGGCGCTCTGAAGTTGAGGTAGTCGCCGCGGATGTCCTCGATCGCCGGTCGGTCGACCAAGCGTTGCAGGGGATTGACGCCGTCTACTACCTCGTTCATGCAATGGGCCACGCCGGCGACTTCGAAGAAGCCGACCGCATCGGGGCTCAGAACACGAGAAACGCTGCAGAAGAGGCTGGCGTGAAACGGATTATCTACCTGGGCGGACTCGGCGAGGACCAGCCTGATCGCCTCTCAGACCATCTTGCGAGCCGGCACGAAGTCGGTCATGTACTTGCCGCCGGGACCGTGCCCGTCACCGAGTTGCGTGCTGCGGTCATCATCGGTTCCGGGAGCGCTTCGTTCGAAATGCTTCGTCACCTCGACGAGGTTCTTCCCGCCATGATCTGCCCGCGCTGGGTAACCACCACCAAGTGTCAGCCCATTGGAATCGCAGACGTCCTCTTCTACCTCGTCGCAGTCCTCGATACGCCGGAAACGGCGGGTGAGATCCTGGAGATCGGCGGCCCTGACGTGCTCACCTACCGCGACATGATGGATCGGTACGCCGCGATCGCCGGCCTCCGGAAGCGTTTGATCATTCCGGTGCCGCTTCTCACCCCTCGCCTGTCCTCCCACTGGATCAACCTTGTGACCCCGCTGCCGTACGGGCTTGCCCGCCCCCTGGTCGACAGCCTGATCAATGACGTCGTCGTCCGGCCCGAACGAGATGTTCGACGATTCATCGACCACACGCCCTACACACTCGACACCGCCATCGAGCGAGCTCTCGCCGTGGTCGGAGATCTCGAGATGAAGACCAGCTGGATGGACAGCGCCCGTGGCACCGCACCTGCGTCGCCCATGCCCCAGGATCCCGACTGGGCCGGAGGCACCATCTACGAGGACATCCAAGAGGTGGTCTCGACGGCCGGCCCCGACGCCCTGTTCACCACGGTGACCGGTGTGGGCGGCGAACGCGGTTGGTATGCCGCCAACATTCTCTGGACGATTCGTGGTTGGCTCGACAAGATCATCGGTGGAGTCGGAATGCGGCGGGGCCGACGCCACCCCGACGAACTACGAGTTGGCGACGCACTCGACTTCTTTCGGGTCGAAGCCTATGAACGGCCCTCGTTGCTGCGTCTCAGAGCGGAGATGAAGGTACCGGGCGGAGCCTGGCTCGAATGGCGGATCATCACCGGAGAAAACGGCGAAACCTGCTTGCGTCAGCTGGCACGATTCCATCCTCGCGGGGTGGCCGGGCGAGCCTATTGGTGGGTCCTCCTTCCGGCCCACAAAGTCATATGGAAACAGCTCAGTGAGCGTCTGGTGGCGGCAGCTGAGAACGCCGAACAAGCCGTGGCCGTGAACCGCTAGTTCACGCACTCAAACCACGAACCCAACCTGCCCGTCAGAAAGGACCGGCGTTGACTCGTTCGGACTTGGGTGGGACCACCTCGGTGTTGTCCCAGTGCTCAGCGATGCGTCCACCTTCCATTCCGAAGATGTCGACGTGGGCAACGTCGATACCCGACCACGTCGCCCGGCACAGTGTTGCAACGTAATCCCCTTCGCCGACCAGCATCACGAGTTCGTTGTAGACAAAACTGGCGTTGGCTCCGGCGCCGACCGCGTCCCACAGCGCACTCTGGCCATCGGGGAGGGATCCACAGCTCTCCACGAAAACGGTTGCGAAGTAGTCATCCAGAGTTCCGGTGTTCATGTGGCGGATCAGGTCGTCTTCGATCATCGATCTGACGAGCTTCTTGTTGTCCTCTGTCCGGCTGTTGTCAGCGCCATCGGGTGGGTCGTCGGGACCGCTGGACCACAGCCATTCCTGCGCAGCGCTTGGAGCAACGACCGACCAGTGTTCGACGATTCTGTCGTCCTCGTCGGCGGCGAAGAACTCGGTGGTGACCCACTGCCGTCCGTCGGCATCATCGCTGAAGACGAGTTGAAGGAAGCACAGAGGACCGTCCGCAATCACGAGTGCCACGTCCACGGACAACTCTGGATATCGCTCGATCATCTGTTCGGTATGGGCCATGAACCCATCGGCTCCGCCGGCAATACCTGTGCTGTGCTGAATGAGGTCGGGGCTCAGGTAGGACAACGCTGAATCTCGCGGCCGCCCCTCATGGAGCGCACACATGTACAGGTCGACCACGTTGTCTCGAAGTTCATCCGCGCGTGTCCGCCCTGCGTACGCATCGTCGTCGGTGTTGTCCTCGGCATCCACGACTTCGATGTCCTCGTCGAATCCCAGCGTGATCGTTTCGTCATTGTCATCGCCATTGCCATCCTTCGACGTCGGCACGGGCTCGAGTACCGCCGACTCGGTGGGCGCAGCTTCGGAAAGAGCTCGCTTACGTTTCTTGAACTGTTTGCGGGCCGCCCGTACACACTGGGAGATGCTGTGCCAGATGTGATCTTCTCCCAGGAGGTCGAGAAATCCCGCTCGACCCAGAACTGATGACACCGGGTGGATGACACGAGCAAGGAAGAGCGTGACGTTCCGGGCGGCCAGCTCTCCATGCAGGTGTTCCAGCATGTCCGCCGCGGTCGAGCTGAGTTGTGACGTGGCTTCCAGATCGAGCACGAGAGAGTGAGTGCCGGGCCAGTTGTCCAGCTCATCCAGTAGGCGGTCCTCGATGGCGGTTGCGTTAGCCCAGAACAGCGGAGCGTCGAGCCGAACGACAACGATCCCGGGAACGGTCTGGCGGGTGGTGTGGCCCTTCATCCGGCCCCACGCAGCCTTCTCGGCCTCGATCTTTCCCAGCACTTCCATTCGTGGTGAACTCGACCGGTAGATGATCGACAGCAAGGACGTGGCGATGGCGATGCCGAGGCCCGGCAGAGGGCCGAACAGTACGACACCGCCGATCGCCACCATTGCTGCGACAAAGTCGGCTTGACGGATGTGGAGGAATCGTCGCAGCGCCGGCACGTCCATCAAGCTCCAGACCGCGGCGATCACGATCGCGGTCGAGTACAGCCTGGGGTAGATCGGTGAAGAACCACGTGAACGCTGCCAACACCACGCTGACCATGGCTGCCGCTGACAGACCAGTCACCTGACTGGTACTGCCAGCCTGGGCGGCGGCAGCAGTCTTGGAGAGGCTCCCTGCCACACCGAGGCCTCCGGACAGGCCGGCTCCGATATTCGCGGCCCCCATGCCGACCAGTTCGTACTCGGTCTCGACCCTGTACCCACCCCGAGTCGCAAACAGCCGCGTGGCAGCAAGTCCTTCCGCCATCGCGACCAACGCCAGCGAGGCACCGCCAACAACCACCGCTCCCAGATCATCTCGGGGATCGTCGGAATGCCCAGCGGAGGTAGCCCACCGGGGACATCGCCGATCATTGCCACCCCTTTGATTCCAGCTCGAGAAGTCGAGCTGCTGCCACGGCGACGATCAGGGTGACGAGCCCCCAGGGCACACTGGCGGAGAGCCGCCGTCCGCCGAGGAGCGCCGCCAAGCTCACACCACCGATCACCAGGGTTGTCAGGTCGGTGTCACCAATGCTGTTCAGGGTTCGCACGAACACGCCGAGAAGATCTCCACCGGGTTTGGGAATACCAAGCAGAGTGGGCAATTCACCGACAACTATGGTGAGGGTGAGGCCGAACACGAAGCCGGTGACGATCGGTCTCGAGAGAAACTCGGCGATCCATGCAACACGGAGGAGGCCGGTGGCGATCAATACCACCCCCGATGCCACCGCCAGGGCTGCCGTGATCGCCACAACGTCCTCAGGATTGTCGCGGCTGATGTCGGCGACCAGTGAACCGGACACGATCGCAACGGTGGACGCCGGGCCGACAATGAGTTGGGGTGATGAACCCAGAAAGGCGTACGCCACCAAAGCCAACGGGACCGCATACAGCCCTACCTCGACCGGAACGCCGGCGATCCGTGCATACCCCAGAGACTGGGGGATCATCAGTGCCGCGACGATGGCGCCGGCGAAGAAATCACCTTTGATGCGGCTTCGGTCATAGTCGTGTAGCCACCGCAGGATCGGCGTCGATCCATCGGCAGCCGCGAGTATTCGTTTGGGGTAGTTCGCTGGCGATTTCGTGATTGGCCCCTTCGCTCCCTTGGATGGAACGTCGTGTGGCCAAGATTAGGTCGCCAGTCGTCAGGGCACAGAAAACATCATGTATTCGCGTACCGTCGCAGGATCCGGCGTCCGAGTGAGGTCTTGTGGACCTCGTCGGCCCCGTCGTAGATCCGGGCTGCCCGTTCGTGCCGATACCAGTAGGCGAGGACGGTGTCGTCGGTGACGCCGAGCGCACCATGGACTTGGATTGCGGTGTCGACGGCCCGCAGCATGGTGTTGGCAACGGAGAACTTGATCGCTGAGATCTCGTCTCGTGCAGCCTTCGCTCCCAGCTCGTCGATCATCCACGCGGCATGCAGCGTTTGCAGCCGAGCGCCTCGGATCTCTGCCTGCAATTCGGCTGTCCAATGCTGTATCACCTGCCGGTCCGCCAGCGTTGAACCATCAGGAGCGATCGACCGCTCGTTGGCCCGCTCACACATCATGTCGAATGCCCGACTGGCGATTCCCAACCAGCGCATGCAGTGGTGGATCCGGCCCGGGCCCAGGCGGTCCTGGGCAATCACAAATCCAGAGCCCTCGGGGCCGAGAAGGTTGGCCTGGGGTACCCGGCACGACTGGTAGCTCACCTCCCCGTGACTGGCATGTCCCGATCCGGCGTGACCCATCACGCTGACATTGCGTACGAGGTTGAACCCGGGGGTATCGGTCGGCACCAGGATCATGCTGGCCCGCTGATGCGGGGGTGCATCGGGGTCGGTCACGGCCATGACCACTGCGAATGCGGCTCCGTCGGCCGATGACGTGAACCACTTCTGTCCGTTGATCACATAGTCGTCGCCATCCCGAACAGCTGTCGTGGCCATCATCGTCGGGTTGGAACCCGGCATTTCGGGTTCGGTCATGGAGAAGCAGCTGCGGATCTCGCCTGCTACGAGGGGGCGGAGGAACCGCTCTCTCTGATCGTCGGTAGCGTACTTGTGGAGTATTTCGATGTTGCCGGCGTCCGGCGCCTGGGCATTGAAGACGCGATGCCCCAGCGGGCTACGGCCCAGTGCCTCGCTCAACAATCCATGTTCGACCATCGACAGGCCCAGCCCCCCGAATTCAACCGGGTGGTTCGGGGCCCACAGTTCCATCTGCTGGACCTTTTCTGAGTGGCGAAGATCCGGTCCTCCAGCGTCTCAGGGTCGCCGTGGAGGAACTCGCCTTCGAGCGGGATCACCTCATGGTCCATGAACCCGTTGACCATGTCGAGAATGGTCTGCATCTTGTCCGAAACTGCGAAATCCATGTGTGCTCCTTGGGCTTCGACGCTAAGGACTGGCCACCGTCGTGTCGCAGGGCCGAAAGTCCCGAACCGCTTGACTATGTGAGGCTCAGCCGATTCCGCAGGTGTCGATCGCCTCGGAAAACAGTTCAAGATCCTCGGCGGTCGGAACGTACCCTTCACCGATGCCGGCGTCGAACAGTGGTTCCAGTGCGGTTGTGAGGCACTCCAGGTTCTCTTCGCTCAGAAGGTCGGTGGGGATCGGGATTCCGAGGTCGGTGAGAAGATCGCCGAGCTGATCGTCGCTGCCGCTCGCTGCTGGGGTTTCGGACTGGGCGAAGTCGACGCCGCACACATCGCGGGTGTAGTTGTCCACGTTGGCGGTGGCCGCATCAAGCTCGGGATTGTCGAAGCTGGCATTGAAGGTCTCGTCATTGGCCATCGCTTCGAGATTCCAACCGAGTTCATTCCCTCGTTCGACGAAGGTCTTGTAGAAGTCGAAGATGATTTGCGCATCATCTTCGATTTCAGGTGGGGCGACTTCGGGCCATTCTGCGAAGATCTCCAAGTTCTTCTCGAACTGGGCTTCAAGCTCTTCTGGGGTCATTCCGAAGAGGTTGAAGTCAAGCGGCGATTCGTCGGACTCTTCCGCTGCGCGTACTCGCTCGCAGTACTCCGAGTCGCTGTCACCCGACACCGGTCCGGCGGTCGTCGTTGTGGTAGCAGCGGAGGTGGTCGCGGTGCTGTCCTCGGCTGCAGACGACGCGCTGGTTGTTGTGGTGTCGGATGAGTCCTCACCACCACCGCACGCGGTGGCCACGAGCACAAGCCCCAGGGTGATCTCCACAAGGCGAAACCTACGATTGCGGTACATAGCGACCTCCTGAATGGTCCGCGCCGACCCTACCAAAGGTACATGGGGCGGATCGGCGCGGTGCGGCGGTTTGCCTTGTGGGGCATTTGCACCGATCCTGGTCTGATGGCTCATGAACTCGCCGGCGTTGTGGATCTCGAGCGATATCCGATCGACGACCTTGACCGCGGCGCTGGGTCGATCTTGATCGAGCAGTGCCGGCGGGACCTCGCCGAACACGGAGCTTGCTCGCTACCGGGCTTCGTGCTCCCCGATGCCGTGGATCGCACCGTCGAGGTAGGAGATCGACTGGCTCACCTCGCTTGGCATGCCGATCAGACCCACACCGCCTATTTCATCGAACCTGATCTGGAGGTCGACGAGAAGCACCCGCGGCGCCGCTCCATTCGTTCATCCCAGTGGGCGATCGCGTACGACCTGCTCCCACATGATCTTCCGATTCGGGTCATGTACGAATCGGAGCCCATGCTCCAGTTCGTGGCCGCCGTCTTGGGTATCGAGCGGCTGTATCGAAGTGTCGATCCGTTGGACGCGCTCGAGATCTCGCTGTTCCACGAAGGTGACGAACTGGGGTGGCACTTCGACAACAGCGAATTCTCGGTCACCCTGATGCTCCGCCCGCCCAACACCGGCGGAGAGTTCGAATTCCATCCGGCTATCCGCAACGACGCCCACGAGAACTTCGACGCAGTTCGCACCGCTATTGACGGTTCTGGGCCAGCCTCAACGGTGCTCCAAACCGCTCCCGGAACTCTGGCCATTTTCAAAGGACGTCACGCGCTTCACCGCGTCACCCCCGTTGAGAGCGGCCAGGCTCGGATGAACATGGTGCTCACCTACGGGACCGAGCCCGACATGCACCTCAGCGAGCTGACCCAGAAGCTGTTCTACGGTCGACGGGTCGAGCCCGTCGGAGGGTCCTAAACGGAGAGATCGACGATCTTGGCCCCGGTTGCGCTCTTCTTCACCGACGCGATGCCTTTTTCCATGGCAGCGTTCGACTTGTACATCTGGCTCTTGCCGATGACCTGACCATTGGTCGACTTGAGGTTGAAGTACGGCTGGTTCGACTTGGACACCTTGCGGTCGAAGCACTTGTCGTTCGAGCAGTTCTTCATCACCGAAGCGACACCGTTCTGGCATGCCCTCTTGGTGTTGTAGGCCTCGCTGGTGAGAATCACCTGTCCATTCCCGGCCTTGAGATTGAAACGGAACGTTTTCTTCGCTCCGGCTTTGATTTCGAACTTTCCTGCCATTGTTTTCTCCGATGGTTTGTCGTCCTTGGTTCTCGAAACTAGTCGTGCCGGGATGCTGGTGCATCTCATCGGAGGAAGCCATTGAGCAGCGAATGATCGATCGGCGCGCGATAGTGGGAACAGGACGAAGCGAAGGAGAGAGCAATGTACGTTTCGGAAATTCTCGACCGCAAGGGAAACAAAGTCGTCACCGTTGCCCCGGGGGACTCGGTACGCGAGGTGGTGGCGACGCTCGCCGAAAAAGGCTTTGGCGCTCTGGTGGTCAGCGCTGACGGCTCCACAATCGATGGGATCGTGTCCGAGCGCGACATCGTGCGAGAGTTGGGCCGCGATGGGCAGCGCGTCATGGATCAGTCGGTCGGCGAGATCATGACCACGCCGGTCATGACATGTGCGCCAGGCGATCAAGTTCAAGGTCTGATGTCCCGCATGACCGAACACAGGATTCGTCATCTCCCGGTAGAAAAGGATGGTGTGCTGGCAGGCATGATCAGCATTGGCGATGTGGTGAAGTGGCGGTTGACCGAACTCGAACGGGACATGGGCCACCTCGAGAACTACATCAAGCAGGGCTGGTAGCGCTCAGCTGATCCCTACGTCTTCCCTTCACCTCTGGGACACCTAGAGTGGCCGGACCTGATCATCACATGTGGGAGATCCAATGGCATCGAAGGTTGTTCTCATTTCCGGCTGCTCGTCCGGTATTGGACTCCATAGCGCCATCGCGTGTGCACAGGCCGGTCACACGGTTGTTGCAACAATGCGAAGCCTGGGCAAACGATCCGCTCTCGATGACGCTGCGACGGCGGCTGGCGTGGACATCGACGTTCGGATGCTGGACATAACCGACCAAGCGTCGGTGACAGCGTGTGTCGCTGGCGTCCTGGCCGATCATGGCCGTATCGACACGCTCATCAACAACGCCGGCGCGTCCTACCTGGGCACGTTGGAGCAGACCTCGGGTGAAGATCTGGCCCGGACGATGGACGTGAACTTCACGGGCCACATAGCGCTCACTCGTGAGATCATGCCGTCTATGCGCGCCGCCGGCTCAGGCCATGTGATCAGCGTGACCAGCGTGGGTGGGGTGGTGGGTCAGCCATTCAACGACGCGTATTGTGCCGCCAAGTTTGCCACCGAGGGAATGATGGAAAGTTTCGCTCCAGTTGCCGCCGCATTCGGGGTATCGGTCACCGTGGTCGAGCCGGGCCCGGTTGCCAGCGACTTTGTTGACAATGTGCGCGACGAGCTAGGGGAGATGCTGGCAAACGCCGACGACCCCTACAACGAGATGTTCTGCGCGTACGTGGGGAGGGCAACCGAGACCTTCGCCAACGCTCAGTCCGCCGCCGAGGTAGGTGCTGTCATTGCCGGTGTTGTCGATGCCGAGAATCCTGCGTTCCGGGTGCAGACCTCGGCGGGGTCCACCGCCTTCGCCGGCATGAAGCTCTCCGACGTGGATGGTTCGGTTGTGCAGAACGCAACTCGCTCTTGGCTCTGATCAGAAGATCTCCTGGGTCCATGAAGCGACCGGCCAGGACAGCAAGCGATCGAAGGTTTCGACCGCGGCTTGATCACCGGTGATTCGTCCGGCCCTCCGCAGTTGGCTGGCTCGACGATGTCCCAAGTACAACGATCCGAGAACGGAGGTGTCGCAGAAGAGGTCGGGTGTGGCACCGGTTCGTTCCACCGATGCTCTTCCGTCGGTGACGCGTAGTTCAAAGGTTCCCCCGAGCTGGGGCATGAACAGGTCTTCAACTCCGATGACGACCGCGCCGTCCGATGTGTAGGAGCGGGTCCCGAGCGCGTTCGGAATGTCCACGACCCGGACCCACAGCGCGTCCGAGGAGGCGTGGTTCAACTGCCGGGGATCACTGATGATCCACGGCAGCACGCTGTCCTCGGGGAGGTTCCAGTGGGACACATTCGGGAAGAGGTCCACATGGGAAAGGTGGTACCAGAGGGCTCGATAGGCGGCGTCGGTGGTGGCCAAGACCTCAGTGATTTCGAGTTTGCCGTTGGGGCCGGAGGACTCCCATTCCAGCTTGACCCGGTAGAGGGCATAACCGACCGGTATCCCGTTTGATTCGGCTACCACCCAGCGCTGCTCGCTCATGCGGCCGCGGAACGCGGCATGATCGAGCAGCACACGATGTTTCCACCACCATTCTGGCCGATCGAACGTGCCGGGAGTTTCGACAACGGCGGTTGGGAAGATCGACCGGGCGATCTGACCGCCTTCCTCGGCTTCGACCATCCTCAGCGAAACGCCGGGTTCGGGTCCGGGAACCGCACCCAGGCGGGAATCGAACCGGACCTCTCGGACGGTGTTGGCATGGCCGTAGCCGAACTGACCGTAGATACCGAACTCGGTGGCCCACAGGCCAGCAATCGGCTGACCTCGGTCGAGGGCCTGCTGGAGATGGAGACGCATCATCTGGCGCAGCAGCCCTCGCCGTCGGTGCGTGGGCATTACCGACACCACGGTCGTGCCGGCCATCGGCACCGACCCGCCGGGGACGTTCAGGTCGAGATCGAACGAGGAGAACGTGCCAACCAGTTGATCGCCGTCGAACGCACCGATGCTGTGGTCGAGATCGAACGAAGCCTCGAATCGAGCGTCGAGTTGAGGGTCTGGTTTGTAGTCGTCGCCGAAGGCCCGCACCACGGCAGTGCGAAAAGCGGGAACGTCATCTTCGTGGATGAACCTCACGTCCAGGGTCATGGCTGAACGCTACCCCACCCACAAAGTTGGTTGAGCCGATTCTCTTGACGGCGCTACTTGACGAGTTGGCCGTTCTGCCAAACGTGGGTCACGCGTTCGGGTGCCCCCCATACCGACCGGTCGTCCAACGGGTTCGTGTCGAAGGCAACTACATCGGCTTCGTAGCCCACTTTGAGCTGTCCGCTCGTGGGCGCTTGGGGCCCGAGCGTGGCCGGACCGTTGGCCGTGGCTGCTTCGATCGCGTCGAGATCGGTCATTCCGGCGTTGATGAGATGCATGATTTCCAAGCTGCTCTCGCCGTACATCTGGCCTGACACGAAGATGTCGCATCCAGCCGCGATTCGCACTCCCTTGGCAATGGCGAGCTTGAGGGCTTGGGCATGAGCGTCGGCCACCATCAGGCCCTTTTCGTAGGCATACCGGGGGAGCGCTTCCATTTGGGGGAGAAGGGCATCGACGACGAACCGGGTTGGGACCAGCATGGCGTCGTTTTCCAGCATGAGATCGCATGCCTCCTCGTCGAGGAAGCTGCCGTGTTCGATCGTGTGACAACCAGCCCGGAGGGCCGCCATGATCCCCGCTTTGCCGTGGCAGTGGGCGGCCACGATTCGCTCGGAACGAGCTGCTTCGTCAACGATGGCCCGCAACTCCTCGTCGGAAAACTGCTGGTGCATGGGGTGGTCGACCTCGGACATCACCCCGCCCGATGCGCAGATCTTGATGAGCCGGGCGTTGTTGCGGAGGTTCAGTCGAACGGCCTTGGTCACCTCGGGTACGCCGTCACAGAGAACGCTGAAGCCGCTATCGCACGTGACCTGGTGCACGAAGTCGAGGGGCAAACTGTGGATGTCGCCGTGACCACCGGTGGTAGACAGGATCCGGCCGGCGGCGTAGATCTTTGGAGATCCGAAGCTGCCTTCGGCGGCTGCCGGGGCCATCATGAGGCCGAGGCCGCCGACGTCGCGCACGCTGGTGACCCCACCATCCAGCATTGCCCCCGCGTCGGTAACCGACCGGGCCGCAGCCGTCACCGGGTTTGTCATGGCAATGCTCTCCACGTTGGGTGTCTTGATCCCGGCGAAGTGAGTATGGCAATCCCACAGACCGGGCATCATCACCGGCACCTCGGTCTCGGTGTCATCGGGGTGGGCTGTGGGCGCACTCTTTGCGGGACCGGCATAGGAGATCTCGTTTCCGTCCAGCACCACGACGCCGTTGGCGATTGGTTCACCCCGTCCGGGGATGAGGAGGTCGGCAACGATGCGGTGGGCCATACCGCACTGTAGGAACCGGCTGTCGGCGAACGCCAGTTCAGGTTCTCGGGGGTACGGCTCCTGCATTTCGGCTACGGAAGTGACAGCAACTGCCGACGGGGGGACCCTATGGAAACCCCGGGAAGTGACATCAAGGTTGGCGGGACCAGCGGCGGCTTCGGCACGTTCCTTGCCGGTGCAGCGCTGGCGGCCGTGTCGGCGTGGTTCTTCGTCGACTCGGTTCGGGTTACCAGTGGAATTGGCCGCGGTGGCTACGGGGGGTTCGTCAGCGACCGTTTCGGCGGATCCACCGGTGTGGTGTTCCTGCCGCTTTTCATCGCTGTTGTCTGGCTGTTCGTCAACGCAAAGAGGCCGTGGCCGTGGGCGATGTTGGCCATCGGCATATCGGTGCTGGCGATTGAAATCCTGTCCCAACTCCGGTTCTGGTTCGACCTGAAGCTATCGCACTTCCTCATCATGGTGTTCGGCTTCGCCGCCGGAATCGGCATGATCGTGCGATCGATGCGGGAGATGCCCGAGGATTTTCTCAGCTCATAACAACGCGCCCATCGAAACCGGCGATTGTTGTTCCCGTGTGACGGGCATGTCTATCGCCGGTTTCGGTTCACTGGGTGGTGGCCGAGGTCGGGACCCAGACGGGTAGCGCCGTTAGGCGGCTTGAACGACTCGGGAACCGCCGCTGGGGAGTTTCTGCACGGTGAGTCCGGCCGGCAGTGCTTCCCGCAGTGCTCCTACGTGGGTGATGACGCCGATGGTGACGCCGTCGGACCGCAGCTGGTTGAGAACATCGATGGTGTCATCGATGGCGTTGTCGTCGAGCGATCCGAACCCTTCGTCGATGAAGACAGAACTGATCGTGGTAGCGCCGCGATTGCTGAGCACATCACTGAGGCCCAGCGCCAGGCTGAGAGAGGTGTAGAAGGTCTCTCCGCCCGAAAGGGTCGTGACCGGGCGCTCGGTGCCGGTGTGGGCGTCGATGATGGTGAGATCGAGACCCCATTCGCCCTGGGCGCTGAGCGCTTCCTCGGCCAGCACCATCTGATAGCGGCCGCTGCTCAGACTGTCGAGCCGGATGTTCGCCTGCACCACCACGTCGTGCAGATGGGAGCGCAGAATGAAGCCCTCCAAGCCGATCTTCGATGCACCCTTGGCGTCGCACAACCGAGCGACCTGGGTTTTGCGATCGGCGGTCTCGGTGAGAATCGCCATGTGTTCAAGACGGTCCGCTGAGGTCGCAACCAGATTCAATGACTGTTCGATCAGGTGCTGAACCGAAACCCGCTGCGCGGTTGCCTCTGTGGCCCTCACCTGAGCGGCTCGGGCCGCTTCGGCCAGTTCTTCGAGATCTGGTGCGATGTCGGGAACCCTGAGTTCGGCGAGCTGCCGAAGTTGGGAGTCGCAATCGAGCGAGCGAGCCTTGAACTCCTCGTGGAGAGCTTCGAGGCGTTGTATCTCTTCGGCGTCGAGTTCTGACGCCAGGGCCTCCTGCACCGAATGCAGTTGAGATTCGGTCAGCGCGGCCGCGCGGTCGTCCTGGGCGGTCTGCAACCGGTCAGCGTCGCGGTTGAGCACGTTGACTGCCTGGGAAAGAGTTCCGATTGAAGCAAGGAGTTGTTCGAGACCGGCTTCTCGCTCCGTCAGATCAACATCGTTCCAGACCGCAAGCGAGTCAGTGATTCCTTCGATCTGATCCGACAGCGATTGAACGGTGGCCTGATCGGCCGACAGCTTGGCGGTGAGTTCGGCTTGTTGTGCAGCGATCATCGAAAGCTGATTCTCGGCGTCGGCAACCAGAGCACGGGTGTTGGCGAGGCCATCTGCCTCCTCCCGGCACCGGGTCAGAGCGGCCCGATGTGCTCGGGTTCGTTCGGTGAGGTCGGCCAGTGGAGTGGCCTCGTCGTTGCCGAGGGATTCGAGTGCGTCGGTGAGGTCGGCGGACACTGCTTCGATTTGCGCCTCGATGGTTGCGGTGAGGCTGGCCAATTCGAGTTTCGTTCCCTTGAGGGCATCGAGTTTCTCGGCGGCGGCAGTCCATTGAGTCCGAGCCCGCTCGGCCTCGGTCAATTGAGCATGAGCGGCAACGACGCGAGCCTCGGCGTGGGCCACATCGGTCTCTTCGCCAACCCGGACGACGAGCTCGTCTACAGCATCTGTGAGCGAGGTCAGCGCAGCGAAGGCCTGGTTGAGTTTCTGGTGCGCTTGGTTCATCTGATCCTGGTCGATCACATCGTCGTCACCCTCGGCCGGCCCGGGATGTTCGGTGCTACCGCAGACCAGACACGGCTCTCCGTCGATCAGTTGACGGGCGAGGCGGGGTGCGACCCCGAAGGCGAATGCTCTTGCCTTTTCTTTCTGCTCCTCGCTGGCTGCCAGATACTTCTTCTGGGCCGCGGCAAGTTGGGTCCTCAGCTCGTTCAATCGAACCGCGTTCTTGGCCCCCTCCTGGGCGGAGGTGAGGGCTGTGACGAGCTGGGGTAGTTGGTCAACTGATTCTTGCAGTGCGGCATGGGTTGCCGACTCACTGGTGAGGTCGATCTCGAGTTGGGCCAGTTGCTTCTTGGCCTGTTCCAAACCGGTGGCAAGCTGACCCCGCTCGGCGAGGGCAGTGTCGCGGGCCAGACCAGCCTTTTCGGCCGTTTCGAACGATGCCATCTGCTCCGCCAGACTCGAAACCCTGTCGACTGCGGCCTCGGCCCGGGAAACCGCCAGGGCAGCCTCGGCTTTTGTCGCCTGTTGGGTGGTCACCTGTTCATCACATGACCTGAGCGAAGCTGTTGTCTGGTTGATCTGGTGGTGCAGCGCGGCGCGCCTGTTCTGCAAGGCCTGCCGCTCCCGGGCCTGTCGGGCTGCGTCTTTGACCGTAGGAATGAGGCCGGCAACGATTCGTTGCAGTTCGTCGGTGGATTGGTTCGGGTCATAGGCCACGCACGAGTGGAGCGAGAGCCGTTCCACCTTCTGTCCGATGTTGTTGGCGATGGATCGATTGGCATCGATTGTTGCCCGCTGCCGAATCAGGTTCTGTTCCGCCTGCACGACAGGAGCAGCCCGTTTGGCCACTTCAGCTGCTGCGGCACCCTTCTCGATGGCGGGACGCTGGATGTCGAGTTCGGAACGCTCGGCCCGGAGCGAGGACAGTCTGGCCACCTTGGTTGCCAGTTCGGTTGTGCTGCCCAAGGTTGTGCTGGCGTTCCGGCTTGCCGAGTTCGCCGCAACCTCAGCCCCCTCGAGCACGGGCAGCACCCGTCGTTGAACGTCGTGCGCTACCTCCTCCAGCGATGCGACGGCGGATTGGGCGCCAACCGAGAGATGGTCGATCGATGGAAGAGAGAACACACCTTCGGTCTGTGCCGATGCGACCTCCACCAGCGTGTTGAGCAGCGGTGCCGCTTCCGCTTCGATCTCTTCGAACCGGTTCTGCGCTGCAGTTGCATCAGCCCGGGCGGCCTTGGCGTCGTCGGTGAGCTGCCGGACCGCAGCCTCCACCGATGCGGTGCCGAACAGGGTTCGGAACAGTTTCTTTCGTTCGGCGCTGTTGGCCACCAGCAACCTTTTGAACTCGCCCTGTGGCAGTAGCCCGACCCGCTCGAACTGATCCTGGGCCAAGCCGACCAGCGCAGCACATTGTTGGGTGACGTCGTTGATGGTGGTGGTGAGCGGCTCCCATCCGGTCCCGTCCCACCGGTAGAGGGCGGCGTGGTTCTTGACCTCGGTGAGGCCGGCGCCGCGCAGTTTGGGTCGTTCGTGTTTGGGGATTCGAACCACTCGCCACTTGGAGCCGGCGGCGCGGAAGACCAGTTCGACCTCACATTTCTGGCGAGGGCCAGCATGTTCGGAACGGACCGTGCCGGCGGGCCGCATGCCGGGCAGATCGCCATACAGGGCGAACGTGAGCGCGTCGAAAATGGTGGTCTTGCCTGAGCCGGTGTCGCCGGTGACGCTGAAGAGCCCTTTGTGGGCCAAGGCGTCGAAGTCGATCACTTCGGTGCCCGCGTAGGGCCCGAAACCGCTGATGGTGAGCCGCTCGAAATGCACTACGCCACCTCGTTGTCGATGAGCAGTAACTGCCCCTGGCTGGGTTCTTGATTGGCCGTGGGCCTATCGGGTTCGACCCCAGCCTCAACCTCGACGTCTTTGCCGACGTCGGCCCCGGCCTTTTCCAACGCGTCGATGATCATGCGAACCTGATCTGGATCGGCGTGGGATCCGGTGACGGTCTCGAGAAAGGTTCGGACGTCAGCGGCCAGCGATGTGGAGGTGGCTTCAGCACCCTGGTGACGGGGAGCCCGTACGCCGAGATTGACGAGCTTGAGCTCGATGATGTGGGGAAAGACTTTCTCCAACCTTCTCTTGGCGTCGCGCACCGTGGAGGCGTCGGTGAGTTCCACCCGGATGAGGCTCTCGGCGTCGGGTTCTGCCTCGAGTAGGTTGGCGAAGGTGGTGCGCACGGTCCGGACACGTTTGCCGACCGGCACCGGTAGCAGTTCGATCTGGCACCCACCGGATGGATCCATATCGACCAGAACCACGGATTTGGGGTCGGTCTCGCTGAATGAGTACGGCAGTGGCGTACCCGAGTAGCGAATTGTCTCGGAGCCTCGCACGGTCTGGGGGCGATGAAGGTGCCCGAGGGCCGTGTAGCTGAACCCTTCGAAGACTTCGGCTCCGATGTGATCGGTGCCGCCCACCGACGCCACCGGTGTGCGTTCCGAATCGCAGCCTTTGGCGCCGGCGATGAACCCGTGGGCGATGGATAGCGAGCGCATGTTGGAGGGAATGGCGGCGAGGGCCGCCTCGGCGCAGGCGGTGACCACCCGGTTGTGGCTGAAGGGCCCATCGGCCGGATCGAGCAGTGAGAAGCCCGGTGGCATCATGCGGGGGTCGAGAAACGGAATGGCTGCTATCGCCAGCGGACCATCGCTGTAGTTGCGGACCACGACATCGGCGCCATCGGGGTAGCCGCCTCGGAGGATAAGGCCGCTGGTCTCGGTGAATGCGTGGTACATGGCCACCCGGTCGGCGGAATCGTGATTGCCCGAGATGGCAGCAACTTCGATGCCGGCCTGGTTGAGTGCATGGACGGTTCGGTTGAACGCCCGCATGGCCTCGGCCGGGGGAGTGGTGCGGTCGTAGATGTCGCCGGCGATGACCACCAGCTCGACCTCGTTCTCTACCGCAGTTGCGGCGCACCATTCGAGAAACTCTTCCTGATCGGGAAGGAGTCCATAGGTGCCGAACGACCGGCCGAGATGCCAGTCCGATGTATGCAGAATCCGCATTCATCCAGCATGACCACAGGGTGTGACACAGTCGTGGATACTCGGCCCGACCAGCCCGGCTAAATCGCTGTGACGTGGGAGAACCGTTGTCTTGTCGATGGTTCTGTCAGCGACCGTTGTGGCTGAAGTGCTGGTAGTCCTTCAGCGAGTTCCAGGTGCCGCCCCACTTCCACCCGATCCGTCTGAACGCTTCCACTACCGGGTTGTCAGCTGCGATCATCCCCTGGCGTTGCCAGTCTCGATCGCCAAAAGACCCGGCCAGTGCAGGAATGATCGTGAACCCTTTCACATAGGGGTTGTGGAATGGATTGATGTCGATGGCCAGACCATAGGCGTGTTCACTGAATCGGCTGCCGCCGGTCACAGGTCGACACACGAACGACGACGTGTTGTTGGTGTCGCCCAGGTGAGGTGGGACCAGGTCGCCCGGTTCGACGATCCGCATCTCCTCTATCGGGAACCGCTGTTCGAACAGCCCGCCGAAGATCAATGCGATCTCCTCGGCGTGGTCGGCATGCACGATCAATTCACCGGTGTGTGGTTCTTCGTCGAAGCCGATGAAGCTCACCGTCACGTAGGCCAACTCCTCCTGGTCAACCGGACAGCCCTCGTCCCAGGTGGATCGAGCGATGGTCACGTCGTCCACCACTGACACGGTCGACCGGAACACACCGTCGTCGGGTGGGGGCGGTAGCAGGTCGACCGTTGGGAGGTTTCGTTCGCGAAGTGCGAACGGCGTGGCTTGAACCCGGGCGGAACCCGCGCTGTCCGTGGCGATCACCCGAACCGGAATTCCGCCTTTGATGGTCGGTTCGGGTGCTGGCACCACCGTGGTGGCGTGCCCGCGGTCGGATGCCCCCACTCCGGATGCCCCCACGCCGGATGTGTCCACGGGGCCAACGGGACCACGGGTGGGGGCCACGGGTTCGGACGCCAGCGAGGTCGTGCACGCCGTGGCGATCGCTACCACGAGCAGAATTGGCAGGACGCGCACGTCACAAGTGTCGCAGCAAATGATTCTCCATGGCGATCACAGGTGGATCTGACAATGCTCTGACAATCGGTTGTTTTACGTGCAGGTTTTGGGTATGGAGGCTGCGAGACTGCGTCAACCTGGATAGACCGTAGGTTGAGTACCGAAAGGCTCGTAGATGTCGGATGCAAACAATGCCAACTTCAATTTCAACGATGTAGGCGTTGTCTCGTCGGTTCGAGTCGTTGGGCACGAGGTCGTCACCTCTGCCGAGATCGACGAGCGGCTCGAACCGTTCTACGACAGAGTCGGAGCGCGGCCCGGAGTGCTCGATCTGCTCGCCGGCGTGCACGAACGACGTCAGTGGCACGAGGGATTCAGTTTCGCCGATGCGTCGGCGGCAGCCGGGGAAGAAGCCATTCGGGTGGCGGGAATCGATCGCAGTCGGATCGGTCTACTGATCGATTCATCGGTCTGCCGGGCACGGCTGGAGCCCTCCACCGCCGTCACCGTGCACCACATGCTGGGCCTGTCGCCCACCTGTATGAACTACGACCTGTCCAATGCCTGTCTGGGATTCCTCAACGGCATTCATCTGGCCGGCATCATGATCGACACCGGTCAGATCGAATATGCCCTGGTGGTCGACGGTGAGGGCACGCGGGAGATCTACACCAACACCATCGATCGGCTCAACAACTTCGGCGAGACCTCCGAGGACCTGTCGGAGAACTTCGCGTCGCTCACGTTGGGTTCGGGCGCGGCCGCGATGGTGATCGGCCGTCACAGCGCCAACCCCGGCAGCCATGCCGTGATCAAGGGTTTCTTCCGAGCTGAAAGCCGTCACCACGAGCTGTGCGTTGGATCGTTGGAGAGCATGCGCACCGATACCCGGGCGCTGCTGGATGCGGGAACCGAACTGGCCAAGGTGGCATGGGACTATGCCGACACCGCAGAGTGGCTGGACATGGACCGGTACATCCTCCACCAGGTTTCCAAGGTCCATCACGCCGCCATGATCGATGTGCTCGGGATCAACCCCGAGCGGACGCCGCTCACGTTCCCGACCTTCGGCAACATCGGGCCAGCTGCCATCCCATTCACTCTGGCCCACTACGCCCACACCTTGACCCCTGGCGATCGTGTTCTGTGCCTGGGAATCGGTTCGGGCCTCAACGCCGGCGTGCTCGAACTGGTCTGGTAGCACCCGGTGGCAGGTTCGGCGTCGCTGCCTGCGCAGTTACCCCCATCGCTGGCGGGCCTCGACCCGGCGTGGAGTCGGCTGGTGGAGGTTCACCAGCTCGACGGTGTCGGTCGAACGTTCCACCTCCTCGACAACTATGCCGAAAGGCCCGCGGACGCTCCTGAGCTCACGGTGTTGTGCGTGCACGGCAATCCGTCATGGTCCTACCTTTGGCGAAAAGTGATCGCAGCTGCCCCCGATGGTGTTCGAGTTGTGGCTCCGGATCACCTCAACATGGGCTATTCGGAACGGACCGGCTCCGATCGCATCCTGGCCGACCGAATCGACGATCTGTGTGCCCTCACCGCCGAGTTGGATATCGACGGTCCGGTGATCACTCTGGCCCACGATTGGGGCGGACCGATCTCGATGGGTTGGGCCCAGCGCCACGTTGACCAGCTACGAGGGGTGGTTCTCGCCAACACAGCCGTCGGCCAGCCTGCGACCGGCACTCCACCCAAGCTGATCACAGCAGCCGGATCGGGGGTGTTGTTGCGATCGGTCACCGAGCGCTCCTCGGCCTTCATCCGAGGTGGTCTGGCTTTGTCCCGCCCCCAACCTCCGCCCGAGGTGAAGGAGGGTTTCCTCGCTCCCTATGACACCGCCGAGCGTCGCGCCGGGATCAGAGCATTCGTGGCCGACATTCCGCTCGATGAAGAACACGTGTCGTTCAAGACGCTGGACCGGATCGCGTCGGGTATGACGGACCTAGCCGATGTGCCCGCCCTGCTCCTGTGGGGAACCAAAGATCCGGTGTTCAACGAGCAGTACATGCACGACCTCGAGGACCGTTTGCCCCACGCCGATGTGCATCGTTTTGTCGGCGCCAGCCATTTCGTAACCGAGGACGCTCCGGTGGATGAGGCGTTCTGGGACTGGGTGACCGCCGACGAGCCGCCGACTCGCCCGGTGCTCGATGGCACACCGCTTCTGGCGTCGCAGATCGACCTGGCGTCCCTGGTTGTGGAGCGGCACGAGAACCAATGGCGCAGCATCGATTCGGCATCCTTCGTGGAACGAACCCATCGAGTTGCCCAGGGTTTGGCCCGAGCCGGCGTCGAACCCGGTGATCGGGTTGGGGTCATGGTCCCACCGGGAATCGACCTCACCGTGGTTCTCTACGCCTGTTGGGAGGCCTGTTTCACCGCAGTGCTGGTGGACGGCGGGCTGGGCATCGGGAACATGCACCGAGCCATGCGGGCCGCCGCTCCGAAATGGCTGATCGGCATCCCGCAGGCCATGGTTGCGGCGAAGGCGCTGCGATGGACCGGCACCAAAATCGTGGCAGGTGAGATGGACGGCCAGCTCCGAAAAGTCTTGGGCGTCGCCCATTCCCTGCGAGAGGTCGAATTGCTCGGCGAATCGATCGACAAACCAGAGCCCACAACAAACAATCACCCAGCCGTGATCGGGTTCACCTCTGGCTCAACCGGCCCTTCGAAGGGTGTGCAGTACCGGTCCGAGCAACTGGCGGCCCAGCGCGACGCTATTCGAACGCTTTATCGGATCGAACATACCGACCGGCTGGTTGCCGCATTCGCGCCCTTCGCTCTGTACGGCCCGGCGCTGGGTATCGAATCGGTGGTCCCCGAGATGGATGTCACCCGACCCTCGACCCTCACCGCAGCGGCCCTTGGCGCAGCGGCTGCCGAGGTCGATGCCACGATCATCTTCGCTTCGCCAGCTGCACTGCAAAACGTAGTTGCAACCGCACATTCAATGTCGGCTGGGGAACGGGCGGCAGTGGCGAAGGTGCGTCTGGTCATGAGCGCCGGTGCGCCGTTGAGGTTGGATCTGTTGCAGTCGGTCGCCAAGCTGGCACCTGGGGCTGAGGTGAGGGCCCCGTACGGGATGACCGAAGTTCTACCCGTGGCCGATCTGTCGCTGGTCGACCGACTAGCTCGAGGTGACGGTGAGGGTAGTTGCGTCGGCAAACCAATCGATGGAGTATCGGTTCGCATCCATCCGCTCAACGCTGATGGTGTTCCCGGTTCCGAACCCACCTACCGCGCCGATGTGCTGGGAGAGGTGGTGGTCTCAGCCCCTCACATGAAGGATCGATACGACCGCCTGTGGTGGACCGAGCACACATCGCTGACCCGCGATGGATGGCACCGTACGGGCGACATCGGTCGGCTCGATGACGATGGATTCCTGTGGATCAGCGGTCGTGTTCAGCATGTGATCGTTTCCGCTGCAGGTCCCATTCCTCCAATCCCAATCGAGCACGCCGCCGAGCGGGTAGTCGGCGTGGTGCGAGCTGCCGCGGTCGGAATCGGCCCCGTTGGCGCCCAGGTGGCCGCTGTGGTGCTAGAGGTGCCCGGATCGGGTCGGAATCCGCTGGCCGACCCACATCTGGCTGAAGCCGTACGCAAGGAGATCCACGCTGCCGGTGCAGTTCGACCGGCAGCCGTGTTGGTCACCCGCCATGTGCCGGTGGACAAACGACACAACTCCAAAGTCGATCGCACCCGCATCGCCCGCTGGGCCGAACGGGTCTTGGCCGGAGAACGGCCTGGGAAGCTCTGAGCATGCAGATCCTCGTGACGGGAGCAACCAGCCTGATGGGCAGATCGTTGGCAACCCGCCTGGTAGGCCGGGGTGACTCGGTGATCACCTTGCAGCGAAGCGAGAGCAAGATTCCGGGAACAAACTGTGTGCGTGGCGCCATCACCGATCGAGCGGTAGTCGCAAGCGCAATCAAAGGTTGCGACGCGGTTGTGCATCTCGCCGCCCGTGTCGGGATCGTGGGGACATGGGCAGAGTTCCACCTGACCAACGTGGTTGGCACCGAAACGGTGATCACCCAAGCCGAAAAGGCCGGTGTTTCTCGGTTCGTGTACGTTTCGTCGCCGTCGGTGGCTCATGGGGGAGAGGCGCTGGTTGGAGCACCCGCCAATCCAGCCGATCCGGTCGGGACAAGAGGCCACTACTCGACCTCCAAGGCGTTGGCTGAGTGTTTCGCCCTGTCACGGCACGGCGATGGCATGAGTGTGACCGCCATCCGTCCCCATCTGGTTTGGGGTCCCGGCGACACCCAGCTCGTAGGGCGGATCGTCGACCGAGCTCGCCGGGGGCGCCTGGCATACGTTGGCACCGGTGCTGCCCTGATCGACTCCACCTATGTCGACAACGCCGTCGACTCCCTTGTGGCTGCCATCGATCGATGCGAACACGCCGGTGGGCACGCCCTGGTTGTCTCCAATGGCGAACCCCGGCCGATCGCCGATCTGGTCAGTGGGATAGTGGCCGCCCACGGACTCACACCGTCGGCTCGACGAGTCCCCAAACCCGTCGCGTTCGCCGCCGGCTGGATTGCCGAGCAGGCCTGGGGCCGACTGTCGCTGAGTGGCGAACCCCCCATGACCACGTTCCTGGCCGAACAATTGGGTACCGCCCACTGGTTCGACCAGCGGGTTACTCAGCGCATCCTGGGATGGGAACCCAAGGTGTCAATCGACCAAGGGCTGGAGCTGCTCCGGCTCGCTGCTCTCACCTAAGAGCAGCATCGGCGCCGAACTCGCCCCGGAGGGACAAGCAGGTGTGGTTGCGAGGACGAGCGACCGAACCCCGTTCCGGGCCGACCCGAAGGCTCGAGTCCGTGAAGCGAAGCAGTCAACGAGGCACGAGGAGACGGCGAAGCGAGAGCACGGACGCAAAGGGCCGAAGGCGAGGCAGGAGGCCCCCGGAGGGACAAGCAGATAGGTTCCTGGGGTGCAACTCAATTCTGCGATCCGAGACATTGCCACCTCACCGATCACCGTTGCGCACAGCTACGTAGCCCACAAAGCCGGCCGGCAACGTTTCCTCGATCTGAGTCAGGCCGCCCCCAGTTACCCACCCGCTCCGGTGGTCGAGGATCGCATCGCCGAGCTGGCCCACGATCTCAAGACGGCTCGGTATGCGCCGGTCATGGGTCTGCCCGACCTTCGAAAGGCCTTTGCCGACACCCTCTCGGCCGACTACGGCGGCACGGTCGGGGCACAGAACGTGCATGTGGTGGCCGGCTGTAACCAGGCGTTCTGTTCGGTCAGTTCGGCCCTCGCCGGGCCGAACGACGAGATCATCGTTGCAACGCCCTACTACTTCAACCATGTGATGTGGCTGGAAGCGCAACGGATCGTGCCGACGCTGGTTCCCATCCAGTCCGATGGCGTGGTATCGGTTTCCGACGTCGCCCACCACATCTCCAGCCGCACACGAGCCATCCTCCTGGTCTCACCCGGCAACCCCACCGGAGTGACCATCCCACCCCCCACGCTGAGACAATTCTTCGATCTGGCCCGAACGAACAACGTGGCGCTGATCCTCGATGAGACCTACCGCAACTTCAGAGAGACCGACGCAGCTGCCCACGAGCTGTTCGCCCACGAACGGTGGGACGACACCCTCATCAGCCTTCATTCCTTCAGCAAAGACCTCGCTATTCCCGGCTATCGGGTAGGCGCCATCGTGGCCGGTGAATCGGTGCTGAACGAGGTCGCCAAGATTCAGGACTGCGTGGCCATCTCGGCCCCCACCATCGGCCAGGAAGCGGCGCTCACGGGTTTGCTGGAGGCGGGGGAGTGGCGACGGCAACAGTCGGACCGGCTGCTCACCACCTTGAAAACCTTTCGGGAGATGATGGCGAGCCGTCCCGGCGGGTTCGAACTGATTCACAGCGGCGCCTTCTTCGGATGGCTCAGGCACCCCTTCGATGATGTCTCAACTGATCAGGTGGTGAAAACACTGGTCACCGAACACGACGTTCTGATGATCCCGGGCACCGCCTTCACCGACAGCGATCAGGGATACCTCCGTTGCAGCTTCGCGAACCTCGAAGGTGACGCTCTCGCCGACCTCGCTACCCGACTCGAATCCATCTGATCCCCTCCACCCGAAAGATCGGCTCATCAACACGATGCCGTGTGTTCGCAGGCCGACAGAAACGGTCAGATGTGTTCATCCGCCGCTGATTCACACGAAGTGATGCGGACCGTCAGGCCCAGCCCAGCTCGTGGAGCCGGTCGTCGTCGATACCGAGATGGTGGGCCAATTCGTGGATCAGGGTGACCCTCACTTCGTGTTCGAGTGCGAAGAGGTCGGCTGCCATCTCACATAGAGGTAGGCGGAATATCGTCACCACGTCGGGCAGTTGCATGTCGCCGTAGTCATAACGTTCGGTGAGCGGTGTGCCTTCATAGAGCCCCAGCAGTCCGTCAATACTGTCGTCGTCGATCTGGATCACCACGTTCTGGAGCATCGACGTGATCTCAGCGGGCAGCCCGGCATATGCACGCTCCACCATCGCTTCGAATTGATCGGGATCAACCGGCGACAATGGTCCAACCACCTGTTCGAGCGGTGTGGAGGCGGTTCACCAGCACCGCTTCGGCGGCGGTGTCGAGAGGCCCCGGGCGATTGTGCAGCGCAGCCAGACGGGCGAGGTTGCCGTGGATCTCGTCGAAGGCCTTGCGTTGGGTTCTCGGGAGCTTCCTGCGTGTGGCGAGCATCGTGCGCCATTGACCGAAGATGGTGACCTCCTGGGCGCTGAGGCCATACCGCTGTGCCAGTACCGGCACGAGCGACAGGAACGAAGCTTGTTCCCGACCGCGGAACCTCACCAACCCAACACCGGAGATCAGAAACAGCAGCACGAATGCCGGTATGGCGACCAGCAGGACGCTCTCGTTGTCCTCAGCCAGGATGAGCGAACCGTTCCACGCCGCGTGCAGCCCGATGGCGATCGGAAGTCCCCACACCAACTGTCCGGCCGCGCTTCTGTTGCGAGACACCGCCCAGCCGATGGCGAGACCGGACCATACGGTGAAGAGTGGATGGGCAAACGGGGTGAGGACACCTCTGGCGAACACGGTTTCGACCAGCATGTCCTGGTCGGCGGCATCGGAGAAGTACAGGAAGTTCTCTACCACGGCAAAGCCCAGAGCCACCCAGCCGGCGTAGACGACCCCGTCCATCACGCCGTCGATCTCCTTGCGCCGTAGCGCCCAAACGATGCCGAGGGTCTTCATGATTTCTTCACTCAGCGGTGCCGACACCACGGCCGCCCAGGTTTCGCTGGATGCGGCGAACACGATGCTGTTCACCGTGCCTGCGACGACGCCGGAGATCGTGGCGCCCCAGAGAAATGAATGAGCCCGGTGCTGAAACGGTTCGGGCTCGACTCGATCCATCCACCACAAGACCGGTCCTACGACGATCAGCGGGATAAAGGCCAATGGGATGGCGATCGGATTCAGGACGGCGATGAAGACCGTCATTGGCAGGGCGATGATCAGCCCGAGCACCACCGGCCACGACAGCCAGCCCCGTAGCCTCGGTTTCGATTTGGCGTTGCCCGACACGTGCGGTGTCCACGCCCAACCGTCCCACCAGCGCCACTGGGTGATACCCCACGGATCCGGATACCAGGCCGGTGGGGCCTGGGGCACCGCTGGAGGGGCGGGAAGTTGGGGTACCGGCGGGTAATTCCCCGACCCACGCCCGGGATCAACTGGCTGCACCCCTTCACCGTAGATCAGATACGTTTGGACCCATGGCCGACGTCAAGATCTATCACAACCGCCATTGAAACTCTTCTGTCAATGCCGTGCGCATTGCCGAAGAACTGGGGATCGCCTTCGAAGAGCGGAACTACATCAAGGATCCGCCTGACGCCGACGAGATCCGCGCCATCATCGCCATCCTCGAAGACGAGCCGACAGCGTTGGTGCGACGTGATTCCAAGTTCAAGAAGCTCGAACTCACCGACGACGATGTGGCCACCGAGGATCAGATCGTCGAAATCCTGGTGAAACACAAGCAGCTGCTCCAACGACCGGTGGTGGTCACCAAGGACAAAGCCATCGTCGGCCGCCCCAAAGAGCGCGTCCGCGACCTCTTGAGCTAGGACCCAACCGCTCGAGCAAATCCCTGTCGATAGCCACAATCAGTCGAAATTCCTGTTGATAGCCACAGTTGTTGTGGCTATCAACAGGAATTTCGGGGTTTTGTGGGTGTCCGCAGGAATATGGGGGTTGCGGTCGCGCTCAAACCGCCGTGGGTTCCCCGTGCCCGGGACTGTCACACCGCTTGGCTACGGTGGTCGGTGATGGAGTTGACCCCGCATGAGCCGCAGTGACGCTCTCGATTCTCGTCAGCGATTCGCTGGCGCCGCTGGCCGATCAACTAGCTGAGAGTCTTGCGGTACCGCTGCCTGATCCGATGCAGTCCGAACTGGTGGCGGTGCCCTCGGTCGGTCTTCAGCGGTGGCTGAAACTTCACCTCGCAAACTCACTCGGTGCCGGCCCTACCGGCGACGGAATTGCGGCCAACATCGAGATGCCGTTCCCCGGGATCCTGCGCAGCCGGCTCTTCAGCGCCGATGTCGATCCGGCGGAGGACCCGTGGCGGATCTCCCGGTTGGTGTGGGCTGTGCACCATGTGCTGGCCAACACCGAGAGCGACCCGGGGCTGGAGCGAATCCAGAGCTTGCCCGATGGGGCCACGCTGTATGGCCGGTCTCGTCGTATCGCCGACCTGTTCGATCGTTACGCCACCCGCCGCACCGAAGTACTACGCCGATGGGAACGGGGCGAAGACGTCGACCCGTCCGGGCAGACCCTCCCGCCCGCATTGCGATGGCAGCCCCACCTGTTCCGCTTGGTCGCCGCCCATATCGCCACCCCCAGCCCTGCCAACCGACTGCCCGATCTCCTGGCCCGGGTACGTACCGGCCAGGTGGAGCTCGATCTGCCCGACCGGTTCTCGATCTTTGGTGTGTCCACCCTCCCCGGCGGTGAAGACTTCGCCAACCTGCTCGACGCATTCGGCGGGCGCTACGACGTCAACCTGTACATGCTCGACCCGGCCATCGCCACCTCGGCCCGTCTCCTGGCAGAGATCGGCGACGAGCGCAGCCTGCTCCGGGCCGACCAAACATCTGCTGAAAGGGTGCGGCAGCCGCTGCTCCGTAGCTGGGGTCGACCCTCACGTGAGGCCCAACTGCTCCTGCCCCGGGTGGGGCTCCCGGCGCCAACCCGTCTGCCCTCCACCCATCCCGATGCCGATCCGAACCGGCTGCTCGGCGCGCTCCAGCATCACCTGGTGGGCGACGAAGCACCGTCAGCCGACTTCTCGTTCAAGGTCGACGACGACAGCATTCAGATCCACGCCTGCGCCGGTGTCACCCGCCAAGTCGAGGCACTACGCGATGAGATCATGGCACTACTTCGCGACGATCCCACGCTGCAGGAATCCGACGTGCTCGTGGTCTGCCCCGATCTGCCGCTCTTCGCACCGGCTATTCACGGCGTGTTCGGCCCCAGCGCGGAGAGACCAGCGCCCCACTGGGCCGGACCACGGCGTCTGCGAATCACCATCTCCGATCGTGGGATCGAAGCCGAAGACGCACTCGGTTCGGCGTTGTCGGCCGTCGTTGGCCTGGTCGGGAGCCGATACACCGCCAGCGAGTTGCTCGACGTACTTCGGCTACCACCGGTTGCCGACGCCTTTGGATTCGACAGTGATGCCCTCACCACAATCGAGCGGTGGCTCGATCACACCGAGGTTCGGTGGGGCCTGAACGAAGCCAATCGGCGGCGCAATGGCCTGGTCGGGGTAGCCACGAACACCTGGTCCTTCGGTATCCGCCAGCTTCTGGTGGGGATGGCGGTCAAGGACGACGAGCCCGTGCTTGGCCCTTGCCACGTGCCGGCCTGGGGTGTGGAGTCAGGCGGCGTCGATGTCTTGAACCGATTGGTCGCGCTCTTTGACCGGCTCGAAACAATCGAAGACGAATGGAACACCCCAGCTGCGATCAGCGAATGGAATCGGCGGCTCTCCGATGCCGTTGGCCATTTCTTTCAGCTCCCTTTTCATGAGGCATGGCAGATCGAACGAACCCGTCAGGCCATCGCGGTCTCGTTGGCTGATGCAACCGTCACCGGTTCGGATCGGGTGAAGCTGAGCGTGGTGGAAATCGGCCAGCTTCTCCAGGAACGACTCGGTGCAAGGGCGGCACGCCCTAGGTTCTTCGACGGGGCGATAACCTTCACGTCGCTCCGACCACTGAGGTGGGTTCCCCACAGGGTTATCTGTGTGCTCGGCCTCGACGAGTCGGCGATGAGCCGTTCGGTGCCCACCGGCGACGACCTCCTCGCCCTCCGCCCCGACATCGGTGATCCAGACCAACGGGCCGATCAACGCCAGGCACTCCTGGAGCTGATCCTGACAGCTCGGGATCGGTTGATCATCACCCGAGACGGCCACGACGTCCGCACCGGCTCCACGGTCTATCCGTGCGTCGCTCTGGCCGAACTCCGCTCAGAGATCCGCTCCATCGTGACCCCCGAATCGCGGGACCAGCTGAAGATTCTGGAGATCGACCACCGCCGCCACGCCTTCGATCCCGACAACTTCGAACCAGATCATCCGCGCAGCTTCGACCCCAGGGCCCTTCGCGCCGCCCGGGCAACCCTCGGCTCAGCTCATTCTCTCGAGCCCCAGCCGATGCAGCCGCTGGCCGACGACACCATTGTCGACCTCCGATCCTTGGCAGACACCGTGATCAACGCTCCCAAGCTGTTTTTCACCCGGCGCCTCGGTGCGTGGTTCCCTGCCCGAGACGATGGCGTCGACGACAACCTCCCCATCCTCAAGGACGCCCTGCTCGATTGGAAGACTCTGTCCCGTCTGATCGAACTTCGTCGCAGGGGCGAGTCGACCCAGACCGAACTCGACGTGGCTCGGGCACGGGGGAGCTATCCCCCGGGCCAGGTAGGAGCAACAATCGTCGGTGAGCTCGACCTCATCGCCGAAGAGATGGTGATGCTTCTGCGTGACCACGGTTCGGGGTACCACGCGAAACGACTTGCGGTGAATGTTGAGATCGACGGTGTTTGGATTGTTGGCGAGTTGGACGGCATTGACCACGCGCATTCGATCGGGCCGATCAGAGCCACCGCATCCCAGGAGGACGACCGCCTGCTCCGGGGAACATGGATCGATCTCTGCGTGCTCACCCTTCATGATCCGCTCCACAATTGGCAGGCGATTGCCGCCTCGAAGAAGACCAGAGCCAAGGCCAAGGTTGCTCTCACCGCGCTACGTATGCTCGGCGACACGGCCGAGGATCGAACCAGAAACGCCCGTCGGGCACTGGCAACGTTGCTGGCGATCCGTTCGGTCGCTCTCACCGAACCGCTCCCGGTGCTGGCCAAGGTCCGGGCAAAGGAGAGCCGGGGAGCGGTCACGGCCACCGGGTGGTCCACACAGGGGCTGTATCCGGGCATGGCCGAGGACCCCTTCGTGCAAGCCGCGTTTGGCCGGATCAGCGAAACCGCCATCCTCGAAGTGGCCACCCGGCCTCACGATCCGGCACCACCGTCGGGACCACAACCGCGCTCCCGCCTGCTGTCCTATCAGCACCTGATCGACCAGACGTTCGAACTGACCGTTGCGAAGGAATCGTTGTGACCGATCCACGATCGTTCGATCTGGGCGGCGACCTCCCCACCGGGTTCACCGCTCTGGAGGCCAGCGCCGGTACTGGCAAAACGTTCAGCATCGCAGGGATGGTCACCCGCTATGTGGCCGCAGGCTACGACATCGGCAGGATTCTCGTGGTCACCTTCACCAAGGCGGCGGCGGCTGAACTGCGCGATCGGATTCGAACCGGCATCGAAGACGCCCTCCATGCGGTGAACGACTCGCTCGCCGGTTCGCCGCCCGAGTCCGACGACCCGGTTCTGCTCGCCATTTGCCGGGCCAACCAAGACGAACTCCTGCACCGCAGCGGCCGTCTCGAACGGGCCCTGTCCGACTTCGACACCGCGACGATCAGCACCATCCATAGCTACGCGCAGAACCTGCTGGCCGAGCAGGGCATGTCCGGCGACAGCAATCCCGATGCCACCCTGCTGGAGGACACTTCGGTCGTACTCGAACAGTCGGTGGCCGACGTGCTCACCCAACGAGCCATCGACGGCAAGCCCTTCGTCGATCCCGGCTGGGTTTCCAGGGGCGCCGACGAGGCGATGCGGCGTGACCACGCCCAACTGATTCCCGGTCGTGAGGAGGTCGAGGCGCTCATCGCCGCCGGCAAAGGCAAGAAGGGATTCAAGGAACGGTGCCACGAGGTCGCCGAGCTGGCCGAGGTCGTCGACGAGGTCATAGGTCGAGTGAAGGAGATCAGGCGGCGGAGAGCTGTGCTCGGGTTCGACGACCTGCTGTCGGTTGCCCGTA
>CAWDOA010000013.1:0-280492 GCA_963803875.1 uncultured Acidimicrobiales bacterium | reverse complement strand
CAGCCGCGCCCTCGGAGAGGAGCGCTACCAGCGGTCCTACGAGCGGGGTCAGACCCTCAGCATCGAAGAAGCCACCGAACTTCTCCAGGGTTGAGCCACCCGAGGAGTGCAGATAGCTCGCAATCCGGCAGCGATGAGAGACCTGTCGGCATCGAACACCTGGCCGCCCTACCATCACCGGATGGACTATGCCCGAGCCGCCGCCTCACTGCTGGACATGCGCCGCACCGGTCGGATCGAGCCAGACCTTCCTGAAGATCTCCGGCCCATCGATCTCACGGCGGCGTACTCCATCCAAACCCTGGTGGTCGATGGGCTGCTCCCCGAGGGTGCCCAGCCCATCGGGTACAAGTGCGCCTGCACCAGCGAGATCGCCCAGCAGGCACTGCGAATTGACCGACCGGTCTTCGGACGACTGCTCTCACATACGACTTCTCCGACGGGAGCCCAGTTGCCCGCCGCACACTTCACCCATCGGGTGATCGAGGCAGAGTTCGGCTTTCGGATGGCCCGGGACATTCCGGGGCGGCCGGGGGGCTACACGGCCGAATCGATCACCCCATACGTCGAGACGGTCATCCCTGCGATCGAGATCGTCGACTATCGCTACGCCGACTGGACCGTCGGTGCGCTCGCGATCGCCGCCGACAACGCCATCCACGGCTGGTGGATCGAAGGCCACCCGCTGGCGGACTGGCACGACATCGATCTCGGCACAACGGAGGTGATCGTGCGATCCAACGGCGAGGTGGTCACTGCCGGGTCAGGAGCCAACGTCCTCGACCATCCCCTCAACGCCCTGGCCTGGCTGGCAAACGAGCTTCCCGCTTCGGCGGACAACTGCGGGCCGGCGACCGGGTGACCACCGGAGTCGCCACCGATGTCTTCGAGGCCAATCGCGGCGACCTCATCACCGCCGAGTTCGCCGGACTCGGTTCCGTCGAGCTCACCTTCACCTGACGGCTAGACCCGGGATCACGGTCAGTGGATGCTGCCCTTCAACGGTCCAAATACAAACCCGTGACCCGTTCACCAACCTCTCCTATTCGACCACCCGCAGTGTGGAGGGCAGGTCCATCTTCTGGATGCGTCGGGCGAGAAACAGCGGTGCCAGGGAGACGGCCACGATCCCCACGACGACCGCGGCGACGATGGTTGTCGGTGAGAGGTAGACGCTGATTCCGAGGTCGGGCGCGGTGGTGCTCGTGATGCTGCTGAGCATCCACGTCATGAACGCGACACCGGCGGCCAAACCGATGACGGTGGCGAAGATCCCGATCAGCACGCTCTCCTTGATGACCACGACGAGCACCGATCGGACGGAAAGACCGAACGCTCGCATCGTGGCGTGCTCACGCCGCCGCTCCTCAACCGTGATCCGGGTGGCGTTGAACGCAATGAGCAACGCCAGCACCAACACGGCTCCCGCTGCGAGGACGAGGATCCCGCTGAACTGCTCCAGGGCTTCCTCGAACCCCTCGCTTATTCTGGCTGCCGCCTGGGTCGATGCGACGCCGGGCAGGCCAAACAGATCTCGCTGGAGATCGCCGCTCGTGGCGTCGGGACCCGGATAGGCATAAACATGATTCGCGACTCCGGGCAACCCGACTCGCGTTGCCTGGCCGAGGTCAGCGTACGCAAACGTGCGAATTGGGTTGGCGTGGATCCCGTTGACCTCGAAGTCGGTCTCGAGAAGGCTGAACCCACCCGCGGCCGTTCTCGCCGGATGGCGCAGGGTCACCGTGTCGCCCACTCCGATCCCGAGGTCATCGGCCGCCTTCGCTGCCAGAGCGATGCCGCCATCCAGCTCACGGGCACCGTCGGTGATCGTCGGGGTCCAGGTTGCCGTGTCGAGCGGGACAAAGTCGAGCAGTAGGTCGAGATCGTCGGACCCGTCGGTCGACAGTGCGGTCACCGGCAATCTGAGCACCGGGTCGATCGTGCCGACTGCGGGGCGTCTGCGACAGCGGAGAGCACCTCGCCGTCGATCGGGTAGAACGTATCGAGCTGGACGAACGCCCGATCGCGATCACCCCGCGTCATCTCCTCCCCCGCCTGGTCGAGAGTGCGAACGAAGCTGTCGAGCAGCCCGAGCACGGCCACCATCGAGGTGATGGCGGCGCCCACCCCGACCGCGGTCAGTAGCGCCCTGCGGGGATTACGTACAACGTTGCGGAACGGCATCTGGTTGAGGCTCGACCCCGGCAGATGGACCCGGCTCGTCAAGTCGGTGAGGCGGTTGGTTTTGGCCGTCAGATGGCCGGTGCGGATCGCGTCGATCGGTTCTACCCGGACCGCCCGCCAGACAGGGATCGCGGCGGCGAGCACCGGGATCAGGAAGCCGAAGGCGGCAGCCCACGCGAAGACCCCGACCTGGAACGGGGTCTGGTAGACGGGCATGGGAACGAACGACCGCAGCAGGTCCCCCATCGCTTGACCGAGGAAAAGGCCTACTCCGACGCCGAGCACCGTGCCGAGGATCCCGACCTGGACGCCGATGAGGAATGGTCTCACCGCCATACGCCACGCACGTATGCCGAGGGCCATCCCTATCCCGATCTCGCGGCGTTGGGCCTCTACGATGCGGCTGACAAGGTTGAAGGCGGCAAGCGCAGCGGCGAAGAGGATCAGGGCGGAGAGCGCATTCCATGTTCGCTGATCGTTGTCGATGTCGTCGTAAAGCAACCTGAAGGCGTACGCCTCGTCCTGGTTGGTCACCTCGGCGCTCAACCCGAGGCCGGTCATGGCAGAGTCGAGCTGGGCCTCGATCCGGTTCCGGTCCGCTCCCGGCATGAGCCGCAAAACCAGGTCGTTCACCCGGCCCGGAACATCGGCCAACCGTTGGGCGTCGGACAAAGGCACGTAGGCAATCCCAAGTTCGCCCTCACCGAAGACACTTCCTTCGGGACCTTCGTAGAAGAAATCCTCCGGGTTGATCGCGAGGCCGACGTACCTCAGTTCTTGGTCGCCGGACACGGCCACAGTCCCCTGGGCGGCGAGCCCGTAGAAGTCGGCGAACTTGGCTTCGATCAGTCCCTCTCCACCTTCGGTTCCAGCAGCCGGTGTCGAACCTTCCTTCACCCAGACATCGTCGACAGCGGGGTCGGCTCCGAACTCCATTCCGACCAGGCGAGCCGCTACCAGGATTGGACCGTCCTGACCGGAGGCCGATATCTGGCTATCGACTACCAGGCGCTCCGCAGCAACCTCGATGTCGGCTGCGTCCTCGATTGCGGCAACCGCCTCATCCAGCGCCCCCTCTTCGATGAAGGTGCCAGGGCTCAGCGTGATCTGGAGGTCGTGCATCCCGAGCTCGGCGAAGCTGGCATCATTCGACATTCGGCGCCAGGTGGCGGTGCTGCCGAGCCCGGCGAACACGCCGGTGCCGATGGCGATCACCAGGGCGATCGCCACCACCGCCACCCAGTGGGACCGCAGGTCGCGCCACGACCACCTGAGCCAGAGCCACCGGCTCGAAGGCGGGGTGCGGGACGTGTCGAGCTGGTCGGTCACCATTGCAGCTCGCCGATGTCGGCCCGACCGCCGCTCGGCGGACCGTCGCTGACAATCCGCCCACTCGACAGCTCGATCACACGGTCGGCGATCCGAGAGATCTCTCGGTTGTGTGTCACGATCAGCACCGTCATCCCTGCCCTCGCCTGCTCCTCCAGCACTCGGAGGATCTGGACCCCGGTCCGAAAGTCGAGCTCCCCTGTCGGCTCATCGGCCAACAGGATCGGGTGGCCGCTGGCCAGGGCCCGGGCGATCGCCACCCGCTGCTGCTCCCCTCCCGACAGCTGATGAGAGAAGTGACGCATGCGGTCAGCGAGACCGACCTGCTCCAGCGCCCGCAGCGCGCGTTCATCAGCGTCCTTACGTCCCCCGGCGTCGGCCCCGAACTTGACGTTCTCGAAGGCGGTCAAGGCGGGGAAGAGGTTGAACGTCTGAAAGATGAAGCTGACGGTGTGGCGCCGAATCTCTGCCCGCTCGGCCTGGCTCGCATTGGCGACATCCCGCCCGTCTATCTTGACCGAGCCCGAGGTCGGCCTGTCGAGAGCGCCGATCATGTTGAGCAGCGTTGTCTTGCCGCATCCCGACGGGCCGAGGATCACGACGAAGGCTGACTCATCAACGTGCAGGCTGACCCCGTCGAGCGCCGTAACGTCCACATCACCTATGCGATAGACCTTGGTTACATCGTCGATATCAACCCTCGTACCGCTGTGGCCGATCCGGCCATCAACTGCGACCTGCTGATCGGTTGTCTCGGAACCCATGCCGCCATTGTCCAGACAACCGGCACGGATCTCCAGAGCACAACGTCCCCGGTGTGTGGCCTCTCGTATCGTCTGTGGGATGAGCCACTGTGCTGCCATGCCCGCCTGAACCTGCCAGCAACACCAGCCCGTGATCTGTCCCGTACGCCGCCAGGGGTCGACAATGCGCCTCGGCCACGGGACGTCTGACCCTGGGCAGCTGGGGACCGCCAGAGTGGAATGGGAACGAGCACTCGTGCCGGAACGACGAGGACCCATGCTGACCAACACCACAACGAACGACAACCGCATCGTTGCACTCCTCCTGGGCGGCGGTATCTCGATCTTGCTGGTTCGGGCGGCGATTCTGATCTCAACAGCCAAGAACTTCCTCAGACGGTGGGTCATCGGTCTCGCCGCCGTGGAGCTCGCATTGGATATCGCAACTCTTGGCGCTGCGATCCGGCTGTGGGTAACGAAGGTGGTCGGTCACCGAGCACTGCCGTCTCGACTCGCGGCCGTCGCCATAGTCGTACACGCCATCCGTGTAACCATCTTCGTACTCGGCCGATTCGGACCCTTCAAGGACTTCGACGTCCGAACCGAACAACGCTCCGACCACGACTCACGATGGAGCTGGGCTGGGGTGGTATTCGCCGCCGTTATGTCCGTGCTGGGAGTCCTCGGTGTTCTCACCGTCAGAAGGAACACGGTCAAACATGGCAGGCAACAGGCTGATCCCCTCGCTGGGGTGACACTGACCGGATGAACGACACGATCTTCTCCAGGACGTTCTTCATCGCGGCACTCTGGAATCTTGCAGCCGCTGTCCCTGGGATCATCTCTCCGGGGTGGTTGTTCAAGTTTGTCTTCGGCGAAGAGGCGTACACCGGGGACTTCCATCAGGCGTTGCTCTTCCGATCCTTTGCCCTCTCCGTGCTGCTCTTCGGTATCGGCTACTACGCGGTCTCCAAGGACACCGGCCAGAACCGTGCGATCGTGTGGTTGGGAGCGGCGGGCAAGATCCTGGTGTTCGCTTTCTTCACGGGCGCATTTCTACAGGGGCACGCGACGACGCTCGCCTGGGTCGTCTCCATCGGGGACTTCCTCTGGGCGCTCGTATTCCTGTGGTTTCTCTACCGAACCAGGGAAGATGTGCGGGTCAACAACTTCGTCGGGTAACGCTCCATCGGGCGAGGCGAGTGTTTCGGACTACGGCAGAGCGAACGGTGGCATGATGAGGGCGAGATGCACCGATGGAGCCTGATCGTGGTCGCGCTGTCCCTGCTGGTCGGTGCCTGCACTGACGAGGGCCAGCCCACTGCCGGTCGGACATCGGTGCTCGAAGGTCGATCGGGAGTCGACGCCTACGTGGCTGCCTGGTCGGACGCTTGGTCGGCGGGCGACCCCTACGGCATCGTGCGGTTCTACGACCCCGATGTCGACGTCCGCCTGGCACAGCCCGATCGCGAGCTAACTCAGCCGCCCGGCCTGCGGGTGACGACCACCGACGGGATCGGGGCGGCGTGGATGGCGAGATGGATCCAAGCCGCGACCGAGACCCGCGAGCGCCTACCCGCCGTGATAGCGCTCGACGACCAGTCGGTGATTGTGGTGCAGGTGATCGCCGAACTCGAGACGGCCGCGTGGGTCGAGCTGGTGGTCAGCTCCAACCTGATCATCGAGCAGACAACGCTTCGGTGGCGAAACGCGTCACCTGCCGGGGGGAACCGTGGACGGTCGGTACAAGTGGCTCGACGAGTTGGTGGCACTGGAGCTCGCCGAACGGTGGCCCTCGGCGTCGATCCTGACGATTGGCGCGGGCGATCGCCTCGGTCCGGCGGTATTCGTCGTCCCTGGCGCCAACCCAACCGGAGCCGGCGTCGTCTTGGAGACAGCAGAATGCGTACGCGCCATCTGGCTCGATCTCGCCGACGGCGAGATCATCGGCCGACGCTACTTCGACGCACTCGACTGCGGCGCGGTTCCCCCTGGATGGGACCAACTCGCCGATCCCGGCCCATTGGAGGACCGGCTGACCGGATCGGTCAACATCGGCGACAGCCACGTGTCGATCTACTCCGGCTCGCCCGATCTCGAACGACTCGTCGAGTGGGGTGTGGCGCGCTTCGAGACGTTCGGCCTGGCGCCGCCGAGCCTGGCTTCGATCACCTTCGCTCCCCATCCACAGTGCCCAATCGGTATCGCCGGTCTGGCCAGCCACGACTCGGCCGGCTCCGCCCACGTGGTTCTTTGCACCGACAGCCAGACTGCCTGCGACCCCGATCGGGCAGGATGCACCGACTTCACCACCACCGCCCGTTTCGGACTGCTGCACGAGCTCGCTCACGTGTGGATTGGCGACAAGATCGATGCCACCGAGCGCAGCGCCTACGTCGCAACATTCGACCTGCCGACCTGGGATGACGATGCAGTGCCTTGGGGTCAACGCGGCGTCGAACATGCGGCCGAGACGATCGCATGGGCGCTGATCGACGAGCCCATCGACCTCGTGCGGATCGGACGACCATCGTGCGAGGACGCAGCCGCTGGCTTCTCGCTCCTCACCGGTCTCGACATCGTGGACCGTTGTGACCCCGACGGCTGACGGGTCGGCCCTCGGGGGCCATGCTCCAAACGCGAAAGGGTTGGCCCCGAAACGATCGACAGGCAACGAGCGCCCCTTCGTGTCATATTCGGAGGGTGGGCGCATCCGCAACGTCTGCCACACCTGTCCGGCTCTCCGCTGCCTGGCCTGACGAGCGCCTGAGTTCGCGCCATCGGGATCCTCCTTTGTCGAGCTGAACCCGGCCCACTGTCGAGACCAAACACCGTTATTGGGACGTCAGGCCCTACCAACGTCACTGGACCGCCACGACAATGACCGAGCCAGCCCGCAACATCCAGATGGAGGCGTTCGATGAAACGAGAAGGTTCGAAAACACGGCGCCGGATTCCCGTGGCAGTGGTCAGCGGCTTGGTACTGCTTCTGGCGTTGCTGGTACCGGCAGCAGCCCAGATCGCCGACGAGGGTGGGGCCGGAGGCAAATTCCGGACCGGTGATTCGGTTGAGGTTGCGGCGGGTGAAACCTTCGAGGACAATCTGTACGTCTTTGCGGGCACGATCGACGTGAACGGGACCGTCGATGGTGATCTCGTTGCGAGCGGTGGCCAGATCTCGATCGATGGCACGGTGACCGGTGACGTCACCGTCGCAGGCGGCGATCTGACCATCACCGGTGAGGTCCAGGGTGACCTTCGAGCTGCCGGCGGTCAGCTCCGCCTGGACGGCGCCGTCGGTGGCGACGTGGCCGTGGTCGGCGGGAGCGTCGAAGTCGACGGTCCCGTCGGTGCAGACGTGCTCTTCGCCGCCGGGCAGGTGACGGTCGGAGGTGACGTTGCCGGTCAGATCTATGGGGCTGCCGGTGAATACAACCGATCCGGCACCGTGATCGGGCCCGAAGACGTGACCGTGGACGAGCCTGACGAGCCGCCCACATTCGGTGACCGAGTGGTCGGTGGCCTCTACCGGCTTGTGACGCTGTTCGTGGTGGGCGCCCTCGCGCTGCTGATGCTGCGCCGGCCGCTCGAGGCGGTGCTGACCCGGGCTCGCCAGCGACCCGCTGCCGGTCTGCTGTCGGGGCTCATCGCCCTCTCAGCCATCGTGGCCCTCCTGGTCGGCTCCATCCTGCTGGGCATCATCTGGTCGATCCTGTTCGGCCTTCTCGGGTTCGGCCTGCTGGTCGGCACGTACTGGTTCGGATTCGTGGTTCTCTGGATGGTCATCGCATTCGCCCTGTTCGCCCTGGTCGTCTACGGGGCCCCGATCATCACCGGCCTTACCGCAAGCCGTCTGCTCCTGGCCGGACAGGACAACATCTGGGTCCAACTGGCCGCCCTGGCGATCGGACTGGCCCTCTTCGTCGTCCTGACCGCCCTCCCGTTCGTCGGCTGGTTCATCGGGCTGCTGGCCGTCCTGTTCGCAGCCGGCGCGATCGTGCTTGCAGTTCGGAACTTCGGAGCCTCGACCGCTGAAGCCGTGACAGCCGGCCTGTAAAACGTCCCGCCGTGATAGCGCTCGACGACCAGTCGGTGATTGTGGCGCAGGTGATCGCCGAACTCGAGACGGCCGCGTGGGTCGAGCTGGTGGTCAGCTCCAACCTCGGACCATTGGAGGACCGGCTGACCGGATCGGTCACCATCGGCGACAGCCACGTGTCGATCTACTCCGGCTCACCCGATCTCTACGGATCGTTGGTGAGCGCACCATCGTGGAGTTGGAAGACCCGGTCGCAACGGTCGAGCACCCGAGGGTCGTGGGTGGCCACGAACACGCACGACCCGGTCGCTGCCAATTCGGCCAGCGCATCGGTCAAACGGTTGGTGTTGGCCTCGTCCTGGTGGCTGGTCGGTTCGTCGGCGATGAGCAGTGTCGGGGCGGTAATCAGAGCCCGGGCGACGGCGGCGCGCTGCTGCTCGCCGAGCGAGGTCTCCTCCGGCGGCCGTTCTCCTAGGGAACCTATGCCCAGGAGCTCCATCACCTCGGCGACCTCCCGAGTGTGAGGGGAGCCGAGCCGAATCGGCAGGCCCACGTTTTCCGCCATGGTCAATTCCGGCAGCAGTCCCAGAGTCTGTGGCACGATGGCCAATCGCGCCCAGTCGGGCCGGGTGGGCACTCCTTCGATCGTGCCCTCGTCCGGCTCCTCACCACCGACGATCAGGTTCAGCAGTGTCGTCTTGCCCGAACCCGACGGCCCGACCAGCGCGGTCATCGTCCGGGATGGCAGCTCGAGCGACACCGCATCCACCGCGGTCACGATTTCACGGCCGCGGTGATACCGCTTGGTCACGCCGATGATGCGGACGGTGCTCACGGTTCCTCCACGGTGAACGTGCGTCGCTCGGGGTCCCATGACACACGGGCGCGACGATCGGGGAAGTTGGCCCGCACCTCGGGCGGGAGCTGGATTCTGCCAGCGTGGTCGATCACCGCTAGCTCGGTTCCGGCATCGGTGACCGACGCAATCGACCCGTCCCGGAGGGTGACGACCTGGTCGACCCGACCGAGCACTCGGGGATCGTGGGTGGCGACCAGGACCGTGATGCCGTCGTTGACCAGCCGTTGGATTGTGTTGAGGACCTGGTCGGTACTGACCGTGTCCAGCTCGGCGGTGGGCTCGTCGGCGATGATGACCGCCGGCTCACCTACGGCCCCTCGGGCGAACGCTAGGCGCTGCTGCTCACCACCGGACAACTCATCGGGCAGATGGTCGGCACGGTCGCCGAGCCCGAGTGCGCAGAGCATCTGCTCGGCCTCGTCCATCCCGACGCCACGTCGTTGAGCGACGCGCGCCACTTGATCGATGGCGGTGAGGTGCCCGAGCAGATTGTCGCCGGGGCGTTGATGGACATGGCCCAGGAGTCGGGCTCGCATCCGGCGGCGGGCTCCGCCGGACAGCCGGACCAGGTTGACACCGTCGATCGACACGTCGCCAGCGGTCGGTTCGTCGAGTCCGCCGATCATTCTCAGCAGCGACGACTTGCCACTGCCGGACGGGCCGACCACCGCCACCGAACGGCCGGCGTCGATGCTGAGATCGACGCCCCGTACCGCCTGCACCCGACCGGTTGCCGATTCGTACACCCGGAGCAGACTGACGCACTCGATCACGGGCCGTCGCGATTCAGGTTCCACGCAGCACCGCCCCGTATGTCTTCTTTCCGGCCACCCACTGATTGACCAGCGCCGCCGCCACCACCAGAACCGTGGCCACGACGGCGATGGCGCCGACCAGTTCCCACGCCGGGTTCATCGACACGTCGGGGGGCAGGCGGGGGTCGGGTTCGAACCGGTCGAAGAGGCGTCTCGCCACCGCCAGCCCGACCGAGGTGCCGGCTACGAACGCGATCACGACCAGACCGAGCACCTCACCGACCGCCGCGCCGGCGGCAGTCAGCGGGCGCAGTCCCATCCGCTCGGCCATCACCGCGGACAGCTGACGGTTCGTACGCTGCTCGGACAGGTAGAAGAACAACGTGCCGACCGCCGCCAGCCCAGCGACCACCGACAGCAGCCCGAGGTAATCGAAGGTCCAGCGGGCGGCGCGGTTGCCGACCAGGTCCCGGTAGGCGGCCACCGTGACCAGCTCTCGCACGCCTACGTCGTTGGCCTCGGCATAGGCGGTCAGCGATGCCTCGTCGAGCTGAGAGACCAGCACCGACCGTGCCCGCGCCAGCGGCGACCGGTACTCGTTCGCCCAGTCCTCGGGATCGACGTCGCCCGGCCGTTGGCTGTCGTGTTTGGTGCGGGCGGCGGCGTCGATCTGGGGGGCGCCTACGACGATCGTGGGGACCGCTCCGGAAGCCAACGGCACGGCGTCGAAGGTCTGGACGACCTCGTAGGAGGTGACGGCGGTCGAGCCGAAGCCGGCGGCCGGTGGCAGGCTCGTTCCGGCCACGGCGACGGCGGCAACGTCGGCGTCGACCGGGGTTGCCAGCGCGTCGACCAAACCGGCGGGTGAAGACCCGAACGCCGGATCCCATGAAACGCCGGCGGCGTAGGTGGCCGGGTCGATGGCCAGCACCATCACGGGGTCACCCCCGATCGTCAAACGCGTCGACAGAACCCGCACGAGAGTGGTCGCCTCGGGGAGCTCGGCATCGAAGCGGCCGTCGAGGCGGGCCTGGGTCGCTCCGCCGACGACGCTGACCGCCTTGGCGTCGGTGGCCGTATCCAGCGAATCGACCAGCGTGGTGGAGAAGACGACGAGGCCGAGGGCGATACCCATGGCGGTCGCCAGCAGCACGGCGCCTGAGTCGGCCGAGGTGATCCGCCGCCAGGACAGGAACAACGCCGTCGGCAACGACGCCCCGGTGCGACCGACGCGGCGCATCAACCAGCGGGCGCCGATCACGACCAGCCCAACACCGGCGATCAGACCGACGAGCGGAAAGGCTATGACGAGCGGATCGATCTCACCGGACTCTTGCGCCCCGCCAACCTGTATCCAGGCGGCGACGGCGAGGCCGACGATGGGCAGAAACCAGCCGAGGCGGAGCGTCCCGACGGTGGAGTGTCGGGTGTGCAGCACCCGGCTGGAGGCGACGGCGGAGACGACGGCTGAAACGGCCAACCCGATCAGAACGGTCCAGAAGACGGTGGTGAGGTCGATGACGCCCATCGATGTCGAGCCGGCGCCATCGGGGACCGCGATCAGCGCCCATGCGGCGACGACGCCGAGCGCCGCTCCCACGATCGCGGGGACGGCGAACTGGGCCAGGGCTCGGGCGGCGAACCTCCACGGTGCGTCACCGTCGGCCCGCAGCAACCGGACCTCGGTCTCCCGCTTGCGTATGGCGAAAGCCGCTCCCGCACCGGTGACGATGAGTCCCAGCACGATGCCCCCGATCGAGGCGGTGGCGATCGGCTGGTCGAGCTCGTCGACGATCGATCGGGTGTCCTGGCGAAGGTCGATGACGTCGGTGGCCAGAATCGGTACCGGACCGCCCGGCCCGGAGAACGCCGCCAGCGCCTCCACCAACTCCGCCGATTCGGTGTAGGAACGTTCGAGCCCGCGGGTCCGTGATGCCTGTGCGATCAGTTCTTCGTAGGTGTCGGGGAGTTCGGTGGCGGCGCTGTCCCACCGGACGAGCCCGTCGACGTCGAGATCGAAGAACACCGACTCGGGCACGATCACGACCTCAAATAGCGGCCCGTTGAACACCCTCGAAAATCTCGGCACGAACGGCGCCGGGACCTGGCCCCAGTAGGGGTCGGGATCGCCCTCCCACAGGTTGGCGAACACGCCGGCGATCGGGAATGGAGCGCTGCCGGCGACCGAGACGAGCGAGCCGGTCGGTAGATCAAGGTTGTCGGCGACCCGCTCGGAGATCCATGCGCCCTCCACGGACCGGTCACCTTCGATCACATCGAGCGCGTCGATGGCGCCGTCGCGTGCGATAAACCGCGCCCCCGAGCCGATTATGTCCTGCGGAGGTGAAGTGTCGTCGACGGCCGGTTCCTGGAAGGACTGGTCGGTGTAGATCGTCCGGACCGGGTCACCCAGTCGACCGACCCGGTCCAGCTCGGCGCGCATGGCGCTGTCGAGCCCAGCGACCGCGCTCTGGTCGAGCCGGCCGGTGGCGGTGACCGTAATGTCGATGCCGGTGGGGTTCTCGTTGATGACTTGCCGGGCTATCGAATCTGATGCGGTCACCCCGAAGACGTCGGCGCTCGCTGCCATGAACGCTGGCAGTGCGAATGACGCTATCAGCGCCGAGATGAGCCCGACCGAACGCCACGGCCGTACCGCCCAGCGCCACCAGACCACGGCCCTCCTCCCCACGACCCCAGTCTGACACGGCCAGTGACTCTTGTCGTGAGCCATCGCCGACGGAGTTGAGCGTTGTGACTGGTGAACCGGCGGGCAGCGATCAGGTTTGCAGATCCTCGTTCAGAGAGTGAGAACTGGCGGCGTCTACGATGTCCGCGCCACCGCCGCGGCGCATGAACTCCAATCGCTCGTAGACGTGCCGTGGGGTGGACGATGTCACGATTGACCCAGTACTTCGCACCGTCACCAGGGGGTCAACGAGCGATCGCTTGCGACCGAGGAGTAGGTCTCGTGGAACGACGTCGACACGGCTCTGGCGATGCTGACGTTCGACCCTGTCGCCGTTCTCGCTGCTGCCGTATCCTCAACACCGAGAGGCTGGAGCGAGCATGAGCGAGTACCGAGTCCACAGGTTCGATGTCAAGATGACCAAGGACGAACAGAACCTGGAGCGATTCCTGAACAGCCTCGAAGGCGACGTTGTGTCCGTCGTACCGAACGTCACCATGAGGGCCTTCTGGGTCCATGTCATCGACTTCCTCTTGGTTGTGGAGCGACTCCCAGAGGGAGCACAGGTCTCAGCTGACTAGCGGTGCCCAGCAGTCAGGTGGTTACAGCGGCTGATGGTTGAGTGTCGTCCGAGGCGTGGTGCCGTCGGTGGTGGTTGCAGGTGCGTGGCTGATGCCCGGCGAGCTGATTGAAAGGAGTGGTCCCGGGCCTGTGCGGCTGGGTTGTGAGCTCCAGACAATCTGGCTTCTGTCGTACCGACGGCGGTGCTAGCGGGTTGCCACATGGGCGGCGCCGGTGAGGAGTTCGAATGCCCCGATCGACGGGCCCCGGATCCATCTCGAGGACGTTGTGCCAACCCGCGGATCACGTTGATCCCGGATCAAGCCCTGCGTTGCACGGCTTCCGCTTCGTGTCATAGTCAGAGGTAGACGCGGCAGCGTCAACCCGTGTCCCAAGATCCCGCCGAGCAAGGACCGAACGATGAGCCATCACCACGGCCACGAAGACGATACAGCCCCCCTCGACCCACCTCGTGTCGAGGAGGTCGCCGACGGGGTCTTTGCGTATGTGCAGCCCGACGGAACCTGGTGGATCAACAACACCGGATTCATCATCGGCGACGACGGCATTGTGCTGATCGACACGTGTTCGACCGAGCTACGAACCCGCCGATTCCTCGATCACGTGAGAGAACGAAGTACAGCGCCTGTGCGGATCGTCGTCAACACCCACCATCACGGCGACCACACCCACGGCAACTACCTCACCCACCCTGCTGCGATCGTCGCCCACGACCGGTGCAGGGACGAGATGATCGCTACCGGCATCCAGACCTACGAGGGCATCTTCGGCGACCCGCCACCTGATTGGGGCAACCTCGAGCTGGCACCGCCGCTGCTCACCTTCTCCGAGCTCATGCGGGTGCACAACGGCGACAAGGCCATGGAACTCCATTACATCGGAGGGCCGGCCCACACAACGAACGACATCGTCGCCTGGTTACCCGAGCAGCGCACGCTGTTCAGCGGCGACCTCGTCTTCAACGGAGGCACCCCCTTCGTGCTGATGGGTTCGGTAGCCGGTGCGCTCGCAGCGATCGAACGGCTGCGCCAATTCGATGCCGACGTGATCGTGCCTGGGCACGGCCCTGTCTGCGACCCTGCCGTACTCGATCGACTCGGGGCGTACTACGAGTTCGTCCAGAGCGTTGCCGAAGACGCATTGAACTCCGAAGTTGGGCCTCTCGATGCAGCCCGAGACACCGATCTGGGCGAGTTCACCGAACTGACTGACGCCGAGCGAATCGTCGGCAACCTCCACCGCGCCATGTTCGAACTCAGCGGTGCCGAGCCCGGGGCACCAATCGACCTGGCCGCTGCCATCGGCGACATGATCGCCTACAACGGCGGCCGCCCTCTCCGCTGCCTCGCCTGACGACCCCCATGGGCTACCCGGACTGCCGACCGACGTCGTGGTTGATGGGACAACCTCGAGCTACAGCGGGACCGCCAATGTCCTTTCGGCTGGAGTTCAAGCCGAAGATTCTTCTATCGATGTTGAGGTCCGATGCCGAGGTTGTCGAGCTCGGCGGTGACTCAGCGGGTCGGGACCCACCACCCCTTTTGCTCAGCGTTGATTCCAAGCGCTGTACTCGGAGATGTCAGCGTATTTCCACGAGCCGCCGGTGTCGTCGTTGGTTTCGGCGGTCTGATCGAACAGTTGAATACCACGGGCAGCCTGCTCGGGAGGCATATACATGTTCCACCCGAGGATCGAGATGTCATCGATGGAATCGTGGTCGATGCGGCGGTTCCGGCCCTCGTAGACAGCGAGGTCGAACCATTCGGCAGCCTTCTCATCGTCGGTCAGGATCATGCCGCCTTTGCCGATTGGCAGGATCTTGCGGATGTGGAACGACAGGCAATGGAACGTGCCGGGCTCGAACATGCCCTTGGTGAAACGGGTGGCTCCGTCGATGACCGGATAGGGGCTCAGCGGGTAGGCACCGCTCCACTCGATGTCGTCGAATAGGGGCTTGCATCCGGCGTGAATGATCAGGCCCGGAACCGACAGATAGGTCTTCTCCGGGATGGTGATCTCGCCCGACGCTCCGAGATACTTGAGGCAGAGGAACATTGCGTTCGTGCAACTGTCAAGTGAAACGGCATAGCGGGAACCGGCATAGTCGGCGACCTTCGCCTCGAAAGCGTCGACCACATCCCACGGATCGTCGACGACGAATCCCTCTGCTCGCAGCTTCGGTATGACCGACTCCAATGGATCGAACATCAGACCTCCTCGAATTTGGCGTAGTAGCTCCCCAGTCGGAACTTCTTCCCGGACGTGATCGAGGACACGCCGTTCCCGACCGGATCCTCTTGGTAGAACCGAGTAGGCAGGACACGAAAGTCAAGACTGATTCTCGATCGGCCCGTCGTGTTTTCCTGATTCCCGTGCCGGCAGCGGTTGCCGTCGAAGCGCACGAACTGGCCGTAATCGAGCTCCATCGGAGCGAAGTCACCGCGGTTCGGTTCGGACTCCGCCCAGACCGCAGCCGTGCCGTGACACTCGGTCACCGGGAGGATGAAGTTGATCTCGCCGGACGGATGGTTGTGGTCTTGGTCGCCATCGCTGTGCCACTTGTGGACCGCTTTGTCTTCAGGCAGATGAATCCGGAACGAAGGCTGGTACTGGAAGATGAACGGCTCACCGATGATGGGGGTGACCACGTCGGCGATGAAGGAGCGGTAGAGCCACCGGAAGGGCGAGGGCTCGGTGTTGACCGCCCGGTAGAAGGTCTCGTGATACGGGGTCTTGCTCTCGGTCTCGAAGACCAGCGGGAGCACCGGCATCAGCTCGCTGCGACGGATGTGAATCTCCTCGAGCTCATCACACCGAAAAATGTTGGCAATGTGACGCCGGAACGGGTGTTTATCCACGTCGTATCTGAGAATCTCCGCCAAGTTCTTCGTGTCACTATGCATCCGCACCACAATCCCCGCCTGCAAAACTGCGTCCAATCCGCAACCGCCCAGGGTACAAAAAGTGTGGTAGCGCGTCCAATGATCGTGCGCCCACCCGCAACATTGCCCACGAATGGCGCCGCGGCCCTGGATGACGCCACCAGACCGTGAACAGGCGTGGCCGCTCGTCGTACACTGTGCCGCTATGTCCTTGGCGCTCAATTCCCACCCGTCCTTTGCCGGTCGTCCCGGTCCCCTACTGATCGTCATCGCCGACGGCGTGGGCGTGGCACCGCCGGGCCCGAGCAACGCCGTCACCACAGCCCCGACACCGCACCTCGATGCCCTCACTTCCAGCGAGCTGTCCACTGAACTAATGGCCCACGGCCCTGCGGTCGGGCTCCCCTCCGACGACGACATGGGTAACAGCGAAGTGGGCCACAACGCCCTCGGTGCTGGCCGCATCTTCGCCCAGGGTGCGAAGCTGGTCAACCGGGCGCTGAAGAGCGGTGCGATCTTCGAGTCCGACGTCTGGAAGTCGATCATCGAACACGGCGCGGGAGGCACGCTGCACTTCATCGGGTTGCACTCCGACGGCGGTGTGCATTCCAAGAACGAACACCTCTATCAGATGCTCCAAAAGGCTGCCGCTGAGGGCGTGATGAGCGTGGCGGTCCACATCCTGCTCGACGGGCGCGATGTCCCGGCCCGGTCGGCGCTGAAGTACATCGAAGAGACCGAAGCAGTACTGGCCGAGCTCAACACCGACGGTCGCAACTTCCGAATCGCATCCGGTGGTGGACGCATGAAGGTCACGATGGACCGCTACGAGGCCGACTGGCCGATGGTCGAACGGGGCTACCGCTGCCACACCCACGGCGAGGGTCGAGCCTTCACCTCGGCGACCCAGGCGGTGGAAACGATGTACGCCGAGAGCGAGGCGGGCGACCAGTACCTCGGCGATTTTGTGGTTGTCGATGAAGCCGGGGCGCCGGTGGGCACCATGCACGACGGTGACGCCGTCGTTGTGTACAACTTCCGCGGCGATCGCTCAATCGAGATCTCACGCGCCTATGAGGAATCCGACTTCGATGTGTTCGACCGAACCGGCGCGAACGGAGAGCCGGCACCGGATGTCTTCTTCGCAGGCATGTTGCAATACGACGGTGATGCGCTCATCCCCAAGAAGTACCTCGTGGCGCCGCCCGCCATCGATCGGACGATGGGTGAATATCTTTGCGCCGAGGGTGTCCGGAGCTTCGCCATCAGCGAGACCCAGAAGTTCGGCCACGTCACCTACTTCTGGAACGGCAACAAGTCGGGCTACATCGACAAGTCACTGGAGACCTATGTCGAGATCCCCTCGGACAACGTCGAATTCGACACAACTCCGGCGATGAAGGTGCGGGAGATCACGGACGAGACGATCGACCTGCTCCGCAGCGGTGAATACAAGTTCGGGCGGCTCAACTTCCCCAGCGGCGACATGGTCGGGCACACCGGCAACCTCGAGGCAACGGTCAGAGCCATGGAAGTGATAGACGAGTGTATGGATCGGCTCGAGCAGGTGATCGATGAACTCGATGGTGTGCTGATCTACACCGCCGATCACGGCAACGCCGACATCATGTACACCGAGAGCGACGGCGTACGGGCGCCGAAGACATCGCACACACTCAGCCCGGTGCCGTTCGCGATCCATGACCCCAACTACGACGGTGAGTACCACATGGCCCAGCCCGTCGCCGGCGCCGCGCCCGGGCTCGGCAACGTCGCCGCCACAGTTTTCAACTTGCTCGGCTTCGAAGCGCCCGGCGACTACCTACCGTCGCTGATCACCTTCTGAGTCGGGTGGGTCGCAGGCTGCTGCCGGACCATACTTGTGATGTGTCCCACACCCTGATCAACGACATCGCAGGCGAAGTAACGATCCAGGGCGGCGCTGTCGTCTCCAAGGTCGTTCACCGACACGGAGAGTTGGACGTCACCGTGTTCGCTTTCGATGCCGGCGAGCAGCTCACCGAACACCAGGCGAAGCAAGCGGCTGTAGTCCAGGTCATGGAAGGACGGCTTCGCTTCACAGTCGACGGCGAGGAACTTGATCTGGCACCCGGATCATGGCTCCACATGGCCCCAGGTGCGCCCCATTCGCTTCGGGCCATCGAACCAACAGTGATGTTGCTGACGCTCGTCGGTTCCTGAGCAATCCTGGGGCTGGCTCGCACGTGTGAAGCCATCGCCAACCGCCCTAGCCCCGCTGTCCTCGACACCGTCATCAAGGCCTCAAAACGGCCATGACCAGCGACAAGTTCCGGTCGATTTCTCCAAATCCCTCAGCTCGGGGGGTCATGGGCCGACTGGCCCAGCATGGAGATGGTGCGAAGAAACAGGTTGGTCAAGAACGTCGCCCGACTGGCCAATGACTCGGTGGCGTGGATGCTCGCAATCGGGCTGGCGTCGGCACTGCGTTACTCCGCCTCGGGTACGGCTCCCGATTGGGGCAGGATCTTCGTGCTGCTTGCGATCGGACTCACGTCACATCTGTGCTGGAGCACGTTCAAGGGCGCCCACAGCGGTCGCTACCCGGTTGGCAGCTCAGAGGAGATCGTCGCCATCGTGCAGGTTTGGCTCGCAACCGCCGTGGTCGTGCTTGTCACCAACTTCTTCGTACTCGATCGACCGGTTCCGATTCTGGCGGTTGCAGCTGCGTTGCCGTCCGCACTGATGATGATGTTCGGGGGACGGTTCATCTACCGGGCCTTCCGAGACGTCCACTTGAAGACTGCCGCGCTGGACCCAGACAAGGTTCGGGTTGTTGTCTTCGGTGCGGGAGAGGGTGGCGAGCAGATCATTCGGGCCATGCTGCGGGATCCTCAATCGGCCTACGTTCCGGTGGCTCTGTTGGACGACTCCGCAACCAGGGCGCAACGAGAGATCATGGGGGTCTCGGTCATGGGTGGCCGCCACGACGTCGCCCGGGTCGCCGACGTCACCCATGCTTCAACGCTGCTGATCGCAGTCCCCTCAGCCGATTCGGCCTTGATCACCGAGCTCGACGAGTCAGCGAGAGCTGCGGGTTTGGATGTTCGCATTCTGCCCTCCACATCGGAGTTGCTCGGCATGCTCAGTATCACCGATATTCGCGAACTCACCGAGGCTGATCTGTTGGGACGCACTGAAGTGGACGTCGACATCGATTCGATCACCGAGTACGTCACCGGCAAACGAGTGCTGGTCACCGGGGCCGGCGGTTCGATCGGTTCTGAACTCTGCCGCCAACTGCACCAACTCGCTCCCGCCGAGCTCTTCATGTTGGATCGAGACGAATCCGCCCTCCACGGCGTCCAGTTCTCGATAGAGGGCCGAGCGCTCCTCGACACCCCCAATCTGATCGTCGCTGACATCAGGGACGTAGAACGCATCAACGAGATCTTCCTTCGCTACAAACCCGACGTCGTCTTCCACACAGCTGCCCTCAAACACCTCACCTTGCTGGAGAACCATCCCGAAGAAGGCACGAAAACCAACGTCAACGGAACATACAACTTGCTGGAAGCAGCCAAAGTCAGCGGCGTCGACAGGTTCGTGAACGTCTCGACCGACAAAGCAGCCAATCCCACCAGTGTGCTGGGCCGTACCAAACTCATGGCCGAACGCCATACCGCCAAAGCCGCTTTGGACACCGGCCTCCCCTACGTGTCGGTTCGGTTCGGCAACGTGTTGGGTTCACGCGGATCAGTACTTCCCACCTTCAGGGACCAGATTGCCAACGGGGGCCCACTAACCATCACCGACCCCGACGTGAGCCGATACTTCATGACCATCCCCGAAGCCGTACGGCTGGTCCTGCAATCGGGGGCCATCGGTCTACCCGGGGAGATCTTGATTCTGGACATGGGCGAACCCGTGAAGATTGTTGACATGGCCAAACGGTTGATCGCCCACTCCGGCAAGAACATCAACATCACCTACACGGGCCTCCGGCCGGGTGAAAAAATCCACGAAGAACTCATCGCCACCGACGAAAGCGCCGAGTCACGCCAACATCCCAGGATCACCCACACTCATGGCCAACCCGCCGGAACGAACCCGGAAGAGGATCGATGGCTCGCAGGGTTGGCAGGCTCCCGCCACCCCGTCGGAGTCAGCGGCTCCTAGACGCCTCAATAGTCCGGCCACGTCAATGCGTTCACGGCAACGTGTCGGCTACTGCGGGCAACATCCCCGGGCATCATGCCGGCCTTCACCCCCTCAGGGCGGCGACTGAGCTAGGGTCGCCGACATGGGTGCGGTCATAGCGTTCGCCAACCAAAAAGGTGGGGTCGCGAAGACCACAACCGTTCAATCTCTGGGCGATGCTCTTGTGGAGCGGGGACGAACGGTTCTGCTGGTCGACCTCGACCCTCAGGCGTGTTTGACCTATGCCGTGGGGCTCGACGCCGACAGCCTCGATGGAACGCTTCACGAAGTCGTGGTCGGTCGCTCCAAGGCCGAGGAGGTACTGGTCGAACTGAGTCCCGGCTTGGCCATTCTTCCATCGTCGATCGACCTTGCCGGCGCCGAGGTCCACCTCCTCACCAAGACCGGTCGCGAGTTCGTCCTCGCCCGTGCGCTGAAACGGCTGATACGCAGCTACGACTTCGTGTTGCTCGACTGTGGACCATCGCTCGGTGTTCTCACGATCAACGGGCTGACCGCCGCCACCCACGTCGCCATCCCCTTCCAAGGCGAAACACTGAGCCACCGAGGCGTGGGACAACTGCTCGACACCGTCGACGACGTGCGAGCGTTCACCAACAAAGATCTCGAGATCCTCGGCGGGATCGCCACGATGTTCGACGGCCGCACACGCCTGGCCCAACAGGTGATCAACGACGTCAGCGACGTGCACGAAATCGAGATCCTCTCGCCTCCCATCCCAAAGTCGGTCCGGGTTGCAGAAGCGCCGGGGCACGCCCGGTCGGTGCTCGCCCACGCCGGCAAATCCAAGCCGGCCGAGGCGTATCGGGAACTCGCAGCCACTATCGAGGCCCGCACATGAACGAGCCCCAACACCGCCGAAGGCGCACGCCCGATCCATTGGGCAAGAACGCACTCTTCTCTCCTCCCTCGAAGGCCACACCGGCCAAGAATCAGCCGGGTCAATTCGACGAGGGCGTCAAGGCCCTGTATTCCTCCGCCGGCGAACCGCGCTTTGGCACGGTTGTCATGGAGTGCTCAGAGTGCCGTGTCCGCTCGCGCGTCTCGTTGCAGGATGTCACCAATCGAATACTGAGGTTCTCGATCTGGATTCCGGGGAAGAGCCACAGCCGCTGGCTCTCGTGCCCCGCATGTGAACAGCGCACCTGGTCACGAATCCACTGGACCGGATGACCCAACCCGGGACCAAGGACCGTGGCTGCGGTCGTTGAGCTCGCAGTAGGGTTCGCCCATGGAAAACGACGCATCCAGCCGCGACATGACCGAGGCCGAAGCCATGATGTGGGCGATCGAGCGCGATCCGTGGCTTGCTCCGAGCGGCGGATCGATCACGATCTACGACCAAGAGCTCGACTTCGATCGATTCCATGCAGCCGTTGCCAATGCCATCGAAGCCGAACCGAGGCTCACCCAGCACGTGATCGATCCGCCGGCCCCGGTGGCCACCCCTCACTGGGAGGTCGACAATGAATTCGACATCGACTGGCATGTGCGCCGAATCGGCGCCCCCGGCGACGGAACTCTCTCCGAGCTGCTCGACTGGGCCGTACTGTTCCTCGAGGATCCCTACGACCGCACCCGACCGCTGTGGCAGTTTGTCGTGCTCGACGGTGTGGAAGGGGGGCGCGGAGCCCTCGCCATGAAACTCCACCATGTGGTCGCCGACGGCGACGGTTTCGTTCGGGTGGTGAGTGGATTCACCGATTTGGAGCGTGATCATCGATATCCCGATCCGCCTGCGGTGCAGCCACCGATCGAGGACGCAGACTCAGATCACGGAGGTGTTGGTGAGTTCGTGACCGACGCATTGCGCCGTCCGATCTCGGCAGGTCGAGCGATCCTAGATGTGCTCACCCACCCCAACAAGATGGTTGAGCTGGGGCGCGAGGTGGAAACCGCGTTGCGAGCAACGAACGATCAGTTACATCCGGCTGGATCATCGCTGTGGCAGAAGCGATCCCGCAGACGCCGGGCCGAAGCGATCAGTATGCCCTTCGATGCCGCACGTGTCAGGTGGAAGGCACTCGGCGGGACTCTGAACGACTTCTTCATCACCGGCGTGGTCGACGGCGCCTCCCGGTACCACGAGGCCCAGGGCGCCGATCTCGAACGACTGCACATCACATTTGTGGTCAGCACTCGTCGACCGGACACCAAAGAATCGAACGCCTTCACCCCGATTCCGCTGTACGTCCCGGCCGACCCGATGGACGTTGCCGAGCGCTTCACCGCCATACGCGATCTGCTGCACGCCAAGCGAGAAGAAGTGCACGGCGGTGGACCGATGGCTGCGCTGGCCGTTGTGGCCAACCTCCTTCCCAGCCCGCTGGTCAGCAACCTCACCCGGTCCCAGGCCGCTCACATCGACATCGCCACCAGCAACCTGCCCGGCTACCTGGGCGATAGCTACGTGGCCGGTGCCAAGACGATGCACACCTACGCCCTGGGCCCGGTGGCGGGTACCGCGTGCAACACCACCCTGTACACCACCGCCGGATCGATCGACATCTGCCTTCACGTCGATCCTGTAGCGATCGAGGACCCGGGTCTTCTCCGCGAATGCGTACAAGCTGCCTTCGATGATCTCATGGCCGGCGATCGGTCTGCATGACAGAAACGCTGAAGTACGAGGTCGGTTCGGTCCACGGAAAGATCGAACGACGTACCTACTCCCCGTACGTCGTCGCCGAGGTCGAGGTGCAGGCGGACGGCGCCCGCCATGCCGCTGAAATTGGTTTCCGCCCGCTGGCCGCGTACATCTTCGGCAAGAATGTTCCGCACCAAAGAATCGACATGACAACCCCGGTTACGGCCCAATCTTCAGGCGAGAAGATCGCCATGACGTCGCCGGTAACAGCATCTGCACGGGCCGATGGAGCCTACGCCGTCCGGTTCTCCATGCCGTCGAAGTGGACGATGGAGACATTACCCCAGCCGGAGTCGCCCCGAGTGCGGCTCATTCCGGTCGCTGAGCAGGAGGTTTTGGCGATGAAGTTTCGAGGCAGGAGCGACTCCGATCGAATCGCTTCGGCATCTGAGGAACTTGTTGGGTTCGCTGCCGATCACGGTCTGAAGATCGAGGGCGAACCGATGTGGGCTGGATACAGTGCTCCCTACATTCCAGTTCCACTTCGCCGCTGGGAAATGCTGTTGAAGTTAACTGACCCGCACACCGAAGGAGACCGCGGATGAATCAAGAACAACTGTCCAAGATGAGCGCAGGAAGAGGCTTCGTCGCCGCCCTCGATCAGAGCGGAGGCAGCACCCCAAAGGCGCTACGTCTCTACGGGGTCGAGGAAGACGAGTACAGCGGCGAAGACGAGATGTTCGATGCGATTCACACCATGCGGTCCCGCATCATCACCAGTCCAGCCTTCACCGGCGATCGGATCGTCGCTGCCATCCTGTTCGAACAGACCATGGACCGTCAGATCGATGGACGCGACACCGGTGACTACCTGTGGGACGTGAAGAACGTTGTCCCGATCCTGAAGGTCGACAAGGGCCTCGCCGACGAAGTCGACGGTGCTCAGGTGATGAAGCCGATTCCCGGACTCGACGAGCTGCTGTCCCGCGCCGTGGCAAAGAACATGTTCGGCACCAAGATGCGCTCGGTGATCAAACTGGCCAACCCGGCCGGCGTGAAAGCCGTGGCGGATCAGCAATTCGAGATCGGCCATCAGATCCTGGCCGCCGGCCTGGTTCCCATCATCGAACCCGAGATCGACATCAACAGCCCTGAGAAGGCCGAGGCCGAGGCGTTGCTACGCGACGCACTGCTCGCTCACGCCGACCAGTTGGATGGCCAGCAGGTGATGCTCAAGCTCACGCTGCCCGAAGAAGCCAATTTCTATTCTTCGCTCATCGAGCACCCCGGCATTCTCAAGGTGGTGGCCCTGTCAGGCGGCTACTCCCGAGACGATGCCAACGCACGGCTGGCGCAGAACAACGGCATGATCGCCAGTTTCTCCCGAGCCCTCACTCAGGGTCTGTCGGCCCAGCAGACCGACGACGAGTTCAACGCAATGCTCGACGAATCGATTCAGAGCATCTTCGACGCCTCTATCACCTGAGAGTCGAGCGATTTCGGTCGGTCAGCTGAACCACTTCCAGTGCGCATCCCCACGACAGGATGAAGCCGGCTCCGCCATGCCCATAGTTGTGTACAACCGGGCGACCGTCGGGTAGCTGTTCGCGTTCTACCCGAACGGTCGGGCGGCTCGGACGCAACCCTACGCGCACGTCGAGGACCTCGGGTTCGCAAACGCGACCGTCGAGGCGAGCACAATCGGAAAGGATCCGTGCTGTGACCGCCGGGTCGGGTTCCGTATCTGAGCATCCACTTCGGCGTTGCCCCCCGAGGATCACCTCGTCGGAGCGCGGATACACATAGGTGACCCGATCAGCGTCAGATTCGTCAGCGACACCGTCACGAATCCCGGGATTCACCACCGACACCACCTGACCCCGGATCGGTTGCACAGTCGGGTCGTCGGCGAGTTCGGCGGCGCCGAGACCCGAGCAGTTGACGACGACGTCGCCCGCCGCATCCTCCAGACGGTCGTACTCGCCGGTCGTGACCGTGCCCCCACGTTTCGCCAGCAGCGCGGTCAACCATTCCAGGTAGATCGGGGGCTCGATCCCGAATCCATCGATTTCGAACCCGCCCCCATAGCCAGGGGGTACCTCCTCGGAATCGAGTCGTCGGACATACGGGGTGGTCTCCCACCACGTGGCGGCTGGCTGGGTTCGGTCCAGCTCGCGCTGACGCATGGGCACGACCCCGCTGGCCGGGTCCCCGGAAAAGGAAACGAACCTTTCGCGGCTCACGAGTGCCCATTGCCGGGTTGTCTCGTGCGGTTCCGACATCGTTGAGGTCCACACTGCGGCCGCCACGACCGACACGGTCGACTCGTAGGTTTCGCGCCCCACGACATGAGCGTCCCAGCCCGCTTCGCTCATCGCCACCGCCGTTGTCAGCCCGGAAACACCTGCACCAACGATTGTTGCTCGCATGACCTACGAGGGTAGACAGTGGATCGGCTCAGCTTTCGATCCACGATTCTTCTGAAACACCCAGACCGTTGGCTATTCGGTTGGCATAGGCGTAGTACGCCGTCACCTCGACGATGTCGAGGATGTCCCGATCGGAGAAGCCGGCCGAGCGCAACTCCTGTACGTCGGCTTGTGTCATCTCCCCCGGCGTTCGGGTCAACTTCACGGCGTATTCCAGCATGGCGATACGCGACTGCGACAGCTGTGCCTCCCGCCAGTCGGTTTCGATCAGGGCCTGGAGTTCATCGTCGTGGAGGAGTCGGCGCAGACCGCGCCGGTGATGGATCACTCAATAGTGGCACTCATTTTCCAGGCTCACTACGAGCGCAAGTATCTCCCGATCGACCTTGCGCAAGGTTGCCGTACCGGCCATTGCGGATTCGTACAGGCCGTGGTGAGCGGCCAGTCCCCGTGGGTTCAATGAATGGATCGCCATGATGTGATCCACTCGACCGTGTTCCCCATCGACGACCTCACCGTGGAGTTCGGCGAGTTGGCTGGTCGGCTCGGCTGTCCATCCTTCATCGGGAACCGTCTCGATCCAAGGGTTCCCCGTGCGCTCGTCATTCATAGGAGCATTCTGACATACGCGCCGGCAGACTCAGCCCTTGGCGTCGGCGGCGCGCTGGAGCCGGCCGTCCGCCGTGGCCGGCAGACCGTACAGCAGGAGTGCGGAAACGGTGGCTGCGACGAAACAAGCGACGATGGCCCAGCTGTATGTTGCGGTTCGATCGATCAGGACACCGGCGGCCGGTGTTCCGAGGAGAGCCCCTAGACCCGGACCGGTGTAGAGCAAACCCAGCAGTGATCCGAGACCGCTGACCCCCATGCGGTCGGCGACCACGATCGGGCCGAGAGCGACAAAACCTCCGTAGCCCACTCCGAGAACCAACACGAACCCGACCAGCATCACATACGAACTCCCGGCGGTCAGCCAGATGAGGAAGCTCGCGGTATGGATCCAGAAGCACATGCGATACAGCCGAAAGGAGCCAAACCGCAGAACGAGGGCACCGAAGCCGACCCGTGATACCACGCTCGCTCCCCCCAGGACACCGACCAGCACCGAAGCTTGGACCGCCGTGACCCCCTGTTCCTTGGCGTACTGCCCGACGAACACGAATGGGACGAACAACGCGAGGCCCAGACAGAACGACGAGAAATGAAGCCGCCGAAAGACGGGTGAGGCGGCGGCATCTCCGAATCGGCCCACCGCCCCCGAACCGTGACCGGGTGGTTTGGCGGCCATCGGAATGCAGGCCAACAGAATGCCAGTGCCGACGAAGGCGATCAGGACGTAGGTGTCCCTCCAACCGAACCGTTCGATAAGAGCCGCTGACAGCGGCGACATGATCAACGTTCCTGCTCCGATCCCCGCAACCGCCAACCCAACCGCAACCGCCCGTTGGCGCTCGAACCAGCCGCCCACCATCGCAACCATCGGCACATAACCACAGGCGGCGGCGATCCCCACGCCGGCCCCGTACGTGATGTACCCGATAGTGATCGACTGGACGCGGCTTGTCAGCAGAAGACCGACCAACAATGAAACCGCACCTATCGTCAGCACGATGCGGGGACCGAACCGATCGAGGATCCTCCCGGTGACCATACTCAACCAGAAGAACGTGAAAGTAGTGATGCCGAAGATGACCGCCGTCTCCCCCGCCGCCGACCCGAACTCTTCGCTCATCGACTCGAAGAACGCTCCGAAGCTGTAGGCGGTCCCCAGGGTCACAGCTGACGACAGGAACGCCGCCACCACGGTTAGCCAGCCTCGTCGCGAGTCGACCGTTGCGCCGGAAGCGAGCATCGAACGATCGTAGGTGCACGCCTGCTCCCCGACCCATTCCCCCACACCGGCCGGAAGGCGGTTTGGCCCCGCAGTCCTCGGTACGGAATGATGTCGCAGTGAGCTCAGTGGTTCGACGCCTGCGGTCAACCGATGGCGTGGAGGTTGCGCTGCACCATTTCGGCGGGTCAGGTGAAAATCTACTCATTTGCCACGCCACCGGTTTCCACGGACGAGCCTATGAGCCCTTTGCCCGCCGGCTCACCGAACACTTCACGGTCTGGGCGGTCGACATGCGGGGCCACGGAGCCACAGCTCCCCCGGCCTCGGGCGACTTCGGGTGGAAGCGGATGGCCGATGATGTGCGTACGTGCGTCGATGAGATCGGCGCCCCGGTCGTTGCATTCGGGCACTCGATGGGCGGAGCCACGATCGTGCTCACCGAACTGGCCCAACCCGGTTCGATCCGAGCTGCCTACTTGTTCGAGCCGATCATCCTCCCATCCCATGTCGATCTCGAGACCAACGATGACAGCATGAGTTCAGCCGCCCGCAAGCGCCGGCCCGAATTCGCCTCGAAGGAAGAAGTCCTCGAGCGCTACGGCAGCCGCCCACCCCTCAGCCTCCTCGAACCTGCGTCGCTGGCCGCCTACGTTGACCACGGCTTTGTCTCCACCGACCACGGAACAGTTCGCCTCGCATGCGAACCCGAGCATGAGGCCCTCACCTTTGAAGCGCCCGACAAACCTCGGGTCGCCGATCTCGCACGTCTCGATCTCCCCATGATGTTCGCTGCCGGTCTGGTCGAAGGCGACATGTCCCCGGCTCACTTTGCGATTGCAGCGGCCAAGGGGGTTGATGGTTCGATTCTGGTTCGCCACGACGACGTCTATCACTTCGGACCGCTGGAGGACCCCGACCTGATCGCCAACGACATCATCAACTGGCTCCTACCTGAGTGAGGCCACCAGATCGGATCTGAGGTCTAGCCCACGACGATGCCGCCGCGTTTGCCGACCTCGATCGAACCGTAACGCTGGGTGAACACCGCTGGCAGTTGTCGGTCTCCGGGGACTGAGAGCCAGAGCCGCAACAGATGACGAGGCGAACCGGGCTTGTCGACGAATCCGGTGCGATCGTGTAGCAGGCTGTGATTGTGGACGAACTGCATATCGCCCACCTGGAGAGTCATCGGCAGGTAGACCTCGGGATCGTTGGCGATGGAGTCGAACAGGTCGAGCGCTTCGATCATGTGCTCAGCAAGAGGCGGCGCATCATCGAACCGTTGAGCCGATTCGATGTACTGGCGTTGATACATCGCCGTCAAGCGGTGATCGAACCAGCTCAGGATCGGGATGGTGAAGTAGCCGCGCTCGCCGGGCGGCACCTCACCCCGTCGATCGGTGGCGATCGGCTCGAACAGCAGTGCGGTGAGGGCAGGATCTGCGTCGAGCATGCGGTTGTAGATCGCCGCAACCGACACCAAGAGCGAGTCACCACCCGATGCGGCGGTCTCGAGGCACATCAAACCCACAACATCTGATGAATCGGTATGAAAAGTCTGTCGCCGATCAGTTTGGTAAATGCGGACCTCGGGATCCGCCGAGTCAGCACCAACGTTTCGCACGTGCCCGAGAAGATCACCAGCCGCGTTCTGAGATCGCAGTGAACCGAGCATCGATCCGAAACTGGTGAAGACTCGGCCGGCTTCAACCGGCGTCAAGTCTGCGGTCCGCAGCCCTCGGATCAGCTGAAATCCTCGTCCACGCGTGAGTTCGCGACGCATGATGTCGATCTTCTCGGTCAACTCCGGCCCGGGATCCATCGAAAGGATCTGATCGATCTCGGTCTCACCGAGCCTCCAGATCCACTCGTCGGAGTCGCGCAGATGTGCGCCGGTCCAGACCGAGGCACCGACCTGGGGTGGGGGAAGTTCGAACACCATCGGCCTCGATCGTACCGCCGCGTACGGCCGGGCTTTCAGCTCAGCGACTCGACTCCGATAGCGTTGGCTGGATCGGAGGTTCGACGCTGTTTCGCGGGTGGTATGTGGTTGCCGGCGTCTTCTTCACGCTGGCGGTGACGGCCGGGCTCGGGTTCTATAACGCCTCCGTGATCCTCCAGGCCGCCCGTGTCGAATTGGATACGTCGGTCACCGCTGTCTCAGGAGCGACCGCACTGTTCTTCGGGGTCAGTGGAGTTGTGAGTTTTGCGGCCGGTCCCCTCATGGATCGCCTGGACGTTCGCTGGTTCTACGTAGCCGGCGGAATCGTTGGTGCGGTCTCGTTGGGGGGCCTCCGCTTCGTCGACTCGGTGCCCCTTCTCTATGTGTTCTTCGCCCTTTTCGGTGCCGGGTTTGCACTGGGCGGGCTGGTCCCGGGAACCAGCGTTGTGGCGCGCTGGTTCGCGGTTCGCCGCTCCGTGGCACTGTCCATCGCTACCACCGGCCTGTCGGTTGGCGGCATTGCGATCACTCCGTTCGCCTCGAGGCTCATCGATGACCGAACCCTCTCGGGGGCCGGGCCCATCATGGGGCTCGCCTGGTTGGTCGGGGTCGTGCCGATTGCTCTGCTGTTGATTCGGTCGAGTCCATCCGAAGTGGGACTGAACCCCGACGGTGCGCCTGCGACCTCGGGTTCATTTCAACTGGCCGGCGCGACCTTCCTCCAGGCTCGCCAGACCCGCTTCTTCCTTTACCTGGCGATCACCTATGCGCTGGTGTTCACCGCTCAGGTCGGTGCATTGGCCCAGTTGTTCAGCGTGGCAACCGAACGGGTGGACAAAACGACGGCGGCCGCAACGCTCAGTGCCCTGGCGCTATCCAGTGTGGTTGGGCGACTCGTGGGTGGTGTCGTGGTGACCCGGCTCTCACCCCTCCGGATGACCATGAGCCTCATCCTGCTTCAGAGCGTGTCGCTGGTGCTCATCGCCTATGCGGACACGAGGGGAGCGTTGTTGGGTGCGAGCATGATTCTGGGACTGAGCGTCGGGAACCTCCTGATGCTCCAGCCGCTGCTGCTTGCAGATGCGTTCGGGGTGGTCGAGTACTCCCGTATCTACAGCTTCGGGCAACTCTTCGCCACCGCCGGGGTCGCCGCCGGTCCGTTCGTGCTTGGGCTGGTTCGAGATCTGTCCAGCTACCAGACCGCGTTCCTCGTCGGTGCCGGTGCCAATCTGATCGCAATCGCCACGTTGATACTCGCCGGCTCGGTGCAGACCGCCCGGTCCACCTGGGATCCTGCGCTCAACTGATCGAGAAGGGACAACCAATGACCGACCAACCTCAGCCATACCCGTCAGCAGAGATATTGGCGAAGTATCCGTTCAAACCGCATCCCTTCGTGGAGCTGCCCGAGCACGAGATGATTCGCCGGGCACGTGAGTTCAAACAGCTGATGGAACAGCGCCGCAGTGCCCGGGTCTTCAGCGACAAACCCGTCCCCCGTGAGCTGATCGAGCTTGCCATCGCCACCGCCGGTACCGCACCTTCTGGAGCACACCTTCAACCGTGGAAGTTCGTTGTGATCGGCGATCCCGAAATCAAACGACAGATCCGCGACGCAGCTGAGGCAGAGGAACGGCAGAACTATGAGGGCGGCAGGATGAACGAGGAGTGGCAGGCTGCATTGGCCCCACTCGGCACGCACAGCAACAAGGAGTACCTCGAACGGGCGCCATGGATCGTGGTGGCATTCGAGGAGCGCTTCCACGTACTGCCCGACGGTTCAAGGCGTCACAACTACTATGTGAAGGAGAGCGTGGGCATCGCCTGCGGATTCTTCATCGCAGCGCTCCATCAGATGGGTCTCACAACACTCACCCACACCCCGTCGCCGATGAAGTTCCTCAGCCACCTGCTCCAGAGGAGCGACAACGAGCGACCCAGCATCCTCTTCCCGATCGGCTACCCCGAACCGGATTCACTGGTGCCCGACCTCGATCGCAAGCCGCTGGCAGAGATCATGATCGACTTCCCGACGATCTCGTGAATCTCCGCATCGAGACAGCCAGACAAGCTTCGATGGCGGACCGCGCGACCTGCACTAGCTCACCGAGCGGGCAGCAGCCTCCACCGACCGACCGACGGCTTCGAACGCTGCCTCCGCCAGATTGACGTTCCCGGTTTCGGCGTTCGGTTCCACCGACTGGATGGCAACCGCGAAACAGGTGTCGCCATCGAATGCTGTGTGTACCGGCCGCAGGCATACGGCCAGCGCGTCGTGGGCGCGCACGCACAACCGAGTGAGTTCTGTTCGGGTGAGCTTGGCATCGGTAGCGACCACAACCAACGTGGTGTTCTCCCCCGCCAGAGGCGAAATGTCCAGCGGGCCCGGAACAACATCCCCACCCGACAGTGGCTCACCCTCCAACGAGAACGCATCACCCACGGCGTTGAGAACCACCAGCGCAGCAACGGTGACGTCGCCCCACCGCACTGCAGCTGATCCGATTGCCCCCGGGTTGGTTGTACCCCGCCACTTCGAGATGGTGGCAGCAGTTCCGACCCCGATCCGCCCCGAAACCACGGGTTCGTCGGTAGCGCCACGGTAGGCCTCGCGTCCGTTCTCGGCGGTGGGTCGAATGGACGGATCGACCACCGGCAGGTCGAAGATCGCGGCCGTGGGAACGATGGGTACCACACCGGCCGGTGTGGGAAAACCACGGCCGTCGGCCTCCAATTCGGCCATCACCCCGTCGGCGGCCGCCAAACCGAAGGCGCTGCCGCCGGTGAGCACGAACGCGTGAGCCGTTTCCACCGACATCCCCGGTTCGAGCAATGCGGTCTCACGGGAGCCGGGTGCCGCACCCCGGGTCTCGCCGGCGACGACATTGGGTTCGGGAAGCGTTACCACCGTGCAGCCGGTTGCTCCCCCAGGATCGCTCCAGTGGCCCACCTTGATTCCTTCAACCGATGTGAGACTGCCTCCTTCGATGAGGGTCATTACGTCTGCCTCCTAAAGCGGCGGGTTGAAGCGGCCGTCGACCGCCAGCCAGCCGCCGTCGGCGACCAGCAGCGAGCCGGTAACGAAGCTGGAGGCGTCCGAGGCGAGGAACACGATGGGTCCAGCCATCTCGCTCGGTTGCGCCCAGCGACCCAGCGCGCTCTTGGCGGCGTAGGCCTCGTACCAATCGGGGACGTTTTTGATCTGCTCGGTGAGCGGGGTCTCCACCACCCCGGGTGCCAGCGCATTGGCGCGTACGTTCTGCGGTCCCAGTTCAGCGGCAAGCGTACGAATCATCTGAAGTACTCCCGCCTTGGTTGCGGCATAGACACCCTGCCCCGGCTCGACCACCTGGGAACGAATCGACGAGATGGCCACGATCGATCCACCGCCCTTGTCGGCCATCAGCCGCCCCGCGGTGGTGATTGCGTTGAACGCTCCGAGCATGTTCACCGCCATCACTCGCAGGAACTCTTCTTCGGAGACCTCCAGCAAACGTTTCCGCACGTTGATTGCCGGGGTGGTGACGAGGACGTCGGGCGTGCCGAAGTCGTCGAACAATGAGTGGATGGAGGCTGCGTCACCCACGTCAACCGTCGCCGCCGACGCCGTTCCGCCCCCTTCCACGATCTCGGCGCTCACCCGGTTGGCGCTCTCCTCGCTCAGATCGGCACAGAGCACCTCTGCACCGTGGGCGGCCAGTGCCAGGGCCCCGGCCTCACCGATGCCACTACCAGCCCCGATGACAACAACCCTCTTGCCTTCGAGGCTGAACAGACTCCGGTACGACTCCAGACGCGACATATGGCGAGTCTATGCATAGCTTGGGCTACCGCAGAAACGACCACAGCACTCCACGGCAACCTGCGCTCCGCTATAACAGTCGGAGTATGTACGTGGTCCGACGGGTTGGCGTGTTCCTGCTCAGCCTCATCGTCGCGTCGATGCTGGTGTTCGGCGTGATGTCGATCTTGCCTGGCGACCCCGCCACGGTGATTTTGGGAACCCGGGCGACCCCCGAGGCCGTGGAATCGCTGCGAGAAGAGTTGGGGCTCGACCGCCCGATCCCGGTTCAGTACTTCGATTGGTTCTTCGACGCCATGCGGGGAGATCTCGGCGAAAGCGTGTTCACCGGCAAGGCCATCGGCCCCCAGGTTGTGCAGCGACTGAAGGTCACCGTGCCGCTGGCGATCTTCGCTCTGATCCTCACCATGCTCATTTCGTTTCCGCTCGGCGTATTCGCAGCTGCTCGTCATCGTCAGAAAGGCGACGCCATCGTCTCGGTGGTCAGCCAGTTGGGTCTTGCCGTGCCAGCCTTTTGGGCCGGCCTGATGTTGGTCACGTTGTTCGCCGTGAACCTGCGATGGTTCCCAGCCAGCGGTTTTCCCGGCTGGGGTGAGTCGTTCTTCGGCTCGATCGAAGCTCTCATCCTTCCAGCGGTGGCGCTGGCGATCGTGCAAAGCGCCATCATCACCCGCTATGTCCGGTCAGCAGTTCTGGAAACCCTGCGGGAGGAGTACATCCGTACCGCCCGATCGAAGGGGCTCACGCGCTCCCAGGCGCTTTGGCGCCACGGCCTTCGCAACGCATCGATACCGGTGCTGACCATCCTGGGCCTTCAGTTCGGTGCGCTTCTGGCCGGCACGGTGGTGATCGAATCGGTTTTCGTTCTTCCGGGCCTAGGCAAGATGTTGCTCGACGGTATAAGCAGACGGGATCTGCCTCTGGTGCAGGGCGGTGCTTTCGTGATCGTTGGGATCATCCTGATGATCAACCTCGCCGTCGACCTCACGTACCGATTACTCGACCCTCGATTGAGGTCGCACTGATGTCGGTTCACGAAGCTACCTCCACCGGGGAGCCAACCAAGCCCCGACGGTTCAACCAATGGCGACGGCTCAACTTCATGGCTGGCTTCGTGATCGTCATGGGCGTTGTCTTGACAGCACTCGTCTCGTTTGTTTGGACGCCGTTCAATCCCGAACTGGTGGCGGCGGACAAACGGCTTCTGGGTTTGGGCGAACGGGGCCACGTGCTTGGGACCGACCAGTTCGGCCGAGACCTCCTCAGCCAGATCATGGTGGGGTCGCGAACGGCGCTGTTCGTGGGCATCCTGGCTGTAACCATCGCGATCTTGATCGGCATTCCGCTGGGTGGGTTGGCAGCTGCTCGCCGGGGATGGGTGGAAGACGTGGTGATGAGGATGTCCGACGTGATCTACGCGTTCCCACCCGTTCTGCTTGCCATTTTGCTCGTCGCCGCGGTGAGCCCGGGTACAGCCTCAGCGATGGTGGCGATCGGCATCGCCTACATACCGATTGTTGCCAGGGTGACCCGCGGAGCCTCGCTTTCGATCTTCGAGCGAGACTATGTAGCCGCCGCCCGCACCTACGGGCGTGGCAAGACCTTCATCTTTCTCCGTCACGTGCTGCCCAATATTGCTTCGGTGCTCATCGTGCAGATGACCATTCTGTTCTCGCTCGCCATTCTCGCTGAGGCGGCGTTGTCGTTCCTCGGGATCGGAACGCAGCCGCCAACGCCGTCGTGGGGTCGCAGTCTGAGGGATGCGCAGACCTTCATATCGATAGCTCCCCGGCTGGCGATCTGGCCCGGGTTCGCCATCGCTCTCACCGTGCTTGGCTTCAACCTCATGGGCGACGGCCTACGGGACGCCCTCGACCCCCGTCTCGAATCGAGTCGGTCATGAGCCTGCTCGACGTTCAGAACCTCACGGTGTCAACCGAGGGCACCACCCTGGTCGACAACATCTCGTTCTCATTGGATCGGGGCCAGAAGTTGGGAATCATCGGTGAATCAGGCTCGGGAAAGACCCTGACCGCACTAGCGATTCTCGGCCTCTTGGCCGACAGCCTCTCAGCCAGCGGCAGCGTCATGCTGGATGGCGAGCAACTGCTCGGAATTGGCGAAGACTCGATGTGCGCGGTCCGAGGCGACAACATTTCGATGGTCTTCCAGGAGCCGATGACGGCGCTCAATCCGGTGATGCGGATCGGTCGCCAGGTTGCCGAGCCACTACGGCTTCACCGGGGCCTCGACACCGATGATGCGATCAACCGGGCCATCGAGCTGTTGGACAGTGTGGGGATCGAACATCCCGAGCGCAGAGCACGTTCGTATCCCCACGAACTATCGGGCGGTCAACGGCAGCGGGCCATGATCGCAATGGCGCTCGCCGTGCGGACCAGATCTGGTAATCGCAGACGAACCAACCACCGCACTCGACGTGACCGTGCAGGCCCAGGTCCTGAGCGTTCTGCGGGACCAAGTGCTCGCCCACCACACCGCACTCATCCTGATCACCCACGATCTTCCTGTCGTTGCTTCGATGACCGACAACGTGATCGTGATGCGGGACGGCGCGGTCGTTGATCGAGGAACTACCGACGCCGTGTTCGAGGGAACCTCCAACAGCTACACAGCCGCACTGGTGGCCTCGGTGCCACCGATGAGCCGATCGGCCAACGCCGAAGGAAGACCGGCCGGACCACCACCGACGGGCAGCCCTATCATCCGGGTGCGGGACCTTCATCGGGAGTACAAGCTGAGGCGGACCTCGATGCTCGAATCCCGACCAATCATCAAAGCTCTCGATGGAGTTTCGGTAGACATCCATCCCGGCGAGACATTCGGCATCGTGGGCGAGTCGGGATCGGGCAAATCCACGCTCGCTCGCATGATCGTCGGGCTCGACCGACCGACCAGCGGTGAGGTGAACGTTGATGGCATCGACGTATCTTCGGGTCACGATCTGCGGCCACTGCGCGATGTCGCCCAGATGGTCTTCCAGGATCCGATGGGCTCGCTCGACCCTCGCATGCGAATCGGCGATGTGATTGCCGAGCCGCTGCGGTCACTGGGGATCGACGGGGACCACCCAGCCCGGGTGGCGGAACTCCTGCAGGCGGTTGCGCTGCCGACCAACATCGTCGACCGCTATCCTCACGAGTTCTCCGGCGGCCAACGGCAGCGAATCGCTATCGCAAGAGCCCTTGCTCCCGGCCCTCGCCTACTGGTGGCCGACGAGCCGGTGAGTGCGCTCGACATGTCGGTTCAGACCGTCACCCTCGAACTGCTCCAAGACCTCAAAGAGCAGTTCGACCTCACAATGGTCTTCATCTCCCACGACCTCTCCGTGGTGCATGAGATCTGCGAGCGGGTGATCGTCTTGGAATACGGCCGGATCGTGGAGGAAGGTCCGGTCGGCACGGTCTTCGGGAGCCCGAAACAGCCCTACACCCGCACGCTCGTACATGCCATCCCCCGGATGGACGGCTCGTTCCTCACCTCATCGAACTAGATCGGGCACCTTCGACTGTTCCGTGTGGTTCAGTTGTGCGTGTTAGCGTTGACCGAATCGGCTGACGACCACGTGTCCGCCGACGAAAGGGAGAGCCGTCAATGCAACAGTCCACCCACAGCCGGCCCACGATTCGAACCGCTCTGGCGCTGCTGCTCGGGTTCGCATTGGTAACCGCAGCATGCTCCAGCGGCTCCGATTCCGCCGGGAGCACCGACACCACCGCAGAGCCCCGGACCACCACGACCGCCAGCCCGGTCACCGTAGCCACAACTGCTCCGGAGGCTTCGGCCGTCACCGACGCTCGCATCGGCCTTCAGCTCGAACCACCGACGCTCGATCTCACCGCCAGCCCAGCCGCTGCGATCCCCCAGGTGTTGCTCTACAACGTGTACGAAACGCTTGTCCGGCTCCAGCCCGACGGTTCCATCACCCCGTTACTGGCTGAATCGTGGGACATCAGCGACGACGGGCTGACCTACACATTCAACCTGCGTGAAGGCGTGAGCTTCCACAACGGCGACCCGTTCACCGCCGACGACGTTGTGTTCTCCATCGAGAACGTTGCATTCAACGAGAACCACCCGCTGACCACCACCTATGCCCCCGTCGAAGGCGTAACTGCCGTCGACGATTCGACCGTCGAGGTCACCCTCACCCAGGTGAGTGCCAGCCTTCTGTTCTTCATGACCCAGGGCCAGGGTGTGGTGCTCAACGAAAACGCCATCGGCGACATCGCCAACAGCGCCGTGGGGACCGGCCCGTTCGAGTTCGATTCCTGGACCGTTGGCGACTCCATCGTGCTCACCCGCAACGACGATTACTGGGGCGATCCGGCGCTGCTGGAGAAGGTCACCTTCCAGTACATCCCTGACCCCAACGCACTGAACAATGCCATGTTGTCAGACGAACTGGACCTGGTCCCCGGCGTCTCCGCACCCGAGCTGCTCGAGTCGTTCGAATCTGATGACCGCTTCGATGTCCTTACCGGGCAGACCTACGGCGAAGTGACCCTGTCGCTGAACGGCCGCCGCCCCCCGCTCGACGACATCCGGATCCGCCAGGCTGTGAGTCACGCCATCGATCGCCAGGCCGTGGTCGACCTGGCCTACGCCGGGTACGGCACGCCGATCGGTACGTTCTCCACTCCGCTCGACCCGTACTACAAGGACCTCACCGGCGTCTACGACTACGACCCAGCACAGGGCCCAGGAACTGCTGGCCGAGGCCGGCGCCGAAGATCTCACGCTCGAGCTGATCCTGCCACCGCCGTCGTACGCATCCCGTGGTGGAGAGATCATCGCCAGCCAGCTCGCTGAGGTCGGTATCAACGCCAACATCACCAACGTCGAGTGGGGCGTGTGGCTCGAAGACGTGTTCGCCAACTACGACTTCGACATGTCGATCGTCGCCCATGTGGAGCCGCTCGACCTGGCTCAGTACGGCAACGCCGAGTACTACTGGGGCAACGACAGCCCGGCCGCCAAGGCGCTGCTTGATCAGGCAGACGCCGAGCCCGACGCTGACGCCCGGAACGCTCTCTATGGTCAGGTGCTCGACGAGATCACAGCCCAGGCTGCCGATCAGTGGTTGTTCGTCATTCCGGCCCTAGCGGTCAAGACGCAAAGGTCTGACCGGCTACGAGGTGAACCTGCCCGGTTCGCTCGACGTCACCCAGCTCGCCATCAACTGAGTATCCGATGACGGTGGACAGGTCATGACGGCCACACAGCCTCGGACCGAGGCGCTGGACACCGAAGGCCTCGTCGCCTTCACCCAGCGCCTTGTTCAGGCGCCCAGCGTCAACCAACCCGAACGGGGCCGCAGCGAAGCATTGGCCGTCGCGGTTGTGGTCGAGCAAGCCGACGAGTGGGGCTGGGACGTCCTTCGAGCAGGAAGTGGCACCCGGCCGCCCCAACGTGATCATCCGGATCGACGGCGGCCTGCCGGGCCCGACTTTGCTGTTCGAGGGCCACACCGACGTTGTGACCGAGGGCGACCCGGCCACGTGGTCTGTTGATCCTTTCGGCGGCGAGATCATCGACGGCAAGTTGTACGGCCGGGGCTCGGCCGACATGAAAGGCGGCGTCGGCGCTCTCATGTTTGCTACCCGCGCTTTGGAGCTCGGCGGATCCTTCCCCGGCTCGATCGTCCTCGCCATCCTGTGCGACGAAGAGGAATTGATGATCGGGGTTCACCACTTCGTCGAGCAAGGTCATGCCGCAGGTGTGGACGGGGCGATCGTGTGCGAACCCGAAGGCGGCGAGGTCTGCAACACCCAGAAAGGTGCTCTCCGACTTGCGGGTCGATATCGCCGGTGTAATGGCTCACGGTGCCATGCCCCATCAGGGCCGCAACCCGATCAGCGCTGCCAGCCGCTTCATCGAGGCCGGGCGGGAGATCGAGGCCGATCTCCAAGCCACATTTGGTGACCATCCCCAGCTGGGTCTTCCTTACGTCACGCCCACGCACGTCGACGCCGGCAGTCTTGCTCAGATCAACGTGATTCCAGCGTCGACCCTGCTCACGTTCGACAATCGCACGATCCCCGGCATCGATCACGGCGATCTCCTGGCATCGTTTCCGCGACGCCGCCGACGAGATCGAAGCTGATCTGGGTGTGGAGATCACCCTTTCAACTCCGGTCGATCGTCCGCCGACCGAAACCTCGGTCGACGATCCCGTCGTTGCCGCCGTCGCCGCCGCCCACACGGCGGTTACAGGTGAGGAGCCGGTCTACGGTGGCGTACCCGGCAGCACCGACGGAACCATCCTGTGGCGCGACGCCGGCCTGCCGGTCGTGGTGTACGGCCCGGGCGGAAAGTGGATCGCCCACCAGAAAGACGAGTTCGTCGAGATCGACGACCTCATCACCTGCGCGCGGGTCTACATAGAAGCCGCCACCCACTTCCTCGGCGCCTAACCACCCAAATTTCGGCTGTGGGGCACATCCCTTGTCGCCTCCAGCCGAGATATGTCCCGAGATGTCGCCCCCAGCCGGGAAATGGCCGTTTCGACAAGCGGCAGAAGGCGGCCGGACAACGGCACTCGTCGACTCAGATCCGCCCCACCAAGAAGTGCTACGCCGGCGCGAAAAGGTGCTATCGATGCGCCGTGAGTAGTCAGCGGCGAGATCACGCAGCCACGTGCCGCCATCGCCCGAGTACGTCGGCCCGTGCATGAGCGCTAGAGTTTTTGGCTCGAGGTCGGCAAGCCGTTCAACGATCGACGCAGTGGACGGGTTCAGGCTCGAGTACTGGAACATGTCCTCGGCCACGATTGCCGGTTCCATCGGCGAATCGGTGCAGATGGCCGCTCCATTTCCCATCTGGGTGAAGAGATCGCCGCACAGCAGAGTTGAGGTGGTCTCCTCGTACAGCAGGCCGGCTTCCCAACCGTGGGGGACGTGAGGGGTTGCAAGGTAGCGAACACGCTTGCCCCCGAGGTCGATCACGTCTCCGTCTTCGAGTGGATGGGGTGGGCGATCGGCGAGGTCGTTCGCCGAAACCATGCAACCCAACGCGCCGAACGCCACCTGGGCGTCTGTGGCAGCCTCGAGCCAGCGGTTCAATGCGCCGGACTCGTCGGCCTCGACATGCCCGAATCCGATCCAGCGCAGCGAAGAGACTGGCACCACACCACTGACAGCGTCGGACACAAGAGGGAACAAGGCCCTCATGCCGGTGTGAAACAGGAGCGGCTGATCAGCCCTGACGAGGATCTGATTGAATGACATCCCTGCCTCGGGAACAAAGGTCGAGATTCGAAAGATGTTGTCGGCAATTTCGGTCGTGCTGGTGTTCATTGTGTTGTCTCCTAGTGGTGTTTGGTTTCCTTGGGCGCCGGTGTCAGAAGGCAACGACGGTGGACAAAAGACCAGTTGCTTCGCCTCGGCCGGCAGTAAGACGGCAGAACTCGATTGCATCGATCACAATCGGTTCGCTGCCAGTGCCCGCCGTATAACTGCCGCCGGCAACCCCGGTCAGCTCGATCGTGAACGGCTGGCCGTGCCGGCGGGCCCACTCGGCGACGATGTCGGAAACAATGCGGCCGTCGTGCTCAGGTGTGAGAACCATCTCGCGGCCGGTGGCGCGTGTGGTGTCGATCCGATGCATCCAGGCATCACGTAGGTAGATCACGTCGATGAGGTAGCCCAGCGCCCATTTCTCCACGACGGGTGCGTCGATGTTGATCTTGACGGAGCGCACCAAGCGCGGCGTACGAGCTCGTGCCTTGACAGTCTTGGGAACGATGTTCTCGAACCGCTCGAGGAGTTCGTGCGGGGACAGATCGTTCCGTTCATCTACCTGAACCCCTGACAACCCGGCCTCGAGTGGCACACCCAACTCCTTGCGGCGCTTTCTCGCAAGGCGCATCTGGTGGATGTTCTCCCGCATCGAAGCGCCGGCCTCAGTCTCGCCGAGCACGTGAAGCCACATCCGACGAACGTCCCAGTCGGGACAATCGGTCTGGGCGGACCACTCATGGGGATCGAGCGAATGGAGCAGCGTTGCGGCCCGATCGAACTCGCAGGTTTGGAGCTCCATTGCCTCGCGATGTCCGATCTTCTCGATCATTGCGACGTCGGTGGTGTGCATTGTGGTCATTTCACTCGCTTTCGTTGAAAGTGTTCGTTCTGACATTGCTCAACAACATGTCGATCGCACGATCGACAAGTCGCGTCCAACGATCTCCGCCGGGATCGTTCGAAATCTGTTGGTCGGTGATGCCGGTCAACACGGCGGTCGCGAGGTCCAGTGATGCATCATCTCGGAAACCAATCGTCGCCAGCTGCTCCCTCAATCGCTCGTACACGTCGATCGCAACGGCATAACTCTCCGGAGAGGGCGTGAATCCCGGGATTGTGCGTTGGAATAGCAGTTGGTAGCGAACTGGATCATCCGTGCAGAACTCGACGAAACCTCGCGCCGAGCTCTTCGCCGAGCCGACCGGGTCGGCGCTGACTCGTTCCTCGTCGAAAGCGCCGTCCATCCACTCTGAAAGCGCCTGATACCCCTGGAGGAACATGGCGTCGTAAATCTCGTGTTTGGAGGAGAAATACGAGTAGATCGACTGGGCTCGCATGCCAACGCGCTGACCTAAATCGCGCATCGACAAGCCTGCAAGGCCGTGCTCGCGCACCACTTCCCAAGATGCGGCGACAATCTCGGCCTGTGTTTCCTGATGACGTTCGGCACGCCTGTCATTGATCGGTTTACCTGACACTGTTCGGAGTATTGCCGATCCGAGGCATCCCCGTCAAGGGGTAACAGGGATCTTCTCGCGTCACAGCTGGTCCGAAGCGCGAGATTGATTGCTCGAGGGGATCCCCGAACTGCCGACTCATGGTGTGGAGGCTGGTCAGCAGCAGTTTGCGCACACGCGACTGTCGCTGGCTCGCCGCCGAGTTGAGTGAGACGCCGCCTTGTCGTCGCTCAGTACAGACGTTGCTTCTCGTCATTCAGGATGATCTGCTGCATCTCATCGACCGAGATAGACAGTTCGCCGTACATCACCATCGTCTCAGGGATGACTGATGAAGCGTCCCAGCCGCCGCTCAACGAGAAGAATTGGCCTGCACCGTGATACCTCAGCCGTAGATGGTCGGCCGGTCAAGAGAGCGATCGATGGGGACCATCGATCCGCCCTCAGCAAGGGATACCAGCGCCGCTTCGGAAATCAGTTGCGCCTCCAGGCCATCCCAGGCTGAAGGTCCGGTCGCTTCGGGACCAGTCAGTGATTCGGCCCAGGCCCGATCCTGAGCGACGTAGGCTTCGGAGAACCAGCCGAACCAGTCGGTGTAGGGTTCCATCTCGCTCACCAAGCGACGGGTCGACGGGTGATACGGAGAGGCCGAACGCACCATGCCATTCGGGCCGCTCGCTTCGATGGCCACCTCGTAGGCATAGGTTCGATCCTGGAACTCGATTGAAGCCAGCGCTCCCGACTCCATCTGAAGCGTGAGCAACACGTGGTCGAGTCCGCCAGGGCGAGGAACAGCGCTCGCCGTGACCGATGCGGTCGGGCCGAGCAACCAGGTGACCGTGTGAATGTCGTGAATGATCGACTGATTGATGACCACCCGAGGCGGACGGGCTTCGGCGTTGGTGTTGCGATGGGTGCACCGCACGTAGTCGATGCCGTTCAGATCGGGAAGTTCCTCCACCAGATCCAGATGGGCAGGGTCGTATCGACGCATGAACCCGACCTGCAAGCGACGCTCGCCGATCACCGCCTCGGTTTCCACCACCGCAACGGCCCCGGCCAAATCGGCGGCCAATGGTTTCTCGCACAGAACTCGACTCCCAGCCTCGAGTGCGGCGATGGTCAGCTCGGCATGGGTTTCGTCGGTCGATGCCACGATCACGCCATCCCAACCCTCGGACGCAATCGCCATCGGGTTGGTGGAGACCGGCACATCCAACTGTTCGAGCTCGGGATGCGGGAACGGATCGGCTACCGCAGCAACCTCAACGCCTTCGATGTCCAACATCGTGCGAATGTGAAACCGCCCCATTGCTCCCGCTCCGACAACTGCGATCTCCTTCATGGGAACGATCGTAGATGACGTGAGCGCCGGCACTTCCAACGTGTTCTTGCGTACCCACCAAACCTCGTTGCCGTTTTTGCGTGCCGAGCCCACGAAATCGGTGCGTTGGGCACGCTTTTTGGGCGGGATGGTGGGTTCGGTACGCAAGAAGGGGGTGGGTGTGGGAGGCTCGAAGGGTGGACGATGGGTACGGCAAGGAAACGTCGGGATTCACCAAGCTGAAGACCAGCCTCGAACCCACCGAAGCGGATCTGGGTCTGGAGCAGACGCCGGTCGATCGTTTCTTCGTATGCAGTGGAAGTGCTGTTCCGCACCCGAACCAGATCACCTGGACCATCAGGATCGATGGCGACGCCGCCGGTTCGCCGATTGAGGTAGGGCTCGACGATTTGATGTCATTGCCGAACCACGTCGTGGACGCGTGGCTGGAGTGCGCCGGCAACGGGCGGATGCTCTATGAGTTCGTGGCCGGCTACCCCCGCCCGGAGAGTGCTCTGGATACTCGATGGACCCTGGGGGCGATGGGAATGGCCCGGTGGGAGGGGCCTCGGTTGGCCGATGTTGTCCGACTCGCTCGACCGACCACGGATTTCCAGTGGCTCTCGCCCATGGGTCTCGACTTCGACAACGAAGACGGAGAACCGGCCAGAATGTGTCTGCCCGCTGTCAAGGCACTCGATCCCGACACAATCGTGGCGTTGTCGATGAACGGCGAACCACTGCTCCCAGCCCACGGAGCACCTGCCCGGCTGATCGTGCCCGGCTGGGTCGGGGCCTACTCGGTGAAGTGGCTCGGTCGACTGGAACTCTCCAGCAACTGGGTGAACTCGTTCCGAGCCGACGAGTACTACCAGCTCCGCACCCCCGACGGCACCAAACTTGGCCCGGCAACAGGCCATCCGGTGAAATCGAGTCTCGCTCTGGAGTGGGATGCCCAACTCAACCCCGGACCCCAGACCGTGCATGGCTACGGCCGCGCCACCGGAGCCCCGATCGAGACGGTGGAGTGGTCCGTGGACGGCTCCGATTGGCAGCGAGCCGAACTGATCAGGCTCAACTCGAAGTGGGGTTGGACCCCGTTTCAGTTCCAGTGGAATGCCACGCCGGGAGATCACACCCTGCGGACCCGAGCCACGGACGCCAACGGAGTGACCCAACCCGAATCTGTGCCCTTCAACCCCCATACGATCTTGTGGAACGCCATCACTCCTCACCCGGTGAGGGTTTCGTAGTGGCCCGTTGCCTGCAGCCGGCATCCTGAGAGAGTGACCTCGGGAGCCCAGAAAAAAGCCCGCCAATTGGCTGAGCTTGCTGGCGACGTGATCACGCGACACACCAGCGGCATGGATCCTGCCGTTCCCGACGCTGTTCGGTTTGTGGCCCCCCATGGGCTGACGCGCAGCGTTGACCGAGAGGTTCGGCGTTTTCGAGCAGACGGGACACCCTGGGGAAACCTCGATCCCGGGGTGGCGTGCGAGCTGGCACCGTTGGATCCAGGTCTGGTGGTGCTGTTGGGAGCCCATCGCAATGGCTACGTGCGGGAGGCGATGATGGCTTTGGCGGCCGAACTCACCCACATCCCCGGTGTCGTGTCGATGCTTGCCTACCGCACGGTCGATCGCGTCCCGCCGGTTCGTGATTCCGCCCAGACCGCAATCAGATCCCTTTTCGAGGCTGAGTTGGAGAACGAAGCAGGCGATGTGATGCCCACGGTGGTGAACCGGGCGGCCAAGGGGGTCGTTGCCTCTCCGGACTCGGTGGTGTACTGCCCTGACCTGGTGCTTCTGGCACTGCAGCTGTTCGAAACCCGGTCGGCTCGCTGGCGGCGGGATCGAGGCCGCGATCACCACGAACGAACACTGCGAGAAATCGATCGTCGATCGCAGGTGCTCGATCATCTCCGTGAGCTCGCCCCAACGCTGGACAATGACGCATCACGAGAGGCTGCAGCTCAGCTGATCGAGTTCTACCGGCATTCGTTGGTGTCGACACCTCGAGGCGCAACCACATCCAGCTGACGTCGATCAGATGATGGCGGTTTCGATGAACCGCTGGTTGGTCACCAGGCGGTGGTAACCGAGCGGTCGCAGGTCCAGGGTTTGGTAGGAGCCATGAGTGATCCACTCGGCCACTCCCCTGCCGATCGCCGGCGACTGCTGGAGTCCGTGTCCTGAGAAGCCGTTGGCGAACAGGAAGTTCGACACCTCCGGGTGAGGACCGACGATCACGTTCTGGTCGAAGGTGTTGAACGAGTAGTGGCCAACCCACCTGTTCTGGAGCTTGATCCGTTCGAATGCCGGGATCCGATTGGCCAGTGCCGGCCACACCTTCTCCTCCCAAATACCGGGATCCACTGCAAAGTCGTCGTAGCCGACAGCCGGGTCTTCGTCAGGTGCGCAGCCGGCGAGGTACGACGCTCCCTCCGAGCGAACGTGAACGCCGCTGGGATCGATTGTGAGCGGTAGATCTCGGTCGAGCGGTTCCTGCGCGTCGAAGATGAAGCTGTAGCGACGGCGAGGTTCAACCGGTAGCTCCACCCCAACCATCTTGGCGATCTCCACGGCTCGAGTACCGGCTGCATTGACCAGCGAGCCGCAGGCCAAGGTCTCCCCCGACCTGAGCAACACCCCGGTTACGAGGTTCCCGGAACGCTTCACACCGACGACTTGGCTGGTGAGGTACTCCACGCCCCGTTGACGAGCCTGCTTACGCCACCAGTCGAACATCGTGCCGCTGTCGAAGTACCCCTCGTCCTTGCGATTGTGGCTGCCGCATATGATCCCCTCGAGGTTGTAGAACGGGTAGTCGGCCAGGATCTCTTGGGGTGTCATGATCTTTGTCCCGGCACCGCGGGATACCTGAAGCAGCTGGTTGGTCCGCAAGGTGTCGGCGAATTCCTCGGTGCCGGCCAAGTACATGTATCCGTAGAACTGTGTGGTCAGCTCCGGCACCTCAGGATCGTTGCCCAAGTAGTCACGGAAGCTCCGAACGAAGTGGGCGGCGAACTGGGAGATGTCGATGTTCAGTTCGTTGGAGAACTGCTGACGCATACAGCTGTTGGTATGGGACGTGGCTGCGTTCTCATAGGTCGGGTCCCTCTCCACTACGAGAACTCGCCCGTCAAAGCCCTCGTTCGTGAGGAACCAGGCGATCGATGATCCGATGATGGCACCGCCCACGATGATCACGTCGTAGGTGTCGTGGCGAGGGACAGCAACGATCGGTTGCAGCGTCACCACATTCGCCCCTGCACCCGGTTGCTCACGCCTGCGGCAGTCACCGCAGTCAGAGGTCTTCCAGTTTGGGGAAGCCCGACGGGGGCATGATGTCGACGGTGGCCGACCGCTGCTGGGCGGTCATGCCGCCATCGATCTTGATCACATCGCCGGTGATGTAGCTGGCATCGTCGGATGCGAGGAACAGCGCCGCGCCGGTCATGTCGCTGGGTTCGCCGATCCGGCCCAGCGGGACGTTTTCGCCCCGCAGCTTTCGCGCCTCGAGGTCGAGGCCATGGGTGTCGATCGAACCGGGCATCAGGGCATTGACCCTGATGTTGTACGGACCGAGATCCAGTGCCATGGCTCGGGTGAGCGCCTCGATTCCGCCTTTGGTTGCGTCGTAGGCGGTGAATGCCCGGTGGGCCTTGGTGGCCCCTCCCGAACTCATGTTGATGATGCAACCGCCACCCTGTTTGGCCATGATCCGGGCGGTTGGGTGAGACACGAGGAAGTGTCCGGTGAGGTTGACGTCGATGATCTTGCGCCACCACGCCTCGTCGGCTTCGAAGAAGTGGAGCATGGGGCTCACGAGGCCGGCGTTGTTGACCAACACGTCGATCCGGCCGTACTCGTCCATCACCGAGTCGATCATCGTTTGCACCCGGGCGGAGTCGGACACGTCGGCCACCGCCGGAATGGCTCTGCCGCCCGCCGCTTTGATGGCAGCCAAGGTCTCACCAACACTGTCGGGATCAACATCGTTGACGGCCACTCTGCAGCCGGCTGCTGCGAATCGCTCGGCGATCGCACGACCGATTCCCTTGCCGGCGCCGGTGACCAGGACCACCTTGTTGTCCAGTGATTCATGCATGTTCGCATCGCCTCTTTCCGTGGTGAGGTCGGTCGCGCTCCCGACCACCCTCACGCTAGGCGATGTGGGTCCATCCGGTTCTCGATACTGGTGAAACCACCCCGACCGTTCTGACGTAGGGTCCATTTGTGGGATTGCTCGACGAGGATGCGCCGGAGATCCTGCTCGAACGTGCGACGATCTCCCGTCGACGAAACCCCCTACCTCTGCTCTTGGCCGTTGTCGGACTGCTGTCGCTGGCCGTGACCCAATGGCCGCCCGGGATGGATGCTGCGATTGCACCCGAGCCGTTGGTCCCGTCGCCCACCACTACGACGACAACAGTTCCCTCGTCGACCACCGCCGTCGATGTCTCACCAGCGTTCTCGTTGCCTGAAATCTCGCTGGTTTCCAGCCAATCAACCGTTGGGCCGGCACGAGTTGTTCCCTTCACTGCTCGTGGGGAAATCAGAGGACTGGACATGATCGCGGACTTCGAGCTGGACTCGAGCGGTGAGCACATGGCAGCGCTTGGCGTCACCGATGACCGAGCAGGGCCACGACCACTACTCATCGGCCGGGTCGGCGGCGACTTCGACGTCGTCGTCACCGACAGTGCGAGAGGCTTCGCATGGCACGACACCGAACCGGGGCAACTTGCATTCGTTGAGGGTCCCAAGACGGGAGTGGGTTCACTTCGGGTGCTCGATGCCACGAGCTACGACAGCGAAGCAACTGAAGTGGCAGAGGTTTACGGGTGGCTGGATCACTACGGTGCCTGGGGGTTCACCACCGCCCGGGTGGGCAGCAGCCCATCGTTTCAGATGCTGGACCCGTACGGTGCGACGGTTGTTGGCACACAAGAAGGCGCTGCGGTCGGGTTCGTACCGACCGTGGGGATGATCGCAACGCTGACCGGAGCTGGCCATGTCGCCATCGATCCCTGGACCGGCAAGAGCGAGCCCCTTCCCATGTTCGCCGCACAGGATGTCCTCTGGCACGTGAGCACCGGCGGGCCACGTGGCACCTTTGCCGTGCAGGCCACCAGCGCAGACTTCGCCGACCACAACGTGCTCGTGTTCAACCGCCTCAGCGAGGTGATCGCTCGTCTCCCCAGCGCTCCTCTCGAGCAAGCCATGACGTGGGACACATCCGGAACCAAGCTGATCTACACCATCGATGACTCGACCGATCGAACCAAGATCGTTGTCTACGACGCGGATACCGGAACGACGACCACGTCGTCGTTCCTCGAAGATCCGCTCTATACAAGGACCATCGGCATCATCGTCGACTGATGTGCACCCGAAGGGGCAACTAGGGTCGTGGCCATGTCACGAGTTGCCCTGGTCACTGGCGGAGCAAGTGGAATCGGCCAAGCCATCGCGGTGGAGCTGGCTCGATCCGGTTGCCGGGTGGCTGTTGCCGACCTGAACTTCGCCGGTGCGAACGAGACCGCCGGTTCGATCGGTCCAAACGCGGTTGCGGTGCCACTGGATGTCACCCACTCGACTTCGGTCAACGACGCTGTCTCTTCGGTCAACGAGGGCCTGGGACCGGTCGAGATCCTGGTGAACTGCGCCGGCTGGGATGAGCTGAAGCCCTTCCTCGAGACCGACGAAGAGTTCTGGGATCGGGTCATCGAGATCAATTACAAAGGCATGCTCCGCACCGTGCATGCCTGCTTGCCGGCCATGCTGGAGGCTGGCTGGGGTCGGATCATCAATATCGGCTCCGACGCAGCCAGGGTTGGCTCGTCGCTGGAAGCGGTGTACGCCGGAGCCAAAGGTGGTGTGATCTCGTTCACCAAAACCATCGCTCGGGAAACCGCCAAACGTGGCGTCACCGCCAACGTGGTATGCCCCGGCCCCACCGACACCCCCCTTCTCGATGGCATCGTGGCCGCCAGCGACAACGGCCAGAAGGTGATCGACGCCATGGCTCGAGCAGTTCCCATGAAGCGGATCGGCCAGCCCAGCGAGGTCGCCGCCGCCGTCGCCTACTTCGCCTCTGAAGAGGCAGGGTTCACCACCGGGCAGACCCTCTCGGTGTCGGGCGGTCTCACGATGGCCTGAACGGCCAAGCCCTACCGAGGGATCGTGTCGGGATCAAAGCCCAGTTCGGCTGCTAGCGGCCGAATCGCCGCTGCGACCGGGGCCCCGACACCATCGAGTGCCCGATTCATCATTTGGAACGTTGCACACACGGCAATTGCTCGCTCGGCCCGCTCCGGGCCGAGGGCGTCAACCAGCGCACCGCGCTCGGCGTCGATGTTTCCATCCCAACGGGTTGTGAGGACGTCTGTGAGCGCGAGGAGCTGTGGCCCGCCTTCGATCGGTGGAACCGTTCCGCTGGCTACCACACCCAGGTCGAGTTCCAGCCCGGCTGCTGCACTCCCTTCACGAAGGAAGTTCACGTGGCTGAGCATTCAATAGAAACACTCGTTCAAGTACGAGGCTCGGGCGGCCACGTACTCGATTTGGGGGCGTGTGAGCAGGTCTGAATAGCCCCAATTGCCGATCTCGGCCATCGGCATGTACATCGGCTCGTGGATGTCTCGAAACGCTTCGCCTTCCGACGGCAGAGCATCCAAGACGTGAGGGGCCCGCAGGTTGGCCAAGGCCGGAACCCACCCGTTGGTGATCTTCGCCTCCGGGTGCACATGGCCGGTCGGTTCGCCATGGGGGACGTCGGGAGATGGGGGCAGCTCGGCACCGATGCCCCGCATGTAGAAGTCGACGTTGGAGAGCCGGGCCACAACCCCGACGACTTCGAGGTACCGGATCCGTTCGAGGTGCGCAGCCTCCCACAGCTCGACGTGGTTGCCGGTCAGCCCACCGGCATCAACAGCCACCCAGTGGGCAACGTGCTGTTCCAACGGTTCCTTGGGGCACGATGCTCCGCCACCATGCCGCCCGGGCCGCCTCGATCACTCCGCAACGCTGCGCAGCAGTGAGGCTGGGTCCAGCCCCCGTGAGGTTGGTCCACGCTCGCTCCACTGCCTGCCGCCGCTCGGTTGATGGCTCCAGTGCGCTGCGCTCGAACACAACCTCAAACTACTCCAGCCTATTTGCCCGGTGCTCGTCGTGGCCATGTGCGGGCGACCTCTTTCGCCCTTCGATGGCGCTCCCGGAGCGGTTCGTCTGCGCCCTATCTCCCAGGTCAGAACTGTGTCATACCCCTTCAGTAGTCTGGAACCATGGCAGATGAAACGGCGGACAAGCGTCTGAACGAAGCGCTTCAATCGGCACTCGATCGGTTGGAAGGAGGACCCCGTCGGATCCTGGCCGAGCGGCCACCACCGGCTGACATCGAATGTCTGATCGGTAAGGTTCGGGCTCTCGCTCGCCTCGCAGATGGCTGGATCGCTGCCCTGGGATCGGTAGCGCAAGCACATGGCGAATCGGGTTGCGGGCCGGTCTTGGAAGAAGTGCTCAGCGGGGGTGGCATGGTGTCACACGCGACCGTCTCCTCAGATGCCGGCAGGGTACGGGTACTCGCTCATTTCGCCGAGGTCGGTGCTGCAATCCGAAACGGAACGGCGTTGCCTGCCAACGTAGGTTCCCTCGCCAGCACTCTGTCGAATGTCACCGTTGAAGAAGCCGAAGCCCTCGCCCCGTTCGACGGTGATTTCGCCGAACGGGTCTCCCATGCCAAACCCGACTCGTTCAGGCGGTACGTAAACCGGTGCGTCGACCGGATTCGCAGAGACCACGGACTCGACGCCGCCCGACGGGCTCGTGCCGCCGCGTCGTGCACCTTGAACGCCCGGAGAGACCGCTCTGGGTATCGCATGATCCTCGACCTCGAGACAGAGCGAGGAACTGCGGTGCACAACGCCGTTCGTAACGAGCGCCGAGACCTCGCCCGCCGACTGGGGTCGCGCTCACGGTCTCACGCCCGACCAGCTCATGGTCCAGGCCGTTCACGATCTGATCGTGCGAGGGTCTGGGGTGGATCCCGAACTCTTCTCCTCCAGACCAACTGTGTCGGTGAATGTCCTGTCCGACCGGGACACGCTGGCTACAGGGCCTCACCCCCGCTCCATTGCCGAGACCTTCGACGGACAGCCCCTGGCGCCGGCAACGATCGGCCGGCTCTGCTGCGATGCCACCATCCGTCGGCTCGACACGGCGCCCGACATCCACATTCATGCGGCCCGGGCATCACGGACCGCCACCACCGAACAACGAGCCGCTCTGCGGGCTCTCTACCCAACCTGCCCACTATCGGGTGCGCCGTGGTCCCAGATCGAGGTGCACCATGTCATCGAATGGGATGACGGCGGCAAGACCCAGCTCTCCAACCTCGTACCAATCTCATCCCGCTGGCATCACTTGATCCACGAAGGCCAATGGACACTTCACATGGATCCCGACCGAACCCTTCAGCTGTCCGTCCAGACGGGACACATCATCGAACCATCGAACCGCCTCTTCCCCTCAACCACACCCACGAACTCGCCGCCTGAAGCACTGTCCGGTCCATGCCGGACAACCGCCCGACCACACTCCCGCAAGGGACGAACCTCCGGGAGCACCTCAGGTGCCAGCACAGAGGGTTCAACGCACCGGAAGGACACCAACACGGCCAATGCAAGATGCTTCACAGCATCGGAACCGTGCACTGGGTCTACCAACGCAACGCACCTTGACAACTGAATAACCCGCCGTGGCGACGAGCTCTCACCAATCAGCTTGTCCGGTCCTGGCGGGACAGGTCCGGGAGCTACTCGCCGTCGTCGTCGGAATGGTCGTCGTCGGAATGGTCGTCGTCGTGATCTTCGCCGTCATCCTCGTGCTCGTCGTCTTCGCTCTCATCGCCATGATCGTCGTCGTGGTCGCCCTCCTCGGAGTGATCGCTTCCGTGATCGTCATCCCCACTTGCAGCCACGGCGGCGGAGATTCCCACGAGGGACAGACAGAGGGCAGCAAAGATCGCTCCGACGATGGTTCCAAGCGTCTTGTTCGTCGGCTCGCTCGCTGGTTCGGGTGCATGTCCTGCCATCCCGCCAGTCTAGGTCGGCACAGTTGGGATCACGGTAGCCTTCGGTGGTGATCAGAGGTCCGGTTGGGTTGGTCGGAAGTGGCGAGTTCACCTCCACCACATCCGAGATCGATCAGCTCCTCCTCGAAGGACGACCGCCGCGAGCTGTAATCATTCCCACCGCTTCAGCACTGGACGGCTCAAAGACCTTCCAACGGTGGCTTCAACTGGGAGAGTCACACTTTCTGAGCCTCGGCGTGGAACCGGTGAGCGTTCCGGTCGCCGATCGTGCCCACGCTGAGGACCCTGAGATCGCAGCGAGGATCGCGGGGGCCGGGTTGATCTACTTCTCTGGCGGTGATCCTGAACACCTGTGTGAGACATTGCGAGGCACGGCAGTATGGGCAGCCGTAGTGGACGCATGGGAAGCAGGGGCCGCGTTGGCCGGATGCTCGGCTGGAGCAATGATGATGGGTTCCCAAACCCGTTCGCCCCGCAAGGCGTATTTCACCGATGCCCTCAACATCTTCGACGATCTCGTGGTGCTTCCCCATTTCAACCGCCTCAATGCCTTCCGGCCCGGAATGGCCGAACAGGTCGTGTCGTCGGCGCCAGATGGCACCACCGTTCTCGGCGTGGACGAAGACACCGGATTGGTTCTCACCGACAGCGGCTGGCAGGTGGTGGGCCTGGGGCAAGCCTGGCTGATCAGCGCTGAAGGTGTCACCGCCCTCAGCGAGGACGTGCTCAGGTCGTTCGACCTCCGCCCACGCTAGCTGCAACACGATGGATATCGCCACGGCCCTCGGGCTCCTGCTCATGGCCATTTCTGTTGGCATCTACGGGTCCATTATCGGTGCCGGAGGAGGTTTCCTCGTGGTCGCCGGTCTGGTGGTCATCTTCGATCTTTCCGGTGCAACCACGGTTGGAACCAGCGTGATCACCACCCTGTTCATCCACGTGACCGGAGCGCTGAACTACAACCGCAAAGGTTTGGTTGACCGCCCCACGGCAGCGTGGTTCTCGGTCGGCGCGGTACCGGTTGCGTTCCTGTCGGCCGCGTTCTTGGCCAAGCGAATCCCTCAGCAGGTCTTCGAGGTCGTGATCGGCCTGTTGCTCTTGGCTTTGGCTGTGTTTGTCGTTGCCCGACCATCGACTCAGCGGTGTGGAGGACCGACGTCTCCCACCTCAACAGAACAAACTCATCGGCAGCGGAGCGATTCTCGGAGTACTTTCAGGTGCGTTTGGAGTTGCCGGCGGTTTGATCACGGTGCCACTCCTGGGTTGGCTCCAGAAACTGCCCACCCACCGTGCCACGGCAACAACCACGGCGATCGGTGCTGCCTCGGGATTGTCGTCGGCAACCGGTCACGTGATCGCCGGTAATCCTCGCTGGAGTTTCCTCCCGTTTCTCATCGCTGGCGCAGTGGTGGGTGGCCGAATCGGATCCAACAGCGCAGAGAGGCTGTCGCCAGCCACGGTGCGAATTCTGATCGCCGTGGGGTTGCTGGCCGCAGGTCTGCCGCTTCTCGCCCGCTCGCTGTAATCGAAGAACGTCAGGCCGCCCGAGGCAGTTCGCGGCGCAGCTCGAGCGAATCGGCCGGGATTTCGGGGTCGGTCCCGACTTCTCTCACCACGAGACCTGGGATTTGCCCTACCTCACCCTCGTCGGGAGCCGGGTGGATTCCTACGATTCGGACCGGTCCAACGGTGAATCGACGGTGCCGAACCACGAGTAGGACAACACCTACCACCGAAATGATGAGCGCCGACGAGCCGACCACTCGGGAATCGGAGAACGGACCCATACCAAACGAGGGCACCGACCTCAGCAGGCCACCGAGCAGCGCCAGCATCACGGGTCCGGTCAATTCCTCCATCAGAGGTTCCACCCGTCGGACAGGTGCCGGTATCGACGGTCTGGGTGAGCCTTCCAAAGCCATAGCTCAACCCTGTCTCAGACCTGCGATCTTGTCTCTGAACGAATGTGACCGTCGGGAGTGAGCAAACCCGCTCAGGACACCCCGAGGGTGCTCTTCGGCACTTCGGTGCGAACTGGGATGTCCGGTTTCGGGCACCAAACTCGACCGACGTCTAACGCCGATGTCATGGACAGGCGCAGCGGATCAGTCGATACTAGTCGCAGCGCCTCCAGTGTGTCGGCGCATGAGAAATGATGGTTTGAATTCCTTGGGACAAACGCCGAACGGCGGATCTGATAGGTATTGGCATGTGCGACTTCGAGCGGTTTGGCGCGATGAAGCGCTACCCGAGCCAATCACTGACAACGCTCGGAGCGCTGCGTCCGCTCTAGAGGTTGATCTGTGTGTCGAACCCGAGCAATACACCGCCACGTTTGTTGTCTGCGCCGATCGCGTCGGACCGGCATGCGAGGCAGCTCTTCTCCTGATCGACCGGGTGATCGAAGCGACGAGCCTTCCGGTATGGCAGGCGGTGTCATTCCATCTCGACGAGGTGCCACCCCCCGACGCTGGCGACCAAGGTTGGAATTCTGGCGACATCGACGCGGCAACCATCTCCCTAGACGAGCTTTCGGTTTGACCCCACGATCAGGTTCGAGCTACCACCACACCAAGCACAAAGGAACAGCACGATCATGAAACTACGACTCGGTCAGGCGGTGGCCGCAACCGACGGACACTTCGGCCGGTTGGGCGACATCGTCGTCGACCCTCAGGCCGCCAAGGTGACCCACATAGTGCTCGAACCTGAACAGGCTCATCATCAAGATCGGTTGGTTCCGATCTGGTTGGTCTCCGACCGAGGGGGTTCCCTGGTCGTGGATTTGGACACCGCTCACCTACGACAGCTCGAACGAGTCTCGGTCAACGATTTCTTGCGCCCGGGCGAGACCATCGAACTCGAAGATGACTGGGACATCGGAATAGAGGAGGTCGTGCATATCCCCTATATCGCTGCCGATCAGGCCGATTCCTGGAGCGAGGATCGGATCGAAGTCAGATATGACCGAATTCCCAAGGGTGACTGCGAGATCCGTAGGGCCAGCAAAGTCACCTCGTCCGACGGCGAAACAGTTGGACACGTGGAGGCATTCGTGGCAGATGTTGATCATCTCACTGCGATCGTGGTCCGCAGCGGACGTTACGGATTCCGTCGCAACGTCTTGGTGCCGTTCGCCTCCGTGGCCAACGTCCGCAACGATCACGTTGAGCTGGGTATCGATGAGTCAAGCTTCAGCGCACTACCCCGCACGACTTCCGATTCGCCGGAAACGTTCGATTCCGGCTTCGGCATGACCGACCTCAGGGTGCTCGCCGAACGCAGCGGCAACCTCGGCCGCAAGGCCGCCGACGACTCCGCCAGAGCGCTCAAGCCACTCTGGGAGAGAACCAAGGACCTCCTAGACCGACTCCGACACGAGACAACGAAGCCGGACAAGCCTCCGAAACCCGAACCGTAAGCTCTCCGGTTACAGCGAGGTCACCTGGCCCACAAACATGACCGCCCCGGTGTCGACGTGGCGGATCATGTAGATGAATGGCCGGTCGACCGAGACCACCAGTTCAGGCTCGGGCGGACCGGACTCTGCAAAGCCCAATGCAGTAGCAGCGGCCGCCACGGTGCCGATGTCGTCCACGGCGATGTTGGCACCATGAACCGCGCCGCTCAGGAACGCTCCGGGTGAGATTCCCGGATACGACGCCGGGGGCGGCGCCGGCAGCCTCGAGCCATGCCAGGAAGTCGAATGACGTGTCCGTTGTCCATTCTGGGAGACGAAGCTCCCACGGACCGTCGGCCAGAACCTCGTCGACCTCAGCCACGAAGTCATTCGAAAGCCCGGCACGGACCGCGGAGAAGTTTCCTTCGTCGGGGACGACCAACAACATCGAGTAGTCGCCCCCCGCATAGTCGACCTCGGCTGCTACAAACCCGTTGCCGGTCCCGCGGCGGCCGGGCTGTTCGAGGTCCAGGTTGAACTGCGCGAAGACGGTTGTGCCGTCCAGTGCGGTGAACTGCTGGGTGACGGTTCCGTACTTTCCGAACACACGAGCCCACTGAGCTTCGAAGTACACCGCGTCGGTGAGCACGAGCACGGTGTCGGGAGTGATGAAGCTTGGCGTGATGAGACGATCGATCAAGCCATTTGTCTCCTCCGAGACCCAACCGTTGATCTGGTCAGCCGACTGCTCTGGTTGGTTCACATCGATTGTCTCGGTTCCCGCTCCGTGCTGGGCAGCGAGCACATCCAACCACTGCTGTGATGGAGACCTGCCGGCTGCGGGCCACGCCCGCCCCGCCACCGTCACGATCGGGGTCGGCTTCTGAGCAACGTTGGTGGCGGTTCGGTTCGACGCCACGATGAGGGAATCAAGTGCATTCCAGGCCTCGTGGGGATCGTCGGGAAGCCCAAAGCTGGTTCGAATGGAGGTCGCGGTGTCGGCGTCGGCGGCGGCTTCGGCCATCAGGACGGCATGACCGATACTCAGCGGGCTCAGCACGGTGTTTACGGTCTGATCTCGTGTGAGAAACAGATCGAAGCCCGCCTGGTTGAAGCCCGAAACGAGCTCGGGGACCGCCGCGTCCGGGCGTGCCGCAGCCCGAGACATCTCAGAAACCAACACTTCAGTGTCTCCGGCCGGGGTTGTTGATGCACACGCCGACGCCACTGCCATCATGGCGACGGCGATCCAGAACTGTTTGCCCATACCACTTCGACGTCATCAGGTCCGGTTTGGTTCCCGGAAGGCAGCTGCCAGGGCGGAGAACTGACCCTTCAGGTGGTCTTGGCGACGTACACGGCGCACGGAGCGTCGCGAAGGATATCCACCGCTACCGAACCCAGGAGTCGAGCGATGCCCTGCACATGTCGATTACCGACCACGATGATGTCGGCGTCAATCGCCTCGGCATGTTCCACCAGAATTCGAGCCGGTGGGCCGGCCAAGACGGTCGTGACCACGGTGACTCCGGCAAAACCGCTTTCGAGTTGACCTGCGGCGTCGGCTGCTTGCTGGCGTAGACCCTGGCTTCGAGCTTCCACCGCATCAACTGCCCGTTCGCCCACGATGTCAGCGTCGAAGCCGTGTTTCTTCGGATCATCAGTGAGCACCGTGACCACGTGTAGTTCCGCTCCAAGGCCCGCCGCAAGCTCAGCCGCTTCGTCGGCAGCTTTCCGAGCCGTTTCAGAACCATCAAAGCCCACGACAATTTTCTTCATACAACATTCCTACCCGGTTCGGAACCGCCATGCGCAACCGGTGGGTCTCAATACACGCTCTGGGATGCCTACAGTCACTGTCGATGACTGATCCAACAGCACCTCCCGACGTTCACTACGCGCAGTATCCGTCCCTGGTTGACCGCACCATATTCGTAACCGGTGGGGCCGATGGCGTGGGTGCCGGGATTGTGGAAGAGTTCGTGAAACAGGGAAGCCGAGTTGGTTTCGCCGACGTGAACCGAGCGAACGCCCTCCGGACCCTTGATCGATGTGCCGCTCACAACCCCCGTCACCAACCCCGATTCTACGAAGTCGATCTACTCGACATCGAGGCAACCCAAACGGTGATAGCGCAGGCAATCGAGGATCTCGGCGGGATCACCGTGCTCGTCAACAACGCCGCCAGCGACGATCGTCATACGTGGCAGGAGGTGACCCCGGAGTATTGGGATGATCGAATCAACGTGAACCTTCGCCACTACTTCTTTGCCCTTCAGGCCGTGGCTCCACAAATGCTGGACGCCAAGAACGGGTCGATCATCAACATCGGATCATCGTCGTACCAGATCCAAGAGGACTTCTTCCCCGGTTATGCCATTGCGAAGAGCGGAGTGGAGGGAATCACCCGCACAATGGCTCGAACCTTCGGCGTTGACAACGTCAGGGTGAACACTGTGCTGCCGGGATGGGTTGCCACCGAGAAGCAACTCACCAAATGGTGGACGCCCGAGGGTGAAGCGGGGACCATGCGCGATCAGGCCATCAAACGGCGGATCTACCCCAGGGAATTCGCCCAGATGGTTCTGTTCCTGGCCGCTGACGACGGAGCTGCATGCACCGCACAGGAGTTCGTGGTCGATGGTGGCCGCCGGTAGTGGGTGAACGTTTCCTCTAGTCGCTGGTACTACGGGCACCTACTGGCAACACGGTGAAACAGCAGCGTCACGCAAACGCCGGCCGGTTTCCAAGTCGAAGGATCCGGCATCGGCGAAATCAACCACATCGCCCTCCACCGACAAGTCGTTGATCCCAGCCCGGTCGACCTTCCACAACACCTCGCCGCTGTCGCCGTCGATTCGGGCGATGGCACCGGTTCCGGCCCACCAGAGGTAGCCGTCGATCTCGAACACATCCCCGCCCGGTTGAGGGTTCACCCGCCATCTCACCTCACCCGTAGCCATCTCCAGACCGACGAACTCCTTGCCGATGGCCAGTGGGCTCCCGGTGGTTATCTCCACCACGTACAGACCGTCCCCGAGTCGTTCCTCGACCCGGGCTGCTCCCTCCATCGGGACAATGCGGCTGAACTCCCATCGCCGCGACCCGTCGGTGGGCTCTACGGCAACGAGCACCCGGGATCGGGTTGTGTTGTCGAGATCTCGCCACGACTGGATGAGGATCGGGCCGCCGGTGAGCAGCCTGGAAGCAATCGTGCCCGCTCCGTCGTAGCGCCACTCGATGACTCCAGCGCGGGTCATACCTGTCAGAGCGCCATCAATCTCACTTCGAACAACTATCCGGACCGGTCCAGGGCCCACCCGAGCGAAGCTGAACGGGCCGCCCCCCCGTTGCCAACGGGGCTCCAGTGTCAGCTTGTCCACGGCAAAGATCGCGTCGCCGTTCAGGTACACCAGAAGGTCGTCGACCACCTGGGGACCTAGTCGCGCTTCGACAACCGGCGCTCCGAAGGCCGACTGCGCTCCGTCGACTGCGGGACCACCAAGAAACTGCAACGCCGCCGGCACGTCAAACCCGGATAGCGATTCGATCTCCATGCGCAGGTTGCCGCTGCAATGCTCGGGTCTCAGATCGCCACACGGGCCGATCCCAATTCGGCCCACCACTGTGGTGTTGGCAAACACGATGTGCCACTGACCATCACCGGGCGTGTCGACCGTGTGAACATCGAAGGGTGCGGCCAGCGCTTCGGGCAGGTACACCCCGACCCTGGACTGATCCTGGGTCATCACGTCCAACACGTGGATCCTGGGAGCAACCACCCTTGCTGCTTGCCGCTGACCGACCCGTTGGAAGGCCAGGTAGGCAGTACGCAGCGAATTCAACGAATCGGTCTGCTGGGAATACTCGGCATCGAAGGTGGCAAGACCGGTCGCGGGCTCCTCGAACCCGCAGGCGAAGAAAAACCCGCCCGGCACCACGGTGCCGACCCCGAACTCACTCACACCGGACAGAAACGCCACGAAATCGGCCCCTTGCCACGGCGCTCCGGGAGGAGTGGAACTCAGCGGGAGGAGCAGCCGATCGAGGTTCTGCTGGCCGACCCCATCGATCGGTTCCACCTCCACCACGGCCACTCCGTAGTCCTCGTACAACAGACCGTCGGTGATCTTGCCGCTCACGACCACCTGGGATCGAGCCATCAACATCGGAAGCCATACGGGGGTCGAACGGGCCTCATCCAACTGCTCAGCTCGAGCTACGGCGCTGCTGCACTGCCAGGGGCTGGGTTCGGCCTGGTCCTCGCCTTCATCCTGTACCGGTGCCGCCGTCTCCTGGCTTAGCTGCGGAACAACTGTGCGGTACCCCACCAGACCAATTGCGAACGTACTGAGCAGAACAAGCGGGAAGAACAGCGGAGAGCGACCACGGCGGACCTGGTTTTGAGCCAGCAGCTCCTCGTCGTGGTGATCGTCCACGACTCAGCGGTGGGTCAAGTCGTTCGCGCGCCGCGCATTGCGAACCGAGGATTCACTCCAGAGCGTGTGAAGAGCGCCCAGCTGGGCAAGGTTCCGGATGTCGATCGCATCGTGCAAGAGCGGGACCAAACGATCGAGCCCGGGGATCGAAAGTGGGAATCCGAACAGATCGGCGACGCCCTGTCCGCCCGACAGGTCCACCACCCATCCAAGATCAGTGAAATCGAGAGGGCTCAGCGGCTCACCCCTCAACATTTGGAGAGCATTGAATGCCACTGTTCGACCGGCTTTCACGGCGATCTGGGCTGACATCGGATGCACGTCATCGCCGTCGCGATGGGCGGCGATGTCTCCCGCAGCGAACACCCGGTCGAATCCGGAGACCCGGCCCACGTCGTCCACCACCAAACGCCCCTCCCGGGTGGGGGCGTCGATGAGCCCTTCGGTTCGGGCCTCGAAACCTCCGGTCCAGACCGGCATCCCGTTGGCCAAACCGTTGGAAGTTGTGACGTTTTCCGGACCGATCTCAGCGACGGTCCGTCCGGTCCAGACCGACACGCCTCGCTGGGTGAGTACCTTTCGGGCCCTGCGACCCAGTGCCGGATTGAAGCCGTTGAGCAGTCGGCTCTCCCGTTCGACCAGCGTCACGAACACGTCGAATGGACCGGCGGCCAGCGCACCGGCCAACTGGCAGCCGGTCGGGCCACCACCGATCACGACCACGGCGTCTGTCTTCGACACCCGATACTGGATTTCTTCGGCATCCCCCGCGGTGCGGAGTGAGACGGCATGGCGAAGCCCCTTGATCGGAGGACGGGAAGCGTGCGCACCAGCGGTCAGGAGGATCACATCAGCGTTGCGCTGTTCCCCCGACGCCAGCAGAACCGAGCCCTCGACAACTCGTTCCACCGAGTCGGTCACAACCTCGCAGTCGACAAGAGCGTCGAGCGATTCGGACGAATCTTCGATCCGAAGAACACCACCGGCCACGGCCGCCAAGCGGGTCAAGAACTGGTGGGTGCCGGTGGGTTCGATCAGCGTGACGTCAACGATCTCATCGAGCCACCGCAGGGCACGAGCCGCGTGGATCCCGGCGGTGCCCCCGCCCACGATGATGATCGATGGTCGACTACTCATTGTCCCAGTGTCGCCTGCTGAGCCGGTCAATGCTCAGCTGCACGATGAACTTCCTGGGTAGCTTCTCGCACCACCGAACCGCCACCGCCTACATTGCTCGACGTGCCACGTTCGAATTCTCCCACCGCCGGTCCTCTGCGGTCACCGGAGTTCGAGTCGCTGTTTGCCGGTGTCGAGGTTGCTGTGTTTCACACCGACAGGCTGTTTCACGATGCGTTTCTGTCGCCCGAGGAGTTGCGGTTCATCGAGAAGGCCGTACCGGGCCGCAGGGCCGAGTTCGCCACCGGACGAGCGTGTGCCCGTGCATCCATAGAGGCGCTGGGTAGGGCCGCTCCTACCCTGCCGACCGGACCCGGCCGGCAGCCTGAATGGCCCGCAGGGATCACTGCGTCGATCACCCACACCCGACGGGAAGGACGAGAATTCGTGGCCGCCGTGGCCGCTCTCGACCGAGGTGGTGATTTCGGAGTCGGTCTCGATGCTGAAGTGATCCAGCCGCTCAAAGATGGTGTGCGGGAGATGCTGCTCGTTCCGTCCGAGATCGAGATGGTGGAATCCCTTCCTGCCGCGGATCGAGATGAGGGGGCCATCAGGGTCTTCAGTGCAAAGGAGGCGTTCTACAAAGCCCAGTACGCCCTGACGTCGTCGTGGGTGGGGTTCGGCGACATGCGGTTGGACAGCCTCCAGGGATCTGGTCTGCTCTTGGAAACCGGTCAACTCCCCGTGCTCGAGAACATCGAGAGCCCGGTCCGATTCGACCAGATCGTGTACGACGACGTCGTGGTCAGCGCAGTCGTGGTGCGACGCGGTCAGACGCTGAGGTCGGATCTCTGATCCGATGAAGGCGATGTGATCGAGGTCGTGGATGTCCAAGCACTTGGAGATAGATACGGGAAACGCCTGCGTCGGCGTAGCGCCCGATCTTGTCGATGATCTCATCCGGTGACCCGGCCACTCCATTCTCTCTGAGTTCGGCGGTATCACGTCCCAGAGCGGCGGCTCGCCGTTCGATTTCGGCGTCGTCGGCGCCGGCGCACACGACGAGCGCGGCCGACACCGACGGAGTATCCGCCCGACCGATGGTCGGCACATGCCTGGAAGACACGATCGACGAGCTCGGTCTTTTCCGCCTCCGGAACGAACGGCAATTGAACTCGGCTGCGTATCTTTGCCACCAACGCCGGAGTCCGCTTCTTGCCCCGGCCGCCGATGATGATGGGTGGATGGGGCCGCTGATGTGGTTTGGGAAGGGCGGGAGAGTCTTCGAAGGACCAGGTTGGACCGTGACCGGAGTAGGTGTCCCCCTCGGGAGTCCCCCACAGCCCCACGATGTGTTCCATCGCCTCTTCGAAGCGGGTCATCCGCTCACCGACGGAACCGAAGTCGAGTCCGTAGGCACGGTGTTCGGCCTCGAACCACCCTGAGCCGACTCCGAAATCGATGCGGCCCCCGCTCATGAGGTCGACCTGAGCAACCATGATGGCCAACGGTCCCGGGTCGTAGAACGTGATCGGACTGACCAGGGTCCCCAGTCGGATTCGTGTTGTGTCGCGAGCCAAACCGGCCAGTGTGACCCAGGCGTGGGTCGGGCCTGGCAGACCAGACCCGTCACCCATTTTCAGATAGTGATCGGACCGGAAGAAGCCGTGGAATCCGTTGGCTTCGGTAGCTTTCGCCACGGCAAGAAGGTCGTCGTAACTTGCGCCCTGCTGAGGTTCGGTGAAGATGCAAAGTTCCACCGCCAGAGACTACGCCGCGACGCACCACAACACCTCGGCGAAGCGGGTCGATCCGTTTGTGTTCTTCACGATCCGAACTCATCGAAGCATTGCCGATGACCGGGTGAGGATGCTCTGATGAGGCACACTGGGGTTCGAATCACCATGTCTCTACGCATCGCCATCCTTGCACTCCCCGTCCTCTTGATCGCGTCGGCCTGTACCGGGTCCGATGTCGAAGAGCCACTTCCCGCCGCCGGGGCCACAACCACTACGACATCCAGCTCGATCAACGAGCCGGCCGATCAGACGACCGACCCCGAGAGTGGGTCGACCGCGCCCACCACTCCGTCCACAACCGCCGGGTCGGTCCAAAGTTTTGTCGATATCGACGTTGTTTCCTCATGGCCGGTAGCGGTCACTTTGTGGGACGCTTCGGGGGCCAAGAAACAGGGAGCGCTCCCCGGATTCTCTGAGGCTGTGGACGGGCCGATCGTGAACATCGTGGAAGTCCCACTGGTCGGTTGGGTGTATCAACGGGAAGTGTTTTCCAACGTCATCCATTTCGACGATGGCACAGGCGAGCGAGAGCTCCTTGTGGGTTCAGAAGAACAGAACCTCCAGCTGGAGGGTGTACGCCTGCTACCCGACGAGTCAGCGGAAATCATCTACCAACGCCGAGATCCAGCGGGCCAGGAAACGGTGGAGACGCTCCGGGCGTTCAACTTCACCACCGGCGAGGTTCGAGAAATCACCCTGACCGGCGGGTTCGAGAGCTCCACCCACTTCAGCACGATCAACGGTCGCTACGCCGTGGGGTTGTTCCGGGGTGAGGGCCACTTCGAGCTCACCACAATCGATCTCGATACCGGTCAACGTCTCTACTCGAGCGCTGAGCAGGATTTCGATTGCTTCGACGGCGGCGACCCGAGGTGCCCCGACTACGACGAAGCGCTGCTGATCGATAACGAGGTGTACGGCTTCCGATCCTGGGTATCGGATGAATCAGTCCAGCGAGGTCTGTACCGATTCGATCTCTCTGACAGCAGCGAAACCTTGCTGTGGGCTCTCGATGCCGACCAGGGGGTGTACGGCCGGGACCTCATTCACGCCGGCGAACACCTGGTTCTGTCCTTCAGCAGCGCCTTCAGCTATGAAGACTTCGCCAATCCGCTTCCGGCTCTGCTCTACAACCTGTCCACCGGACAGGCCCAGTTGGCGCCCGATGCCGGGTTCGTGCAACTGAGCTGGGTGACCTAACGTCGATCCCTCAGTGGCGCCAGAATCCGCCCTTTGATCAGAGTGCGCACGTAATCGAGCCGCATCCCGGCCGGTGGGACCTGCTTGGGGACGAATTCCCGCCATGTGTTCTTCCACGACTGATTCCAGAAGTAGACCGAGGTGAGGCTGATGTCTTCGAGGTTCTGAATGCTGTGCCACCAGTAGATGGGGATGAACAGAACCTGTCCGGCGTTCACCTCGTACTCGACGTACTCGGCGTCGCCAAAGGCGGGAAACTGTTGCCTGTCATAGGTGTATGAGTTCTCCCCAACGCTGCTCACCAGCACGCTGGAGAAATTTCGGCCCTTCACCTTGTAGAGGTTCGGAGTTTGGTCCGGGGCGAACAGCCGAACGATCTTGGTGCCGTGAATGCAGAACAGCATGGCGCTGCCCCCCGTATGGAAGTGAATCTGGCTGTGCACTCCCCTGCCGAAGTACATGACCCGCTGAACAAAGGTCTCATCGGGGAGAACGGGTGGCGCTACCAGCTCGGCGGCCAGCGACGGGAAGTGTTCGTCGTAGGACAACTCCGCCAGGTATGGGAACGGATCGGTTGGCATCTCGCTGGTGATCTCGGCGTAGTAGTCCGCAACGGTGCGGTTGCGAATATCGCCTCCCACATAGTCACCGCTGCTGATGTGGACGATCGGAACCTCGGTCTGCCCGACCGCAGCGACCACATCTTCGGGTGACCAGAGGTCGGGCAACACCTCGAGCCCGGTAACCAGGGCGGGCTCGGCGATCGACAGATCCGTCGACACAAGGTCGGAATAGGAGATGATTCGTGGTTCAGCCATTGATCTTTCCTGTGTGAGCGACGTGGTTGCGGATCCAGATGACGAGGCCCCCCAAGAGGAAGATCTCGCTGGCGTAGGTGGCCACGATCACGCCGTCGATCCCGTAGGGACCGATCAACATGAGGTTGAGGGTTACATTCGAGCGCGCCAGCTCCGATGATGAAATGGTTTCTCGTGGTTTGGAAGCCGGCACCCGTGAGAGCTTCCCCAGCCAGTAGGCCGGGGAGGTGAATGAGGGGTATCACGGCCATCCATCGGATCACTCGTATCGAGTCGGCGTAACCCGAACCGAGGATGTCATCCAACAGCGGGGCGACCACGAACAGGCCTGCGCCGGCGGCTGCGGCGTAGGCAGCGACGGGAACCATGAGTCGCTTGGAGTACCCCCATGTCCCCCGCAATCCGTCCTCGGCGCCCCTGGCAAAGAAACGGGGGTAGGTGGCGGCAAGCACGGCGTAGAGCGGGGTGGCGGCAAGGCCGAGTACCCGGTTACCGGCACTGTAGATGCCGGTGAGGAAGTCGCCGTTCGACGTGCGGACGAGCATCTGCTTGTCGATGTCGCCGAGCACGATGCCGCTGACCTGGGTGAGCGAGAAGGGAAAGCCCTCCCGACAGATCTGTTTGCTCTCGGCAAAGGAGAAACGTGGTCGGCCGACGACCCAACCAAGTACCAACGAACTCACCAATCCGGCGCCAAGACTGGCAGCCAGAAGTGCCCACCCCACCGCAGTGAGCGTTGGTTCATCGAGTACGAAGAACACAACACCCACGAACACGACGCGGAGCACCGTCCACAACATCGTCAGCATGGCCGACTGGGGAAACCGATCCATTGCTTGAAGGGCACTTGCGGCCGGAACGCTGATGGCGACCCCCAGGAATTCGGCCAGAGCCAGGAGGAGAATGGCCTGTGCGCCCATGCGGGGCACTGCGATGTCTCCAAGAAGGGCCAAGAGAACTGACATGGCGATAGCCAGGGTGACGCCTGGAAGTAACACCGCTCCCCAGGAGCTCGCAGCGAGGGAGCGATCCGTACTCACCCGTTTCACCACGATATGGGAGGTTCCCAGAGTGACGAATGCCCCCAGGAGCAAGAAGAGGGCAAGCGCCGCGGCGTAGAGGCCGTACTGCCGTTCCTCCAAATAGCGGGCCAGCATGAAGAAGACGCCAACTGCGCCCACCGTTCGTGTCCCCGTGGCGAGGATGCTCCAGAACGGTGTCGTGTTTGAGCGATCGACGCTGCGGAGGCGACTGCTCAGTTTGGTTCACAGTTGTTGTCATAGCAGCCGGACTTCCCGGTGGCACCTCAAGCGTGCGGGCTCCTCACGTCGGACAACTAGGTCTGGGCTCGGACTTGCTGCTCAATCCATTCGTAGGTCTTCAGCATGCCGTCCTCCAGCGAAATAGAGGGTTGCCAGCCGAGCTGTTCTTGAATCAACGTGTTGTCGCTGTTTCGGCCACGCACACCCTGAGGAGCCGAGAGATCGTGCACGAGCTCTATCTCGATGCCGGCGAAACCTGCGACCATACGGTAGAGATCGTTGATGGCGATGAGTTCCGAGGAGCCGATGTTCAGCGGAATGCGAACATCGGAGTTCATTAGCATTTCGGTGCCCTTCACGCAGTCGTCGACGTACATGAACGACCGGGTCTGAAGTCCGTCGCCCCACACATCGATGGTGTGGTTTCCGCTGCGCTTGGCCTCAACGATCTTGCGACATACCGCCGCCGGTGCCTTCTCCCGACCGCCCGTCCAACTGCCCTCGGGCCCGTAGACGTTGTGGTACCGGGCGGTGCGAAACTCGATCCCGTAGTCCTCCATGAAGTGGCGACCCATACGCTCGGAGAACAGCTTCTCCCAGCCATAACCATCCTCGGGGTCAGCTGGATAGGCGTCCGACTCCGCCAGCGCGGTGACGTTGGGGTCACTCTGTTTCGAGCCGTTGTACACACACGCCGACGAGGAATAGAACACCCGCCCGACGTTCTTGTCACGCGCGGCCATCAACATGTGGGTGCTGATCAAGACACTCAACATGCAGGCGGCCTTGTTGTTCTCGATGAATCCCATCCCGCCCATGTCGGCAGCCAGGTTGTAGACCTGGTCCACGCCGCCGGCGGCCTTGAGGCAGGCATCCCGCTCGTTGAGATCGAGAATCATCTTCTCGGCCGTCGGGCTTACTTGAAACCACTCGTTTTCAGGCTTGCAGTCGACGCTGCGAACCTCGTGACCCTGTTCCTCGAGCCTATTGACCAGATGACCGCCGATAAAGCCGCCGCCGCCCGCTACAAGAATCTTCATTTGCTGGTCTCCTAAACCTCGACCAGTTCCCGGTCGTCTGAGTCGTCTGAATCGATCGTTGGAAGGTCGACCTCGCTGACGAGGCGGTTGTTCTGGCGCTCGTAGACCTGAAATGCTGCAGCAACAACCGTAAGAACAGCAATAACGATCACTGACCGTGGGTAACGGGTGAACTTCTCCACCATGTTGTTCAGCGTCAGGCTTCCCAGCGCGACATCGGCTTCGAAAATCCGCTCATACATCCACAGCAGCGCTACCACCGTGAGCACTCCGCTACCGAGCATCAGGACCCAGCGGTACAGCACCGTGTTGCGCAGCAGGTACAGCAGGCCGAAGCAAACCAGGATCACTGTTGCCTGACCGATTTCGATGCCCACATTGCGTCCGAGCAGTGAGATCAGCTGGGTGCTGCGATCGACGTCAAGCCCCGAGACCAGCGATGCGAAGCCCAGTCCGTGGAACAAGCCGAAGGAGAAAGCAATCACCCACTCCCGGTTGGGGAAGATCGGACGAAGGTTGTGGAGCGCAGCGGCAGCAATCGACAGGGCAATGATCGATTCGGTGACTTTGGACGATGGCAGCGGAATGATCTCCAGACCGGCCAAGGTGAACGTGATGCTGTGAGCGACGGTGAACATCGTGACGATCTTCAGCACTCGCCAGAGCGAACCCCCGAAGTTGTCAGATGGCCTCCAGCCCCCGCCGCTGAATACGAGCACGCTGGGAAGCAGCAGAACGAGTACGAACAGGATGTGATCGGGACCGGTCTTGATGTGATCAACGCCGAGTTCGATGCTGCTCGTGAAGTTCTTCCACCAGCTGGAGGCACCGAGGTCGACCGTCTGGGTCTGGTTGTTCCTATCGAACAGCACGAAACCATCCTGACCTTCGCCATTGTCGAAGATTCCCGCCTGCCAGTCGTTCTGCACGATCACCAGAGCGTTCTTGTCGTCGATTTCTTCGACAAAGGGATTGAACGTCACGTCGAGCTGTCGGGGCACGGTAGCCCCGGTGATCTCGGCGTTGTACGGCAGGATCACGTAGTTGATTTCCTGATCGGTGTTGTCCTCGAACAGGAACTCCAACTCGCCGAAACGAAGGGTGTAGTCCTCGATGTCCAGGTGCTCATCGGTGTAGGCAACAAGATCGTCGTAGCGGCCCTGAAGTTCTTCCTCCCACGCCGCGCTCCCAGCATCGGGGTCGAGTTCGAACCCGAGTGCTTCACGCAGGTCACCGAAGGGAAAGTCAACCCGTCCGGACAGGGACGTTTCGGTGACGTTGAGGTAGACGTAGCTGTCTTCGGCATTGTGAGCCGATACCGGTGCGACGAAGAACACCGCTACGGACGCGAACACAACTGCAACGGCTGTGAACATGCGAACGAAGTGCTTCATGAGAATCCTTTGGGAAATACAGACATAGACGAAGAATACGCAACCCAGATTGGATCGGATGCAGCCAAAACGCCATAGGTCCCCGAAGATCTACCCAAGCGAGGATGTCATTTCGCCCATAAATGGGTCGGGTACGAGATGGTTTCATTGGGAGCAGCATCCATCACCAGCGTCAGCTCGTAGGAGTCGACGTCGAGTCACAGTGTGGTTCGGTGAGCTACCAAGCTGGAGTCGTACTTGTCCCTTGACCGCACCAAATTGCAGCTGACTCCGATGCAGCGCCAGTTGTGGGCATCTCAGCGACGCAACCCGGGGTCACCGCACCAGAACACCGCCTTGCTGTCGACGATCGCAGGATCGGTGGACTGTGACCGCCTGGCATCGGCCTTCGACGCCCTCGTGCGGATGTCCGATGTCTTGAGAACCAGAATCGATCTTGAAACAGTCCTGCTCGATTCACCGGCACCAGCCACCGAAATAATCGAGCTCGGTCGGGCCGGCGCGTCAGACTGGGCTGCCGAGCGGGTCACCTCGGCCCTCGATATGGGTGTGACCGGCATCGACAGTGTCATCATCCGCCACCCGGATCAGACCACCTCGTGGTATCTCAACCTCCACCACGTAATCACCGATGCAACTGCGTCGGCCGCAATCTTTCAGGCAACTGCGGATCTCTATCACGGGGCGCGTCCAGAAATCCCCTCGTATTACCAGTGGGCAAGAGGGTTGGGCTCCAGCCACGATGCGCGTACCGAGCGCGCTCGTTCTTTCTGGTCAGAACGCTCGCTCCTGCCACGGGTCGGCCAGCTGTACGAACCGGTGCAAGAAAAGCTAACCGCCAGCACCCGGCTCGAGGTACCTCTGAGCGAGCCCGTGACACGCCAGCTGGCGGCTCGGCTCGAGCACGACTATCGATCGTTGTCATCAGATCTGGCCTGGACTGGGGTTCTGATCACCGCCGCCGCTTTGTACTTGCATCGCGTAACGGGTGCCACCGAGATGGCTCTCGGTCTACCGGTGCACAACCGATCAACTCCTGACACGGCTGCCCTCTTCGGTCCGGTTATGCAGGTCTTTCCGGTTGAGATATCCATCGAGAGCGACGACACCGTCCGTGTTCTGCACAAACGCGTGACCAAAGCGGTCATGCACACGGTCCGAAACGCTCGCCCGGGACTCTCTCCAGATCTGTCCGATGTGGAAGCGGTCGTGAACGTCATCCCCCGAGGCGGGATCTCGAGGTTCGGTGAGCACGAGGTCACCACCGAGTGGATTCATCCCGGCGCCACCGATCCCAATCACCTGTTTCAACTTCAGCTCACCACCTACCGGGGCGGGGAGGCCCAGCTTTCCATCGACGTCAACACTGCGGCCGCCGGTAACCAACTCGAACGAATCCCCGATCACCTCGAATCGATTGTCGCCTCGATGGCACACAACCCGGACTCGCCGATCGGGGCCCAACCGTTGACAACTACCGCGGAACTCCAATCGCTTCGCCAATGGGGCGATCGCCGTCAAGACCGAACCGAGAGTCCGCTGCTGCCCGAGCGGTTGGTTGAGACGCTCGGCTCATCAACACTGATCGACGGTGACCGGATTCTCACCGGGGACGAACTCGTTTCTGCTGTTGGTCGAACGGCCTACTGGCTTCAGTCTCGTCACGGGGTGGCCTCGGGCGACCGCGTGGCACTGCAGATGGGCCGATCGGCTGACGCCGTTCTCATCATCCTCGGGTGTTGGTGGATCGGTGCAAGTTATGTGCCCATCGATCCCTGTCAGCCCGAGTTTCGACGTGCCTCACTCATCGAGCGAGCTGGCTGTGTTGCGACGATCTCGGCGTTGACGACACTTGCAGACCAGGAGCTTGCTCCGGCGGTGGTCGGACCCGACGACGAGGCCTATCTGCTCTTCACATCCGGTTCAACCGGTGAGCCCAAAGGCGTTCCCATTCGGCACCGCGGTGTTGCCGACTATGTGGAGTTCGCGCAGACCCACTACTTGGAAACCGATCAGAAGCCTGTCGTCCCGCTTTTCACAGCCCTCACGTTCGACCTGACCCTCACCAGCCTCTTCCTACCCTTGCTCACCGGTGGAACCCTGATCGTGGTGCGACCCGACGGCGTCCCCGGTCTGAAACAGATCGCCCAGACGCAGAACATCTCATGGGCCAAGGCGACTCCTTCACACCTCGAGCTACTCCTGCGACTACTGCCCGACGTGCATGATCTTCGTACTCTCGTCATCGGCGGTGAGGCACTCAGCGCTCGGCTCACCAATGACATATGGGCGTGGCGACCAGATGTACGAGTGTTCAACGAGTACGGGCCTACTGAAGCCGTGGTCGGCTGCATGATCTATGAGGCATCGCCGGATGACGCATGGCCGGACGTGCCGATTGGCATTCCGGCGCCCGGAGTCGAATTGCGGGTGGTCGATCAGCACATGTGCGATGTTCCCTCCGGCTCTCCGGGAGAGTTACTGATCTTCAGCCGGGGTGTCACCGCCGGCTACCTGGGTTCACAGCCCGGCAGCGGCCCCTTCGTCGACCTGGACGGCCGTCGTTTCTATCGGTCCGGGGACCTGGTACGACTCGTCGCTCCGGGCCTACTTGGCTATCTCGGCCGGGCCGATGAACAGATCAAGGTCGGAGGAATCCGCCTTGACCCCATGGAGGTGGAAGCTCAGCTCGAACTGCACCCCAACATACGCCGGGCTGCAGTACGTCTGAGGAACGACGTTCTCGTGTCCTGGTATGAGGGCGATCAGAGTTCGCCCAGCGAGCTGCGAACGTGGCTCGCAGCCCGAGTGCCGGCCCACGCCATCCCCGTTGCATTCGTGCCGGTGGCAGAACTTCTGACCACTACCAACGGCAAACTGGACGTCCCTGCACTGCCCGACCCCACGGCCGATCACCGGCTCGGCGAGGGCGGATCATTGGAACTCTCACATCTGGAATCAGTCATCGCCGACCTCTGGCAGGAACGACTGGGTATCGAATCGATCGGTCCGGATGATTCGCTCTTCGACATCGGCGGCGATTCTCTGGCCGGAATGCAGTTGATGCTGGCGCTCTCGCAGCAACTGGAATTGGAACTGCCCGAGGAGCTGATATTCACTCATCGAACCCCACGACTGCTGGCCGAAGCCGTGGAGGCCACGCCAGCCGTCTCAATCGTGCCATCAGCCGTGTTGCCCGAATCGGAACTTCCTCCCCTCACTCCCGGGGAAAAGGCGATGGTTTTCGCTTGGTTGAACGCTCCTGAGAGTACGGCCAACAACGTTGGACGGGCCTACATCGTCGACGGCGTGCTCGATCCCCGCCGTCTCGAACCAGCCGCTCGAAACCTGGTTGCAAGGCACCTGCCACTCCGTCTCACCTACGGCGAAGACCGCCGCTTGATCTCCACCGAGGACGCCCTCCAGTTCTCAGCCGATCCCGAACCGCTTGTTGGATCATTCGACTCTGTGGCAGCTGAACTGTTTCGCGACCGTTTCGATCCAGAACTCGGCCCCCGTATTCGAATTCACCTGCAGGCACTTCCGAACGGTCGCAGTGGGATCGTGCTCAGCATGCACCATGCGCTCGTAGATGAGTCCGGGCTCGATGTTCTGTTCACCGACCTGGCCGCTTTCTACGACCGAACTCCGCTATCGGACTTCGCGGTCGGCTACGAACAATTCGCTGCAACTCAACTCGACCGCTCGGACCGGAGCGAAGATCGGGAGTATTGGGCAGCACGCCCCGTGGTCGAACCGATCGTGTTCGGACCGGGCACGTCCGGAGAGGGCGACGGTTACACCGAAATCTCGGCTGGATTCCCAGCCAGCCACCTCGATCGCATCGATGGTCTCAGTGCTGCGGCGATGTGCTTGGGAACCCTCGCCGAGGTGGTCGCAAGATTCACAGGTCGCACAACCGTGGAGATCGGAATGCCGATCTCGGTCCGCTCCAGCCAACATCACGACCTCGCCGGTTACGCACTGAACGTCGTTCCGCTCGTCGTGAACACCGACTCAGCGATGTCCAGTGCCGCCGAAGCGCTCACCGATGCAATCACTCACCGCCACTATCCCTTCGCCTCCATCGTCGCTGATCGACGCAAGGCCGGACAGCCGATCCCTCCCCTCAACATCCTGCTTGCTTACGGAACCCTCGGATCTGCATCGATCGGCGGCTTCGCCACCCGGCATCGTGTACTCGCACCAGAGGACGCAACCGCTGACGTCACCTTCTTCGTGCAGCGCAGAGGCGAAGAAGTGAACTTGGGGGTCGAGTACGCAGGTGCCGCCTTGGACTCAGATACCGCAGGGGAACTGCTCCACTGCTTCCGAAGCCTCCTGGCGGGCGCAGGCACCACCCCTGAGGCTGACCACAAACTCGACCCGGGCGACGGCCGGAAGTCAGAGTCACTGGACGCTCCGATTTCCTACGCGTTGCTGGACGACATCGTTGCTGAGATCGCAGCCAACACTCCTGATGCGATCACGGTGAAGACAGCGGGCGAGGTACTCACATACGGTGAGCTCGTAGGCCGGGCCAACTCCATCGCTGGGGACATCCTGAACCTCGGCGCGAAACCCGGAGACTTCGTCTGTGTGATCGCATCACGATCCCTCGAATCCATCCCTGTGATCCTCGGGGTGATGCGGGCGGGCTGCGCCTACGTCCCCATCGACCCGGACTATCCGCAGGATCGAATCAACACGATTTTGGAGGACAGCGGCGCCTCGCTCCTCCTCGACCCCGCCAGCTTTGAGGTGTCGCCAAGCGCCCCCCATCCACCTGCTGGACAGCGCGCAACCTCCGACACCGCCTACGCCGTCTTCACCTCGGGCTCGACCGGCCGCCCCAAGGGGGTGCAGGTCAGCCACTCGAACATCGTCTACTCGACGTTGGTGAGATCTCAGGTCTACTCCCACCAGCCCAGTTCATTCCTACTGCTCAGCTCGCTTGCGTTCGACAGTTCGATGGTCGGGCTCTGGTGGACTCTCTGCAGGGGCGGCTGCGTAGTCCTCCCCGATCCCGGCCTGCACACCGACATCGATCATCTCGGAGAGTTGATCAAACGCCACGGCGTAACCCATCTGTTGGCGATCCCATCGTTGTATGCGGTGTTGCTCAGCGAGGTTGGATCCACGCCCCTTGAGTCACTCAACACCGTGATCGTTGCAGGCGAGGCATGCCCCAGCAATCTCATCACCACCCATCACGAACGACTGCCCAGCACCGAACTTCACAACGAGTACGGGCCCACCGAAACCACGGTATGGAGCCATCACCACCGTTTTGACCCCGATGCCGAATCCGGCGGGCCCGTTCCGATCGGAATGGTCATACCCGGCGCTTCCGACCTCGTACTCGACGATGCCGGTCAACCGGTGCCCGTGGGCGGAAGAGGGGAACTCCTCGTGGGCGGACCGGGCGTGAGCGCCGGGTATCTGAACCAACCCGAGCTGACCGCCGAGCGGTTTGTCGACATCGAGGGACGCAGGTTCTATCGAACCGGAGACGTTGTCCGAGTACTTGGCGACGGCAATCTCGAGTTCATCGGACGGACCGACAACCAGGTGAAGATTCGTGGCATTCGGATCGAACTCGGTGAAATCGAGTCGAAGCTCCTCACCGACCCCGCCATCGGTTCAGCGGTGGTAGGTACGACAGAAACGACCAACGGACCACGCGGGCGGCGTGGTACAGCCCGGCCGTCGGCTCATCTGTCGACCCCGACGAGCTGCGCAGCCGCCTTCAGAGTCGCCCTGCCCGAAGCGATGGTGCCTTCGTATCTGGTCGAGGTGGCCGAGATGCCGTTCACTCCGAACGGCAAGATCGACCGTCGTGCACTGCCCGAGCCATCATCCAGAGCTACCTCCGCCTCATCGAGCGAGGGGGGCGACGCCGAGTCCCCCACCGACGAGATCATGTGCCGAATCTGGGCTGAAGTCCTGGCGGGCAGCGCTCGGTTTCGATCCACGACAACTTCTTCGACCTGGGTGGGGACTCCATTCTGAGTATCCGAATCGTCGCCGGTCTTCGCCGAGACGGAATCCGCGTGAAACCACGAGACCTCTTCGACCATCCGACAATCGCTCAGCTCGCCGCGGTGGCGGCCACCGAAGCCACCTCGACCCGCCGCATCCCACTCCCGGCCCCTGGCCAGAGTGCCGCTGTTGCCGATGCAGCGGTGGTTCTTCGAACAGGACTTCGCCGAACCGACCACTGGAACCAGTCGATGTGGTTCGAAGCTTCCGGATCCGATCGATGGGCGGCTACTCGAGACGGCCCTGGCCAAGGTCGTCGACCAACACGACGTGCTTCGAGCGAGCGTTCCGATCCGGAACCCAAGGATGGACCCAAGAAATCCTCGACATGGAGCAGATCCGGTTGTGCAGGAGTTTCGCAACCTCAACAGGCTGCGCTACCAGCCGTTGTGGAGTCGGTTGAGGCGTCACTCGACATCGAACAGGGTGAGCTCATCGGCGCGGCGATCTTCGGGCGACCGCGACCAGCCGATCGGGTCTTCCTGACCATTCATCACCTCGCCATCGACGGCGTCTCCTGGCGGCCTCTTCTGGAAGATCTCACCACCGCCTACCGAGCCCTGTCTGCGGGTCTCGAGCCACAACTCGCTGAGAGAACTGCGAGCCGTCGCCGATTGGGCCATTGCGCTCGATGGCCTCCCAACCGATCCTCACTGGACCGAACCTGCAGGACCGCCTCCCTGAACCTTCCGCTGTTCGGCGGCGCCAGGACGCCGGCGAGCAGACAACGGTCGTCGTCGATGCCGGTCCGATCGATGGCCTGGTCGATCGTCTGCTCGCCTCGCAATCGGGCGGGCCCATCGAGAGGTGTTCGGCTGGGATCAGCTCACTGCAACCCTGGAGGGCCACGGCCGCACCGAGACCCCCGATGTCGATCTGACCCGCACGGTGGGCTGGTTCACGGCGATGTACCCGATCAGCGTTGATCTCGACGACCCGCCGCCGGCGATCACCGACGTTCCCAACGGCGGCGTAGGAGCGCTGGCGGCCATCGGTCAGATGCCCCGTTTGGTTGTCAACTATCTCGGTCAGCTCGACTTGTCCGTGGCCGGCACCGATCTCCTCACCCCGACGTCGGGGATCCTGGCCGGCTACGGTGCCGACAACCATCGAACCCATGACCTTGGAGTCATGGCTCACGTCTCCCATGGCCGCCTCCACGTCACATGGGACTACGTTCCCGACGACTACAAGAGCGCCGACATCGCACTGGTGACCGCAGCCTTCAAGCGGCATTTCGCCGCTCCTCGGCTCGATTTGGTCGACTTGTCATCGACGGATCTCGACGCCATCGCCGGCTTGCTGGACTAAGACAGCCTCGGCTCGTACGAGATCGAGTCTGGTCAGACGCGCTCGAACACGTAGTAGGGCGCGCTGCTGAGCAACGCCACCATCCATGGGGTCGTCATGGTGCCGCTCAGGTTCCGAACCGAACGTCGACAGAATCCGGCAGTTTCGGTCTCGGACGTGATTGCCCTGACGGTTCCTTGATGGAGTTCCAGGCCGTTGTCGTCGATCAGCGTAGGTCGCAGGAAACGACCTGTGCCCACGTACTTCATCCGGGCTTTGAGCATCGGAACCGATCTGAATCCAGCCGGCGAGAGTGACAGACCAAGAGGATTGAAGCCGTTGAAGACCAGTACTCCATCGGTTCGCAGCACTCGCCGGATCTCTGCGAACGCAATGGCTCGATCGCTCTCGGTCAAGATGTAATCGAGGCCGTGGAGAGCCACCTGGACCACGTCGAAGACCGCGTCGGCCAACGGCAGCGCGAGCAGATCAGCAGCGGCGAGGCCAATCCCGGGCCGCGAGCCGAATTCTGCAATCGCGGTCGGATTCACCTCAATCGATGTGACGATCGCGCCGCGACCGACAGCCTTCAGTGCGGATCGCCCGGTGGCGCCGGTTCCGACGTCGAGCACCATTCGGCCAGGGGTGGCCAGCAGCTCGTCGAGAATCTGGTCCTCCACGGCGAAGTCGAGTAGATGACGATAGACGTGGGTGCTGGCCGTCTCAGCCATCGAGGACACCGGCAAGACGTTCGGCGAAGACACGGGCATGAGGCTCTTCGAGAAGGTTCATGTGATCGCCGGGCACCTTGACCACACGTAAGTCGTCGGCTACCGAACTCCAGCCGCGTGCATCGTCGATGATGCCTTCCCAGATGTCGAAGATCTCCTCCGATGACATCATGGTCACAGGAACATCCACTCGACCAACCTCGTAGCTGGACCACAGGTTGATGACGTGTTCGGTGAGTTCCCACTTGCGGACCTCCAGCGGAACTGGCCCGGTGGAAGGATCTGCGTCGTGCTTATCTGTGGCCTTGGCGAATCGACGTTTCTCCAGTCTCTTGAGCGCCCGGCTGAACCCGTACTGTGGACCGATCCGGATCAGGTTGGCCAAGTGTTCCGACAAAGGAATAGCGCGGGGCCGCAACGTGGGGAAGAAGGCGTCGATCAGGATCAGCCCTTCGACAACCTCGCCATCGGCCTGAATGCGCTTGACCAGTTCGGCAGCAATTACTCCGCCGGTTGAGAACCCCGCCAGAAGGTAGGGTCCTGAGGGCTGAACCTGTCGGATCTCGGCAAGGTAGCTGCTCGCCATTTGCTCCTGTGTGTCGTGCATGGGCGACACGCCGTCCACGCCGGCGGCTTGTACCCCCCACACGTTGTAGCGACCAGCGAGGTAGCGGCCGGTGGGTTGGAAGGTGAGGATGTCCCCGCCGGCGCCGTGGATCATGAAGATGTTTCGCAGTGCAGGGTCAGGTTCGAGGATGGGGACAACGTGGTGTAGGAGTGCCGTGTCGGTTGAGGCGCCGGACTCCAGTTCGGCTTTGCCAGCGACGAGCGACCGGGGTGTACCGGTGCGGAGGAGCTGGGCAAGTCCCACCTGGAATCCGAGGTCTTTCCGGATCCGGCTGACAAGCCGCATGGCCAACATGGAATGGCCACCGACGTCGAAGAAGTCGTCATCGGGACCCAGCGAAGGTTGTTCCATCACGTCTCGCCAGAGGGCGAGCATCGCAGTCTCAGCGTCGGTCAGATCCGATTCGTCAACCGACGAGGAGGTCTTCGCAGCACTCGGTTCGGGAAGCGCTTGGCGATTGACCTTGCCGTTGGGGAGAAGTGGGAAGTGGTCCAACACCATGGCGTGGTACGGAACCATCACCTGGGGCAACAACGAACGAACATGATCCAGCAGTTCGGCTGTGTCCAGGACCTGTTCAGCAGCTGTCACGTAGGCGATCAACGTGTTGCCGTTGGCCGTTTGGAGACCGGCGACCACAGCCCGGTCAACGCCCGGATATGAGGCCAGCGCAGTTTCGACTTCGCCTAGTTCGATGCGAACACCGCGAACCTTTATCTGGTGATCGCTCCGTCCGAGGTATTCGAGCACTCCGTCACTTCGCCAGCGGGCCATATCGCCCGAGCGGTACATGCGGGCGTGATCTGGATCACCACCGGAAAAGGGGTTCGGGAGGAATGATGCGTCGGTGAGGTCGGGGCGATTCCAGTAGCCGGGCGAAACGCCGACACCGGACAAATGGAGCTCGCCGGTGACCCCCACCGGGACCTGGCGATCGTGCCGGTCGAGTACTCGAACACCGGTGTTTGTGATCGGGCGGCCGATCGGAGAGAGATCATGACCTGTGCTCACTTCAGACACCGTTGCGTCTGCGCTCACCTCGGACATGCCATACAGGTTGATCAGTTTCGACCGGGGAGCAGTTGGGCGAAGCGGTCGGCGGTGACCGCGGCAAGCGCTTCGCCGCTGGAGGTCCACATCGTGAGTTGTGGAAGCCGCTTCCCCAGGTCGGGGTCGTGTTCGAGCAGAAGATCCAGCAGCGAAGGGACCAGGGTCAAACGCCGAACGTTGTGGGCGGCCAGGGCGGCGATCAGTGCATCCGGATCGGTGACCGTGTCGTCATCGATCAAAAGGACAGGATTGCCGCAGAGAAGCGCTCCCCACAGTTCCCAAAGATGGTCGACGAATCCGAGAGTTGTCTTCTGAGGGGAAACCTCGCCCGGTTCGAGTGGATAGGCCTGCCATTGCCATTCCAGTCGACCCAGTATCCCGCTGTGATGAACTCGCACCCCCTTCGGCACGCCCGTGCTGCCGGAGGTGAACGTGAGCAGGAGCGTGTTGTCAGCAGCGACGTTGAGGTCCGCCGAACTCGATTGCCCGGGACTCGGATCGATTGCCGTGATATCGACGAAGGTGAGCGGCGCCCGATTCTGGACGGGGCGACAGGCACGCTCCAATTTCTGAACGGACTCTGGGGCGGTGAGAACCACCGGCGCTTCCGACAGCTCCAGCATGAGCGCCAGGCGAGCCTCCGGGAACCGCGGATCCAGAGGCACGTAGGGGCCGCCAGCGAGGACCGTGCCGACAATCGCAACAACCATCTCGATGCTGCGGGGAACCGCAACTCCAACCGGAATCTCGGGACCGACGCCGAGGCGTTCGAGCTCGGCGGCAACCCCACGGCCGCGAGCCATCAGCTCGGCGAATGTCATCGTGCGATCGCCGTCGATCAGCGCAACGGCGTCGGGGGTGAGATTGGCCTGGTCCAGCAGTCGCGACGCGATCGTGGCTGAGCGATCAAAATCGAGCGAGGGACCCTGCCACCGGTCGAATTGACGCAGGTCGTCGTCGGTCATGAAGGCCTGTTCACCGACCGTCGATTGTGGATCGGCTGCCAGTCCTTCGAGCGCGTGCCGGAACTGGGCCATCAATCGGGCGACCGCATCGCGGTCGAAGCGGTTGCGGTTGAAGTTGGCAACGAGCTTCAGTACACCGTCCTCGATGCCCACCAACAGGGTGAGCGGATAGTTGGTCTGTTCAGAGACAGCCTTGTCGTGGAGGGCCAGTGAACCTTCAGGCTGTTCATCGGGGCGCGGATAGTTCTCGAACACCAGCACGGTGTCGAACAGGTCCCCGCCGGTCGGGATCCCGACCAGACGATGAAGGTCCGCAAGCGACGCGGTGGAGTATTCCATCGATTCGAGTTGTTGACGCTGGATTCCCTGGAGCCACTCGAGCGTCGGTCGACTCGGATCGGTGTTGACCCGCATCGGAAGAGTGGTCAGGAACATACCCACGATGTGTTCAACGTCGTCGAGATCGGCAGGGCGGCCTGAAGTTGTGACCCCGAATAGAACATCGTCGCTACCGCTGTATCGTGACTGCACGAGCGACCAAGCCGCCTGCACCATGGTGTTGAGAGTGATCCGATTGCTGCGGGCGAAGTCGATCAATACGCCAAGTTCGGAACCTTCGATGTGGGCGGTGTGAATCCCGGAGGCGAAACCGGGGTCGGAGGTCGCGGCGGGAAGCAGGATCGGCGTTGGCTCGGCGACATCGTGAAGGAGATCCTTCCAATAGGCACCTGTGGCCTCGCTGTCCTGCCGTGCGTGCCAGGATAGGAAGTTACGGAACGGGGTAGCCGGTGCAACCGGTGTGTGAGCAGGTTCGTTGTAGTGGGCCAGAACCTCGTCCAACACCATCGCTGCCGACCAACCGTCACAAACGATGTGGTGGAATTCCCACATCAGGTGGTGGCGTTGGTCGCCGCAGTCCACGAGTACAACGCGCTGCAGCGGAGCTTTCGTGAGGTCGAAACCGGCACTGCGTCGCTCCGCCGCCAGCGTGTCCAACTCTTCCTCGGTTGCACCGTGTTGGGCGATCAGTTCGAAAGGAACCTCTGCCGTCGTGCGCACAGCCTGAATAGGGTTGTCGAGGCCCTCCCACAGAATGGCCGTTCGCAGAGCTGGATGACGGTCGGTGACGATCTGGAAGCAGCGACGTAGTCCTTCGATGTCGAGTGCACCGATGAGGTTTCCGCGGACCTGTTCGAAGTAGAGCTCGGGGTCGTCGTCACGCAAGCACTGGAACAGCATCCCCGATTGGGTGGGGGTGAGTGGATAGAGATCGTCGACGTTCTTCACGGTCGTTGCTCCCGTTTACGTAGCGGGCGGTCAACACGCAAGAGTCGGGCCACGAGGTTTCGGGCGATCTCCGACGTGCCCGAATAGGCCAAACCGCCGATCGCATCTCTCAGCTCCGCCTCCACGCCAGCCGCTGTCGTGTAGCCGTATGCGCCATGAATCCGCATGGCGTCGACCGCCGAGAGCACGGCCATCTCCGACGTCTGAAGTTTTGCGAGAGCACCCGCCATGGTCATCGGTTCGCCCCGATCGTAAAGCTCAGCCGCCTTGTAGATCATCAGCCGGGCACTCTCGTGGCGCAGCTTCATCTCTGCAATCTTGTGTGAGATCCCCTGGAAACCGCCGATCGGTTTCCCGTAAGCCTCCCTGCTTCGAGCTCGGTCGATGGCGAGCTGGACCACCCGCTCCATCGAGCCCATCTGCGCTGCGTAGAGGAATGCCCGCTCGGCTTCGACCGCGCCCGTGAAGATGCTCCCACCCGAGCCCGGTTTCCCGAGTAGGTCGGCCTCGGTCACCTGGCAACCGGTGAAACAGACTTCAGAGAATGGCACGGTGTTCATGCCCATCTTGGGTTGCACGGGCCCGACCTCCACACCGTCACGCTCAGCCTCGACCATGAACGATGTGATCCCCCAGTGCCCTTTTGAAGGGTCTGTCGTGGCAAACACCACGATTACATCGGCCACGGGTGCCAGGGTCACCCATGCCTTGGCGCCGTCGAGAATCCAACCACCACCGTCGGCTGCCGCCGCCACGGTAGAGATTGCGCCAGTGTCGGAGCCGGCGTCGGGTTCGGACATGGCAAACGACCCGATCGCTTCACCAGCCGCGAGCTGGGGCAACCATCGAGATTTCTGGTCCTCGCTTCCAGCGGTGATGAGGGCTCGCTGCATGGCGAAGGACTGAGAGGCCAGGGCGAAGACGAAGCCGTTGTCGGACGAGCCTAGACCGAGACCTTCGAACGTCAGAGCTGCCTCCACCGCCGTGCGACCGGCACCGCCGTACTCGGTCGGGATCATGAGGCCCTGGACTCCGAACCGGGCCGACAGCGCCCAGCGCTCGGTATCGAAATCGTCGAAACCGGGATAACCCAGAACTTCCCGAGCGAACGCAGCGGCCTCCATCTTGATCGGGTGCTCGAGGTCCAGCATCGCATCCAGCGCTTGCGCTCCAACGGTTCCCATCATCAACCCCTACGCACGCGCGTCACCAGCGGATTCACTCACGTTTCCAGTGTCCCACGAGCCAGCGGTCGTGTCCGGGGACAATCGCCCCAGTCCGACGGGTAGAAGTGCCCCATCGTCGTTGGTGGAAGAATGGCCACATGCCGACACACACCACGATGACCGCTGCGGTGACGACCGGCCATGGAGGACCGGAGATGACCGAGGTCAGGACCGACTGGCCCATTCCGGTACCCGAGCCGGGCCAGGCATTGGTACGCGTCACTGCCGCTGCCCTGAACAACACCGATATCTGGTCCCGGTCGGGAGCGTATGGGACGCTCGAGAACCCCGCCGCGGTGGCAGGCTGGAAGGGTGTGCCGCTGAAGTTTCCCCGTATCCAGGGAATTGACGTTGCCGGTGTGGTCGACAGAGTTGGTAGAGGTGTCGACCCTGGATGGGTGGGTCGACGGGTGCTTGTTGACCCTGTCGTGCAGTACCAGGACGATTTTCCGGTGTCGATCATCGGTAGTGAGGTAGACGGCGGATTTGCTCAGTATCACCTGACGACCGAGACCCAACTTCATGGTGTGAGCGACTCGCCGCTGTCCGATGCTGAGCTGTCGTGTTTGCCCACCGCCTACGGAACTGCGTTGGGAATGATCAACCGAGCTGGCTGCAAAGGCGGGGAGCGAGTTCTGGTTACTGGATCATCGGGCGGCGTGGGATCTGCTGCCATTCAGCTTCTTCTGTCCCGCGATTGCCATGTGATCGCCCGTACCAGCGCCAGCAAGGCGGACAGGGTGGCAGCTGCGGGGGTCGCCGAGGTGTCGGTTCGCGGCCATGACCCGGTCTCGGGGATCGAAGAGGTGGATGCGGTCGTCGATGTGGTGGGAGGCGACGAGTTCGGTGAACTGCTCGATCGTGTGCGGGACGGAGGTCGTATGGTCACAGCAGGTGCGATCGCCGGACCCGTTGTGCCTTTCGATATCCGGCGCCTCTACCTGCGGCAGCGGACGCTGATCGGGTCCACGATGCATTCTCCCGACGACTTCATCGAACTGGCCGCGATAGCCAGGACCGGCGCACTACAACCGATCGTCGGCGAGACCTATGCGCTGAGCGACATCGCAAAGGCGCAAGCCCGCTTCCTACGCAAGGACTTCGTGGGCAAGCTGGTGCTCGAGCCCTGAGTGCGGTCGAGGACAAGAGGAGACCGACAACTCTCCCGACGGGGTACAAACGCCCTATCCCACCCTGACGCGGTTTTGTACCCTTCGCAGTCGTAGCGCATCCGCCCGCCCCGGGCGTTCGTAAACATCCCTGATCCTCATGGCTGTAAACACCCTCGCCGACCTCGTTCCCCACGCAGCACAGCTGCGACCCACGGGCGACGGCGTGGTTGGCCTCGAGCGCTCATTCACCTGGCCCGAAGTAGACCGCAGAGTCCAGGGCCTCACCGAACTGCTGATCGAACACGGGGTCGCTCCCAACGACCGGGTGGCAGTGTTGCGACCCAAAGGACACGAGTCGTTCGAGGCGGTTCATGCCATCCTTCGAGCCGGTGCGATCATGGTGCCGATCGACCCGATGGCACCGGCCGACTCGGTTGCCCCGATTCTGGCCGATTCTGGAACCTCGGCGATCATCGGCCACGCCCCCACGATCAAACGGGCCGGGGCGCTCGACTCCTCCATGGTCAGTCTGGTCCTGTGCACGGGGTCGCTCGAGGACCCGGACAGCAACATCACTGTTGTCGACATCAACGATCTCGATGAATCACAGTCGAACGTCATGCTGCCCCGCGTTGAACCCGACGACCCGGCCTACCTCATATACACCTCAGGATCCACCGGCACACCAAAGGGCATTCTTCACACCCACGCCAGTGGCCTCGCCTATGCGACGGCAACCGTGGATGCCCATGAGATATCAGCGTCTGATCGGGTGGCGGCCATGACCGGCCTTCATTTCGACATGTCGACGTTGGAGTTGTACGCAGCCCCGTTGGCGGGCGCTGCGATCGTGCAGATGAGCGAACCACAGTTGCGATTCCCGGCCAGTTTCACCGAACGAGCTGCTCAACAGCGGACCACTGTGTGGTACGCGGTCACCTTCCTCCTACAACAGATCTTGGAGCGGGGCGTTCTTGCCGAACGTGACTGGTCTGCTCTGCGGCAGGTGATGTTCGCCGGCGAGGTTTTTCCCTCGGGCGCACTCCGAGCGCTGATGGCAGCGCTTCCCGATGCAGAATTCGTGAACGTCTACGGACCGGCCGAAGTGAACGCGTCGAATGTTCACACGTTGACGGGGCCGCCGGCCGACGACGAGGATGTCCCGATCGGGCCTGGGTTGGCCGATGCTCGAATGCTGGTCGTGAACGAGGACGAACAACCTGTCCCCAACGGCACCAAAGGGGTTCTCTGGATCTCCGCTCACACCAGAATGCGGGAGTACTGGAACCGGCCCGACCTGACCGCCGCCACCCGGCGGCCCTGCGACGACGGGCCAGATTGGTACGTCACCGGCGACGTGGTCACCCTCGACGACGATGGGGTGGTGTGGTTCCACGGTCGAAGCGATCATCAGGTCAAGCTTCGGGGAATCCGTGTCGAACTGGAAGGGGTGGAGTCCGCTCTCACCAACCATCCTGATGTTCTTCATGCCATAGCCGGTCCATGGGGTGGCGAGCCGGGAACCCTGGCAGTGACCGCCGTGCTCGCCCCCGATGCCACCCTCGACCTGCGCTCACTGCAGAAGTGGGCATCGAAGAAGTTGCCACCCGTGGCCATTCCTGCTCATCTGAGCGTCACGGACGCCCTGCCGCAAACGCCAAGTGGCAAGATCGATCGCAAGACGATCAGAACCCAACTCGCCAAAGCTCCCAAGGAGATCTGATGTCCGACGTCACCACCCTCACCGCCGAACTCTGCTCGTTCATCGACGCCGAGGTGAGCCTCGATCCCGACACCCCCGTGCAACCCGACACCGACCTGCTGACGACCGGCCTCGTCGACTCCCTGGGCGCGATGGAGGTGGTGCACTGGCTGGAAGAAACCCAGAACATCGATATCGACCCGGTCGACATCACCATCGAGAACTTCCAGACGGTGGAGAAGATGGTGGCGCTGGCCGCTCGACTCGGCTGACGCGAACGCTCGCCACGCAGTGGCGACAGCGATTCGTATGGGCTATAGGGATCGGTTGGAGCGTGCTGGAGTTGGGTGTGATAGCCAATCGTGAGCTCTCGGGCATAGTCCAGGGCGATCTCGGCAATGATCAAGTCCTCGAGCGCCCATCCGGTGGAATCGAACACCGTGAGTTCGCTACGCCATTCTGCAAAGGTTTCGGCATTCTGAACGAGCTCGGCAAGCGTTGGACCTAGCTCGTCCTCGCTGAGCTGCTGGCTCTCTCCTTCTTTCAGACACTGAGCGACCTCGTCGGGGACCACCAGCGCAGCCCGAAGTAGCTCAACCGGAAGTTCGGTCTTGCCCGGGAAGTCTGCGCCAACGGCGTTGATATGAACGCCCGGCCTGAAGTCACCGAACTGAACGACCGGACCGGCGCCGATCTCGACCGTCGTTGCGGTGGAGACGATGTCGGCATCAGCAATTGCATCTGCCGCTGTCTCAACCAGATCGATCGGAATGGCCAGCGGGAGGCGCTCGGCCAACGTTGCGGCGATGGAGGGGTCGGCGTCGAAGGCGACGATTCTGGTGATCGGCCGAATGCGAGAGATCGCATGAGCCTGGGTGACCGCCTGCGCTCCACATCCCACCAGTCCGAGCACGGATGAATCGCTCGCAGCGAGAACGTCACTGACCACTGCGGATGCGGCACCGGTCCGAATCGCGGTCAGAAGTGTGGCTTCCACCAGCGCTACGAGACCACCGGTCGAGGTGTCGTGGATCGAGGTGGTGGCCATCACGCTGGGAAGATGACGTTGAGTCGGATTCGACGGGTGATACCCCACGGTCTTGATCCCGACGGCACGACCAAGTTCCATCGACGGCATCCATTCCACCAAACCCAGCGTCGGTTTTTCGTACTGGAAGCCGCCCCGCTCGATGGTCAGGGTGGTTTCGGGGTCAAGCTCCAGGGCAGCCCCGCGAATCCTTGCGATCACATCGTCCATGAAATGGTTCAGCCCGACCGTTCGGATGATCTCGGAGATATCCGATGCGGTGAGAACCGCGGTCGTGTTTGTCGTGATGTGCGCCATACTCACTTCCCGTCAGAATCGCCCGCCACGGTTGAAACGACTACGACCCAGAGTGGCGTGCGGATGCGAAATACGCCATCCCAAGGGGCCACGAAGGTGGTGAGCAGTCCTACCCGGGGCAGCGATCGAGCTGGATCGCCACGGGGCGCTAACGGGCAGCAACCGGGCGCAACAACAAAGCTGCGACGAACGAAGCTGCGACTGCGATGACGACTCCCCACCACCGGCTGGCTGCTACTTCGTTGAGCACTGAAACCACTGCCGGACTGATCGAAGCGGACAAACCGAAGATCATGGTGATCACGCCCATTCCCTGGCCGAGCTTCCGCGACTCGAACAGTTCGGTCCCGTAGATCCCCTGCAAGGGTGAGGTTGCACCGATCCCAAAGCCGGCCAACACCACATAGGCAAGACCAACGAGCGGATTGACGGTGACACCGAGGAGTCCGGCACCGAGCCCGATGGCGCCGAATGCGAGCTGGAGTGCTCGGCTCGTTCCCAGCCAGCGAACCAGCTGGGTGACCGGTAGCCGACCCAGGAACTGGGTGGCACCTCGCAACCCCGCAAGCCATGCGGCGGTGGTCAACGACAGGCCGGCATCGGTCATCAGAGGAACCTGGTACACCAAGATCACCCCGGTTGCGATCCCGATGGCTGCGCTGGCGGCTGCGTAGCGACGCTTGGGAACAGTGTCCAGCATTGCGTGCCAGCGCACTCGGTCCGACCGTTCTCCACGTGGCGTTTGAGCTGATGAGAAGGCGGCGGCGAACACGAGAACCGCGCCTGTGATGGACGCCAGCACCCTGAGAGCGATTCGCCAGTCGTAGGTGGTCACCAGCCACGCCGAGAGCGGCAGGTAGATGGTGCTGGCGAACGCACCGTAGAGCGTCACCACTCCAACGGCCCGCGGAATGTTCAGCGGCGCCCGTCGGATCGCGACGGTTTGGGTGATGTGGTAGAACCCGAAGCCGGCCAACACGGCTCCACCGAGCGAGCTTGCAGACGCGAAGGCCAGCAGGGAACCGGTTGACGACGCTATCCAGAACGCGGCGGTTGTGACCAGACCGGTCAGAGCGAACAGCACGCGGGGAGAGAACCTGTCGATGGCTCGCCCGCCAAAGGGAGCTGCGATGGAACCGGTGACGCCCGATACTCCAAATGCCACCACCACCCAGCTCTCCGACCAGCCGGTATCGGCCACGATCGGATCGAGAAGGACGCCGAAGGCGTAGTACCAGCTTCCGTACGCTGCGATCGTGACGACTCCGAGCAGCGAGACATGCCACCACGGGAACGATTCTGCGCCGTCCCGACCCTGACTCTGCAGAGGGGACGACATCAACTTCTACATCTGCGCTCAGCTACCCGGCGAAGCCGGTGATACCGCCATCGACGGGGATCGTGACGCCGTTTATGAACGCTCCCGCCCGGCTGGCGAGGAACAGGACTGTTCCGGCCACGTCTTCGGGGCTACCGATTCGCCCCATCGGCACCATCGATTCGACCATTTTGCGACCGTCCCCATCGAGGGCGGCAGCCATCATCTGGGACTCGAAGGGTCCGGGCGCAATCGAGTTCACCGTGACGTGGTCCTTGACGAGGCGCTGACCGATGTGACGGGCGAGCATGTGAATTCCCGCCTTGGAGGCGGAATAGGAGAAGTTGTCGACGAATGTGGGGACGGCGATGCCGTTGATCGATCCGGTCATGATGACCCGGGCGGGGTCCTCGGCTGTGCCGGCCGCCTTCAACTGGGGCAGCAGAGACTGGGTGAGAAAGAACGGCGATTTGAGGTTGATGTCGATCACCTTGTCGAAACCGGTCTCGGGCATCTCCCCCAACGGTGCCACCCAGTTGGCACCCGCGTTGTTGCACAGGATGTGCAGCTTGTCCTCCCGCTCGGTGAAGGCTTTGGTGAACGATGCCAAACCTTCGCTGGTGGAAAGATCGGCCGGAAGCGACACACACTCCCCCAACTCGCTGAGCTCCTCGGCCGCTTGATCGCAGGCCGCCGCCTTACGAGCGGTGATGTACACCTTGGCCCCACTCGAGAGCAGGCCGGTAGCGATCATGTAGCCGATCCCTCGCGAACCGCCCGTGACGATCGCCGTCTTGCCGGCCACGCTGAACAGAGCATTCACATCCATCGGCCGAGCCTACGGGACGGACCCGACGGCGACGAATCCGTCTTCAGGCGCGTCGCATGGGTATATGGGGGATGCCGTCTTCCACGAACTCCTCACCGTTCTGAACGAAACCGAAGTCCTGATACCAGTCCTTCAGGTATGTCTGAGCGTCGAGTTCGATCGGACCATCACACAGCCCTATGGCACGGTTCATCAGGTTGGCGGCATGGCCTGCACCTCGATTGGTCGCTGCGGTCGCAACGCGACCGATTCGGTGGCACTCTGGATCGGTCAAGAGCCGCAGGGTGGCTGCTACATCACCGTCGACGTCGACCCACAAATGGGTGGTGCCAGGCTCGAGGTCGCGACCGTCGAGTTCGGGATACGGGCAGTCCTGCTCGACTACGAACACATCAACCCGGAGACGCAGGAGATCATGCAGCTGACGTGGGGTCAGATCGGCGGACGGGACGACGTGTACTGCCACCGCTACTTCTTGGCCATCCGGGCCTTCAGGCCGGCCACCATTTCGGTGAACGCAGGCTCGCCCATCGACCACACCTGGGTGTCGAGCTCGTTGTCCACGGCGTCACTGCCGTTCCCGATCGTCTGGGTGCGATGAATCGTGTCTTTGGTTCGCATCAGCAGTTCCCTGGGAGCCGATGCCGCCTTGGCTGCCAGCCGTTCCGCTTCCACCAGCAGCCCGTCGTCGGCAACACAGGTCCAGGCCAGACCGACCTCGGCAGCTCGTGCGCCGTCGAGAACCTCGCTGAACAGCACCATGGCCTTGACGGTCTGGAGGTCGGTCTTGTTCCGGAGACGCCATGTGTGGCCACCGCCCGGACCGATGCCGATCTGGAGGAATCGGCTGTCGAACTTGGCCGACTCAGCCGCCACCACGAGATCACAGCACAGCACTGCGTTCATACCAGCCCCCACGGCAGCACCATTGACCGCCGCGATCGTGGCCAAGCGGCTCTCGGACATGCGTATGAACCCGGCGTACACCTTGCGAAGCCCATCATGGCCGGGGTTGGCGAGCAGTTCGTCGAGGTGACCTCCCGAGCAGAACCCCTTGCCGGCTCCGGTGATGATCACCGCACTCATCGATTCATCGGCTTCCAGTTCGTCGAAGGCAGCGACGACCCGGGCACTCATGTCGAGCGTGAAGACGTTCCGCCGATCGGGATCGTTGAGAGTGATGATTGCGTATCCGTCTTTGCGTTCGACCAGCACAGATTCCATGGCGGTCACCCTATTCTCTGAACCATGTCCACAGCGATTCAGAAATGCCTCGAACACTGGCACAGCTACATTCAGAACGAGCCTGGCCCCGACCTGGCCGCACTCGAACATCTGATCCACGACGATTGCGTCTTCTACTCACCGGTCGTTTTCACGCCTCAGCGAGGTGGCGACATAACCCGTATCTACTTGGCCGCTGCGGCTCACACGTTGGGCGGCAGCGACGAGGCCCCCTTCCACTACACCAAAGAGATCGTCTCGGGGAACCGGGCGATGCTCGAGTTCGAAACCTCGATCGATGGCAAAACAGTCAATGGCGTCGACATCATCACTTGCGACGATGACGGTCAGATCATCGAGTTCAAGGTGATGGTCCGGCCACTCCAGGGATTGAACGCCGTTCATCAGGCAATGATGGCGATGCTCGAGGAGATGAACCCCGGATGAGCTCACTGCCTTTCCGCGAAGTTGATGTGTTCTGCACCGACCGCTTCGATGGCAACCCTCTTGCCGTGATCCATGATGCTGACCATCTCGGTGACGAGCAGATGCAGACGATCGCCAATTGGACCAACTTCTCCGAAACAACGTTCCTGGTCCAGCCCACCGACCCTGCCGCCGACTATCGAGTTCGGATCTTCACGCCGTTTGAAGAACTCCCCTTCGCCGGACATCCCACCATCGGGTCAGCTCATGCGTGGCTGGAGGCAGGCGGCGTCACAAGACAAGCCGGGCTCCTGGTGCAAGAGTGCGGTATCGGACTCGTGATGTTGCGCCATGACCACAACCGATTGGCCTTTGTTTCGCCACCGCTGCTTCGGAGCGGACAGCCAGATCCCGCCGACAGAGCTCGCACCCTGGCGATTCTCGGACTGAGTGAGGACGAGGTTGTCAACGTCGAGTGGATCGACAATGGACCTCGCTGGATCGGCGTCGAACTGGCTGACACTGCCCGGTTGGCAACCCTGACCCCCCGACCTGTCGATGACGACGAGGTGGATATCGCAGTCTTTGTCGTTGGTTCAGACCTCGACGGAGTCGATGTGGAGATCCGTTGTTTCTTCGCCACCGACGTGAGAGAGGACCCGGTCACGGGCTCGGCGAACGCCAGCGTGGCCAGATACCTTTTCGCCCACAACCGAGTGTCGTTTCCCTACGTTGCCGCTCAAGGCAACTACATGGGTCGCAACGGCCGGGCCTACGTCTCTGCCGACGACGACGGATCGCTGTGGGTCGGAGGAGATGCAAAAACCAGGATGGTCGGAACCATCGAACCGTGAACGGGTGGGACGACACTCGTCGGTCGGAATATGACCGTACATTTGCCGGTTAGTTGAGGACGTGAAGCCGAACATCAAGCTGCCGGACAGTGAGGGCACGGTCTGGTCCCTCCAAGAGCGGGCCGGTCGGACGGTCGTGCTGATCTTTCATCGCCATATCCATTGACTGCCCTGCAAAGAACACGTCGTGGACGTGAACCAGCGCTTCGATGAGTTCGGTCCCGGGGTCGACCTTGTCCTCATCACCTTCAGTGACCGAAAGTACCTTCGCTCATACCGCCATCGGACCGGCTGGAACAAACCGATCCTCATTGACACCGACCTCGAGGTCTACCGTCAGTTCAGCTACAAACGTGGCTCGCGATGGCGAGTGTACGGATGGAGAGCTCTTCGGCAGTACGTGAACATCATCCGACGGGACGGCATTGATGTGTTGGATCGGGCGACCGAGGACACGCTGCAACTTGGGGGAAACGCTGTCATCGGCCCAGACGGAACCGCGGCGTGGATCTATCGGGGAGCCGGCCCCGACGATCGACCGACGTTCGATGAGATCTTGGCCGAGGTCCGGAATGCACAGGCGACCACGGGCTCGCCGTCGTAGCCTCTCGGTTATGACAGAACCGTTCTCCGACGATGTCCGAATTCGACGTGTGCCCGAGCGAGGCAACTACGACCGGTCCGTCATGTACGAAATCGCCGACGCTGGGCTGGTCGCCCATGTGGCCACGGTTCGAGAGGGTCAACCGATCATCATCCCGATGTTCTGCGTCCGCGACGGGAACAACCTCCTCCTTCATGGCGCACCCGCCGCCGGCGTACTTCGGCGGGCCGGTTCGGGTGGCACATCGATCTGCGTGGAGATGACCCTGCTCGACGGGATTGTCTTGGCCCGATCCTCGTTCCACCACAGTATGAACTACCGATCGCTGGTGGCACTCGGGACTCCCGAGGAGATCACTGACCCGCAGGAGAAAAGCCACGCGCTGGAGATGTTCGTCGAACGTATCGTGCCCGGTCGACAAGCTGACCTTCGTCCTACAACCCAGAAGGAACTTCAGGGCACGGCGGTGTTCCGCCTTTCGCTCGAAAACGCTTCGGCCAAGATTCGTACCGGCCCACCGGTTGATGACGAAGAGGACTACGAATTGAATATCTGGGCCGGCGTACTCCCCGTCCATCGGAATATCGGTGAACCGATCCCCGATCCCCGCAACAAACAAGACCTCACTCCACCGACGAACGTCTTGGGACTGGTGACCCCGGACGTCCCAATGTAGGGTCGACACATGAAGGCTATTCAGATGACACAGACCGGCGGGCCCGAAGTTCTCGGATGGGCCGACGTCGATGCGCCAACGCCCAGCGGTGACGAGATCGTGGTCGACGTCATTGCGGCCGGTCTCAATTTCATCGACACCTACCACCGCACAGGCCTCTATCCGGTGGCGTTGCCCTTCATTCCCGGACTCGAAGGTGCCGGCACGGTGTCCGAGGTAGGTTCCGATGTCACTGAGTTCTCGGTGGGTGACACGGTTGCATGGTCCGGTTTGCCGGGTACCTACGCGGAACGGGTGGCGCTGAGGGCCGACCAGGTGGTTCCGGTTCCCGCCGGTGTCGATCCCGAGGTGGCCGGCGCCGTGATGCTGCAAGGCATGACTGCCCACTATCTCGTCAACGACACGTTCCCGCTTGGTGAGGGCGACACATGTTTGATTCACGCCGGTGCAGGTGGTGTGGGACTGCTTCTGATCCAAATGGCCAAGATGCGGGGTGCCACGGTGTTCAGCACGGTGGGAACGCCCGAAAAGGCCGAACTAGCCGAGGGAGCTGGCGCTGACCATGTGGTGCTGTACCGAGACGTCGACTTCGCTGCAGAAATCGAGAAGGTTGCCGGCGTTCGAGGGCTCGATGTGGTCTACGACGGCGTTGGCAAGACGGTGTTCGAAAAGAGCCTCACGCTGCTACGCCCTCGCGGGATGATGGCCACCTTCGGCAATGCGTCGGGTCCGGTGGACCCGATCTCGCCCCTCGACCTTGCCCCTTCACTCTTCCTCACCCGTCCCAGTCTGTTCCACTACATCGAAACCCGTGACGAGTTGCTGGGTCGCAGCGGTGATGTGTTCGAATCGATCGGCCAAGGGAAGCTTGATGTCCGAATCGGTGCCCGAATCCCCATGGCCGAGGCTGCCCAAGCCCACCGAATGCTCGAGGGTCGGCAGACCACCGGCAAGGTGATCCTTACGAACGGCTAGCTGCTCAGCTGATGATCTGGGGGAACCCGTCCGAATCCGATGAGTCGGCCCAGTCGGTATCGGAACCGGTGGGCATCTCAGCTGACTCAGCGTTGGATCGAATGGATGCCATGGCCTTGTTCGTGACGAGCGATATCACAAACAGGGTGACCCCGACGATCATCAGAGGGACCAGTGTCGACCTCGCCAGCGAGTCGAGCACGGTTTCGGTACCGATCCTCTCGAGAGCCCCGTCGTAGTCGGCCGATCCCTCTGCCTTCAGCGCCCGCAACAAGGCGAACTGGAGCAACGCCAAGCCGACTGCGATGGCCCCAACCCATGCCAGCGGCAGCGGCGAGCGAAACAGCGCGATCGACAGAACACCAGCCGCAAACCCGCCGAGCGACGCCCAAACCAAAACCTGACGGCTGACCTGATTGAAATCGTCCACTTGGTCAAGGTCGCCAGTGTCGATGGTGTCACTTGCTGCGAAGAACCCCGGGGGAAGCAGGTCCAGTGATGCTGACACGCTTGGATCCAGTTGGGGCCTGACCGCAGCGACAGTTGGTCCAAGGTCGACCGTCACCTGAGAGTTCTCCCCAGAGTCGGTGTCACGTGCTTGTTCGGCCGCCTCGAGGTAGGCGGTCTCGAACTCCGGTGTTTGAACGGCGAGCACTGCGATCTCGCGCATCGGTTCTTCCCATTCGTCGCCAAAGGCTGTCTGCAACGCTGCCTCCCTGGCCGGCTGATCGTCCAGCCATGCGATGATCTCATCGGCGATTTCGTCTCTCGCCTCCGGATCCTCGAGTGCGGCACCGCCCAGTTCTTCAACGAAGGCGCCGCTGGTGAGGTTCCGAGCCGCCGCAGCATCAACCGCACCCACCAGGCACAGTGCGGCCGCGAGCGTACAGAGGACTCCCAAGAATTTGGCCATGAGCAATGATCGATCAAAGTCGGTACCAACTGGAGGACCTGGACCAATTCGGCGAGAGCTCGCGACCGAGGTAGTTTCGCTCCGTGGCCATCGATTTCACGCTCCCACCCGAAACCAACGCTCTCCGACAACGGGTGCGTACCTTCATCCAGACCGTGGTAGCCCCGGCAGAAGATGAGCTCACCACCCTGAGGAGCAGCGACAAGAAGGCCTATGTTGCGGCGCTCATCGGGCTGAGGAAGGCTGCCCGACAGGCCAATCTGTGGTTACCCCATATGCCCGATGAGTGGGGCGGTATGGGGCTTGGTCACGTGGAATTGGCGATGGTCCAAGCAGAAGCAGCGAAGTCGTACTACGGGCCTTGGGTCCTGAACTGTCAGGCTCCTGACGAGGGCAACATGCACACCCTTCTGCACTGGGCCACACCCGAGCAGGCCGACCACTATCTGAAACCTCTGTGCCAGGGACGGACGACGTCGTGTTTTGCCATGACCGAACCCGAAGTGGCGGGGTCGGATCCCACCCTCATTCGCACCACGGCATATCAAGACGGTCAGGAGTGGGTGATCAATGGCCACAAATGGTTCATCTCCAACGCCCACCGGGCTGCCTTTGCCATCCTTGTCGTGCGCACCGAAGACCACCCCGACGAGCCAAGGGCCGCCAACACCGCATTCATCGTCGACATCCCCAGCGACGGCTGGACCGAGGTACGCCAGATCGAAACGATGCACGGATCCACCGGCCATTCAGAAATCCTGATCGAGGATCTCAGGGTCCACGAATCTCAGATGCTCGGCGGTCGCGGTCAGGGCCATCTGCTGGGTCAGTATCGGCTGGGACCGGCCCGCTTGGCCCACTGCATGCGTTGGATCGCTCAGGCCGAAACGGCGCTCGACATGATGGTGGACCGTTCACTCGACCGCTTCAGCCACGGGTCGATCCTGGCCGAGAAGCAGGGTATTCAGTGGATGATCGCAGATTCCACCATGGAGCTGTATCAGTGCAAGCTGATGGTCCTGCACGCCGCTTCCAAGATCGATGCCGGCGAAGACTTCAAGAGCGAGGTGTCGATGGCCAAACACTTCGTCGCCAACACCCTCAACCGGATCATCGATCGATCGATCCAGGTACACGGCGCACTGGGCTACAGCACGGACACCCCGCTGGCCCACATGTACCAACAGGCGCGGTGGGCCCGCTTCGCTGATGGAGCCGACGAAGTTCACCAGATGCGGATTGCGCAGCGAACAATTGCAGCGTGGAAGAATCACGGCAGCACCCGCACCGCAACCGGCGACTTGCCGCTCTGAGGCAGGCTCAGACGGATCTCCCCCTCAGGCGCCGCTCGAGACCGGCGTCAGACGGTGATCGCGAAGCTGTCGCCTCATCGAACAGTTGACGGTAGCGACGGACACCCCGGGCTGTTTTTGCATCCAAAATAAGGTATTGCGTGTACACGGATCGGGGTTCACCGCGTGGCGGCACACGTTGTGAGGCGAAGGAACCCCAACATGACTCATTTGTGGAACGACGAAGGTGGTGTTGTCGCATCGGTAGAAGCTGAGATAGGAAGGTCTATGTGAGCACCTTCGATCCAGATCCCGGTCCCCCTCCTATCGGCGGTATGGCCGCAGAGAAACTCGTCACAATCGAGCGCTTCCTCGCCGACCACCAGCCGGCGACCGCAACGGGCAGCCTCTCACGGCTGCTGGACGACATCGCGCTGGCGGGCAAACTCATAGCCGGCCGGACCCGACGGGCCGGCTTGACCGAAATGCTCGGAAAGGCGGGGGAAATCAACCCGCAGGGCGAAGAACAGAAACTGATGGATGTGTACGCAGACGAGGTCATGACCTCACTGCTCTCCGGCCACGGACGGGTGGCCGTCATGATCTCTGAAGAGCAGGCCGAGCCTCTGCTGATCGATCCGACGGCGCCCTACGTTGTGGTGCACGACCCGCTGGACGGTTCGTCGAACATCGACTCCAACGTCAGCGTCGGAACGATCTTCGGGGTCTATCGTCGTGAGGATCCGTCCAAGCCTCTCACCGACGCAGACTGGCTGCGGCCCGGTCGTGACCTGGTCGCCGCAGGGTACGTTCTGTACGGAACATCCACGATGCTGGTGTACAGCGTCGGAGAAGGAGTCCATGCCTTCACATTGGACCCCGAAGTGGGTGAGTTCCTGCTGACCTGGTCCTACCTGCGCTATCCCGAGAAGCCGGCGTACTACTCGCTGAATCTGGCATCGGCACCGCAGTGGGAGAAAGGTATGAACAGATTCGTGGAGTGGCTTCATCGCGATGACACCCCCACGTCGACCCAGCGCTATATCGGGTCCGCGGTTGCCGACTTCCATCGCAACCTGTTGCACGGGGGTGTCTTCGGCTATCCGGGCGAGGTCGACCGGCCCGAGGGCAAGCTGCGTCTGCTGTACGAGGCGGCGCCGTTGGCGTTTCTGGCCGAGCAAGCCGGTGGGCGAGGCTCCAATGGTGTGAGCGACCTGCTCGACATCCAACCAACCGGGATCCACCAACGGACCCCGGTCTTCGTGGGCGACCGCCATCTCGTGGATCGTCTCGACAGCTATCTCTTCGAAGATTCCTGACCCGGGTCGGTCCAGCGCTGGCGCGTTGGTGACGCGGGTTCGAGCCCCAGTCACCTGCAACGGCGAGATGTCGATGGCCAACATCGGGTATGCCACACTGATCCGATGACAAGCCTTGACTGGCATGCGGAGCGGGATGCGGTCGCGATACTCGACGCCGCGCCGGAAAGCGCAGGGATAGACCTTGCTGCGGTCCGGGACTATCGCCTCGGCCGCGTTCGGCACGAGATGGCATCGCGGGCCATCGATGCGGTGATCCTCAGCGACCCGGTGAACATCCGGTACGCCACGGGAACCAGAAACATGCAGATCTTCACCGCCCGCAATACCCCGGCGCGGTATCTGATCCTGACCCCAGATCGATCCATCCTGTTCGAGTTCACCGGATGTGAACACCTGTCCCACGGCTTCAACACTGTGGACGAGGTGCGCCCCTCAACTACCGCCAGCTTCGTTGCGGCTGGCGCCGACATCGCCGACCGGGAACGCCTCTGGGCCAAGGGCGTCGCCGGCGAGCTTCGCGAACTGGTTGGCTCCACCAACCCAACCGTCGGGATCGAGCGGATGAATGCCGGCGCGTCCATCGCCCTGGCCGACGCCGGTTTTCGCCTGGTTGACGCTCAGGAGCCGGTTGAACGGGCTCGGGCTATCAAGTCTGAGGGAGAGATCCAATGCATCACCGCTTCGCTCCGAGCGACCGAACGGGCGGTTCAGAAACTGCGGGACGCCATTCGACCCGGCATCACCGAGAACGAATTGTGGTCGGTGCTCCACCAATCTGTCATCGCCGACAACGCCGATTACTGCGAGACCCGCCTCCTGAACAGCGGACCCCGAACCAACCCGTGGTTTCAGGAAAGCGGACCGCGAACCATTCAGCCGAATGAGTTGGTAGCGCTCGATACTGACGTGGTTGGCTGCCACGGCTACTACAGCGACTTCTCCCGAACGTTCCACGTGGGGCCGGACACACCGACCCCGGAGCAGCGCGATATGTACCGCACTGCTCATGAGCAGGTGCACCACAACATGGCGATAATCGAGCCCGGAATGAGCTTCCGGGAGTACAGCCAGAAGGCATGGGACATCCCGGACCGGTATGCGGCCAATCGCTACTATCTCTCGGCCCACGGTGTGGGGATGACCGGCGAGTACCCCTACCTCTACCACCACGCCGACTTCGCCGAATCAGGCTACGACGGTGTGATCGATCCGGGGATGACGCTGTGCGTGGAGAGCTACATCGGGGCGGCCGACGGTAAGGAGGGCGTGAAGCTGGAGCAGCAGATCCTGGTGACCGATGGAGGAACCGAGCTGCTCAGCCTCTTCCCGTTCGAGGACGACCTGTTGACCTAGAGCTTGGCTGATCTAGCCACAGCAGGGGGTTCCGCCGGCTGTGACCACGACGTTCTGGAACTGCTCCGCATCGGCGTTCTTCACGTACCATTCCCACTTTGTGTCGGGTCCCTGCACCCAGGTTTCGGTCTTGGCCGCATAGCAGCAAAGAGTGTCGTCGACTCCGGTGGTCTCGAGTCCGGCACCGGCGATTCGACGCTCGGCCGCCTCCACCTGATCCGCCTGTTCGACTTCGACCCCGAGGTGGTTGAGCGTGCCTCCGGCATCGGGCGTCTCGAACAGAACTAGTTTGAGGGGTGGATTCTGCACTTCGAAGTTCGCATAGCCGTCGCGGATCTTGGCGACAGGTGTGTCGAACATCTTTTCGTAGAAGTCGATCGACTCCGCGAGATCCGTGACGTTGAGCGCAAGTTGTAGTCGCATGTGAGGGCTTCTGCCTTTCATAGAACATTTCGACGCATGTCGATATGACTAGTTCACTCCACATATCGAACGTTGTCAATATGTTTGCTAGAATCCTTCTTGTGACCGAACCATGTTGTGCTCCGATAGCCCAGGTACGTCTGTCGGAGCAGGAAGCCGCAACGCTGTCCGCCCTACTGAAAGCTCTCGCCGACCCGATTCGGCTCCGTTTGGTCAGCATCATCGCCACCTCCGGAGAGGCATGTGCCTGTGACCTCCCTGAGTTGCTCGAACGGAGCCAACCCACCATCAGCCATCATCTCTCGCTGTTGGTGAAGGCCGGCATCCTGGATCGAGAACAGCGGGGCAAATGGGCGTGGTTCACGCTGAACAGGGAGCAGATCGAGTCAATCAAGGCCGCCCTGGCCTAGCGGACCATGTGCGCCATCCTCCACGGGGCCACGTACGCAGCACCAGTCTTCGAGTGGACGTCTCCGAAGGCCCGGCAGCTCGTACTCTTTCGCTACTTGACCTATGAACCTCTCAACGAACATCTGGCTGCAGAGTTGCGACGGCGGAGGTCCTCAGAGAAACGGAAGCGTGCGAATGTGGGCCATCGTCGGGCCATTTGGCCCGTCGACCTCCACCGGCTTGCCCGATTCCACTACGTCGGTGGTGATCTGACCCAGGCCGATGGTTTTGCCCAACCGCACGGATCGGACCATCGCTGACAACGTGCCAACCTGAATGCCTTCGTGCCGGATGGGCGCACGAGCCGAGATCGGTGTCGAACCGGCACCGTCATCATCGATGACCAGACCCACCATCAGCCGGGCAGGGCCGTCGGCGGCGATCTTGGCCAGTGCGGCTTTGCCGATGAAGTCGGCGTCGATGTGAGGATTCACGTACTTGCCCATCATCGCCTCGTACGGGTTTGAACCTGGGGTTGTGTCACCACCCCAGGACAGGAGCCCGCTTTCCACCCTTTCGGTTGGGTTCGGCGCACCGGGGCCGATCCCATAGCTCGATCCCGCGGCTGCAACACGGTCCCAGAGATCCACGCCGCGCCCACCATCTTGAAGAAACAGTTCGAAACCACCCTGCTTGCTCCACCCCGAGCGGCACACAACCACCGGAATGTCATCGAGCGACATTTCGGTGAACCAGAAATACTTGAGCGACCGGATCTCATCACCGAACAGCTCGGCGACGAGATCCTCTGCGGCCGGGCCCTGGATTGCGAGTGGTGACACATCCGGTTCGGTGACCGATACATCGAATCCCTTCTCAGCAGCAATGGCGTTGCACCACAGCAGCATGTCGCTGTCGGCCAGCGAAAACCAGTACCGGCCGCCGCTCAGTTTCAGAAGAACCGGATCGTTCAGCAACCGGCCCTGGTGATCACACATCGCCACATACTTGCCCTGACCCTCCACCATCGTGGACAGGTCACGGGACGACAGATACTGGGCACAAGCGTCCGCGTCGACCCCTTCGATCTGCACCTGCCGTTCGGCGGCCACATCCCACATCGCTACGCCATTGACCAACCGGTCGTACTCGGCATCGAGATCGCCGTAACTGACCGGCATGAGCATCTTGTTGTAGACCGTCCACGCGGTGACGCCGGCTGCCACGGTCGAGTGATAATACGGCGACCGACGGATACGGGGGCTGGGTACGAGGTGCACCACGAGAGTCTGGCGGATTTTGTCTTCCGAAGCACGCCCGCGGCGGACACTGTGGCCGATTAGCATTCGGCCGTGAGTGATTCGCAAATCGGCTGGCTGTTCATGGGCGCGCAGATCCCACTGCTCGCCGGCGTCATCCTGCTGCCGACCGGCGACGACTGGGACCGGGGTGGAGCGATCCGTCTGATCGCGTTGGCGATCAACCTGGTCGGATTGCTGGTCTTCGTCGTGGGTGTTCTCGGGTTGGGACGCTCCCTCACTCCCTCGCCGATTCCGATGGCCGATGGACAACTTCATACCGGCGGTCCGTACGCCTTGGTGCGACACCCGATCTACACCGGTGTGATGGCGCTCGTGATCGGAGTGGCGCTGGGTTCGGGAAGCCTCGTCCGTGCTGCCATCGCGGCCGCCACGCTGCTCTTCTTCAATGTGAAGGCCCGATGGGAAGAGACTCGGCTGGTAAGGAAGTATCCGGAATACCCGGCGTACGCCACCACCGTTCCAAGGTTCATTCCCCGGACGCTTCGACCTTGACCTCCTCGAGCCTGGCTCTACCATGCCATGGTGGATCTCGAGACGCTCACCGCAACCCAAGCCGTACGTTCGATCAAGGCGGGGGTGATTTCCTGCGTCGAATTGCTCGACGCCCAAGCAGCGGCTTTGGAGAAACACAACCCAGAGGTGAACGCCGTGGTGGCCGAGGCGGTCTCCAGCGCCAGGATGGCGGCCAAGAACGCTGATCACCGTTGGGCTTCAGGCGAGAACCTCGGTTCACTCCACGGCTTTCCCCTCACCATCAAGGACTGTTACGAAACGATCGGGATGCCCACCACATCGGGATCGGCCACCTTCGCCAATCACATGACCGATGTCGATGCCGACGCGGTTCAAGCCATGCGAGCCAACGGCGCCATCATTTACGGAAAGACCAATGTCCCCCTCTTCGCTGGTGATCACCAGACCTACAACGACGTGCATGGCGTCACCAACAACCCCTGGGACGCGTCACGAACAGCGGGAGGATCCTCGGGCGGCGCCGCAGCTGCCATCGCCACCGGAATGACGTTGGCGGAGTACGGGAGTGACATCGGTGGCAGCATCCGACAGCCGGCCCATATGAACGGAGTCTTCGGTTTCAAGCCCAGCCACGGTGTGCTGTCGATGCGGGGACACATCCCCGGTCCTCCCGGCACCTTGTCTCACCCCGATCTCGCAGTGGCCGGTCCGCTCGGCCGCTCCATCGACGATCTCGAACTGATGATGAGGACCACGCTCACCGTCGGCGCGTTCGGCGGAATCCCGGGCGCCGCCCTGCCACCGAGCGAGGGACCACCGAAGCCGCAGGACCTCCGCATCGCGCTCTGGGCCGATGAGCCGATGGCCAAAGTGGCTGCCGCCTGCCGTGACAGCGTGACTCGGTTCGGTTCGGAGTTGGAATCGGCGGGTGCAACGATTGACGACAGCGCCCGACCGTCGATCGATGTCGGCTTGTTGTTCAGCACGTATCTCACACTGTTGTGGCCGATCACGGGTGCGGGACTGCCCGACAGCGTGTGGCACGATCTCGATCGCACCGCACGCGCTGCTGCCCCGACCGACGAGAGCGCTATTGCCCCGAAGTTGATGACGGCCAGTCACAAGGCATGGCTTCGCGCCAACGAGATGCGGGCTCGCATCGCAGCTGCCTGGGTCGAGTTGTTCCAAAGCTACGACGCGGTGATCATGCCCGTTGCACCCACCCAGGCGTTTCCCCACAACACCGAACGCAAGTATTTGGAGCGGGTCATCGATGTCGACGGGGAACAGCGGCCTTATACCGACACGTTGTTCTGGGCCGGTCTTGCTACCGCACCCGGCTTGCCCTCGGTTGTTGTACCCGCAGGAGTCATCGACGGACTACCGGTTGGCGTGCAGATCGTTGGTCCCAAGTACGGCGACTTCGAGCTGCTCGACATTGCGAGAACGATCTGCGATATCACCGACTCAGCGTTTGTGGCGCCTTCGATGTAGATGGTCCTACACGATTGCCCGGAAACTGAAGACGGGACTCGTGTTCACAGCTCGAAGGCCAAAGCGATCGGTTACATCTTCTTTCGCGGCATGTCGGCGTTCTTGAGTACCGATCCGTCGGCGGCGATCATCCCGGCCTTGGAGCCGATCGAGAGGCTGTTGGCGGCAAACAGGTCTTCCTTGTTGATGACGGCCCAGCGATAACCCTCCACCTTCTTCAGGCGTTTGAACGCCTTCTTGAAGTCGTTGGCGCTGGCCGCTACAACTACCGCCCCTTTCTCGCAGATCAGGTCGGCAGCACCGCTCGGGTCGGGTTCGGCACCGAGTGATGCTATTGCAGCTGCCGTCAGTTCGTCTTGATTCATTCGTGCCATCAGGCGTGCTCCTCAGAAGTTAGAACGTCGATCACTTTGGCCAGCAGGTCGGCTTGGTCGGCTTCGGTACCACCCGATGCGTTGAGCGTCACCGTGTCGCCAGTGACGGCACCGAGGGCCAGAACGCTCATGATGCTTCCGGCTTTGCCCACCTTGTCGCCCTTTGTGATCGTCACGTCAGCCGGGCTGGCCGTCGCGAGTTGCACGATGACGGTGGCCGGGCGGGCATGAAGGCCCGACGGATTCAGGATCACCACCGTGTGGCCCGACTCTTCGTCGCTTTCATCATCTTCATCATCGTCGGCCGATGATCCGCTCCCGTTCAGAGTTTCGTGCAGTAGGTCTCGGTCGTCGGTGACCCATAGCTTCTCGCACAGGTCCTCGTCTTGAAGCACCTCAGACATCTGGGCGAGAACGTGTACGTGATCGTTTCCTTCGGCGGCAAGGCCGATCACGATGTGGGCGGTCCCAGCGCCCCACTCGACACCATCTGGGTATTGGGCCACAACGATGCCGGTTCCCATGATGTCGTTCTTGTTTTCCAGCGTTCCATGGGGCATGGCGACGCCATTGCCCAAGTACGTCGAAACGGTCTCCTCACGAGTCTTCATCCCTGCGACGTATTCGCCGGTGACGATCCCACGCTCGACGAGACGGCCGCCGACAAGGTCGATCGCCTCGTGCATCGAAACCGATGGGAGCCCGACAAAGACATCGTCGAGGGCAAGTACTTCCTTCTTCGCGTCCACCATCACACCGCCGATTCTATGGCGTCGCCGTTCTTCAGCTTCTCCACTACACCTTTGACCGCCGGATCACCGAAGAACATCATGAACGGAACGATGGCTGCGTGAGGTGCCTTGGTTTTGGCCTGGGCTGCGAGCGACTGGTGGGTGACGATCACGTCGACCTGTTCGGGCATCTGCTGCACCGGGGCGTGAATGACCTTCACGTCGAGCTTGGCCTTCTTCACCATCTTCTTCAGCTGGTTCGCACCCATCAGGCTGCTGCCCATACCGGCTTCACAGGCGAAGACGATCAGTTTCACTTCGTTTGCTTGTTTGACGACTTTGTCGCTCATAGTTTCCTTCTCAATTCCAAGATGTAGGTGTTGGTCGGTCGACGCAGGCCCCGCCGGATCGCTCCGGCGGAGCCTGCGTCAAAGGATTAGTTTGGATTGCTTGTGCTGCTAGCCGGACATGCCCGGGACGACAGGCATGTCGGAGAGGTGCACTTCGTCGTCGAGTTGTTCGTCGGTCATGTCGCGCACCGGGAACAGTCTCAAGATAACGCTGCCTGTCACAAGCGAAACGACCGCTCCGACGGCAATCCCCAACAGCACGCCGAAGGCGGCAGCACCGGCCGGCAACAACGTGAGATAGGCGAAGATCGAACCCGGCGATGGCGGGCCGACCAGTCCGGCGTCGGTTGCGACGAACACGATGTCGGAGGAGATTCCACCGGCCCACATGGCACCGATCATGACCGGGTTCATCAGAACGTACGGGAAGTAGACCTCATGGATACCTCCGAAGAAGTGGATGATGATTGCACCGGGTGCACTCAACTTGGCCAGACCCTTGCCGGCCAGCCAGTAGGAACCGAGCAGACCGAGCCCGGGGCCGGGGTTCGACTCGAGCATGTAGTAGATCGAACGGCCGGTGTCGGCGACATCGGTTGCACCGAGCGGGGTGAGCACACCGTGGTTGATGGCGTTGTTGAGGAACAGCACCTTGCCGACCTGGATCGGTATGTCAGCCAGCGGCAACAAGCCTGCGTCGGCGATTCCTTCGACCATGTTTCCGAATGCCGCAGCGACTCCTCCCATGACCGGGCCGATCACCACGTAGCCAGCGAGGACCATGAAGAGGCCGGCGATTCCCTGTGAGAAGTTGTTGTACAACATCTCGAATCCGGCGGGTGTCCGGTCTTCGAGGTACTCGTCGATCTTCAGCATCACCCAGCCGGCGAGCGGACCGACGACCATGGCTCCCAGGAACTGGGGCGGGTCGCCGGTGGCGCCGCTGGACAGCTCGAACGCTGCACCGCCGATGACACCCATGACTGCCACTGCACCGAGTACACCACCGCGGTGGCCGTGAATCATCTTTCCGCCGGTGTAGGCGACGAGGATGGGCAGCAGGTACACGATCGTCGGGCCCACGAGGTTCCCGGTGATTGCATCCCAGTCCCAATCGAGACTGGTCTTGGCCAGCCACCCGGTTGGGATGAATAGTGCGGTGATCAGGCCCCATGCGATGAACGCGCCGATGTTCGGCACGATCATCCCTGCGAGCCAACCACCGAAGCGCTGGATCTTCTCTTGCATTACGGTCTCCCCTAAGTAGACAATTCACGGCAATAACTGAAGTGCAGTCTACATGATGGGTGCTTCTGGTGACGAATGCCACTCCCATTAGGTCCTATGGCCCATCCGACAATACGGACACCGGAAACCGCAAGCGGCGCTGCCGGCACAAGATTTATTGGAGCAATGCCGTTACTGGAGCAGTGCCGTGACCCGAGCGACATCGGCCTGGGGCAATAGCGGACTCACAACAGCGACCGGCAAGGCAGCCTCGAGCGAAACTGTCGAGATAACCAGATCAAATTCGAGATCACCGGGTAGATCCTCGAACGCTCTAGCCGACAACACCTCCGAGATCGTGAGTTCGGGGAATTCAGCCTGGATTCGTGAGACCAACACCCATGCGGTTGCCATACCGCTCGGACATACCACAAGCGCTCTCCGCCGGGGCCTGAGATGAGCACGTTCCAGCGCTCCCGACAGATACATGGTGATGAAGCCCACCTCGTCAGCACCCACATGGTCAACGCCGAAGTTCCTGCTCATGCTGACCGACAGGTCAGTCGCGACTTCGAAGACATCGGGATAACGATCTTGGACCTCCTCGAGCAGTGGGTTGTGAACCGGCAGTCCGTGACGTATACGCACCGCCAACCGACCCAGATGCAACGCCAACCCGTGCCGAAGTTCGGCATCTTCCTTCAGTGAGGGGTGGAGCTTGTCGCTGGCGTAGTCGAGAACTTCGTCGAGGATCGCCGACACGTCAACATGCTCCCGCTGCACTGCAGCAAGTGCGTGGAGCCCCAGCAGATACTCGGTAACGCTGGCGACTTCGGCGGCCTCGAGCGCGGCAACGTGGGCTCGATCGAGTTCTGCTGCCAACAAGCCGGCTGGAACCGCGGCCGGGTGATCCACCAGCGACAGCTGGTTCCCCGGATCGAGGCGAATCCCACGTCCGGCGTTGGAGCGGGCCGAGCTGACCGCAAGATAGAGGGCGAGAACGAGATCACTGTTCCCCGCGAGCGAACCGAGTTCGGTTGCACAGGTTCGCACCGCCTCCGCGCAGGCCCGAATAGGAAGTTCGGCCAGACGATCCCGCAATCCGCTGGGTACACGCACATGGACTTGCCGCGCGTCGGCAAAGTCAGTGGTGGCAAGCTCGACCAAGACGTCCTCGGGCACTGCCTCGAGCACAAGCTGCACCATCGCCCGCCTGACCTGGCGTTCGGTTGCGACCAACACCAGACCCTTTCCCGGCTTGCGCACGAGGGGTACACCATTGCGTTCCAGCCACGGTTCGCATCGTTGAAGATCGCGACGGGCCGAGGTCTTCGAGACCTCCAAGTCGAGGTTCAGTCGCTCCAGCGGCGCCACGTTGGGAAAGGCCCACAACAAACCGGCGATGAGGAGGTGCTCGCGCTCCTCAGGCGCATAGACCCTTGGAGCTGCGACTCGTTCGCCGAGGTCGGAGAGGATCTCGTCACGGACATCGTCGGGCGCCTCCACCAGCAAACCCAAGCCGCGTCGCCGAGTCAGCGAGGCACCCTTGGATCTCAGGTACGTCTCCACCACACCGAGCCGGTAGCGCACGACCCGCTCGGTGAGGCCGAGGTCAGCAGCGAGATCGGCCGTGCTCCTCGGTTCGGTTTGGTCAAGCAGCCATCTCGTCATCCGAATCACTCGGCTGTCGAGAACTGTGTTCATGCGAAGAAATCGGCTCCAAGTCTACGAACCTCAGGGCCGTCGGTAGCCGGCGCAACCGCAGCCGCAAGACCGGCGAGCTGTGCCGGATCCACCGAGGCCAGCTCCGCCTTGGTCAGGTTGACATCAGGACCAGCCACGGAAAGCTTGTTGATTCCCATCTCCACGAAGAGTTTGGCGGCCAAGGGGTCTGCCGCTGCCAGGCCACACACCGAGACCGAGATGCCCCGAGCGATACCAGCTTCGGCGGTCATCCGACAGAGCTGAAGCACGGCCGGATGGAACGGATCGCTCAAGTGATCGACAGCACCATTGGTTCGGTCTGCCGCCAGTGCGTACTGGGTGAGGTCGTTGGTGCCGATCGAGAAGAAGTCGAGCCGGGTCGACATGGCCTTGGCTTGCAGTGCCGCCGAGGGAACCTCGACCATCGCTCCGAGCGAAATCCGCCCGTAGGGGACACCCTTTTCATCGAGTTGGGAACGGCCCTCTTCGAACGCCTCCAGGATGAACGTGAGCTCCGAGTCCGTTGCGATCATTGGAATCATCACCCACAGGTCACCGTGGGGAGCTGCTCGCAGCAGGGCTCGAACCTGGGTCAGGAAGAGTTCCTTCTCCTGCTGGTAAAGGCGAACCCCACGGACGCCCAGGAACGGATTCTCCTCTGGAGGCAGCTTGAGGAAGGACGCCGGCTTGTCACCGCCGATGTCGAAGGTTCGAATGACAACCGGTTCCGAGAACGCCTTGAGTGCCTTTGCATACACCTCGTACTGCTCATCCTCCGACGGCGGCACCGGGCGGTCAAGGAAAGGAACTCGGTCCGAAAGAGACCGATTCCGTCCGACTTCGATGCAAGCGCCCGATCGAGATCCATCTCGTTTGCGACGTTGGCGGCAACATGAACCGACTTGTCGCCAACCGTGATCTTCTTACCTCGAAACACTTCGGCTGCCTTGGCCAATGCGGCCACCTTGGCAGCCCGGGCTTCGAAGTCCACCTTCGTTTCTGCAGTCGGGTTGACGAAGAATTCCCCGGTTGTACCGTCGAGAGCGACGGTGAACCCGGTCTCCACCGATTCAACGAGGTCGACCAAACCAACGACAGCCGGCACACCCAACGCTCTCGCAATGATTGCCACGTGACTGGTCGGGCCCCCCTCCACTGTTGCCAGACCGCGCACCAGGTTGGGGTCGAGCAGAGCGGTCTGAGCTGCCGTGAGCGTCTCAGCGCAAAGGATGCTGGGCTCGTCCAAATCAACCGCTCCCGGTGCCGGCAATCCCGCCAGTTGCCGACGGATCCGCTCGAACACCTCGCCTATGTCGGCTGCCCGGGCGGCCAGATAGGGGTCGGGGAGTGACGCAAGCATCTCTTGCAGGTCGGCGGCTGCCCCCTCGAGTGCATCATCGAACGTGGCGCCCTGATTCAAGTGTGTCTCGACCGCGTCGGGGATCATCGGATCCATGGCCATGAACGACTGAGCTTGCAGGACTTCGGCAGCATCGGTTCGACCCAGCGACGCAGCCTGGGCACTGAGACCCTGAAGTTGCTCGACGACCGCTTGCGCTGCGCTTGCCACCGCGTCGAGCGGTGCATCGACATCCTTCACGACAAAAACCGCCTCGTGCAGCAGTAGGACCGGGGCGATGGAAACCCCCGAAGATGCACCGACGCCTTGAAGCAATTTCATTTCTTTCTTCCCCTTTTTGTTGATTTCCTGGTGTTTCGGGCGCGACGGGATCGTGGCACCGCCTCGATCAGATCATCACCCAACAATGGGTACAAGGCGTCATACAGAACCGCTCCGCATACCAGCGTCACGCTCGTAGTGACGGCAAGACCGACAACTGCAATCCCGATCATCAGCGGATCGAGGCTCGGGTTGACCTCAAAGCCCAGCGAAATCGCTCCGAACAGGTTGAAAATCACCAGCAAGGTGCCCAGTGCGAACAACGCTATTCGGCGGCCCTGCCCGAGCCTGACGCTGGTGCCGAGCGCAACCAGCCCACTCTTTGCTTTTCCGTCGGCGATCACATAACCGTGGAACGCGTACAGGAGTATCACGAAAATCGAGGGCAGGCCGGCGAGATAACGAACCCCGAGAAGAACTCCAGCCCAGAACCAGAACGAACTCACGAACTGAGCGAAGAACAGTCGGCGGTTGGCGAATGGCCGCGCCAGATCTGCCTTCTCGCCCCTGGCGGAGTCGAGGGCGTAGGAATACCAGGGATAGGCGATCGTGCCGGCGAGGATGAGCCCCACAAGGTCGACAGCGATCGACTGGTAGACCTTGTCATCGTTGAAGAGTTGCTGGGCCGGCCATCGAAAGGCGCCGTACACAACAAGTGTGACCAGGCCGGTTGCAACGAGGGGCAGAGCATTCTGTGCGAAACCTCGGAAACCGCGAGTGAACATCTCTGCCGGACGCACCCCAAAGACGGGTGCTGCCTTTGTTGCCACGGTCACTGGCGCTCACCCTCGATTTGTACTGCTCGAAAGTCATCCGAACTCACCGACCGAAAGCCCGTCCCCTCTGAGCGAACCGCCGCTCGCCCCCACGCAAGGCCCGAACGCAGTGCCTCTACCGTAGATCCGCCGGAACCCTCGTAGCCGGCGATATACCCAGCCAGCATCGAATCCCCTGCGCCAACGGTGTTCTTGACATCGGCCGCAGCCGCGGAACCTCTGAGGGTCTCGCTGGGGGTGATCGCAAATGCGCCCTCGGCTCCAAGGCTCAACAGCACCGTGTTGCCGCTGCCTTGGGCGATCTGTTGGCCGGCCTCCACAAGTGCCTCGGTAGAGTTCAGTGGCGATCCCCACACAGCCGCCAGCTCTTCCTCATTTGGTTTCAAGACCACTCCAGGAGATCCCAGCACTGCTGACAGGGCTGGTCCGCTGGCATCGATCGCAACCCGGCATGAAGCTGTTTCCAACCGCTGGGCCAGCAGAGCGTAGAAGTCTTCAGGCATTCCCGGTGCCAGGCTGCCGGCGGCCACGATCCACGAGCTCTCTGCGGCTGCGGACTCCGCGGCCACGAGTAGTCGTTCGATGTCGTCGGCTCCGACAACGGAGCCGGGTTCGTTGAGTTTGGTGGTCCGGCCGCTGTCTTCGATCACCGAGATATTGGTGCGGACGGCATTCCCGGTTTCGATCACAACCGCCGGCACAGCACTATCAGCGAGGGACCGGAGGAAGGTTGGACTCTGGGCTGAACCGCACACCACGAGGGCCTGGGCCTCGAGTCCGCTGCGGATCAATCCACGCGCCACGTTCACCCCTTTTCCTCCCGCTTCGCTCACTGCCGGCGAAGTACGATGTACTTCGCCGACGACGAGCTCAGCGACGCGCGATGGTTGTGTCGAGGCTGGGGTTGGTGGTGATCGTGGTGATCACCCGACTACTCCTTGGGCGCAGCGTAGAGTTCGAGCAGTTTGTCTTCAGCGGCACGGGTCCAGAGGTTTCCCTCGCCCAGTAGCGCCCCAACTTCAGGGGCGACCTCGGACAGCTTGCCGAGTCCGGTGAGCGGTAGACCGGCAACCTGCGGGAAGATCATGATCTTGCCGGCGAAATCGCCGTCGATCATGGCCTGGATCCCTGCCTGACCAGCCTCGATCCCACCGACCGCAGCGAGTGAACGTTCCGGCGAGAGTGAACCGGCCAACGCCTTTTCGAGCACCGTTGCCTGGTCGGCGATGCTGGATCCCGACGTTCCTGTGAATTGGGCATTGTGGAGGTAGACGTCGCTGATGTTGAGCGGGGCCATCGTTCCGTTGGCCACGCCGGCGAACAGCACCAGCATCCCGTCGGGGCCCATGAGTGCTGCGGCGTCGCCCATCACCGGCCCCACCGGAACGGTGACAACAACATCGTCGGCCCCGCGGCCGTCGGTATACCGGGCCACGAAGTCCTCGGCGGTCTCACCCTGGGTGTTTGGATTCAGAAGAACGAACTCTTTGCCCCGTTCGGCCGCTAGGTCGGCGAGGAGTTCCCGAGCCACTTCAAGCCGGTCGTCGTCGAGGTCGATGCCGAGAATGGTGTTGGGACCGCTGTCGGTTTCGATAGCCCGTTGCATGTGCATCTGACCCATCGGTCCGCCAGCACCGATGAATGCTGCCACCCCACCGGGAACGAAATCGGCGCGATTGCGAGCTTCGCCGTAGGAGGTGGAGATCTCCGGTCCGGTGGTTCCGATGTATGCGGTGTAGTGGTAGTGCAGGCGGCCGACATCGATGAGTGGGAACCGATCGAGGGGCTGGGTCCCCACCATGTTCATGGTCCCTCGGAAGGCGATCAGCTTCGCGATTTCTTCGATCGCATCGCCTGAGGTGGGGTTGAGCACCACGATGTCATCGAAGCCCTTGCCGTCGGTGAGCTCTTCCGACAGCGCTGCATAGTCGGCGACCCCTAGACCGTTTCGCTCAACCACGTTGGCGGTTGGGTTCGTATCGGCAATCAGACCCCGCACGTGTTCGCTCACGTCGGTGACCACGATCGTGGTTGGCGCATCGAGGCCGCTGGAGAAAGAATAGGCGACGGCGTCATCGGCCGAACCCACGATCCACATGGTCCCGCCCTCGAGCGGCGAGAGACGTCGACGCTGGGTGTAGGAAGCCTCTACGCAGGCCCAGGGCTCCGAGAGTGCGGCGGCAGCGTAACCGATGTCGTCGGTGACCGGGATCACGTAGGCACCGTCGTCGGCGGCAAGAACCTCCGGGCCGATCACGTGATACTGAATCAAGCCACCGGGAATTGTGTAGCCGTACGCCGTTGCCCTGCCGCCGACATAGATGTCGGGCTGAATCGCCAGGCGCTGGCCAGCGTGATACTGGTCGGCGAGGTTGGAGCCAACCTCGATCACTGTGACGGTCGCTTCGTGGCCGAGTCGAGTGGGCTCGACCATCAAGTCTCGACCGTAGAGCTTGGGATGGTCCCCGCCCTGGCGGACCAGCTTGACGTCGGAGAAACACAATCCGACTGCATCGATTCGAATCAGCAGTTGGTCAGGACCCGGCTCGATCGGTACATCGAGCGGTTCGGGCGCGCCGTCACGTCCGACGTTTTCTACGCCTTTGCCGTAGGTGTTCCACCCCAGGTTGGGTTGGGGAAGGGCAGTGATGCCCTTCCGGAAGTCTTCAACCGACCAGTTCTTGTTCAACGTCGCTACCCCTTGTGCGTGTGTGCCGTTGCCTAGATGCTCGCGGTCAGAAGCGCACGAGGCAAGTCCAAGATTGACCTAGATGGCCAACGCCAATAGTGACTTCCATGTCCAAACTGTAAGAAGTGGGGAATTTTGCGCTCCGAGCACTGGGCGACATCGCGCCTGCATGCGTTGTGCCTATCGTTGAGCGGGTGGATGGCCTGATGAGCGGATCAACTTCGGCCGTGACCATTGCTCGGCTCCCCCGCCGCGGCTTCATCCCGTTCTTCCTGGTGGCGGTGATGATCCTCGGTCCGGGTCTGTTTTCGCCGGAATTCTCGGTTCTGTGGCTTCTTCGAGGTCTTGCCGTGATCCTGATCCTGTGGCGAATCACGCAAGTGCGACTGGTGGTCGACCAGGAGTCGGTGATCGTCAACAACTTCTTGCGGAGGATCCAGATACCCCTCATCGAGCTGGTGATACCCGCCGCGCAATCAACGCCGGGCTATCTCGAACTGGAAACCCGTACGGGCCAGAGCTTCAGCGTCGGAGCCGTACCGAGCTGGGGGGCCGACCTCGATGAGGTGAGCTCCCGGCTCCGAGATGTGGTGGATATCCGCCTAGCCGAGCGCTACCAGGGGTAGCGCGTCCCCTTTCACTGCGGCAGGCTTGGGGCGTGAAACTCCTCGAAATCGAAACTGAACACATCGTCAACCGCGAAGAACTGGCAGCACAGCTGCGTGAACTTGCAGATTCGCTCTCTCGACACAACGAAATCTCTTTCAAGCGGGAGGGACTTCAGTACCGGGTGAAGGTGCCCAACGACGTGAAGGTCGAGGTCGAGATCGAAGTCGAGGACGACAGTACTTCGCTCGAAATCGAAATGAGCTGGTAGGTCAGCTGGCCCACAACGTTACGTGCACGCTGGGCCTGAAACGTGAAAGCTGCGCAGCCGACCCGGCCAGGGTTGCCTGGAGCGCTCTGGGTGTTGTGACAAAACGAAGCAACTCCTTGGCCGGCGGCGTCTGCTGATGGGGAGGGTTGGCGTAAACAGTCCAGGTGCCATGAAATGCCGTACCGGGAAGCTCAACGGTTGCTATCCGACCCGCCTTGATGTCGGGTGCAACCTTGTGAAGTAGGGCGAACCCAACGCCGCCTCCTCGCTTGGCTTCATTCACGGCAGCCTCGTTGCTATGGAACACGAGCTGGTTTGCCTCCGGAACCTGCAATGACTGAAGGGCGGAATGGGCAACCCCGCCGGGGTCGATGGCAGATGGACCCAGGAACCATTGTTCTCGGGCCGCTCGCTCTGCGCTCATCCGTTTGCCGGCCAGGGGATGTTGGCGGGCAACGACGGCGACCTGCTGGTAGCGCACAAACTCCACGTTGTCGATCTGACGTCGGAGTGCCGGCACCGAAGGACCGATGGCGAGGTCCGTAGCTCTTTTCCTCAGCAGCGTCTCGAACTGATCCGGCGCATGCACGGCCACTTCTACCCGCAAGTCTCGTGCCCGCACTGTGAACGCTTCGATCAAGCCCGGTGCACAGTATTCACCGAACAGCGACGAAACGGCGAGGCGCAGCAGTCGTTGACCTTCCGCCGCTGCCTGAACCTCGGCCCGGGTCTGGTCCTGAAGACCGAGGATTTCCACCGCCCGGGTGGCCAACCGGAGCCCGCCGGGGGTGAACACCAGACCGTCCCCGGCCCGACGGAACAACCGGTCGTCGAGTTCCTTGCGAAGGGCGGCGATGTGATTGCTGATGCCCGCTTCGGTGACGCCGAGTTCGCGGGCCGCGGCCCTGGAGGAACCGTGGCGCACGACGGCAGCAAAGGCTTTGAGCTGAGCAGGGGTCACAAACACCTACGATCGCTGCTCACGATTCCTTCGTCAAACCGCGCTGACAATCAACTACACCGATCAGTGAAGTGACAGTTGACACATCTGGTCATCAACGACTTGACTGTTGCCACTGGCACATCCGGAAAGGGCAAATATGCAGGTTCCAGCACCGTTTGAATACGAGCGGGCCACCAGCGTTGATCACGCCATCGCACTCATGGAGCGATTGGGCGACGAGGCGCGAGTAGTGGCCGGCGGACACAGTCTGATACCGATGATGAAACTCCGATTGGCGATGCCGGAGTATCTGATCGACATCAACGATCTCGTCGATGAGCTGCAATACATTCGCTTCAGCGCCAGCGAGGTTCGCATCGGCGCACTCACCCGACACCAGCAGCTGCTGGAGAGCGATGAACTCGCGGCGGTCTTCCCGATCTTCCGGGATGCCGAGAAGGTGATCGCCGATCCGGTGGTCCGAAACCGAGGAACCCTCGGTGGCTCGCTGTGCCAGGCCGACCCTGCCGAAGATCTCAGTGCCGTCTGCGATGCGCTCGAGGCGAGCTGTGTAATACGCAACGGAAGCGGGGATCGGGTCGTCGAGATGCACGACTTTCACCGAGGCCCGTACGAAACCGCGGTAGCGGACGGTGAAATGCTCACCGAGGTTCGGATTCCCATCAAACCCAACAGCAGCTCGGCCTACCACAAGGTGGAGCGCCGGGCCGGTGACTGGGCCGTCGCCTCGGCCGGAGCGGCGGTCACCATGAACGGTGATGTGATCGCCGACGGTCGAGTCGGACTGTGCGCGGTAGGACCGAACCTCACCAACGTGCAGCCCATCTCCGACGCACTCCGGGGTCAGATCCCCTCCGAGGAGTTGTATGCAACGGTCGGTGCCATCGCTGCCGCCAACGCCAGCCCCGCCACCGATACTCGCGGCACCGCCGCATACAAGACTCATCTGGCCAAAGAGCTGACTGTCCGGTCACTTCGCAAGGCCGTCGCCCGAGCCACCGGACAGGAGTAGGAGCTCCCATGGAAATCTCAATGAACATCAACGGTGAGGACATCGCCCAGGAAGCTGAACCCCGGACGTTGCTGGTGCACTTCATACGCGACCACCTGGGACTCACGGGAACTCACTGGGGCTGCGACACCTCCAATTGCGGAACCTGCGTGGTGTGGGTCGATGAGGAACCGGTGAAGAGCTGCACCCACTTGGCCGCCATGGCTGCAGGTCATCGGGTTCGGACTGTCGAAGGTCTCGAGACCCCTGATGGACTCGATCCCGTGCAGGAGGGTTTCATCCAGTGCCACGGGCTCCAGTGCGGATTCTGCACCCCGGGCATGATGATGACCGCCCGAGCTTTGCTCGACCGGAATCCTGACCCGTCCGAGGAAGTGATTCGAGAAGCGATCAGTGGTCAGATCTGTCGCTGCACCGGCTACTCCACAATCGTTCGATCCATCCAGTGGGCAGCCGCCAAAGAGCGCGAGACCGCAGTGTCGCTGGAGAACACAGCTCTCGAAGGGAGCCCGGCATGACCGTCACCGAGAACGACAATCAGATCCCGACCCCCGACAACAACCTCAACGACGAGAAGCCGGTCGGGTTCGGTCGAATGCTGCGCAAGGAAGACCCGCGATTGGTCCGGGGTGCCGGCCAGTTCGTCGACGACGTGCAGCTGCCGGGCATGTTGCATATGGCGATACTGCGCAGCCCGTTCGCCCACGCCAAGATCAACAGCATCGACACCTCTGCCGCCGAGGCCCACCCCAAGGTGAAGGCGGTTGTCACCGGGGCAACCCTCGAGACACTCAACCTGGCGTGGATGCCAACCCTGTCCAATGATGTTCAGGCGGTCTTGGCCACCGACAAGGTCCGCTTCCAGCATCAGGAGGTGGCCTTCGTGGTCGCCGAAGACCGGTACTCGGCCCGCGATGCGCTGGAACTGATCGATGTCGACTACGAACCGCTGGACCCGGTGATCGATGTCCGCAAAGCGCTCGATCCCGACGCGCCCTTGATCCGCGATGACCTCGAAGGCAAGGAGAACAACCATTGCTTCGACTGGGAGGTCGGCGACAAGGAAGCCACCGAGGCTGTCTTCGCCGACGCCGACGTGGTGGTGTCGGAAGACATGGTGTATCCCCGTGTTCACCCGGCCCCGATGGAGACCTGCGGCAGCATCGCCGACATGAACAAGATCAGTGGCAAGCTGACCCTCTGGTGCAACACCCAGGCGCCCCACGCCCATCGCACGGTATATGCGCTGGTGGCCGGCCTGCCCGAACACAAGATCCGGATCATCGCCCCCGATATCGGCGGCGGCTTCGGTAACAAGGTGCCGGTGTATCCGGGCTATGTGTGCTCGATCGTCGCATCGATCGTCACCGGCAAGCCGGTGAAGTGGATGGAAGACCGAACCGAGAATCTTGTCAGCACTGGATTTGCTCGGGACTACATCATGCGGGGCGAGATCGCCGCTTCCAAGGACGGCAAGATTCGGGCGGTGCGTACCTACGTTCTGGCCGATCACGGCGCCTTCAATGGTGTAGCTGCGCCCATCAAGTACCCGGCCGGATTCTTCGGTGTGTTCACCGGAAGCTACGACATCGAAGCTGCGTACTGCGACATGGACGCGGTGTTCACCAACAAAGCACCCGGCGGCGTGGCCTACGCCTGCTCGTTCCGGATCACCGAAGCTGTCTATTTGGTCGAACGTATGGTGGACGTCTTGGCCTACGAGCTGAAGATGGATCCGGCCGAATTGCGGCTGAAGAACTTCATCCAACCTGATCAGTTCCCATATGAGTCCAAGACCGGCTGGGTGTACGACAGCGGCAACTACGAGCCGGCCATGCGAAAAGCCATGGCGATGATCGGCTACGACGAACTGCGCAAGGAACAGGAGGAGAAACGAGCCCGGGGGGAGCTGATGGGCATCGGTATCAGCTTCTTCACCGAAGCTGTAGGCGCCGGTCCCCGGAAGGACATGGACATCCTGGGCCTCGGTATGGCCGACGGCTGCGAGCTGCGCATCCACCCAACAGGCAAAGCTGTTGTTCGTCTGAGCGTGAAGACCCAGGGCCAAGGCCATGAGACCACGTTCGCTCAGATCGTGGCCGAAGAAATCGGCATTCCGCCCGAGGACATCGACGTGGTTCACGGCGACACCGACAACACGCCGTTCGGATTGGGAACATACGGATCCCGTTCAACTCCTGTTTCGGGTGCGGCCGCCGCGTTGGTGGCTCGCAAGGTGAAGGACAAAGCCCAAATCATCGCATCGGGGATGTTGGAGGTAAGCGTGGCCGACCTGGAATGGACCAAAGGAGCATTTCAGGTGAAGGGCGATCCGAGCAAGAGCGTCACCATCCAGGACATCGCAATGAAGGCTCACGGAGCCGGCGACCTGCCCGAAGGCATCGAAGGCGGGCTCGAAGCTCAGATCTGCTACAACCCGTCCAACCTCACCTATCCCTTTGGCGCCTACATCTGCGTGGTCGACGTCGACCCTGGAACGGCCGAGGTGAAGGTGCGACGGTTCGTCGCAGTCGATGATTGTGGGACACAGATCAATCCCATGATCATCGAGGGTCAGGTGCACGGTGGCCTCACCGATGGCGTCGGAATGGCGCTCATGCAGATGATCAGCTTCGATGAGGACGGCAACTGTCTCGCCGGTTCGTTGATGGATTATCTCATTCCTACCGCGATGGAGGTTCCCGATTGGGAAACCGGTCATACGGTCACCCCGTCACCTCACCATCCGATCGGGGCCAAAGGCATCGGAGAATCGGCAACGGTGGGATCGCCTCCCGCCGTGGTGAACGCGGTGATCGATGCGCTCAAGCCGTTCGGCGTCCGCCATGCAGACATGCCCCTCACCCCCAGCCGGGTATGGGAGGCAATGCAGGGCAACCACACGCCACCGATCTAAATGCCTTCGCTCGCCTCCCATGCTGCGTGGCGAACGCGCTCGTGCCGCTTTGCTGGCGCGGCGAAAACCTTCGCTCGCCTTCAGCGAAATTCCGTCTGGCCACCACATCTACCCGTTCTTCCGTTCCGGCAGCACACCAGATGTGCTGCCGGAACGGGTTTTGGGCGGAATGTGGTGTCCGAACGGAATTTCGTCGGAGGGACCGGTCGGGAGAGGATGAAACAATGAGTTCAACCAGCAGGGGAACCATGGCGAGAGTCCACGAGTTGGTGGAGCAGCGGCGGCCGTTCGTGCTGGCGACGGTGGTGAGGGCCCAATGCCCCACGTCGACCCGGCCCGGAGACGCGGCCGTAGTTCTGCCAGACGGTTCGATCGAGGGCTTCATCGGGGGTCAGTGCGCCGAAGGTTCGGTCCGAACCGCCTCGTTGGGTCTGCTTGAGTCTGGCGAGAGCCTGTTGCTTCGAATCCTCCCTGAGGATGGCCATGATTTTCCCGAAGCTCCCGGAGCAATGACAACGGTGAACCCCTGCCTATCGGGAGGTGCCATGGAGATCTTCCTCGAACCCAAGATCCCGGCGCTGGGCCTCGGCATCGTCGGGTCGACACCGATCGCCGATGCGCTCAGGGATCTGGGTGCCTCATTGGGATATGCGATTATCGATGGTGTCGAAGAAGCGTCGGCGGTGATCATCGCCAGCCACGGCCGACATGAGGAGGAGACAATCAGGGCGGCGCTGGATTCCGGAGTCGGCTTCATCGGATTGGTAGCCAGCAGCAAACGAGGCCAGGCGGTTCTCGACGAACTAGCACTCAACGACGACGAACGGCGGGCCATCCGATCACCAGTCGGAGCCTGGATAGGAGCCAAGACCGCCGAGGAGATCGCTCTTTCGATTCTGGCCGATCTGATCAAGGCAGTTCGACTGGACGGTCTGGAAGCCCCCAAGTCGGTTCCTGCTCCCCACCCGATCACCGCAATCGATCCGGTGTGCAACATGACCGTCACCATTGTCGACGGCACTCCTCACTTGCACCACGACGGAGAGGACTTCTGGTTCTGCAACCCGGGGTGCCGAACCCGCTATGCAGAAGAGATTGGCGCCGAGTGACAACGCTTCCACTCGATGAACTCACCAAGCGCCTAGATCGAGCCAACTACTTGGTCGACGAGGGTCTGGCGATGGCGCTGTATCTCACGCAGGCTGTAGGCCAGCCTCTTCTGCTAGAGGGAGAGCCGGGAGTGGGAAAGACCGCTGCAGCGCTGGCCCTGGCCGACGCATTGGACACCACGTTCATCCGACTCCAGTGTTATGAAGGCATCACGGCGTCCGAAGCGCTGTACGAGTGGAACTACCCCCATCAGCTGCTCAGCATACGAGCTGCCGAAACCGGTGCCGGGGTGTCCGACGCCGATCTGTTCACCGAGCAGTTCCTGCTCGACCGGCCTCTGTTGAAGGCCGTCCGACACAAGGGCCCTACGCCCCCAGTCCTCCTGATCGACGAAATCGACCGCTCCGACGATGAGTTCGAAGCGCTGCTGTTCGAGTTTCTGGGCGAAGCATCGGTCACTGTGCCTGAGCTGGGCACCTTCGCCGCCACCACGCGGCCCATCGTGATCCTCACGTCCAATCGAAGCCGCGAACTTCACGACGCCCTCAAGCGACGCTGTTTCTACCACTGGATCGAGTATCCATCGGTCGAGCGTTCTGCCGAGATCGTTCGTCGCAATGTGCCAGGAGGAACCTCGGAGTTGGTGACCGCGGCCACGAACTTCATCGCTCGAGCACGATCGCTCGATCTCGACAAACCACCCGGCTTGGCCGAAGCAATCGATTGGGTGTCTGCTCTTCACGCACTAGGTGTAAGCGAACTGGAGCGACCTTTGGCCGCAGCCACCCTGGGCGCTATCGCCAAAGGCCCTGACGACCTCGCAGCCGTCACCGAGGTCTTCGAGCAGGAGAGCGCAGTATGAACCTGCTCGCCCATCACGAGGCGCTACTCATAGTTCAGGCCACCGCCGGCCTGACGATCGCCGGCACCACAACTGCTCTTCTGGCCTCGTGGACCAAGCTCCGGGGCAGGATGATCAGCCCGGAGATCCGAACACGACTGCGCTCATCGAGGGCGATGGGGCACTACAAGCCGAACGAACATGCGGAGCGCATTGGCGCCGAGCTCAACCAGAGAGGACAATGAAGCTGTGAAGCTGGAAAATGAATTCGTCGTCAACGTGCCGATCGAGCGAGCTTGGGAGGTTCTTACCGACATCCCCGAGATCGCTCCATGCCTGCCTGGCGCCCGGCTAACCGGACAGGAGGGTGACGTCTACAGCGGCAAGGTGAAGATCAAGGTTGGTCCCGTCACTGCTGAATACGCAGGCACCGCCGACTTCCTCAACCTCGACAACGAGAACTACCACGTTGATATCGACGCCAAGGGCCGCGACTCGCGCGGATCCGGCAACGCCTCCGCTGTCATCACCGCCGACATGTCGCCGGTCGATGGTGGCACCAAGGTGGTGATCCACACCGACCTGAAGATCGCCGGCAAGGTGGCCCAGTTCGGCAAGGGCGTGATCGGTGATGTGTCCAAGAAGCTGATCGACCAGTTCGTGGAGTGCATTCACGACAAGCTGGAACACGATGGGGAAGAGCCCGAGGAGGCCATCGAACAGGTTGCCGCCGCATCCGCCGACGTCGGTGAACCCTCAGCGGCTGGGACACCGGCGAAGCGCACGTTCGATCAGCCCGAAGGTGAGATGGAAGCTCTCGACCTCATGGACGCCGCTGGTGGTGCTGTCTTCAAGCGGGCGGCTCCTGCCCTCGCCGCGGTCGGAATCATCGCTCTCATCATCTGGCTGATCAACAGACGCTGACCAACCATGTTCATCGGCGTCGACCGAGCGATCTTCGGGGCCTCGTTCGCCGCCCGACTCAACCGGGCTGGCTTGACGGTGCCCCTCAGCGCGGTCAACAGACTTGCACACAGCATGGAGGCAGCGGGACCTGTCTCCAAGCACGATCTCTACTGGATCAGCCGCATCAGCCTCCTCCACTCGGCAACGGACCTTCCGGTCTTCAACGCCGTCTTCGCTGCAGTGTTCGATCTGTCGCTGGAGGAAATGAAGAATCCCGAATCGCGTCGAGCTGTTCCTGCGCCCCGTCGAGACGACGACACCTACCTGTCGCTTCGTGTCCCCGATGCCGAAGGTCAGGCCGGAGAGGGGCTGCCGTGGACCACGCTGCCATCGGTCATCGACTCCACTGACGATGACGGAGACGACTCCGAAGATGATGCCTCGATCCCCGAGCGCCTTCCGTCGGTGCTCGAGGCCGAACTCGACACGCCGTTCGATCTGCTCGACCCGGTGCTCCTGGCTGAGGTAGAGGCCGCGCTGGAGAGCGCACTGGCCCGGTGGCCAACCAGGCCCAGCCGTCGACGGCAGCCCTGGCCGAGTGGGAACAGGATCGAATTGCGCCGTTCACTTCGTTCGGCGCTGCGAACCGGAGGGGAACCGCTGTTTCTCAAACGGTCGCGGCAGCGGGCACGGCCCAGGCGGGTAGTGATGCTGGTGGATGTCAGCGGATCGATGCAGTCTTTCACGAAGCCCTACTTGCACCTCACCCGATGCTTGGCGCTCAGCGGTCGGGCTGAAGTCTTTGCGTTCGGGACCAGGCTCACCCGTATCACCTCGTCATTGCGACATCGCTCGGCCGACGAAGCGGTTGACCGCGCCAGCGCCGAGGTGGGTGATCGGTTTGGCGGAACCCGTCTCGCATACAGCATCCGCTCGTTGCAGACGGATCGAGTGTGGGGTTCCTACACCCGAGGGGCCATCGTGATCATCGCATCCGACGGCTGGGACACCGACCCGCCCGACGAGGTGGCCAGGCAGATGGCCAAGCTGGCCCGACGCTCCCATCGAGTGATTTGGCTGAATCCCCGGAGCGCCGATCCGGAGTTCGAACCGCTGGTCGGCTCGATGGCTGCCGCCTTGCCGTACTGCACCGAGTTCCTTCCCGGTCACAGCCTTCGGGCCATGTCCGACGTGGTCGAAGCAATCTGCGCCTGATCGTTGTCCCTCCGGGGGCTCTCCACGCTCGCCCGGGAGCGGGGCGGGCGGCGCTCGTACCTCGCTAAGAGCCTGCTGATTCCCCTCCAGACGAGTTCAGCCTCACTGCGGCGACGTCGGAGGGAGCGTACGTACCCGCTCCGGAGCGACCCGAAGGAGCCGAGTCCATGAAGCGAAGCAGTCGACGAGGCACGAGGAGACAGCGCAGCGAGAACATGGACCGAAGAGGCCCCGCAGGCGAGCTAAGAGGCCCCCGGAGGGAGGGATAGCTCGTTGAGCGCGTCTTCGATGCCTTTGTGGAACGTGGGGTAGGCGTAGATCATCGATCTCAGGGTGCTGATCGGAACCTTGCCGTGGACCGCCAGCGACAGGAGCCCGAGCACCTCTCCGCCGTGAGGACCGACCGATGTCGCTCCGACCAACACGCTGGCGTCCTGGTCAGCCACCAGCTTGATGAAGCCTTCGTTGCCGGTGCCGTGGAGCCAACCTCGGGCGGTCTGAGCGACGATCTTGAAGCCGATTGCCACGTTGATACCAGCTTCCCGGGCTTCGGCTTCGGTCGTACCCACAGCACCCACCTCTGGATCGGTGAAGGTCACAGCCGACAGTGCGTCGAGGTTGAGCGGCTCGGCGTCGTTGCCGAGGATGTCGTCGGCCGCAACGGCGGCCTGGCGGGTGGCAAGGTGGGTGAACAGACCATCGCCGGCGATGTCGCCAACCGCCCACAGGTTCTCTGCTCCCTCCACTCGCTGACGGCCATCCACCTTGAAGAATCGAAGGTCTTCGGGGAGACCCACGTTGGCGATACCCAACTCGTTGAGGAACGTTCGACGGCCGGTTGCCACCAACAACTTCTCACCTGAGATCTTGGTGCCGTCGGGCATCGTGACCGTGAACTCCCCTAATCCCGATTCGTCATAGCCGACCGAGCTGGCGAACTGACCGGTGTAGACATCGATACCTTCGGCGGCGAATACTTCGGCCAACACCTCGCCCGCTTCGGGCTCGTTGCGAGGGAGCAGTCGGTCCATCCCCTCGATGACCGACACCTTGACGCCGAAGCGAGCCATCACCTGTGCCAACTCAGACCCGATGGCACCGCCACCCAGCACGATCAGCGACTTGGGGAGCTCTTTGGTCTCCACGATGTGATGGTTGGTCCAGTAGGGCGTGTCGGCCAGCCCCTCTATGGGAGGAACGGCAGCGAGGGTGCCTGTGGCGACCACGATGCCCTTCGATGCCACGTAGGTCTGGTCGTTGACCTCGACGGTGTTGGGTCCGGTGATTCGCCCCTTCCCGCGTTCGAACGTTCCACCTTTGCCAACGAAACGATCAACGGCAACGGTGTCGTCCCAGTTGTCGGTGGCTTGGTCCCGAATTCTTTGCGCAACCGGTCCCCAATCGGGAGTTGTCGTTGATGATCCGGCGAGGTCTGCGACTCGTCGACTCTCGGCGAGCAGGTTGGAAGCTCGAATCATCATTTTGCTGGGAACGCAGCCCCAGTACGGGCACTCGCCACCGACAAGAGAGGACTCGATTCCAACCACGTTCAGCCCCGCCTCGGCCAGTGTGCCGCCGACGGTCTCACCTGCCGGGCCGAGCCCGATCACCACTATGTCCACGTTGATCGCTTCGTTGGTCATGCCGGCTACAACCGGTGGAACATCGCTTTTTGTTCCATAGCGCCGCTTTCGAACTGGCGATCGACGCTCCCGGCGGGCGGGCACTTCGATCGCCAGTTTCGATTCGCTCGGGTAGTACTAGGGCTGTTCGGCCTTCTCGGCGGCGAGGCGGGCTTGTTTGTCGGCCAGCAGCTCTCCCCCAGCCATGAAGTCGGTGTTCTCCATCTCGGTGATCCATACCCGCACCGAGCTTCGAGGTGCCCCGATACAGGTCTCCATGGCATCGGTGATGGCATCCATGAGAGCTCGCTTCTGGTCCGGGGTTCGCCCCGACGCCATGTGAACGTTCACGAGGGGCATGTCGTTACCTTCTTCCGGTGACGGTCACAGGCCCGAAGTGGCTGTACCGAGCGGTTGCCACCGTTCCATCATTGAGGGGTCGAGCGTCGGTGGCTGCCCCGGCCAAAACGATCCAGCCCGCCTCGAGCTTCTGTCCGTGTTTGCCGAGATGGTTGGCCAGCATCGCCACGCAAGCCGCAGGATCGCCGAGGAGGGCAGCGCCAGTGGCGGTGCCGGTGATCTCGCCGTCAATCTCGAACACACATCCCTCCGTTGTCAGGTCGACATCGCGGGCACCCACACCTTCATCAGCGACGGCAACTCGGGCTGCGGACGTGTTGTCGGCGATCACATCGGGAAGGGTGAAGGAGAAGGCTTCATAGCGCGAGTCGATGATCTCGATGCCACCCGTGATCGTGTCGGTGGCATCCAGTACATCACCGGCGGTGACCCCTGGTCCGGCCAGATCCTGAGCGAGAACAAAGACGATCTCGGGCTCGCACCGGGGATGTATGAGCTCGCTCAGGTCGACCACGCTGTCTTGGAGCACCGATGTTGCCGGCAACCATCCGTACACCGGTTCAGTGACACCCATCTGCTCCTGCTTGGCGGCAGAGGTGAGACCCAGCTTGGCACCGGCCAGCGTGTCGCCTCGACCGAGCTGGAGTTCGAGCAACGCCGCTTGGATTGCGTAGGCATCATCGATCGACAACTCATCAACCTGCTTGGTGATCGCTTGGACATCTCGACGGTCCTCGACCGCCGACAACAAGTACTGGGCCCAGTGGGCGTGATCGATCGGCATCAGTTCTGTCCTGACTCGGCGGGGGCCAGATCGGCGCGCGCTGCTGCGGCGTCGATATGGAGTTTCTTCATCGCGGCCGCCTGAGGGCTGTATCGCATCGACCCGTTGTCGATCCAATCGCTGGCGAACTCAGCACCCCGACCGAACTTGGATCGCTCCAACGGAAGCTTGATCACATCGTGGGGCTCGCGCACGACCGCAATCGGATCCTTCCCTTCGGCGACGGCATCTATTGCTTCTTTGAACATTCGTCGGCAGGCGACAACGCCCACGTCGCTCTTGGTTATCTTCTCATTGGTCCGGTCGGCGATCGGTCCCTGAGTGATCCAGGCCATGATGTCCTGGCCCTCGATGTAGTCGACGATGTAGGTCCCGTCGTCGTTCACATACTCGATTTCGTAGTCAACGCAGGGTGGATTCTCGGGCAGCTGTCCGCCCTCGGGGGCATGCACGGTGTAGAACATCACGTGAGTGTGGGTGTCGTCGACCGGTACCCGTATCTGCATTTGGTAGACGCCGTTGCCGCCGACCCACATCTTGTAGGGGAAGACCAGTGGGTGTCCGATCTTCCAGTCGTCAGACTCTTCGTCCTGACCGACCAGAAGCCTGCGCTTGATGATTCCGTGATCGAACGGGTCGAAGGCAACCTTTTCGTGTTTGTTGCCACCGAAGGAGCCCGGCATCGGCGTTCCTTGCTGCTCGGCAATGAATTCGAAATAGTTTCCGTGCAGCGCCTCGACGTGATAGGGATCCACTGCGTTTTCCATGATTTGTAGCCAGCTGCAGGGGATCACACAGTGGCCGATATCGCGGATGCCGTCCATCACGTAGGCCTCATAACGTGGCAACTCCGGAGCCGGTCCATCCCCCACATACACCCACACCAGACCGCCAAGGGCCTGGGCCTGGCCGGATCGGACTGCACAGCCTTCCCGGAACTTGGCAGAACTGTCCGGTTCGGCCAGGATCTCCACGCACTGACCGGCTCTGTCGAACTTCCAGCCGTGATACCCACAGCGAAGTCCGTCTTGATCGACGATGCCGTACACCAGCGACGCGCCGCGGTGGGGACAGCGCTCATCGACGATCCCATAACCACCGTCGCCGGTCTTGAACACCGCCCAGTCCTCCCCAAGCAACCGAGCGCGTTTCACCGGAAACTCGTCGAGTTCACGGACGAACGCCACCGGATACCAGTAGTGGCGTAGGACCGCGCCCATCGGCGTGCCCGGCCCCACCTGGGTGAGAGCGTCGTTCTGTTCTTTTGTCAACATCGAAGTGTCCCTTCAAAAAGGACCGGGAGGGAGAGTCCCCACCTGCCCTGGGCCTAGAGAATGGTTACTGTTCCGGTAGACCCGTCTACTCGGATCCGGTCGCCGGTTTTGATCTTGTCGGTTGCGAAACCTGTGCCGGTCACTGCGGGTACGCCGTACTCCCGACACACGATGGCAGCGTGACTCATCATTCCGCCGATGTCGGTCACGCACGCCTGAATCTTGGGGAATACCGGCGCCCAGCTTGGTGCCGTGATAGGGGCCACGAGGATCTCCCCCTGTTCGATGTCGCCTACCTCATCGGGATCATGGATGATGCGAGCCAGGCCTTCCACCAAGCCCGGTGATGCCGCCATTCCCGAGAGTTCGTTCTCCTTGGCCTCTCCGCTACCGAGCCAGTTGTCGACCGACTCGCTGGTGATGCCCCACAACATGATGGTGAATGGTTCGGTGATGACTTCGGGTTGTTCACCCAACGCCTTCGGGGGCTTCCACTCGGACAACTTGGCATGGATCTCCCTGCGGCGTTCAACGATCGGAGCCCAGTAGACCGCCGACACCGTCGGGCTGTTGATCGCCCAGTTGCTGTAGTAATCCCACAACAGTTCATTCACTTCGTCGCGACGAAGAAACAGGAGATCGTCGGCAGAATTGAGTAGGCCGTCCTTCTCGAGGGTCGCTCCAAGCTCCTTGACCTTGCGCCAAACCACCGACATCGTCCAATGCTCGATGTAGAAGTTGTGGTTCTCCACATAGGGGAACACCACTCTGGCCAGGCCCAACTTCCCGTCGAACGCTTCTCGGTCCTCGTCGGAATGAAGCAGATCGCGATACTCCTCGACCACCCGATCTCGCTCAGCTCGGATTGCCTCGATCGGCCGGGAGATGTCTTCACCTGCCTCGATGCGGGCGATGTAATCCTTCACGAAGGCATAGGGGATCTCGGGATGCTCGACCCAGATCTTGTCGAAATGGTAGAAGCCATTGCCGGAGGTGAAGTTGAACCACGGATCTTTGGCCACGTCCCAGGCGGCTTGCCATTCGGCACCGGCATCACCGTCGAGGGATACGTTGTCAGGGTCATCGAAGGCTCGAGCGATTCCAAGATGGACCGCCTTTTGGGCCAGAGCCTTCAATTCCTCGTTGGGCTTGAACAGATCCACCTCGACGCCTGCCACCATCTTGGCGATGCCGAGGTCGGGGATGGAGGGGAATGCCTCCTTGCAGAACCCGAAGAAGTCGAGGTAAGCCGCGTAGCCGAGATTCAGGAACTCGAAGTGGTAGTTCCACGCCTTGAGGATCAAGTCCTTGAACGTGTTGTACTGGCTGATGAGTTCATAGCCAGAGCCGTAGCCCAGGCCGTCGGTGACGACCGAGAGGTCTTCCATCTCCGGAAGTGGGTTGAAGTTGATCGCCTCGATGTCGGTGATCGTGTCTTTCACCTTCACGAGCCACTTCTCATAGAGCTCATCCCAGTTGGCGAAATAGAACCCGGCACGCTCCATGAACTGTGGGACTCGGGCCTCGATCTGGCTGGGATCTACCCCAACGGGCGAAAGGTAGGCGTAGCCATAGAGAATCCGGAAGTCAATACCGTCAGCGGGCGGAATCCGATAGTGGCGGCTGTTCATCTGACTCAGCGAGGCGATGGCCAACTCGAAGAATGTGGAGTCCCATGGGGTCAGGGCCTTCCCCCAGTGCATGGAGTCCCAGAACCAGAACCGGTTGTCCTCGTAGTCTTTGCGGTGTTCGCCGAAGGTGGTCGAGTACGGGTAGAGCTCTTTCCACCCCTCAACACCCTGCGGGCCCTCGATCTCGAATGGACTCGGAAAACGATTATCGCTCATTTCTGGTATCCCCTTTTGTCTTGCCTTGTTCTGAAAGCTCGGGTCTCGATGTCTTCTTGTGAAGTGGTGACACGAGTGTGGAAACGATGGAACTCATCGGGTCGTAGCTGCCCGACGAAACCGGCGCCTTTGGTTTCTGCGACCACACTGTTTCAGGTCGGCTCTGAAGCATCACTACATTCTCCCCGTGCGGAAGATGGCGGTCGAGCGCCCACTCGACGTCCTGTGGGCAGCCGTAGTGTTTCTCCGAACGTCGAGCCAGGATCGCTATTGCGACCAACTCCTCATCGGTAACCGAGGGAGACGTTCGCCGCTCTTGTTCGACGGGGACCTTTTCGACGGTGCCGCTATCGGTGAGTCGATACTCGATGTGCTTGTCGGAGATCTCGCGCTTGATCACCTCACGAAGAACCTTGTCCACCAGGAAATTGTCCGGCGTCACCTCGCCGGAAACCACGGCCTCGCCCAAACCCCACGACGCGTCGATCGCCACCTGAGACCTGTCACCATTGGTTGGGTTGAGCGTGAAAGCGACCCCGGAAGCGACCGGGTCGATCATCTTTTGCACTCCCACCGACATCGCAATCGACTGATGTAAGTACCCCATCGAGTGTCGGTAGGCGATGGCTCGGTCGGTGAAGATCGACGACCAGCACTTCCGGACGTGGTCGATGACGTTCTCGGCTCCTTTGATCCAGAGGAAAGTGTCCTGTTGCCCGGCGAATGAGGCATCGGGCAGATCTTCAGCGGTTGCGGAAGAGCGAACTGCGACGGGGAGATCGTCCACGCCACAGTGGGTGCAGAGCGCTTGGTACGCCTCTGAGATGTCGGAAGCGACCGAATCGGGAATCGGAACCGATTCGATCCGCGCCCGGATGTCGTTGGAGATGCGACGGTTACCTGCAAAGTCCTCGTGATCGATCGAGCGCAACAGGTCGTTGATGTCCCTGACGAGCGACGCGTCGGACCACATCTGCTCGTACGCAACAGTTGTCACCGCGAAGCCGGGTGGAACCGGGAGTTCGGCCATCATCATCTCGCCGAGACTGGAGTTCTTGCCGCCGACGAACGGTTTGTGTTCGTGGTCGTAACGATCGAACCAGACAATGTGATCGGTCATAGCGGCATCAATCCTCCTGGCAAGGAACGACCGGATGGTTGGCAGTTCCTTCTCCCAGTCGACAATCGGACAACTCTCACACATTGATTTCCCTCCGGGGGCCTCTCGCTCGCCTACGGACCTTCCAGTTCGTGACCTCACTCCGCAACTCCTCGTCCCTCGTCGCCGCTCCGCTCCACAAACCCGGCCCTCCAGGTCGCTCCGGAACCCATTCCCTCCGGGGGCCTCTCGCTCGCCTACGGACCTTCCAGTTCGTGACCTCACTCCGCAACTCCTCGTCCCTCGTCGCCGCTCCGCTCCACAAACCCGGCCCTCCAGGTCGCTCCGGAACCCATTCCCTCCGGGGGCCTCTCGCTCGCCTACGGACCTTCCAGTTCGTGACCTCACTCCGCAACTCCTCGTCCCTCGTCGCCGCTCCGCTCCACAAACCCGGCCCTCCAGGTCGCTCCGGAACAACGCATTTGGTCCTCTCTCCTCCGCTTCGGCGCTGACGCGCCTCCACTCGTCGATCGCACACGGGCACGACCGGTGTCCTCGCTCGTCCCTCGCTTCACCGGTCAAGCCCCCGACACACAACTGGTGCAACTAAGGATTGGGAACGACGTTCGGGGTTTGATCGGATGAGGGCCACCGGAGGTATGAGGGCGTTGCTGTGGGAAGCCGCAAAGGTGAACGAGCGGTTAGTGTTGCGCCCGGAGGCGGAGCCTCCGTGGCGACGAAACGGCCCCCGGAGGGACAAGCACAGCCCCTGCCTGATGAGGCGCAATCGGTCAACCCATAGGCCATGGTCCCGCCGTGAAGTTCCCGGCGAGCTCATGACGGGGCCTCGGATTTGGAGAAACCGGACCAGGCGTCTTCGACATGCCAGGTGGGGAGCTCGTCGATCACGGGAACCTTCACTTCCTGCACGCGATTTCGGTAGGCCACAGTTGCGTCTCGACCATTGATCGTTCGGTCCTCATCGGCCAGCAGCTTCACCCGAACGTGTTCAGTGTTGTATGGCTCACCCGGGTCATAACCCAGAGCGTTGACTGCGAACGCTCTGATGCATCCGGAGTGGGTGGCGATTGCCAGTCGGGCACCGGGAAACTCGGCCGACAGGCGATTGATGCCGGCCCAGAAGCGGCGCACACACATCGATGGCGGTTCGAAGTGCAACAGCGGAATGGTGAGCCAGTGCTGGATCGGATCACCACCACCCTGCTGAGTACGCCAGAAGCGGTCCATTTCAACCACCCACTGGGGTCGATCCCGAGCTGCGGATCGTTCGTAACTCTCCAGGAGCGAGTGATACTCGCGGAAGGCTGCGGTGACGTCCTTCAGACCATCAGGGGCGACAAACTGGAAGTTGCGAAACTCATTGGCCACGTCGGGTTCGACGATCGTCACCGTCTTTTCGTACTGCGCCAGGCCGTCGATCAAGCCACGATGGATCTGTTGCGCGGTTTCGGTTGCGCGGTTGGTTGCAGCGTGACGAAAGACGACCGTCTCGCCGTCCTTGACTCGTCGGGCCAGCGTCTGGCCATAGCTATGGGCCTGCCATGCACCCTGCGGGGTAAGGCCCGAATCGGTTGAGTAGCCCTGAGTCTCACCATGTCGAATGAGGTAGACGTCGTTGCGCAACGCCCGAGCCGAACCCCGAGGAGCCGAGATCTCCTTGTTGCGGTTGTCCTCGGTCAGCACTTGCTGGGCCGCAAGCGTGGCTCGCTGCCAGAGCGGGATGTCAACCGACTCCGACTCACCGGTCCGTTGGCGAAAACGTTTGAGATAGAGCGGCGCATCGTCATCTTGGTTTCCATCGCCGTTGACAGTGGTGTCCTGACGCTCCCGATACTTGGCCAGGTAGAGCGGAGCGTCGAAGCGGTCAGCACCGCTGGAAGCGTTGGGATTCGGGGCGCCGCTCACGAGTGCACCGTCATGAAGCTTTGGTCGACCTGACCCTTGTAGGTGAAGATGGCCCGACCCATTTCGGCCTCTGTCCAGGTGGTCGGCTCATCGTCGGGATCGAACCAGTAGCCGCCGGTGTAGACCTCGTTGCGGTTGCCGGCCGGGTCGAAGAAGTAGAGCCCGCAGCCGCGGGTAGCACCGTGGCGGGTGGGGCCGGCGTCGATCTCCACACCGTGGTAAGCGCAGGTGTCGGCTGCATGCCGAAGGTCATTCCACTCATCGACCCAGTAGGCGAGATGATGGAATCCGCCATCTGGTCCGGTGAGGAACGCGATGTCATGAGGGGTGTGGGTGCGTTCGAGGAAGGTGGTGAGCTGGTGTCCGTCGTCGGACATGATCTGCTCGGTGAGGCGAAACTCGAGCACGTCTCGGAAGAACTGGGTTATTCCGTCGACGTCTTCACAGAGGAGGAAGATGTGATCGATCCGGGGTGGGTGCATTCCGACGAGACCGTCGGGAGCGGGAGGGGGGTTGATCAGTGCGAGCCCGTTGCCAACCTGGGCCTGGCCGTGTTCGAGATCGATCACATGACCGCTGGGAGCAGTGAACCGCACGGTCGTGCCCGATGCGATGTTGAGTGCTCCCGGCTCGAATCGTTCGGTGGACAACCCCGCCGCTTGAACCCTCATGGCCAGCCGATCGAGTTCTTCGAGAAGCATCACCTTGAACCCGAGGCTGTTGAGGCCGTAGGTGGGGGCCTCGGACAGGATCAGTGAGTGATGCTGCTGCTCGTCCCAGCCTTTCAAGAAGGTTCGGTCGGGTTCGGTCCGGGTGACCACGAGACCGACCACTTCGGCGTAGTACGCAGTGGCAAGTTGCAGGTCGGGAACCCGAACCTCGGCATGGGACAGTCGCAGAATACCTTCCATCGTCTCGTCCCTCCTTAGGTGTGGACCGTGGCAAACCGCTGGTTCAGCACGCCCTCGTAGTAGAAAACCGCCCGTCCTTCTTCTTCCTTGGTCCACGTGATCGTGGGGAAATCCGGATCGGGTCGGTAACCGCCGGTGAACACCTCGTTGCGGGTACCCATCGGATCGAAGAAGTAGATCGTGTTGCCCCGGGTGAGGCCGTGACGCGTGGGGCCAACGTCGATTGTGATGCCGTTGTAGGCCAGTATGTCGGCGGCTCGCCGCACGTGATCCCAGTCGTCAAGCCGAAACGAGAAGTGGTGGAGCGCGCCGTTGGGGCCTTGCACGAAGGCGATGTCGTGAGGTTTTGCGGAGCGTTCCAGGAATGCGATGATCTGATGTCCCGCCCCGTCGAGCAGCTGTTCGGTAAGGCGAAATCCCAGCACGTCCTGGAAGAACTGGGCGACGACTGGCACTTCCTCGGCGTGAACCAACATGTGATCGATCCGGGGTGGAGCGATGCCCTTGAGTCCGTGGGGAATCGGCGGCGGATTGAGCAGCGGTAGGCGACCGCCGACCTTGTGGACGTCGGCGACCAACTCCATCTCCTGGCCGCTGGGGAGCTCGAACCGGATCGATTCGCCCTGTCCGACTTCTTCACCGTCGGCGATCCGTTCGACCGGGTGACCGGCAGACTCGACCCGGGATTCGAAGTGTGCCAGATCGTCGGGGTGTTCGACTTTGAAGGCGAAACGGTCCAGGCCGACCCTGGTGTCGTGCCGTACGGCCAGGCAATGATGATCCCGCTCGTCCCAACACTTGAAGAAGATCCGGTCGTCTGTTCGCGCACTGATGTCGAGGCCCATGACCTCGGTGTAGTACGCGGCTGCGAGCTCGAGGTCGGTGACGGTGATGTCGACGTGACTCAGCCGCAGAATCCCCATATGGCGAACCTATGCCTTCCGTCACATCACGGGAAGGCCTTTCCCGCAGAGCGGGACGTGGAGTACAAGCGGTACGGTTCGACCCCATGGGCAGAAGCGTGGTTTCCCGCAATCGATTGTCGTCGGTGGCCAACGCAGCGCGCGTCCTGAAGGCCTTCTCCCCCAGCCGTCCGGATTGGGGGGTTGCAGACCTCTCCAAACACTTGGGCATCTCCACCTCCACGGTGCACCGGCTCCTCAGCACCCTCACCGATGAGGGATTGCTCGACCAGGATCCTCGCAGCGGGCGGTACCGGCTCGGCCTGTCGGTTTTCGATCTGGTCGGTGCGCTACCGACCCAACGATCGCTGCATGAGGCAGTGCTCGTGTCGATGACCGAATTGCGCAGCCGGACCGGCGAGACGGTGCAGGTCGGCGTTCTCGATGGCCGACAGGTCGTCTACGTGGAGCGTTTGGACAGTCCGAACACCCTTCGGATGTTCGCCGAACTCGGCCGCCGCAACGACGCTCATTGCACCAGTTCAGGCAAGGTTCTCCTGGCCTTCGTCCCCAGGGCCCAGCTTGATCGGATTCTGAGAGGTTGGACGTTGCCACAACTCACCGAGCACACGATCACTGACCCCACTGCACTGCGGGCTGAGCTTCGATCGATCCGCCAGCGGGGGTACGCCGAGAACCGTGAGGAATCACAGCCGGGTGTGGTCTCGGTGGCAGCACCAATACGGGACAGTTCCGGCAGCGTGATCGCCTCGCTCAGTCTCGCCGGGCCAATCGAACGGATGGACCCGAATCGGCTGGCAACAGCCGACGCCGTGGTCACCCTCGCCCGCCGCGTCTCCCGCCAGATGGGTTGGAAAGCCGGCTAGCCGATGCACTCCGGATAGGCCCCGCACTGCGGGACAGCTCCGCGGCTCGCCAGCAATGCGTAGGATGTCGTATGCCCTCCGGCGACTTCGATGTACTCCTCCTCGACTTCGGTGGGGTATGCCTCCTGAACCCGGTGGAGCTCCACGCCACGGCCGAGCAGCATCTTGATCTCCCGTCCGGAACGTTCTCGTGGTTGGGCCCGGTCGACCCCTCCACTGATGATCTGTGGCGACACATGATCGCTGGTGACATCACCGAACGGGAGTACTGGGCTCTTCGAGCTGCCGACGTTGGAGCGGCCGCCGGCAGAGAGTTCTCCCTTTCCGACTACATGTCGCTGCTCTATGACCCACCATCGGATGACTTGATCAGGCCGGCCGCACGACAGACGGTCGAGTTGGCCCTCGCTGCGGGCCTTGGAGTGTCGATCCTCACCAACGATATGCGGGCCTTCCACGGCCGCGAGTGGGAAAAGGGAATCGAGTTCCTATCGCTGGTCGATCACATCGTCGACTGTTCCGATACCGATATTCTCAAGCCCGACCCCAGGGCCTTCGGCCGCGCCGAGGAGATCATTGGAGTTGGCGGGGAGCGGGTGCTGTTTGTCGACGATCAGCCGAGAAGCGTTGCCGGTGCGGAGAGGGTAGGTCTCACCGCCATGTGGTTCGACATCGCAAACGCAACCGAGTCGTGGGGCGAAGTCGCACGTCTTGTCGGGGTCTGACCCATCAACAAACAGTGAGCGTCACCGCAGAGAGCGAGGCAGCCGACAGCTCATAGGTGGCTCCCCCTGTGACATCGAACGGTGCGGTCAGTCCGCCCGTGAACACCACGTCACCCGCCGCCAGGAACGAACCTTCGACGTCCAGCTGACGCACAAGCCACGCCACCGCTGCCGGAGGTGATTCCATGGCGCTGGAACCCACGCCGTGGCGTGCTTCGCTTCCATCAGAGAACTCGATGGCTAGATGCTCAACCTCCGCTGACCCGAGTTCGGTGAAGGCACCGACGACGATGGCAGCGGCGGACGAGTTGTCGGCGGTGTTGTCGAGAGCCCGGAAGTTGAAACTCGGAAACCGCGGATCAACGACCTCGAGACCGAGAGCCCAACTCCCCCCGGCGGCGACCTCGGCAGTGCTCACCCGACCCCGAAGCTCGCTCCCGGAACGAAAGACCAACTCAGGTTCAATCTTGGGATGAATGAAGGAGGCAAGATTCAAGACGCCGGTGCGTCGCTGAACGTCCCACAGCGTTCCCCAGTTTGGCCGATCGATCCCGAGCGCATCACGCATGGCAGCGGACGTCCAACCGAGCTTGAACCCGATACGGGTCTGACCCCTTTTCTGGCGAACTCTGTCGGTGGCTCGCGCGATCGACCGGGCCTGATCCCAGGTGAGGTCGGGAAATCGATCCGTGAGAAGTCCAACCGGCGTCGCAGACTCTGCCGCGTTGAACAGCTCCGCTCCGAGGCCGGATGCATCAAACACCTAGAGCCTCCCGCGACGCGAGACCACGTGAAGTCGGAGTCGAAGTGAAACGCAGCCATACCAAGAGCTGCCGCCACCACTACGTTGTCGGGCTGATCGTCGACTACAACGGTGTGGTCCGCAGTGGAACCGGTGAGTAACAGGCATCGCTGAAACGCTCGGCGGTCCGGTTTGAAAATCCCGTTGTCTGAGCAAATGACGACGTGGTCCACCGTTGCCAACAAGTCGAGTTCGTCGACCCATGACCGAGGGAGCTCGTTCGACAACACCGCCACGAGGACGCCGGCCTCTTGGACCGCGGCGACCACCTCCGGCACAGCTGGCCTGATGAGGTTCTCGATAGTTCCGACATCGATGCCGTTCGACACGATCTCGTCGTGGCTGTAGGTGCACACCCCGTCGAAGTCGAGGATGAGCAGGCGAGGGGACACAGCTGAGGAGAGTAGTTGTTGCCTAGCAGATTCGCGGGAGCACCTCTCCCAGCGGAAGGTCGACCACTCGGGTGGCGCCGAACGGGGTCTTCGCAGTCACTACTCCGGGATGGTCATCGTTCACAGAACCGATGACGGTGGCCCCGGCTCCGTGCTCGTCGGCCAGCATTGCGTTCATAACACCGTCCACCGCCTCTGGCGGGACGATCGCAATGAGCTTGCCTTCGTTGGCGATATTCATCGGATCCAGGCCGAGGAACGAACAGGCCGCCGCTACCTCCGCCGGCACCGGCAGTAGCGACTCCTCGTAGGTGATACCGACCCCTGCTGTTGCGGCGATCTCACACAGCGAGGCAGCTACTCCCCCACGGGTCGGATCCCGCAGCACGTGGATATCGGAGTAGGCATCGAGCATTTCGGCAACCATGCGGTTGAGAGCGGCCGAGTCCGATCGGACTTCGGTACCGAACTCGATTCCCTCCCGCTGCGACAACACGGCCACGCCATGCACGCCGATGTCACCGCTCACGATGACCACGTCGCCCGGGGTTGCACGATCAGGCCGGATGTCGATCCCGTCGGGGATCGAACCAACCCCCGCCGTATTGATGAAAAGCTGGTCGGCTGCGCCACGATCGACCACCTTGGTGTCACCGGTGACGATCGAAACCCCGGCCGTCTGAGCGGCTTTCGCCATCTCGGTGACCACGCGACCGAGAACCTCCATCTCCAGCCCTTCTTCGAGAATGAATCCACCGCTGAGCGCCACCGGCTGAGCCCCACTCATGGCAAGATCGTTCACGGTGCCATTCACTGCGAGATCGCCAATCGACCCGCCCGCGAAGAACAGCGGCCGAACCACATACGAGTCAGTGGAGAACGCCAAACGACCGTGAACAGGGTCGAGCACGGCGGAGTCGTGCAAGCCGTGCTCAGATACCGAACCGAAGGCGGGAACGAAGAGGTGCTCGACCAGCTCCGCAGAAAGCTTCCCGCCCCCACCGTGTCCCATCACAATCCGGTCGTACTGCCGTAACGGCAGAGGACAAACCCACGACATCATGCCTCCGCTCGCTTGGGTTCGGGGTGCTTAGCCATTTCGTGAGGCTGCGGAGGGACGGAGCAGCAAAACCGACTAGAGGAATTGTTTGAGCGGAGCGAGGCCGGAGCAACCCGGAGCGTAGCCCGGAAGCCCGGAACTGGAAGCGGAGGCCCGACGAGGCACGAGGAGGGCGAAGCGGAAGTGCAGGGCTACCGGCGCGGAGCGGAGGCGAGTGGAGGCAATGGGGACAGCCTTCGGTATTGGTAATAGGCGGCGCAGGCACCCTCGCTGGAAACCATCGTGGCTCCAAGGGGCGTGCGGGGGGTGCACTCCTTGCCAAACGCTTCACATTCGTTGGGTTTGATCAGACCTTGGAGAACCTCGCCGGCTCGGCACAGACCGGATTCGGGTGCATCGATGTCGACCACATCGAAGCGGTACTCGGCGTCGAAGTCTCGGTACGCCGGTGCGAGGCGCCAGCCGCTCAGACCGATCTCGCCGATGCCGCGCCACTGTCGGTCACAGACCTCGAAGACTTCTTCGACCATGTCCTGGGCAGGCACGTTGCCCTCGTCGGATACAACCCGGGCATATGCGTTGTCGAGTCGTGCTTCGCCGTTTTCCAGTTGGACGACAACCCGACGTATTCCTTCGAGAACATCCAAGGGTTCGAAGCCGGTGACCACGATGGGAACGTTGTACTTCTCCACCAGGGGCCCGTACTGCCAGGTGCCCATGATCGAACACACGTGACCGGCGGCGAGGAACCCGTCGACCCTGTTGTTGGGTGACCCGACGATCGCTTCGATCGCCGGGGGTACGAGAACGTGGCTCACCAATACAGAGAAGTTGGTGAGCCCGCGCTGCTTCGCCATATGAACGGCCATCGCATTTGCCGGTGCGGTGGTCTCGAACCCGATTGCGAAAAACACCACTTGCTTGCCGGGATTCTGTTCGGCCAGGTTCACCGCGTCGAGCGGAGAGTACACAACCCGAACATCGCCGCCGTCGCTCTTCACGGTGAACAGGTCGCGGGTCGATCCGGGCACCCTCAGCATGTCACCGAAGGAACAGAAGATCACGTCGGGTCGGCTGGCGATCTCCAACGCCTTGTCGATCATGCCGAGCGGCGTCACACAGACGGGGCAGCCGGGCCCGTGAATCAACTCCACCTTGTCGGGCAGGAGCTGGTCGATTCCGTTGCGGATGATGGCGTGGGTCTGGCCCCCACAGACCTCCATGATCGCCCACTTCTTGGTTGTGACCCTCCGAATCTCCTCGAACAGCGACTTGGCAAGTTCTGGGTCGTTGAACTCGTCCAGGTACTTCATTGCGAGACACGTCCCTCGACGTCGAGCTCCGCTTCCAAGACCCCGAGATCCCGGAACATCTGCAACGTTTCCAAGGCGGAGGCCTCATCGACTTTGGAGATGGCGAACCCAACATGGACGATGGCGTAGTCGCCGACCACGATGTCGGGCAAGTAGGCGAGGCAGATGTCCTTCTTGATCCCATCGAAGTCGATCGTTGCCATCCTGGTGCCGCGTTCGTCTCGAACTTCGACGATCTGACCAGGAACTGCGAGACACATTATGAGTTCTCCTGTTGATGCGGTGTGGACCGGGCGGCCGCTATGTACGCCTGACCGAGGGACAAGCCGCCGTCGTTGGGTGGAACGATTCGATGGGTGAGCACGTCGACTCCGAAAGGGCGCAGTCGGTCGACACACAACTGAAGTAGAAGCGCGTTCTGGAAGCAACCTCCGGTAAGCGCTAGCGCATCGACACGGTGGTGTTGGAGCATGGGTTCCACGATCTCAGCCGTCATCTGAGCAACGGCATGGTGGAACCCAGCCGCAATTGAGGGCACATCGACATCTGCAAGGACATCCGACACTACAGCACCCAGGACCGGCGCCGGATCGATGACGCCTCCATCCAAGCCGAACCGATATCGGCGGGGCGTAGTGGCCTGCGAGGCGAGAACCTCGAGCTCGATGGCGGCCTGGGCTTCATATGAGATCTCCTGCCGGACACCGATCAGCGAGGCCACCGCATCGAAGAGTCGTCCCATGCTGGTGCATGGAACACAGCCGAGCCCGATGTCCAACTGCTTCAATAGCAGCGCCCGTTCGGCCTCGCTCAGAGGTGCCAGCGATGGCAGGGCGCCGTGCCACTCGATACCAGCAGCGTGAAGGTGCGAGAGCGCCATTCGATTTGGGAAGCGGACCGCACCGTCTCCCCCCGGGAGATTCACAGGGGCGAGATGGGCGAGCCGCTCGAAGCCGAATCCGTTGGCCAGCAGTATCTCGCTACCCCATATGGTGCCGTCGGTGCCGTAGCCGGTTCCGTCGAATGCGATCCCCAGCACCGAACTCGTGCGGTGCAAGCTCGTGCTCAGCCATCACCGATGCGACGTGCGCCCAGTGATGCTGAATCTCTTGAACCGGTGCCAGCCCGGCGGTTCGGGCCCATCGGGTGGTGGCGTAGCCGGGGTGGGGATCGACGGCGACGACCTGAGGCGTCGCTCGGTAGAAGCTCATCAGCTGGGCGCTCAGTGCCTCGAAAGCGCGGAGCGTCTCCAAGTTCTCCATGTCACCGATGTGCTGGCCAGTCCACGCCCGCCCGTCTGACACCACCGTGAAGGTGTTCTTCAGTTCGCCTCCCACCGCCAGCACCTCGGTGTTTGCAAACGACATCGGCACCGGCAACGGGGCGAAGCCCCGCGCCCGGCGGATCGGCAACAGGTCGGCTCCGACGACCCGCACAACCGAGTCGTCGCATGGCACTTCGATCGTGCGGTCGTGAGTGAGAATTCCATCCACGAGGTGACCCAGCTTGGCCACTACATCACCATCCCGGAACACGATCGGCTCACCGTGAATGTTTCCACTCGTCATCACGAGCGGGCCGACACCCGCGCCGAACAAGAGATGCTGAATCGGGGTGTACGGCAACATGATGCCCAGAAGTGGATTCCCTGGCGCCACGTTCTTGGCCACCGGAGCGCCTTCTGCGGCTCGGACAAGCACCACCGGGCGGGCGGGCGAAGCGAGTTCCGCGGTCTCAACTTCACTGAGGTGCACAAGTGTTCGAGCCATGTCCATGCTGCCGACCATCAGGGCAAGCGGCTTGTCTGGACGGTTCTTACGGCGCCGAAGGGTGGCCACCGCAGAAGTGTCGCCGGCCCGGCAGGCCAAGTGGAATCCGCCGAGGCCCTTGATGGCCACAACTCCGCCTTCCAATAGCACCTGAGCAGCCAGGTTGATCGGATCACCTTCGCAAGGGCGACCAGTGGGATCAAGGTAGGAAAGCGCCGGACCACAGTCGTGACAGGCGATTGGCTGGGCGTGGTATCGGCGGCGGGAGGGATCGGTGTATTCAGCTTGGCAGGCGGAGCACATCGGGAACTCGGCCATGGTGGTATTCGGCCGGTCATAGGGAAGATCTCGAACGATCGTGTACCGGGGACCACAGTTCGTGCAGGTGATGAACGGGTGACCGAAGCGGCGATCGGTGGGATCGTTCAGCTCGGCGACGCAGTCGTCGCATACAGCCGTGTCAGGCGGAACCAGAGTTCGGGCTCCACTCGATTCGTGCGATGTGACGATCGCGAACGAACTGAACATGCGTGCCGCCGCAGGTCCAGGGGCATCGACTCGATCGATGTTGTCGATTCGGGCGAGAGGGGGCGATTCGGTCACGAGCCGGTTGGCGAAGGCATCGATCGCCGCCGACGGACCAGCCACGGTCACGAACACATCGGTGGCGCTGTTCCCAACCTCGCCACTCAACCCCAGTTCGGTTGCCAGGCGGAAAACGAAGGGACGGAACCCGACCCCCTGAACCACACCGGTTATCAGAAAGCGTTCGATTCTCGGGGGTCCTGCTGAGCAGGAAGGTTTCTCTGCGTACGCCACGTCCGCACGACCGGCAGGCGTGAGCGATGTCATAGGGCTACCGTTGCACGAACCACAGGTCACGACCAAGGGCTTTGTACCCTGCAATCGATATACGAGTCTGAGGTCAGGTTCACAGAGGGATGGATCCGATGAACGATCTCGAACGAGATCTTGCCCGATTCTATGATCAGCAAGCACCCGAGCGGGAGACGCGGCCGGTGCCAACCGAACGTCAGCGGGACCGGGATCTCTTCGCCAGCCTGCTCAAAGGCGAGGATCGGATCAGACTTGTCGAGATCGGCGCCGGTGCCGGTCACGACGGTGCGGCACTACGAATCGCCGGCTTCGATGTTGTTGCGCTCGACCTTTCGATTGCCAGTTCTGGCCTCTGTCGATCCAAAGAACTCCGTGCGGTCGTCGGCTCCGGGCGCAACGTGCCGCTGAGGGACAACTCCTTTGACGGGGCGTTCACGATGAGCATGCTGAATCATGTGCCGGACATCGGCTTTCACGCTGCGATGGCCGAGGTGGTTCGAGTGGTCCAACCCGGTAGTCCGGTCGCCATCGGCATGTGGGGAGGTGTCGACTGGGAGACAACCCACAAGGACGACACGCTCGAACCTCGACGCCGCTTCTGGTACCGGTCCGATGCCGCGCTTCGAAGCCTGGTCGCGCCCCACGGTGAAATCGAACTGTTCCGCACGTGGGAGGGCGGACTCGAAGATCTGCACTACCAGTTCTGCATCGTCCGCACCCCGGGCTGAATGCGCCCTCACCTACAACGCCGACGGCACCCAGGTTGCCTTGCCGTAGGCGCCCCATACGTCGGCGCAGATTCGAAGATTGGTATCGGCAGCGTGGCGAAGATCGAATGCCGTGATGGTCTGAAGCTCGAACGGACCGAGCGCATAGATCGTGGCGTTGACCGCGGCGAACACTCGCCGCCAATCAGCCTCGGATAGGCCTACATGGGTTCGACCTTCGGCCTGGGCCGATCGGAACGTTTCAACAGGAACCCTCAGCGCCTCGAGATCCTCTCCGAATATTGCTCGCCAGACTCTGTGCGAACCGCCGGCAGCTTCGTTGAAACAACTGAGCACGAAGTCGATCTGAGCCGTAGTGAGACCCACTTTCTTCAGCATCTCGGCCATGCCCCACCCTAGAACCCTGGCCGTAGGCTTCGTGACCACGACTGGAGGCACGTATGAAGCGGATTGAAAAGGCGGCGCGAATAGGTCGAATCCTCGACGAGTTGTATCCCGATCCGCCGGTTCCCCTGGATCACAAGGATCCGTACACGCTGTTGGTCGCTGTGATGTTGTCGGCCCAGACCACGGACAAGAAGGTCAATGAGGTCACGCCAGAACTGTTCGCGGTCGCTGACACGCCCGAGAAGATGAGCGAGCTGGCACCAGAGGAGATCCAGGAGATCATCCAGGAGATCGGTCTTGCCCCGCAGAAGGCAAGGAACCTATCGAAGATGGCGTTTCAGATCTTGGACGCCGGTGGAGAGATTCTCCCCGACTGGGAGTTCCTCGAGAGTCTGGCAGGGGTAGGCCACAAGACCGCCAGTGTGGTGATGGGCGGCGTCTTCGGAGCGCCGGCATTTGCTGTGGATACCCACATCCATCGACTCGCTGAGCGGTGGGGTCTCTCCAACGGATCGTCAGTGGAGCGCACGGAAAAGGACCTGAAGGCCGTATTCCCCGAAGACACCTGGAGTGATCGCCACCTTCAGATCATCTACTTCGGACGCGAATACTGCCCCGCCCGACATCACGACCTCAGCCAGTGTCCGATCTGTTCTTGGGCGGCCACCAAGAAGCGGATCGCCGAAGAAGCCAGAATGAACCGGCCCAAGAAGCGAAAGTAGGTCCTCAGCCCTGACCGGCTGCCGGTCAGGCCTCGGATTTGAGTGCTGTGACCTCGATCTCGATCTTGATACGAGGATCGGCGAGACCGGTCACGAGCATCGTGGCCGCCGGCCTCGCTGCTCCGAAGTAACGCCGGAGCGAGGGCCAGCACGCCTCGAAGTCCGACGCGTCGGGAAGGTAGTACTTCACTCGAACGACGTCGTCAGCCGTGGCTCCGGCCTGGACCAGGGCGCCATCGATGTTGGCCAGGGTCTGGTCGACCTGCTCGACGATGTCGTCGGAGATGGTCATAGTGGCGTAGTCGAAGCCGGTGGTGCCGGATACGAAGACCCAGCGGCCCTCGACGACCGCTCTGGAGTAGCCAACCAGCTCCTCGAACGTACTGCCCTGACTGATCCTGGTCCGTTCGCTCATTCGTTGATCGTAGGCGAGCGGCCCGATCTGCCTACAAGAGCCAAACCGGGCATCGTGCTACTGTTCAAAAAGGCGAATGAGTGTCGCCCAACCTCACGTACGTCCCGTCCGACGTACAAACCGGAGGCAAAGGAGAGCCCGACTCTTCCGCTCGCTGTTTCGACCATGCTTTTTCGAATTCTGGCTGAATCGACGGTTGTGCGGGGGCGGACTCCATGTCGGCTAGCCGGAAGGGAGAAGTCATGACAGACCAACGCACGCTGAAGACTCGAATCCGGCAACGTATGCAACGCAACGGCGAGCGCTACACGACCGCCCACGCTCATATCCTTGCCGGCCGATCCCAGACCTCAACGAGCAAGATCCCCTTCGTCGGAGGCCAGCAGAGTGAAATCGCAGCTGCGACCAATCTGCTCAACGCCGCCGGCGTCACCGGTCCCGATGGATCCCCGCTGAGCGAGGCGCAAGTGTTCGGACTGTCGGGCGGAGTCGGCTTCCTCTACGGGGTGTTCCGCTACGACACGGGTCCGACGATGACAATCACCGTGAGAAACACGTCGATGCCCGACACCTTCCTCGACCAGCTGTGGTCCACCGACGGGCTCGACGTCACGGTCTCCTCAACCGGCGGCGCCAAGAAAGCGGCCGCCGAGCTCGACGCAGTACTCGACGCCGGGCGGCGGGCGCTGATCACGGTTGGCGCCGGCGCGATGGGGTACCTCGGACTGCCGGCCGATGAATCTGCCATGTACCCCATGGCTGTTGCTGTGATCGGCCGAGATGGCGACCAGTATCTGATCGACGACCGGTCGCCGCTCCCCCACCGTGTCGATGTTGAGACGATTCGAGCGGCTCGGGCTGTGGTCCGGTCGACCAAACACCGCATGGTGGACGTGCGAGGCGGCGAAGTGGAATGGGACGAGGTGATCCCTGCCGCAATTGTGGCCGGGGCGGAACGCTACAACACGCCGCCGGTGAAGCAGTTTGCCCCCAACGTAGGACTGGCCGGCCTGGCCAAGTGGCAGCATCTCCTCACCGATGAGAAGGACCGAATGAGCTGGGCCAAGGTCTTCACCGAGGGCCATGACGCTGCCATTGGCTTCGGCCGAATCTACGAGTGCATCGAACACTCGTATACAGCCCCTGCCGCAGGTCGGCCGCTCCAGGCCGAATTCCTGCGCTGGGCCTGGGACGTCACCTCCGAGAAGCGCTTTCGCCAGGCTGCTGAACGGTTCGAGCGGGCCGCCCACCACTGGGCGAAAATCGCCGAGCTGGCAGCATCAGCGCATCCAGCGGTGAGCGAAGCCGCCGTTTTCATGGACAAGCGGGCCGAGCTACTGGATAGCGGCGCAGACCCGGCGCAACTGGCCGAGGCGTACCGGTGTCAGAACGAGGCCATCGAATCGGCAGACATCACGAGCGACGACGCCGCCGCGGTTCGAGAACTGATCGCCACCGAGGTTGCAGAGATCGTCGAGCGGGAAGGGAATGCATTGGCGATCCTCGGAGCGAAGAAGACGGCGGGTAAGCCAGTAGGAGGCTTGGGTGGCAGGCCAAACCGGGTCACACTGCTGAATCCCAACACCGGACGTTCCGACAAGACCATTGCTCGCAGCCCTCTACAACCCGGTGAAGATCGGCAATCCTCACCGCAGTCGCCGAGACCGTGGATCTTCGGTTCTCCGATCTCTACGACGAGGTCGAGCACCGCACCGATCCCGAGCTGTGGAAGAAGAACAAGCCCGGGTGGTACACGGTTGGGGTGAAACTCGACCTCGAGGCGAGAGGCTTTCTGGAGCGGCACGGATCGCCCCAGCGGCTTCGGCTCACCGACGCCGGCAGATCCGAACTCGAGAGGCTCTCGAATTGAGCCAGGCAATCCGCTGGATGGCACTATTCGTGGGACACGTTGGTTTCAGCTACCGGAAGGGGTCACCGTGCACGAACTGTCGATTTGTTCTGCGATCGCCGATGCGGTGAACGAACACGCGTTGGGACGTCCGGTAGAGCGGATTCGGCTCCGGATCGGCCACTTCAAACAGATTGTGCCCGACACCCTTCAGTACTGCTGGAGTCTCCAGTCCCAGAACAGTCCTCTGAAGAATGCTGCGCTCGATGTCACCTATGTGGAAGCAGTGATCCGCTGCGACGAGTGCGCCACAGAGACCACGCTGTCGGCCCCGATACTGGTGTGCGCAGCATGCGATTCCCATGCCGTGAACCTGATCTCGGGTGAGGAATTCCTGATCGAGTCCATCGACGTCTCGACCGCGGTACCAGCGACCGGCGAGGTGCTCTGATGGGTCGGTTTCACCGACACGCTGACGGCACCGAACATGACCACGACGGAGATCACGATCACCATTTGCTGCCGGAGGGGATTGATCTGACCGAAAGCACCGGTCGCGCGAGAGACAAGCCCGTCGGCGACCACAACGGCTACGCAACCGGCAGCGAACGGGTCATCGTGCTCGAACACATCCTCGACGAGAACGACAGGATTGCGGCTGAAAATCGAGTCGACCTGGCCAGCTACGGGATTCGAACAGTGAATTTGATGTCCTCACCTGGAGCTGGAAAGACAGCGCTTCTGAGAGTGACCATCCCCGCCCTCGTCGACGAGCTTCGGATCGGGATACTGGAGGGAGACATTGCCACCAGTATCGACGCCGACACCCTGTCGGGGCTGGGGGCCGAGGTGGCGCTGGTGAACACCAGCAACGGCTTCGGGGGCGAGTGTCATCTGGATGCGGTGATGGTTCGATCGGGTCTGACTCGACTCGACCTTGATTCCATCGACCTCCTGATCATCGAGAACGTCGGCAACCTCGTCTGCCCGGCCGAGTTCGATGTAGGCCAGGATCGCCGTGCCATGGTGTACGCCATCACCGAAGGCGAGGAGAAGCCACTGAAGTACCCGGTGATGTTCCGGGCCGCCGAGGTCGTAGTAGTCAACAAGATGGACCTCCTTCCTCACCTTGATTTCGACCTCGAGTTGTTCAGATCCAACCTGGCCAAGGTCAACCCCACGGCCACCGTGATCGAGCTCTCCGCTCGAACCGGCGATGGAGTTGATCAATGGCTCGATTGGCTTCGGACGACGTAGGTCAATGCGGCGCCTCGCTCGATTGGTCACTATGTTGATCACATGACTTCGCAACTCGGGACCGGCGACAGGCTTCCATCGCTCATGGCCAAGAACCTGGCCGGTGATGAGGTCGATATCACCGCCAGTGTGGCGGGCAACTGGGCTGTCATCATGTTCTACCGAGGTGATTGGTGACCATACTGCCGTCACCAGTTGGTTGACTTCGCAGTTCACGGACTACCACTCAGAGGCATCGGCCTGAAGGTCGCCGCCGCATCGGTCGACCCGATCGACACCACAGCCAGGCTCAAGGAGGGCCTGCACGTCGGCTATCCGATGTACGCCGAAGTCGACGCAGTGGCATTGGCTGAAGCCACAGGTGCTCACATCTACGAGCGAAACGGCGTCATCACCAGTCACGCCACGGCATTCCTGGTCGATCCCGAGGGAATCATCAACAACGCGGTGTATTCCACCGGTCCGATCGGCCGCTTCACCGCCAGTGAAGTGATCCGCAAGACGATGTTCGAGCAGGCGAACCGGGAGTAGCTCTGTTTGTCGCAAACCGGCGATCGTTGTGCCCGCCAGACGGGCGCTTTGATCGCCAGTTTCGTCTAGACCGTCATGTACTTCACTGTTGCACCGCCGGCAATCACGATTGTCTGACCGGTGACCCAATCAGACGCGGCCGAGCATAGATACATCGCAGCGTTTGCGATGTCATCTACTTCGCCCAATCGCTTCAACGGGTAGGCGGCTGCGGCCTGTTCGCCGCGCTCCCCCTCCCACAGCAGGCGGGCGAAATCGGTCTTGATGAGTCCTGGCGCAACGGCGTTCACCCGCACGTTGGGGGCGAGCTCGGCGGCGAGCTGCTTGGTGGTATGAATCAGTGCGGCCTTGGTCATGTTGTAGACAGCCAGCTCGCCGCTGGTCCCCAGACCGCCGACCGACGCCACATTGAGAACGGAGCCACCCCGATCTTTCATGCTGGCGATCCACGCCGCTTGCGTCCAGAGTAATGGAGCCGTGAGGTTCACCTGGATCGTCTTGTTCCAGCGCGCAACGTCGGCCTCGATCATCGGGCCAACATAGGGATTGGTCGCAGCGTTGTTCACAAGGATGTCGACACTGCCGAACCGCTCAACAGTTGCCGCCACCACCGCCTCGGCCGATTCCGGTTCGCCGACGTTGCTCGGCATCCAGGCACAGCCTTCACCGATCTCCGCCGCTGCCGCCTCGAGCTGCTCTGCCTTTCGACTCGTGATCATCACGTTGGCGCCAGCCTCAGCGAAGGCCGTTGCGATCCCTTTGCCAATACCTCGCGATCCCCCGGTGACGAGTGCGGTCTTTCCATCCAACCGAATTTCCATGCGATGACACTAGTGCAGGCTGTTGCCACGACCGACGGCTGTCTCCTCCCGTACCAATAGGCTCGCGCCATGCTCGTCGTCCGATCCGACACTCACCGGCAACATCACAGTCTGGAACTGGTTCGGGGCGAGCTGATTCCGTCATTCGACAGCCCGGAACGAGCGGACTTGATTGCCGTAGCACTCGCTGGTGCCGGTCATGAAATGATTGAACCAGACCCGATCGACCTCGACCTGGTACGCCAGGTTCACGACTCCGAGTACGTCGATTTTCTTGCGACGGCGTGGGACAGATGGCTGCAGCGTGACAACCCTCCTCCCGCGGCGATGGGTTTCACGTGGCCCACCCGGGGGATGAAACCACGACGCCCTGACGATCTGATGGGTCTGCTCGGCTATCACAGCTTCGCCGCCGACTGCTCGATCGTGGCCGGAACCTGGGCGGCTGTGCAAGAGTCAGCGGCGATCGCTGCTACCGCCGCCGATCGTTTGCTCGAAGGTGGCGAGACGACGTTTGGTCTGTGTCGACCCCCAGGCCATCACGCAACAGCCGATCAGTTCGGCGGCTACTGCTACATCAACAACGCCGCCGTCGCCGCCCAACGGCTTCGAAATCGCGGAGCGAACCGGGTCGCCGTTCTCGACGTCGACTATCACCACGGCAACGGAACCCAATCGATCTTCTACAACCGATCCGACGTCCTCTTCGTCTCGATTCACGGCGACCCGGCCTCGGAGTTTCCATGGTTCGCCGGCTACGCCACTGAAAGAGGTGCCGGTGATGGTGATGGTTGGAATCTGAACCTGCCGCTGCCGACCGGGACCGACTTCGGGCGATGGGGAGAGTCGCTCGATCGGGGACTCGCCGAGATCACGTCCGGAGGTGTCGAGGCTCTGGTGGTGTCCCTTGGCGTCGACACCTTCGACGGCGACCCGCTTGGAACGTTCACCATCCGTACGAGGGACTACACAACGATGGCGAACCGCATCCGGGCTCTCGACATCCCCACGGTCGTGGTGCAGGAGGGCGGCTATGCAGTTGACGACCTCGGAACCAACGTTGCGGCGTTCCTCGAGGGGATCGGCTAGTCGAGGTTGATCTCGGCTGCGGTGGACACGCCGGACCAGCGTTCCACTTCGGCGGCGAAATCGATCGGCTCGACGATCGCACGCCGAGCGAAGTGCTCCCACTCTGATTGCGGGAGCATCCACATGATCTCGAACTCGATCCCGTCGGGATCTCGGGCGTACACACTCTTGGTGGTGCCATGACTGGACTGGCCAACCAACGAGCCCATTTCGGCAAGTGTCTCCCGGGCTGCAACCAACTGCTCGATCGTGTCGACCTGCCACGCCAGGTGGTAAAGCCCCGGAGGGCGCCCCGAAGTTGATCCGGTATCGCCCACTTCGAACAGCCCAAGGTCGTGATCGTTTGTGCTGTTCGTGAGCTTCAGGAAGACGCCGCCGGCGACCTCAGAGACCACATCCATCGCCAGAGCAGTGGTCCAGAAGCGTTTGGATCGCTCGAGATCCGAGACGTACAGCACCGCATGATTCATCCGCACAGCAGGAATGGCCATGCCGACCTCAACCCCACTGCGATGGTTCTTGTTCCTGGCCACACGTGAGCGCATTGGCCTGCACCAACCCCGAAGACGAGCGCACCGGTTGGTGCGACAGAATCCAACATGGTCACATCCAACATGGCTCACAGACCCTGCGTGCTCTCAGGCCGCTCGAGAAAAGCCGCCAGTACAAAACGGAATTCCGGAACACCACATGCCACGCCGACCAACTACTTGCGAGCTTGCGCCCACGCGAGGACTCGAACCCCGAACCTACCGGGTAGAAACCGGTTGCTCTATCCAATTGAGCTACATGGGCTGAACGAGGTTCAAGCCTAGCTGAGGCGATGGGACAGCGGTCCGGTCATTGCCACGGTCGATTCAGCTGCAAGCCTTCACGAACCAGTCCCAAATGGGCTCCTGAATACGCATCATCTCTGGATGCCACTGGATCCCGACAATCGGCTTGTCGACGTGTTCGATCGATTCAACGACACCGTCATGTGTGCGTCCGGTGACCCGCAGGCCTGTGCCGACGACATCGACGGACTGGTGATGGAAGCTGTTGACCATGGCCGCATGTCCGTAGATATCGGCAAGAGTGGAGCCGGCCTCGAACGTGACCTCGTGGCGCCCGATGTGGCGGGGATACCGCATACTGCTGTGGCCCTCGCCGCGATCAGGATGAAGATCAGCGACCAGGGTCCCGCCGAAGGTCACGTTGATGACCTGGTTTCCTCGACAGATTCCGAGTACCGGGATTCCCTTCTCAGCTGCCGCAGTGAGGACGCTGAACTCGAACTCATCTCGTTCGGGTTCGATTCTCTCGAGGTTGGTGCCCGGTGTTGAGCCGTACGCCTGAGGCATGACGTCTGTACCACCCGTGAGCAAAAGGCCATCCAAGTGTTCAACGACCTCTGCGGGATCAGTTGCCAGGGGTAGCTGAACAGGCAGACCACCGGCAACGGCAACCTTCTCGCTGTACTCCGACCAGTGCAGATCGATTCGGGCGTCCTTGAGAATGAAAGGAGCTTCGTCATAGGTGAATCCGAAGGTCGGCCGACCAGTGACGCCGATGAGAGGCTTCATGGTGACACATTACAGCTGCGTACCCGACTGGTCACAGAGAACAGGCGGACAACTTCATGCGAGGCACCCACCACAGGTTCCTCTACAGGCCGGGGGGACGGATGACTGAGGCAATTTTCTTTCGTCCGGTTGCCACATTCAAGATTCCCAACGCGGGAGCCAATTCGTCACGCAACTGCTTGCTGACCTTGCGGGTCGTGAGCAGACTCCCGATCAGGGCGAAGCTCGCATACTGGAGCCAGTACTCCTTGGGGGCCCTGTCGTAGTGGGGTTGTTTGAAGATCTCCTCTGGGATCAAGAGTTCTTGGACGTACTTGATCTTGCCGACCTTCGCATAGCCGCTGGAATGGGCTCGCAGATCTCGAATCTTCCGCTCTACGACCCGGTTGAAACTCTCCACCCATTCCACAGTGGGCGGGTTCGTGTCCGACCAATCGGCCACCATGATGCATGCGCTCGCCGACCGGAACAGGCCCAACATCCGATCGTTTCGGATCTCGAGCGTGAGTTGATCTTCGCCGATCAGGAACTCGTACGTTCCGATGAGACAATGCGATATCGGCTCATTCCGTTCCTGCGCGTCGGCGAACTGGCTGACCTGGTCACGCTGCTGGTTCAGACTGGCCAATTGTTGTTGAAAATTGGCTCGCCGCTCCTCATGTTCCGCTAGTTCGCTGGACTCGAGGTCGATGGACTCCAACAGTGCCCCGAGAGACACCAAAATGGCGTCCTTGTTCGCCGGTGCCGGCGTGGCAGCGATGATGTCGGCAGCTTCCATTGCTAGTCCTATCGACTGGTAACATAGGTCCCTTAAGCAGCGGGGTACATCTGACTGTCGGACCCCTACGCTGGGCCTATGCGCCCGTTGGATCTGAGGTTTTCCCAGAGCGCAACCAACCACCGCACACTGCCCGAATTGACCACCGAGATCGCCTTCGTCGGCCGCTCCAATGTCGGAAAGAGCACGCTGATCAATCTGATTGCGAATCGAAAGCGGTTGGCCCATACCTCCAAGACTCCAGGGCGCACCCAGCTGCTGAACCTATTCGTACTCAACGAGACTCCCCCTGCCCGAGGATTCATGGACCTGCCGGGATACGGCTACGCCGCCGGAGCATCAAAGAAGGCTCAGGCAACATGGCAACGCATGATCGAGGACTACCTGCTCGAGCGAGAGTCGCTGTCCATGGTGGTGGTGCTGATCGACGGATTGGTCGGCCCAACCGCACTCGACAAAGGAATGCTCGCTTGGCTCCGTAGTCACGACCTTCCCCATACGGTTGTTGCAACAAAACACGACAAGGTGAAATCGTCGCAACGGCAGAAGCGAAAGAAGGAACTGGCCAGAGGTTGTGACCTCGAACCGGGCGACGTTCTGTGGGTCAGCGCATCCAGCGGGCTGAACGTGGACACACTTCGCGGCCGGGTTCTCGAGTGGCTCTCACCGTAGATTTGTACAGCTGAAGCCCGTACCCACCCGCACATGGTGAACCATCTCCATGAATGGCCTGGTTGGCCTATGGGCTCAAGTATTTCGGCCCACACACCGAAGAACCTTGGGTGTCCGCCGCCCCATCGTCCCGTTCCCGCCGTTTGTTAGCAGTTTCGATAGGTTTTTTCTTCACGTTGTCGATTCCGTTGAGCCCGGCTGGAGCCGCACGCGACGCATTTGGAGATGGCACCGAAGTGGCTGCGGCAATGAGTCCGGTGGAACGGGCTCTTGCTGCTCGGATCGCATCGGATCACAACACAGTGCGGGCCGCTGCCGGACTCGATCCACTCCTCGAGTTCGATGCACTCGCCCCCTATGCCGGTGGCAACGGAGAAGCGATGCGCACCTCGGGTGAACTCGGACACTCTGAGATCGGGACTCTGCTCGACGATTTCCCCACGAACATGTGGGCTGCAGAGAACTCGCTGGTGATGTTCGATCCCGCCTCGGACGCAGTAGGGCACTGGATGCAGTCGGGTTCCCACGCCGCCAACTTGATGGCACCGCGAGCAACCCATTTGTGGGTAGACGTTCGGTGCGCCGCCGACGGCCGAATGTGGGTCACAACCCAATTTGTCAGCCGAGCAGCATCCGAATCTGAGACGATCCCGGGCGAAGACTCCGAGATCGCCGCGGCCGCTAGCTCCGATCTTCGTTGCCCGGTTGCGGTCGGACCATTCGGGTCAGCCGACGACTTCGTTGCCCAGCAGTACGCGGATTTCCTGGGCCGCCCAGCCGACTCCGCTGGCCAGGGGTACTGGTCGGCCTTGCTCAACACCCAGACGGCCACCCCGTCCGAGGTGGTACTTGCCTTCCTGAATTCAGATGAGTTCTCCGGTCGAATTCGGCCCCAAGCCGAAGCTGGTCTGCTGGCATCCACCGACTTTCCCACCCCGAGTCAGGTTGATCGGTGGCGTCAAATGCCACCACCCCAGGCACTGGTTGCCGACGCTGACACCGTTCGCGCTCAGGTAGACGTGTTCATGATCTACGTGGGAATGCTCGACCGAACTCCCGACACCGCCGGCTTCGAGTACTGGACGAGGCTCGCGAGTGACGGTGTTCCACTCAATGCGCTGGTTGGAGGGTTTCTCGATTCGGCCGAGTACTCCTTACGGGTGAACTAGACAATCCGCTCGAATCGACTGACGACCTCGACGTGGCTCGTCTGGTTGAACATGTCGACCACCGAGACGTCGGAAACGGCATATCCAGAATCGCGTAGCAGACCCACGTCGCGGCCCAGGGCGCCGGCATCACAACTGACCAAAACCACCACCTGAGCACCGGTAGCAGCGATCTTCTCCACGCCGGGCCGACCAAGGCCCGAGCGGGCTGGATCGGCGATCACCGCATCGGCGTTCACAACATCCCAGTCTTCGAAGCGAGCTTGCGCAACCAGCGCATGGGGCGCATTCACGGAGGCATCGGACACCGAGCTCGGGTTCACCTCGATGGCGAAAACCGTTCCCAAATCGGCCCATTGGGACCCAACGGTCGCTGAAAAAAGCCCTCCGCCGCAGTACGCGTCTACCAGCACGCCCGACCGATCCACGCCTACCAGTGCCGCTTCGACTAGCCGGACCAGTTCATCAGCCCCGTGGGGCGATGACTGGAAGAACGTCCCTCCAGAAACGCGGAGTCGTCGACCGGCGACGATTTCTCCTATGGATACTGCGTAGGGCCGGGTTGAAGCGGCAATCGCAACATCCGCGGGAGCGGAAACGACGGCGGGATCACCATCGACGATCAACATGCGCTCGCCAGTGCGCCCACCAACCCGGATCGAGGCCTCGGTGGAACCAGGACAGCGGACCGAATCGATGAGCTCATCCACCAACGGATGAGCTACGAGACACGACTCGGGCAGGAACCGATCATGGGATCGCGGTTGCCGGAAGGCGAGAGCTCCATTGGGGGCGACCAGCATCCGCACCCCGGTTCGATAACGATCCACCGGAAGTGGTCGGCCGGAGTGAATCGAAAGCGTCGAGGTATCGATCTTGCCGATGCGACGAAGGGCGTCCTCAACCATCGCCACCCGGAGGCGGCGCTGCCCATCGGCCGAAACGTGTTGCCAGTCGCAACCGCCGCACCGGTACTCCCCTCGGGCATGGGGACACTCGGGAACCACCCGGTCACGAGACGGGTTCAGGACCTCGACCAGGCTTGCCTCTGCGAACCGCTTCTTCTGCTTGGTGATCTCTACCAGCACTCGTTCGGTGGGAATTGAACCGGTCACGAAGGTGGCCCGGCCGGATCGGTCCAGACCGAGTCCCTTGCCACCGACCGCAATCCGGTCGACGGTGAGTTCCACCCTGTCCACTCCCCCATACTGGAGGCCGTGTCAACCAGTTCAACACCTGCGATCAAGATCATCCCGTCTGTGCTACCGGCCGACTTCGCCCGCCTGGGCGACGAATGCCAAGCCCTGGAAAAAGCCGGCGTCGACCGAATCCAGTTCGACGTAATGGATGGTCGTTTCGTCCCCAACCTCACATTCGGACCGGACGTGATTGCTTCAGTTCGCTCTGCCGTGTCGGTGCCCTTCGAGGCCCATCTGATGATCGAGGAGCCGGATCATCTGATCAGTCGTTTCGTCGAGGCAGGCTGCAACCTGATCATCGTGCACGAGGAGACATGCACACACCTGCACCGAACACTGGCTCATATTCAGGAGCTCGGGGCCCGGGCGGCCGTTGCGCTGAACCCTCATACACCGATCGATCGAGTTGCACACGTGCTTGACCTGTTGGACATGGCGCTGGTGATGACAGTGAACCCTGGATTCGGCGGGCAGAAGTACATCTCGGCCATGGAACCCAAAATCACGGCCATGCGGGAACTGCTCGACACCGCTGACCACTGGATCGATCTGGAGGTCGATGGCGGCATCAGCCATTCGACCGTGCAGGGAGCGGCGGCAGCGGGAGCCAACGTTCTCATTTCCGGTTCATGGATGTTCCGCCATCAGGACGGCCTGGCCGCCGCCGTGAACGAACTACGAACCCTGGCTTCGACTGCCTACAACAGCCGGTGAAGATCGGGCCGGTGTAACCGCTAGATCTCGCCGGCCTTGGCGATCACTCGATCGAATAGGCCATATTCCTGGGCTTCAGCCGCGGTGAACCATTTGTCTCGATCGGAGTCGCGTTCGATCTCCTCGACCGACCGGCCGCTGTGGAACGCGATCAGCTCGGCCATTTGGCGTTTCATCTTGATGAGGTTCTCTGCCTGGATGGCGATGTCGCTGGCCTGACCCTGGATACCGGCGGAAGGCTGGTGCATAAGGATTCGGGCGTGGGGCAGGGCATACCGTTTCCCCGTAGCGCCGGCGGTCAACAAGAACTGCCCCATCGAAGCTCCGAGACCGAGACACACTGTGGCGACGTCGGGCTTGATGAACTGCATGGTGTCGTAGATGGCCATACCCGCCGTGACCGAACCACCGGGCGAGTTGATGTACAGCCAGATGTCCTTTTCACTGTCCTGGCCGGCGAGAAAGAGCATCTGAGCAGCCAGCTGATTGGCGATGTTGTCGTCGACCTGCGAACCCAGGAACACGATGCGCTCCTTGAGCAATTGGTTGTAGATGTCGAACCCAAAACCGCCAACGGGTGACTCGGCGGTGGGTATGCCGGGGATGGTCGTCATAGGTTCCCAGGCTACCAATCGGTGGGCGGTCTAGGAGCCATCGGGCTCAGGTCGGCGGCGCGAAATCGACAAGAACATCGAGCAACCGTCGCAAAGCGATTCCACGATGTGAGATCAGATTCTTCTCCGCCTTGGACATTTCGGCGAATGAACGACCGTCACCGGCAAACGGAACAAAAACGGGGTCGTAGCCAAATCCTCCTTCACCGGTTGGACGGTCGGCAATCATCCCCTCCGCAACACCCTCGACGATGAGATCTTCGCGTTCGTCGGGAAAGGCAAGCACAAGGACCGTCCGAAACCGAGCGGCCCGGTCGACCCGTTGGTCCATGTCGATCAGTAGTCGTTGCCATCCTCCATAACGAGCCGTGAGGACCCCGGGAGCACCGCCCAGCGCATCGACGAACAAACCGGTGTCGTCAGCAAGGGCCGGTGCCCCCGATGCGGCACACACCTCGTGCGCCTTCTTGCCCGCATTCCCTTCCAGAGTCTGGGCGTCCTCAACTGTCTCGGCCAACCCGTCGGGTCGCGGCCGGACCACAAGTTCCAAGCCGGACAGGAGGTCGGAAATCTCAGCTACTTTGCCGGGGTTCTGGGTGGCGAGAACGATCTCCAACGAAACGGCCGACTAGGGACGGTCTGGTCGTGCTGCCGGTGGCGTGCTCAGGATTTCACGCTGGGCGACTGTGATCTGCTCGATCCCCAGTCGGCCCAGGTCGAGGAGCTCGATCAACTGGTCACGGCTGAATACCTCACCTTCGGCGGTGCCTTGCACTTCGATGATCCCACCGTCGCCGGTCATGGCGATGTTCATGTCGACCTCAGCCGCCACGTCTTCCACATAGGGAAGATCGAGTCGAGCCTCGCCGTCGACAATCCCAACGCTGATCGCGGCACACGAGTCGATGAAAGGGTTGACATCGAGGCCGAGCCGGGTGACCGCATCGTGCAACGCAACGAAGCCGCCACAGATCGCTGCGGTTCGGGTACCACCATCGGCCTGAAGCACGTCACAGTCGACAGTGATGTTGCGCTCGCCCAACTTCTTCATGTCGACTACGGCTCGCAGACTGCGGCCGATCAGCCGCTGTATCTCCTGGTCACGACCGGACGTGCGACGACGAATTCGCTCCGGGCTCGAACCGGGCAACATGTTGTACTCCGCCGTCACCCACCCCTTGCCCGTATTTCGCATCCAACGGGGTACATCTTGTTCCACCGACGCTGTACACAACACATGGGTCCGACCGAACTTGACCAGCGCCGAGCCATCGGCCATGTCGGTGAAGTCACGCTCGAACGAGAGCGGTCGAAGTTCATTGTTCAGGCGGTCATCGGGGCGAGTCATAGGGCGATCACGGTACTGTCCACCGGTCCCGATGGGGACTCTCACCCAGGGCGGGGGCGTTCATCGGGACCGAACACCTCAGCTTTATAGGTACAGGTTCCCGAACGCTGTCAACGGCGGTACGGGCTGTGCCATAGTCCGAAGACAGCTTCGTGGGTGATGACGAAGAGAACGCCGGGCCATGCGGCCCGGCGTTCCACTTTTTCGGTCGTCGGGCACGTGTTTCGATTTGGGTCTGACCTCCAAGATGCGGGCGCGAGCCACCTGAAAACACATTGTGACGAACCGGGCTCTTGGTTCGCCTAACCACCTAGAACATGGCACGGTATTGGGATGCGACGTTTTGGAAACTCTCTCTCGATTCTCGGTGTCCTGGTCCTTCTGGCAGGCCTCTTCGTGAATTTCTTCATTGTCCCCAACGCCAAACGGCTTCCGGCCGACACCGATTCCATGATCGGCTACGACGGCACCCTGGCACTGGCACTCAACCCGGTTGCTCTGGCCGAGAACGACCTTGCGAATCTGTTCTTTCGGGACGTACCGATCACGGTCGACCGTCATGTTCGGGTTCTCGAGACCGACGGCGGCAAGGCGCTTGTGCGGAGCACCGCTGCGGTTCTCGATCCTGCCGGCAATCCGGTTCAGGGCACCGACAGCTGGTACACGGTGGACCGCAAGACGATGCTCAGCATCGACAACTTCACCAATGATCCCAATCCTGTTCCTCGTGAGGGCCTCGTTACCGGTTTCCCGATCGGAACCGAAGCTCGCGACTATGTGGGCTGGAACGGCGAGGCTGAAGTCACGACGACGCTGAAGTACGAGGGCGAGATGGAGCGAGAGGGCGTTGACGTCTATCACTTCACCGCATCGAACCCGGCGGCCAAGATCGTTTCGCCCGACCCGGCAGCCCTGCCGCCCGCCCTCCCCAAGGCAACATTGGCCGGAATCGTCGGCGCCCTTGGTCTCCCAGACGAGGTCGCTGGACAGCTTGCCGGGGCGCTCGAACTCGCACCGGATCCGGTTCCAATCTCCTACACCTTCGCCTCGAACAACAACTACTACGTTGATCCTGCCACCGGCATCCTCATCGACTACGACACCAACGAAGTACGCGTCGCTGGGGTCGAGATCGCCGGCAACTTCCAACCGCTGACCGAGGTGTGGAACCTCAGCTTTGAACAGGACGACGCATCCATCGAAACTGCCAAGAGCGACGCCTCCGATGCCCAGGGCCAACTCTTCTGGCTGGGCACCGTCCTTCCCTGGGGTCTCATGATCGGTGGTGTCCTGCTGATCCTGTTCGGACTCTGGACCCGCATGAAGGGTGGCGACGCTGCCCCTGCGACACCGGGCCTCGCGGGAGCTGGACAACGAGCCGGCGAGACCCTGGAGGACTTCAAGGACCGCAGCTGATCCACACTCCGACTTCGACCTTTTGCCGGCCCCCCTTCAAACGGGGGCCGGTTGGGTTTTGACCAGGATGAAACAGGGTCGGCGAACGGCGAGGCTCTGGACGCGGAACCGAACACATACAAGCCGGATGAGCAAGTCCTGACCACAGAGAGCGAGAAGTCGGGGGGATCCACCCACCCGTGTTCGGTAGGCATACCTATTCAACTTTCCGAGAATCGTTTCAGGTTCCCTGCATGCGCAGGAATCATGGGGCGACCAAGCATGCGTTGAGACACCCGCTAGAGGACGGTCTTGCAGTTCTGGCAGATGCTCGACTGCGGATTGACCCATTGGGAACCACGGAGCGAAGAAGGGTCGTTGAGGGCCTCTTCCACGAGGAAGATCGCCGGACACCGTTCCTCCATCGGTTCTACAGCCTAATGACGTTGTCTATTCTGATCGCCGTACTCGGCCTCTTGGCCGACTCGACCGCCGTTGTGATCGGTGCCATGCTCGTCGCGCCGCTCATGGCGCCGGTCCTCGGTGTCGCTGCCGCCCTGGTGATGGACTGGTCGCACCGGGCGATGTGGTCGCTGGGAGTCACGATCTCAGGAGCTGTGCTCGCAATCGGACTCGCGGCGGCCGTGTCGTGGATCCTGCCCGGGAACCCGCAACCGCTGCCAAATGAACTCCTGTCGCGGACCTCACCTCAGCTCGTCGACCTCGGCGTTGCTCTGGTAGCCGGCGCAGCTGGTGCCTATTCCCACGTACGCAAGCAGGCCGGCGATGCGATCGTCGGCGTCGCCGTTGCGGTTGCGCTCATTCCGCCGCTGGCCGTCATCGGAATCACCCTCCAGCTGGGCGAGTGGCAAATGGCACTCGGCTCGACCCTGTTGTTCCTCGCCAACGTAATCGGCATCATCACCGCTGGTGCTCTCACGTTCGTGCTGTTCGGTCTGGTTCCCAAGGGGCGACTGTTCGAAACCCGTCAGCCGATCGCCCGCCGACTTCGACAGACCGTCCTGGCCACAGTCCTGGTGGTGGCACCGCTGCAGATCATCGACGAGTGGCGTCCCACGCCAATCATGAGTTCAGCCCCCGGCCAAGCCCTCGTCACCCAAGTGGTCAACAGCTGGCGGGCCGACGTCAGAATCATCAGCATGGGGGTGGAAGACATCGTGGATGACCAAGAGGCACCGACGGTGCACCTCACCCTGGCAAGCAGCGCACCTCCGAATGAACCGCTCGGAGTCGACCTCTTGTCCAGTCGAATCAGCGATGCCTTCGGCTCTTCGGTCAACCTCGTCGTGACCTCAGTGCAGAGCAGCGTCGAGATCGCAAACACGACGATTGAAGAACCTACACAAACCGTCGACATGTCCCCTCTCGAACTAAAAGGCGAATGATGCACACGATCAACTTGGCGACCTTCCATTGGCAACGCACCGAGCCGCGGCTCGAGGTTTGCCCTCACACGATCAACCTGGTCGCCCCCAGTCGATTCGGCGACCTACCGTGGATGCTCGAGCGGTCAGAAGTCGCCATCGTCGACACCCGCGATCAGATCGCTGAACTCGACGACGGTCTTCTCGGTCGCGGCGATGAGGACTTCAGCCATCTGAACGTTCCGTACCTTGCGACCTCGACCGCAGCAGCTCCTCCAACCACCGGACTCTTGTTCGCCAAACCGAAACAACACCCGGCCCTCGGCACCGTCGATGGGTTCCTGGTCCGCGAGGCCAATCCGGGACAACTGATCGACCTGGCCGCCGCGCTGGGAATGGAGACCGCCACCGGTCTCCGCTGGTTCGCAGACCACCGCCGTCTTGTGCCCCCGGGTGCTTCAGCGGCGCATTCAACTATCCGCCGAGTCGAAAGCGCTGGTGTGGCGTCAGCTGCCGCCGGCGGTGGTCTGTTCTTCCTTGCTGCCGGTCAGAGTATGCATCAACGGACCGGCCGCGTCGGCCTGGCCCTGCTGCTGGCCGGCATAGGACTATCGGTTGCGAGTGACTGGTGGGAACGGCATGGTTCTTGGGATGGACACCAACCAGGAACCAACGGTTCCCTCGACGCTTCTCTCAGCGTTGGTGACTACCTCTCGGACGACGGCAACTGCCTCAGCACGTAACGAGAAGGTAGCCACCCTGGCTGCCTTCCTATCCTCGGTCCCCCCCAACGAACTACCCACCGCAGTAGCCCTTCTCAGTGGCGCACCTCGACAGGGCCGCGTCGGTATCGGTTGGGCGACCGTGGCCGGCTCGTTCGAAGGATTCGGGTCAGCGACCTCCCCCGTCTTGGAATCGACCGCGCCGACACTCACGTTGGCCGACGTCGACCGGGCCGTGGCCGCAGTCGGCCAGACTCACGGCCCGGGAAGCGATGCGACCAGGAACGACATCATGCGTCGCTTGTTCGATGCCGCAACCGCAGATGAGGCCGACTTCCTGGCCTCGGTCCTGGTCGGAGGGCTTCGCCAAGGTGCGCTGGCCGGCGTGCTGACAACTGCGGTCGCCAAGGCGTTCAACGTCAAACTGGCGTCGGTACGTCGGGCAACAATGTTGCTCGGTGACCTCGGTCGAGCAGCCCAGCTCGCGTGCTCGGGCGGAGAGGTCGCACTGAACTCCGTTGGGCTGGAGGTCGGACGGGCGGTCGAACCGATGTTGGCGTCAACCGCAGCCGACGTTTCCGACGCACTGGCCGAGACCGGGTTGGCATCGGTGGAGTGGAAGCTCGATGGCATCCGTATTCAAGTGCACAAGAAGGGTGATCACGTGCGTGTCTTCAGCCGAAACCTCAACGACATCACCGATCGAGCCGGGATGGTCGTCGGAGCAGTGCAGGGAATGCACGCCGACTCGTTGGTACTCGACGGTGAAGTTCTCGGCTCCCGACCACACTTCTTCGACATCATGTTGCTGGACGGAGAAGACCTTCTTGATCAGCCTCTAGAGCAGAGGACCGCAGTACTGGCGAGAACGGTAGGAGCGTTTCGAATCCCGTCTGTCATCACCGACGATCCGGCCGTGGCGCAGACCCATCTCGACAGCGCACTAGCGGCCGGACACGAGGGGGTCGTGGTCAAGGCCATCGGCACACCGTACGAGGCGGGCAAGCGCGGCAAAGGCTGGAAGAAGGTCAAACCGGTCCACACGCTGGATCTCGTGGTCCTGGGGGCCGAGTGGGGTCACGGCAGACGCAAAGGCTGGCTGTCCAACCTTCACCTCGGCGCCCGAAACACCAACGACCCTGATCTCGACCAGTTCGTGATGGTGGGCAAGACGTTCAAAGGGCTCACCGACCAGATCTTGAGCTGGCAGACCGAACAGATACTGGCTCGAGAGAGTCACCGTGAAGGGATCACGGTCTTCGCCCGCCCGGAACTGGTGGTGGAAATTGCGCTCGACAGCAGCCACACGTCCACTCGCTACCCAGGGGCGGTTGCGTTGCGGTTCGCCCGGGTCCGCCGCTACAGAGATGACAAAGCTGCGTCCGAGGCCGACACACTTGACGCGGTGAGGGCGTTGATGGTCACACTGCCCGTCCACGACCTTCCCGAGTGAGAACCAAACCGGCGAGGGCTCCGCAGCCTCCAAGGACAGTAGGGTCGCAGCATCACAACCGCTGAGCCCATCGTCGGAACTCTCAACGAGAGCACCCTCCACGCACAACTGAAGGACCGGTATGCCCAACCCGGAGACCGCTTGGAATTTCCGGTCGATCAGTTCGTGGCCGACATCGCCCGCGGCATCGGATCCCCGGACGAAGAACTCATTGAAATCCAGACCGGCTCCTTCGGGGCAATGGGGAACAAGCTCGATCACCTGTTGCCCCAGTTTCGCATCACGATCGTGTACCCGATCGCCCTTCGAACCCGACTGGTACGCGACGACAGGAAGCCGAGGCTGTCTCCAAAACGTGGTTCGATCCACTCGTTTTTCGACGAGCTGGTGAGCCTCCCGACACTTCTCGATCATCCCCACCTCTCGCTGGAGATTGTGCTGCTCGATGTGGTGAAGGTTCAGATACTTGATCCAAACGCCCGCCGTGGTCGCGGCGGCTACCGAACTCTCGACCGAAAGCTCGAAACGATCGATTCCACCATGCGGCTCGAGTCGATGAGCGATGTGGCGAGCCAGTTCGTGCCGGCGGAGCTACCGACCCCGTTCAGCACATCGGATCTCGCAGTCGCAGCTGGTGTCACACGAACGGTCGCTCAGAAAATGACGTACTGCTTTCGGTTGAGCGGTCAGATCATTGAGGTCGACCGCACTCGCGACGGGCGGCTGTTCGTACGTGCAGCCTCCTAGCCGAGGGCCACAAGGCTGGTACGTCGTGCGTGAGCGGCGACGGTGAGCATCGGGTTCACGTCGGGCAGTTCCAAAAGGGTGGAAGCATCCACCACCGGCACTGGTGTTGCGACTCCAGTGAGCGTGCAGCACGCATGAGCCACCGGGGCGGCAGCCTCCATCGGCTCGCCATTGAGGCCGATGGCGGCAAGTAGTTCACCAGCCACGTCGAGCCCGGCTTTCAAGGTTCGGGCATCGGGGTCATCAACCATTGCCGACGCCACGATCGCACCCCGGGACGGATCGAGCCCGGCCCGTTCCAAGACGAGCAGCTGGGCGTTGTCCCGCCGAATCATGACCGTTGCCACCGGGACGTCGGGTTCTGTCATCCTGAGGGCAGGTGGCACTGCGAAACCAATCACCGCACTTCGATGATCACGGGCCGCATTCGGTTCGACCTCGATGACACCGGGCGAGCGCAACGCACCTGCCGCCAGCAACACCTTCTGACCCGAGTCGAGCCAACCCTCCACGTCACTGCATTCGATGACCGAATTCGGAACGATGGTCAACCTCTCATGGGGGTGAAGCCACACATCGGCAGCAGTCCTTCGCACTCCGTTGCGCAACGCCAACCATGCGACCTCGCTCTCCACACCGGGCATGAGTTGAACCGCGTCCAGAAGTGCGTGCGCCAGCGGTCCGGGTTCGCCCTGAACCGGATCCAGACCATTCCAGGCCCACTCGATCTCGGAAGCAAGCTCGGTCCTGGGCAGTTGAACGATCATCCCGTTGACCGCCGAGCCACCACCCACTCCCCTACCGGCAAGGTACGGAGCGTCCCACCAACGATTCCGAACCCCAAGCGCCCGGTTCAGATCGGCTGAGCGCAGTTCTGCCGGCAACGGTGCCGCAGGGCCGGCCTCGTACACAACAACCGAGTAGCCCAACTCCAGAGCCGTGGCTGCGGCCACGCATCCGGCAACTCCGGCTCCGACAACGATCACCGAACCCATGATGGAATCTTCCGTTGCTTGAGCGGCTCGATTGTGATGTGCAGAACGTGCCCGCTACTGGCGGAGCTGACGGCGCAGGATCTTGCCGCTGGCCGACTTGGGAATGGAGTCGGTGAACTCGATCAGTCGAATCTGTTTGTAGGCGGCAACGTGGCCGGCGACGAACTCCTGGACTTCCTCGGCGGTCGCTTCGGCACCCGGCTGGAGAACTACGAACGCCTTTGGCAATTCGCCGGCTTCGACGTCGGGGACCCCGATCACGGCGACATCGGCCACGGCTGGGTGAGTGGCGATCAGCGCTTCGAGTTCGGCGGGTGGAACCTGGAAACCCTTGTACTTGATGAGTTCCTTGACCCGGTCGACGATATACATGTGACCGTCGGCGTCGATCCGGGCCACGTCGCCCGTGTGGAGCCAGCCTCCATCGTCGATTGTGATTGCAGTGGCTTCAGGATTGTTGAGATATCCCTTCATTACCTGAGGACCCTTGACCCACAGCTCACCCTCTTCATCGACACCCTGATCGGCTCCTTCAGGGCTCACGATTCGACACATCGTGTTCGGAGCCGTCACTCCGTTGGAGCCGGGCTTCACATCCGCACCAACGGTGGCGTGACTGATGGGGCTGAGTTCGGTCATTCCATAACCCTGTACGACAACACACCCGACACGGGCTGCAGCCTCCTCGGCCAGCTCGGCGCCAAGAGGGGCTGCGCCGCTGAAAATCTTGCGCAGAGAGGAAACGTCGTACTGGTCCACCAGCGGGCTCTTGGCCAATCCCAGCACGATGGGCGGAACAGCGTAGAACTGGGTGACTCCATGCTCCTGAATCAGAGAAAGTGCCTGCTCCATATCGAATCGAGGCATGGTGACGACGGTGACGCCTTCGGCCAAGAGGCCGTTCATGAGTACCTGCATCCCGTAGATGTGGAAGAACGGAAGGACCGCCAACGCCACTTCACCCGAGTGGTATTCGAGCATGGCGTTGCTCTGAGCGAGGTTGGCAACACAGTTGTGATGGGTGAGCATCACACCTTTTGGCAAGCCTGTGGTGCCAGAGGAGTATGGAAGCACGACCACGTGTTCGTTCACATCGATATCCACCTGATCGATGGCGTCTCCCATCAGGTCGTCGACAGAGCGCAGACCTGCGACTGATCCGATCGTGACGACCTCGGTTGCCGACGACCCTTCGGCGGCAGCGACAGCGGTTTGGGCGAAAGGAGCAGCGGCGATGAGCATCGTGGCATTTGCATCATCGAGTTGGAACCGGACTTCTTCGGCGCCGTAGACCGGGTTGATGGTGGTAACGGTCCCGCCGGCCAGGGCAACCGCGTGAAACACCATCGTGTACTCGGGCATGTTGGGTGCCATGAGACCGATGCAGACTCCAGGCTTGACACCTTCGTTCTGCAAACCGCCGGCGAGTCGTCGAATTGCATCAAACAACTCGGCGAAGGTCCACTTGACCCCGGTGGTTCCGTCGATCATGGCGACTCGTTGGGTCGACGGCTCGTTTCGGAAAACGAACTCTGTCAACGGGACATCCGGAATCGTCACGTCGGGAAGCGGGCTGTGGAATACGTGCTCGGCCATCGAAGGAGAATATATGGGACAAGCACGGGGCTGCTCGTCCAAACGCCGTCTTTTGCTGCCGAATCGCGCGCTCGGGCGGTTGACACCGTGTTCGCATCCGTTTCGGATCGCATGAACACAGGCCAAGGCCACTTCATGGGCCGGGACCCCGAGTAGCCGCAGCGTCGCTCACCGGTGGGAATGATCGTGCCGGCAGACCGGTTGCGAATCCCATGCGGCTGCCTACTCGTGCCGGCGTGGTCGCCCTGGCGGTTCTACTGAACGGCTGCACCTCGTCGGTCTCTGATCCGGGGTCCGAGCCGTCGTTGGCCGACGACCCCCAGTCTCCCCATTCCGACCGTTGCTCAGGGGGAAAGAACCGACTTCGGTCAACCTCCAACCATCCCTGAGGGCCCGTTGTCCGGCCCTGTCGAGATCGCGATCGAACAGATATTCGGACCGACCCTAGAGGACCGGATCTTCGACGTGAATGAGCGGGCTGCGCTCGATGTGTTGGGCGACTCCGGTGATGTTCGGGTGGCGTGGCTCTTCAGTGATCTCCTCCGGTTCGTCTTCGGCGAAGACACCCGACCCCGGGTGATCAGCAATGGTCTCAAGGTTGCCGAACTGTCACTTCAGCCCCAGGACGACTGGCAGCGGTATACCGATCATCTGATCGCCTGGGATGTACCGGCGCCACCGGGTTATCTCGCCGCCAAGAAAAGGCTCTACACACTGGTCGAGCCGGCCTGGGAGCCCCTGTTCGATGAGACCAGCGAGGTTGATTGGCGGTATGTGTCGTGGGGTGGCGTGCTCATCGACGACCGTCGGTTCGCAGACACCGAGCCCTGTGCCGCCGGCTGCATTCCAGCAGCCGACAACCCGGCAACCACCGATGCCGGCCGGTGGCGACTGGTATCCCGATGACCGGATCGTCTTCGGTGTCGAGATCAACGGTGAAACCCGCGCCTATCCCAAACACATCATGGAGGTACGCGAGATGGTGAATGACACCCTTGGCGGTCGTGACTTCGGCATGCCGTACTGCACACTGTGCGGTTCCGCTCAGGTGTTCCTGACCGACGAACTGAACGGATTGGAGCGACCCATTCTGCGAACCAGCGGGCTACTGAGCCGCTCCAACAAGATGATGTACGACCTCAACACCAAGAGTGTCTTCGACACGTTCCTCGGAACTGCGGTGACCGGGCCGCTGGCCGACGCGGGCGTCACGCTGCCCCAGGTCTCGGTGGCGACCACCACGTGGGGTGCGTGGAAGGCCGATCATCCTGCCACCACCATCCTCGCCGAGGACCTCGATTTTGATAATCCCAACGGCTTCGACCCGCTGAGGGGCCGCGACGACAACGGCCCCATCTTCCCTATCGGCGATGTGGATCCTCGGCTTCGGGTTCAGGAACCGATACTCGGTGTCATCTCGCCCGATACCGCCGGGCCGGTCGCCTTCCATGTGGCGATTGCGGTGGCGACACTTCGAAACGGTGACTCGATCGAGGTCGAGGGCATCGTGATCGAACAGGCCGGCAGCGGCCTCAGGGCAGTCGACGGCGAGGGCAACGACCTCGGCGGCCACCAGGCGTTTTGGTTCGCCTGGAGCCAGTTCCATCCCGAAACTGCCATCTGGCCATCGGACTGAGCACGAAGCCTCGACGGTTCAGGTCGGACCATTCACCGAGCAGATCGCTGGTCGAGTCGAACCTTCTCGCCGGCCCGAGCGGCAATAGCGCTGAGGCCCAGCGTGTCGCTGAGCACACGGACCAGCGCCTCTGAAGCTTCGGGTTCGCCATGATTCACGTACACCGTCTCCGGCAGCGGAGAGCACGTCTCCACCCAGTGCACCAGGTCGTCCTGATCGGCGTGGGCGGACAGAGCGACGGACGACACGCTGGCCCGCACCGGGTGATAGTGGCCGAACATCTTCAACTGGCTGGCTCCTGCCCGTAGTGCGTCACCTCTGGTGCCGGGGGCCTGGAAGCCCACGAGCAGCACGGCATTGCGGGTGTCGCCGATTCGGTTGGCGAGGTGATGAATGATCCTTCCGCCTGTGGCCATGCCAGAGGCCGACACGATCACCATGGGCCCTCGCCGTTTGTTCAGTTCCTTGGACGCATCGACGGTCCGGGTTTCGGTGATGTTTATCGAACCGGAAAAGGTTGCTGCCGTGAAACTCGGGGCGAACCTCGGGGGAAGCTGCTTTGGCTTCGCTCCGATACACCTCCAACGCCCGACTCGCCATCGGACTGTCGACGAAGATCGGGAGGTTCGGCACCCGACCTTCGGCCACCAACTGATCGAGGTACCAGAGCACGATCTCGGTGCGGTCGACCGCGAAGGCGGGAATCAACACAACTCCACCGTGACGGGCGGCTTCATTCACGACATCGGCGATGGTCTGACGCGGATCGTTTTCAGGATGGTTCTCGTCGCCATAGGTCGATTCGGTCACAAGAACATCGGCCACACCGATCGGCGCCGGAGGTAGCAACAGCGGATGGGTCGAGCGACCGAGATCACCACTGAACACCACGTGGCGATCAAGGTCGCTGAGATGGAGATCGATCGAGGCCGCGCCGAGGATATGTCCGGCCCGCCGCCACGTTGCCTCGAGGTCGGCGAGCACCGCCCGGGGAGTATCGAAGGGCACTGATTCCAACTGCTTCAGGCTGGCCAGCGCATCGTCCTGGGTGTAGAGAGGCAGTGCCGGTTTGTGTTTGGAGTACCCCTTGCGGTTGGCGAACTCCGCCTCCTCTTCCTGGAGATACCCACAATCGGGCAGCACGATTTCAGCCAGCTTCCGCGTCCCCTCGGTGCAGTAAACGGGGCCACGGAATCCCTGCGAAACAAGGCGTGGTAGGTAGCCGGAATGGTCGATGTGGGCATGGGTGAGCACGACGGCATCGATGCTCTCCGCCGGAACCGGCATCGGCTCCCAGTTCTGCAAGCGGAGTTTCTTGCGGCCCTGGAACAGTCCGCAATCCACCAGAACCCTCCCGGCCGACGTTTCGAGCAGAGTCTTGCTACCGGTCACCGTGCCGGCGCCACCGATGAAATTGAGCGTTGGGGCTGTTGTGGTCATTGTCGTTCCCTGGGAGCTGGTTGACTGCCCTCAATCGTGAGCGCACCGGCCACCTGTCAGCAGGGCCCAAAGTCACGCCGGTTGGAGCGGCTACAAGTGTCGGGTCACGATGGGTCGAGTTTGGCCGCCAGGGCCTTGGGGGCAACCAGTCGGTAGGCCTCTCGGAGGATTTCGGTGACCTCGTCCCAATCGGGGTCGATGTCGAGGTGCATACCGATCCAGCCGCGGTGCCCTACGTAGGCTGGACGAAAGAAGCGGTCGGCCTCACGCTCCACCAATTCCTCCTGAACACCGGGCGGAGCCGGACACCACATGTAGATGCCGTCGGTCTCGTGGTGGTCTTCCCAAAGTGACGCCAAGACCTTCTTGTCTCGAATGAAGAACGTCGGGGTCGAGTGACTGAGGCGCTCAGAGACCTCAGGGAAGTTGCTGACGATCGCCCGCAGTTCCTCCAGCACTTCGTGAGCCTGCTCGCTGTGAATTCCCATCGAATCTCCCACGGTCTGCCACCGAGAACGGTACTGGTCGGCCGCTTTGTATGGCTATCACCATAGTATTGCTGTTCGTGAGCTTCGCCGTCGCAACCGCAACCCAACCCTCCGGCCCCAACAGCGTGGGCGTCCCATGTTCGTCCTGGGTGGGACATCGGCGGGAACGCCAACGGTGGTTACCTGCTGGCGTTGGCCGGCAGGGCGATGGCCGCACAGGCCGAACGCCCCGACGTTGCCACGATCACCGCCCACTTCCTTCGGCCTGGACCGGCCGGACCAGTGTCCACCCACGCCCACGTGGTGAAGGCCGGTCGGCAATTCACCACAGTGCAGGCCACGATGAGTGGCGAAAATCCCATCCTCGCGCTGCTCGGCTCGTTCACCGATCTCACCGCAGCACCCGATGACCGCACGTTGCTGATCGAAGACGAACCCGATTACCCCCACCCTGAGGATTGCTCGCGGATCAGTGCAACCGACACCTTTCCCCCGCCGATCATGGACAAGGTCGATCTGCGACTCCACCCCGACGACGACTTCTACAACGGACCGAGCGGCACGCCGGTCATGCGGGGCTGGGTCAACCTGCTCGACGGTGAAGCATGGGACAGCCTCGGAGTTCTTCTGGCCTCCGACGTGTTCCCACCGACCATCTTCAACGCCGACTTCGGTGTTGCCTGGGTACCAACCATCGAACTCACGGTCCACGTACGGAACCGACCGGCTCCGGGCTGGTTGAAGTGCCACTTCTCCTCACGATTCGTGACCGGCGGCTTTGTGGAGGAAGACGGCCTGATGTGGGACAGCGAAGGAACCCTGGTCGGCCAGTCTCGACAACTCTCGCTCCTGCCCCGCGCCTAGCCGCGCAAGCGACGGTCCCCGGGTGGCCGAGACCAGTCGCGTAGTCTTCGATCATGGCTGACGAGGTCGCTGAGCTAACCAACGCCTGCGGTGACCAACCGGGGTTGTTCTGTGAATTCGATCTACGAACAGACCAACTCCGAGGTGGCCGCTCGCATTGCGACGTGGTTCGTCGACCGACCCGCTCACCATTCTCTTGATTCTGCGTCGTTGCGTGGCTCCTCCGATGGCTTGTGCACTCGAGCCATCGACCGCTTCGTACCAAGAATCTCCGACGCACAGCTGCCCAGTGAGCCCGCTTCCAGAGGACACCACCTCGGTTGCAGGTCGACGGGCTCTCCGGGAGCACACCCTGGCAGCCAGAAGCAAGCAACGAGCCATCACCATCGGAACCGTGCTGCACAGCGGCCGCTTCACTGGTGATCTTCCTGGTCGCCGGGCATGCTCGTTCTGGCAGAACTCGACCTGAATCTTGCACCCCTGATCGCCAGTGCCGGTATCGCCGGACTCGCCATCGGCTTCGGCGCCCAGTCGATGGTAACGGACTTCCTCGCCGGGATCTTCGTCATCTTCGAAGACCAATTGGCGTCGGCGACATCGTTGACACCGGTCTGGCCACCGGGAAGGTGGAAGAGGTTTCCCTGCGTACGACACGGCTGCGGGACCAGTCCGGCACTCTCTGGATCGTCCCCAACGGTGAGATCCAACGAGTAGGGAACACCAGCCAACTCTGGTCCAATGCCGTCATCGATGTCGAAGTCTCATACGACACCAACGTCGACTACGCCATCAGCGTCATCAAGAACACACTCGACGACATCTGGCGAGAGGAAGATCCGAACGCAACCGTGATCGCAGAGCCCGATGTGCTCGGAGTGGATCGCCTCGGCGATTCATCGGTCGTGATTCGAGCCGTCGTGAAGTGTGAACCGGCCGAACAGTGGAAGATGGGCCGCATCGCTCGCAAGCGCATCAAGGAAGCCCTGGATGACGCCGGAATCGAGATCCCGTTCCCGCAACGGACGGTATGGGTGCGCTCGACCAGCAGCGAAAACGCTGATCTCACCGAATAGCCCATCCTCACTCGACCGGCTGAAACACCCGGACCCAATCGATCTCGAAACGGGCCGGCCACGGTGTGGTCTCATCTGGAGACCCGGGATAGTTGCCCCCGATCGCGAGGTTGAGACGGAAGAAGAAGTCTTGATCGAAGGGGGCGTCGCTCGGCCCGACCGAGGTTGACCAGTTCGCCACCGTGTGCACCTCCAATCGATCGACCATGAACACCAGTTCGTGGTGCTGCCATCGCAAGCCAAAGATGTGAAACTCGTCTGAGAAACTGGAACCGGGCGACGCCCTCACATCGTGGGGGTTCTGCGCTCGTCGGCCGAGGGTGTCCAGGTAGTGGACGTTCACCCGTGCAGTTCCGGGTCGGTCACCGCGAACTTCCATCAGATCGATCTCGCCACTTGCGGGCCATCGGCCGTACACATTGGAATTGGGAGACATCCAGATCGCTGGCCATAGACCCCGACCATCGGGCACGCGGGCCCGCACCTCGAACCAACCCTCCTCGAAGGTAGCGAGCCCCTCACCGGTCACCATTCCCGATGTGTACTCTCGGGTGGACCCGCCAGGACAGGTCCTCAGACCTTGCTGGCCGGTGAGCACCAGCAGCCCGCCGCGTACCGCAACCGAATCCGGCACGTAGCAGTGCAACGTGTTCCCGCCGTCGCCGAAGGTGCTGTGCTCGACGTTCCATTTCGCCCGATCCAACTCTGTACCGACGAACTCATCCCGCCAGACCAGTTCATATCCCGGGGGCGGGGAGACCTCCGGCAGGGTCGTCGACGTCATGGAGTCCGACGGCAGCATGACCGGGGGGACCGTTGTCGATGTAGAGACCGCTGGCGGGGTCGCCTGGGACGTACAACTCGCGGCAACGACCATCAACAGAACCCCGGTCATCCGCCATACGCTCACCCTAGAAGTACTATCAGACTCCTATCCCGTTCAGGGACCATCCCAAGCCCGGGTGGCGGAATGGCAGACGCAGAGGTCTTAAACACCTCGGCCCGAAAGGGCGTGTGGGTTCGAGTCCCACCCCGGGCACTGTGACATCGGTCCTTGCTCCTGCGCTGCGGGCGCTGAGCGCCCGTTCTCGTCGCTCAGGCTCGCTGTCGCTCAACCAACCGCACCAAGTCCAGGCGCTGCTCCGTCCCTCCGCAGCGACACGGTCTTTGCTCCTGCGCTGCGGGCGCTGAGCGCCCGTTCTCGTCGCTCAGGCTCGCTGTCGCTCAACCAACCGCCAAGAGATCAGCGTGCTGCTCCGTCCCTCCGCAGCGAAAAAGCAGAGTGACGGGCGCTCAGCGCCCGTCACTCGAATTCCTGTTTCGCCGGAGCTGAAACGTATCAGCCCAGGAGCTTTTCCTTTCGGATCAGCTTGTCGAACGCCTTGGCGATCGTCTTGTGGCCCTTGTTGGACGGGTGGATATCGGTCTGAGGGCCCGGGTCAACCGGGTCGTAGTCGCTGAGGACGCTGATGCGCCCGTTCGTACAAGCGGCGCGACGCCCGCGAGTCGGGCATCAACCAATCTGGCCAGGAAGACGATCGTAGACGTGCTCTTCGTCCCTCCGCGGAGCCTACTGTCTCACGGCGTGGGGTTGATCCAGTTGTCATGTGACGTGGATCTAGACTCGGTAGTTCATGATTCAGAGAATCCTTGCGATCCTTCTCGCCCTCGGGCTCGTTGCAGCAGCCTGCACCGGTAATGACTCTGTCGATCCCTCCACCGCGCCGGCCACAACCACCTCAAACCCATCCGAAACCCCTCGGGATGTCGATCAGATCGATGCCCAAGGACAAGTCGTCGTCCCCGAGGAAGACAAACCCGACCTCGAACTCGCACTCATTTGGCACCAGCATCAGCCCAGGTATCCCGTGATCAACGGAACTGTGAGCAGACCCTGGGTTCGACTGCACGCGTCCAAGGACTACCTCGACATGGCCACACTCGTCGAGGAATTTCCGGAGCTACAACTCACGATCAACCTCACGCCGGTCTTGCTCGATCAGTTGGTCAGTCTGGAGGAAGGGGTGAACGACATCTATGAATCGGTCGCTCGCACCCCCGTCGGCTCGCTCACTCCCGAACAGCGCCGGTTTGTTGTGAATCGGTTCTTCGACATCAACGCTCGGGTCATCGATCGGTCGGGCCGCTATCGCGATCTGCGAACACTGCGAGACACCGGTGGTGGTTTCAGTGACCAGGACCTGCGTGACCTCCGCACCTTGTTCCACCTGGGCTGGATCGATCCCGAGATCGTCGATGCCGACCCTGAACTGCGCCAACTCAGAGCCGATGATGGCGGATTCACCGACGCCGACACCAACGTGGTGCTCGATGGTATTGATGACCTCGTGTCCGAGGTCATCCCCGCCCATACCGAGTTGTGGGACTCGGGTCAGATCGAAGTGATCACCTCACCGCTGGCCCACCCGATCCTGCCCCTGATCGTCGACTCCGATCTCGCTCGCGTCGGTGATCCGGCGGCGCAGTTGCCGCGGGAAACCTTCCGCGAGTACGCCGATGCCCAACTGCATGTGGAGCGAGGACTGGACCGAGCCGAGGACCTGTTCGGCCAAAGACCGAATGGGATGTGGCCGGGGGAAGGCGCAGTCGCGCAGGCAGTCATGCCGATATTCGCCGAAAACAATGTCGCATGGGTCGCCACCGGTGAGGACGTACTCGCCCAGTCACTGGACAATGGCGGTTTCACAAGGGATGGGTCCGACACGGTCATCGACGCCGATGACCTCTACCGGCCCTACCGGGTGGAGACCCGACAAGGCCCTGTGAACATGTTCTTCCGGGACCTTCGGATGTCGGACCTGATCGGATTCGAGTATTCGGGCCAGGGCGCCGACGACGCCGCCGACGATCTGATCTCTCGTCTCGATGACATTCGTTCCCAGCTCGCTCGAAACGGAGTCGATGCCGACTCGGACCGAACCCCACTGGTGACGCTCATCATCGACGGCGAGAATGCCTGGGAGAACTACCCCAACGATGGTCGAGACTTCCTCCGGGCGTTGTACCAGCGCTTCACCACCACCGAGTGGCTCACGACCACCACGCCCACGACCTACCTCAGGGATCATCCTGAGGACGTGGCCGAACTCGACGAGGTCTTCCCGGCGGCCTGGTTTTCGCCCAACTTCGCCACCTGGATCGGCGAGCCAGAAGAGACACGGGCATGGGAGCTTCTCCGTTTGGCCCGCCAGGATCTCCGAACCGCAGAACGTCGCGGCACCGCACGCGCAGACCAGCTCGCCGCCGCGACCGACCTGATGTTGGCGGCCGAAGGTTCGGATTGGTTCTGGTGGTACGGCGCCGATCAGGACAGTGGCGATGACCGCTACTTCGATGACGCCTACCGAGAGATCTTGGGCCAGATCTACGACGCCCTCGATCAAGAACGGCCCCGCTGGACCAGCGTCCCGATCATCCCCGATCCCAGGGTGGTGCCGGTCAGTTCAACCGGTGAGCCGGTGTCGGTCACGATCGACGGCAACCCCGCCGACTTCGAAGATGCCACCATCTTTGACTTCACGTCCGACAACGACGTGATCTCCACCCTGGCCGTTGCGGTGGATACAGACACGGTCGGGCTTCTGTTCGAGGGCGGCTACGACGATGGGATGGATGTGTACTTGGGAACACCCCGGGGAACGAGCAGGAGAGGCACCACTATCGACGATCGTTTCGTGCTTGGTTTCGACGCCACACACCTGATCCGCTGGTCTGAGCAAACCGGTGCTTGTATTTCGGGGGCACTGGCTCCAGAGGCCGTGGTCAACACCTACCCCCAGACCTGTGAACCCATCGAGTCAGCCCTCAGTGCGTCCGGACTCGAGATGGCTGTTCCGACATCGCTGCTCGGTCCGCTCACCGCCGGCGATCGTCTGCAGATCCGCATTCAGACCGGTTCGTCGCTCAGCCCCTCGGCCGGGCCAGCCGAGGCTTCGATTCCCGACATCGCGGGATTCGAAGCTCTGAGAGAGATTTCCGATCCCAAGAATGACGACTACGGCCCCGGAAGCTACACCTACCCGACCGATTCGGCCTTCATTCCGGGAAGTTACGATCTTCTGGAAGTGCTCGCGGGCGAGAGCGGCGAGGGCCCCGACGGCGATTTCGTGTTCTCGTTTCTCTTCGACGCTCCAGTGGAGAATCCATGGGGTTCTCCGGTTGGTCTCAGTATTCAGACCATCGACGTCTACCTCGACTACGACCCCGGCCGAGGAACGGGCCGCAGGCAGCTTCTCGATGGCCGAAATGCTCAACTACCCGGAGACAGCGGCTGGGAGGCTGCGCTGACAATCGAGGGTTGGGACCGCGCAGTCGCGGTTCCCAACCGTGACGGCACCTATGCCGAGAACGAAGCAGGAATGGTCGTATCGGTTTTGGCCGAGCGCGGACTCATCACCGTGCGCGTTCCCAAAACGTCGATGCCTGCCGGACTCGACCTCGACACAGCCGGCATCGGCGTGGCCGTTTTGTCCCAGGAAGGCTTCCCCAGCCCAGGTGTTCGGCGGGTTCGAAACGTTGAAGCGGAAGCGTCCCAATGGGCCATCGGAGGAGGCGACTCCGTTGCTGGCGACACCCGGATACTCGACGCACTCTTTCCCCTTGGAGGCGCACAGGAAGCCGACCTTGCTCGTGGTCTGCTGCCTCTCGATCTGCCATAAACGCACCCCGAATACTTCGCTGTGCATTCGCTTCAACACTATTTGTAGGCGTCTCAGCGACACGGGTGAATTCACCCAGAAAGAAGATCCTGCGACGTCGGGCTCAGCGGTCCAAAACGGCTAGGTTCGCTGGCGCGGATAGACCACGGCAACCATCTTCACCTCAGGGGCTCACAACACATGACACGTCACGCACTTCGCATTTTCAGCGCACTAGCGCTGTTGATCACCACGCTCGTCGCAGCATCATCGACGGTTTCGGCTGCGAGCGGGACCGACTACTACGTCGGTCCCGGCGGCGACGACAACAATCCCGGCACATCGATCAACGCACCGGTGGCGACCCTACAACAGGGAGCAGGACTGCTCGGGCCCGGCGACACACTCTGGGTATTGGACGGCAGCTACGACGGCTTCAGCGTGAGCGCTACGGGCGCTCCCAACAACTATGCCCGAATCGCCGCCTATCCGGGGGCGAGCCCGATCATCGAAGCGGGCGAAGGGGGCGGTGCCCACTTCCACGACACCAGCTACATGGAGATGTGGGGCCTGGAACTGCGGGGCGACTCCGGTTCGATCAACACCCCCTACGGGATCGGTGTGCTGATCACGGGAGTGTCCCACCACATCCGCCTCGTCCAGAACGAAATTCACCATTTCGGTGCCGGCGGCCTGATCACCTACCACAGCGGCGATCACCTGGAGATCTATCACAACACGGTTCACAACAACGCCAACTGGAACCCTGATCAGCACTCGGGGATCTCGCTCCTCGGTCTCGTGGATGATGGAACGAACAGCAGCGGCCCGTACTCCAACTACGTCGTCGGGAACCTGATCTACTCCAACGAGGTGAAAGTGAAGACCGATCAATTCGGCGGTGGCACCCGCGTCACCGACGGCAACTGCTTCGTCGTAGATGTCACCCTCGAATCGGAGTACAGCGGCAAGACCCTCTTCGGATCGAACATCTGTGTGAACAACGGAGGCCGAGGGACCCAGGTGTACAAGAGCGCCGATGTCGACATTGTGAACAACACCTTCTATCACAACATGCGCACGCCCGACGTTGCCGCCATCGGCTCCGAAGTGATGGCCTACGATTCCAAGCGGGTCCGGTTTGCGAACAACCTGATCGTTTCCCGACCTGACGTGTTGCCCCTCACTGCCGGAATCACCGACCCGGTGACCTTCGACCACAACCTGACCGTGGGAACCAGGAATCCTGCGAAGTCGACCTCGGACCGCCACCTGACCAGCGGTACCCAGGTAATGGTCAATCCCAGCACCAACCCAGCCGACCTAACCGCCGGTAATTTCACTCCCTCATCGGGTAGCGCTGCGATCGACCATGGCACCACGGCCTACGCCGCTGGTCTGGAGGTTGACTTCAATGGCAACATCCGTTCGGCCGGCTCCGGCCCCGATGCGGGCGCAATCGAAGCGGGTTCCAGCTCATCGGCGGGTTGGATCTACAGCGGATCCCTCGACCGTCCCAGTGCAACCCCCGACCCTGAACCAACCCCCGACCCAGAACCACAGCCACAACCGAGCACTATGCGGCGAGATGCGGTTGGACGGCTGTACTCCGCAGCCTTCCTGAGAGCGCCAGATGCGACCGGACTGCAGTACTGGTTGTCGGTCGATGCCGATCTCATCGACATCGCTTGGGTCTTCACGGTGAGCGATGAGTTCACCAATCGATACGGCACCCTCGATGATCGCAACTTCGTCGATCGCGTCTACCGCAATGTTCTGGAACGTTCGCCCGACGAGGCCGGCTTCCGGTACTGGACCGGCTTGATGGACCAGGGTCTGACCAGAGCCGAAGTCCTGCTGTACTTCAGCGATTCGGCCGAGTACCGGAACAACTAGCGATCGGGTCGGACCAAACCCGACCCTGTCTCACCCCCTTGTCATACTCGTGTCAGTGGAAACAAGGAGATCGCAGATGGGCAACCAAACCCTCGCAACGGCAACCGACTTCGCAGCGATCGGCCGCATCATGGCCGACGCTGCTGCTGACCGACAGATCGAAGGACCAGCCTTCCGGAGCCCACCACGAATACCGGGCGTGCAGCGGTCGGTTACCCGAAATCGCGATGGCTCGGTCACGGTGGCAGTGTCGGTCAGGAATCGCCCGATTCTGGCGGTGCTCGCTGACATGATCGACGGCCTGGTACTTGCGTCGGGACTCGCCAGCGCTGAGGCCGCCGGGTTCTACAACCACTTGTGGTCCGTCGCTCAGAGCTGGATGCTGAACGAGTACTCCCCCAGGCCCGGACCTCTGCCTCACCTCACCATCGCTGCATGATGCCAATCGCGTCGACCTCGCTCAACGCTGCCCAACAGCAGGTTCTCGATCAGCTGGGGTCCACCGATCGCCCAACCTTCGAACCCGCCCTCCGGGCCCAGCTCCGGCACGAACTCGATCAGGCGTTCGAACCGATGCTCGAGCTCGTGCCCGACAACGAACCACTCTTCGTCTCGAAGCGAGCCATCGGGATGGTGCACAGCTGTGAACAGCTCTATGTCGCAGATCGGACCGAGGACTTTCGATGGTCGGTACCGATCGCCCGAGGAATGGTGGCTCACAAGGCCATCGAGCTGCTGGTGGGGTATCGAGGTACACCAACACCACTCGACCTGGTCGATGCCGCCATCGCCCGTCTCGAGAACGACTCGTACGGGCTTGGCGATTTCCTTCGATCCCTCGATGAGGGCGAACGAGCCGAACTGGTGGCGTTGGCCAACGACCGGGTGACCACGTTCATGGAGACCTTCCCACCCCTTGAACGTACGTGGCGCCCGACCACCGAAGCCAAGGTACGAGCCGAGTTCGGAAACGGCAAGATCCAGCTCTCAGGCAAGATCGATCTGCAACTGGGCTACGCCCGGGGCAACCAAGCCGGCAAGGTCACGATCGATCTGAAAACAGGAAGAACCCATCGCTCCCACATCGATGACCTGCGGTTCTATGCCCTCATAGACACACTCAAAACCGGTACACCACCCCGCCTGCTCGTGAGCTACTACCTCGAGCAGGGCATTCCGCACACCGAGGAGGTCACCGAGGAACTGTTGTGGAGCGCTGCTCGCCGTACTGCCGAGGCGGTGGGTCGGATCGTCGAGCTCAACAGCGGCGATGTCACCCCGGAACGCACTCCGTGCGGTTCGTGCGCGTTCTGTCCGGTTCGCGCATCGTGCGAACCAGGGGTGGCGTACCTGGCCGAACGCAGTCAGCTGTCCTGAGGGCTCCGCACTGCCTTCGTTACATCAACATCGGCGGAGCCATAACGCCGATGAAAAACTACCCAGGCAACCGACCCAGCGAGAATCGGCAGCCACAACGAGACAATGCGGTACGCCAGGGTGGCAAGCAACGCATCGCCCTTGGTAATTCCCGACAACACCAGCAGGTAGGTCATACCCGTCTCCACGAATCCAAACCCTCCCGGCGTCACCGGGATCATCGTGAGGAGCGCACCGCCGGTGTATGCCAACAGAACCAGCGAAAGCCGCGGGTCCGCCCCCACGGCGACCAGGGCCGTCACCAGCACGAGGTAGTCGAAGACCCAGTTCAGCGCAGCGGCAACGACGGCGAGCAGCCACCGGTCAGCAATCGCCGCCACCATCCGGTCCCGCTCGAGGACCAGGTTACGAGGATCGGTCCGCCACGATTGGCGCAGGATCCGGGCCGACCAAGAAACAAGCTTGGAGACGACGATGCCCAGGCGGAGAAGTGGCCGGGTTGTCCTCACCGAGACCACTCCGACGCACACCAGGAGCGGGAACAACACGCCACCGGCCAGAACCGCCGGAACCAGGCTTTCGGGAATCGGTGCCCCAGCAACAGCCAGCGCCACCCCAGCGGCGGGAAACGCAGCCAACGCAGTGGTGGAAAGCCCGCTGGTAGCTGCCAGAGCAGCTCCGGCTTGACCGCTGGAGGTACCGCTCACTGCCAGCATGCGGAAAAGAACTGCGCCCCCGACCGCAGCACCTCCGGGAATGATTCGACTGGCGGCGTTCGAGGCGAGCTGGCTGGTGGATGCCACGAACCACGACACATTGGGTAACACAATTCGCGTGAGCCACCAGAGAAAACCGAAGCTGATGACTTCGAAAACGATCATCAGGAAGAACCACCGTCGGTTTATCTGCACCAGTTCGGGCGCTGAATTGATGAGTTCGAGAATGTCGGGTGCGAAGTAGTAGAGCGACAACATCCCAACGAACAGGATGATCGCCCGCCGTACCATCCAGCGCCCGCTGAACAGATCGGAGATCGGTACGTTCATGAGGCAGCAAAACCAATAAGGGACCGTCCAAATCGGTTCATCAACCTGTCCAGGACCGGCCAGCGGGAGACCGACGACGTTGCTGTAGTCACCTTCGATCCGTTCCACGAACACCGATGCCGCTCCCTGAATACCGTACGAGCCTGCCTTTCCCTCGTGCTCCGCGGTCCTCAGGTACCAGGAAATGTCATCCTCGCAAAGTTGTCGAATCCACACCGAGGTCACCTCGATTGCGGACTCGACAACATGTTCGGCTGCGCTGCACACGGCGATACCGCTCACCACTTCGTGCCGACGGCCACTCAACATCTCCAGCATTCGCCTGGCATCGTTGTCGTCGTCAGGTTTTTCGAGAATCTCGCCAGTCGCACAACACGGTCGTGTCGCCACCGACCACGTATACCCCGGCCAGGTCCAGTCCCTGATTCTGCGCGATTTCGGTGGATCGAAGGCACTTTCCCCGAGCGAGACGCTCGACCAGGGCTGCCGATGACTCGTGCGGCAACGGGGTTTCGTCGATGTCGGCGGGCAGTTGATCGCACCGAATCCCGAGCTGAGCAAGCAGATCGACTCGGCGGGATGACCCCGAGGCGAGGATGAGTCGTGCGAGCGGTTCCGACACCGCGCCAGTCTAGGGGTTGGTAGGAAACACATCGGGACCCAAAAGACTCAGGCTGACGGCGGTTTGTGCCGAAGAGGGTGCTATGGCAGATGACGTACGTGACACCGCCATGTGGATTGACATCCCAGTTTCGGCCAGTGAACCAGCCGAGGCGGCCCTGCTCGTTCAGTTCCTGAACTCGAACAGTTTTCCCTTTCAACAATCCCACCGATTCTTCAGCGTCCCAGGTCAGGAAGCCGAGCGTCTCGAAGAACGCGTCGACCTTTGGGCATTTCATCACGAGATGCCACCCGATGAACGAGTTGAATCCTCGTTGGACGGGGTGTTGCGTCGATTGGGCGAGATCGTGCTTCTTGCGATCGCCGCGGCCAAGGCCAACGTGGCGCCTGACGACCTTCCGGCGGCGGGCATCGACCTCACGGCTCGACACACGAGCCGCCAGACCGCCGACTAGAGCCAAACCTCGGTCAGCTCGGATCCTCGCTCCAACCAGTCCTCCGCCGGTGACGGCGAAGCGAGCGTGATCTTCCCAGATGCCGTTGATCTCCAGGTAACGTTCGGCCACGCCTTCGTGACGAATACCGAGCTTCTCCACGACCCGCAGCGAACGGCGGTTTCGAGGGACGATGGCGATCTGCACCCGATGAAGGCCGGCCTGCTCGAAAGCGAACTGGAGGGCGAGAACAACAGCCTCGGGAACATAACCCTGCCCGGCTCTGGCTTGATCCACCCAGTATCCAAGGTACGCGTTCTGAAACGCGCCCCGCTGAACCGAGTTCAGATTGATCTCTCCGACGAAATGTCCACCGACGAAAATGCCGAACCCGTAGCCGGTGCCCATCTGCCAGCTCCGGTCCCGGCTGTGACATCGCATCGAGAATGCGCTCCGGTCGGCGGTGAGGTCGGGCGCGTTCGGAAGGCTGGACGGTTCCCAAACCGTGAGCCATTCACGGTTGCGGCGACGGACCGCTGACCACTGGGCGAAATCGTCGGTTCGAAGTGCACGTAGCAGAACCCGGCGACCGAGCAGGTTCACCTTGGGCGACGGCGAACGGGCTTCGGTGGCGGTCATGACGTCTGCATCCGGGATCTGGAAACCGTGATTAGCTCGATGTCCCAGCGGCGGAATGCCTCCACCACTAGGCAGGCACCACCTACGATCGAGGAGCCCCAGTCGGCGTCGAGCCCCGGGTTGTGGAGGCGGTCAGGGAGCGATTCGGTGGCGATTGTCCTGAAGACGTCTTCCGCCGCCTCTCTGGTCAGCTCGAAGCCGTCGATCGCTTCATTTGCATGGCCGAGCTCGATGGCCGCCAGATTGGTGAAAATGGGTCCGATACCGATGATCTCACCGTCGCGAACAGCCATGTCGAAAGGACTCCGACCGTCGTCGGGGCTACGTTCCAGGTTGAGCTCTCGCACTATGTCATCGAGGTGTAGTTCCACCACCGACAGCGCTGCCGACAGTTCTTCGGCTTTGGGTGGGTCGGAGACGAGAAAGGTATCGGTCACCGACGAGTAACCGAGATCGAATGACAGGGTGCGGTCCGTGAGCGGAGTCAACCCGGAGAGAACGAAGCTGGTCCGTTGAGACTGCGGCTCGAACAGCATCGAGGCTCCGCTCATGCTGAACCGATCCCGCCCTGGGCAGGGTCGAATCCTCCGCCGGCGGAGGTGAGTACGGTGGCAACCCATTCACCCACCGAATCGGGTGCGCCGGCGAGATAGTTGGCGAAGTGGGTGTGAAGACACTTGACTCCCCGACGGGTGCCGCCGACGCCGCCGAAAGGTCGTGGGCCATCGTGATTCTCCGGGATCAACGAATCGCGTTCTGCGGCGGCCCGGGCATGTGTGATTGCGATCCGTTCCGGGTCGATCTCGGTCTGAGCGATATTCACCCCGCCATCAGATTCGAGCTGGCTGATCGCATGCACCAACACAGGATCGCACAACCAGAATCGAGTGGGCATCGGGGTCCCATCGTGAAACAGCGGTCGATTGGAAACGACAACAGGACTTCGGTCGTGACGTCGCACGCACACCGAGAAGTCCCCCATCGGCTCTCGACCGAGCAGCTCTGCCACCATCAGCACATCGTCGGAATCTGGAGTCACTGGGCGTTGAGGAGGTCATCGAGGGTGTCGATATCGAAGGGATTCCCGGGGCACGGTACCTCGGAAACCAATTCGGGATGTGCTTCCATGAGCACGCGGGCTCCGTCGTCGCCTGAGGTCGGAAGGAGATCCCACACCGATCGTTCCAGCTTCACCGGTGGTCGCCTCTTGCCGCGAAAGGTGGCTGCCACGATGGGCCCGTGCGAAGCGCCGACCGTTCGCCACGCCGCACTACCGACGTCAGGCTGGTCTCCAAGACCGACAACGGCGGCGGAGTGGTCCGAAGGACCGAGGTAGGAAATGGCTGCCTGAAGGCTCGACGCTTGTCCGGTCTGCCAAAGCCGGTTTTCCACGATACGAATCGAAATGCCGCACTCTCGGGAAACCTTGGCGGCAAGATCGGTGAGATCAACTGCTCCGGTCACGAGCACAACCTCGTTGAAGCCGGCCTTTGCGATGGAACCGAGCGCATGGGTCACTACCGGTTCACCGCGGAGCAAGGCGGTCAGTTTGTGTGTGTCCGCCTTGAACCGTCGCCCCTCGCCTGCCGCGAGCAGAACCCCTGCAATCGTCATTCCGCCGTCCGATGGATGTCGCCTTCGGTTCCTGAAAGGAATGGCGCCGAACGTCCGGATCGGAGGGCGATGATTTCGGCGCACACGGAGATGGCGGTCTCCTCCGGAGTTCGAGCGCCGAGATCCAAGCCGATCGGTGCGTAGATCCGCTGGAACTGCTCGTCGTTGACGCCTTCGTTCCGAAGCCGTTCGGCCCGATCATTGGTCGTCCGCCGGGATCCCATTGCGCCGATGTAGCCAGCTTTGGTGCCCAATGCCGAGAGAACTGCGGGAACATCGAACTTGGGATCGTGGGTGAGGACACAGACGGCGTCTCGCGGGCCCAGATCGGCACCCACCTTGTCCAGTAGCCGGTGGGGCCAATCGACAACAACTTCATCGGCCAAGGGAAAGCGTTGCCGTGTGGCAAAGACAGGCCGTGCATCACACACGGTGACCCGGTATCCCAGGATCTTCGCCACCCGGCACAGGGCAGCGGTGAAATCGACTGCTCCGAAAATCAGCATCTGGGGAGGCGCCGCAAAACTCTCGATGAAGACCTTCACGTCGTCCTGGCGGGCTTCACCGTTTGGTCCGTAGTTCCGAACCGATGTGATCCCGGCAGCGAGTTCACCGACAGCGTCGCGACCGACAACCCGATCCAGGTCGGGCTGTCCGAGTGAACCCATGGGTTCACTGCCGGGGCGGACCAGCAGTTTGGCCCCGGTGTGAGGTCCCTCGATGACCGTGGCGAGCGCCACCGGTGATTCCGAAGCCAGAGCCTTGGCCAGAACGTCGAACATGCTCACCAGTCGAGCGGCTCGAGGAACAGGTGGATGGTTCCGCCGCACGTGAGCCCGACCGCAAAGGCCTCATCGTCGGAGTATCCGAATGTGACGATGCGGCGTGTGTTCTGTTCCAGACACTCAAGTGCCTCGTGGACCACTGCACCCTCCACACAACCGCCACTTACCGATCCGGCGACATCACCGTCTTCGTTGACCGCCATCGACGCGCCGGGAAGGCGTGGGCCGGAGCCCTCGATATCGACCACGCGGGCCAACGCAATACGTTTCCCCTGGGCCCGCCAGCCCTCGAGATCGGCGAGGATTTCCTTCACTGTTTCAGGCTAGCCACTCCACCCCCCTGCGAGCCAGCTCATCGCCGGTCGGCCGGCTCGCTTGGGACCTCACACGTTTCAGGGAGCCGCTCCACGGCCATCTATGTTGGAGGGGTGACTACTGCGTCCACATCGGCAGATCTGCGAGAAGTCAACCTCGCCAGAGCACTGACCCTGGTCCATGAGGCCTCTCGCGAGCTGACTCGGGTGGAGCTTGCCGACCGTCTGGGCGTCACCCGCACAACCGCGGCCGCACTAGTCAATGACCTCGTCGCTCTCGACCTGATTCTCGAGCGGGACGCAGACCCCACAGGCCGCCGGGGACGACCAACCACGAACATCAGACCAAACCCCCGCGGGCCGGTCGTCCTGGCCGCCGAGGTTGGGCTCGATGCGATCTCAATTTCTGAAGTAGCGATCGGAGGGAAGCTGAGCAACCACACTGTTGTTCGGCTCGACTCCATCGATCCCGACGATGCCCTGGAACAACTCGACCGACTTCTCCATCTCCGCCGATCTGAGCAGAACTCGGTCTGCGCCGGTATCGGCGTGGCAATGCACGGTTTGGTCGACAACGACAGCGGGACCGTGGTCCAAGCCCCGAACCTGGGATGGGAAGGTGTTCCACTCGGCGACCACCTGAGCCGCTCACACGGGCTTCCGGTCTCGGTCGGTAATGACGCAACCCTGGGCGCCATTGTCGAAGCCAAACGGGGGGCCGGCCGAATGTCCAACACTATGCTCTACCTCCGTTCAACCGTAGGGGTTGGAGGAGCCTTCGTTTTCGATGCGAAGCCGGCACCGTCTCGGCGCGGTTGGCACGGGGAGATGGGTCATCTCCCGTTCGGGGACGAGCGCAACAAGTGCCGGTGCGGCGCGTACGGGTGTTGGGAGAATGCCATCAACCAATCGGCGCTGGCGCATGCAGCCGGCCTGACCCCATCGATCGCAACCGCCGACCAGCTGGCGCGTTCGGTTCTGCTCGCCGCCGGCGAGGGCGAGGACAAGGCTGGTGCAGCCGTGGCAGAAATCTGCACGATCCTCGGGCGCGGCCTCGGAGCCCTGATCAATGCACTCGACCCGGATATCATCGTTCTCTCCGGGCATGTCCGAAGTCTCTACGAGACCGATCCCCAAAGCACGCTGATGGCCCTGCGAGCCGCCACGATGCGAGCCCATCGAGACTCACTACCGCCGGTGCGCTCAGGCATCGTCGAGTTCCCAGCATTGGCTGGGGCCGCCGAAGTCATGTTGACCCGACTGATCGAGTCACCGTCCAGGTTTCTTGCCCCCGGCTAGAACCCAGCGTCTACGAGAGCCCGTTTCACCAGCACCCGGGCGAGGTGCTGCCGGTAGCGGATGCCGGCATTGAGATCAGAGGTCGGCTGAGTTCCTGCTGCGGCCTCCTCGGCCGCTTCCCCAGCACTGGCTCCACCGACCAAAGCCGCTTCCACCGCCGCTGCCCGCATCGGGGTGGGACCCATGTTCACCAGGGCAACCCGGCCTGAATCACCGATCCGCTGGGCGGAGACTCCCACGATGGCCCAGTCCTGAGCGCGGCGATTGAATTTCTGGAATCCCCAACGTTGCCCGGTTGCCTTGGGAATCCTGACCTCGGTGATGATTTCCTCGTCGGTGATCGACGACTCGAGGAATCCGGTGAAGAGATCGGTGGCAGCGATCACACGCTCACTCCCGGCCGCGGACCGGACCACCACACTCCCTCCGAGTGCGAGCAACGCTGCGGGTGTGTCAGCCGCCGAGTCCGCATGGGCCAACGATCCCCCGATCGTCCCCCGATGCCGAACCTGAGGATCACCGACATTCGCGGTCACCGTGGCCAGCAAAGGTGCATGCTCGAGGACCGCTGGGTCGCGTTCGACAATGTGATGACGAGTGAGCGCTCCGATGGCCAGGTGATCACCCGCGTCCCGGACATAGGAGAGCTCGGAGAGTCGGTCGATGTCGACAATCACCGAAGGCACTGCCAACCGGAATTTCATCATCGGCAGCAGTGAATGACCACCTGCCATCAACTTCGCTTCATCGCCATTCTCAGCGAGAATTGCCAGCGCTGCTTCCACACTCTCAGCTCGGTGGTAGTCAAACGCAACTGGAATCACGTCTGACACCTTTGCACACGGCTAGTGTCTGATCCAGATTGGCGAACTCCGGGAGCACATCATGGCGAATTTTGAGCAGTCCACCGGGCCCAGCCCAGTCGATGATGAAGAGAAACTACTCCCGGGTTGGGGTCTTGGCGCCGACGGCCAGATCGTCGCCCTAGGACTGGTCGTCCTGGGGCTCATCCTCGGCTCGGTGTACCTGTGGCCCAGGATCTTCGGCGACGACGCCCCGGCGGTAGACGTTGTCCCGAACGTCCCGATCGATGACAATTCGGCACCTCTCGACGTGGACGACAACGACGACGACTCAGCCTCCACCAGTACGACAACCACGACGGCGCCCGACGACGACAACCGAGTGGATCTGACCCCTGAGGTCGCTGCCGCCGTTAGCGGGTTCGCCGGGGTGAGTGGCGTGGCAAACGGGTCGGTGGCGATCCTGGACGGCTTTGTAGGAACAATCGCTGAGTCCGAACAGGCTGAAGCAGCGTCCGCAGCGATTCCGGGAATCACCGGCGTGGACAACCGCCTTGTAGTGCTGGAACAACGAGTGCTCGATGCAGCCAACGGCGCTGACGCAGGACTGGAGGGGGCAACGGTGGAGATGAACGGCACTACAGCCACCCTCCGGGGTCTGGTGAGCAATGAACTCGACGCCGCGAGTGCAGTTTCGGCGGCAGAGGCTGTGGAGGGGATTTCGTTGCCGGTCATCAACGAGCTGAGGATCCTTCAGCCCGAGGTTGACGCAGCCATTGCCGAACTCGGCTTTGTGGAGGGTGGCCAGTCACCGGTAGAAACCGATTCCACGGTTTCACCGGTCAGCCGGGTGGTCACGCTCACGGGGTCGGTCGGTTCACTCGAACAGAGCGCCCAAGCCGGAGCGGCAGCCAGCGCCGTGGACGGAGTCACCGAAGTGGTGAACCTACTGGAAGTCACCGGCCCGAGTGACGAAGACGTCACAACCGACCTCAACGACCTGTTCGAGTTGAACCCGATTCAGTTCCGCTCCGGATCCGACCTGATCCTCGACGAGAGCCTGCCAACGCTGGACTCGGCGGTAGCAATTCTCAAGGAGGCGTCTGCGGACATCCGGCTCGAAGTTCAGGGATACACCGACACCAGCGGCGGCGAAGAGGCCAACCAACGCCTTAGCGAACGGCGCGCCTCTGCGGTGCGGCAGTACTTGGTCGACGGTGGTGTGAACGCTGCGCAACTCACATCCAAAGGATTCGGCGAGACGACCGAGTTCGGCCCCGAACTCGCCGACAATCGACGGGTCCGCTTCGCTCTGTTGTAGGTCCCCTCCGGGGGGCCGTTGCCACGGAGGTTCCGTTGTCATCGCTCGTTCCTCCGGGCCCACGTTCTCACTCGCTAACGCTCGCTTCGTGGTCCCTCCACAACTCGACTCGACTCGCACCAGCCCACGTAGCCCTGTGAGTCGCCTGCAGCGTGCCCGTTCAGGCGCCACGGAGGCTTGAGCCTGCGGCCTCGGACCTTCCCGGCCGCCGCACCGCAACCCTAGAACCCGCGCTCGCTGCACAGTTCGTGTTCTCACTCGCTGACGCTCGCTTCACGAACTACTCCGCCTCGCTTGAGGGGACACGTGAACAGCTCCAAAAGATGGAACTCGACTCGCACCAGCCCACGTAACTGTTGTGAGTCCCTTCAGGGGGAGCGTTCCACGCAGGTTCGGTTGTCATCGCTCCAGACGGGCTACTTGGCCGGCAGGATTCTGAAGCTCTCTTCGCCGGGGAAGACCAGGTCGTAGTTGGCTCGGGCCAAGCGCTCGATTTCTGCGTCGGTTTCGAGGATCTCGAGCCGAGCCTCGAGCTGTGCCCGTCCGTACAGCAGTTCGGCCTTCCGGTGCTCCATCGACTGCAACGCTTGCCGCTGGCTCCACCAGGTTCGCGCCGGCAGCACCGCGAGCGCCACGATGAGTGCGAGGCACACGGTGCAGAACGCCAGCGTTGAAAGAACCTCACGCTGCTGGGCGGCGGGACCAGCGGGAGGCATCAGGTATTGAAGGTCGCCATTCCCCAGAATTGGGCGGCGTCGCCGAGATCCTGTTCGATACGGAGCAGCTGGTTGTATTTGGCGACTCGATCCGAACGGGCCGGAGCACCGGTCTTGATCTGACCGCAGTTGGTAGCAACCGCGAGATCGGCAATCGTGGTGTCCTCGGTTTCACCTGAGCGGTGGCTCATCACGCTGGTGTAGCGAGCCCGCCCGGCCATGGCCACTGTCTCGAGCGTCTCGGTGAGCGTCCCGATCTGGTTGACCTTCACCAGAACGCTATTGGCGATCCCCTGGTCGATGCCACGCTGCAAACGTTCGGTGTTGGTGACGAACAGATCATCTCCCACGAGCTGGCACTTGGACCCGGAGGCAGCGGTATGGATGGCCCAACCATCCCAGTCCTCTTCGGCCATTCCATCCTCGATGGACACGATCGGATACCGATCGACGAAATCGTCGAGCATCCCGCTCATCTCCGATGGAGACAGTGTTCGATCTTCTCCGGCCAACACGTAGTTCCCGTCGGAGAAGAACTCGGTAGAGGCCACATCCATGGCGAGCGAGATTTGCTCACCGGGGGTGTACCCGGCCGCTTCGATCGCTTCGAGCAACAACTTCAGGGCGTCCTCGTTGCTGGCCAGGTTGGGGGCGAATCCGCCCTCGTCTCCGATACCGGTGGACAATCCGCGATCGTGAAGAACCTTGGCGAGAGCGTGGTAGGTCTCGACCCCCCATCGCATCGCTTCGGTGAAGCTGGCTGCCCCTACGGGCATGATCATGAACTCCTGGAAGTCGACGTTGTTGTCAGCATGTTCACCACCGTTCAGCACGTTCATCATCGGCACCGGGAGCACATGAGCATTGGCTCCACCCACGTAGCGGTACAGCGGCAACATCAGATCGTCGGCTGCAGCCCGCGGCGACGGCGAGCGATACACCCAGTGCTGCGTTGGCACCAAGGTTGGACTTGTTGGGGGTGCCGTCGAGGTCGAGCAGCAGCTGATCGAGTCCGCGCTGGTCGTATGCATCGGCGCCGACCACCGCCTCGGCGATCGAAGTGTTCACGTTGCCTACCGCAGTGAGAACCCCTTTACCGCGATAGCGGTCTCCGCCGTCGCGCAACTCAACGGCCTCGAACTGACCCGTGCTGGCACCGGACGGAACGATTGCTCGCCCAAAGGCGCCCGAGGAGAGGACTGCCTCTACTTCAACGGTGGGGTTTCCCCGCGAATCCAAGACTTCGCGGGCCTGTAGCTGTGTAATTGAACTCACGAGGCGAGACTACTCGGTTATCGCACGCGGTTCGAGTACTCCTCGCTCACCAAGAAGTTGAAGATGAGCGTCTGAAGTGCATCGGCTCGCCCGGCAACCGCGCCGACCCAGAAGGAGAAGCCGGCAGGATCGGGGCTGCGATCCAACATCCCTCGATACGTCATGATCACGTCGACGGCGGGCCCAGAGTCCCGCTTGAATTCTGCGGATTCGGAGAACGCCACCATCAGGTCGCCCCGGCTCACCCCAGGGTCGTCGATCCGGTCGAGCCAGAACCGGAACCCGTTGAGGTCCGGGGTCCGGAGCAGGACGTTGTTGTAGACCAGCGCGATGAACTCTGCATCGTTGAGTTCGCCGTAGGTATTGCGGAACTCGGCCGAGTCAGCGAAGGCAGCCGCGATATCGTTCAAGCGGCCCCCGTTGCGGACCACCCCGGTCCAGAAGTCGAACCCGGCCCGATCCGGAGCCCGGTCGAAGAACGCCAGATAGAGCCGGGCTACCGACCGGCGGGGAGCGAACTCCTCGGACCGCATGAAGCTTTCGATCAGGATGGGGCCCTGATTACGATCTGCTCCCAGCACTCCCTGCCAGTATGTGAGTGCCCGCCCGATCCGGCGCTCGGCCGAGGAAGTCGGCGTACTGCTGGGCAACGAGGTCTTCGGAGGAATCGAAGGGCGAGAAGACCGTTTCGGTCTTGAAGCTCTGGGGACTCGCCGGGCAGGCCGGGCCGCCGGCGTTGATCGCTCGGACCTCGGCGACGTAGCTGCCCGGCTCGATATCGACCAGAACGACGAGACCGGGTGCCACCCCCACGGTTTCAATCACTCGATCCGACCGTCACCTCGTAGCCTGTGAGAGCGGTGTTACCGACCGACAACGGTGGATCCCACGTGACCGTCACGGTCTGGAATGTTGCCGAGGCGGACACGTTGGTTGGTGCCGATGGGGAGGTAGAGCCAACCTCCACGTTCACTGCGGCCCCTGCGCCGACACCTGCTGGGGTTCTCGCCGAAACCACGACCCTATAGATCGCTGGTGACCGGTTGTCGAAGCGCACTGAACTGGTCGTTGCATCGACATCTTGGGTCTCCAGAACCGACCGTTCAGTTCCAGCCGAACCGCATAGCCGGTAAGGGTTCGGTTGCCATTCGATGCGGGCGGTGCCCAGGCTCGCTACCACAGAGGAACCGTCGGCGGCAGCCGCCAGATTCAGTGGGGCCGACGGGACCGTGAACACCGAGAATCCGAGGCTGGTTCCTGTCGGGCCGGGACCGGCAGAGTTGCTGGCCGTGACCGACGCTGTGTAGTTCCCAGCGGCAACGCTGAAGAACTGGGCCGACGTGTTGCCGTGACCGTCTGCGGAGGCACCATTGGACAATGACACGGTGTAGTCGAGCTCCGGGTCACCGCCATCGCTGGGTCGATTCCAACTGACACTGACCGTCTGCCCGCTGACCGATGCAGCTGACGTTGCCCGGTACACCGGGCGGCACGATCGGCACCGCGATGGTGAACGACTCCGGACCTGCAGCCGGACCGGTCCCACACCGTTGTCGCCGCCACCGTGACCGTGTAGGTGCCAGGAGACAGATTCGGGAACGAAGCGTTCGTACCGAAGACACCGTGCGTCGACCGACCCATTCAGATTCACCGATAGCCGGTGATCGGCGAACCATTGTCGGCCGGCGCAGTCCACGAAACAGCAACACTGCTCGCTCCGGTCTCAGTAACAGTGCAAACCACCCGGCGTTCCAGGAACGGCAGCAGGAGCCTGCACCGTGACCGAGTTCGTCTTGCGCTCCCGACCCTCACCAGCCAAATTCGACGCTGTAACCGTGGCCGTGTAACTACCGGCAGGAACATCGGAACGAAACGAGGTCCCCGTCGTGACTCTGCGGAGTCAACGCTCCCAGGTGATCTCATAGGTGATGGTCGAATCGCCACCATCATCGCAGGCGCGGACCACGACACCTTGACCGTCTGACCCTACACCGGCCAACGCAGCCTGAGGCGCCGACGGCGCCGACACCGGCGGGCTCACCGTCACCTGATTACTCGTCCCCGCCCCGACGTACCACCAGAATTCGACGCCGTCACCGACACCGTAAACGTCCCCGGAGCCACATTCGTCAACGTCAACGACGTCCCCGACGTCGAACCCGTCGACCCATTCCCCGACACGTTGTAGGTGATGCCGCATCACCACCATCACTCGCCGGCGCCGACCACGACACCGCCACCGACTGACCCGTCGCAACCGCCGACACACCCTGAGGAGCCGACGGCGCCGACACCGGCGGAGCCACCGTCACCTGATTACTCGTCCCCGCCGCCGACGTACCACCAGAATTCGTCGCCGTCACCGACACCGTAAACGTCCCCGGAGCCACATTCGTCAACGTCAACGACGTCCCCGCGTCGAACCCGTCGACCCATTCCCCGACACGTTGTAGGTGATACTCGCATCACCACCATCACTCGCCGGCACCGACCACGACACCGCCACCGACTGACCAGTCACAACCGCCGACACACCCTGAGGAGCCGACGGCGCCGACACCGGCGGAGCCACCGTCACCTGATTACTCGTCCCCGCCGCCGACGTACCACCAGAATTCGTCGCCGTCACCGACACCGTAAACGTCCCCGGAGCCACATTCGGTCAACGTCAACGACGTCCCCGACGTCGAACCCGTCGACCCATTCCCCGACACGTTGTAGGTGATAGCTCGCATCACCACCATCACTCGCCGGCGCCGACCACGACACCGCCACCGACTGACCAGTCGCAACCGCCGACACACCCTGAGGAGCCGACGGCGCCGACACCGGCGGGCTCACCGTCACCTGATTACTCGTCCCCGCCGCCACGTACCACCAGAATTCGTCGCCGTCACCGACACCGTAAACGTCCCCGGAGCCACATTCGTCAACGTCAACGACGTCCCCGCGTCGAACCCGTCGACCCATTCCCCGACACGTTGTAGGTGATAGCTCGCATCGCCACCATCACTCGCCGGCACAGCCCACGACACCGCCACCGACTGACCAGTCACAACCGCCGACACACCCTAAGGAGCCGACGGCGCCGACACCGGCGGATCCACCGTAAACGAACCACTCACACCAGCAGCCGACGTGCCGCCCGGTATTGGAAGCGGCAACACTGGCCGTGTAGGTCCCCGCAGCCACATCGGTCGAATGTGATGCTGGTCGATTCGGTTTGGCCTGATTCTGCGCCGAAGGAGACCAGATAGAGGATGCTTGGATCAAATCCGTCATCATCCGACGCATCCCACGACACCGTCACCGACTGACCATTCACCACCACGCCGACATTGGTCGGAACGCTCGGTGTGGTCGGGATGGTGGCCGAACCGGAGGTACCGGCACCGGTGCCGTCCCCGTTGACGGCTGAAACGGTAACGGTGTAGATGCCCGGCCCCAAGCCGCTGAACGTGAACGATGTAGTCGCGGCGCCCACGGTCGCGCCGTCTGAGCCGGCGCCCGAGAGCGATACTCGAATACCCCGTAATTGCGCTACCGCCGTCGTCTGTGGGAGCGCTCCACGAAGCCGTGATCGTCTGGTTGTCGATGTCTGCGGTGACACCGAGACCCACAACCACTCCGGGGACGGCTGCACTGACGGGTGCAGCCCCGAAGATGACGAACACTGCCGCGATGAGTGGGATGAGAAGCCGTTGGATTGGACTGAATTTGAACACGGTGGGTGTCTCCGGTTAGCTGATGCGGCTGCGATAGGCGCCACTGTCAAAGATCTCTTGGATGAGTGCACGACGGGCCGACGAGGTGGCGCCGATTTCGCTCAACCACCGCTGGAACTCCTGTGCTTCGGGGCTCCGATCCAACATGGCATTGTAGATAGCAGCGGTTTGAACAGCCGGGTTGCTGTTCCTCACGAACTCAGCGGAGTCCGAGAACAGCACCATCATCTGGCCACGGGTGAGACCACCCCGTAGCTGGCGGGTCCAGTAGTTGAAGCCGGCCGCATCGGGGGTGCGAATCAGAACGTTGTTGTACACGAGCGCCACGAAGTCCCGATCCGATAATGATCCGTACGTGAGCCTGAATTCTGCTGAGGCCGAGAACGAGTCAGAAACGGCGTTCAGCGACTTGCCGTCTCTCTTGAGAACATCGACCCAGTAGTTGAGACCAGCGTTGTCGGGCAGCCGGTTGAAGTATGCCAAGTACAGCCGAATCGCCTGATAGGAGGGCAAGAACTCGGGCGCTCCCATCATTGCTTCTATGACGGCCGGACCGTTGGAGCCATCGTCAGCGACCTGGGACAACCAGAACTGACGGCCGGAGTTGTCGGCCCGACGGCTGAACAGGTCTTCGTACTGTTGATCGACAAAGACGCTGGAATTACGAAATGGCCCGACCATCGGTTCGGGCGGGCCGGCGATATCAACCCGGGACGACGCTGCCGGTCCTTCACCGATCTTGTTGACCGCCGACACGAAAATGGTGTGCTGGCCGGGGTCGAAGTCTTCCAGCACGGTGGACCGATCACGCGGATCCGAGCCATCGCTCGAAGCCCGGTTCGACCCGCAGCACGTAGTTGGTGATGCCGCGTTCCGCCACTGTCCTTGGGGTTTCGCCATTTCACCACGATCGAGCCGTGATCATCGACCGAGGTTTTCAGATCTCGAACGGTGCTCGGAGCGGTGAGCTTCTCACCGATTCGAACCTGGTTCGATCGACCCCACGGACCCCAACCGTGCTTGTTCCGAGCGCTGACTTCGGCCGAGTACAGCCCGTCGTCGAGATCTCTTATCCGGAGCTCGCGTTTGGTTCCCGCGCTGTAGGTGCGACCGTTCACCCGCACCCGGTATTCCTTGATGCTGGCGTCGCCATCGTCAGCCGGTTTGTCGTACTTCACCTCGAGATCGTCGCCAGACTTGACCTTGAGTTCGATTTTGGTGGGCACAGACGGTGTGGTCGCGGCGCTGACCGGAGGCGCGAGGAGAACGATCAAGAGCAGTGCCAAGAATCGGTACTCGCACCAGAACTCGCCAAGTTCTCATTTGACCTCCCACCAGGCGGCATCGCCCCGCTGCCGTCCTTCGATACTAGGTGGTGCGACCTAGTGCAGCCACTGACGTCGCTGGGACAGGGGTGATTTCACCCAGGGATCGCCGGACTCCGGCCCGCAGGATGATCCGATTTCGAACCTCGGCCGGTACCTCGATCCCGACCGTCGATACCCGGCCCGCAACTGGCGGTCCCCAACCCGGCGTGGGCTGCGTCGAGCCGGACCACCGTCGATGTCCGCCAGTTGATCTCGTGGTGATGGGCGGCGGCCGAGATGTCCTCGGGGCGGGCGTGGAGGGCGGGCAGTCGAACCGTGGACTGCCGATGGCCAGCAGCCCCGGTTGATCCCGCGGCCGCCGTGGATCGGGCCCAGCGGACGTCGGTGTGGTTGCCGCTGTCCTGGGGCCGGGCATAGGCGAAGTAGTTGTCGGCTGACCGAGGTGGTGTAGCGGCCGGTCAGCTGTCCGCCGGACCCGGTCCCGATAGGTCTCCAGCGGTCCGGGGCCGAACCAGGTCAACCGATCCAGACCGGTCGCTGCGTCGAATTCGAGTTCGAGGCCCAGCCGCTGGATCGGGGGGACAACCCCGATCGGGGTCGAGCGGAAGTCGACGGCCAGGTCGCCATTGGGCGCGATGAGCCACTCGACCCTCACGAGGAGACGGTCGGCGAAGAGAAGTTCGACCGACGCGCCGTGGTCGGTCATCCGTCAGCGGCGTGTGCACGGTCGGTCGAACAGTTGACCAGCCCGAGTTCGTGCAGCCGGACCAGCAGCTGTTCGTCACCGAAGAGGCTCCGGTCGTTGTCGGTCCCGGCGCGGTCGAGGCCGATACGGGCCCAGCTGCAGCCCGAGATCCGTGCCGCCGAGGGTCAGGCTCGTCGGGCAGCCCGGTCCTCGTCGATCACCAGTTCGTGGTGGCCGACGCGAGGATCGCGCCGCCCGACACCCGTCGAACTCGACGAAGCCCACCGTCGGATCGGCCGGTCGGCTCGAGCTGTCGCTCTCCCGGCCCAACGGAACAGCTCAGCTCGTCCCAGGCGGGTACATCGCCGTCCGGATCGTATCCGCACGACAGCCGCAGATCCCGGACCTCCCGCGGTGAGCAATGGACCGTCCGCGGCAGCTCAATGGGAAGCATGATCTCACCACTGGCACCGGGGGCCAGGTCCGGCACCGGACCGCACCGGCGGCCAGCTCGTTGTCGCCGTTCGAGCAGCGTCCAGTGAAGCTCCCAACCCTTCAGCGAGGTGTGATCCAGTCGGTTGATCAGTGCGACGCCCGCCCCAGGTCGGGACGGCGGAAGCTGAACCGGTCGATACACCCAGCGGACGTAGTCGAGGGCCGGGTGGGGGGTTCGGTCGGCGTCCACGAGACCGTTGATCAGGAAGTTGGCATCGTTGGGCTCGTCGCCGAAGTCGCCGCCGTAGGCCCACCACCGGGTGCCGTCTGGTTCGATCCGGCGGATCCCCTGATCGACCCAGTCCCAGATGAATCCGCCCTGCAAGCCGCGGGGTCGGAGTAGATCAGGTCCCAGTAGCGGTGGAGGCCTCCGTTGCTGTTGCCCATGGCGTGGCTGTACTCGAACATGATGATCGGCCGCTCATCGGCGCACGACGGACAGTCGTTCCAGGTCGGCCGAGGCTCGGATACATCGGCCCGATGACGTCGACCGACTCGTCGTGCTCGGCCGGGTTGTAGGCGACCGGTCGGCGGGGATCGATGCTCTCGTATCGCCTAGGCCATCTCCGGTGATGGGGTCCGAAATCGGATTCGTTGCCCAACGACCAGAACGATCACCGACGGGTGATTGCGGTCCCGCAACACCATCCGTGTGGCCCGCGCCACGAAGCTGTCTGCGAAGTGCGGGATCGAACGCTGGGTTGTTGGGGTGTCCGACCAGCCGTGAGATTCGACGTTGGCCTCGTCGTAGACGTAGAAGCCGAGTCTCGTCGCACAACGCGTAGAAACGTTCGTCGTTGGGGTAGTGGGCGGTCCGAATCGCATTGACATTGCTGTCGTTTCAACAACCGAGATCGGCCAGCAGGTCCTCGTCGGACTGGTGTCGACCGTTGTCCGGGTCGTGTTCGTGTCGATTGACGCCCCGGATCGTGATCGGGTTGCCCGTTGACGAGCATGCTTTCCGGCGGCAACCTCGATCGTTCGTAATTCCGACCCGCAGCGCTCGGGGATCGAGCACACGGTCGCCGTCGAGGAGTTCGATCCGAGGTCGTAGAGGTGCGGCGTTTCGGCGGTCCACAGCAACGCATCCGGGATCGTTGCGCTCCAGATCGACCGCTTTGCCGTCGAGCAACCGCCCGGAAGACGGACGATCGCGACATCGCCGCTGCCGAGGCGTGGCCCTGACGATGCGCCCTCGCCTGCGGTGGTTTCGACCGTCAGGCGTGACCTGGCCGCATCGACCGCGGTCGGAGCTGATCTCGGCGTAGAGGTCTGGAAGAACGACGTCGGTGATGGCCTCGGGAGGCCGGGGATAGAGCCAGATCGAGCGGTGGATGCCCGCCATCCACCACATGTCCTGATCCTCCACCCAGGTGCTGGCCGACCAGCGCTGGACTCGTAGGTTCAACAGGAGCGTCGGCGCCGGGCGTTCACGTGGTCGGTGAGATCGAACTCGGCCGGCAACCGGCTGTCGGTACTGAATCCGATGGGATGACCGTCCACTGAAACCTCCAGCGTCGACTCCGCCGCGCCGACCCGCAGAATGATTCGCTGGCCGGCCCACTCCTGTGGGATCGGAACGATGCGGGCGTGATCGGCTCCCTCGTCGGGGAGAGGGATTGCCGGATAGCAGTCGACGGAAAACGGCATACTGGATGTTGGTGTAGATCGGAATGCCGTATCCGTGCAGAACCCACGATGTGGGCAGGTGAGCGAACCGTCGGGCAGGCGGTCCGACGGCACCAGGAGTGGCGCGTCGCCGAACCAGTACCGGAACGACCAGTCACCGTCGAGCGATACGCAGTCGGGAATACTCCGAGACCGTGCATCGCCCGCCGGTTGATGCACACGAGACCGATCCCGGTGGTCGAAGCCGGAATTCATGATCTGAAATTTACGCCCACGAAGCGCTCACTACAGTATTGGACATGCACCCCGGCGCACTGATCATCCCCGGACCCGGCCACGTGCTCGTAGTCGGCCCTTCGCGATGGTGCTGTCCGGGACCGCCGGAGACGCCCAATCCGCCGACGACACTCTTCGGCCGGATCGCAACTCGACGAGCGTGGACCTTCGAAACTGTCGCGGCAGCCCTCCAGGACCTCGTCCTCGACCGGAACCCTCGACGGGATTGCCGCAATTCTGACCGCCGGCGGGCGACCCGGTGGTCTTCGTGTTCGACGAGGCGATGGCGATCTTCGACGGATCCGCCCACAGCGGGGCCGGACGGGACGAATGGGTGACCGAAATCGTGATGGGCGAACGGGTCGAACTGCGCCTGGCCGGCAACACCACGATGCCGCCTCAACACGGGACCTCGCTCAGGGACGGGCTCGTTCCCGGAGCCGGTCTCGGCCTCGAGTTGGCGCTTGGTGCCGGCACTCGGCCAACTCGGTCCACCGCCGCCGGCATACGCCCCGGCCCCTCCCCCTCCTACGGTGCCGGATGGGGTGCCGGCCCCCTGGCCCAGTACGCCCATCAGCCGCCTCCGCCGACCGCAGGCCGGGTGCCGCCACCACCTCACGAGTCCAGCGGCCGGAGCGCTCCCGAGCCGGGTGCACATGCACCCGCCGCCGCCACCTCCCGAGTAGCCGTCGACCTCGCCTCGGCCGGCTCCGCCTACCCCAGGATCCAGGCCGCTGTCTCCCCTCGAGCGCTCCATGCTGTTCGAAACGTCGCGGGCCGCCAGGGTCTCGGCCCGCAGTGACCCTTCGGCGTCGACGCCGGTGCCGACGGGCCAGTTCGACCAGGGCGATCAGCGCCCGTTGCAATCGACTCCTCGTTCACATCACCGCCTCGTCACCATCGCCCGCAGATCGGCATCGCTGACGTTCCATCGGGGCCACCGCCAGCACCCTTGCTGAGAATCTTCTCGGCGAGCGACAACGCCGGTAGGGCCGAGGGAATGCCGTCCATCACCGACGACCGGTTCTTCTCGGTGACCTTGGCGTCCTCCCAGCTGGAGAGCACGGCGGCGGCGTCGGCAGCGTCGACGTCGCCGAACACGTGGGGATGCCGAGCGACGAGTTTGTCGTGGATCCCTCGGGCGACGTCGGCGATCCCGAACTGGCCGGCCTCGGTTGCCAGCTCGGCGTGGAACAGAACCTGGAACCACAGGTCGCCCAGTTCCTCTTCGAGGTCGATGTATCCGGCCCCGGTCGCGGGATCGACGCCCTCGACTGCCTCGAGCACCTCGTAGGTCTCCTCGAGGAGATGACGCCGTAGTGACATCGTGGGTTTGTTCCCGATCCCAGGGGCACTCCTGACGGAGCCGGTGCATGAGCTCGACCGACCGCATCATCTCACTCGGCCACCGGTGCGGTGATCCCGGGTATGTAGACCGAGGTCAGGTGGTCGGCCTGTCACCGTGCGGTCGAGCTCGGACCAGGCAACCTCGATGATCGCCTCGGTCGGGGTGCCCAGACCTTGAAGGATGATCGCCCGTCTGATCGTCATCAGCGTCCACGGCCAGCTTGATGTCGGAGAGCACCCGGTTGGTGTGGGTGTGGGCAACCAGGAGCGGTCCGGTCGTCGCCGGCTGCATCGGCGACGAACGTGTGACCGTCGACGAGACCGAACCCGATGTCTCGACCGGATCGATCCCGAGTCGTCCCACACGATGTCGAGGAACGACACTCGCCGCAACACCCGATGTCGTGACCCGGCTGCCCGGAGGTGCTGGACGGTGCGTTCCAGCACCAGCGGTGAGCCGGGCACGGCGTAGAGTACGTCGGCCAGTCGAAGGTCCTCGGCGATCAAGCGGTCAGTGATCTCGGCGTAGACATCGTCGAAGGTTTCGGCGTCGTCGTAGACCTCGAATCGAAGCTCTCGGCTCGAGCACGAGGTCGGCGGTCGGGTGCTGTGTGGTCCGAGGAACCGGATGTCGTGGTGATCGATTGCCGCCAGGGTCTCCTGGGTGATCAGGCCGGGATCCCCCGGGCCGAGTCCGACGATCGTGATCACGGCGACAGGAAACTACGGGGTGACGCTGCTGGTGATCGAATCCCACTGACCGATCCCGGGATCAACCACTATTTCGGTTCGGGACTGTAGGTCGGAGTACGCCTCGATCGCCAGCTGCTGAACCAGACCAGGATCGGTCTCGCTGCCGTAAACGAGGATCACATGCCATCCGAACTGTGTTTCGACCGGACCGGAGACTTCGCCCTCGGAGGCCGCGTTCACGGCGTCACGGAACTCGGCGACGAACCCCCCCGGGTCCGAGCAGCCCAGGTCACCTCCGTCGGGACCCGTGGGTCCGATCGACAGTTCCATGGCGAGCTCGGCGAAGTCTTCGCCGTCAGCGAGGCGCTGAACCGCAGCGTCGGCCTCGGCCTCTGTGTCGAGGAGGATATGGCGCGTACACGGAACGATCGCGTCGCCGGACTGAGCGAATGCCGCCGTGTATGCGGCCTGTTTCACTCTCTGCTCGGCCACCACTTCGAGGTATTCGCTCACTCCGGCCTCGATTGCGGCCCGATCCGCCGTGGGATCGTCGTTTACGGAGACTATTCCGTCGATTTGGGCATACAGGGCGGCAATTTCGGCGTCCAACGCACCGGCAGGTACCGAGGCGTTTTCGACGTCGATGCCTTTGTCGAGGATCTTGATCTGGATGATCGAGGAGAGAATGGGGTCGAGATCGAACGTGGCCGGCAGTGCCTGGGCGAACAGCAGCTCCACCGCCCTGGGGTTGTCAGCCAGTTGCTGAACGACATCTGCCAATTCTGGGATCGGGATCTCTGTGGTCGTACCGTCGTCGAAGTTGAGAATGGCGGCCGTCTCGATTCCGGTGTAGTCGGGCGCTGCGTAGTCTTCGATTGGAATCTCCACCGTTGATGGCGGGGCATCGGTTGTAGGGGTAGCGGTCGTCGTGGTGGCCACGTCTGCTTCGCGGGACACCGCGCAACTGGAAGCGAGAATGGCGAGGACAGCGAGGAGTACTACAAGGGGAGATGGCTTGGAACGCACCGATATAGCGTAATGCGGCGGAAGGCCAACAGTAGGCTCATGCCATGCGGGTTGTAGGAGTGCAGCATCGGATCGATTGGCACGACCCGGAGGCCACAACGGCCAGGGTCGCCCCTCAGATAACTCGGGCGGTGGATGCCGGAGGCGACCTGGTCTGTCTCACGGAAATGTTCAGTACCGGATTCTCGATGGACACCGACACGGTCGTCGAACCGATCGATGGTCCCTCGTCGCTCTTCTTGGAGAAGCAAGCGTCAAGCGCATCAGAGCGCGCCAGCCGAGCTGTTTATGTGGCAGCTTCGGTACCGATCTTCGATCCCGATGCCAATCCCGACCTGCCCGTCAACCGTCTCATGGTCTATGGCCCCGACGGACTGGTAGCCAAATACGACAAGCTGCACCCGTTTTCGCTGTCGGGCGAAGACAAGTACTACGCAGCGGGGTGTGACCCCCTCACCGTCACGATCGAGGGAGTGCGGGTGAGCTTCTTGGTGTGCTTCGACTTGCGATTCGCCTACGGGTTCTGGGATCTGGCCCTCGACACCGATTTGTTCGTGGTGCTGGCCAATTGGCCCGCCAGCCGTCGGCTGCACTGGCAGACCCTGCTACGGGCTAGGGCGATCGAGAACCTGTCGTATGTCCTGGGGGTCAACCGGATCGGCGACGACGGCAACGGATTCGGTCATGCCGGTGACACGATGCTGATCTCACCAACCGGCGAAACGCTGGCCAGCGCAGCCGAGATCGAAACTCTGGTGATCGGCGACGTCGATCCCGGCGAGGTCAAGACCACTCGAGATCGGTTCGGGTTCCTGAACGACCGTCGCAAATAGGCAGGCTCGAATCCGCCAACCTACGAAAAGACCGGACATCGTCATGACTCCAGATCTCGCCACCCTGGCCGAACGTGCTCGTGGCCACGTCGAAGCGCTGTGCTCAGTCGTGCCGGACCGGCGGCCCGGCAGCGTCGGCAACCAGCAGGCCACCGACTACGTGGAGGAGATCCTGACCGGTCTCGGCTGGGCGACCACGTCACGGGAATTCGAATGCCTGGATTGGCGGACCGACGGCGGAACCTTCGAGAACGACACGATCTCCATCGACATCGACCCCAGCCCGTACGGTCTCCCGGTCGACTCGTCCGGGCCGGTGAAGATAGCCAAAACCCTCGACGATCTGTCCGATTCAAACATGAACGGCGCCGTGCTCATCGTCGATGGCGAACTGGCGGCAGAACCGTTGACCCCTCGGGGCTACCCCTTCTACCAAAACGAAGGTCACATGGAGATCCTCGATGCCCTGGAACGCGCCCAGCCAGCGGCAATTGTTGCTCTCACCGGCATGTGTCCCGAGCTGTGCGGTGCCGTCGATCCCTTTCCGCTCATCGAGGATGGAGGGTTCCCGATCCCTGTGGCCGCCGTGGGTCGCAAAGACGGCGGATCGATCCTCGGGAGCGAAGGACGTACTGCACACGTCACCTTCAGGTCGGAACGACTCCCTGCCAGCGCCCGCAACATCAGCGGAACCCGCGGACCCAGCGACAATCGAATCCTGGTCGTTGCCCATATCGACTCCAAGCCCGGCACCCCGGGAGCGGTCGACAACGCGTCGGGGGTGGCCGTTCTCCTTCTTCTCGCCGAACTCCTCGTCACCCAGCCGACGGGAGGGCCAACTGGTGTCGAGCTGCTGGCTGTCAACGGCGAGGACAACTACGCCGCGCCGGGCGAGGTCGCCTGGCTCGATGAACACGGTGATGAGGTCGAAAACATCCCACTGGTGATCAACATCGACGGGGCCGGCTATCGCCAGGCAACGACCAGCTTCTCCACCTACAACCTCACCCCGGAAGCCGAAGTATTCATCAACGCCCGGTTCGAATCGACCCCGCTTCAACCGGGACCGGCCTGGTATCAGAGCGACCATGCGATCTTCGCCATGAGGGGCCGGCCAGCCTTGGCGATCACATCCGAGCCGCTCGGCGACATCATGGCTTCTCTGTTCCACACCGCTGCCGACACGCCGGACCAGGTCGACCCCGGCCAGCTTGCACACACGGCGCTCGCCCTGGCGAACATTGTCAGTTCGTGGCCCTCATCGACGAACTAGGCCAAGAGTCCCCGATCAGTCAGGGCGTTTCGCTAGCTCTGCGGTGGCGAACCGGATCCACTCAGGGGCGATGCGGGGCACATCGAGAAGCTCGGCGGCGCGCTCGGGTTCCCGGTTGTAGATGAGCGCCACATCGCTGACCGACATCGTCGGTTCGGACTCGGCGCTGACAACAACCTCGTCGCCGGCGCTGACGGCGCCCTCGGTGATGATCCGAAGGTACGCACCCCACCGAAGCGAGTTGCGGAACTCCTCCACGATGTCTTGGTCGTCATGCCGCAGCCCCAGTTTGAAACACGGCGTACGCGGACCAGCTACCTCCAGAACAGCGGAACCAACGGACCATCTATCGCCGACCTGCGCTGCGGAAACATCGATCCCCTCGACCGTGAGATTCTCACCCATCGCCCCGGGCAGCACGACCCGTCGATGTTCGGACCGCCACCACCTGGAGTCCTCTACCGCATAGGCATAGACAGCCTTGTGGGGTCCGCCATGGTTGTCGAGGTTGGCGATCGAATCGCCTTCGACGGCATTGTCGCGGAGCGCCACCGAACCTGTGACCGGGCTCTTCCAAATTGCGGTTCGTGTGGGCCGGCCGTTGTGCATCACTTCCCGCACAGGTCCGACGTTGATCGAGATGACGGTTGCGGTCATCGCCGCATCCTAACGACGCTTTTCGCGCGGTGACTGCGCTCGGCAGCCTCGTCCTTCTGGGGCTAGTCGCCGTCCGAGCGAGCTGCATGGGATCGTCGGCGGTGGCGGGCAGCCGCGCCGAGTTCACCGAGATTGCTGATGAACAGCACAGCCGCTGCTGCGGCAACGAGTGCGCCGATCGCAAACCGTCCAACGGTGAAGACCCCGCCGACTGCGAAAGCGAAGAACCCGACGACGAGGGCGAACACGACGCTCAATCGGACGAACGCCTGGAAGCGACGTCGAGCCAACTGCTCGGCCAGGATTACGGCTACGGCGACAACAAGTGTGAACCCGGCGACCGTGAGTGATTCGAAAACGAGCACGGCTGCTATCGACAGCAGGATGAGCGGAACGCTGACGACGCTCCAGAACGTGAGGATGTAGCCGGTCTCTGCCGGCGGTGGCAGCGGCACGGCCGGATTGTTGAGGTGAGCTCGGTAGTCCAGACCGACAGCGTCACCTGCGCCTATTCGCCCTCGAAGATCACCCAGTTCGCTTCGCTGACGAAGCAGTTCGGTCAGCTGTTCGGCCTCCTCGGCCATGTCCTCATCAGGTTCGGTCTGGGAAGCAAAGGGGAGCTTTCGGGAAGAACGGGCAATGTGACTGTCGAGGTCTTCCAGGACCTCGCCGAGCCGATCATCGGTCACCTGTCGGCGCATTGCCGACGGTGGCGGTGTGCCGTGCAATCCGGCAAAACCCACCGGATCAGCCCAGGAAACCCGAACCGTGGCGTCGCGTGTGAACTTGGGGCCTCCCGGTCCCCGCTCGCCCTCGCCAGGGTCGTGCGTATCCACGCCCCACAGGCCACGGAAACGCCCAACCCAGTCCAGCTGATCGTCCAGGTCACGGATGTCCCAGACCCTCGCATCGAGCCCATCGGCGGTGGCAGTGTCGACAAAAGGTGCACCGAAAGCCGGGCCGAGGCCCCGTTCTGCGGCCTGATCCTTGATGCGCAGCGCTCCTTGGGTCCAGCGCTGTAGACGCAGCAGCCACCGAAGTCCTGGCACGTCGAGTCGTGTGACGTAGTCGCCGGGTCGGAAGTACAGGGCATGGGAACCCGCGCCGGCGTGGAGCACTGGCCGGCCGTCGGACACGACCAACTCGGGATCGTTCCAGTGGCGCCGCAGGTTGGCACCGGAGATGTCGTGACTGGACGCCACCACCCATTGAGGCGATCCATCCTGGGGATCACAGAAGATCCAGGCCTGCTCCCAATCGCCTTCATGATCGTTGAGACCCCGATAGCTGCTGCGCCAGTCGTTGAACAAATAGAAGTAGGCATAGTGCAACACCAGCCACTCCCCGGCCATGACTGCCCGGGCATACGTGACCGGCACCCGTTTGTGCAAGCCGAGACGATCCGCCTTGAGCACCGCGGCGGTGACGGTTCTGTTCGGAACCGTTGGTCGAATGATGTGAATGAGTCGATAGATGGCATCGAAGACCCGACCGAACAGGCCGACTCGACCCAACCGAGGCGACAGCAGCTTCCTGGCAATCCGTTTCGCCTCTTCCCCTACGACAGCTCGCCGCTCATCATCGCTCACGAACCGCAGGTAGTAGCCACCCAAGCCATCGCCCAGCCGTTCGAGGTACAACTCCCCCTCGGCCAAGACCACACGGTCGTCGTGCATCAAGGCCGACGACTTCACGAACCCGTCCACCTCGGTGGGAAAGAACAGCTCTCGTGCGTCGAACCGCACGATTGGACAATGGCGCTGCAAGAGTTCAGCGTGATCTCGAGGTGTCACCTCGCTGCTGTCCATTGGATTCACCTTAGATCCTCCTTTGGCGATCCCCATACGCACCTGTCGGCGGTAGTCAGACCTCGTTCAGAGCCTTGGTGATGTCGACGACGGCCTGCTTTGCGTCACCGAACAACATCAGTGTGTTGTCGGCGGCGAACAGGGGGTTGGGTATGCCGGCGAAACCGGGTGACAACGAACGTTTGATCACCACGACGGTCCGGGACTTGTCGACATCGAGAATCGGCATTCCCGCGATCGGGGACTCGGGATCCACCCGAGCAATTGGATTCACCACGTCGTTCGCCCCGATGACGATCGTCATGTCGGTCTGGGCAAAAGTCGGGTTGATCACATCCATTTCGATGAGCGTCTCGTAGTCGATCTCTGCCTCGGCGAGAAGGACGTTCATGTGTCCAGGCATTCGGCCGGCAACCGGATGAATGCCGAACACCACCTCTGTTCCGTTCTGCTCCAACGCCTTGGAGAGATCGCGCACCGCATGCTGTGCCTGGGCGACGGCGAGGCCATAACCGGGCACAATTGCAACCCGCTCGGCGGTATCCAACAGCAAGGCAACTTCATCGGCCGATGTGGAAGTGACCTTGCCGGCATACACCTCGTCCGCGTCGGCACCCCCGGACGCCACCGGCGCCTCGGAGAACAGCACATTCGGGAGACTGCGGTTCATTGCCACACACATGATCTGGGTGAGGATCAGTCCGGACGCGCCGACCAAGGAACCGGCGATGATCAACAGGCTGTTCCCGAGGGCGAATCCGGTGGCGCTGGCAGCAAGACCTGAAAGGGAGTTCAGCAGGGCGATGATGACGGGCATGTCGGCCCCACCGATGGGAACGACTCCGGTGACGCCCAAAACCAAACCGATGCCGACGATGGCGGTAATCAAGACGATCGAGGTCGGTGCGCCGAGCATCGAAACCCCAAGTACAACACCAGCGAGGAACAGCAGGCCGTTCAGCACCGGTATTCCGGCGAAGCCGAAGGACCCGAGGGTTTCCCGCAACTTGGCCCAGGCCACCAACGAACCGCTGAAGGTGACCGCTCCGATCAATGCGGTTGCGGCTGCGGCCAGCGTGAACGTTGTTGTGGGGTCAGCACCAGCCTCCCGAGTCTCCAGGAATGAGGCCCCCACAACCAGCACCGACGCAATACCGCCGAACCCGTTGAACAGCGCTACGAGTTCGGGCATACCGGTCATCTGCACCCGGGTGGCCAGGAGCCCGCCCACGACGGTGCCCACAATCAGCCCGATCGCCAGCTGCCAGAACGACAGAATGCGATTGTCGGTCAATGTGACCACAACCGCGATGAGCATGCCTGTAGCGCCGAAGGCGTTTCCCCGGACAGCCGTCCGCGGCTTGCCCAAACCTTTCAGGCCCAGAACGAACAGGACCGCAGCGACGATATAGCCGGCCTGGATGAAGTTGCTGGGTGTGTCCATCACCGCTTTCGTTTCTTCTTGGTGCTGAACATGCTGAGCATCCGATTGGTCACGAGGAACCCACCGACCACGTTGACGGTTGCAAGCGCAACCGCTCCAACACCAAGCCAGGTGGCCAATGTTGTCTGCTCAGCTCCTGCCGACACGACCGCACCGATGAGAGTGATACCGCTGATCGCATTGGAACCACTCATGAGCGGTGTGTGCAGGGTGGGTGGCACCTTTGAGATGACCTCCACACCGAGAAACACCGAGAGTACGAACAGCGTGAGCGCGAAAAGAAAGGTCACTGCGCTCCTCCCCGGAGCTGGGCGATCGCCTGGATCACTTGAGGATGTACAACGGTTCCGCCTCTGGCGACCAGGGTGCCGGCGGTGATTTCGTCATCGGTGTCGAGTAGCAATTCCGCGTTGTCGCCGCTGAGGTGTTGGAGAAGCGTGACCACGTTGTTGGAGAACATCTGGCTGGCTGACGTGGCAGACCGTGACGCCAAGTCGGTTGGACCAAGGATGGCTATTCCATGGTGGTCGACCTCTTCGTCGGCTCTGGTGAGCGTGCAGTTTCCACCCCGTTCGGCTGCCAGATCCACGATCACCGAACCCGGTCTCATCTGATCAACCATGGCGACGCGTCACGAGCTCAGGGCTCTTGGCTCCGGGAATCGCCGCAGTGGTTATCAGGATGTCAGCCTCCGCTACGTAAGGGGTGAGCATCTGTTGCTGACGGAGGTTCACATCCTCACCCTGGGCCTTGGCGTAGCCGCCTGAATCCTCCGACTGGGCGGTGTCGAGGTCGAGCTTGATGCTCTTTCCACCGACCGATTCGATCTGTTCGGCCGCAGCGGGACGAACGTCGTACGCCCCGACCACCGCACCGAGACGCTTGGCGGTGGCGATCGCTTGGAGACCGGCCACTCCTGCTCCGAGTACCACCACACGAGCGGCCGGAACCGTTCCGGCCGCAGTCATCAGCAGCGGGAACATCTTGGAGAGTCTGGTGGCAGCCAGCAGGACGGCCTCGTAGCCCGCCACCGTTGCCATCGACGACAACACATCCATGGTCTGGGCTCTGGTGATCCGGGGAATCAACTCCAGACTGAGAACTGAGGCACCGGTTGCCGCCAACTGCTCGGCTTCGGCCGGCCGCCAGAGGGGGTCGACCAAACCGACCACCGTGTGGTCGCTCCCGACGCCGGACCGGACTACATCGATGCCGACCACCACTCCCGGTTGGCTCAGGGCCACCTCAGATTCCACCACGGTGGCGCCGGCAGCGGCGTATGCGTCGTCACCGAACCCCGCCGATTCGCCACATCCTGCAGCCGCGGTCACATCGTGACCAAGCTTCAGAAGCTTCTCCACCCCGCTGGGAGTGAGGGCCACACGCCGTTCACGTGCGGCTGTTTCTTTCACAACGGTGATATGCACTGGCTGGCAGGCTAGCTGTCGGGAATCGATTAGCGCCGAATTGAGGGTCAGCCTTCGTTGTCGGCTTCCTCAGGGAACATCGTGTCCATGAAAGTGAGAATGTCCCTGGCCAGCTCCTTGGCAGTGGACTTGAGCCCAACCTGTACCTCGCCGCCCTCCGGTCCGTACTCGCCGGGTTTCCAGACACCGTGTTTGAACAGTCGTTTGAATCGGATCTCCTGACTGATCCTCATGTCCACCGGGCCCATTTTGGCCATCCATTTCGGAGCGCCGAAGCCGGGCCCCTTCACGACCACGAGGTCTCTCATCCCGATCCGGATCATCTCCGCCCGGACCCGTGCCACATCGAGCAGCTGCCCGGCTACTTCAGGAACAGGTCCGTAGCGGTCCTCCCACTCGGCGGTGATGTCGTCGACCTCGGTCAGAGTGGTCACCGCAGAGAGACGTCGGTAGGCCTCGAGTCGCTGTGGCCCACCGGGTACGTAGTCGTCGGGGATCATTGCGTCGACCGGAAGGTCGAGCTTCACTTCGGCCGGGGCCGGGATCTGCACTCCGTTGAGTTCGTTCACGGCCTCGCTGACCATCTGGCAATAGAGGTCGTACCCGACGGCGGCGATGTGGCCCTTCTGGTTGTTGCCCAGAAGGTTTCCTGCCCCACGGATTTCGAGATCTCGCATTGCGATCCGGAATCCGGAACCCAGTTCGGTGGCCTCTCCGATGGTTTTCAGCCGTTCATACGCTTCTTCGGTGAGCGAGGTCCCAGGACGGGTGAAGAGATAGGCGTAGGCGCGCTGGCCGGCTCGACCTACCCGTCCACGCAACTGATGCAGCTGGCCGAGCCCGAGCAATTCGGCCCGGTCCACCACCAACGTGTTGACGGTCGGCATGTCGATCCCGGACTCGATGATGGTCGTACACACCAAAACGTCATACTTGCCATCCCAGAAGTCCATGACGACGGTCTCGAGGCTGCTTTCGTCCATCTGTCCGTGAGCAACCGCCACCCGGGCTTCGGGCACGAGATCGCGGATCTTCTTGGCGGTGTGCTCGATGCTCTGGACCCTGTTGTGGACAAAGAAGATTTGGCCCTCGCGCAACAGCTCGCGGCGGATCGCTTCAGCGACCGCCCGCTCATCGTATTCGCCGACGTAGGTGAGGATCGGCTGACGGTCCGCTGGCGGGGTGTTGAGCACGGACAGATCCCGGATTCCGGTGAGGCTCATCTCCATGGTTCGGGGAATCGGCGTGGCGGAAAGAGTGAGTACGTCAATGTTGGTGGCGAGTGCCTTGATCGCCTCTTTGTGTTTCACTCCGAAGCGTTGCTCTTCATCGACGACCAACAAGCCGAGTCGGGGGAAGACGACGTCTTCGGACAGAATTCGATGGGTTCCGATGAGGACATCCACCTCGCCGTCGCGGACTGCGGCTGCGACCTCTCGGGCCTGCTTGGTGGTGAGAAACCGCGAGAGCACCTCGACCCGGATGGGGTACGGTGCGAAGCGGTCGGAAAAGGTCTGGAAGTGTTGCGCCGCCAGAAGCGTGGTTGGCACCAGGATGGCAACCTGTTTGCCACTCTGGACCGCTTTGAACCCGGCCCGGATGGCGATCTCGGTCTTGCCGAAACCCACGTCACCGACGACCAAGCGATCCATTGGAGTGGTGGTTTCCATGTCACCCTTCACCGCATCGACGGTGGTGACCTGGTCAGGAGTGAGCTCATAGGGAAACGATCCTTCGACCTCGTTCTGCCAGGGGGTATCGGGCTCGAAGGCCAGTCCCGGTGTCGAGAGTCGCTGTTGATAGAGGACGACGAGTTCCTGTGCAATTTCGTTGACTTCGGATCGCACCCTCGACTTTGCCTTGGCGAAGTCGGATCCTCCCAACCGGTGCAGTGTGGGCGAGTCGCCACCGCTGTAGGGGCGGACGAGATCCATCTGGTCAGAAGGAACGTACAGCTTGTCGTCGCCTCGGTACTCCAGAAGCAGGTAGTCGCGACTGTGGCCACCTATCGAACGATTGACCAGCCCGGCGAAGCGACCGACGCCGTGATGGTGGTGCACCACATAATCGCCGGGACTGAGTCCCTCGAAGAACCCATCGCTCTGCCTCTTGGAGCGTTGGCGCGCCCTTCGGTGAGCTCGACGGCGACCGGTGAGCTCAGCCTCGGTGAGGACGGCCATTTTGGCATCGGGCAGTACAAACCCCCGCTCCATGTGCTCCACGACAACGTGGACACCGGGACCGAATTCGTCGGGTAGTACGTCTGCGTGGACCTTGGGCGCGATGCCGAGGGCGGAGAGCCGGTCGCTGAGCCGACCGATCGTTCCAGCTCCTTCGGCACACACCACGACGGTGCTGCCGTTGGCGGACAGGTGGGCGACACGGTCGGCCAGTTGCTCGGCGTTGGAGCCCCAGCCGCCGGCTTCAATCGTGGCAACGTCAGGGCCATCGGGCACCGGCATCATGGAAACAACCGGCGCAACCGTATCGGACAGAACCCGCTCGAAGTCAACATGCAGGTGCGGGAACACGACCTCGGCACCTGGCGATTCACCCTCGACCGCCCCCCAGGTGCGGGCCAAAGTAGAGGCCAGATCGACCTCCTCCGCCATGAGGTCAGCGGCGCGGTCACGCATACGTTTGGGTTCGAGCAGAACAACCATCGCGTCAGGACCCAGCAGATCGGGGAGCACGCGAGTGCTGTCGGTGAGCCACGGCATCCACGATTCCATTCCATCGAAGAGTTCACCGTCGGACAGCCGCTGCCACTGTTCCCGTCCCCACGGTTCGGTGGCCATCAACTCTTCGGCGCGTTCCCGCACCCGGTCGTTGATCAAGAGCTCTCGGCACCCGTGTATCTCCACCTCGTTGATGTCGAAATCGCTTCGTTGGGTGGCGATGCCGAAGGTTGTGAGCCGGTCGACCTCGTCTCCCCAGAGGTCGATCCTCACGCCGGTGTCGGCGGTTGAAGGGAACACGTCGACGATCGACCCGCGAATGGCAACTTCGCCCCGATGCTCCACCTGGGGTTCACGCCGGTAGCCGACATCGACCAGCTGCTGCATCAACTCAGTGGGGTCGATGGTGTCGCCTCGACCGACAACGATCGGTTGGGAATCGACCCCTTCGGGCCCCAAACGCTGGATGAGCGCTCGAACCGGAGCGATGACGACCTGAGGTGAGTTGGCGGGGTCGGACAGCCGCCACATCGTTTCGAGGCGACGACCCATCGTTTCGATGCTCGGGCTGATTCGTTCGAAGGGCAGGGTTTCCCACGCAGGGAACAACACCGCCTGTGACTCCCCGAGCAAAACTCCGAGGTCTCGGTGAAGTCGTTCGGCTTCGGTACTCGTGGGGACCCCGACCAGGACGGGTCGACGCTCGGAACCGGTTGCGAGCGCCGCGATCGAAGGTGCCCAGCCCGGTTCGGAGACAGCCAGCACGCTGGTGGAGCGACCGATGATCCGGTCCATGGCCGGAAGTCGAGAGAACCTCTCGATGAGGGGGCCGAATCCGGCGATCCCAGGGTCAGTTGCCGTCGTCAGGGCGGGTCTCCTCGGAGCGACGGTTCACAGCGTTCATCGTGGCGTCGATCCCATCGCGCACGATCAGTTCGATCGCTTCGGATGCGTCAGAAATTGCGGTATCGAGCATCGTCCGCTCGGTCTTGCCCGGTCGCTTCAAAACGAAGTCCCGTGCAATTTGGCTTTGAGGCGGCTTGCCAATTCCGATCCGCAGACGCATGAAATGGCCGCTGCCGACATGGGAGGAAACCGACCGCAGGCCGTTGTGACCGGCCAGACCACCACCCTGTTTCAACTTCAACCGACCGACCGGCAGATCGATCTCGTCGTGCACGATGAGCATCTGGTCACCGTCGGTTATGCCGTATCGCTTGCGAAGCAGCCGCACCGACTCACCAGAGTTGTTCATGAAGGTCTGCGGGAATGCAAGCACCACCCGTTTCTGACCTATGCGGATTTCGCTGATCAGCGCCCGTTCCTTGCTCTTCTTGAGCTGCTCGCCGTAACGGGCCGCAACCCTGGCGACCGCCTCGGCACCGACATTGTGGCGTGTGCCGTCGAACTCTGGACCAGGATTGCCCAGCCCGACGACAAGCAGGTCTGCCGGTGTTCCCCGACGCGATTCTGCCTCGTGTGATCGACCTAAGCGAACCACAGGTGCGGCTATTTCTCTTCGTCGTCGTCGCTGGCGTCGGCCTCGGCCTCGCCCTCGACAGCCTCGTCGCCCTCTTCGCCCTCTTCGCCCTCGCCGGGTTCTTCCTCCTCGAGCGCAGCACGAGGTACGACCGTCAAGACGACGGGGTCGTCGCCATCGACCAAAGTGGTGACACCGGCAGGAAGTTCGATATCACCGACGACGACGTTGCGGTCACCTGTCAGGACAGAGATGTCGGCCTCGAGCGAGTCGGGGATGGCGGTTGGGGAACACTCAACAGTGAGCGAGAACAGGATCTGTTCGATCAGGAGCCCGGCATTTATTGCCTCCTCGGCCTCGCCGATCATGTGGATCGGCACTTCCACGCTGATCGACTGCTTTGCGTCGATGCGGAGGAAGTCGACGTGGATCGGTGTGCGCTGCACAGGGTCGCGCTGAATGTCCTTGACCATCACGAGATCATCGTTGCCGTCGACGCTGAGGTGAAAGACCGTGTTCAGCCCGGCCTCGGTCTTCAATGCATCGCGGAGCTCTTTGAACTCAACCTGCACGTTGATCGGATCTTTGCCCAACCCGTACAGGACACCGGGGAGGTTTCCTTCGCGACGTAGGCGTCGACTGTGGGCTGAGCCGAGCTCACGTGTGGTGTGGGCCGTGACGACCGTCTGCTCCATTTGGGATCAACCTCCGACGCCGAGCGTACCTGGCCCGGGAATTCTGTGATGCGGTGCCCACCTAGAGGGCGACTGATCAGACTAGCGGGAGGAATGGAGGATCAAGCGTGGATCCGCCGGTTTGTCGGTCGGCTACACCGCGTCCGAACGAACCAGGACTGCGGCCACCGCGACCAGCGGAGCAACCCAAAGGGCGTTGCTTTCGAGGGGCGTCATCTCCCACAGCGCGAGAGTCAGAATCATCACCGAGCACCAGAACGCCAAAACCAGATCAAGCGTGGTCGTCTCGGGCTCGGAGCTGGAAAGGCAGACCGTACGGTCATACTGCGAATCGTGGCTCGGCTGATTGTTCTCGATGTAGTGAAACGTTGACATGTAGGACCTCTCTGTTTGCGGTTGTTCCGATACAAGTCGCAATTCATGGCAGTGGTACGACAAGCTTGGTGACAGGTTTCTGCCATCCTTCTCACGCTAAATGGCGTGGAGTCGGCATCACTGTGGTTGTGGATAGTTGGACAACGACCGATTCACTCGAGATAATCGGCCGGATTGCTCGCCGCCTATCAGGGTTTTATGGCGCAATTGAGCAAGGTCACCAACTCGGAGTCACGCCTGGTTCTCACTCTGCTGTGTACGGCACGGAGTACGTTCGCGTCGCCCTCCCGATCGTGAAGGATTCGCTGGGCTGGGCATATCTGCTCCAGCTCGCCGACGCCTTCGAAGAGTGTGACGACCTGATGGTGGAGGCGTCACTACACGTTGATTACGGGCGGGAATGGACCCGAACCCAGCAGTATCTTCGATCGGTGTCCCGGGTGATCCGAGAACAAGCGCCGGAGATCGACCGGCTGTCGATCCCGATCACCGAGTTCGAGGAGCAAACGCCGGCAATCATGCCTTTTCGTCAATTGGCGGAAATCATCTCCGCGGAAGGCGCTCGGGAGATGACTCGTTGCACTACCGAGGTTGTGCGGATGTGCGGGGCGTCGGTCGAGAACCCGCTCAACGACCAGCAGGTCGAGTGGATGCGGCAGTTGAGTAATGGAGAAAAGGTGATCGAGATCGCCCACTCATCGGGCTATTCGGAGCGCACGATGTATCGCGCCCTGAACGACCTTTGGCAGATCTTGGGCGTAAACGGGCGTAGCGAAGCAATCGCTCTCGTTGCCGAGAAGGGCTGGCTCGACGCCGTTTCCCTAACCCACTGAGCCCGCAGGGAGTTATTGCTGGTTTTGTCCGCCGAAGATCTGGCTGACCGATGTGTCCTCGAAGACCGCACGGATTGCGTCGGCCAGCAGCGGTGCCACCGACAGGACTTCGAGTTTGTCGAACCGCTTCTCGCTGGGGAGTGGAAGGGTGTTGGTGACGATAACGCAGTCGAGCACACTGTTCTTGAGCCGGTCGATCGCTGGGCCGCTGAAAACGCCGTGGGTCGCCGCAGCAACAACCGAGGCCGCTCCCCTCTCCATGAGTAGTTCCGCAGCGGAGCAGATCGTGCCGGCAGTATCGATCATGTCGTCGATCAGGACACAGCGCCGACCCTCGACCTCACCGACGATGTCCTTGGCCTCCACCTGGTTCTTCTTGCCCTTCAATCGCCGCTTGTGGACGATGGCGAGGTCGGCAGCGAGTTTCTGGGAGTACCGCTCGGCTACTTTCACACGTCCGGCATCCGGGGACACGACCACGAGGTCATCGCCGTATTCCCGCAGACGGTTCACCAGAACCGGCATTGCGGTGAGGTGGTCTACCGGGCCGTTGAAGAATCCTTGAATCTGGCCGCTGTGAAGGTCGACCGACACGAGGCGCGAGGCACCGGCGACCTCGAAAAGATCGGCGATGAGTCGAGCCGTGATCGGTTCGCGCCCTTCACTCTTTCGATCCTGGCGGGCGTAGCCATAACACGGCATCACGGCAGTGATGCGTTTGGCGGAGGCTCGTCGGGCCGCATCGACCATGATGAGGTGCTCCATGACCGCATCGTTCAACGAACGATCCTCAACCGAACCGTGGCTCTGAATGATGAACACATCCGATCCACGAATCGACTCGGAAAACCGCACATGGGTTTCGCCGTTGGCGAACTGGCTGGGATGAGCCTCGGTCAGTTCAACGTTCAGATGGGCTGCGACTTCGGCCGCCAGTTCGGAGTTGTGACGCCCACTGAACAGGTGCAACTTCTTCTTCGTAACGGCTTCCAGCATGTTGTCTCCCCACTGTTCATGCGTTGCGATGTTTTCTGTCGATCGGCTGATCAGGCCTCTGCAGCATAGAACGGTCCGGTGACGGTTCTGTCAGGAACCTCCGCTCCGGGGCTCAACGCCGCGTAGGGACCAACCTTGCACTGTTCGCCGATGGTCGCCAATTGACCGGTTGTCGATCTCACGACGCTGCGTGCACCCACCGTGCAATGGTCGAGGTTCGTATCGGGCCCGATGTCGCACCCCTCGGCGATGATCGTGTTGCCGCCGAGGGAAACGCCTGGATACAACGTGACGTCTGGCGACAGCTCTACCGTGGCGTCGACCCGGGTGCGACTGGGGTCGATCATCGTGACCCCGCGCTCCATCCAGAATCGATTGGTGCGATCTCGCAATTCTGCTTCCGCAGCGGCTAGATGGAGACGGTTGTCTACTTCTTCGAAGGGTTGTGCGGTGAACTCGCAGTGTTGCAACGGAGTGACCGCTATCGGCAAGCACTCCCGGCACGTCCCTGAGCAGGTGGCGACCGCTCGTGGGATCCGGCAGTGTGCGGCGGATCGCCGGTGACAGCAGGCCGCGCCGAATGAGGTACACACCGCTGGCAACTTCGACGGGATCTCCGACATTGGCGTGGGTAGAGAGCGCAATTCCAACGGGCCGGTTGTGGCGATCTCGCTGGATCTTCCGAACGCCGGCGGTGTCGGGAGCTGGAAATGTTGCGATCGTGCAGGCCGCCCCGGCCTCGCGGTGTTCATGAACGAGCTGGATGATCACTTCTGCGGTCAAGAGGGGCATGTCGGCGGGAACGATGAGTACGTCGCCCTCGTCGTCGAACTCGTCGAACCCACTCATGCCGATCAACGCTGCCTCGGCGTTACCTCGCCGTCGGGGTTGTTCCAGGAATCGGGTTGTGAGGTTGTTGGGCGGCGAGTCCATGACCCGCTTGGAAATCCAGTCACCGTCTGGACCGGTCACGACCACGGCTTGGTTGATCCCTGCCTCGGAAACTGCGGTGAGAACCCACGACAACATCGGCCGACCGCACAGACGATGAATCGGTTTGGGCCGCTCCGAAACCAGCGACGCACCCGACGCCGTTGCAATCACGAGAGCAGACACATCACCTTTCGCCATGGGTCCAGAGTAACGCCTGATCCTCGCAAGGGTCCGACCATGCCGTTCGATCCGAAAGTGGATCAGCTCAAAACGCAGAGCGACCGGACCAAGCGGGTCCGGTCGAACAACGCTCCCGCCGGAGCGGCGCTACTTGTTGCGACGCTGAACGCGAGTGCGCTTGAGCAGCTTGCGGTGCTTCTTCTTGCGCATACGCTTCCGACGCTTCTTGATCAACGAACCCATAAGGCCTGCAAGGCTAACCGGCGATAGGCACGAAACGCTCAACGACGGAGCAGAAAAGGTTGGTAGCGTGGGCAACGTTCCGCACGGTTTCTCCAAGCAATGCGGTCCCGGGTAGTTCAATTGGTAGAACACAGGACTTTGAATCCTGGCGTTGCTGGTTCGAGTCCAGCCCCGGGAGCTAAGAAACCCCAGTTCAACTTAGGCGCAAACGCACATTTCTTCCACAGGTGAGAAGCTTGGGGCCAGCAATAGGGCCAACGGATCTAGGAAGCCTGCGCGTGAGACCTCCACAACCGTGGGGGTTTCATCGCGTTCGACTGCCGGGTCCGGCTCACCCGGCCAGACGGACCAGGAAACCCGCCGGGTCCTCGAGGGGCTGGCAGGGGATTCCTCGCCACCTACGAAATATCTCCCGGCCTCCAAATGATGTGCTGGCAGATGTGACTGGTCGGTCAGTGACTGTCTCGTGGAATGAATCGGCAGACAGTCCGAAATAGCCTGCGGCCGGGTGGGGGTCGCAGGACCGGACTCAGTCGAGCAGACCGAGCGATGACGCTTTGGCAATCGCCTCGGCTCGGCTTGCCACGCCGAGTTTGAGGTAGATGTTCTGTAGGTGACGACGAACGGTTCGCTCGTTGTAGAAGCGCTGGCGAGCAAGTTCGACCACGGTCATCCCGGTTGCCAGCATCGACAGCATCTCGAGCTCGTTGGTATCGAGATTGGTCGGCGCCGGCTTCCTGCCCTGGGCGGCAACGGCCATTTCGAAGGCTGCTTGGCGTGGCATTCTGACCTCCCCGTCGAGTGCAGCCAAGATCACCGACACCGTGAGACCGCTGGTGAGAAACGAATGGGCAACCCCGGAGGCTCCCACGCTGAGCGCACGAACATACCCGGCCGAATCGAGGCCGGGAAGCACAGCGATCGCCAGGATGGCCTCGTCAGCGGCCGCGTCCTCCAACCGCTGCCAACGATCTTCAGTGTCGACCATGATCAGCACACACCGACGGTTGGCATCTATCAGCACCTCGATGAGGGACCGTCGTTCGGCTTCGGATCCGACCGCTTCGGCATACGGAACCGGGCACCCCACGTATTCGAGCATTGGCCCAGGGTAGGGTCCCGAGTCCTCAGCCGCTGAGGAGGGCCGTACCCCCGATCGCTTCACCACCAACAACAACCAAGCACCCGAGGACCGGGCTGCCAATCGTCTAGAACGCCGACCAATTGGCTGGAACCGTCTTGACCAGAACGTGGCCGGGTCCGTGATGATGGCCCTCCACAAACCACGTGCTTCCGCTCCCGGCGAGCCGGGGGGTCTGGCCAGTTGCTTCGCCGAGTTGGTCCCTGAACTGGGCGAGCTCGGGTACCGCCTCAACCGCCGCCGGTTCGAGGTCGTTTCCGTTCTCGCCAGTTGGGCCTCCCATTTGATCCCACGTCCTGTACACCAGCGGGGTAGGGCAGCCGACCGGTGGCGTCAGCAAAGTGAGGTTGCGGGCCTCGAACGGCAAGGGTTCAACCTCTTCCCCGATTCCCCGGACCCTGGCCCGACCCCCAACGGTGCAGAAAGCAACATCGGCACCGATCCGAGCCGCTGCTTTCAGATCGTCGAAACCGGCCCACCGAAGTACGGCTCCGGCGTCAGCCGAGCCACCACCCAGTCCCGCCTGGCTGGGGATCCGCTTGGTCAGTCGGATGGCCGCGCTCCGCCCGGCCAGAGCCAGTGCCTTCGCCACAAGATTGTCCGAATCGAGCGGAACGTCGGCCCCGGCCCCCATCATGGTGAGGCCCTCGCCGTCGGGGTCCAGCCAGAGCGTGTCATGAAGGTCGACGCATACCATTTCGGCATCGATGAGGTGGTAACCATTGTCGAGGACCTCGGTAATACGAAGGTTCAGAGTGAGTTTGGCGGGTGCCGTAAGGAAGACCGGAGCCACGGAGTCACGCTATCGCCACGAGAAATGGGCTGTCCGACGGGCTCGATGTGTTCGGTACAGGTCTGGGAACATCTACCGTGGACACGGGATGCGGGCCCATTCCGCCCCGAACCGAGGGATCCGATGTGAAAAACGAGACCGAGACCGCCGCACTTCGGACCGAGGCTCTGACGAAACACTACGGCGACTTCCCGGCACTGGTTGACGTCAACCTCGAGGTGCGTCTCGGCGAGGTGTACGGGTTCCTCGGACCGAACGGGGCGGGTAAGACAACCATGATCCGTACCGTCCTCGACGAGATACGGCCCACCGCCGGGCGGGCGACGATTCTCGGCTTGGACAGTCACCACGATTCGGTCGAGATCCGTCGGCACATCGGCTACGTGCCCGGCGACCTCGCCATGTACCCCAACCTGACCGGCCACGACACCCTCACCTTCTTCTCCAATCTTCGCGGTGGAGTCGACTGGAGCTATGTCGCCGAGCTCAGCGACCGCCTCGACGCTGATCTGTCGAAGAAGGTGGGCGACCTCTCCAGCGGCAACCGACAGAAGGTCGGTTTGATACAGGCGTTCATGAACCGTCCGGAAGTGCTGATCATGGACGAGCCCAGCACCGGGCTCGATCCGCTGGTACAACGCGAGTTCCAGGCCATGGTGCGGGAGGTTGCGGCCGAGGGCCGGGCGGTGTTCCTCTCCAGCCACACGCTGTCGGAGGTGCAGCGTGTCACCGACCGGGTCGGGATCATCCGCCGCGGCCATCTCGTCGCTGTCGAATACCTGGCGGATCTGCGAACCAAGGCGATGCGTCGGGTCGACATGGAGTTCGGCTCCCCTGTCGACGCCGGCGTGCTCGAGGCGGTACCCGGCGTCAGCGACGTGAGCGTGGAGAACCACCGCGCCACTCTGTCCTTTGCGGGAAAGATGGCGATGCTGCTCGACGCGGTGGCACAACGGTACGAGGTGGTGGACATCAACACCCGTGAGGCCGATCTCGAGGAGATCTTCCTCACCTACTACCGGGACGACACCGTCGAGGGTGAGGTGACCGTCTGATGTTGGCGACGATCTACACCAAGACGATTCGCGATCGCCGGTTGGGAATGTCGATCGCCGCCGCGGTGCTGGCGTTGTTCATGCTCTACGCGATGGCGGTGTACAGCGACATCGACCTGTCGTTCTACACCGACCTGCCCCAGGCACTGCGGGATCTGATGGGGATCCCCGAAGGCGCCGACGCCGCCAGCCTCTCATACAACGTGATGCTGAGCGCCATCGGCGCATTGACCCTGGGCGGCCTTGCGATCTCCATGGGCGCGGCGGCGATTGCCGGCGAGGAACGCAACGGGACCCTCGGGCTGCTGCTCGCCAATCCGAAGAGCCGCACCCACGTGCTCGTCTCCAAGATCACCTCCATGGTCACCCTCATCGCCGCCGTCAGCGTTGTCCTCTGGGTCGCCGGCCTCGGGATCCCCGCCCTGCTCGACATCGAGATCGGCCGGACCCACGTCGGAGCGATGATGCTCCACCTGGGCGTGAACTCGCTGTTCTACGGCTTCCTGGCCGCCGCCATCGGCGGCTGGACCGGCAACCGATCGCTCGCCTCGGGCGCAACCGCCGGGGTGATGGTCCTGTCCTATTTCGCTACCGGCCTACTGCCGTTGATCGAGAGCCTGGCCGACCTCGCCCGAGTCTTTCCCTGGTACTACTACAACGCCGGTGACCCGCTCGTGAACGGCGTCAATTGGGGCCACCTGTCGGTCCTGATAATCGGGTCCGCTGCGCTCGGAGTAGTGGCCGTGGTCGGGGTCAACCGCCGCGATCTGCGCGGCCAGAGTTCGGGGGTGACGCTTCTGGACCGGCTCCGGGCGAACCCGACGACCAACCGCCTGGTCGATCGGCTCGCCGGATCCACCCGCGTCTCCAAGCTGTGGATCAAGACGGCGTCGGAACACCAGGGCCTGTTGATCGTGGTCTCGCTGACGATGTTCGCGGTGATGGGGGTCATGCTCGGTCCGATGTACGCCGCCGTCGAAGGAGATCTGTCCAGTCTCAGCGAGCAGCTCCCGGAGTCGCTTCTCGCCATCGCCGGCGGCGGCGACATGTCCACCGCCGAGGGCTTCTTCCAGGTCGAGACCTTCTCGTTGATGGCACCGATCGCGATCATGATCGTGACCATCGTGATCGGCGCACGCGCCCTGGCCGGCGAGGAGGCAAACAAAACGATCGGACTCCTGCTGGCCAACCCGATCAAGCGCTCGACGGTCGTGCTCAATCAGGTGATTCCCATGGTGCTGTACGCCGTTGTCGTCGGGCTGGCGACCTTCGCCGGCGTCGCCGTCGGCTCGATCATCTCAGGGCTGGGGATGAGCATCACCGGGATCGCCGCCACCTCGGGCCTGGTGACACTTCTGGGCCTCGTGTTCGGGGCCCTCGCGCTCCTGCTCAGCGCCGGCACCGGGCAGACGAGGATCGCCGTCTACGGCACGATCGGGGTCGCTCTGGCATCGCACCTCCTCAACTCGTTCCTACCCCTCAGCGTTCGTCTGGCCGGCTACGCCAAATTGACGCCCAACTACTACTACCTGAGCAGCGATCCGCTCATCAACGGAATGCGGTGGGGCCACGCCGCCCTACTCGCCGGGCTGATCGTCGCCATGGTTGCCGCTTCGGTCGTGGTGTACGAACGGCGGGACCTCCGCCAACAATGAGCCGGTTCCTCTCGTCGTAGAAAGACCGGATCCACGGCGTCACACTGCCCACTGGAAGTGGGCTGTCCGGAGCCGGGCCGCGATTGTCCGAGACGGACCCGCGATTCATGCTGCACGATTCAAGGGTGGCGGACGTTCCGCTCCACGTGAAATGAAAGTGGAATCCTTGAAATGATCGGTCTCTCGGTAGGCGTCCTCCTATTCGCCCTCGCAGCGCCGGTGCTGATGATTTGGGCATTGGTCGATCTCCTGCGCCGCCCAGCCATGCAATGGGAAGGATCTGGGGACACCCGTCTGATGTGGGTGGTCCTGATCGTCCTCGTGGCGATCATCGGACCGCTTTTGTACCTGACGATCGGCCGCCGCCAGCTCGACGGGCTAGCCCCGATGGGCCCCCAGCCCAGCTAGGGCGAAGCTCAAAGCGAGGCGAGGACGCCCCACTGCTCGGGCGAGAGATTCTCCGCCCGATCGGTGGGGGCGATTCCGGCGCCTTCGATCTCCCCTTCGGACAGGAACGCCGAAAGGCTTCGTCGCAGCATCTTTCTCCGTTGCCCAAAGCCGGCGCGCACCAGCGCCGCATAGCGGTCAAACGGTGCATCGATCGGTAACTGCTCGTGCCGCTGGATTCTCAGCAATGCCGACGAAACCCGAGGCCGTGGCAGGAAGACCGAGTTGGACACGGTGTCGACCACCCGAGCCGTGGCCCAGTAGCTGAGCAGCACCGAGGGGATCCCGTAGGTCTTGGTTCCACTGGCGGCGGCGAGCCGTTCGCCCGCTTCGTGCTGGACCATCACCAGCCAGTCGGTGAGCTGTGGCTGGTCCCGCAGGAGATCGAGAACCAACGGGGTCGACACGTTGTAGGGGAGGTTGGCGACAACCTTCCAGCTTCGGGCACCGAGCAAGGCGTCCCAGTCGACCTCCAGAGCGTCGGCATGGTGGATGGTGACTCGTCCGGCCAGGCCGGAAGTTTCGAGCACCTCGAGCAAGCCCGGGATCAGAAAACGATCTGCCTCGATCGCAACGACGTTGGCTCCGATGTCAGCCAACCCGAGGGTGAGGCTGCCCAGCCCGGGACCGATTTCGATCACGTTGTCGCCGGCGGTGACGCCCGAGAGGCGAACGATCTTGTCGACCATGCCCGGTTCACACAGGAAGTTCTGACCCAGCGCTCGGCTCGGCCGCAACCCATGTCGTTCGATCAGCTCCCCCACCATCGGGCGGGTAAGGCGCTTGATCTGAGCGAGTTCAGGCAAGGGCACAACCTGCTGAAGTGAAGGAACCGAGACTGGTTGTCACGACGATTCCAGTCGGTAGAGCACCTCGCCGTTGCGCCAGGTCTGCTCGGCCACCTCTTCGATCGGTTTGTTCCTGACCAGGGCCAGCGCCTCACCCACAACCGAAACCCAGGCCGGCTTGTTCGACCTGCCACGATGGGGCACAGGAGCAAGATAGGGGCTGTCGGTCTCCACCAACAGCCGATCTGACGGACACAACTCGGCTGCTTCGCGCAACTCGGGAGCCGAAGGAAAGGTGACGATCCCGCTGAAGCTGATGTAGCAGTCGCGATCCAAGGCCTTTCGAGCCTCTTCAGGTCCCCCGGTGAAACAGTGAAAGACGGTGCGAGGTGGCACTCCCTGTTCATCGAGGATGGCGAACGTGTCGTCCCATGCCGATCGACTGTGGATGACGAGGGCGAGGTCGAGGTCGTGTGCCAGCTGGATCTGGGTGGCGAAGACCTCAGCCTGAACCTCATGGGGCGAATGACTGTAGTGATAGTCGAGACCCGCTTCTCCCACTGCTACAGGACGATCAGTTCCAGCAGGAGGCGATTCGAACAGTTCCCTGAGTCCATCCGTGCCGCCTTTGGCATCATGGGGATGTACACCGGCCGTCGCCCACACACTTTCAAACCGTGATGCGATCTTCATGGCTTCGACCGAGTCGTCGACGGTGCAACCGACGGTGAGCAAGCGGGCAACGCCTGATTCAGCGGCCTCTGCGACGGCATCTCTCTGGCGCAACGTGCTTCTTTGATGCGCCAGTGGTGAGATGGCAATGATTGTCGAACCAGCGGACCGAAGACATCAGTCGGCAAGCTCGACCTTGGCGAACAACGGTGTCGGCTTGGGGATCGGGGTTCCCGCCACCAGTTCATCGCGGTGCCAGCCGGTCGGTTTTCCGAGAACCGCTGAGATCTGCCGGCAGGAGAATGGCAGGAACGGCTCGAACAAGACCCGGGCCCCATTGATCGCCGACAGCGCAGTGTGCAGTACTTCTGATGCCCTTTGTGCATCGGTCTTCTGCAGTTTCCATGGTTCGGTTGCGTTCAGGTAGCCGTTGGCGGCCTGAGCGGTCTTCATCGCTGTTCTGAGGGCGGCTTTCAGCTCAACCTGTTCGAATTGCGACCCGGCCTCGGAGAAAGCGGCGTCGACCGTCTTCAGCAGTTCGGCATCTTCGGGACCGGACCCCGGTGTGTCGGGGATCTGACCATGGCAGTTCTTGTGCACCATGCTGAGGACCCGGTTGACCAGATTGCCCCACGTCGCCACCAGTTCCTCGTTGATACGGCGGGCGATCTCTTCCTCGGAGATCTCGGTGTCGGCCTGCTCGGGAAGCGCTGCGGCCATCGCGAAACGAAGCGCGTCCGGTTCGAACAGATCAAGGGCGTCGCTGATGGTGAGACCCACTCCCCTGCTGGCTGAGGCTTTTCCTCCCTTGAAGGTGACGTACTGATTGGCCGGAATGCTGTCGGGCAGATGGAGGTTGCCTGCCCCCAAGAGTTGAGCGGGCCAGAACAGGGCGTGGAAAGGGATGTTGTCCTTGCCGATGAAGTAGACGTGCCGGGAGTCGTCGTTCTCCCACCAATCCTTCCAGGCGTTGGGATCGCCGCCGGGGTTGCTGTTGCTGGCCGCCCATTCCTGAGACGCCGACAGATAACCGATCACGGCGTCGTACCACACGTAGATCTTCTTGCCAGGACCGAGATCATCGACGGGCACGTCGATTCCCCAGTCGATGTCTCGGGTGATGGCACGGTCGAGCAGGCCCTCATCCTCCAGCCATCCCTTGGCGAAATTGACCACATGGGGTCGCCAATCGGTCTTGGAATCCAGGTAGACCCGGAGCTGTTCAGTGAAGTCGCTGTAGCGGTAGAAGAAATGGTCGGTGTTCCGTTTTTCCGGGGTGGCCCCGCTGAGTTTGGAACGCGGGTTGACCAGATCGATCGGGTCGAGGGTCTTGCCACAGTTGTCACACTGATCGCCACGAGCATCGCCGTAGCCGCAGTGTGGACACTCACCCTCGATATAACGATCGGCCAGGAACCGTTGCGCCTCCGGGTCGAAGTATTGCTCACTGGTTCTCTTGTCGATGTAGCCGTTTGCCAGCTGGGCCAGGAACATGCCCTGGGTGATCCGAGCATGGTTGTCGGTCCCGGTGGTGGTGTAGAGATCCCACGAAATCCCCAACTGGTCCCATTGGTGCACGATCTCGCCGTGGTAGCGGTCGACGATCTCCTGCGGGCTTACCCCCTCGGCTTCGGCGCGGACCGCAATCGGGGTGCCGTGGACGTCGGAACCCGAGACCATCAGAACCCGGTTGCCCAGCAACCGTTGCTGGCGGGCGAAAATGTCCGCCGGCAGGTATGCGCCAGCCAGATGGCCTATATGTCGAGAGCCCGAGGCGTATGGCCATGCCACCGCCACCAGCACATTCACAGGATCACTCACCACTCCAGGCTACGCCGCACCCGGAAACTGTGCGCCCATTTGATGGTCGGATGACCTGCCTTCGGGTGTTGAAGAACCCCATCGGTGTGAGACTCGTTCGCCTCGTCTGATTTCGCGGTGCCGTCGATACCCTCAGGCGGATTCTTCCCGCTCGGTGCGGTCCGTGTGGCCAAAACCGAACACACTGGTCCCTTGCGTCCGATTGAGCGCCATCCAGAAAGAGGTCCTGTGTGCTCACCTTCTCCGAATCCGAATCCCTCATCAGCGACGCGGAGGATCGTCCGCTCACGCTGACCGGTCCCCTCACGCCGGAGCAGGCCGACAAGCTGTTGACATTCGCCAACGCTGGCGGGACAGTGCTGTTCGTCCCAGCCCCGGACTCCCAGCCTGATGCGCTGCTCGCAGGCGCATGGGTGTCGGACGTCCTCCCCAGAACCGAGTGGTTCGTTACGCTGACCGACCGGCCGGAGCGAGCCCGCCTCGCAGGCGAGGTACCGATCACCTCTCCTCTGATCACCTTTGACATCAAAGACGGAGCCACCGTTGCCGCAGCCACAACGAGTGTTCGATTCGCACATCAGCCAACTCTGCTGGTCCGAACCGTAGGCGAAGGGCGCGTGATCACATCCGGAATCACCGATCTTCGCGCACTGGAGCAGCATGAAACACTGAACCGCTACTTGCAACGCCTTTCCCACAGTACGTTCGCTCCCGGCCACACAGACGATCTCGGCGTTGCCGTTGTCGGTTATGGGCCCTTCGGCGGAATGGGGTATTTGCACGGACTGGCGGCTACCGAGACCGAGGGGCTGGCCCTGGTCGCTGCGGCCGACAACGCACCTGAGCGTCTCACCGCCGCCCAGAGGGACTTCCCCGACCTCACTCCGCACCCCGACGGGACCTCGCTTGCTGCCGATCCCGATGTGGACATCGCAATCATCGCAACCCCTCCGGCATTCCACGCCGAACTGGGGCTCGAGCTACTGCGGGCCGGGAAACACGTTGTGGTGGAAAAGCCCATGTGCCTGCGCACCGAAGACGCCGATCTGTTGATCGCCACCGCGGCAGAGGTGGACCGAACAATCACCGTGCATCAGAGCCGGCGTTGGGATCAGGACTGGTTGGCGGTCCGCCGGGTGATCGGTCAAGGGCGAATTGGTGAAGTGTTCAACATCGAGACCTTCGTCGGCGGCTTCGAACATCCCTGTCGGGCATGGCACAGCGAAGACTCGATCAGCGGCGGTGCCGTGTACGACTGGGGTTCTCATCACATCGACTGGGTCATCCAGCAGTACGGGGTCGCGCCCCAACGAGTGCTGTGCAGCGCCCACACCCGGGTCTGGCACGACACGACCAACGTGGATCAGCTGTCTGTGTGGATGCAGTGGAGCGACGGCCGCGAAGCTACATTCCGCCAGAGCGACGTGTGCGCCATCCGCCGACCCAAGTTCCACATCGAAGGCACCACCGGGACACTCGAAGGCCACTACGCTCCCGTGAGTCAGGAGTCGATCACTCCCGGGCGTGGCTACCGCAACGATGTGAGCCACCATGCCGAGGCACCGGTCGATTTGAAGGTCGCCAGCTACGACGGCGATCACGGCCTGATCGAATCGACGGTTCGCCCGGCACCGCATCCAGGCTGGGGCTTCCACAGGAACCTGGCCGATCACCTGATCCTGGGTGAACCGCTGGCGGTTCGACCTGAACAGTCCCGCGATGTTGTCGCTGTTCTCGAAGCTGCTCATCGTTCCGGCGCCAACGGCGGCGAGCTCATCACACTGTGACCCCCTCCCCCTCCCCGCAAATTCCTGTTGATACCCACACCCCATGTGGCTCTCACGATGGCAGAAAGTCGTTTTGTGGCTATCTGCAGGAATATGGAAGGTTGCGCCGGTGAAGCCGGTCGGCTTCGGCGTGATCGGAGCGGGCTCGTTCGTGGCCAACGCTGCGGTCCTTCCCGTCCTCATCGCAAGCGACAGGACTGAACCAGTGTCGGCGTGCTCCCTGGGGAGCGAGCCAGACCCGGCATGGTCCGATATTGCGGTCGACAGCTACGAGAAGGTTCTGGCTGATCCGGGCGTTGAGGCGATCTACATTCCGCTGCCCAACCATTTGCATCTCGAATGGATCCAACGATGCGCCGAGGCTGGCAAACATGTGCTGTGTGAGAAACCACTGACGCTGAATGCGGCTGAGGCACGAACAGCCGTGAAGGCCTGCCAAGGCTCCGGTGTCCTTTTGGCGGAAGCATGGATGACGCCCTTCCATCGACGCTGGCGGGCGATGATGGCCCACGCAAGCAGTGGCCAGCTGGGTTCACCCACAGGGGTGACTTCGACGTTCAGCTTCACCATCGGGCCCGGCGATCAAGACAACTATCGGTTCGATTCTGAAATGGGCGGCGGCGCACTCTTGGACGTCGGCGTCTATTGCCTGGGCCCTGCGGTCCACCTTTGGGGTGCGAACCCAGTAGCGGTCGAGGTTACCGACCGGGAGTGCCGGAACGGGGTCGACCTCACCACCGAATTCCGGCTCACGTGGGCAGGTGGACAGGTAGCTGTAGGTCGATGCTCGTTCAGCGAACCCGAGGAACAATCGATCCTGATCGAGTGTGAGCGAGGAGTAGTAGGGGCCAACGTCGGAACCCATACCGGTGGCGCCAACGCTGAGAGTTTTCACTGGTCAAGAACCGCTCCTGAAGGCACCCAGGAAGAGCGCACCGTGGAGGTCCCTGCCAACGACCCATACAGGGCGATGGTCGATCGTTTCGCTGATGCGGTTCGGGGTAACCGGGAATGGCCACGACCGATCGAACGTTCGGTAGAGATGCTGGGGTTGGTCGACAGGATTCGGGAGGCTGGACGGTGACCGCTCGCGAATCGGCGTTCTTCGAGTTGGAATCGAACGTGGTGCTGTCCACGGAGTTGTGGGGTTCTCCAGGTTCTGATCTCACACCGTGGGTCCTCACTCATGGACTGGCATCCAACAAGCACCTGTGGGACGGCGTCGCAAGACGGCTCGCCGAGATGGGACACGCAGTGGTAACCGTCGATCAGCGGGGACACGGCCAATCCTCCAAGCCAGACGACGGCTACGACATGGATACCTGCGCAGACGATATGGCCGAACTCCTCGAGCACCTTGGCGGCCGCTGGCACTTTCACCAGGAGCCGGCGGTGGCCGGTCAGAGTTGGGGCGGCAACGTTGTGCTGGAGATGGCCCGCAGACACCCCCACGCAGCATCCCTGATCTGCTGCGTCGATGGCGGGTTCATCGATCTGCGGTCCCGCTATCCGAAATGGGCCGATGCCGAGCAGGCGTTGTCCCCACCGCCACTGCTGGGCACCCCGGTCGCTCAGATAGAACAATGGCTCGATGAAATGGCGGCTGACTGGCCACCCGAGGGGCGGGCTGGAACGATGGCCAACTTCGAGATCGGCCCCGACCGAACCATCGCTCCGTGGTTGAGTTTCGAAAACCATCTGAAAGTGCTGCGAGGGCTTTGGGAGCACCGACCTTTCGAATCCATGCCGCGCGTGTCGACACCGACGTTGATCGTCGCCGCCGAGGATTCAAATACGATGTGGTCCAAGGACGAATCGGTGGCGCGCTCAATCGCCCTACTGCCCACGGCCAGGGCAGAATGGTTTCGGCCCGCCCATCACGATGTACACGCCCAGAAACCCGATGCGGTAGCTGGTCTGTTGCATTCGTCGGTGACCCAAGCAGACTTCTTCAGCTGAGTATCCCCCGAGGTGTAACGATGGCAATTTCTCGACAGGCGCGAACCCCGCGACTCCTGGTTGTGATGGGTTCGGGCGAAACAGCCCCGACGATGACCGGACACCATCGGCACATCTTCTCCATGATCGGTGGATCCCACGCGAACGGCGACTCCGTTGCCGCGGTGATGCTCGATACCCCATTCGGGTTCCAGGAGAACGCCCCGATCCTGGCGGAGCGAACGGTGGAGTACTTCAAAGAGTCGGTCTTCCGCGACGTGGCCGTGGCCGGTATCGGTCGAACCGATATCGACCCGGTAGCACTCGAAGCGGGAATGAACCGTATTCGCGCGGCCCAATGGATCTTCGCTGGACCGGGATCACCCACGTTCGCCCTTGCCCAATGGGAGAAGACTCCAATCCCAGACCTCCTGCGCGAAAAGCTGCGCAGCGGGGGTGCAGTGGTGTTCTCTTCGGCTGCCGCTCTGACGATCGGCGTGAAGACCGTGCCGGTCTATGAGATCTACAAGGTGGGCATCGATCCGTTCTGGCTCGATGGCCTGGACCTGCTGGCCGAGACCGGCATCAACGCTGCGGTGATCCCGCACTACAACAACACCGAGGGCGGAAATCACGACACCCGGTTCTGCTACTTGGGTGAACGACGTCTGGCGATGCTCGAGCCTGAGCTCCCCGACGATGCCTTCGTGCTCGGCATCGACGAACACACGGGCGTGATCATGAACCTCGACGATGACACCGCCGAGGTTGTGGGCCGTGGCGTGCTGACGCTGCGCATGGACGGTGCATCGGTGGAGATTCAGAGTGGCGAGAAGGTGTCGCTCGATGTACTCCGCTCCGGGGGCGATCGTTCTGCTGCTACGAGTTCCGCTGTCCCAGCTTCGGAGGAGGATTCGGTCGATCCCCGTGATGTTCCACTGTCAGATTCGCCGGAGGCAGATTCGCTGGAAGCTGTTCTCACCACGTCCGAAGCAGATTTCGCGGTTGCCATGGAAACCGGCGATGCCGACGCTGCGGTTGCTGCGATGCTGACGCTCGACACTGCGATCGTCGAATGGTCGCGGGACACCCTCCAATCGGACCAGGTCGCAAGGGCGCGGGCGTCGCTTCGGTCGATGATCAGCCGTCTCGGCGCCGCAGCAACAGCAGGATTGCGGGACGAACGTGAGGTTCTGGGCCCGGTCGTCGAAGCAGCTCTCACCGCTCGACGGGTGGCCCGCGAGGAAAAGGCGTGGGCGGTGTCGGATGCCCTTCGAGACGGTCTCGACGCCGCCGGCATCGAGGTACGCGACACCCCAGATGGTGTCGAATGGCTCCTCCGCTGACCCTTGTCGAAATTCCTGTGGAGAGCCACAAACGGTGTGGCTCTCCCTATGGCAGAAGCGCCGTTTGTGGCTCCTGACAGGGATTCCACTTCCACCTCGAGATCACGGCCAGCGAGCACGCCACGGACGAGCTCGTGGCTCGCTAGGTCGTCGCCACACTTCTTCCTGCTGATAGCCACAAACGGCTGAAATACCCTGGTGATAGCCACACAGGATGTGGGTATCAGCAGGAATTTGGGGGGCGGGTCCAGAGCACGGGGAAGAGAGGGTGGTCCAACTCCGCTCCCTCCGGCAACTCGTCTTCCAGGCCAGGAAACGGCGGCGACGTGACCCATCTCCGGGGAGCAAACACCATGTCGTCGCCGAGGAATCGGACCGAAAGCACCCTCCGGCGGTTCGGCCCTGTGACCCCCGCGCTGCCGTGGACGACCACCATATTGAAGAACACGGCGTCGCCAGGCTCGAGTTCCCAGCCGATCACCCGATAGCGCTCGGGGTCGCAGGCGAAGTCGGGTAGCTCGGCCAGAGATCCCTCGGGAAACCACTTGGCCTGCTCATCCAGAAAAGTCCTGGGCATGAACCACGGACCCTTGTGCGATCCAGCGATGAACTCCAGCGTGGAAGACCTGTCGACCGGATCGACCGGGAACCACATGCTCGCGTTCTGAGTCCCGGCCACGTTGTAGTAGGGCTGATCTTGGTGCCACGGCGTCGCTTGTTTGGTCCCGGGCTCCTTCACCAAGACGTGGTCGTGATAGAGACGGATTCTGTTGGATCCGGTCAATTCGCCGGCAATCGCGGCGGCGGGCGACTCACGGATGAACCGCTCCATCGCCGGAATCCGGTCCCAGTTTCGGAAGTCCTCTACGAATGCAGCGTCGTCGGCCGAGCTGGCACGCTGGGCGTACGGCGACAGGTTGGCGAGGTTGGTTTCGATGGCTTCGGTGGCCAGTGCAACGTGTTCAGAACTGAGCGCCCCCCGCACACAGACCGCTCCGTCCCGTTCCCAGTCACCTTCAACGATCACATTCTCCAGCGTATTGGTGAATGTGGCGAGGGTGCAGCGAAGGTCCGGAGGTCACAGCTCGGAGAAGGCCACGAACATCTGTCAAGACCTACCGATGTGTCAAGACCCACCGATCTGTCGGACCTACCGATGTCTCAGAACGCATTTGCGAGTTCGTACACACGGCGCTTTGATTCTCCGGTGAGGGTGCTCACCAATGACACTGCGTCGCGAGTGGACGCCCCATCGTCGATTTCGGCTCGGAGAAGTCGAACCAGATCATCGTCGGAGCGAACCTTGGGTTGTACCGACAGGGGGCCGACGATCAACACGAATTCGCCCTTGGGAGGCACATCGAAAAAGTGGGCGTGCAGGGTGTTCAAGGTTCCTCGTCGTACGTCCTGATGTAGTTTGGTGAGTTCGCGGGCGGCCGCAGCCATGCGATCCTGTCCGCACACATCGGCCAGGTCCTCCAGCGTTCGGACCAGCCGATGCGGGGCTTCGTACAGGATTACCGTGCGAGGTTCTCGAGCGACCACTCCCAGGCGCTCGGCCCGCTCCTTGCCCTTCCGGGGAAGAAACCCTTCGAAGACGAAACGATCGGTGGGCAAACCGGAGAGAACCAATCCCACGATCAGGGCGGTTGGCCCGGGGGCCACGTCGATTTCGAAACCGGCTTCAGCCGCAGCGGCTATGAGTTGAGCTCCGGGATCGCTGATGGCCGGCATTCCGGCATCGGTCGCGAGCACGACCTTCTTGCCCTCGGTGAGGGCCGAAATCATACGATCCACAACACGATGCTCTGTGTGTTCATTGGCCACCAGCATCGGAGGCGAGGAGAATCCCAACTTGGTGATGAGCCCACCGGTGCGACGTGTGTCTTCACACAGCACCAGATCCGCCTCGGCCAACGACTCGCGAGCCCGGTCGGTGATGTCGCCGAGATTCCCAAGCGGCGTGCCAACAAGGGTCAGTTTGCCGTTCATTCGCATTCCTCAGTGATCTCCAGGCTGTCGCCAGGCTCAATGCCCCACGCTTCGAATGCGCCGGACTCGGCCTCCAGTACAGCACTGGAGTGAAGGTGAAAGCCGGTTAGCCGGTTAGGTGCGAGACAAATCACACGCAAGACCGTGTTCTCTTTGTCCAGAAACGCAACGTCCAGACTGAATTGCATGCCGAAGCTGTGAACCGACTTGGTCTTGGGAAACAACATTGCTCCGCCGAACCCTGTGCGCCCCAGCAAACCACGAGTTCGGGCCGCTCTGGTTTCCGCAACGTCGACCGAGGCCAGAACATGGCCGTCCTTCACCAGCCAATGGCTGGTGAACTCAGGGCCAGATCTGTTGCGTCTCCGGAGATGCGCCATAGTGCGAGTGGGTGGGTCAGACGTTGAAGCGGATTTCCATCACGTCACCGTCAGCAACAATGTAGTCCTTACCTTCGGCTCGCAGCGTGCCTCGGTCCCGAGCGGCGGACCACGAGCCACAGTCGAGCAATTCGTCCCAGTGAACGACCTCGGCCCGGATGAATCCGCGCTGCATGTCGGTGTGGATTCGTCCGGCACACTCGGGTGCCGATGATCCGGCCCTGAACGTCCACGCCCGGCTTTCCTTCTCTCCTGTGGTGAAGAAGGTTCGCAAGCCGAGCTCGTGGTAGGCAGCAGCGATGAAACGCGGCAGCGCACCTTCGCCTAATCCAAATCCATCGAGCATCTCAGCCCGATCTTCGGGATCGAGCTGGGCAGCTTCGGCTTCGAGCTGGATACAGGCACCGAACACCGATGTGGACGCTGGGCCCAATTCGTCGATCACCGGTTTGACCACGTCATCAACGTGTTCAAGCTGGCTCTCGTCGATGTTCACAAGAGCGAGCACCGGCTTGTTGGTGAGCAGGTAGTAGGGGGCAAGGGCGGCTCGCATCTCGACCGACAGGTCGGTTCGGTAGATCGGCGTTCCTTCGCTCAATTTCTCGATGGCCACCTCGGCTGCCTTCACCTCATCGGCCAACGACGGATCTTGTTTGGCTGCCTTTCGCTTGCGATCGATCTGCTTCTCGAGGGTCTCGAGATCAGCCAGTGTGAGTTCGATTTCGAGTACCCGAAGGTGCTCGAGAGGGTCAGTAGGGCCAGGCACGTCAGGATCGGTGAACGCCCGCAGCACGTAGACGATTGCGTCGACCTCACGAATCCCTCCAAGGAACTTGTTCCCGAGGCCCTCCCCTTGGCTGGCGCCTTCCACGAGTCCTCCGATGTCGGCGAACTGCACTGTTGCGTTGACCACCTTGCGGGATTTGTTGAGTTCAGCCAGTTGGTCAAGACGATCATCGAAAACCTTGGCGACACCGATGTTCGGATCGGTCGTGGCAAACGCATACGGGGCGGCCAGGGCACCACCGCCGGTCAGTGCGTTGTAGAGCGAAGACTTGCCCGCATTGGGCAGTCCGACGAAACCAAATTTTTCCACTCCACGAGGCTAACTCCCCAGGAACCTGTCCGATCCGCTGGCTCAGGATCCGCGGGCGGGTACACCGCTGACTTCCCGAAGGAACTCCGACGCCGAGACGGCGGCTGAGAACAAGAATCCCTGAGCTGCGCAGCATCCGATCTGTTCCAGTGCCTCCACCTCGGTTTCCTTTTCAACCCCGATCGCGTACACGTTGATGTTTCTCTCGATGGATTCGTTGACCAGCCGAGTTGCTCTGTCTCGCAACATCTGATCGGAGGGCAGCTGGGTGACAAGATTGCGGTGAAGCTTCAGGTAGCCGAACCCGGCGTCTGACAACGCCGTCAGCGGGATGTCAAGATCGGACCATCCATCAGCGCCAATGGCTAGGTTTGGTGCCAGACGTTCTGCGAGTGCGGCAATGTGGCTGAGATTCCCCAGCGCGGCCGATGCCGACAGCTCGATTCCGAAGTGTCCGGCCAGTTCATCATGTTCGGAAAGCGCTTCCAGCATCTTGATGAACTCAGGGTCGGTCAGCTGGGACGGAGCCACATTCAGCATTGCCAGTCGTGACGCGCCCGGTTCGACCAACCAGTCGCCCAGTTGTTCCTCGATTCCTTCAACGACCAGAATCCCAAGCGCTCCCATGAGGCCGCACCGCTCGGCGGTGGCTACTACCTCGGTGGCCGATAGCCCCACGTCGCCGCCTATGCGCAGCAAACCCTCGGCGCCAATAACAGTGCGGTCCCCGAGGTTCACCAGAGGTTGGTACGCAAATCGCACATGTCGTTGCTCGATCGCGCGGCGCAGTTGCCGTTCGACGGTGGTCAACCGTTCTGCGCGAGAAGGAAGTGCATCGTCGGAGAGTACGACCGCGGTTGCGGCCGCGGCCCTTGGCCAGGTGTACCGCCGTTTCGGCACCGGCCAGGAGGCTGTGGGCGGTCTGGTCGACCTCGCTCACTGCCACACCGACACTCGCTGTCAACACCAGTTCGTCGGCCGGTTCGGGCAGGGTTGCGACCGCTGATCGCACCCGTTCACCCAGCTCCTCGGCCTTCTCTCGGCCGGTTAGACCAACCGCCACGATGAGGAATTCATCGCCCTGCAAGCGAAACAGCATGTCCGTAGCCCGCATAGTCGAGGAGATCTTTCGGGACACTTGTTCGATCAGCCGAATCGCTTGGACGGTTCCCACTCCATTCACGATCCGCTCGAACCGGTCGAGATCGATATAGATGACGGCAACACTTCCGGCCTCCGCTTCGCTGAGAGCCTCCTCCAGGATCTCGAGCAGCTGGGGGCGATCGGTCACCACCAGCCCGCTTCCGATCCTCTCGGTGGCCAGAACCGTGACGTAGTGGGTGCCGCGTTCGGTGCTGGCCCCGATGAGCACGAGATCGAAGAGAACATCGTCGCCATCGATGGTTTGGAGCGTGCGAGATCGGCGCCAGCTCTCGCCCGCCGGAGGCAAAGGCAGCTCGACGAATTCCATCATCTCGGGTAGGTGTTTGGCCAAGGTCTCGACCTCACCAAATCGGTCGATCCATGCCTCCGACCGCCATTGAATCCGTCCGGTCGTACGTTCGGCCACGACGGCAGCGAGATCGGCAGCCGTGATTGCGAGCTGGGGTCCCTTGGTGACGATTTCCTCGATCTCACGAGCCGGGGCGCCAAGAGCGCGCGGCACAACAACTTCGGTCGGCGTGGATTTTTGTGCTGCGCCGCGAATGCGAGAATCCCAAGAACGTGACATGTGGGTTCACAGTCGGCCGACGCGGTGGAAACTAAAGCCCCGAAATTGCGCGGGCTCGGCGTCTCAAGACCTCCGCCATACCGCTATCGTGTAGCCCCTATGTCGAAGCGCCGTCGCAAGAAACGCCTGCTCGCCCGCCGCAAGAAGGCCAACCACGGCCGCAAGCCCACGGTGGGTCGCAACTCCTGAGGAGTTTGGCAGCTCTATAACCGTTCCTGCAGCACGTGGGCGAGGCCCCTGAGGGCTTTTTCTGCGTTCTCCGGATCGCCAACCGCTTCGAGATAGAACTTCACTTTTGGTTCAGTACCGCTGGGCCGAACGATCAGACGTGCTCGGTTTTCGTAGTTGATCAGCACACCGGCGGTAGGCGGTAGATCGCCTTCGGTTGCCAGATCAATCACCGACACAACCGGTGAGTCAGCCGCAGGTGGATCCGACAGCAAACCGGCGAGTATCTCGTCGGTGGTGGGCCCGTCATCGCCCAGGCGATGAGAAAACGATTCGGAGCGGTATGCCCCGAACTCGGTCATCGAGAGAATCGAGCACGTCCCACACGGTGCTTCCCCGGTCCTTCAGCGCAGAGATCATCTGCATGGCCACGAGTGCAGCTCCGATGCCGTCCTTGTCGCGAACCACTCCCCCGACGCAGTATCCGAGTGCCTCCTCGTAGCCGAGCAGATAGGTGGCCAGGGGTTCGTCCACGATCGGTCGAGCAACCCATTTGAAACCGGTCAGCGTTGTCCGGCATTTGACCCCGGAGTGGGCGGCGATCGCCTCGATCCGCCGACTCGAGACAAGGCTCTTGGCCACCACAGCGGGTCCGCCATCATTCTCAACATGATGAGAGATCAAGTGATCGGCAAGCAGTGCGCCCACCTGATCACCCGAGAGCTGAATCCAGGACCGATTGTCAGCTGAGGGAACTGCCAGCCCAAGGCGGTCCGCATCGGGATCGTGGGCAACCACGGCATCGACCGATTCCCGGAGTGCAAGTGCCAGTGCAAGGTCGAGGGCACCCGGTTCTTCTGGGTTCGGGAAGCTGACAGTGGGAAAATCGGGGTCCGGATCGAACTGTTCGTCGACAACGATGGGGCGGCCGAATCCCGCCTGGAGCGCAGCGGCGACAAAGGGCGCTCCGCCGACCCCGTGCATCGCCGTGTACACAACTCGAGCGGAACGTTCCGGACCCGGAATGAGTCCGAGGATTGCCTCACGGTGGGCATCGATCCAGCGACGGGCGGGCAGCCACTGAGGATCAGCAGGATCGTCGAACCAAGGCGGTTCGGCACCGGCCGCTATCTCGTCGATTGCGGCCGCGATCTCGCCATCGGCGGGTGGAATGATCTGGATACCGTCACCGAGGTACAGCTTGTAGCCATTGTCGGCCGGGGGGTTGTGGCTGGCCGTCACCATGATCCCGGCGTCAGCCTCATGGGTGAGAATGGCGTAGGCCAGCGCCGGCGTGGGTACCACATCGTCGGCCAGGATTGCTTCGGCGCCAGCCGCACCTATGGCAGCGGCCGCCTCGGTTGCGAAGTCGTGCGAGCCATGACGGGCGTCGTAACCGATCACAATCCTCGGACGCTCTATCCCCTTCGAGGCCATCCACCGCAGCAGACCCGACGTGGTCTGGCGTACAACCAGACGGTTCATTCGATTCGGCCCTGGCCCCAGCCGAGCACGCAGTCCTGCGGTCCCAAATGCCAGCCTTCCTGTGAACAACTCATCGAGCTGGGCGAGCTGACGGTCCTCGACCAGCCTCAGCACAGTTCCTCGGTGGACCTCCTCGGGATCCAGTTCCGCCCACTGCCGTGCCCGCTCGATCAGATCCATGGGCCGACCCTAATACTCGACTGGGAGCAGACGAAGTTGTGGAACCGCATCTCCGATCTGCGCCGTGAAGCGGTTCGTCGATAGGTTCGGAGAGTGTTCGATGAGGTCGGCCTCTGTGCGTTGGTGCGGGCAAGCTGCCGACGGGCGCTCGACAGCGGCACAATCGTCGCACTCAATGCAGGCGGACTCGACCGGCTGGCGGGGGCCGCGGTGTCGGCCATCAAACCCGAGACCGATCAGACCGTGACATTCGACGAAGCCCGGGCTCTGCGTTCCTTGGCTGCGAACGCAGTCAATTTCGGCAGCGGCTATCACGACGTGATTCGCAAGGAGCCAGGGATGTCGGGAGCTCAAACAATGCTCGTGCGACTGATCCGCTACCTCGATGCTACGGGACCTCTCAGAGTGGACCGCCTGCTGAGGTTCACCACCGAGGACTGCTCTCAGGTATTTGGCCAGGAGATGGATGGCGGGCCAGTGGAACAGCTCATGTCCCGGTTCGCGATCGCCCTCAACGATCTTGGTGCATTCCTCGCCGATCATGGCGGAACCGCAAAGTCAGTTCTCGAGCGCTCCGGAGATTCGGCGGAGAGCCTGGCCGCCGACCTGATCAGCATGCCGTTCTACGCTGACACCGAGCGGCACGGTGCCGAAACGGTGGCGTTCTACAAGCGAGCCCAGATCACCCCTGCCGACCTTGCTCGGGAAGGACTCTGGCGCTTCAAAGACCTCCATCGGCTCACCGCATTCGCGGACAACTTGGTACCTCACGTACTCCGCCTGGATGGGGCGATCGACGTCGATCCCGACGTCGTCGCCTCCATCGAGCGAGGAGAACGACTCGAACCCGGTTCGGCTGCCGAGGTCGAACTGCGGGCGGCCGCGGTCGTTGCGGTGGAGGAACTCGTGGCGCTCATCGACCGCCCGAACGTGTGGGCAATGCATGTGGACGAATGGCTGTGGAACCGAGGCGGGAGCCAACACTACAAGTCGGTACGGCGCCCCCGTTCTCGGTCGGTGTTCTACTAGGCGCCGGTATAGCGGTCGAGCACGTTTCGAGTGACCTGTGCCACCGGTTCATCATCGGCCAGCGCAAACGCCCAGTCGGTGGTGCCGACCGTGACCACTTCTCCGCCACCGTCGAAGGGCCGGCAGACAAGCAGGACGGCATTTCCATGGCGGGCCCGCTTCAGGTTGTCTTCGTTCACCGCTCCGTAGACGCGTTCGGCGATGAACTCGAGATCGCCTTGATCACTCAACGCACTGATGGACTTGGGGTACTCCCCCATCGCGCAATTCGATGCCGGAGCGAACGCCACCACTTCGCTGTCGGACGGGACGTCGGGTCGATCGGCCACCACCGGCAACTGGTACTCGTCGAACTGCAGCGGCACACCGAGCGTTTCATACCCCACAGCTCCATGTTTGGCGCCCAGCACATCCCCGTACCGCAGACCGCTGTTCGCCAACAGCCAGTGGTCGTCCCGATAGACCGTGAACCCTCCGCTTCCACGCATCACCGCAGCCCCAAACCGGTAGTACAACCCGAAGGCTGAACCACCGCCGAGGAGCCGCCACTCGGGGTTGCCGACAATTGGGTCACACCACATTCCAGTGGTCAATTCAGGGTTTGTCTGCGTCACGGGATCGGTGATGTGGGCGGTGTACTTGTGGCACACCATCCACGCATGGGGATCATGATCGTCACCCTCCAGACGCACCTGCCAGAACATCGTGTTGCCGCTGAAACTTGCCAGATTCCCACCTGCTTCTACGAACCGTTCAACCGTTCGCCGCTGCCTCGCCGACCAGTACTCGTCGTGGCCGATGCTCAGCATCAGGTCGTACCCGTCCAGAGCGGTGGGGTTCTGTTCAAGGTCCGCGGAAATAGCGAAATCGAATTCGTAGCCTTCAGACTCGGCCCACTCCACGAAGCGGCGTTCGAAAGTGAACCAGCCGGTCGATCCGATCGCCGGCGGATAGCCGCGGTCGAATCGGTAGTTCTGGAACGTGAGGCCATCAACGTCAGGTTCCTCACCCCATCGGGTTGGCCGGGATTTACGATCGTCGCGCTCCACCTCGGGTCGACACAACATCCCTCGCCCAAACGGGCGGCGGAACGAGACGCGACTGCCGCCGGTGTAGAGACTCTTCCCGCCCCAGTTGTTGTATGCATTCCACGTGTTGGTGGCAAGTACCAGTACGGCGCGCCTGGTTCGAGACGACGCAGTAGAAGCCGAACGCACAACAAACCCGGCGTGGGAAGTCGAGCGATTGGCGGGAGCACCACGAGCGGTAAGGGTGACGAGATAAAAGCCCGACCGCCAGTCCGATCCGATCTCCACCGAGACCGATTCGGGCCAACGGCATCCGTTGGCATCGGCGTCAGCGGGTGCCGGTGTATGTGATCCGGCTATTCCTTCCCGTCGCCAGACCTCGGACCTCTCGACTCCCCATCGTTCGATCACCGCGTCGTAGGTGTCAGCTGTGGTTGACACGTGGAGAAGAACCGACTCGCCCGGGGAGTAACTCAGGCGACCGGCATAACCCTCGATCTGATCATAGAACGTGACGTCATCTGCCATGAGTGGACGGTAGTTGCCTCTGAGCCCGGTCGTTGCCGTGCGCCGACCGTGCCGGAGTGATCGGGGGGAGTGACGATGCCGGTCCGAGGCCCTGTCCTCGCAGCTGGTCCGAGGCCCTTTCCTCGCAGAGTGAGTGTCTGGCCACCGTGCGGAACGCCCGACGTGGACAGTGAAACCAATGACACGCCCGGTGATCTTCTCGCGCTTGCCAGCTGGGTGGATGGGCCCTATCGGTCCGGAGAGTCGGCAGGGCAAGGTGACTATTCGCTACGGTTGCTCACATGGCTCTGGCTCACGCATCAATGAGAACCACGCTGCCCCTCGGCACCGAAATGGCAGTATTGATCGGTTCGACCGATGACGCCCTTCAGTCCGATGCAGAGGAGTTTGCGGCGTCGTATGCCGACGTCGTCGACGTCAGTTCGTCGGAGGCACACGTTGCCGTCTATGACGCCGACGAATTCACAACCGCAATGATCCGTGCGTTTCCCGATCGCCTGAGCGACATCCGACTGGCCTTTGCCCCCGCCGACCTGTCCACGTCGCAGTGGCACCGTTATGCCCTACTGGGCACAACGCTGTCTCGGCACGCAACTCGCCTCGGCCTCACCGCCGATCCAGATGCTGAACCCGAGCGATACGAAGTCCGATTCCAACCGGTGGTTTCTCTGAAGAAGCGTTCGGCGGTTGGTTTCGAGGCGTTGGTTAGAGGCGTTGGACCCAATGGTGTTATCGATGCACACCAGCTCATCCAGACGGCGACACGCGCTGGTCGGGTGGGAGCCTACGACCAACTGATGCGCAACCTCAGCCTGCGGGCGGTGGACGCCAGCTGGTTGGGTGAGGGTCTGTTGTTCCTCAACCTCGGCGCACCCGGTGGACAGTTCGACACCGAAGCGATTCACTCCTGCATCGATCAGGCCGAAGCCCTCGGCGTGTCTGCCGATCAGATCGTGTTCGAAGCCGTGGAATGGAATCGGTACAACAACATCGTCGCCGCCGCTCGTCAGCTACGTGAGGTGCGCAAGCGTGGTGTTCGGATCGCGGTTGACGACGTGGGGGACGGATTCGCCAGCCTGTCGGTAGTAGCCGAGTTCGAGCCCGACGTGGTGAAACTGAACGGCCGTCTCACCAGGACCGTGGACGAGCCCGCATCGACTGCCGTGGTCGCCGCAGTGGTCGACATGGCCCATCGGATGGGTGCGTGGGTAGTGGGCGAAAACGTAGAGACCTGGAATCAGCTTCGGACACTGCGCAAGCTCGGTGTCGATTGGGGCCAAGGCCATTTCCTGGGTGAACCAACCGCTCCCCTGGCCGGCGCTCAACTCCAGTAACACGACCCTCAGCCGACTGCCCCGGGAAGGGCCGCCAGGCTTGAGTGAGAACATGGACCCAAGAGGCCGCCGTTCGTCGGCGCTCGCGCCAATACTCGCCCCGAAGGGCGTGTCCGAGAAGCGAGCGCCAGCGGGTGAGAACATGGACCCGAGAGGCCGCCGTTCGTCGGCGCCGCGCGCCAATACTCGCCCCGGAGGGACAACCGTTCCGGGCCGACCCGAAGGGCCGTCGGAGACAATTACGTGTCGGCAGGAGCGGGGCGACGCGCCCCCGCCGACACACTTGTTTGTATCACGCGTACGTTGGTTTTATTCACTAATTGGAAGATCGCGCCTGTGGGCAATTCCCCACATCCCTCGGCGGACGATACGGTTTCGGCGTGCACTACATCGCAGGCCAATGGGTGGAATCGGACCAAACCTTCCAGGTGACAAATCCGGCGACCGGTGACGTGATAGGCGTGGCTGGCGATGCGGGAGCGGACCAGGCGGCGGATGCTGTGGCCGCGGCAAACAGTGCGTTCGAGTCGTGGTCGGCCACCACTGCCTATGAACGTTCGGCTGTGTTGTATCGGTGTTGGGAGCTGATGACCGAACGATCAGAAGATCTCGCACAGCTGATGACCTCGGAACAGGGCAAACCGCTGAAGGCTGCTCGCAATGAGGTCAAGTACGGCGCAGATTTCCTTCTGTGGTACGCCGAGGAAGCAAAGCGGATCTACGGCGAGACCATTCCCGCCCCTCGGCCAGATCAGAGGTTCGTGGTGATGCGACAACCGGTTGGGGTGTGCGCAGCCATTACGCCGTGGAACTACCCGATCTCGATGCTCACTCGCAAGATCGGTCCGGCGCTGGCGGCCGGTTGCACGGTCGTGCTCAAGCCCGCCGAGCAAACCCCGCTCTGTGCGCGTGCAGTGTTCGAGATCTTCCACGACGCCGGTGTTCCCGCCGGAGTCGTGAACATGGTGACGAGCAGCGAGCCCGAAGCGATCGGCACTGCCTGGCTCGAGGATCCAAGGGTCCGAAAGCTCACGTTCACCGGATCGACCGAGGTTGGCAAGCTACTCGCCAGAAAAGCGGCACCGACGATCAAACGGGTCTCCATGGAGCTGGGGGGTCATGCCCCGTTCATCGTCTTTGATGATGCTGACCCGGTGCACGCTGCGAAGGGAGCTTCGTTGGTGAAGTTCCTCAATACCGGTCAAGCCTGTATCAGCCCCAACCGCATCTATGTGCAGCGTTCGATCGCCGGCGCTTTTCTCGACACGTTGACCGAACGGGTCAACAAGATGAGAGCCGGTGATGGGACCGTGGCGGGAGTGTCGATCGGGCCGCTGGTGGACGAACCGAGCGTGGCCAAGGTCGAGCGACAAGTACGAGACGCTGTGGCCAAGGGTGCCGAAATTCGAACCGGTGGTACGAGACTCACCGACGACGGCCTGGACCGCGGATTCTTCTATGCTCCCACGGTGCTGGCCGGGGTGACATCGGAGATGATCATCCATACCGAAGAGACCTTCGGCCCTGTCGCTCCGGTGATCATTTTCGATGACGAAGAGGACATCCTCGCCAAGGCGAATGACACCGCGTACGGGCTGGCGGCGTATCTGTACACCCGGGATATCGGTCGGGCTTGGCGGATCGCCGAGGGTCTTCGTTTCGGCATAATCGGGATCAACGACATCAATCCCACTGCGGCTGCTGCACCCTTCGGAGGGATGAAGGAGAGCGGGATTGGTCGCGAAGGGGGACACGTCGGCTTGGACGAATACCTCGATACCAAGCTGGTGGGTTGGAGCGTCTGATTCCACGACGCGGCGCGGAAGCTACTCGCTGACCCAGGACCTCGGGTCAACCGTTGCATGGGTCGTGTCGAGGTCGGCCAGCGGGGTGAGGGGTCGGGGACCCACATGGCTGATCACTTCAGCCGCTGCGAGCGAGCCGAGGCGGCCGCACTCATCGAGAGGGCGACCCTGAGCCAACCCGAACAATACGCCGGCGGCGTACTGGTCGCCAGCACCGGTGGTGTCGACGACGTGGCCGACCTGGTACGCCGGGATCTTGATCTGTCGCCCGTTGTCGATCAGCATCGACCCCAGCGTTCCCATCGTCACGCAACCGAGCGAGACGTCGTTGCCAACGTGCTCGAACGCCTCCTCGATGTCCTCGGTGTCATAGAGGCGTAGAAGCTCGGCACGGTTCGCGAACAGCGTGTCGACAGGGCCAGCCACGAGTTCACGGAACTCCGAGTGGTGGCGGTCGACACAGAACGTGTCGGACAGGCTGAGAGCTACACGATTGCCAGCCTCGATAGCCGTGCTCATCGCGAATCGAATCGCTTTCTTGGCGGACTCGACGTCCCACAGGTACCCCTCGCAGAAGAGCAGCGTGGAGGCCTTCACGAGGTCTGTGTCGACGTCGTGGGGCTCGAGCAGACCGGAGATTCCGAGAAATGTGCTCATCGACCGCTGAGCGTCGGGCGTGACGAGAATGAGCGACCGAGCGGTCGCCGGTCCACCGTTCGTACCCTCAACGTCGCAGGCCACCCCAACCGACCGCATGTCGTGAGTGAATACTTCGCCCAGCTGATCGGCGTGCACCTTTCCGATGAACGCAGCGTTGCCGCCGAACGAGGCAATTCCGGCCATTGAGTTGGCAACCGAACCGCCACTGGCTTCGATCGCCGGACCCATTGACCGGTACAGCTGCTTGGCCCGGCCCTCGTCGATCAGTGTCATCCCACCCTTTGTGATACTTTCTTCGCTCAGAAAATCGTCATCACATTGGGCGATCACATCGACGATTGCATTTCCGATTCCGAGTACGTCGAAGTCAATGCCGGCCATTTCAGGTTGTCCGCTGATCATGTGTCATCGTTTCTCGCCAATCTCGGGGCTGGAGGGAACGGTATGAGACGTTACAGGACGGGTAGCCTCGCAGTCGTGCTTGAAGTTGAAACTGTGACAGATCCCCATCGGCTCCCGTGTTCGGTCACCCCCAGGAACTACAAGCTGCTGATCGAACCCGACTTCGATGCGGGCACCTTTGGTGGCTCCGTCACCATCAACGCAGATGTCGACACTCCAGTGGAATCGATGACATTGAACAGCGACGGGCTGGTCGTCTCAACCGTCACCGTCGACGACTCAGCGGTGCCGTTCACGATGGATCACGCCAATGAACGTATGACGATCGAAGCAGCGCCGGAAGGAACCACCACCTCGATTCACATCGAGTTCACCGGCAAGTTCAATGAGAAGCTGGTCGGTTTCTATCTGAGCCAATTCAAGGATCTGGATGGCAACAATCGAGTCCTGGGAACCACTCAGTTCGAGGCTCCCCACGCCCGCAAAGCTTTCCCGTGTTGGGACGAACCCTCCTACAAGGCCACCTACGACATCTCTCTCAGGGTTCCTCCTGGCATGGAGTCGGTGTCCAACGCAGCTGAAATCGGCCGAGATGAGCATCCCGACGGCGGACACACGGCACATTTTGCGACGACGATGGTGATGTCCACCTACCTCGTTGCGTGGGTGATCGGGCCGCTCGAATTCAGTGAGACCCGTGACGTAGATGGTGTGCCGCTGCGCATTGTGTCCAAGCCCGGCATGGCCACCATGACCGAATACGCACTCGACGCCGCCGAGTTCGCGCTCAGCTACTTCGCAGATTACTTCGGGGTCCCGTACCCCGGTGACAAGGTCGATCTGATCGCTATTCCTGATTTCGCTTTCGGCGCGATGGAGAACCTGGGGTGCATCACGTTTCGCGAAGCGATCCTCATGATCGACCCGCTGGTGACCACCCAGGCCGAGAAGCAGCGCTCGGTTGATGTCATCAACCACGAGCTGGCCCATATGTGGTTCGGAGACCTCGTGACCATGAGTTGGTGGGAGGGCATCTGGTTGAACGAGGCGTTCGCCACGTTCATGGAAATGAAGTGCACCGACGAGTACCAGCCGGACTGGAACCGATGGGCGGACTTTGGTCTGTCGCGTAGCTCGGCTTTGATCACCGATGCCCTCGCCTCAACTCGCCCGATCGAGTTCGAGGTACAGACCCCGGAGGAATCGGAAGGGATGTTCGACATCCTGACCTACGAAAAGGGCGCCGGGGTGGTGAGGATGTTGGAACAGCATCTTGGCGAGGAGGCGTTCCGGAGGGGGCTTCGCCTCTACATGGAAAAGCACGCCTACGGGAACACCGTGACCACTGACCTCTGGGACGCACTCGAGGAGTCCACCCAAACCCCGGTCCGCAACATGATGGACGGCTGGATCTATCAGGGTGGTTTCCCGCTCATCCAGGTGAGGTTCTCCAACGGCGTCGCCACGCTCAGCCAGACGCGTTGCCTCGCCACCGGGGGCGGCACCGAGGGAGCACCGCACCGTTGGCAGATTCCGCTTCGGTACAGCCTGATCGACGGAGAAGGTCGATCGCTCACCAAGCTCGTGCTCGGTGATGAACCGGTCGATGTCGGCGTCCCCGCCGGTTCGCATCTGGTCGTGAACGCCCATGGGGCCAGCTTCGTGCGCGTCAGTTATCCGCCGGAGATGCTCGAGGGCTTGAGCTCGCTCGACAACAACGAATTGAGCGAGGTGGAGCGGTACGCCCTGATCGACGACGCCTGGGCGTCGGTACTGGCGGGTGCCACGTCGAGTACCACCTTCCTCACCTTGTTGGAGGCAATGGCCGCAGAGACCTCACGGACGGTGTGGCAGAGGATCATCGCCGGACTTGACCGCCTCAGCAGGCTGGTTGATGCCGAGGCACTCGATGGTTTCAAGACCATCGCCCACGACATCCTGGCTCCTATGCTGGCCAACATCGGACTCACCCCGGTCGAGAACGAAAAGCCGCGCGACCGTCAGTTGCGGGCCGACCTGGTCAAAGCAATGGGAACAATCGCCGAAGATCCCGATGTACAGGGTGAGTGTCAGCGAACCGTTTCGGTCGGTCGACGTGACGCAGAGTTAGTTGATCCCGCGCTGCTGTCGGCGGCGATCACGGTCGCAGCATCGGTAGGCGACCAAGCCGATTTCAACGACTACGTGCACGAGTACCGAACCAACACGAACCCCCAGGAGCAGCTCCGCTACCTCTACGGTCTCACCGCGTTTCCAACCGACGACCTGGTTGGGCAGTTTCGAGCCATGGTGCTCGATGGCGAAGTTCGATCACAGGATGCTCCGTTTGCGCTGCGCGTTTCGCTGGCCAACCGGACCTCAGCAGCCCACACGTGGCAGTTCATCAAAGACAACTGGGATCGGCTCGGTGAACTCTTTCCCAGCGCAGCACTCAGCCGCATGCTCGAAGGCGTCACATCGCTCGACTCTGCTGAGCACGTGGCCGACGTGGCTGCGTTCATCGCCGAACATCCCCTCACCCAGGCTGAAAAGACAGTGGAGCAGATTCTGGAGAAACACCGTGTGAATGCAGCGCTGCGGGAGCGCGAGGCATCCCGCTTGTCGGCGTTCGTGACGAGCTGAGGTTCGCTGGTGCGTCTCACATGGCTGAACCCTTCACCGCTTCAGGTGTGGGCGGTCGAGCCGGGCGCGGCCCAGCTCACCTGGGGCCACCTCCCCCGCGGCCAGCTTTCGGTTGAGGTGGGCAGCCGTGACACAATCAGGTTTGTACACGAGGGAGGTCCCGGCTCCCTCGTTCTGGAGAATCTCCGATCGGGCGCCATCGACATCGAGGTTCGGTCAATCGAGGGCGCCACGAGCCTGCAGACCACTATCCCCACGGCCCCATACGGCGACGAGTTGTGCCGGATCGCAACAATTTCAGATCTCCATCTCGGCTCGGGCAACTGGGGGACGCTGCGGACGATTCGGGATATCGAACCGAATGCCGTGGATCACTACGACATGCGCTGTGCCACGGCGGCCATTCAAGAAGCACTTGATTGGGGAGCGTCACTGCTGGTGATCAAGGGCGACGCTGCTCACCATCGTCGCACCCGCGACTTTGAGTTGATAGGTGAACTGGTAGATCGGTTTCCAAAACTACCCATGATCATGGTGCCGGGCAATCACGACCTGGACGATGCGTGGCCCATCGACGTGCCCGAGTCATTCGGCAAGAGAGGCCTCCCATTCGAACTGGGTGTGAGGGTTTACGACATGCCCGGAGTGAGACTGATCGTCGGGAATACCAGCATCGAGCACGAAGACATCGGCACCCTCGAGCCGATCCGGGCCGAGCTGCTGAGCCACGCCGCCGAAGCAGCAACCCCCAATCTCATGCTGCTTCATCACCAATTCCAGAAGTACCCAGTCATCACCTACTGGCCACCTGGGATTCCATCCAGGGAGTCCAAGCCGTTCCTGTCCGATCTTGGCGAGGCGGCACCGTCGACACTGGTGAGTTCGGGCCACACGCATCGGCACAGGATCCGCCGGGTCGGGCCCCTCTTGGTCAGCGAGGTCGGATCAACCAAAGACTGGCCCGGGTCCTGGGCCGGCTACCGGGTCTTCGAGGGCGGCATCTACCAGACGGTCCGGCGGGTGGCCGCGCCGACGGCGATCCAGTGGACCGAGCACAGTCGCCGCGCGGTCGGAGGTTTGTGGTCCGCATGGTCTCCCGGGAAGCTGAGCGACCGCTGCGCGGCGCTCTAGGGCCTCGATGCGTGCTTCGGTCTAGATGTTGGAACGATAGGCCGAAGGCGGCGCCAGTGAACTGCTGGCGAAGGAGCGGGGAAGCGCTGCGAGGCAGCGCAACGGTACGGCTGGGCAACCTTCGATGACCTCGGCGGCGGCCCAAAGGCCGGTGGCCCCGGGGTACGTGCAACAGCTGGCCTCGATCCGAACCCGCCGGCCGCCGATTGCGACCACGTGAACCGGAACTATCTCTGCTCACGACAACAACTGAAGTAGCCGCCCTCGGATCGAGCCTTCGGCGGCTGACAACAACACCAGTGTGGCCCGATCAAGACACGCATCGGCATACCGGCCGTCCGAGACATCACCAACCGCCCAACCCAGATCGGTGGTGAAGCTGCCTTCGGTTATTGCCACAGCCAGACGGTGCGTGGATGGCTCCGGCAGCAGCAGGTGCTGGTCCTTTGCCCTGCCGATCAAGAGGGTCTGTCGGGCGACCGAAGCGTTGTGCGCTGCCACAGCCCAGTCTCTGCCGAGGTGCAGACCGAGTTCGACGAGAAGCGGACCAAAGAGATGCTTGCGGCGGATCGTGTACGAGACCGCCGCCGTCATTGACGATCTCATTTGATCGATCGGGTCTGACCCGTCGTCGATCGATGTACCCTCCAGCCGTTCTTTCAGCAACTCGGCGAGAACTGCACCAAAGATCTCGGTTCGTGATCCGATCAGGTTGTAGAGCGTGGCCACGCTCTGACCCGATGCCGCAGCAATGGACCGAACGGTTGCGGCCTCGATCCCGCCCTCGGCGATCGTCCGGCGAGTCGCTTGGCGGATCGAGTTCCGGCGCCGTTCCTGATCGTCGATTCTCAGCTGACTAACGGCCACCACCCAAAGATAGAACATGTTCTGAGTTCAGAACGCGTTCTTGCTGGGTGGGAACGCCAAGGATTCAACCGTTTGCAGCGACTGGCCGGCGGGAGCTCGGCTTGACCGACGATGACCAGGAGAGGCACCGTGCTTACGAATCGTAAGTAGGCCCGCTGCCATGGATGGTTCGAGACCGAGGACTGCTTCATCCCCTATTCTCTGCCATTGTGGCGAGCACCACCGACACCACTCTGCCCGGAGAGCCCACGGACTACTGCCCGTTGTTCCAGCACTCGATCGAACTGATCGGACGTCGTTGGACCGGTTCGATCCTGAAGGTCCTGGGCGATCGAGCCCTGCGATTTGGTGAGATCCGGTCCGAGATCCCCGGACTTTCCGACCGCCTTCTGAATACCCGGCTCACCGAACTCGAGGCGGAACACATCGTGAGTCGAACCCAGAGCCACGGCGACGTTCGTTATTCGGCCACTGCAAAGGGCATGGACCTCTGGCCAGTCCTCGATGCGCTGTCCCTCTGGGTTGCCGAGCATTCCGGTTCCGATTGCGTCGCTGATCGTCCAGGCCGCCGCCGGGGCTGCTAACCGAACGCGGCGCTACTGTCGTGCCATGGTTGAACCAGCAACGCAGACAAACCTCACAGGTCGAGCGGTTGTGGTCACCGGTGGAAACGGCGGTATCGGGCTGGGGCTGGCGAAAGGTTGTGCCAACGCCGGCGCCACCGTGTGCATCTGGGGTCGCAACTCGGAAAAGCTCGAAGCGGCGAAACGGGAACTCACCAGAACAGGGGCCACGATCTACGCTCAACGAGTCGACGTGTCGTCCGAGGTCGAGGTTGACGCCGGCATGAAGGAAGCTCGACAACTCATGGGCCGCCTCGACAGTGTGTTCGCCAACGCCGGTGTAGGCGCCACTCCCAAGCCGTTCATCGAACAAACAACCGAGGAATGGCACGCGCTCCAAGCGATCAACGTGGACGGTGTGTTCTTCACGCTTCGAGCTGCGGCCCGGGTACTCATCGGCCAAAGCGAAGGAGGATCGCTGATCGGCGTCTCGTCAACGTCGGCGCTACACGGTGCTCCGATGGCCCAATCGTATGCGGCGAGCAAGATCTCGGTTCTGGCGATCATGCGAGGCCTGGCGGTCGAACTCGCCCGATACGGCATCCGCTGCAACAGCGTCATCCCGGGGTGGACCGAAACCGAGATGACCGAGGATGCCCGAACGTACGACAAATTCGTGGCGGCGACCACACAGAGGACCCCGGTTCGGCGGTGGGGGGTTCCCGACGACTTCGCCACGCTCGGGGCATTCCTGGCCGATCCGACCCAAACCTTCCACACCGGCGACGAGATCGTTGTCGACGGCGGGTATACCCGTTTCTAGGAGAGCGACGTGAGAATCACGGTAGATCGGCTTCAGTGCGAGGCCAACGGAATCTGCGAGGAACTATCCCCCGAAGTGTTCTCGCTCGACGACAACGACGATCTCCAGCTCCTCGTGACCGAGGTGTCAGCCGAGCTGCTGGAAGATGTTGAAGCCGCCGTGAACAGCTGCCCCAAACAGGCCCTGACGCTCGAATCATCGTGAGCGAACCGGGCCAGGAACTGGTTGAGGTGGTCGATCACGCCGGCAATGTGGAGCGGATTGTCACGAGGGCACAAATGCGAGCTGAGGTACTCCGGCATCGATCGACCTACATCGTCGTCCGCCGCAACAACGGCGATCTGGTGGTCCATCGTCGAGCTGACTGGAAGGATGTGAACCCAGGGCTCTGGGACATCGCCTTCGGAGGGGTGGCGGGAGTCGGGGAGGAATGGTTCGTTGCCGCTCGACGTGAGCTGCGCGAGGAAGCCGGGTTGACACAAACCGGACTGCGACTCTTGGGTTCAGGCGCCTACAACCAGTCCGACGGCAGCATCGTGGCCCGGGTCTTCGAGGCGACAAGCGATGCAGAACTCACCTGTCCCGACGGTGAGGTAGCCGAAACGGCGCAGATTCCCATCACCTCCCTCGGTCGCTGGCTGTCGACTCACACCGTGTGCGCCGACACCATCGAGATCGTTCTACCTCTCCTGGCCCTCATGGACTCAGAGCTCGGCTAGCTGGCTGCCCGATCCCGCATCGGACACCACATCCGACGTACCGTGATCAGAGTTTTCGCCGGTCTTTAGCACCAACGATCAAGAGTGCGGGTTGTCGTACCTGCAGTGGGTTCTGCTGCCGGTGCGACTCCGTGCCCGTCATACCGAGGATCACACCAAGAAATGGCTATATCGACCCAGCCCGCTCCAACTGAGGCAGAGCACACCGATGCCATCGTCGGCCGTCCGAAGTGGGCGGCTGCGCTGGCCGGGATGGCCGCCGGTGGATCTGCGCTGGCAGTAGGTGAGCTGGCGGGAGCCTTCGCCGCGCCCAAACCGGGACCCGTGATCGCCGTCAGCAATCGAGTGATCGACAACGCACCAGTTTGGTTGATCGACTTCGGCAAGGCGCTCTTCGGGCTGGCCGACAAGCCGGCGTTGATCGTGGGAACGGTGATCCTCTCGCTCGCCTTTGCCGCCATCCTCGGAGTGATGTCGCTGAACCGTCCGGCCATCGGCATCGCCGGTATCACTGTCTTCGGGGTGCTCGGGTGTAGTGCGCTCGGCACAGATGCCCAGGGTGGCTGGGGCTACGGGCTGATCGTATCGACGCTCGCAGTTCTGGCCGGCGTTTCGGTGCTCTGGGTGTTGCTCAGTCGGGTGCCAAACACCGTGCCGAAGTCGGAACCCATGCAGGTTCGGACCGCACCACCCGCCAATCCGGTGCCGACAACAACTCCGGATATCGAACGGCGCACATTCCTTGGTTGGTTGACAGCCGCTACCGCATCACTCATCGGGTTGTCGTTGGGAGCTCGCCAACTCCGCAGCAGCGCTGCGGTCGAGGTTGCACGCAGCGAAGTCGAGCTCGTAGCGCTCGAAGGCGCCAGCGACATCGAATCCGCCGTCACCGCCGCCAACGCGAGTCCGGTTGCAACGACCCCGGGCGTTTCGTCGGTGATCACACCCAATGACGACTTCTATCTCATCGACACCGCCACCCTCACTCCTCAGGTCGATCCCGACACCTGGTCCCTCACCATCAAGGGAATGGTCGACAACGAACTCACCTTCACCTACGCAGACCTTCTCGACCGGGCCACCACCATTGCCCCAGTGACCCTGAGCTGCGTCTCGAATCCCATAGGTGGCGGCTTGGTAGGCAACGCCGTCTGGCAGGGCGTGCCATTGTCCGAACTGCTCGACGAGGCCGGGGTGCAACAGGGCGCCACCCAAATCCGCAGTGCCTCCGTGGATGGTTGGGATTGTGGCTTCCCCACCGAGGCTGCATTCGACGGCCGCACCGCACTGGTGGCCGTCGGCATGAACGGCGAGCCGCTGCCGGTCGATCACGGGTTCCCGGTTCGTCTCGTTGTGTCGGGTCTGTACGGCTACGTATCGGCCACCAAGTGGCTCATGGAGATCGAGCTCACCACCTTCGAGGACTTCGATGGGTTCTGGATCCCCCGCGGCTGGTCCAAGCTCGGGCCGGTGAAGACTCAGAGCCGGATCGACACCCCCCGATCGAACTCCACAGTTGCTCCGGGAGACGTGGCAATCGGTGGGGTTGCGTGGGCACCGAACAAAGGCATCGTGAACGTGGAGGTTCAAGTGGACGACGAGCCGTGGATCGACGCTGACCTGGGCGAATCGCTCGGTGTGAACGCATGGCGTCAGTGGAGCACCGTTGCTCCAATCGGTTCCGGTGACCACCGGATCCGGGTTCGGGCCACCGACGCCGACGGCGAAACCCAGACCGACGTGGTCACTGCGGTCGATCCAAACGGGGCCTCGGGCTGGCACACGATCAACATCCGGGCCTGAGCGCTTGGCCCGAACGGCGGGCCGGTCAAAAGGCGGATTCAACCGATCTTGGGTACTGTTTGGCACTCGAAAGGCAAACGATGAGCCGAACTGACTTCTACTCCTCGATCGACCAGACCCTGGATCAAGTGCGTTCCGACGGGCTGTGGAAAGCCGAGCGGCCACTCGTTTCCCCGCAGGGTGGGTCGATCCGCGTGGCATCGGAAGACCGCGAGGTTCTCAACTTCTGTGCCAACAACTACCTTGGCCTGGCCGATCATCCTGCGCTCGCCAAGGCGGCATCGGATGCGATGGACACGTATGGGTACGGGATGGCATCGGTCCGATTCATCTGCGGGACGCTCGACATCCACCGCGTCTTGGAGTCCGAGATCGCCGATTTCCTCGGCACCGACGATTCGATCAGCTTCGCAGCATGTTTCGACGCGAACGGCGCTGTCTTCGAACCGTTGCTGGGGGCTGACGACGCCATCGTGTCGGATTCGCTCAATCATGCATCGATCATCGATGGGATTCGATTGTGTAGGGCTCGCCGCTACCGCTTCGCCACACGCGATATGGCCGACCTCGAGACCAACGTCATCCAGGCCAGGGATGACGGGGCAAAACACATCTTGATCGTGACCGACGGGGTCTTCTCGATGGATGGGTTCGTCGCCGACCTGACCACGATCTGCGAGATTGCGGACAAGCACGACACTCTGGTGATGGTGGATGACTGTCACGCCACCGGTTTCATTGGTCCGGGAGGTAGGGGAACCCCGGCGCTGCACGGCGTGGCTGACCGAGTGGACATCGTCACCAGCACACTGGGCAAGGCCCTCGGCGGTGGCATGGGTGGGTTCATCGCCGCCAGGCAAAGTGTGGTCGACCTTCTGCGGCAACGAGCCCGCCCGTACCTGTTCTCCAACGCGCTGGCACCGGCTCTGGTGGGGGGAGCACGCGAAGCCCTCCGGCTTGTGCAGGCCGGCGACGATCTGCGCGCTGCGCTGGAGGACAACGCCGCCTACTTCCGGGAGCGAATGACCGCAGCCGGTTTCGAACTCACCGGTGAGGGCCATCCGATCATTCCGGTGATGATCGGTGACGCCGGAACAGCCGGTTCCATAGCTGCTGACCTTCTGGACCACGGCGTCTACGTGACCGCCTTCAGCTATCCGGTGGTTCCGGTGGGGTCCGCCCGAATCCGAACTCAGATGAACTCAGCCCATTCTCGGGATGACATCGATCGGGCTGTCAATGCATTCATACAGGTTGGCACTGCCCATGGGCTGGTGGCGTGAGAGCTCTGGTGAAGACCAAACCCGGTCGCGGCTTGGATTTGGTCGAGCGACCTGAGCCGCAGCCAGGTCCCGAGGATGTACTTGTCAATGTCACCCACGCGGCAATCTGTGGCACCGATCTCCACATCTATGACTGGGACCCATGGGCCCAAGCCACGCTGGCTCCCCCGGTAACTCTGGGACACGAGTTCGTAGGAAGGGTTGTTGCCCGTGGTGACAACGTGCATGACATCGAACTTGGCACCCGGGTTGCAGGCGAAGGCCACATCACCTGCGGTCGCTGTCGGAACTGTCGATCCGGTCATGGACACCTGTGCCGGAACACCGTCGGTATCGGCATCCAAACCGACGGAGGGTTCGCCGATTTCGTGGTGATCCCCGCGTCGAATGCCTACGCGATACCCGAAACGGTGCCCGATGAGATAGCGGCAATCCTCGATCCCTTGGGCAATGCAGTTCACACCTGCCTGTCCTTTGATCTGGTGGGGGAAGATGTTCTGATCACCGGCGCCGGACCGATCGGTCAGATGGCAGCTGCGGTCTGCCGGCACGTCGGAGCCCGACACGTGGTGGTCACCGACATCGATTCGAGTCGACTGGCCACAGCTCGAGAGATGGGCGCATCACGAGCGATCGAAGCCGGGACCGACTCGTTGCGAGAAGTGATGGCCGAGCTCAACATGAAGGAGGGTTTCGACGTCGCACTGGAGATGTCGGGCAGCCCCCTCGCCGTTCACGACATCCTCAACGTTGCCAACCATGGCGCAAAGGTAGGCCTGCTGGGCCTCTTCAAGAATCCCGCCGAGGTCGATCTCAATCAGGCGATCTTCAAGAGCCTCACCATCAAGGGGATCTATGGCCGAGAGATGTTCGACACGTGGTACAAGGCGGTGGCCTTGCTCGATTCCGGACTCGACATCAGACCGGTGATCAGCCATCGACTACCGCTGGAAGAGTACGTTGCCGCGTTCGAAACGATGATTGCCGGGGATGCGAACAAAGTGGTGCTCACGATCAACCCGTAGGCGTCTCCTACGGCAGATAGGGCAGCGGGTCGATCGGCTCGCCATTGAGCCGAAGTTCGTAGTGCAGGTGCGGCGCGGTGGACCAGCCCGTGCTCCCCACATATCCGAGAACGTCACCAAGGCTCACTACATCACCGCTCTGCACTGCGACCTTGGACTGATGGGCATAGAGGGTGCTGAAACCGCCCCCATGATCCACTACCACCGCATTTCCGTACCCACCCCGCCAACCGGCCGAAATAACGGTTCCTCCCTTGGCGGCATAGATGGGTTCCCCGGAGCGACCTCCGATGTCGAGTCCGGTGTGCATGCGGCGGGTGCCAAAGATCGGGTGGACTCTGGGACCGAACCCGCTGGAGAGTCGACCGATGAGCGGCCAGTCATATCCTTGCACCGAGGGGTCGCCGGCCGGAGGTGCAACCGCAGGTCCTGTAGAGGACGCCGGTGTGTTTGCGATGATGTAGGCCGTGAGCTCATCGATGTCCCGTTGGCGCTCGGCAACTTTGTCTTCCTGCTCGGCCACGCGACGCTCAAACTCTCTTTTGAGTTCGGCTGATTCGGTGAGATCTCGCTCGAGTCCCTGAAGCTGGGCGGCGAGTTGCTGTTCCAGTTTGATAGTCTCTTCGGCTGCTTCCTGCACCGCCGCCTCAGCGAGGAGACCCTGTTCTTCCACCAAACGAACCTGATCCAACAGTTCGGCCGGTTCGGCGTTGGCCTCCCGAATCAATGAGTCCTGACGATAGGCATCACTGATTGAACCCGACGCAAAGAATGCCTCCTCCTTCCGGCTCGAGCGCACGAATCCGGCGACAGCGATCGTGGCGATCTCTTCTCTGAGCCTGTCGCTCTCTGCGACCGCATCGAGTTGAATCTGCCGGGCCGCTCGCAGTTCAGTATCGACCACCACCAGCTCACGATCCAGCATGTCGACCGCTAGTTCGGTTGTAGCGACTTCCACGTTCAGGTAATCCAAGAGTTCGGCCAGCTCGTCGTTCTTGAGCTTGGCCGCCTCGAGCGCACGCAGCGCGGCGGCACGATCAGCCTTGACTTCTTCGCGCTCCTTGCGGGCGTCGTCAACCGACTCCTGTGCGCCGGCGGCGGGAAGAATCACCGAACTCACCAGAGCCAAAACCAGGGTCAGAACGATCACCCTCCAACGGCGCGGTGACTCTGAAATGAAGTTCGGATCCTTCAACCTCGACCTCAACAACACTGTTGGATGCTTCCCACGAACAGCTCAATGCTAACCCTTAGGTTGAGGGACTACTCGCCCGCACACCCTCGGTAGTCTCAGCTTGCTCTTAGTGACAAAACTTTCGGACCGCTCAATCCCGGCCTATCGTCTCTATGCGCCGCCCTGCGGTTCCGGTCGATGACCGGTTCGGTGGGGACACCCTGGCGAGTGAAAGGAAGCAATGAGCAAGTCGATCATCACTGGTCTCGGCGTTCTCGCCGTGGTCACTGCGCTGCTGCTCTGGCTTGCCGGCGTTTACGAGATGAGCAGCGCCGGGGCGCTCGCATTGGGATTCGTCGGTTTCGTCTTCACGATCCTCTTTGCACGATTCGGCGGTTTCAAGCCATTCTTCCCCGAGGTCGCGGCCCAATACGAATCGCAGTCCGAAGTCCACAGCTGGAAAATCTGGAATCTGGTCGGTGTAGGAGCCCAGTCCGATGTGACCGAGTCACTCTTCGCTGATCGCGCTCCTGTCACGCCTCCCCCAGCAACAATCGGGGAACACATCTTTCCCGACAATGAAGGCGACGACGAGCACGGTGAAGACGAGCACGGTGAAGACGAGCAAACCAGCAATGAAACGCACCCACCTCTGTTCGCAGAGGCTCTCACCGAACAGTTGGCGGCCGAGCGTCCAACCGAAGACCACATCAGATGGGTCAACGACGGGGACGGTCATGTACATCCGGTGGTTCCCCAGCCAAATGGATTTGTCGACGGCCTCCAAGCCGACCAGACAGCGCATGAGTCAGCAACCGACATCGATGCCGACACTGATGTGCACCTCGACGATGATGCCGATGTGCACCTCGAGGATCTTGACGCTGAAGAGCTTGCGGCATCACTCGATGCACTCGAACCAACCGAACCTTCCGAGGCAGCGGTCGAGGTCGACTACGTGGCCGAGCCAATGGTCATCGAAAGCACCGGGCTCGCCGTAGCCGGCGGAACTGAACTACCGGTGGTCGTGGGCACACCGGCACCACTCGAACTTCACAAGTACTCCGCGTCAGAAATCATGTCTGTCGTGAAGAACCAGGAAGGCGCCCTGGTGGACACACTCATCGAGGAGGGCGTCCTCAGCACCTCTGGGCCAATCACCGACAAGGACATCCGGACCATGGTGTTCGTCGCCGTGAGCAGCAACGAACTGATCGATGTGCTCACCCAAGCTCAGCGGGAAGCCGTGGCCCTCAACGGCGGTGGAGACCACGCCCTCGGCACCGGCGACTGAGTCCTACTACATTCGGTCCCCACACGGTACTGGGCCGAGGTCCGGCACTCTGAGGACAAGGAGCGAATGTGGGAATCGTTGTTGCGTTAGACGCAGGGACCACCGGTGTGCGAGCGCTGGCGATCAATGAGCAGTCGGAGGTGAAAGGGCTCGCGTACAGCGAGTTCACCCAGTACTTCCCACGACCCGGATGGGTTGAACACGATGCCAATGAGATCTGGCTCAGTATCCAGGGCGTCATCACCGAGCTGATGGCAAACCTCGACGAGCCGGTAGTCGCCATCGGCATCACTGACCAACGCGAGACGGTCGTCGCCTGGGATCGCAGAACCGGCGAACCACTACATCGCGCCATTGTGTGGCAAGACCGACGAACGGCTGCCTACTGCGACGAGCTGACCGAACAAGGCCATCTTCCTATGGTTCGGTCCACGACCGGATTGGTGCTCGATCCCTATTTTTCGGGAACCAAGTTCCGGTGGATGTTGAACGAGGGCGGTGTTGAAGCCAACGAACACCTTGCGCTCGGGACCATCGATTCCTGGCTGATGTGGAAACTGACCAACGGTGCGGTCCACGCCACGGAGCCCTCGAACGGCAGCCGCACACTTCTGATGGACATCGGCACACTCGCGTGGTCCGAAGAAATGTGCGACCTGCTGGGCATACCCATTTCAGCGCTCCCGGAAGTGAGGGCCACCAGCGGTCGATTCAGCCTCACCGCCGACACCACTGCACTCGGTGCAGGCATCCCGATCAGTGGGGTAGCTGGCGACCAACAGTCGGCGCTGTTCGGTCAGGCCTGCTTCGAACCGGGAATGACCAAGAACACCTACGGAACCGGCAGTTTCGTTCTGATGAACGTGGGCGAAACAATGCCGGCACCCGCTGAGGGGCTCCTTTCCACGGTGGCGTGGCAACTCGAGGACGGCGGTCCACCAACCTATGCCTATGAGGGTGCGGTGTTCGTCACCGGCTCAGCCATCCAATGGTTGCGGGATGGTCTGGGGATCATTTCTGAGGCTGCCGAAATCGGCCCGTTGGCTGCGTCGGTGGAATCCAGTGGTGACATGTTCCTGGTTCCAGCATTCACCGGCTTGGGCAGCCCATACTGGGACCCCTATGCCAGAGGCACGATCGTTGGTATCACCCGCGGTACCGGCCGGGCCGAACTGGCCCGAGCAACAGTGGAAGCGATAGCGTTCAGCGTCCGTGACGTGGTGGATGCAATGACCGCCAACTCCGGCACCCCTCCGGCTGAGCTCAGGGTCGATGGCGGCGCCAGCGTGATGGACCTGCTGCTTCAACTTCAGGCTGACCAGTTGAAGGTGCCCGTTACCCGACCAGCGAATATGGAGTGCACCGCGCTCGGTGCTGCGTACCTGGCCGGTTTGGCCGAGGGGTTCTGGTCAAGCACCCAAGATGTCGTGGACAGCTGGCAGGTCGACGCCACGTTCACGCCCTCAGCCGACAGCACTGGCGTCGAGGAGTTGTACGCCCGGTGGACCCAAGCAGTAGCCCGCTCACGGGGTTGGGCGTCCTAGGAACCGGGGTTCGTGGTCGGCAACGTTGGCCAATCCCTCTACCACCTCGGCGTTGGCGAGAGCGGCCAAAAGGGCTGGCGGGCCAACGATCTTGCGATCCCTTCCCCCACCACCCAACACGATTCGCTCCCGGTCCATCACCCGACTGTCGATCCACAGCGGCAGGTCTGCTGGCAGGCCTACGGCAGTGACCCCTCCGATGGCCATTCCGGTGAGGTCAATCGTCTGATCCCCAGAGGCAAACGAAGCCTTGCGTGTACCGAACCGTTTGCGCACAACACCGTTGACATCGAGCCGTGAGTCGGCCAACACCACGCAGGCGGCAAACCTCTTGGGGTTCGACTTGCCAACCACGATGATCGTGTTGGCCGAGTCGGCCAGGTCGTATCCATAGGCTTGGCAGAACTGTGCGGTGTCGGCCAGATCCGGATCGCAGCTCACAATCTGGTATGGCACGCCGGTTGCGTTCAACCCGTCGACAACAACATCGCTCATTCATTCGTTGTAGCAGCACGTCGGTTCGATCAGCACTCGGTTCGTAGCGCTGGGACAGGCGGCAGCGGTCTTGACCATCGGGTCAAGAAATTGTTCTACCCTGGCCGGTATGTCCCTGGCCCCTGACGACCGCAAGCTGACCTCACGCGGTCAGGAACGGCGGGACGAGCTGGTGAGGGTCGCAATCGAGAAGTTCTCCGGGCAGGGGTACCACCCCACGTCGGTAGCCGAGATCGTGGATCAGGTGGGTGTGGGCAAGGGGGTGTTCTATTGGTACTTCGCCTCCAAGGAAGATCTACTTCAAGAGATTCTCAAGGACACCCTGCTGGAGATCCGGCGTCATCAGCAGGCTGTCATCCGCGATGAACCGAACCCGCTGCATCGCATCGAACTGGGCATCCGTGCGTCATTGAACTGGTTGGCCGAGAATCCGGAGGTGATACGGCTGGTCGACTTCGCCCGGACCGAAGACACCTTTGCCGGCGAACTCCGCCGCGGTCGGGAGATCTCCACCGAAGATACTCAGCGTCACCTCCATGAGGCGATGGATCAAGGTCTTATCGAAACAGGTGACACCCGTGCGATGGCGATCGCTATCCGCGGGATCACCGACGAGGTCAGTAGGGTGAGCGCCGACACCGGTGAGCCGATTCCGGCCGACTCCGTGGTGAACATGGTCCTCCACGGCGTCATCGGTGTAGCTAGCGGCCCAGGAACAGGTCGCGCGAGCTGATCGCAGCGCCGATCGCACCGGCTTCTGCTCCGAGACGGGCGGGCACGATCGGAACCTCAGGACGGTAGGCGGCCCCCATCACAGTGGTGTTCACGCGTTCCTGAACATCAGAAATGAAGTGTTTGTTGATGGCCGTGAGTCCGCCACCTAGAACGATCAGTTCGGGATCCAGGAGAGCTACGAGGCTTGCGAGCCCTTCCGCTACCCACCAGCAGAATCGATCAAGTACCTCAGCGGCGTCGTTGTCACCTTCGGCCATTGCTGCCGACACGTGTTCCCCGCGGATGTGTGCCGGCTCTCCGCCCGCCAACTCGACAATGCGAGCTGCATTGCCCTCAGACACCACCTCGCGGGCGATGTTGGCCAGTCCCGCTCCCGATGCCACGGCCTCCCAACAACCTCTCTTACCGCAAGCACACACGTGACCGCTGGCATTGATCAGCATGTGACCCGGTTCTCCGGCGAACCCGTTGGCGCCGCGGTACATCCGCCCACCGATGATGATCCCACCTGCGATCCCGGTGCCCTGATTGATGACGACCGCATGAGTTGTCCCTCGAGCCGCCCCAAGCCGGTGCTCGGCCAGCGCTGCGCATGTTGCATCGTTCTCGGCCACGACCGGCAATCCGAACTCCACCCGCAGTTTTCCAGCCATGTCGAGGCCCAGAACACCGGGAACGTTGGGCCCGTAGTGAAGCACGCCCTGATGATCGACCAACCCTGGCACGCCCACACCAATGCCCACCGGACGGCCAGCTTCTTCGATCAGCTCGGCCACCACCTCATTGATTGCGTCGGGTAGCCGTTCCGGATCAGTCTTGGGGGTTGGGGCCTTCCGGCGTACCTGAATCTGACCGCTGGTCGGATCGGCAACAACCCCCAGGATTTTGGTGCCCCCAACGTCAATGCCGATAAACCGATTGCGCGATTCGATTTCCATGAACTCAGTATGCAAGCACCGCTGCGCTCGGCGCAGCGAAGTCAGCGTTTCTTCGTGTGCTTCGAATTTGTTGCCGGCACTGACCAAGGTCGGTTGGGAGCACTCAGTATCGTTTCCGAATGGAGTTTCGCAGGATCAATCATCTGCCGCCCTATGTTCTGGGCGTCATCAATGAGTTGAAGATGGAGGCCCGCCGCGACGGAGTGGATGTGATCGACTTTGGTTTCGGAAACCCTGATCTTCCGTCCCCCGATATCGCGGTTCAGAAGCTGATCGAATCCGCCCAGAAGAACCGCAATCACCGTTACTCGGCCAGTCGAGGAATCCCTCGCCTACGGATGGCTGCCGCCGATCTCTACCAGCGACGCTTCGGTGTAGACCTCGATCCCGACACCGAGGTGATCCAGTCCATCGGCGCCAAGGAGGGCTTCACCCACCTCATGTGGGTCTTACTCCAGCCCGGAGACGCAGCACTGGTGCCAGCACCCAGCTATCCGATTCACCTCTGGGGACCGATCTTCGCCGGCGCGGCGATCCGCGAAGTCCCGCTGGCCGAAGGGGACCAATTCATCGCCAACCTCGAACGGGCCTATGAGTACAGCTGGCCCAAGCCCCGAACGCTGGTGATCAGCTTCCCCCACAACCCCACCACGATCTGTGTTGACCTGAAGTTCTTCGAAAAGGTGGTGGCCTTCGCCAAACGGCGGGACCTGATCGTGGTTCACGACAACGCCTACGCCGATCTCGGCTTCGACGGCTACGAACCCCCGTCGATCCTCCAGGTCCCCGGTGCCAAGGACTGCTGTGTTGAGATGTACAGCATGACCAAGTCGTTCAGCATGGCCGGGTGGCGAGTGGCGTTCATGATGGGCAACAGCGACGTAGTTGCTGCGCTCGGCAAGTTGAAGAGTTACCTCGACTACGGCACCTTCCAGCCGATCCAGATTGCGGCAACCGTGACGCTGAACGAGGCCCTCGACCATCCCAGCAAAGCTCGGGCGATCTATGAGAACCGGCGCAACGTGTTGTGCGACGGGCTCGACCGAATCGGGTGGCATATCGAACGACCGAGAGGAACGATGTTTGCGTGGGCGCCGATTCCCGAACCCTACGCACATATGGGCTCGGTTGAATTCGCCAGCTACCTCGTTCGCCAAGCCGGTGTCGCCACCTCACCAGGTGAAGGATTTGGACCCGGTGGCGAGGGTCATGTGCGTTTCGCCCTCATCGAGAACGAACAACGTATTCATCAGGCCATGCGCAATCTGAAGAAGGCACTACCCGAACTCGACGCCGGCTGATGGATCAGACCCCTCATGGCTCGGGCCGGACCCTCGCAGAAAGAACTAGAGGCTGCTGGCCCGCTCGAGACCCACGTCCGAGGCCCAGTTCTGGGCACGCTCACGTTCGGTGACCACAATGAGCTGGAAGTGCTCGGTGAACGCTTCGAGACTGAACAGCAAGTCCTCTACCTCATCGTCGCTGAGCTGACCGAACTGGCCCGACAGTATCACCGGGACCGAAGACCCAGCGCTGGCGTTGATGCGCTCCAGCTGGGGAAGAAGGTTGTCGAGGGCCTCAGCGGCTCCGGGTCTGGAAGGTTGCTCAGCTCGGGAGATCTGCATTTCGAGCTGTTGAGCCTTGCGGGCAGTCTGTTCGGCAGCGGCTTCCATTTGATCGATGCGGCCCATGGCTCTGGCGTGACGGCGCAAGGCTTCTTCGGCCGACTCGAGCTGATCGTCGATGTCGTCAGGAGCAATGCCGGCGGCTTCGCGAGCGGAGGCTTCGGTGAGTTCGATCCATTCCTCTGCCCACTGCGGTAGATCCTGAGGATTCATGTTCTCGGGTATCCCCGAGCCCACTTCGGCCATTGCGTCATAGAGCTTGCGCAGCCCTTCGATCCACAACGGGTTCTCTCGCTCGGTGATTTGAGCTTCGAGCGCCGGTCCAAGATTCTCAGGCAGAACCGCACCCAGGTGTTCTACGGCACGTTCGGCGATCGAAGCCTTCTCGTAGTTCAGTTCGCGGGTGACCGGATCGAGGAACAATTCACCTTTCGCTTCTTCCAGATCGGCTTGCGCTCGAGCCACCGCAGCGGTGGCAGCGTGCAGCGCGGCCTGTTTGTCGGGCGGAGCTTGAGGATTGAGGCGATGCATGGCGTAGGCCGTGAACGTGGGCAGGCCGACCCGAGCGAGAATCTCTTTCATTTCCTTGTCTTCGGCTTCGGTCCGCTCTCGTGGCCTCTTCTTGCCCCGCTTCTCGACAGAGGGATTGGCAAGTTCATCGAGCCGGGCTTCCTCGTCGGCGGGCAGAATCACCGGCTGACACTCGCCCTCCGCTGAGATGGCGGCGATCTCGGCGACCTTCACCTCGGAAGTAGCCTCTGTGACTCGCTGTTCGAGCTTGCCGAGGTGGTCGCTATGACTCTCGCGTTTGGCAACGTAGGCCCGCCAGTCTTTGATGAGCTCCTCCATTCCGGGGGCAGACTCGAGGAGCACCGGTGGCTGCTCGGAGAGCGCCGACAACACGTGGGCAACCTTGGCCAGGTTGGCAACGACCTGCTGATCCATCAGAGCTTCGGAGTCACCGGCCTTGTAGGAACGAAGGTGCTGAAGCCGAGCGGCTGCGGCGGGATCCAAATCGGCTCGAATCATCTCTACTGCAACTGCGTCGATACTGGCCCGTCGCTGCAGCTGGTCGAGTTCGGCTTCGAGCGCGTGAGCGGGAACACTCCCGCCGGCCGCCGCATCGGTATCGAGCACGATGTCCTCGGTGGTCACCGGACAACGGAGATCATCAGGTGGTGTGCCGGATAGTTCGATCAGACCTTTCTCGGTCTCCACCAAACCGTGCACTCCGCGTCCATCACCATTCGCCAGTGCCCGAGCTGCGTTGATCACGGGTTGCCGATCGTCGACGCCCTTGCGCTGCATCACCGTCAGAAACGGATGCAGGTTGAGGGGGCCGGACTGGCCACCAAGGTCGAGGCGGAGCAAGCGCATGCTCAACCATCGACCCGATACCACCTTCGGTGTAGTAATTCGGTCCAGGGATTTTCCGGACCGTCGTGGGCACGGCTCAAGGATCAATCCGAGCCCGCCGGGCGACCTCGGCGCTGAACTTCTCGAGCGCACTGCTCCTCAGGATGTCTTCGGCCCGTCGCTGCACGAATCCAGCCACGGGAATAACCAGTGCAACCTCTAGCTGATAGATGACATCGGTCTGGTCGGGTTCATCGAGGGAAGGGGCGAATCCATAACTCCCGCTGACCGTGCGGACGATGTCGCCGCGGATCAGCTTCCATGACAACGAGTGGGGTAGATGTTCGGTGCTGTACTCCAATTCGTAGCTGACCTCCCGACCGTGTGCACCCGCCACAAACCGTGCCCTCTTCACCTGGCCATCGAGGTCGATATCGGTGACCACGGCCTCCTTGACTCCTTCGGCCCACCTGGGATAACTGGGAATGTCAATTGCAACTTCGACGCACTGCGCAATCGATGCATCGACCGTTCGTCGCACCAACAGCTGTTCAGAACGATCCATGACCTACAAACCTAATGCCTGGAGTTCACGGTGGAGATGAGCCGCCAGCCGGTCGTAATCGAACTCAGACACGGCTCGATCCCGTGCGAGTGCACCCAGCCGTGCTCGATCCTCGGGCGAGCTCAACAGCCGGGCCAATGCCTGCGCCACCTGATCCACCGACCGAGGCTCATCAACGATCAGGCCGGTGACGTCGTGAACCACCGCCTCGTGAGCACCACCGCTTCGACCGGCGACCTGGGGGATCCCCGCCGCTGCCGCCTCGAGGAAGACGATCCCGAACCCTTCCTGTTCGAGTCCGCCCCATCGTTCGTGGCACAACATCGCCATCAGATCTGACGCTCCGTACAGCTTCGCAACATCCTCATCGGGAATCCGACCCAACATGCGCACAGGTGCCTTGAGCTCATTCACGAGATCCGCAAGCTCGCCGGCCTGCCTACCGTCTCCTCCGATGCAAACCCGAAGGTTCCGAAATCTGGGATGCAGGGCAGCGCGAAGCCCGGATGAGCACGTCCATGCCCTTTCGGGGGACCAGGCGATTGACGGTGGAGATCACGAGATCGTCCTCACCGAGGCCGAAGTCGGTGCGAGCAGCGAGTCGCTCGTGCCGGTCCAGGGGTCGGAACCGTTCGGTGTCGACACCGGGCGGTATCACGATCGAGTGGAGCGACTGCCGGGCGCACCGTTCGGCCTCGGCGAGTGCATACTCCCCGGCCGATATAGCGACGACCGCACCTCGCAGCACCCGACCCAGCACCTGTTTGGATACCGGCAATCGCCCGGGAATCGTGACTTCGGCGCCGTGGAGGATGACACCGTAGGGGTGGTTCAAGAACGGCCCCACGACGCCCAGCGGAACGGCGGGATCCAACAGGACCAGGTCGACATCGAGCCGGTCGGCCAACGCATCGATTCGACGAGGCAACCATGGGTACGGAACCAGAACCGGTTCAGGCGATCGTTCGATCCAGTATTCCTGGGAGGCGTCGAAGGCTACGTCTCGGTCATACGGCGTGCAGTACACCGCGGTGCTGTCGGGCGGAAGTCGCCGCCACAACTCCCACAGGTAGTTCTGAATCCCACCGACCTTGGGTGGATAGTCGTTGGTTACGAGCAGGTGTTTCACGCCCGCTCCGCCAGCCGTTCCAGTGACCATCGTGCATGTTCGCTGAGTTGGGAATCGGGGTCGTGAGAGAAACGATGGAGCAACTCAACCGCTGTCGGGTCGTGTGGATCAGCGGTATTGCCCAAAACCACCAGCGCAGTCCGTCGAATCACATTCGGGTTCCGATCGGCGATGTACCAGCGACCGAGTCGGTCCAAAATCTCGATGTCCGAAGCGTTCAGGAGCCAGAACAGATCGACCTCGGTTTCGCTCGTGGGCTCCGCAGCAGGAGCGGCGGTGAATTTTGCCGGAGGGCACACGTCCTGGCAATCGTCGCAGCCGTACAGTCGGTCGCCGAGCGCCGCTCGGAACTCCGGCGGGATCGGATCAGGCCCCTGCACCAGCCACGCCAAACAACGGCGGGCATCCACCACTCCCGGCCCCACAATGGCCTCGGTTGGGCAACCATCGATGCAGCGACGACACGAGCCGCAGCCATCCTCCACCGGCACCTCGTTGGCGACCAGGGGCGCATCGGTGACAACACACCCGAGCACCACCCAACTCCCCACGCCGGGGATGAGCAGGTTGGAGTTCTTGCCGTACCAACCGAGCCCGGCGCGCCATGCCACGTTCCGGTCGACGATGGCGTTGTCGTCGGCCTTGATGACCGCTCTGTAGCCGGCGTTCTCGAGTACAGCGCCCACCTCGCCCAGAGCGGCGCGTAGATCGTCGTAGTGATCAACCCAGGAGTAGCGAGCCACTCGTCCGACATTCGACGACTCTGACTCTGGAGCCATACGTCGATAGTCCAAGGCACCGGCGACGATCGAACGGGCGCTGGGAAGGCTCGAACCGGGATCGGTGCTCCTGGCAGGGTTGCGGTACGTGAACGCCATCGATGCCGCCATCCCCGCTGCTTTGCGCAAATGAAGAGTTGAACGGGCCGGCTCCAGGATCTCGTTGGAGGTGACACCGACCGCCACCAATCCCGCTGCCCGGCCGGCGGCGAGCACAGCTTCGGTGAGGAGCTGATCAGACATCGCTCAGATCCCTGTGCGCCTCCCGCACTCGCTTCAGCTCCTGAGATCGAAACAGATCTTGACGGCACCTCGGCGGCCGGCATTGACCGCATGGTCGAGGGCCTCGTCGTAGCGGCTGAGCGGATATGTCTGGCTCACCAGGCGCTCGAGCTTGGCCGATCCGACAAGGTCGGTGGCCAGTCTGAACGTCGGTTTGGTCGACCCATCGGCCAGCGTTTCGGTTCCGTAGGTGTATGCGCCCACAAGCTCGGTTTCTCGATGCCACAGTGCGGTGAGATCCACCGACTCGGTTCCCGGCATTCCAATCAGCACCACTCGGCCCCGGGGGCGCGTGATCCCGATTGCCTGATTGATCGTTCCAGCCGAACCGACGGCGTCAATCGTGACGTCGACACCACCGCTCAGGTCGTCCCCTATCGCGAAGCTGCTCGTCACCCTCCGAACCGCACGAGGAACCTCGCCCGGATCAACCACGGTGGTGGCACCGAGCGCTCGAGCGAGCTCCTTCTGCTCCGGATATTTGGCCCCCACGATGACGTCGCCCGCCTCGGTGTACTTGCGCAACGCAGCCACCGTCACCAGACCCATGGTTCCGGCGCCGAGCACTGCGACGGTTGCCCCGGGCTTCACCTGAGCTCGGAACGCTCCATGCACCCCGACTGCAGTTGGCTCGATCATCACCGCCGCCTCGTCGCTCAACCGCTTGGGGACCTTGTGTATCTGACTCTTGTGAGCCACGAACTCGGTTGACCAGCCCCCACCGGTGGAGGCGCAGTAGCCGGTCTGAATGCCGGGTTTGAGGTGGCCACACACGATGTGGCGATAGTCGTTGCCGTCGCCGGGGGCGGCCCCCTTGAACGGCGGTTCGAAACCTCGCGCGGCATGACCCAGCACCGGCTCGATCACCACCCGGTTGCCCTTTTCATCCAGACCGATCATCTCGTGGCCGAGCACGAACGGGAACGAGACCCAGGGACCGAAATAGCGGGCCGAGCGACCCTCCACTGTGGCTACATCGCTACCGCAGATCCCAGTGAGGAGTGTTGTGATGCGCTGCCAGCCGGCTCCGGGTATCTCGGGTGGTTTGGTTTCCACGAGTTTCAGCGGGGAACGTTTGGCGGCGCTGCCCGGGCGGATGCGTGACGCTACCGCTGCGGCCACGTAGCGGGCCTCGTTCCGTTGAAACTCCAACGCCTTCACGGCTGCGACTGTATCGCCTGCCCGTCATCCCAGGCGACGATTCAGCTGCGACCCAGCCGCCGGGCCCATATTCGGTTGTCAAGATTCGTGTGTTTGGGGAAACACCTGCGGTTGAAGATCCATTGCTCGACCGGGTCGAGTTGGCTTGCCTTTGAGCCCCGATGACCAGGGGCTCGGCCCCTTGCGGGATCTGTTCGGCTGTGATGAACCGGTCTCCCACGAGGGCGGGACACCGGGGCGGGTTAGGCCGCCACTACTTGGCTCCGAATGATCGATGTTGGCGGGTCAACCATTCGGTCTAGTGTCCCGTCTGGCCGGTACAGCCGGAGGGTTCGGTCGACGTCCATCTCCAGCTTCCATCCGGAGTCGTGAATCTTGTGGTGCCAGTACGAAGAGATCGGCACGAGATTGGACAGCTTGGTCTTGCCGCCATCGTCCCAAGCCCGAGAGCCCACCAATCACCGAATCGAGTCGCTGGCACACTCCGTCTTTCTCCACCGTTTCCACTTCCATGGTGCAACCCTAGTGAGGGGGTATGACAGGATTGTTTTCCCAGTTCAACGGACTATCAGGCGTACTCATGCACGTGTGATCCAGCGACCCCTCGGCGTCAGCTGCCCCCAGTATCCGGATCACCTGACTCGCAACATCGATCGACCTCTTGCGCACGACATTGGAGTCACGACCTCATAGCTCAGCGTTCAAGAAATGGTAGACCCAACCCACCATCGACTCGAGCCCACGCGTAGCGATTCCGCGCTCGGCCAGGCGCTGGCGTAAACTGTGACCGTGGACACCCTGACCAAAGACACTGACACCGACGAAGAAGCCACCGAGGAAGCCGTCGACGCCGGCGAACTCATTGAGGAAGAGCTGCTGGTCGAGGAGATCTCCATCGACGGCATGTGCGGCGTCTACTAGGCCGCCTCAATCCATGGGTTTCGACACGAGCCGGCGATGGCGCCTCCACCCTCGGGTGTCGCTTCGACCTGAGCCGTTCGGCGCAATGGCCTACCACTACGACAACAGGCGTCTGAACTTCCTCCGCTCCCCGGAATTGGCGGTTCTCGTGCAGCGACTTGGCGACTTCGACACCGTTGAGTACGGCCTGGGAACCGTTCCGGAGAAGCGCCGCCCCGCTTTCACCAGGGCCCTCGCCGCCCTCGCCGCCAGCGACTTCTTGGAACCGTGCGATGAGCTCGGAGCGGAATCGGCAAAACTGTGACACTCACCGATGAACTCAAACGGGGCCTCGATGCTCCCATCTGCCTCACTTGGGAGCTCACCTACGCATGCAACCTGGCGTGCACCCACTGTCTGAGTTCATCGGGCCGGCGAGACCCCGACGAGCTCTCCACCGCCGAAGCGATCACGGTGATCGACCAGCTCAAAGCGATGCAGGTGTTCTATGTGAACCTCGGCGGCGGCGAACCGATGCTGCGGCCCGACTTCTTCCAGTTGATCGATTACGCCACCACCAACGGCCTGGGCGTGAAGTTCAGCACCAACGGAAGCCGAATCAACGCCGAGAACGCACACCGGCTGGCAGCGATGGACTATCTCGACATCCAGATCTCACTCGACGGTGCCGACGAGGCCACAAACGACCATGTGCGGGGCCACGGCTCCTTCGACGAGGCGATCGCTGCCATGCAGCACTTGAACGACGCTGACTTCGGCGAATTCCGGATCAGCGTGGTTCTGACCCGTCACAACATCTCCCAACTCGATGAGTTCCAGGCGCTGGCCGAAGGATTCGGAGCCCAACTCCGTCTCACCCGGTTGCGACCCTCGGGTCGAGGAGCCGACAGCTGGCATGAGCTCCACCCCACCCAGGACCAACAGCGAGACATCTACCACTGGCTGCTGGCGCACCCCACCACTCTCACCGGCGATTCGTTCTTTCACCTCAATGCCCTGGGAGATGAGAACCTGCCGGGCCTCAACCTGTGCGGCGCCGGGCGAGTGGTCTGTCTCATCGATCCGGTGGGCGATGTCTACGCATGCCCCTTCGTCCTCCACGACGAGTTCAAGGCCGGCAATGTTCGAGATGACGGCGGCTTCACCGCCGTGTGGCGTGAAAGCGATCTCTTTCTGGACCTGCGCGAGCCCGACGCCGAGGGTGCGTGCACTTCTTGCGGTATGTACGACGATTGCCAAGGCGGCTGTATGGCTGCGAAGTTCTTCACCGGCATACCGCTGAACGAACCGGATCCCGAGTGTGTTGGTGGTCACGGCGAAGAGTGGCTGGCAGCCGCCAACCCGTCGACCGTGCCGAGGGCCACCAATGATCACAGCCGCCCGGGATCAGTCCCGGTCGAACTCGGCCGTCGCTAGCGGTTCTCTGACGCCCGAGCTCAGGCCCGCGGGTTGGGTGGAGGCCCGACCCGTACCCATAGGCTGACGGCTTGTCCTCGATGATTTCAGTGCAGGGTGTTTCGGTCGATTTCGGCTCGGTCAAGGCGGTCGACGACGTCAGCCTGGAGATCCCCCGAAACGAGGTACGAGGCCTGCTCGGCCCGAACGGAGCGGGCAAGACCACATTGGTGAAGGTGATCGCCACATTGCTGCAGCCAACCGCTGGAACCGCAATCGTCGGTGGTTACGACATCGGAAAAGACCCCAGCGCCGTCCGATCGATGATCGGTCTGGCCGGTCAGTACGCAGCCGTCGACGATCTTCTGACCGGCCGGGAGAACCTCGAGATCGTCGGGGCGCTCTACCAACTTCCAAGGGCCGAAGCGAAGAAGAGGGCAGATGAAGCGCTGGAGCGACTCTCGCTCACCGACGCGGCCGACCGGCTGGTGCGCACCTACTCCGGCGGCATGAGACGACGTCTGGACCTCGGTGCCAGTCTGGTCGGTAGGCCACAGGTCCTCATCCTCGACGAACCGACCACCGGCCTCGATCCTCGCACGCGCCTGGATTTGTGGGCGTTCCTTCGCGACCTGGTGAGCGAAGGTGCAACGGTGCTACTCACAACCCAGTATCTGGAGGAGGCCGACGAGCTGGCCGACAGGATCACTGTGATCGATGCCGGGAAGATCATCGCCGATGGCACCGCCGATGAACTGAAGGCACGCGTGGGTGGTGACCTAGTGATGGCCACCCCCAAACGCCGAGACGATCTGTCCATGGTCAGCGAGATTCTGGCCGGTGTGGGCCACGGCGCTGTGAGAGTCGATGAGGCGCAGCTCCACGTGTCAGTCGCTGTCGAAGAGCGGGTCGAGGCGCTCGTGAAGGCCGCCCGGGCACTGGACCAAGCCGGTATCGAACTCAGTGATCTCGGCGTGCAACGACCATCGCTCGACGATGTCTTCTTGGCCATCACCGGCCACGTCGGAACGGTTGGAGATCAACCCACCGGTGGCAAAAGGAAGCGAAAGATCCGCCGATGACCGCCATCGCTGCTCCCCCGTCCCGGTCCCTCTCCGGGCTCAACAACGACGTCATTGCAATGACCCGGCGCAACCTGCTCAGGCTCTTCCGAACGCCACAAGTTATCGTGTTCGCAACGATCCAGCCGGTGATCTTCGTTCTGCTTTTCAATTTCGTTTTCGGTGGTTCCATCGACTTCGCCGAGGGTGTCAAGTACATCGACTTCCTCGTTCCCGGGATTCTGGTACAAACCTCACTGTTCGCAGCAGGCAACACCGCTATCGGTCTCACCGACGACCTCCAAAAGGGGCCATCGACCGGTTCCGGTCGCTACCGATGCATCACAGCGCAGTGCTGATCGGCCGCACGAACGCTGACGCGCTCCGAGCTGGGCTCACGATGAGCATCATCACTGTGGTCGGGTTCCTGGTTGGCTTCCGAACCGAGCACTACGGCGGACTGGTCCTTGGTGTTTTGCTCGCGATCATCCTCGCCTACGCCTTCAACTGGGTGTTCGCCACCTTCGCCCTCTACGTGAAAGATCCCGAAGCCGCGCAGGCCGGTGCGTTCCTGCCGGTGTTCCCGCTGGTGTTCGCCGCCTCCACGTTCGCGCCGGTCGACAACATGCCGGGCTGGCTTCAGCCCTTCGCCAACAACCAGCCGGTATCGGTCACGGTGAACGCAATTCGCAACCTCACCCAGGGCGTCTCTCCCGGACGAGATGCGGTGCTTTCGCTGTGCTATTCCGTGACGATTCTGCTGATCTTCATTCCTCTCGCCAACCGAAAGTTCCGCAGGGGCTGAGACGCGCTGTTAGCGTCCAGATCAATGACCGACGGATTGAGCATCGTTGGCCTTCGGAAGACCTTTGGTGACCTCGTTGCGCTCGATGATGTGTCGCTCGACGTCGCCCGGGGTTCATTGATCGGCTTTCTCGGTCCGAATGGCTCAGGCAAGACCACCACGATGCGCGCGGTGATGGGTATGGTCCGACCCGACGCAGGAACGATCACGTGGGACGGAGCCGTGATCGGTGAAGACATCCGCCGCCGCATCGGCTACATGCCTCAAGAGCGAGGCCTCTACGCACGCATGAGAGCCAAGGAACAGATCGTGTATTTCGGCCAGCTGGCCGGACTGGACAAGACCGAAGCCGGCCGCCGAGCCGACGTCTGGCTCGATCGGCTCGATCTCAGCGATCGAGCCGATTCGCTCCTCCAAGAGCTTTCCGGCGGCAACCAACAGCGGGTCCAACTCGCCGTCGCACTGGTCCACGAGCCCGAACTACTCATCCTCGATGAACCATTTGCCGGCCTCGATCCGGTGGCTGCCGAGACCATGCAGCGCGTGCTCGCAGAACGTACCGAGGACGGAGCCGCCGTGTTGTTCTCCTCCCACCAACTCGACCTCGTATCGAACCTGACCTCGGATGCGGTCATCGTGGCGGACGGAACCGTCGTTGCGGCGGGCTCAATCGATGATCTGAGATCGGGTTCACCGGTTCGTCGCTTGAGAATCAGGTGGAAGCAGCCCATCGAACACTGGACGCCACTTCAAGGTTCGTTGCTGTCATTTGACGGGCGGAGTGCCACGGTGGAGATGTCAGCCGGCTCGGATTCTGCTGCCGGCATCGCCCACGCTGTGAGCGCCGGCGCGATCGACAGTCTTTCGATGGAGCCACCCGAACTCAGCGAGCTGTTCAGCGACCTCGTGAAAGCGGGGACACAACGATGATGTGGATCATCGCCCGCCGAGAGATTGTCACCCGGGTTCGTTCAAAGCCATTCATCGTTCTGACGGCATTGCTTTTCGTAGGAGTCATCGCCGTCGCGGTGCTAGCGAACGTTCTCGGCGGCGGCGACGACAAGCGGGAGATCACCATCGGACTTGCCGGTGCTGGGGTCGAATCTGCTGAGCTTCTGCGCAGCGGTAGTCCAACACTCGATGTAGAGGTAGTGGTCGACCGAGCAACCCTTGCTGCGGTCGAGGACGGTGACATTAACGTCCTGTTCGACGGAGAAGCACTCACCTGGGAGAACTTCCCTGATCCCCAGATCGACGGCTACATCAGGGACAGCCTGTCTGCGGCACAGTTTGGAGAGCGGGCCAACGAGCTCGGCCTTGATCAGGGTGAAATCCAGACATTGTTCGAGCCCGTGGAAATCGAAGAGATCCGGCTCGGAGGCGACAACTCACAGTTCGGGCTTCGCTTCGCTGCCGCCGGGGTATCAGGACTCGCCACCTTCATGCTCCTTCAGATCTGGGGAACATTCCTGATGATGGGCGTCATCGAGGAGAAGTCATCGAAGGTGGTGGAGATCCTTCTTTCGCACGTGCGGCCCAGAACGCTTCTGGCCGGAAAGGTTGTTGGGTTGGGACTGCTCGCTCTCGGTCAGATGATCATCCTCGTGGGGGGCCTGGTGGTCGGGCTGCTGCTCGTTCAAGACATCGATGTGCCCAGCGGCGTGTGGACCACTGCTCCATTGAGTCTCATGACGTTCATCTTGGGCTTCGCGTTCTATTCTTCGATGTACGCCGCCGTCGGTGCCACCGTGTCCCGTCAGGAAGATGCCAATTCGGCTCAGATCCCCGCCATCCTGCCGCTGATGTCGGGCTACATGATCGCAGCATTCAGCATTGAGAATCCTGACAATCTGGCTGTCGTCATCGGGTCGTTCGTTCCCTTCACCGCACCGGTGCTGTTGCCGTTCCGCAATGCGTTTGCCGATCTACCTCTGTGGCAGGTAGCTCTGTCGCTCGCCACGCTCGCCGTCTCATCGGTGTTGATGATTCGTCTGGCGGGCTGGATTTATCGGTACTCGCTGCTCAGGTCCGGTGTGCGCACCACCTACTCAGACCTGTGGCGAAATCGCGCTGCCGATATGCCCTAGGGCAGGCAGCGAAACCTAGAAGAAGAGTGCGTCCTCAGAGCCGTTGGCGACGACAAACCCTGCCGCAAACACCGCAGCCAGAATCCCGAAGAAGATCGCCAGCTTCACCACCTTCTTGAAAAAGAACAGCCCAGCCAGCCCGACGAGGACGATTGTGGTGATGCTGTACTGAGCGAGGTTGTCTTTGATCCAGTCGATCACGGTGACAATAGTAGGAAACGCAGGACGTGAAGTGGTGGCGCACCCGGTTCTTGGGGTACAAACAACAGCTGTGACCTCCCGATCATTCCGTGTACTCGGCATTCAGCAGATCGCCATCGGCGGTCTTGACAAATTGGTGCTCAGCGAGCTCTGGACAGGGCTCTTCGGCATCGAAAAAGTGAAGGACTACCAGAGTGAGTCCGAAAACGTCGACGAAGACGTGCTTGTCATGGGCTCAGGTCCCCACGCGGTGGAAATCGATCTCATGCAGCCCATCGATCCCGAACGTTCACCCCGAGTGCACGTCCCCCCGCTCAACCACATCGGCCTTTGGATCGATGACCTTCCTGCCGCAGTCGCGTGGCTCACCGACAGGGGAATGCGCTTCACGCCGGGCGGAATCCGCAAAGGTGCGAGTGGCTTCGATGTCTGTTTCATCCATCCAAAGGGCAACGAGGCCGCTCCCCGCAGTGGTGAAGGAGTGCTGATCGAACTGGTGCAGGCCCCCGATGACGTGATTGCTGCTCTGGGCTGAGAAACGATCGAGGACAACCTGAGGGCTATCGTTGGCCCATGAACGAAGCGGTTCCGCGGTCCAGCAATCACATTCCACGATTCTTCGTACATCAGAAGCTCACTGCGATGGTGAACCGCTATCGAATCCTGCTTCCCGACCCCACCGGTGCGCCCGGTCCCCTCATAGCCTTCGCTGAGCAGAAACGACTGAAGATCAAGGAAGAGGTCTACTTCTTCGGCGACGAGGCCAAAACCGTGCCGTTGTTCTCCTTCAAATCGCGGCAGGCGATCGACATGCATGCCCGCACCGATATTTTCGACAATGCCGGGACCCAGGTGGCCTGGTTCGAAAAGGACTTCAAGCAAAGTCTGCTTCGGTCCACATGGCATCTCCACTACGGCGACACCACCGCCACCGGTCAGGAACGGCACATGGGCAAAGCAGTCCTTCGTCGAGTGTTCAACGACCTTCCGGTGCGGTTCGATTTCGACTTCATCGACAACGCGACCGGGAAGGTCGTGATGTCGGTCGACCGGCAGAGATCGCTGAGGGACCGCTATGAGGTGACGGTGCCTGATGACCGCATCGACTTCCCGGCCGCCGCGGCGATGACGGTTGCCCTCGACGCGTTCATGGGTCGATGAGACCCACCTGCTGTCGAGCTCGGGACCGAGCGCAACTCCCAATGTGAGCGGAGACTTCCTTAACCGCTACATTCGGAACCAGAGAGAACCGTCCACAGAGGGCAGAGAGCACACCGGAGTGCTCGTCGCTTTCACCGGCCGCCACATCTGCGTATAGACAGCGAGGAGCTGCACGTGACCGAGTCCGTGACAATCACCGATAATCGCACCGGAGAATCCGTCGAGATTCCCATCAAGGACGGGGGCATCGATGGCAAAGCGTTCGCCAAACACATGCCCGGCGTCTGGTTCTTCGATCCCGGTTTCGGCGCCACAGCCAGCACTGCCAGCTCGATCACCGACCTCGACGGCGCCAAGGGCATTCTCCGCTATCGGGGCTACCCCATCGAGCAGCTGGCCAATAACTCCAGCTTCCTCGAGGTCTGCTACCTCCTGCTGTTCGGAGAACTTCCAAACCAGGAGCAGATGGACACCTGGGTGCACGACGTCACCTACCACACCTACACCCACGAGAACATGCGTAAACGTTTCATGGAGGGGTTCCACCACGACGCTCACCCCATGGGCATGCTGGTGAGCGCGATCGCGGCGCTGAGCACGTTCTATCCCGAAGCCAAAGAAATCGACGATCCGGAGACCCGCTACAAACAGATCAACCGGCTGATCTCCAAGGTGCCGACATTGGCCGCTATGGCCTATCGGGCCAGCATCGGTATGCCGTTCGTGTACCCGGACAACAGCCTCAACTACGCCGAGAACTTCCTGTCGATGATGTGGCGGGTCGCCGAACCCCACTACGAGCCCAACCCCGTGCTGTCCAAGGCTCTCGACGTGCTCCTCATCCTCCACGCCGATCACGAGCAGAACTGTTCGACCACCACGATGCGAGTGGTTGGTTCGAGTCATGCAGACCCGTATTCGGCGGCTGCAGCAGCCACGTCGGCTCTGTATGGCCCCCGTCACGGCGGCGCCAACGAAGCCGTGATTCACATGCTCAACGACATTGGCACCTACGACAACATCGAACCCTTCATCAAACGGGTGAAAGCCGGGGAAGAGCGTCTGATGGGGTTCGGGCATCGAGTCTACAAGGCCTACGACCCTCGGGCCCTGATCGTGAAGGACCACGCCGACCATGTCTTCGATGTGACCGGGAGGAGTCCGCTGCTCGATATCGCTCTCAAGCTAGAAGAAATCGCCCTCGAGGACGACTACTTCAAGAGCCGGAATCTCTACCCCAATGTCGACTTCTACACCGGTCTCATATACCAGGCGATGAACTTCCCGCTCGACATGTTCACCGTGCTGTTCACCATTGGCCGGATGCCCGGTTGGCTGAGCCATTGGCAGGAGATGCTCGAACAGGATCAACGCATCAGCCGGCCTCGCCAGCTGTATGTGGGACCCGGGGTACGTGACTACGTCCCGATGTCGGAGCGATAGAGGTCCTACCCCACAGCTCACACTGTTCGAACCGACGCCAGCGGATTCTCCGGCCAGCGGCGGAGCAGTATCGACGCGTCCACCGCCACCGCGCCGATATCGGAGAGCAGAACGGGATTCAGATCGATGGTTGCGATGTCGCGCACGCACGAGGCCAGCACCGACATCCGCTCGATGATGGCGAGCAGGGGTCCCGAGTGATGCCCACCGGTCAGCGTTTCGAATTCCTCGCTTTCGAGCAGACGCTGCATGTCCGCCTGATCGGCCGGGAGGACCAATCGCTCGAGGTAGGGGTAGTCGGACCGACCCAATCCACCAACTCCGATGAACAGGTGTGACCCGGACCTGGGGCTTTGATCGATCGTGATCCGAATATGGGCCCCGGTCCCATGCATGTGTTGAATGATCATGGGGCGATCCGGCGAGCCACCCATTCGTCTGAATGCCCGACGCAGATGCTGGCGGTGCCGAATGTCGAGGACCGTTCCACCGGCCTCACCGGCTCGACGGTCACTTCGCCAGGAGGCTTTGAGCGCCACCGGGTAACCCAGATGGTCCGCACCATCGGCAGCTTCGGATTCGGATGTCACGAGCAGCGCAGGAGGGATAGGCAGCTCGAGGGCGTCGAAGAGCGCAGCCGCCTCAGGTTCGAAGGTCTCCAGGTGCCGCTCGATCTCTTCGCCCAGCAGAGCGTCGACCTCGGACTCGACGTCGGCACAGTCTCCAGCGATGGGGCCGGCGTCACCCTCGTGGGCCGCCCGCCACAGCGAATACCGGGCCATCCGACCCAGGGCGTCGGCGGCCTGTTCGGGAAAGGCGAAGGTCGGCGGTCGATGCACTGTGGCCGGTTCGCCAACGAGGTTGACGGCCACGACCGGTTTGTCCACCGCCAGATCGACATCGGCCACGATCTGGGCCAGCTCCTTGGCCGGGAGCGCTGGTGTGGGAACCAGAGCCAGCAGCACCGAGTCGACGGCTTCTGAAAGAGCGGCGGCCACCACGGCCCGTTCGAAGCTGTGACTGTCGGCGGTTTGGCTGAACGTCAGGCTGTCAGCATTGTCGACCAAGATCGATCCGGCCTCATCGGCCAGGGCTCCCTCGACTGCAGTGTCCGAGGGCGACACCAACGTGAGTCCCGCCTTCTCGCATGCCGACCTGGCCAACTTTGCCACCGAGGCCGCATTCGACACCACGACAACAGAGTCACCTGCCGGCAGTGGTTGCGAACTCATCAGGCGGACCTGATCCACCAAATCCGCAACGTGATCAACCAGGACAACGCCGCCGGCTCGGGCCACCGCAGCGAGATCGGGATCGGCAGGAGCGACCGCCACGACCGGTTTGATCAGGCTTATCCGTCGGGCAACTCGGACGAAGTTGCGAGGGTTGCCGAAGTTCTCCAGGTAGAGGGCGACGGTCCTGGTTCGATCGTCCCCGATCCAGTACTGAAGTACGTCGTACAGCGACACGTCAGCTCGAAGGCCGGCCGACATGAACGTGCTGACTCCCAACCCCAGCCCGGCGAACTGGGACAGAATGGCTGCTCCCAACGGACCGGACTGTGAGAGCAGTCCGATATCGCCGGCGGGAATCTCGACCGGCAGGATGTGGGCCCGCAGTCCCACGGCGGGGTCGGTGTTGGCTACGCCGTAGCTCAACGGGCCGACGAGCCTGACCCCACCATCTCGCACCAGCCGAACCAGGGCAGCGAGGCGCTGCACGACCTTCGGCCACTTCGTCGGTGAATCCGGCGGACACAATTACCAGTGCCTTGACTCCTGCGGCTATGCATTCCTCCACCGCTGCGACGACCGATTCGGCAGGAATGGCGACGATCGCCAATTCGACCGGTTCTTCGAGATCGGTGATCGAAGCTGTGGTTTCGACACCCAAGATCTTGCGTTTGGCGTGGGGATTGATTGCTACAACCCGGCCCTGATAACCACCCTCCACAATCGATCGAAGTAACTCGTGGCCCACCGATCCCGGTGTGCGACCGGCGCCGACGACAGCGACCGATGTGGGCTCGAAGAACCGTTCTACTGCCCGCGAGCGGCTCAGCTGATCGCGGCTGTCGATGGCGCCCTGAGCAGCCCGAGGATTGCCGATTCCCAGCGTCACAGCGATGGCCCCGTCCTCGAATCGAGACGTCACATCGAAGCCTGCGCCTTTGAAGACCGCCAACATCCGGTAGTTCTCTGGCAACACCGTGGCGGTGAAGGTGGTGATGCCCTGGGCCCTCGCCCGTTGGGCAAGGTATTCGAGCATGAGGGTGGCCAACCCCCGTTCGTGGTGGGCGTCGTCTACGAAGAATGCGACCTCGGCCGAGTTGTCGGTGCTGTTCTCGCCTTCGTAGCGGGAAACAGCCACCATCTCATCGCCGATGAGCGCAATGAATGCCATTCGCTCCACATAGTCCACGGTGGTGAATCGGATGAGTTCCTTTTCGTTCAGCTGTGGCCGGAATCGGAAGAATCTGAAGTAGATGCTCTCCTGGGATTGCCGGTTGTGAAACCGTTCCATACGGTCGGAGTCGTCGGGTCGGATAGGTCGAACCCGTACCGTGGCGCCGTCTTTGAGCAGCGCATCGGTCTCCCATTGCTCGGGATATCCATCGGGAAGGTCGCCCACCACCGAATCCTACGAGCGGTGGTCAGCCCCCGACACTTCCGCCGAGGGATGTGCCCTGGACATCTGTCACGCCAACATCTGGGTGAGACCCGATGCGCGCCTGACCTGGGTGCCGACCGCCTGGCGGATGGCGTCTTCAGTGGCGACGACCGTGACCCTGTCCTTGGCCCGCGTGACCCCGGTGTAGAGCAGCTCCCTGGTGAGCACCGGCGAGCCCGGCTCGGGAAGGGTTACGACGGCATGATCGAACTCCGATCCCTGGCTCTTGTGGATCGTCATGGCCCACCAGGTATCGAGCTGGCCGATCTGAGCCGGTTGGAGAGGCGATGGGTTGGCCGAATCGGGGAAGACAACGGCTCGCTGGTTCCCTTCGGATTTCGACTACCACGCCGGTGTCGCCGTTGAACAACTTCAAGAGATAGTCGTTGTTGGTGACGATCACCGGACGCCCCACATACCAGCGGCCGGTGACGACCCGATCGTCCACCTGAGACCGCACTGAGGTTTCGATTCGGTGTTGCCAAACGTCTCGCCCGTTTGGGCCTTGTCGGGTGGCGCACAGCACTTTGAGCGCGGTGTGCTGGGCGATGGCACCGGCCGCGTCGTTTCGCAATGCATCGTGGAGCGAGGCCACCCCGTGATCCACCGCTTCGGCGACAACCGCGCTGGCATCGTCGGGGTCGACCAGAACGACATCGGGGAACTCCGAGGACCTGAGGACGGAGAGTGTCTGCTCGGTGTTTCCCGCCCGGATGGCCCGGGATAGCCGACCGATACCGGATGATTCGTCGAATCGGTGGGCGGTTCTGAGCGTCACGACTGATTGCCCGACGGGACCTCGACTGTCGGTGATATCGCCGAGCACGGCGCCGGCCTCGACCGATGCGAGCTGCGATGGATCTCCCACCAAGATCACCCTGGTGGCCGAACCGACCGCGTCGACCAGGCGACCCATGAGCGAGAGTGACACCATGGACACCTCGTCGATCACCACCACGTCAAGAGGGAGTCGGTGAGACCGGTCGTGTCGAAACGGATGCCGTCTCGATACCCGAGCAAACGGTGAATCGTGGACGGTTCGAGGGCCCGCAGAGCTTCGCCGGTGGCAGGGCTGAGCGAACCGGTAGCAGCCTTGATCGCCTCCTTCATGCGGCTGGCGGCCTTGCCGGTGGGGGCGGCCAACCCGATCCGCAGAGGGGACGCCGAGGATTCATGCAACGCAGCGAGGATGCGGGTGAGGGTGAACGTCTTACCTGTTCCCGGGCCTCCGGCGATCACTGTGAGCTGATGAGCGAGCGCATGTCGAGCCGCTTTCACCTGATCTCCACCGTCCGGGAACAGCTCCATGAGATTCTGTTCGGCTTGTGGACTGGGACTGGGCGTGGCGGCCAGCTCCTTCAGCGCCTTGGCTACCGCCGCCTCATAGCGGTAGTAGCGATCGAGGTAGAGGAGGTCGTTGTCGAACACCATCAGTGCGGTTGCACCCAGGGCTTGGTTGCTGCCTCTGATCACGCCGTCGAAAACCGGTTTTCCCAAGGTGCGGGCAATGCGCCGATGCCATTTTTTCGGATCGGGCCAGGGAAGCTCGTCAACCCTCGGCGGAGGCGCTTGACCCTTCCAGCCTCGGGGGTTGGGCGAATCGACCGAAGCGGTCTCGGCGATCCGGCTCAGATCCACCGCAACGTGTCCCCGCTGGGGCGCTCGCGACGCCAGCGCGGCGGCGAGCACAACCATCTGTTGGTCTTTCCGACCCAAGGAGTTGCCGAGCAATTCATCGACAAAGGTGGCAAAGGCGAGATCGACGGCGTTCAGGACACCGGCGTCGATGAACGGGTTGATCCAGAGCAGATTGTCTTCTGCCACGGGAGCCAGATGGGCCCGGCTCATCGTGTCATCCCGTCGTGCAGAAGATTGCTGAGATCCACGACCAACGCCGGCGGGATTGCCCACTGGAACACGCCATAGCGGGAACCTCCGGCAACGGGCGTGGACTCGCCAATCATTCCCCGCACGAACAGGTAGGCCGCTCCGCCCAGATTCTGTTAACGACATGGGCTACCTTATTTTGAGCGACTATTTAAACCAGACAGCCTGGGGAAATTTACAAAATATGGGAACCATTTAGCGTATTCAGAAATTTTGATATAAATGCTTCTCAATCTTCGGGTTGGGATTTTTTAGGGCGACATCTATACATAAATGCCAGTTTGAATGTTAATATGCAATTCAATGAAGCTCTTGGCGTTTTGGAACAGGCATTAGCCGGCAGTTTTTTGATATTGATCGCCACCAATTAAGAGGTGGACCGGCTTTAAGAGCGCCTGGTAATATCGGAAACTGGATTAATTTTGAATCAGATACCAGGAAAAAATTATCCTTGAATTATTTATGAGTAACCATTGGGGTGACGATGATTATGAGAGGAGTTTTCGCACTGGGTTGGAAATTATGTATCGTCCTTTATACTTTCTTCAGCTTTCAGCAATAAC
>CAWDOA010000012.1:0-245769 GCA_963803875.1 uncultured Acidimicrobiales bacterium | reverse complement strand
GTGCTCTGTCGGCGGCTGATTCACTTATTATTGACGCTGAGCTTGACCCACCCGCAGTCGATTTGCTGAGGTCGGAGATTCCAGACGTAGAACTGGTATAAACCGAGCGCTCGAAGCTACGGCGGAGAGTAGAAAGAATCAGGCGTCACGCCCATGCCAACACTGTCGCACGAATTGTCCGATCTTCTGTGGGTCCCTACCGAGGACAGGATCTCCAGGTCACAAATGGACCGTTTTCGTCGAACCTTTCGACCCTCGGCAGAGAACAGCGATCAACTTTGGGCGTGGAGCGTGGAATACCCGGGTGAGTTCTGGCGGGCCGTCTGGGACTACTGCGAAGTCATCGGTGACCCTGGGGAGCGTCTGCTGGAAACCTCAGATGACTTCTGGCGGTGGCGGTTTCTCCCCGATTCGCAATTGAACTTCGCCGAAAACCTCTTGGCCGAGCGCACCGGCGCAGGTCCTCATGCCATCATTTCGGTCGCCGAGAACGGCGAGAGCGTCTCCTACACGTGGCAGAACATCAGAGAGACAACCGCTTCGGTTGCGCAGTGGCTGTCATCGGTCGGGGTCGGAAAGGGCGATCGAGTGGCGGCGTGGATGCCCCACGTTCCCGAGACGGTCATCATGTTCATGGCCGCGGCATCGCTAGGCGCCGTCTTCACAAGTACCTCAGCGGACTTCGGCGTCGATGGTGTGGTGGATCGGTTTGGCCAGACAACGCCCAAGGTCCTGCTGGCCGCATCCGGCTACACCTATGCGGGCAGGGAGCATGATCTCTCCGAGCGAATGATCGACATCGTCGCTCAGCTCCCGTCGTTGGAGCATGTGGTTGTGGTCGACGGACCCGGGGGCAGCTCAGGGCCCGTCGAATTCGAGTCAGCTCAGGCTCACAGTTGGGCTTCGATCGCGTCCCAGACCGATGCGCCGCTCCACTTCGAGCGGCTGCCGGCGGACCATCCGATCTACATCCTGTACTCGTCGGGAACCACCGGGAAGCCAAAGTGCATCGTTCACCGGGCAGGAGGGGTGCTACTCAAGCACCTCAGTGAGCAGCAACTCCATTGTGATGTAGCCGCCGGCGACAACGTCTTCTACTTCACAACGTGCGGTTGGATGATGTGGAACTGGCTGGTTTCGAACCTCGCCAGCGGAGCGACTCTCGTGCTGTACGACGGCAACCCGGCCTACCCCACCCAGAGTCGACTGTTCGAGGAAGCCGAACGTCACAGTTCACCTTGATGGGTGTGTCGGCCAAGTTCATCGAGACATAGCTTCACATTGATGGGTGTGTCGGCCAAGTTCATCGATGGATCCATGAAGTCGGGGATGACGCCGGGATCCTCGTTCGATCTTTCGTCGGTCCGGACGATCTGTTCAACCGGTTCGCCGCTCAGCAACGATGGTTTCGCATGGGTGTACGAAGCGGTGGCGAGCGACGTGCATCTCGGATCGGTCAGCGGCGGCACCGACCTCTGTGGGTGTCTGGTCGGATGTGATCCAACCAAGCCGGTAGTGGTTGGGGAGCTTCAGGGCAAATGTCTCGGAATGGACATCAAGGTGTTCGATGTCGACGGCGGAGCCGTCGACGAACTGCATGTCAAAGGCGAACTGGTGTGTGCCACTCCGTTCCCATCGATGCCTCTGGAGTTCTGGGACGATCCCGATGATCGCCGCTACCGGGCTGCCTACTTCGAACGGTTCCCCAACATCTGGGCTCACGGCGACTTCGCCAGCTGGGAGGCTGGCGGAGGAATAGTCATACACGGGCGCTCCGATGCAACGTTCGAACGCGTCCGGCGTACGAATTGGAACCGCCGAGATATACAACGTCGTCGAGCAGTTCCCCGAAATCGTGGAGTCGGTGGCGATCGGACAACAATTCGACAACGACACCCGCATCGTCCTCTTCGTGAAGCTGGTCGAAGGCCAGGAGCTGACAGATGATCTTGTTGCCAGGGTCAAATCGGAACTGAGGACCAAACGAACCCCGCGGCATGTGCCGGCGCTGGTGAAGGCTGTGCCCGACATCCCTCGAACCCGTTCGGGCAAGATCACCGAGCTTGCTGTCACCAACGTCGTTCACGGGCGACCGGTGACCAACACCGAAGCGCTGGCCAACCCCGAAGCCTTGGAGCATTTCACGCTCTGATCTCCCACGATGTCGGAGATCAGACATGCTTCAACCAACTGCATGAACCATCGCCAAAACTAGCCAGATTTACCACGGCCTTTGAGCTGTCGTGCCTACCAAGTTGGCTGCCGTGTTGCCGTTACAACCTGCACGATCACACTCGTGGTCCCTCAGGATGCCGTTAACAAGGAGTTACCAATGACCAACCACAACCACGAACGCCGGCGCGCCGGCGTGCTGATTCTCGGAGCCGGACTCATGTCTGCCCTGGGAGTCGGCTCTCTCGCTTTCACCGCCACATCGGCAGCATTCTCGGGCACTACCGGCACGACCGGCGACTTCACCGCAGCATCGGTGGAACTGGTTGATGATGACTTCACAACCAACGGCTGGACGGCCACGGGGCTGATTCCGGGAACGCCCGTCACCGACTGTGTTCAGGTGGAATACCTCGGCGATGTCGACGATCTCGAACCGATTCGCCTCTACGGCGCCTTTGCCGGGACCCTTGCTGCAAACCTCAACGTGGTGGTCTCCCACGGCGCGGCCGGAAGTACATGTGCTGCACCGGGAGCCTTGACCGAGGTCTACAACGGCACCGCCGCCGCGATGCCGGCTGACTATGCCACGGCAGCCGACGGGGTCGCCGTCGACACAGCCAACACCACGGCTGCGTACCAGTTCTCGGTGGAGATCGACGCCGAGGCCACAAATGACATCCAGGGCGAGAATGCCACCGCCACCTTCACCTGGGAACTTCAGTCCAGCTGAGCGACTGGACTGATCGATCATGAGGTTTGTATCCGGTGATCGCCGCCTGGCCGCGGTTCAGGAACCCTCGTCCGCACTTCGAGCGGGCCGGGAGCCGAACAATGGAGGCGCGGCCAAACGGCGTTCGGATACAAACCTCATGGCGGTCGGTCGGTTCGTGGCGATGTTCGCCACCTTCACCGCGGCGTGGCTGATGTTGTTCAGCGTGTTGCCGTTGATCGTCGGTTGGAGTCCCATGGTGGTCTCCAGTGGTTCCATGCGGCCGGTCCTGCCGGAGGGATCGATCGTCCATGTCGACGACTCGGTTCCACTCGAGACACTGGGGCCGGGTTCGATCATCACGTTCAACGGAGTCCGCGATGGGTACACGACCCACCGGGTGGTGGGCATCGAGCGCAACGGCGACACGGCAGTGGGTTTCCGGACCAAGGGAGACTCGAACCAGCATGCCGACACGACGATCGTGCCGATCGATGACGTGGTGGGTGTGGCCCGAATGGTGGTCCCCTTCGCCGGGTTGCCTGCCCACTGGCTCGGTAGTTCTCGGTGGATCCTGTTGGCCTTCTTCTTGGTGGTGCTGGCCTGCGCGGCAACGGTGACTGTCGAGACGATCCTTCTCTTCGTCGGTTGGGGTGAGCTTCGATACCCGAGCCGCCGTGCGGCTCGCGGCGGCAGCGGTTGCTGTTTCGATTGTTGGTACAGGGGCACCAGGGACGGCCGCCGCGGCTTTCTGCGACGACCGCCGCTGGAGGCTCGTTCGCCATGACGAATTCTTGGCTGTTGGACACCGTCGACGCGGATTCGCCGATCGCCCATTGGCGCCTGGGTGAGCCCTCGAGCGGCGTCACCCGTCACCGTATTGACCGATGACTTCGAGTCCTTTCCGGGCTACCGGACCTACAGGAGCGGATCCTTCGTCGGATCATCGGCGTACGCTCGCAGCGGTACTTCGTCGGGCCTCAAGACGTCCAGCAACGATCCCAATGGGGGTTGGAAGTTGCTTCCCACCCCGATTTCCGGGTCGGTCAACGTCGAGGTGTGGGTGTACCGGCCGAGCGGATTCAAAGGTGGGTCGATCGATCGTGCCGGGTTGGAGGACTCCTCGTTCAACGGCTACAGCTTCAACGTCGACCACAACGGCAACACAATGCGGATCGACCGCCGCACCGGTGGTGCGGCGACAGGCATCGGGTCCGCCGTCTCGTTCAATCCTCCCGAGGACTCGTGGTACCGACTCGAGCTGGTTCGCGACGATGCGGTGTTGATGCTCAACGCCTACGACGGAGACGGTGCACTACTCGCCACCGTTTCGGCCACGGATTCCACATATTCCTCATTCGACCGGTTCGTTGTTCATGGCGGATGGGACTACTACATCGATGATCTCAACATCTACCAAGACCAACCGGTCACCGATGCAGCGGATCGGATTGGCACACTCGATGGCAAATACAGCGGAGGTGTCGCAACCGGAGTGGCCGACGTAGCCACGGGCGATGCCGACACCGCTGCACGCTTCGATGGCGTCGATGATCTCGTCCTCATCGGCGACAGCCCCTTGATCAATACCTCGACGCGGGCCGAGCGAACGACCGAGTTGTGGTTCAATGCTGACCGCCTGTCCGGTCGACAGGTTCTCTATGAAGAGGGCGGTACCGGGAACGGGCTCAACATCTATTTGGACGGTTCGACGCTCTTCGCTACTGCATGGTCCTCCACCTGGTCCAACCCACTCGTGGTGTCGACCGGTGTGTCGACCGGCAGGTCATACCACGTGGGGGTGACCCTGGACTCCGTTGGGGGCCGGCAGCTGGAGCTGTACGTGGACGGCGTCAGCGTGGGGACGGCGACCAAGCGGGACTCGAGCCGATGGAGGGCTCATGGCGACGACGGTGCAATCGGAGGCTTGAACGGTGGCACCAAGTTCCACGACGGCAATGCCAGCGGACGTGGCTACAACTTCGAAGGAACGATCGACGAGGTTGTGCTCTACAACTCGGTTCTCCCGGCCGATCGAATTGCGAATCACGCACGGGCTGGCCGCTGAGGACAATCCATTCGAATCTGTGGAGCTGCTTCTGAGTCGGAGTTTGCGATGTGCTGCGATGGTCTACCATCGGCGCTCGTGACCACCGTTCGGGCTCCTGCTTCAACCGCCAACCTCGGACCGGGATTCGATGTTCTCGGACTGGCCCTCGACCGCTACGTGTACGCCAATGACGAGGGCGACGGCGATCTGTGCTGGCCCGATCACATCGCCCGGATCGCCTTCGAAATGGCGGGTGGCACCGGCGACATCTGGTTCCGGTTCGATGTGCCTCCGGGTCGGGGTATGGGTTTCTCAGCCGCAGCACGAGCTGCCGGAGCGGCGTTGGCGTATGCCCAGAAAGGCTGGGACGCAGCGCGCCTGCAAAGCGACACGTACACGATCGTCGAACGGCTCGAGGGTCACGGTGACAACGCAGCCCCCGCTGCCTTTGGCGGGATTCACGTGATCATCGACAGCAACAACCACCGCCTGGCGACGGACTTCCCCGGTGAACTCATGCTCTGGGTGCCGCACGAGTCGAGCACCTCCACCGATGAGAACAGGGCGGGAATGAGCTCCACGGTCGCTCGATCCGATGCGGTCTACAACCTCGGCCGCCTCGGCCTGCTGGTTGCGGCGCTCTATGAAGGCGATATCAGCCTTCTCAATCGAGCGACTGAAGACCGATTGCACCAGCCGAACCGATTCATCCAGCAGCCTGCTTCCAAGGCGGCCTACGACGCAGCGAGAGCGGCAGGCGCAGCGGCATGGCTCTCCGGGTCAGGCCCCAGTATTGCCATCGTCGTAGCCCCGGGAGGTTCGGGCGATGTTGCCGCCCGTCTTCCCAGTGTGGGAGACGTACTTCACGTCGTTCCCGATCTGGAAGGCACCGTGATATACCGAGCGCCGGACCTGAACTAGCGCAATCGGTCGGGCAGGAGCTGGTCCAGCGGTGTGTCCGGCCCCGGTGTGTTTCCCACGATGAGATCTGCGATCAACCTTCCGGCCGCAGGCGATGTTTGTATCCCGACGCCGCCCTGACCAACGCACCACACGAATCGAGGGTGATCCGGATCTGGTCCCAACACCAGTGACTCGTCCGGCGAGAACGTGCGAAGACCCGCCCACTTCGATGCCACGGATCGAATCTTCAGTCGTGTGTCGGTGTTGATCCGCTCGATCGCGATTGCGATGTCGACCTCTTCGGGTTTGGAGTCGACCGGCGGCGAGGGTGTCTGGTCGGCGGGAGAACACAGGAACTGGGTCCCGTCAGGCTTGACGTACCAACGATGAGCGAGGTCGATCAGCATCGGCCAGAGGTGAGACTGGCTCAGATCAGCCTCGGGGAGTGACGAACTTGGAACCATGAAGGCTGTTCGGCGACGGGGCTGGAGCCCGATGGGGCGCACCGAGGCCCCCTCGGCCACGAGATCACCCCATGCGCCGGCGGCATTGACCACCACGTCGGCCGGTAGGTCACCAGAGGTTGTCTCGACCCGCCAGCGGTCGCCATCGGGCCGGGCAGCATCGACCCTCGTTGCCGTGGTCACGGTTCCACCAGCAGCGATCAGCATTCGCACAAACGCCTGGTGCAGTCCGCTCACATCGATCTCCATCGAGCCGGAGTCCAGAACTGCCATGGCGGTTCGCTCGGGGTCGACCATCGGACACAGGGCCCCGGCAACGGATGGATCGATCGTTTCCATCGCTGGGCCGGTCCCGTCGACGCTGGCGAATTGGTCGTCCACCTCAGTATCCGGTTCCGACGACACCATGAGGACGGCGCGCTCGGTGAGCAGAGGACTGTCGGTCAGTCCGGCTGGTGGTTGGTCGAAAAAGGACCGACTGGCCGCCGTGAGTTTTCGGGTTGCCGGGTGCCCGTAGTTGACGATCCACTGGGCGGCCGATCGGCCGGTCGTGTGATAGGCGAGGGTCGATTCGCGCTCGACCAGGGTGACGGTCGCCCCGCTGTCGGCGAGAAAGGCTGCTGCGCTCACCCCCGCAATCCCACCTCCGATCACAACGATCCGATCCATCTCGCAACAGTAGTCACGTTGACTTTGAACGCTAACGTTCGTCGGCAATGGACATTCAGAATCGAATCGCAGTGGTCACCGGTGGGGGATCAGGTATCGGAGAGGCCCTCGCAGCCGAGTTCGCTGCCGGCGGCGCCCGACATGTGGTGGTAGCCGATCTCAATGGCGTCGAGGCCGAACGGGTCGCGGCTGACATCGGTGTGCGAACCGGTTGCGGTGCGACGGCTGCGCAGATCGATGTATCCGACGAGGCCGCCATCGTTGAACTGGTCGAGAGCGTCGAGCAGACGGTCGGGCCGATCGACGTCTTTGTCTCGAACGCCGGCTACGTGACCGTCGCTGGCTTGGAGGATCCGAACGAGAGCATCCAGAAGATGTGGGAGGTTCATGTGCTGTCGCACATCTACGCAGCGCGAGCGGTTGTTCCATCGATGGCGGCCCGGGGCGAGGGCTACCTGCTGAACACCGCATCGGCCGCCGGGCTTCTCAGCCAGATCGGGTCGATGTCCTACACGATCACCAAACATGCCGCAGTCTCGTTGGCAGAGTGGCTTGCCATCACCCATCATCACCAGGGAATCCGGGTCAGTGTTCTTTGCCCGCAGGCGGTACGTACCAATATCGTCTCAAATTCGCCCGACGCGAAGCTGGCGTCGGGCGGCCTGGACGACTTCGGCGTTGCGTCGGCAGATGGAATCGTGGAGTCGGCTGAGGTTGCCCGGATGTGCCTCGAAGCAATGAGCGAGGAACGTTTTCTTGTGCTGCCGCATGCAGAGGTGGCGGACTACGTCAAGATGAAGGCGGCCGACACCGATCGTTGGCTCGGAGCGATGCGCAAATTCCAAGCGAGGCTCTATGTCGACAAACCACTACCCGGAGACGAGATCATCCTCCGGTAGCGGAAAAGTGTTGGTAGTCCTTGATCGAGCTCCACCGGCCACCCCAAGTCCACCCGATGGCGTCGAAGCTCTGAACGACGATGTCGCCCTCTCGAATCAACCCCGGATGGTGTGTCGATCGATCGGCGAAACGAGCTCCCAACGGGGGCAGCACCAAGCGCGCCTTTGACGTACGGGTTCACGAGTGGGTTGATGTCGATGGCCCGGCCGTAGGCGTGTTGTGACCACGAAGTGCTGAGCGCGGCCTTGCGGCAATTGAAACCGCTGGAGTTGTTGGCGTCCATACTGGCATCGTCGGAACCGTCGAATTCGTCGATTGTCCGAATCGACTGGATCGGGTAGCGATGCTCGTACAGCCGTTGGAAGACCACGAGCAGATCCGCCGCCGAGTCTTGATGTACGACGAGTTCCCCGGTCTGGGTTTCGCCGGCGAAGTCGACATGGGTTACCCGCACCATCCGAAGGTCGCCGGGTGAGACGGGGCAACCTTCCCGCCAGGAGACACCGAGGTCGGCGGAGGTGACCGGATCGATCGAACCCACGAACGGTGCAAGCTCAGCCGGGCCGAGCCCGGTGGCCGCTATGAACTCCACCGATTCGGAGAACCACAAGACAATCTGAGCTCGAGGAACGCCGGCCTCGAGCAGCTGAGACCAGTACCGCTCACCGGCCTCGTCCGGTTCGCGCCCGAGCACGTTTCGATACACCTGGTTCAAGAAGAGCGGATCACCGCCCGATCCACGGGGAACACCGAACCGCATCTCGAATTCGATGCTCGATGCAAACGAATCGGCGATCGTGGTGAGTTCGGTGCCGGTGGTGAGCAGCCGGTGCCAATACGCCAGTCCGGCCGCATCGGGCTCCCGGTCGAGTACAGCTCGATAGAAGCGCATTATCTGAAACTCGGTTGGTGTGGTGCCGCTATGGATACCGGGCTGAGAATCCGCCCGGGCAATATCGGCTGGTCCGAGGCCGATCACCAGCATTGCTGCGGAGAGGAGGCAAACGGTAAGACGAGTAGCCACACGGTTGCTTCGACCCACACTTCAACTCTACTTGAGCGGTGATTCAAGCGGTGGTGCACCTCATCCGGCGATGGTTTCGGGGGCGATGAGGTGGAACCCCAGCTCTGTTGCCACAGGCATCTGCTGCCGCTCGAAGGTGCAGAAGGACACAGGCAGCGGCAAACGGGAGGCACACGCCATCTGGAGTGCATCGACGCCTCCCAGTCCGAAACGTCCTCCGATTTCCACCGCAGTGTTGAGTGCCTTGGTGTCGATCGGCACTTCCCAGAACGCGTCCCATTCTCCTCGGACACTGGCCCACAGGTCGTTGAGGTGGGCCGGGCTCAGTGCCAGCTGTTGGAGAGCGAGCAGCGTTTCGGTCCGAGACAACGACGAGGCCACCCAATGATCAGCTCGATCCATCGCATCGAGGACCATCAGCCGGTGGGGGGCGGCAACATATCGTCGCAGCAGCGCCGAGGTGTCGAGGAACAGTGTGCGATCGTTCACGCCCGTCCCCGAACCTGGTCGAGGACGCGGTCCAGCCGCACATCGGCCGGCAACACATGGGGATGGGGGGTCTTCGGGCGATCGCGGCGCTGGGGCGGTTCGACCAGTCCGGCAGCCGACAGCGTTTCCAGGTTTGCGACGGTGGTGAGGTCGTCGATCGGGCCGACGGTCGCCACGGGCGCACCCCGCATGGTGATCACGATGCGCTCACCGGATCGTGCTGCGTTGATCGTGGTGCGCAGCTGCTGTCGAAGTTCACGTATGCCGATGTGTCGTTGGTGCCCAGCCACGGTGGCAAGGGTAGATCATGTGTACGCACGCGTACACATTGCGAATGGCCCGACGGCTCGTCGAATGGTTCACTGTGCGACATGAACTTTGCTTTCACCGAGGAACAAGATCAGCTGCGGGAGTTCGTACGCTCCTTCCTGAGCGAGAAGTCCTCAGAAGCCGCTGTACGCGAACAGATGGAAACCGAGGCCGGTTACGACGCAGCGGTCTGGAAACAAATGAGTGAGCAGATGGGTCTGCCGGCCCTGGTCGTACCCGAACAGTACGGCGGTCAGGGATTCGGTTTCGTCGAACTCGGCATCGTGCTTGAAGAAATGGGCCGGGCGCTGCTGTGCGCACCGTTCCTCTCCACCACGCTGGCGACGCTGGCCCTGATCCACTCCGGCGATGAGGACGCCATGAAGGCCCACCTCCCCGGAATCGCCGGCGGCGAAACCACCGCGACCCTGGCCTACACCGAAGAAAACGGAAAGTGGGATGCGTCGGGTATCGAGGCAACGTCTGACGGAACCACCGTCTCGGGCACCAAGAGCTTCGTGATCGACGGACACACCGCATCGCTTCTGATCGTGGCCGCCCGGACCTCGGCCGGGATCAGCCTCTTCGCAGTCGACAGCTCCGGCGAAGGCGTTACCACCGAGGCGTTGGCCACGATGGATCAGACCCGCAAGCAGGCCAAGGTCACCCTCGACAATGCGCCGGCAACCCTCATCGGAACCGACGGGGCCGGCTGGGATGTTCTCGAAACCGTCCTCGATCTTGCCGCTGTCGCACTAGCTGCCGAGCAGGTAGGCGGAGCCCAATTCGTGCTCGAGATGGCCACCCAATACGCCAAGGATCGGGTGCAGTTCGGTCGGCCGATCGGTTCGTTCCAGGCAATCAAACACAAGTGTGCCGACATGCTGGTGGAGGTGGAGAGCGCCAAGAGCGCCGCCTACTACGGCATGTGGTGCGCCAGCGAGATGAATGACGAGCTGCCTTCGGTCGCCAGCCTCGCCAAGGCGTACTGCTCAGATGCCTATTTCCATGCCGCGGCCGAGAACATCCAGATTCACGGTGGCATCGGCTTCACCTGGGAGCATCCGGCCCACCTGTACTTCAAACGGGCGAAGAGCTCAGAGCTGATGTTCGGGGATCCTGCCTACCACCGTGAACAACTCGCCCAACGTATAGGGCTCTAACCTTCGCCTGCAGCGGGCCCGTTGCCACGGAAGCTTGAGCCCGTGGCCTCGGATCTGCGGGGCCACCCGATTGGTGCGCTGGGACTTGCGCTCGCTACGTGGTTCGTGTCCTCACTCGCTGACGCTCGCTTCACGAACCTCTCCGCCTCGCTTCAGGGAAAGCGTGGAGCCAGCACTCGGGGGCTGGTCTGCCGTGGGGTGCGCTGGTGCGAGTTGAGTTCTGGGGGGACGACGAAGCGAGCGTCGCTCGACAGGGCTGATCTCAGGCTCTACGAGAGAGGCCTCACTCAACGATCGCCGCGCCTCTGTTCCTCAAACAATGCGGAGTTGGTGGTGAAGCGAGCCGTAGTGAGGGACGAACGCAGGTGAGTGAGAACACCACCTGCGCAGCGAGTGCAAGATCCAGCGCAACGCGTGAGTGGCCGAAAAAGGATCGCGGCCGCAGGCTCAAGGCTCCGTGCCGCCTGAACGGGCACGCTGCAGGCGACTACAACTGACTGTGGCGATCGAGCCAGCCGAGAAGCATGGCGAGCGCCCGTGGGTCGTGTCGGAGTTGGTGGCCGGCACCATTGATGATCCGAAGATCGGCACCGGCGTGTGCGTCGGCGACGACCCGGGCATCCATCGGCGGCACAAGCTCGTCCTCTGATCCGTGCAACACGAGAAGCGGTTTGTCGGCGAACCGGCGAGCGGCATCGACGGTGTTCATCCTCTGAAGTTCGTTCCGCCAACCTTTGCGATCCTGAGGAAACGTCGGGTCCTTGATGACATTCACTCTGCGGCTGTGAACGATCAGCTGATCGGGCCGGTTGGCCCAATCGTCGAAGTCGGCAGGGGTTGCCAAGGCCGCTGCCCCCTGAACGCTCGGCGACTTGCCGGCGGCCATGAGCCCTACCGCTCCGCCGGTCCCGAACCCCACTATCCAGATGGGAGAACCCGGAAACGTGGCCTCGCTGTAGGTCACCGCGGCCGTAACGTCGTCAACCCATCCGGCCAGACTGAAATCGCCCTCGCTGGTCCCGCAGCCGCGCAGGCGCGGGCAAATCGCCTGCCATCCCATCGTGGTCGCAATCCGATCGGCAAGCTCGGGCAGGTCCGCTCCGATCTTCGACGCGTAGACAGTGCCGGAGGGAAACCCGTGAACCAGAACCGCAACCGGTGGCCGCTCGGGGCGGCCGACCGGGTGAGAAACCGAGACGTCGAGCTTGGGTCCCGACGCACCCGGTTCGTCCCGCAGTTCCAGGTTCTCAGCCAGCGCCCGGCCCCGTGTACTTCTGGTACCCGCGATTCTTGGCTTCGATCACGGTGTCGGGAGCAAACGTGGTGAACGTGCCCGACTGCTGAAGCTCGTCCATGATCGCTTCATCGGTGAGCTCGTCCACGTCGTAGAACTCCAGCGTCCGCTTGTCGCCGACATACCGGTGGTGGGCAAAGTTTGTTGGTCGTTCCATGTTGGATCGAGCCTACTGGTCGTCCGCCGTGGAGGGGTCGTCCAGCTCGGGTTGTGGACCATTCTCCCCGTACTCCAGCAAACCCAACTCCGATAGGTCCTTTCTGACGAGGTCGGGTGCCTCCACGTCCACGGCTCCCATGAACTGAAAATACGAAATATGGGCATCGAGGACCTGGCGAGCATGATCGGCGCTCACCGGAAGCCGTGTGATCGCAGCCCGTTCCATCACATACGCAAGCGCGTCGTCATTGTTGAACACCACCGGTCCCTCAGGATCACCCTCGGGTGTGTAGTGATACGCCTGGATCCACTCGAGGTGCAAGCGGAGAAGTCGACGAAGGTCGTCATAAGACAGTGTCGCCGTCACCTCATCGGGCAGGGCTTCTGCACAGAAGTCGATGCTCTCCTGCACGTCGTATACGACCTGATTCGGCATCGCTGCAGTCTTGGCGACGCCACCGCCGACCGCGACCAGAGCGATGACTACCACCAGCACCGCTCCGACAGCCAGGATCACGAACTCCACGAAGAGGACGCTAGCCGGGAAGGTTCGGGTCGGTCCGATCATCGGAGCGTATGGCGTTTCCCGAGCCGGCTCAGGATCAGGATCTCTCGTATGGCGCGTCGGCAGCGTGGCGTGGCTAGATTCGGCCGGTGGTCGTGTACGCATTCGACGTGGGGGAGACCCTGGTCGACGAAAGCCGTTTGTGGTTGCGGTATGCCGACCACGTGGGCGTTCCTCCACTCACGTTCCTGGGCGTCTTCGGTTCCTATGTGTCGGAAGGGCGAGACGTCCGCGGGGTGTTCACTCACTTTGGCGTCGACTTCGATCGGTTCGAAGCCGATCTGGCTTTTCTCAATCGACCAGAGGACGGCTTCCTTGCCGATGATTTCTATCCCGACGCGATACCCACGATGGAAGCCCTCAAAGCGTCCGGTCATGGGGTAGTCATCGCCGGAAACCAGTCGAAACGGATGACCCTCTCCCTCGAGAGTCTGGGGCTTCCGGCCGACAAGGTTCGGTGCGGTGAGCAATGGGGAGCCAAGAAACCCACCCATCGTTTCTTCCGACGTTTGATTCGGGAAGCCGGCGTCGATGCCGGTGAGATCGTGTACGTCGGTGATCGCGTCGATCACGACATCATTCCTGCGCTCGAAGCTGGACTGCGCGCAGTGCTCGTGCGGCGAGGTCCTTGGGGCCACATCCACTCCGCCTGGCCCGACGCAGCCCGGGCTGACGCAGTGATCGGCGGCCTGGGGGCATTGCTCTAACACTGTGGTTTGTCCGGCACTGTGGTTTCGTCCGGCACTGTGGTTTGTCCGGCACTGTGGTTTGTCGGGCCGGGTGCAGAACGCAAAACGTGATGTGGGAGGGTCCCAGTAGGGCCCTCCCACACCGATTGCTTCGGACTCAACAGATCGTTCGTAATCCGGGCGGGACGCACCCGACGAACTGTTGAGCGGTGACCGGCGGGGTTTCCGCCAGCAGATGAGCTGTCCGGCTAGCGGCCAGCCACCTCCAAGGTCCCTTCAAGTAAATGAATCTGGACCACCTCCTTCCTCTTGGTGATCCCGATCTTAGAACAGATCTGGCTGAAACCAGGGCGCTTTTCTTGCCAGAACGCGCCTGACCTGGCCATTCCGGCATCGGCGGGAACGGTGGATCAAGAACCAAGGTGGTGTGCCGATACCCGTTGATACCCGAACGTTGCCTCGAGGAACGCACGAATGCCCAAACCAGCTGTGAAATTGAGCCGCTTGTCGCTCCGATCCAAGCTGTTGCTGTTGGCTGCGTTGCCCCTGTTGCCGCTTGCCGCTGCGTCGTATCTGTTCGTGGTCGACTCGATGGAAGAGCGGAGCACCGCTCTTGCCGAACAACAGGAGATACGTCGAATCGAGACCGCATCGGGTCTTGGGTCTGCCCTGATGGTGGAGAGAGATGCGTTCCAGCAGTCGAACACTCTTGGTGTCCGGCTTCGATTGACCCGCCAGCGAACCGATGTGGCCATCGAGGAGTACCGCCTGGCGGTTGCCAACGATCCCGGTCGAGAATCCACCGTGGACGAAATCGAAACCGAGATCAACTGGATACGTCGGTCGCTGGGAGATGCCGAGGCCACGGTTCAAATGCAGCAACAAGCGCTGAGTTCCCGGGATAGTGAGGCTGCTGCGGTATTCCAGCGACTGGACCAGTTGGTCGCCCTCTCGATCGCCGAAATCCAGGCCGCACCGGGAACGATTCAGACGGCCGACGGCATCACCAATGCACGCTCTGTTCTCCTGCTCGCTCAGTTCTCCGCCGGACTTCGAAGCGAGTTGTTTGAGTACGTGGCGATTGGCGAGGCCGAGTCCGATGCCGCCAGATACGGTGCCCTGTCTCGTGCCACGGCGTACTCGGACGAGGTTCAGGTCACAACCGAGGAGATCCTGACTCACGACAGCGCTGATTTCATCTACCGCTTCCAGACCGATGTGCTCAACAGCCGGGGTTATGGCCTCGTGAAGGACCTTCGCGACGGTGCCTCACAGGCCGTGGTGAATCCCGACGAAGCTCCCTCGGCCTCGTATTTGCCCACGTTCACGCCCCTCTTCGGCGCCGTTCAGAGTCTGCAAGCCGACCTGATCGCTGATTCGTCCGAGGAAGCGACGGTGACCGCCAACCGGGCCCTGATAGCGCTGGGCGGAACCGTTCTTGCCGCTCTGCTCTTCGCTGGTCTGACGCTGATGTTGGTAGTGGCGCTCTATCGGTCCGTCCGGAAGCCTCTGTTGTCCCTGGCCGAACAATCACGGCAGATCGCCAAACATCAGCTGCCCAGAACGGTGGCCCAGATCCGCGAACTCGGCGGCGAGGCTGTCGTCGAAGTGCCCGATCCGATCGACGTAGAATCTGACGACGAGATCGGCGAATTGGTTGATGCGTTCAACCAGCTTCACACCACCGCAATCGAGCTTGCAGCCGAGCAGGCTGCGTCTCGTCGGACGGTGTCGGAGATGTTCGTGAATCTCGGGCATCGGAACCAGAAGATGCTCACGCTACTGCTTGCCTCCCTTGACAAGCTCGAGCACGAAGAGCGTGACCCTGAACGCCTCCAGGAATTGCTCAAGGTCGCACATCTGGCCACCCGCATGCGCCGCAACGCCGAGTCACTTCTCGTACTCGCCGGAGCGGAAACCAGCCGATCGTTCGACACGGCGATCCCGGTAGCCGACGTGGTCCGGTCAGCCCTGTCCGAGGTCGAGGGCTCTGACCGAGTCAGCGTCGATGATCGGGCGAACGCCTTGATACACGGCGCAGCAGTTGCCGACATCGGTCACCTCCTGGCCGAGTTGATCGAGAATGCGCTGGTGTTCTCGCCTCCCAGCTCGTCGGTGGAGGTGCTCATCCGACGAGGGCCCGAAGGACTCATGATCTCCGTGGGCGATCGCGGCATCGGTCTCAGCGACGAAGAACTGAAGTCCAACAACCAGCAGATCCTCGACGCAGCTCGACTCACCGAAACCCCATCACGGTTCCTGGGCCTCTACGTGGTCGGACGACTGGCACATCGACACGGTTTGGGGGTGGAACTACTGAACGGAGTACCCAGCGGCCTGATAGCCAGGATCAAGTTCTCCGAGTCGGTCTACCAAGTGATCGGCCAGCCGAGCCGAGGAGCCGACGAGAGCGAGGTTGGTTCGGGCTACGAGCCTTTCGGCGCAAGGGAAACCGACCCCGTTGCCGGGGCCCCCGCATTCAGTCCTGCCCGCGCCCATGCTGCTGTGGTCGCTGACCCAACCACTTCACCGATGGGTCCTGATTCGCCAGCACCGTTCACCCCTCGAGCGCCGGTTCATCGCAGTGTGCGCTCCCAACACACCGCACCCCCCGGAGAGTTGTCCTGAATCAAACCGAACGCGACGTCGATGCAGTTTGGGCAAGCGATCTTGAGTGTCAGCCGTGGCCAGACCGTGCCCGCTGTCGTGCATCGGGCGGACTAGTATCAAACGTATGTTCGTCATGGGCGTCGACCCCGGATTGACCAGATGCGGGTTCGCAGTTCTCCAGCCCGGTCGAGGTCGAAAGGTGCATGCTGTGGCGATGGGTCTGTTTCGCACGGATCCAGAACTCCAGGCGGCCTATCGTCTGGCCGAGCTGCAACGTGAGATCAGAGAGCTCATCGATGAGTTCACACCCAAGATCGTCGCCGTTGAGAGGGTGTTCATCCAGAAGAACGCGAGCACGGGGATTCGAGTCGCACAAGCTGCTGGCGTCATAATCACCGAGGCCGCTGCCATGGGTTGTCATGTTCGTGAGTACTCTCCCAACGAAGTGAAGGCTGCCGTAGCCGGAGACGGGCGAGCTGACAAGGAGATGGTTCAGAAGATGGTGCAGCAACTCCTGGGACTGGCCGAACCGGCTACACCGGCCGACGTCTCCGACGCTGCCGCCGTCGCGCTGTGCCATCTCGCCTTCGATCCACGCGGAACCTTGCTGGGTCCCCAAGAGCGCGCCGAGGTGGCGCTCGCAGGGGTGGTCAAATGATCGGATCCCTGCGCGGTACATCACCCACGTGGATCGCACTCGGCACGAAGTACTCGTAGAGCTGGCCTCCGGAATCGGTTACAAGGTGTCGGTCAACGATCGCACCCTCAACCAGATCGACCTGGAGGGAGAGACTCTCCTGTTCACCCACCAACAGTTCATTCGAGACGGAGATCAGAAGCTGATCGGTTTCTGCACGCAGAGCGAAGTTGTCACCCTCCAGACCCTGGTGGCAACCCCAAAGGTAGGGCCCTCGATGGCGCTGTCCATCCTCAACACCTACGGCCCGGCCGAGTTGGCGGCCATCGTGAGCAGCGATGACATCGCCGCCCTTCAGGCCGTCAGCGGAGTCGGCAAGACCACCGCACAACGAGTCCTCGTCGAGATGAAAGACAAACTCGTCGTCGATCTGAGCAATCCGGAAACAGTGACCATCGGGAGCGGCGGGCTCGGATCACAAACGACTCGGTCACCGACGTGATCGATGCCCTCTTGACCCTCGGTTACTCGATGACGGATGCAAGAGCGGCAACCCAGTTGCTGTCCGAAGACCTGATCGAGCAGGGGGACACCGGCGCTCTGCTCAAAGAAGCACTGCGACAGATGGAACCGAGCTTCTGATGGTGAGGGAAGACATCATCCTTTCCGTGGCCGGTCCGGCGCCGAAGATACCGGCGAACTCGACCTCGAAGTCGGATTGCGCCCTCAGACCCTCGATGAGTTCGTCGGACAGCGTGCTCTGAAAGAACGTCTGAGCATCATCCTCGAGGCGGCCAGGGCCCGGAACGAGCCCGCTGATCACCTCCTCTTCGCCGGTCCTCCCGGTCTGGGCAAGACCACGTTGGCCGTGATCGTCGCCAACGAACTCGGGGCCGAGCTCCAGATCACCAGTGGTACAGCACTCGTCAAACCCGGTGACGTCGCGGCGATCCTCTCCAAAGTGCAGCCGGAGACGTGCTCTTCGTCGACGAGATTCACCGAATTCCGAGCCAGGTAGAGGAGGTTCTGTATCCGGCGATGGAGGACCTCCAGATCGATGTGGTGATCGGCTCGGGGCCGGCGGCACGGTCGATCCGGATGCCGGTCGAACCGTTCACCCTGGTCGGCGCCACCACCCGCACGGGCCTGATCACCGGACCGCTACGGGATCGATTCGGCGATCATTTCCGACTCGATTTCTACAGCACCGACGACCTCCAGGCCATCGTCGAGCGAGCCGCCGACATCATCGGCATCTCCGTCACCGGTGAAGCAGCCCGAGAGATAGCAGCTCGAAGCCGTCGCACGCCCAGAATCGCCAATCGGCTCCTCCGTCGGGTTCGCGACTGGGCCGAGGTGCGAGGCACCGGGGTCGTCGATCTCGATGCTGCGCTCCAGGGTCTCGAAATGAACCAGATCGACGAAGCGGATTGGACCGAGTCGACGTTCTGCTGCTCGAATCGATCTGCACGAAGTTTGGTGGCGGGCCGGTGGGCCTGTCGAACCTGGCGATCACGGTGAGCGAACCCAAGGACACCGTCGAAGACGTCATCGAGCCGTTCCTGATTCAGCAGGGGTTCCTGGTGCGAACACCCGCTGGCCGGCAGGCAACCCCCAAAGCGTGGAAACATCTCGGTCTGGTAATGCCCGAGGACACCGGCACCACCCTGTTCTAGCGCCCTGGGATCAGAGTGGAAGCAGCGCCCTCGGAGATTGATCGCTTCGACTACGAACTACCGAAGGAACGGATTGCCCAACACCCGGCCGAACCGCGTGATTCGGCCAAGCTTCTCGACGCGACCGATCTTCACCACCCTCAGGACCGCGTTGTTGGCGATCTTGCAGATTTGATCGAGCCGGGGGATGTTGTGGTCGTCAACAACACCAGAGTTCGTCGAGCTCGACTACACCTCCACAAGCTGACCGGGGGAGCGGCCGAGGTTCTTCTGGTCGACCCCACCGGTGACCCATCGATGTGGGTGGCGTTGGTCAAGCCGGCTCGCCGACTACCGCCAGGCACCGTGCTGTTCGACGGTGAGGTGCCGATCGTCGAGATCGTGGGCGTGTTGGAGTCCGGCGAAAGACTGGTTCGAGTGCTCGACAGTGCCAGGACCGAGAAGATCGGGGTCCTGCCACTTCCCCCATACATCCACACCCATCCCGAAGATCCGGATCGGTATCAAACCGTGTACGCAGACCGGCCCGGATCGGTTGCTGCCCCGACCGCAGGGCTGCATTTCACTGCCGCATTGTTGGAACGGTGCCGGGAAGCAGGTGCCACGATCGTCGCAATCGATCTGGAGGTCGGCTTGGGAACGTTTGCGCCGGTCACCGCTCGCCGACTCGACGACCATGTGATGCACAGCGAGACCTATGCGATCTCGCAGGCCGTGTGGTCACAGATCCGGGCGGCGCCGCAGAGTTGTGGCCGTGGGAACCACGGTGGTTCGAACGCTGGAAACTGTTGCCATCAACCAGCAGCTCGAGGGTGTCACAAACATCTTCATCCGCCCTGGCTTCCAGTGGAAGGTCGTCGATGTGCTGCTCACAAACTTCCACATGCCCCGGTCCACCCTGTTGGTACTGGTCGAGGCCTTCATCGGTGATGGTTGGCGGCAGCTCTATCGGGATGCGCTGAACCGGGGGTATTCGGTGGGATCGTTCGGCGATGCCATGGCGCTGCGCCGGCGCCCATCGGGGCATGCTGGGTAGTGTCACCCAAGGGCTCAAGGGTGCCCACTGTCAATGCCGATCACTGTTGGTAGCAGTTTCTCACTATCAGTAGGGTCTTTAGCTCATGCCGACGAAATTACACTGCAGTTTGCGCCCACACTGCAGTTTGCGCTCACCTCGCACCCTGCGCCGGCTCGTTCTGGTCGCAGTCGCCATCATCACGGCGTCAGTCTCCGTCGTGGGAATCCAGCCGGTTGCAGCGGCCGACGACGTGAACCCCGCAATCGAATCGGTCTTGTGTGACCGCCCGGGCGAGATCACCGTCCGTCTGTATCGACTGTTCTTCGGGCGGGTGCCCGACCACGCCGGGCTGAAGTACTGGAGTGACATCTACGCCGATACCCGGGATCCTTTCAGCATCGCTCGTTGGATGTCGGAGGGTACCGAATATCAGAGTCTCTGGTCTGGAGCGACCGACGAGGACTTCGTTGAAGGCCTGCTCTATCAGAATCTGCTGAGTCGCCCCTCTGACGATGCAGGTTTCAACTACTGGCTCGGTTTCCTGAAGGGAGACGTCAGCGTTCCTCCGGTATCCCGCGAGGAGATGGCGGTCTATTGGGTCACCCAACCTGAATTGACCCGCAAACACCCCGTCACCGAACCGTCGCAGTGTGCATTGGCGGACCAGGTTCAGGACATTCCCGGGGGCCGTGCGTTGGAACTCGACTATCTCTCCACCGATCTGAAGGCGTCTGCGCGCCGTTGCAGCGTCGTGTCGATCAATGCCAACTGGGTTCACCGAGATGGACCGGTTCCCTTCGGTGAGCACATCGGCTTCGCCAACATCGACGGGACCAACGCTCCGTCACGTAGCAACGTAGGCGATGACAACAGTCGCGGGATTCTCGGATCCCGCCGGATTGGAGAGGGCGGTGAAGTTGCCAACTTCGACGCCAAGTTCAACGAGAGCGTCGGATATATCAACATCCTGTCCAACCTGGTCCAGAAAGATCAGAGCATGCTGCAGTTGCACGCCAACTTCTGGGACGACAACCCCGATGGTGAGTGGTACGACCCCGCCAAGTGGGACGGAAAAGAGGAAGGCTGGGACTGGGCTGTGGGGGGTATTTCCATGGTCGTCGATGGCGACTACAACGTGGAAACCTCAGGCCAGGATTATACGTTCAACACGACTCGACATTCCTTCGCCGCCTTCAAGGCACCGTCGACGGTCATGATTGGCTCGACCACCACACTCACGGCCCACGAGCTGGTCCAGTGGCTCGATGTCCGGGGCTACACAGACATCATGAAGATGGATGGTGGAAGCTCCGTGGAGTTCAACGAGAGCCTCGACGCCACCGTCGCCGGGACCGATCGACCACTCCCGGTCTGGCTCGGCGTCGGCTGCTGAACCAGCTCCGAACGACCGATGGCGACCGTTCACTGGCTCCAGGTGGCGTGTACTTCGGAGCGAAGCTGTTGGAACGTACCCGCTGCGATTGCTGATCTCATACGCGTGGTCAGGTCGGCAATCCATGCCAGGTTGTGGAGCGTCAAGATGCGGCCCGCCGTGGGTTCGCCGGCTTTGAGCAGGTGGCGTAGGTAGCCGCGGCTGTAGCGGGAGCTCAACGGATGATCGAAGCTCGGATCGATCGGCTGGTCGTCGGTTTCGAACTCAGCTCGTTTCAGGTTGAGGCGGCCCGACGAGGTGAGTGCGGTCCCGTGCCGGGCCAGACGCGTGGGCAGGACGCAGTCGAACATGTCGATCCCGTTGTTCACGGCTTCGATCAGGCCGACCGGATCTCCCAACCCCATGAAGTAGCGCGGTCGATCTTCAGGTAGCTCGGCTGTTGCGGCGGCCAGTGCCGGGACCATGGCGGAGCGAGTCTCGCCGACGCTCAAGCCGCCGACGGCGTACCCGTCGAAACCGATCTCGACGGTACGCCGTGCGGACTCTGCCCGAAGATCGAGGTCGACCCCGCCCTGGACGATTCCGAACTGGGCCTGGGTTGGATGACCGTGAGCTTCTCGGTTCCGTTCGGCCCACCGCAGGGTGCGCTCCATCGCATCGCGGACCTGATCGCGAGGGGCAGGGAGAGCAGGAACGACGTCGAGAGCCATAGCGATGTCGGCTCCCAACTGTTCCTGGACCCTAACCGCCCGCTCCGGAGTGAGGTGCTGGGTGGCTCCGTCGTAGATGCTCTTGAAGGTCGCTCCATCCTCTGTGACCTTCGGCTTGAGGCTGAACACCTGGAAACCGCCCGAGTCGGTCAGCAGATGGCCGCTCCAATCGAGGAAACGGTGTAGACCACCGAGTGACTCGATCACGTCGGCGCCGGGCCGCTCCATGAGGTGGTATGTGTTCCCGAGCATGATCTGGGTACCGAGTGCCTCCATGTCAGCGGTGTCGAGGGTCTTGACCGCGCCCCGGGTGCCGACCGGCATGAAGACCGGCGTCGTCAGTTGGCCTCGAGGGGTGAAGATCGTTCCTGCACGGGCCCCACCATCGGTGTGCTCGACGTCTATGACAAGTGGCGTGCCCATGCTCTAGCCTTCAAAGTCGGGGCCGCAACGGCCCGGCGTGCAACGCAGGCGAATGAAGCGACCGGCAGATGTCAGATCTTCTCCGGGAACGGGTCGGGGTACCGTTCCTTGATCCACGCCAGCAGCGGTGCTGCAACGAAGATACTGGAGTACGTGCCGAGCACGAGGCCGATCAGAAGCGCGATGGCGAACCCGCGGAGGCTGTCGCCGCCCAGCACGAACGCACCGATGATCAGCATCGAGGCAACCGGCAGGACCGTGGTGATCGTCGTGTTGATGGATCGCATGATCACCTGGTTCATGCTTTCGTTCATGACATCGCTGTACTTCTTGCGCCGATTCGCCGGCTCGATCCAGTTTTCCAGAACTTTGTCGTAGACGACCACAGTGTCGTAGAGCGAGTAACCGAGAATTGTGAGCAGTGCGATGACGGTGGCTGGGCTCACCTCGATTCGGAGAACCGAATACACAGTGACTGTCAGCACGAGGTCGTGGATCACCGCCACCAGGGCACCCAGCGCCATTTTAGGTTCCAGCCGAATGGCGAGGTAGATCGCCACGACCACGAAGAACAGTACGAGGGCCCGGAGTGCGCTGTTGGTGATCTGATCTCCCCAGGTCGGCCCGACCGTATCGCGTGAGATCGTTTGGCCCGGTAGCAGAACCGAGTTCAGGTTCTGGCCGACCCGCTCGAATTCGGAGGAGAGTTCAGTCGGGATCTGTACCCGCATGGCGATGCTGCCGTCGGAGTTCTCGACCCGCTGAATCCGTGCCTCGGGCACGTCCACCAGGTCCCGAATGTCTCCGACGGTGACGCTGTCGTCGACCGGGACGCTGAACAGTGCGCCTCCCTCGAATTCGATGCTGCGGTTCACCCCGAAGATCGCAATGATGGCAAGACCCACAACGATCAGACTCAACGAGATCGGCAGACTGCGTTTCCAAATTGGAGCGAAGTCGATCCTTGACCGCGAGTTGTAGAGATCAGAGGCCAGTGTCATTTCTTGCCCTTCTGTTTCTTGGCGGCCGACTTGGTGGCTCGACTCTGCGCTTTGATCATCACGGCGGTGACGGCGTTCTCAGGCAGTCCGAGAAGTCGGGGATTGTCCTGGACCGCCTTGGTCTCGGCCAGCCACAGAAGCATGGGTCGCATGAACAGCATGGCGATGATGAGATCGAGCACCGTGGCGATGCCGAGGTACAACGCAAACCCCTTCACCGCGCCGACCGTGAGGAAATAGAGCAACACCGCGGCGATAAGGCTGACCACGTCGGCCTTGATGATCGTGCTGATCGAGTTTCGATACGCACGCTCAACCGAAGTGACGACCCGCTTCCCGCTTGCAACTGCGTCCTTGACGTTCTCGAAGTACACGATGTTGGAGTCGGCCGATACGCCGATCGCGACGATCAGACCCACGATTCCCGACAGGGAAAGGGCCAGTCCGAGGTACTCGCCGAGGAGCGAAATGATCGACCACAACAACATGGCCGAGATCACCAGACCTAGCAGGGCGACGAGTCCGGAAAGCCGGTAGTACGCCATGAGGAAGATGGCAACCAGGACCAAACCGATGATTCCCGCAACCACGCCGGAGGACAGAACGTCGGTTCCGATGCTTGCGCTGATCGTTCTGGTCTGCTGTGCCTCCAACTCGACCGGCAGGGCGCCGAACCGGAGCGTGGTCGCAAGATCTTCCGCTTCCTCGGCCATGAAGTTGCCGGTGATCTGAATCTGATCACGATTGAAGAAGGGGACATTGATCGAGGGGGCCGATTGGACGAGTCCATCCAGGACAATGCCCAGGCGGGCGGTTGGACACTCCGGAGCTTGCGTATTGCACAGAACAGCGGCTTGGTTGAACAGGTCGATGCCGTCGGGTCCCTCTCGGAATGTGGGGTTGACCTGCCATGCGCTGCCGCCTCCGGTGAGGAGTCCTCCGGCAATGCTCGCAGATGCAGTCTCGAGTGCGTTTCCGGTCAGCAAGGACGGGCCGAGGCAGAGGAACTCGCCGTCGATGCTGGGGAGCAGGACTGTGGCGGTTGGGTCGTCGTTCTCCGGGATCGTGAGTTCCTCGGGGCAGTCCTCGGGAATCGGAAATGGGCTTGCGACGCCGACTGAGGCGAGAACTGGACGGAATCGAAGTTCGGCGGTTTGGCCGACCAACTCGAGTGCCCGTTCCTGCTGTTCGACCCCGGGCAGGTCGACCACGATCGTGTTGCCTTGGCGGCTTATCTCCGGTTCGGCGACGCCGAGTGCGTCAACCCGATTTCGGATGATGTCGGTGGCCTCGTCGAGGGCTTCGTCGGTCACGTTGTCATCGACTGGTTGGTACACCACCGACACCCCACCCTGGAGGTCGAGGCCGAGCAAGGGTTGGTTGCCCGAGATGAGGGTTGCAACAAAGGCGACAAGGGCGGTGATGAACAGGCCACCGGCCTTGAACAACTGTGACTTCACGAGTCCGAATCGAGGTCGATGTCCAGCTTCGTGGCCACTGAGGCGCGGGAGAACTTCACTTCCACCCCTTCACTCACCTCGATGTACACGACCGAGTCGTCGAGGGCCGAGATGATTCCGTGAAGCCCGGACGCCGTGACGACCTCGTCCCCTTCGACAAGCGAGGCCAGAAGATTTCTCTGATCCCGCCGCTTCTTGAGTTGAGGGAAGATGAAAGCGAGGTAGACGACCAGCACCAGGCCGGGAAGTACAAGATTCTCCATAACGCACGCAAACGGTAGTGCCTTTCTTCACCAATGACGGGGAGCCACAGGCCCGGAATGCTGTTGTAACCTGTGAATATGGTCATGACGGTCCAGCGGGTGTTGCCGTGGCGCAGGGAACGGCCGCTGCCCGAGGTTGCGCTGGAACCGGTTTTGGAGGCGTTCACCGGCCCAAATCGGAGGGCTAATCACGAGATGATCGTGAAAGCGTTCGAGATGGCCTCCGCCGCCCACGAACCGCAACGGCGCAAGAGCGGTGAGCCCTACATCACCCATCCGATTGCGGTGGCCAAGATCGTCGCTTCGCTCGGAGTCGACGTAGAGACCGTCGCGGCGGCCCTTCTTCACGATGCGGTTGAAGACACCGGAATGACGCTGGGCGACATAGAGACCCAGCTCAACGCCGATGTGGCAGCGCTCGTCGACGGCGTTACCAAACTCGACCGCATCCGGTTTGACAGCAAGGAGGCTCAGCAAGCCGCCACGTTCCGAAAGATGCTCGTGGCGATGAGCAAGGACATGCGGGTCCTGATCATCAAACTCTGTGATCGGTTGCACAATCTGAGAACCATCGGTGCGATGCCGGCGTGGAAGCAGGAACGCACCGCCCGCGAGACCTTGGAGGTGTATGCGCCTCTTGGCGCACCGCCTCGGCATGCAGGAGGTGAAGACCCAACTCGAGGACTTGGCGTTTGCCGCGCTGCACCCCAAGCGTTACGCAGAGATCGAAGACATGGTGGCGGCCCGAGCACCCGAGCGTGATCTACTGCTGACCCAGCTCATCGCCGAGGTCGAGATCAAGCTCTCAGAGCTCAATATTCACGGTCGGGTGAGAGGTCGGGAGAAGCACCTCTACAGCATCTACGAAAAGATGATGCTCCAGGACAAGGCGTTCGCCGAGATCCACGACCTGATCGGCATTCGTGTCGTCGTCGATTCGATTCGTGATTGTTACGCAGCTCTCGGGTCGATCCACGCAACGTGGAAGCCGGTGCAGGGTCGCTTCAAGGACTACATCGCGATGCCCAAGTTCAACCTGTATCAGTCCTTGCATACGACGGTGATCGGTCCGTTGGGCAAGCCGATCGAAGTGCAGATTCGGACATATGAGATGCACGATCGGGCCGAGCGGGGTGTGGCGGCCCACTTCGTCTACAAGGACCGTGGCGGCGGCGGTGGCAACGACGCGCCGTGGCTCGAGCGGATCATCGATTGGGATACCGATACCTCGGATCCCTCGCTGTTCATGAGGAACCTCAAGGTCGATCTCGACAGCGACGAGATCTACATATTCACTCCGGCCGGCGACGTGGTCACCTTGCACGCCGGTGCGACCGCCATCGACTTCGCGTACGCGATCCATACCGATGTCGGACACAAGACCGTCGGCGCCAAGATCGATGGCCGACTCCTGCCACTCTCCGAAGTTCTCGAATCGGGTCAAACCGTAGAGGTACTCACCTCCAAGGCCGAGCTAGCGGGACCCTCCCAGGATTGGCTCCAGTTCGCGACCACTCCTCGGGCGACGTCCAAGATCAAGCAGTGGTTCTCCAAGGAACGTCGTTCCGACGCGATCGCCGCCGGCACCGAAGCGGTCACCAAAGCGCTTCGCAAAGACAACCTTCCGATTCGCAAACTCGCCGATGATGGCGTCCTCGACGAGGTTGCCGGCCTGCTCAACTACGACGACCTCAACGCACTGTATGCAGCTGTGGGTGAGCATCATGTGTCCGCTGAGGCCGTGACACAGCGGGTCCGGCGACTCACCGACAGCGAAACCGAACCACCCGAGGAGATCGTTCAGCCGATAACGGCTCGTCGACCTAAACGGAAAGCGTCGGGTGCCGGAGTTCACGTCGAGGGCCTCGACGACGTGCTGATCCGTCTCAGCCGGTGCTGTACGCCGGTGCCAGGCGATGAGATCCAGGGGTTCGTCACCCGCGGTCGGGGTGTGTCGGTGCATCGCACCGACTGCGCGAACGCTATCTCGCTCACGCAATCACAAAACGACCGAGTGATCGAGGTGGCCTGGTCCGGAGAGCGGAGTGACGATCTCTACGTCGCCGCTGTGGAGATCAAGGCATACGACCGTAGTCAACTGCTGAGCGACCTCTCCGCGGTCTTTGGTGAGCACCACATCAACATCATCGGGTCCAGCACGGTCACCGGCTCTGACCGCATCGCCCGCATGCAATTCGAGTTCGAGATAGCGGACCCCAGCCACCTGAACACGCTGCTTCGTCACCTCCGCCGAGTCGAAGCCGTCTACGACGCCCACCGCATCCTCCCCGGCGCCTAACCTCCGCCAAATTCCTGTGGATACCCACACCGAATGTGGCTATCACACCTGCAGAATCGCCGAATGTGGCTATCAGCCGGGATTTGAAACTTGCCAGAGGTCAGTATCCCTGGGCTCGTGCCATGAGTCCAAGGAGGACTGCGGCGGCGAGTGCCGAGGGCACCAGCCAGTTGCGGTTGGCCGTACACCAGTTGCTGACCGTGGAGAGACGTTTCCGGGCTGGCTGTCAAAGGTGCTACACCGAACGAAACGGTGATCGGCCGCTTGCATCGGCGCCACAGAACATGCACGTACGCCGACCGTGGCCCACCGCAGCGTCGCATTTGAAACAGCGCGTAGCGGCGGGCTTGAACACGCCATCGGAATTGCCGTCGGATTCGTCAAGTTCTTGGATCCGATTGAGCAGGTGCTGATCGGTGAGGTTGCTGGCCTCTTGCAGGAGCGTCCACAACGCCTCGTTCACGAGCGTCAGGCGATCGATGCGCGCGTGAAGATCGGCGGTGTCCTCCCGAAGATCACGTCGCATCTCGATTTGCTGGTGGTGATTGTCTATCGGACGCGACACCCTTGCGTTCTGCCTGAAAAGCACATACCTGGTATCGGTGATGTGGTTGACGAACCTGAGTTTGGATCGAACACGCAGACCGCACCGGGCTGGGGTCGGTTACCCTTCGAACACCACGCGGACGTGGTGGAATTGGCAGACACGCCAGGTTTAGGTCCTGGTGCGAGAAATCGTGTGAGGGTTCAAGTCCCTCCGTCCGCACTTCGTCCCTCCGGGGCCCGCGGCTCGGCCCTCTCTGCGTGGAAGTGGCACACTGGAGCCATGTGGTGGCTGGCCCATGGTGAGGACAACACACCGTCAACAACCGAGTGGCTTTCTCCGTACGAGACCGATCGCCTGGAGTCGATCCGGTTCACGAAACGCCGCAACGAGTACGTGACCAGGCGGTGGACCACCAAGCAGGCCGTAGCCAGCGCGCTCGAGCTCGACCGCTCACACGACACTCTGGCCCGGATCGAGATTCTCAACCGACCGACCGGTGCTCCCTACGTTCAGATCGACGGCGAAAAGGCTGCTGTCGACATCTCGATGACCGACCGATCGGGGTGGGCTGTCTGTCTGGTAGGACAACCAGGGTCCATGGCGTCAGGAACCGTGGGTGTCGATCTCGAAGTCGTCGAGCCCCGCACAACTCGTTTCGTCAATGATTTCTTCACCACGGCCGAGCGCCAGTACGTGAGAAGCCAACCCGACCACAGGCACGACGAGCTCGCCAACCTCATCTGGTCAGCCAAGGAGGCTGCTCTCAAGGTTCAGCAGGTCGGGCTGAGGGCCGACACGCGCACCGTCGAGGTAGATCTCCACGGCGACCGCGAACTCGACGGATGGTCGGCCATGACCATCGGCGGCAACGACGGCCCGATGCCGGGCTGGTGGCGACGGTGCGGTGTGTTCGTGCTCACCATCGCGTTCGCCGATGACAACGAGCCACCGCAACTACTTCCGAACAGCAGCGATCTCCACACCGCAACCCCTCAGCACTCCTGGGTTCACTCACCGATCTGCTAGGCCATATCGGTTGAGCTGAGGCGGGCCATACCTCGCTCGAGGGCATCGATGACATAGGGACGCAGATCTGCGGCAGCGATGATTCGGTCGACCGAGCCAACCCGAAGGGCTCGATCGATGGTGTGAATCGCATCGAACTCGCCGGCCACTTCCCCCAACTTCTCGGATCGAACCTGCTCGGTTATCAACCCAAGACGGTTTCGCAACCGAGTCGCTTCGGCTCCGTCGGCGCCAACAGTGGCCTCGCGAGCTTCCCGCACCCGGCCGTCAGCTTCTGTCCGCTTCTTGACGTCGCGGGCGAACACCGTGGCAGCGGCAGGTGCCCCGCCGATCACCGATGCATACGAGCCCTCTACGGCGGCGATTTCCATCGCCTCATTGAGCGCTTTGGAGAATACGACGAACGCACCACCGTGATAACGGGACACGACCACGAAAACGATCGGCCCATCGAAGTTGGTGACAGCCCGCCCGATCTCGGCGCCGAATTCGAGCTGACGGCGACGCATCGACTCGGGCGATCCGTCGAAGCCGGACAGGTTGGCGAGAACGACGAGAGGCCGGTTGCCGCTGGCCGCGTTGATTGCACGGGTTGTCTTTCGCGAGGAGTGGGGGAACAGGGTCCCCGATGTCCATGCCGGCGGTCCATCCGCCGGAACGAAGCCCTTGCGGCCGACAGTGTGAGACTCGAGTCCCAGTAGACACACCGGTACCCCACCGATCGTTGTGTCCCAGACGATCGAGGTGTCGCCGTCCTTCAGGTCCTTCCAACGTTCCAGTGGCTCAGCGTCTGCATCCGCCACGGCCCGCATCACGGATCGCATGTCGAAGGGTTGCTTCCGTTCCGGATTCAGCTTCGAGGAGAACACATCTCCCACGGTGGTGAACGGCGATGCTGTGAGCTCGGCATGCGGGCTCGATCGAACATCTCGTTGGTGGGGGTCGGTTGTTGGTTGACGGCGGGGGAATCGCTCACCCGGTACGACATAGGTGAGGTCGTAATGACGCAGTAGCAGCTTGCATGCCTCGGCAAACGATGGTGCCCAGTACTGGGCCTGTCCGTTGGGACCCATCACACGGTGGTAACCACCGATCCCGAAGTTGTCGTCGGCACTCACGGCTCCGGAGAAGTCGAGTGCTTGTTTGCCGGTGAGCACCATGGCGGAGGCCGGTGTCATCACGAGGATGCCCTTGGTGTGGGTGAGCATCGTCGCTTCGGCGTTCCAGTACGGCTGCCCGCCAACGTTGATACCGGTCACGATGATGTTGACCTCGCCGCCTGCCTGGGTGAACTCGATCAGGCGTCGTAGGGTGAGAGCGATCCAGTCCATGTTCTCGGTGCCTGAGTCCATGGCGATCAAGGCACCGCTGGAGACCGCAAACCACTCGACCGGAAGCTGATGTTCGAGCGCGTAGGCAAGGGCGGCGTTGATCCGGCGACATTCGGGTTCGGCGAGATTGCCGAGACCCTGCGTCGGATCAGACAAGATGCTCACCCGCTGAATGCCTTCGGGCACGACGGCGGTGTGGTTCGTGAGGAGTCCCACGATCAAGTGTGCTGAGTTGGTTCCCGGCTCACGGTCCACCGGAATGAGCTGGTCATCGGTACCGAGATCGAGTTCTTGGAACGTGTCCAACGGCAAGCCATCGGTATGGGTTCGTTCAGTGAACAGGCGAATGATCTCGTGCGGGTAGGGCGAGCCGAACCGTGCCGCGGTGAGGATCTTCTGTTGGTAGTTGCTGAGCGATCGCACCGGTTCGTCCCCAGCGCGATCCTCGCGGACGAAGGTCTGATGTCCGGCCTGCTCGATGTGTAGAACTGCGTTGCGCCCTCCTCCTGGAGCGTCGTCAGGGAAGCTGACCTTGAGCACAACTTTCTCGAGGCCGACTCGCCCCGCCATGGGGGCAAATCGGCGGGCCAGGCGCTGGGTTTCTTCGGTTGACAGCGTCCACGGGGCCCGCACGTCCAGGACCATGCGGTTTGCAAGCGGGCGATCTCGAATCGCGTAACGGGCCAGCTCCGAGCGCATCGCAGCGAGAGCCAGGAGTCCTATCCGCTCGAGTCGGGGGTAGGTCAGCTCGCCGCTCACCGGATCGGTGGCAGTCATCAAGTCGCGCACCTCGCCAACCGCGAACAGCCGGTGGTCTCTGGGGTTCGATTTCGCAACCCCATCGAACACGTACACGTCCTCAGGCGATGGTCGCCGGACGAGATCAAAGTTCGAGAGTCTCCACAGCTCGAGACGCTCGGCCAACATCGGATGCAGATTGCGGTAGATGGGATCCTCCACGAGAGACCCATCGTCACTACCGGTGAGGGTGATGTGCTGTGATCGCAACCGCTCGTCGGCCGATCCGGAAGCCGTGCTGACGGTGACGTCGAGCCGTCGGAGTGGCCGCCCGAAGTTGCACTGCTGGGCTAGATCGGTGACCTCAATGGCGGTTTCGGTGATGTCACCACCGGTCTCGGTTCGCCAGGTGACCATGTCGACGACGACGCTCGAATCGGAACGGAGCGAACCGAGGAAGGGCTTCACCGCTTCGGACCATTCTGGAAGCGCATCAAGCGGGACAAAGCCGACGACGATAAAGACGTCGGTGCCGCCGTCATCGTAGGACGTTGTTGCATAAAGGAACCCGTGCGACTCATGAAAGGTGATCTCCCCGAAGTCGCAGATGCGGTAGTACCGCCGGATATGCACTTCGAGCGCAACCTGTCGCATGGCTGTCGAGGTCGCCTCGTCGTCAGGTCCCCACGAGTCGAGCACCAATGAGCGCAGGGCCAGTGGACACCAGACCAATTGGTCCATGCGTTCTGATCGGTCGTTGTCGTTTGGATGGACTGCCAGATGATCAATGTGATCAGACATCTCTGCGATGAGCGCTGCTGCGGCCGCTTCGATCGGGGGCTCGTCGAAATAGTGAAATTTGACGTCGCGGGCGAGATCGGCGATTGGTTGCTGGCGACCTTGAGTTGCCGCAGCCAGGCGGTCCAGGCGAGCGCGCGTTGCTCGGTCGGTTTGGTCGGCCAACTCGTGACGATGAGCGAGACGTCGTTGGAGAATTGCGAGAACGACGGGGCTGAGTTCGGTGAGTCGGGCGAAGGAACGGAACAGCCACATCAGAGCCGATTCGAGTGCCGGGGTCCGCTCGAGGCTGTTGACGCCGTAGCGACCGAGCGCCCTCTCGAGCCGGTCTCGGTAGCCCTCGGGTAGACCGGCCAGGTCGGGATCGAGCCACTGCAGGAACGAGAGGAGGAACTCCTGGGTGTTCTCGGTCGGTGCCAATTCATCGAGTTCGGCCACGGTCTGGGGTCGGTACAGCGCTCCGAGTTCGGCATAGATGTCGAGCAAGCCGTCCTCGCATGCGATGAGGTCTGGATCGTTGGGGGCCGCGATCTCGGCGAGTCGGCGCTGCTTGGTGAGGAGCTTACGCAATGCCGGTTGCGATAGGTCGTAGCCCATCACGTAGTTGCCCAAAGGGATATAGACCTGGTCACAGGGTTTGCGGGTCGGGTCGATCCGAATTTCGAGTCCGGACAGATCGATCGGACTCGATTCGCCTTCTGAAACGGTCACACCCGCCTCGTGGGCACGAAGACGCACCAGTGGTGCGCCCCGCTCGACCTGGGCGTTGGGCATGATCGAAACCGCAACCACTTCGCCGGCAAAGGGAGCTGTGACGGTGGTTTCCATCTTCATGGATTCGAGTACGGCAACCGGATCGCCGGCGGCGACGATGTCACCCGGTTCAACGAGAGCGCTCACCACAAGCGCCGGCCAGCCCGCACGAAGGGCGATACCGTCTTCCCGCTCCACGGTGTGGGTGCTTGCGTCCAGCTCGATCCGGAATCCGATCTCGTTGGGAACGATCACGAGCCGGTGACGTCGACCACCACAGGTGATCCGTCGCTCAAAAGCGTCGAGCTCATCGACAGTGATGTCCGCAACGTTGCGGCCATGGCGGATGGAGTAACGGCGCGGTCCGACCCGGCTCACATCGAGTCGGTACGTCGTTCCGTGGTAGCGGAGCTCGATGCCCTCACCAACTTGGGGCGGATGCTGCGGGCGACCACGCTCGGCCGAAGCGTAGAAGGCCTCCTGGGCATGGCTTCGATCCTGCTCATACGCCGCCACCGCAGCAGCCAGCAGTGCGACCGGTCTCGGTTCGGGCGTGGGTCGGTCAGCGATGAGACGATCCAGCCAGGCGTCGTCCACACTGCCCGCCTGGAAATCCTCGTGACCCAGGACCTTGAGGAGGAACGTCCTATTCGTTGTTCCACCATTGATCACCACCGAGCTACGAGCGAGTGCTCGCCTGACCCGCCCGAGGGCGACGGAGCGATCAGGCCCCCAGGCCGTGAAAACTGCGATCAGTGCATCGTCGGCATCGACCATGTCTCCAACCCGACGGTTCGCATCGATACGCACACCCGTGCCGACCGGGAACGACAACAGCACCAGGCGACCCGGCGTGACGGCGAAGCCGGAGTCGGGATCCTCGGCAAGAAGGTGCGCTTCCACCGCAACCCCGTCGTCGGCAGGTGGATCAGCTGGCAGCGGGTCACCGCGTTCGACTCTCAGCCGCCAGCCGATGATGCTCGCACCTGTGCGCTCCTCGGTGGTCGCGTGGACTGGCGAAGCGACACAATTGATCGCCTTCAGGACGAACTCCGCACCGTCGCACAGGAACACCAAAGTTGCGGCACCCTGATAACCAACCGTGCTGATGAGGTCGGAGACAGTAAGCCGAAGCCGTTCACAGACATCAGGATCGATCGACGTGCACGGCGCCTCGGCAATCAAGAACTGACCATCGCGGAGAATACTCACCCGAGTGTCGAGCTGCCACACGGTGCCATGGGCATCGGCGAGGATGTCGATCTCGATCGTGCGGGTTCGGTTGCTCGGGTCGAGCTTCCCATCGCCTCCGGGGAGTCCACGAAGTACATCGGGATCCCCCAGACGTCGCACCGTGGAAGAGTTGGGTCCTACGACGCCGATCCCCGCTGCTTCGCATGCCTCGATGAGGTTGGCACGCCCGGTAGGTGCCCACGGTCCAATCCACAGCGTGTCGATGTGGGCTTGCTGAAGGCTCGCAACTACGTCGTTGTCGGATGCGTCGAACCCAAGGTGGCGCACCTCGTCCGCTTCCCGACCGTCCCATGGCGTAGGGTCATGGGGGTTGCGATGAATGAGCACCGTGGTGATCGGTGTTCGGTCATCGGCCGAGTTCAACCCAGCGACGGCGTTCAGAACCCGCACGGCCGACTCGCCCCGATCGAGAACTCCGAGGCGTTGGATCGTCACCGGTTCGGTCATGTCAGTCATCGCGCGTTACGAGCGGTATGCCGCATGCAAATCGGCGGCTACTTCATCAGGTATCGGAGCCGGGAGCGGAATAGTGCGGTAGCCATCGAGTCGAGCGATCACACTGCCCTCGGCGTCGACGACCAAACAGTCGAATACGCCGGGTTCTCTCTCGTTGGCCCGGGCGTGCAAAGCCCCTTTTGCGTTCGCCGGATCGCTGACAACTTGTGCGCTTCCCACCCGCATCGGGAGCGCCAGTCGATCCTCTCGTCCGGCCTGCCAGAGTCCTGCGGTCTGAAAGCACAGCTCTATGAGCCGGGGGGCGGTGGTGAGCGGCAGATCTGTTGGCACATGATTGTCCGGAAGCGGGTCAGCTAACGCTGCGATCGAGGAATCCTCACTCTTCCACGCAGAGTCGACCACTTGGTAGGCCGGCCCATGGAAGTAGAACGAGTACACCTGGTCTGCGTTCAGTGTTGCTCCATCCGGATCGGACACCGGTTCGGCTTTCATCTCCGCAGGGGGGCTGACGCTGAGTCGAACGCTGCCGGTGAAGTGCACCGTACGTTGCGGAGTGTCACTGCCCGGTAGCAGGCGTTCTGCCGCCAGCTGGCAGGTGGCCACCAGATCGTCACCCTCGGGACGAACAACGGCCTGAACAAAGAGTTCTCTCGGTTGGTCCCGGTAGAACTTCAGTGGGGCGTTGAAGCCGACGTCTTCGACAGCCAGCACGTGATGATCCGGTGCAAGAAGCTGCGCTGCTTCGGCGAAGGCTTCCATCCCCATCACACCCGGCAAGACCGGCACCCCGTCGATTCGGTGATCATTCAGGAACGGTTGCTCCATCGGATCCAGAGTTGTCCTCACGACAACACCGTTGTGCACGCTCATGGTGGCTGTGCCGATCATCGGTCCATGGGCTGCGGGTTCACCCACGAGTTGGTCGGGATCGATGCCGCCGGTCTCGTTGTACTCCCCGGCCATCATTCCGAGAACCCCGGCCACGATCACTTCGCTGTCGCTGGTGCCGGCGGTCAGTTCTCGCCGTATCCACGCGACTCCTGCCTCGGGAGGCAACATCTGGACTCCGGCCATCTCCATGATCTTGGGGATTGAACCCCGGGTTGCCATGCCGATGCCACCCCAGGCTGTCCAGTCGAGTGCCAACCCTCGAGTGTCAGGCCGAGTGCGGCGGAAGCTGCTCATGGTCTTGCAGAGCAGGTCATTTGCCGCTGAGTAGTCGGTTTGACCCTGATTCCCGAAGCGGCCGGCAACCGATGAGAACACGACGGCCGTTCCGATTTGCATGTCCTGAGCAGCGTGGAAGACGTTGAACCAGCCATCGCTCTTCACGTCGAAGACGAGATCGTATTCGCGCGGTTCCTTCTCCGGCAGATTGCGGCTGATCTCCAACCCCGCAGCGTGCAGCAGGACGTCGATATGACCACTCTGCTCTTGCACGTCGGACATCACCGTCGCAACGGCTTCGGCATCGGTCAGGTCGACCGAGTGGTAGTGGGCGGTACCGCCCGTAGCTTCCACTGCTTGGATTGCCGTGAGGGCGGCGTTCAAACGTTCGAACTTGCTGAGCTCCCGTTCGATCGCAACCGGGGTCGGGTGGTCACCCGCTGCCTTCATACGTTCGGCGATCGTGATCTTGAGCCCGTTCCTGTCGTCGCGGAACGCCGCAAGGTCGGGATCATGACGATCCGGTGTTGGCGTCAGATCGAGCAGGTGGAAGTTACCTCCCGAAGCTTGGGCAAGGTCGGCCGTGATAGCGGAGACGATGCTGCCAGCGGCCCCGGTGACCACGAAGACCGAGTCGGCGTTGAGGTCTACACCGCCGACGGACCGGGAGTCGTCGTCCCGACTCGGAAAAGGTGACTCGACAAAGGCGACACCGAATCGTTGGTCCTCGACCCGCCCGATCTCAACTGCGCCCGGGTCGTGAAGGGTCTCCTCGATCAACTGTTGGGCGATCGCCTTTGTCTTGCGGCTCTCGGCAAGATCGACAGCCTTGACCAGGGCATCGGGACGTTCCTTCTTGTACGACTTGGTGAAGCCGACAACGGGGCCACCGAGCGGGTTGGTTGCACCTGCGTCGTCATAACCGTGGTACCCGCCGAGGCGGGTCGCCGAGACCAGGAATGGGCTGGACTCGTAGAGCGAACGCATAGTGGTGTACAGCGTCTTGACTCGTCGACGCAATGCTTCGCGCCACACATCGAGGTCGTACTCAGCCAGGTCGCCGTCGCTATCGAGAGCTGGAAGCCAGTACACGCCGGTGACCGGCCCTTCCTCCTGCCAGCCGTTGAGCTGTTCCAGCAGATCTTCAGTACTGACACCGGGCGACAGCGTCAGCGCCGTTGCGCCGGCTTTGGAGAGTTGCTTGACAAGGGCTTCGCCAACGTTGCCTTCATCGAGCATTACGACCACCCGGGCACCGTCTAGTTCGACTCCGGTCGACGAGCACACTGAAATGTCGGGTCGCAAGGAGGGAACAGGTACCCGACGGGGCAGGGCATCGACGGCGTCGAGGTCACCGTGAACGACGTCGGGCGCCTCATCGGTTGGCGCGGCCGCTGCTGCGGTGCTGGTGCTGGCTGTTGGTGTTGGTGTTGGGGCGGCGATGCCGGTTTTGTCGCGGACCCAGGCTGCGACGTGGTTGAGGGTGGGGAAGTCGCGGAGTTGGAGGTTGTCGTCTCGTTCGACGTCGTAGTGTTCGCGTACTGCTGCGAAGACTTCGGCTTGTTTGACGGTGTCGACGCCGAGGTCGGCTTCGAGGTCGAGGTCTGGTTCCAACAGGTCGGCTGGGTAGCCGGTCATTTCAGCAACGATGCCGGTGACCACATCAACCACCGGATCAGTCACTGCTGCCGGTGCTGCTGGTGGCGCGGCCGCTGCTGCGGGTGCGGCTGTTGGTGTTGGTGTGGGTGTTGGGGCGGCGATGCCGGTTTTGTCGCGGACCCAGGCTGCGACGTGGTTGAGGGTGGGGAAGTCGCGGAGTTGGAGGTTGTCGTCTCGTTCGACGTCGTAGTGTTCGCGTACTGCTGCGAAGACTTCGGCTTGTTTGACGGTGTCGACGCCGAGGTCGGCTTCGAGGTCGAGGTCTGGTTCCAACAGGTCGGCTGGGTAGCCGGTCATTTCAGCAACGATGCCGGTGACCACATCAACCACCGGATCAGTCACTGCTGCCGGTGCTGCTGGTGGCGCGGCCGCTGCTGCGGGTGCTGGTGCTGGTGTTGGTGTTGGTGTTGGGGCGGCGATGCCGGTTTTGTCGCGGACCCAGGCTGCGACGTGGTTGAGGGTGGGGAAGTCGCGGAGTTGGAGGTTGTCGTCTCGTTCGACGTCGTAGTGTTCGCGTACTGCTGCGAAGACTTCGGCTTGTTTGACGGTGTCGACGCCGAGGTCGGCTTCGAGGTCGAGGTCTGGTTCCAACAGGTCGGCTGGGTAGCCGGTCATTTCAGCAACGATGCCGGTGACCACATCAACCACCGGATCAGTCACTGCTGCCGGTGCTGCTGGTGGCGCGGCCGCTGCTGCGGTGCGGGTGCGGCTGTTGGTGTGTGGGTGTTGGGGCGGCGATGCCGGTTTTGTCGCGGACCCAGGCTGCGACGTGGTTGAGGGTGGGGAAGTCGCGGAGTTGGAGGTTGTCGTCTCGTTCGACGTCGTAGTGTTCGCGTACTGCTGCGAAGACTTCGGCTTGTTTGACGGTGTCGACGCCGAGGTCGGCTTCGAGGTCGAGGTCTGGTTCCAACAGGTCGGCTGGGTAGCCGGTCATTTCAGCAACGATGCCGGTGACCACATCAACCACCGGATCAGTCACTGCTGCCGGTGCTGCTGGTGGCGCGGCCGCTGCTGCGTGCGTGCGGCTGTTGGTGTTGGTGTTGGTGTTGGGGCGGCGATGCCGGTTTTGTCGCGGACCCAGGCTGCGACGTGGTTGAGGGTGGGGAAGTCGCGGAGTTGGAGGTTGTCGTCTCGTTCGACGTCGTAGTGTTCGCGTACTGCTGCGAAGACTTCGGCTTGTTTGACGGTGTCGACGCCGAGGTCGGCTTCGAGGTCGAGGTCTGGTTCCAACAGGTCGGCTGGGTAGCCGGTCATTTCAGCAACGATGCCGGTGACCACATCAACCACCGGATCACCGGCTGGTTCAGCAACGGGTTCGGGTACGGGGGCAGGAACCGGCGGAACCGGTGGTGCCACGGGAGGCTGGGCTTGAGCGGGTATGGAAGGAGACGTAGCTTTGGGCGCGGACGTGGGCGTTGCGGCGAATTGTCCTTGGTAGGGGACCGGGATGATTGATTCGTGCTTCGAGGTGGCCGGAGCACCAACGTCGACAACGCGAAGGCGGCGGTGGTCGACCTCGATACGTGCACTGTCGTAGCCGCCGATCGTGTCGAGCCAACGTTGCCAAGCGCTGGGATCTGCAATCCGATACTGATATCCGAGTGCGTCGGGGGCGCGATGTGCGCCATCGGCAACCGGCGTCCATCGAAGCAGCGCCATTGCCACCTGGGATCCGAAGCCTGCCGCCAGCCGCAGCGCATAACGCACCGGGTGGGATCCACCTTGGGACAGGTTGAGGTCTCCCAGCTCAGGGTCGGGTTCGCGGTAGTTCGGAACGGGCGGCACAATTCCTGTTTCGAGTGCTTTCACGGCAACGACGTCTTCGATCCCGGCACCCATGGCGTGCCCGGTGAAACCCTTCGTATTGGTGATCACAACCCGATCGGCCGCAGCGCCGAAGACACGCCGTAGGGCGTTTATCTCCGCCGACGCCGAGCCACCTCTGGCCGGCGTGTAGGTCTCATGGGACACGAACATGGCTTCGTCGGCGATAGCAGCTCTGCTGATTCCCCGAGACTCGGCCTGTTGTACCACGGTCTCCATGGCAGCCCCGATGTGCTCGACATCGAGACGAGTGCCGTGGAATGCCGAGTTGACGGTGACTGCGCCGAGAACTTCACATATCGGCTGGAGGCCCCGTTCCTGAGCGGCGGCGGCGGACTCGATCACAAGTGAGGCCGCTCCCATTCCGACGATCATCCCGTGACGGCGTCGATCGAACGGTGTCGCTGCATCCTCGACGTTCTCATCGGTTGCAGCCGCTCCGGTCGCCAGGAACCCACTGGTGATCCATGGTTGGAGCGAGTCGCCGCTCGCGTCGTCGGCGGATACGACGATCACCCGGCGGCAACGCCCGGCACGAATCCAGTCTTCGGCCAGCGCCACGGCCTGGGTGGTCGAGGCACACGCCGCGTTCACCTGGGTGTTCGGTCCCCGAGCGCCGATCATCTCAGCGAATTGTGAGTGCCCCATCGACAGGACCCGGAACAGGAACCGGCGATCGAAGTTGTAGGGATTCGCCTCGATCTCGGCCCGTAGCCCGGCGATGAGACGGTCGATCTCGGCAACGTTCGACTGGCTGTCGTCGAGCCCGGCCCGAACGCCTTCGAGCGCGAGAAGGTGCTCACGGCGGGACCGATCGGCGGTGTAGGCCTCTATGTCTTCAGCGAATCGGTCGTAACCCGGGAACGCGCTGGCGAAGATCACGCCGGTTTCGTCGCGGAGTTCGTCGGGCAGACCCCATCCGTCGGGCAGCTGGGTGCCGAGCGTGGTCGTTTTGTAGCGCATCACCAGCGGGATGCCTGCGTCTCGCATGGCATCAAAGCCTGCGCCGATGGCAAGCCTGGTGGTGTTGTCGAGCGCTTCGTCACGGGCGGACTCGACTGCAAACTGCTCCACGATGTCGATTGGAGCGCGGCGGCCAGCGAGCTTGATCACTTCGGCTGGATCGTCGATTGTTTGGAAGCTCGCCCCTCCGGACTCGCTCTTGACCAGACGCGTGATGTGCATGTCGGCCATCCGATCACGGGCGGATTGCGGCAGTGCCTTGATGAACTGCTGCCCGGCAAGAATCCGTCCGACATTGGCATCGTCGAACACCTGATCCACGCCGGGTAGACCCAGCGCGGCACCGGTGATGACAACCGGCTCACTCTCGATTCGGCGTGGTTCTACCGAGGTCGCTTCGGTCTCGGCGGGTTGTGTTGCTGCCCCCGTGGGCGGTGCGTCGCCATAGATCCGCAGACCTTCTTCGATCACCCCTGCAAAGAGTTGTCCGAGCTGCATGATGCGATCGTCCGGAGCTGCCGGAGCTGCCGGAGCTGCCGGAGCTGCCGGAGCTGCCGGAGCTGCCGGAGCGCTCGGTGTTGGGATCGTGGCAGCCGGCGTGGCTGCGGGTATCACGGCAGATTCGGGTTCGCCGAAACCGACGCCTGCTGCCCACAGTCCACACAGAGCCTGGTTCATCGACGGGATGTCGCCAAGCTTGGGGTGGTTGGTGAACAACGCCATGACGTCATCGTGCTCGCCGAGCACGTCTTCCACGAATCCGTGGAGAGCGCGCTTTGGGCCGACCTCGACGAAGATGCGAGCGCCGGCGTCGTACAAGGTTCTGAGACCCTTCACGAACTGCACCGGAGATGCCACCTGTTTGCCCAGCAAGTCGAGCATCGTGTCGCTCGTGGCATCGGCGGGATAGAACTCACCGGTGACGTTCGCGACCAGCGGGATTTGCGGCGGGCGGACGTCGAGCCGCTTCAGGCTTGCGATGAGCGGGACCGACGCCGGAGCGACGATCGATGTGTGGAACGCGTGGCTCACAGGGATCCGGATTGCCTGCATGCCGGCAGCGGCGAATGAATCCACAGCGGACAGAACTGCAGCGGTAGCACCACCGACAACCGCCTGGTTGTTCGAGTTGATGTTGGCAACCACGACGTATCCATCGGTCTGGTCGACGATTCGTTCGATTTCGGTCAATGGACCGAACACCGCGGCCATTGCGCCGTTGTCCTCCATCGTGAGAGAAGCCATTTCTCGACCGCGGGCGCTGACGGCCTCGAGCGCGGCTTCAAAGGTCAGCGAACCGGAAGCGATGAGCGCTCCGTATTCGCCCAGACTGTGGCCCATCACCATGTCGGGCCGCATTCCGTAGGCCGCCAGCAGTCGGTTGATACCGGAATCGGTCGCCAGCACGGCGGGCTGGGTGATCTCGGTTTGGAGTAGTTCCTGCTCGAGTTGGGCCACCGCCGCGGGATTGCCACCGTCGACAAAGATGTACGATGAAAGTGATCGCCCCAGGAGCGGTGTCATCACCTCGTCGGCCTGGCGGAATGTGTTGTCGACTATCGGCTCGGTCTGGCGGAGTTCATCGAGCATGTTGACGTACTGCGAACCCTGGCCGGTGTACAAGAACGCCACCTTGGGAGCGGGGCCGCGGCCGAAGAACACACCCTGCTGGCGAAGCATCCGGTAGATCGCCGGGTTGTTGCTCGTCAAGGCCTTGACGGCCTTGTCGAGCTTGGTCGCAAGATCGGCTGCATCGGCGAAGTCGACAGCAATCCTCACCGGAGCAGAACCGATTTCGGCAGCCGGACGAGCGGGCGCGGGGGCGTGACCGGCTTTCGCATCGGCCAGGGCAGCCTCGACCTGGGTCAGCAGATCGGCATCGTCGCGTGCACCGAGCACGAGTGCGCCCCGTAGGGGAGCCTTGGTCGGCTCGAACGCCGGGGCGGTGTCAGCCGAAGTGTCCGCCTGCGGCTCTTGAATCGATGCCCCCTGAAACACACGGGATGGTGGGCGGTGCCGCCCCGGGATGTGCTCTTCGAGCACGACGTGGAAGTTGGTACCGCCGAAGCCGAACGCGCTCACGCCGCCTCGACGCACGCCCGATGCGGGCGTCGGCCATTCGCGTAGTTCTGTATTCACAGCAAAGGGAGATGTGTCCCAGTCGACGTTTGGGTTGGGGTCATCGAAGTTCAAGCTCGGCGTCAAAACCTTCTCGTGTAAACTCCGAACCATCTTGAACATGCCAGCGGCTCCCGCTGCGGCCTTGAGATGGCCGATGTTCGACTTGACCGACCCGAGCGCAATGCTCTTGGGTGCGGAGCCCGCAGGTCCGAAAACATCGGTGAGGCTCTGCAGTTCGGTAGCGTCGCCGACTCGGGTTGAGGTGCCGTGCGCCTCGATGGCGTTGACCGTGGCGGGATCTTCTCCGGCAACCTCCCAGGCGCGAGTCACCGCCAAACGTTGGCCGACCGGGTTGGGGGCTGTGATGCCTTTGCCCTTGCCGTCGCTGGCGCCTCCGATTCCACGGATAACGGAGTAGACCCTGTCGCCGTCGCGTTCGGCGTCCTCGAGACGCTTGAGAACGAACAGCGCTGCCCCTTCTCCCATTACGAATCCGTCAGCCCCGGCGTCGAAGGGACGCGTGCCGGTGGCCGAGAGGGCGCCGATCTTGCAGAACTTGACGAAGGCCGCGACCCCCATGTTGTGGTCGATGCCACCGGTGATCGCAGCGTCGAATCGGTGATCGACAAGACCCTGAACAGCCACACTCATCGCCGCCAGGCCTGACGCACATGCCGCATCAGTGGTGAAGTTGGGGCCCCTGAGGTTGAAGAGGTTGGCGACGCGACCGGCCATCACGTTTGCCAGTTCGCCGGGCATCGTGTCTTCGTTTATCTCTTCGAAGTGAGCCAGAAAGCGGGTGCGCAGCTCAGCGATGATGTGTTCGCGCTGCTCGGAGCTGAGCGCTGCGAACGACTCACCGAGTTCGAGGTCGTGAAGCATGGTGGGAAGTTCGATCCGAAGGTTGGACTCGTAGTGCTTCTCGCCGCCTATTGAATTGCCGATGACGACGGCCACGTTGTCGGGATCGACGTTCCAGTCTGGCCAACCGGCATCGAGCAGGGCGGACCGAGCAGCGCTGATCGCCCACCGCTGACCGTCGTCCATCTGGTCTGCCACCTTTGGTGGAACCGGTAACTTCCAGCGAATCGGATCCCATGGATAGTCGCGAACCCAGCCACCAATTCGAGAGTACGTCTTGTCGGGCGCGGCGTGATCGGCCGAGTAGTACAGCGAGGGGTCCCAACGCTCGGGTGGCACGTCGGCGATCGAGTAGCGTCCCCCCTTGATGTTCGCCCAGAAAGAATCGGAGTCGCCCGCGTCAGGCATGATTGCCGCGAGTCCAACTACTGCGATGGGAGAACTCGGTACGACGAAGGGATCAGGCATCGTTTTGGCTCCTGTGTATTGAGATCGTTGTTGTTTGAAGTTCAGCTGCGGCCGTACAGCACATCGGCCACGCGGTCCATGTCGGCTACCAGGCCGGCCTGGCCTTTGCGGATTGCGTCGTGAGGCAACGCGGTCATCAGCGAAGTGATATCGGGGGAGTCGGCTGCCGTAGCGCCGGTGACCCATCGTGTTCCTTCTTCACCGACCCGTTGTGCGGCCTCCCGAGCAAAGATGCGGCTCATCGCTGAAAGGGCTGCCCCGTCGAAGCGATCGAGACTCTTCTCATGAGCTTCTCCGACCAGCGCAGCGGCCGCCCGGTTGGCAAAGGATTCGGCGCACTCGGCGAACGTGATGAGTTCACCGAGGCGGAACAGCACATGCTGGTTCCGTGTCAGTCGGGCTACCCGGCATGCTTCGAGCACCACGGCGAGTGACTCTGCCGCCAAGGCAGCGTTGTCGGCGCCAACGTCGGGATGACGGGCGTGCAACGCCCTCAGAGCGGTTGCTCGGTCGCGGTAGTAGGCGCCGCCTGTCTTGAGATGGTGTTGCCAGCGGTCGCGGCCGATGGTCATTTCCATGATCTCGGACGTGCCCTCGTAGATCGTGGTGATGCGTACGTCTCGCTTGATCTTTTCGACGACGTACTCGCGGGTGTAGCCATAGCCGCCAAGGGCCTGGATTGCAGCGTCGGCGGCTTGGTTGCCGGCTTCGGTTGCCATCAACTTGGCGATTGCCCCCTCGGTGTTCATGGCCCCGTTCTCACCGAGCCCTCGATCGATCTTGTCCGCCGATTCCTCGATGTAGCTGCGGGCCGCCTCGAGGTGAACGGCGTGAGGGACGATGAGTTTGTGGGTGAAACCCTGCTTCTCCGCCAAGGGCGCGCCGCCCTGCTTGCGCTCGAGTGAGTACTCGATCGCACGGTCAAGTGCTTCCCAGCCGCCTCCGAGGCCGAAGGCTGCGACCATGATTCGGGTGTACCCGAATACCTGTTGGGCTTGTACGAGTCCCCGTCCTTCGACCTCGCCGATGAGGTGATCGGCAGGAATCTCGACGTCGTCGAGGAACAGCGCAGCAGTGTTGGACAGCCGGATGCCGTGTTTGTCTTCGGGCTTCGCGGCCGTGAAACCAGCAGCTTCTTTGGGGACCACGAACCATGACGGACCGTCCGGAGCCATTGCGAGCACGGTGATCATGTCGGCGATCGACCCGTTGGAGATCCACTGCTTGCGACCGTTGATCCTGTAGCCGGTGATGACGCCGTCTTCTTCGATTCGGGCGGCTGTGGTTTTCATGGCTCCGAGGTCGCTGCCGGCGTCGGGTTCAGTGGCCCCGTACGCGAAGACAACACCATCGTCGGCGATACCACCCAACCACCGCTTCCGTTGCTCTTCGGTGGCGCCGACAAGGATCGGGTCGCTGCCTAGGAACGTTGCAAAGACCGCAGTCGCGAGCCCGATGTCGTGTCGAGCCATCACTTCGCAGATCCGGTATGAGTCGAAGGCGCCGCCATCCATTCCGCCATACGCCTCTGGAATGAACACCAGCTGGACGCCGAGTTGGTTCGGGTCGCTCATCGCCCTAACGATGTCTTCGGGACAGACATCCTCGTGGTCGAGATCGAGTTGTAATTGGGGGGTGAGTTCGTGGCCGACGAACTCGCCGAGCGCGTCCAACATCATTGCGAGGATGTCGGTCTCGAGGCCGGCACCCCCCACGTGGCTAGAGACCGTTGTCATCTGATGGATACTACGGCGCTCGACATCCCCACGCATACCCAAACGGACACAAAGAAGAGAAGTTGGTGCACGACCGGGGTGCGGGTCCGATTGAGCCAAGATCTTGCGACGGGCATCAACATCGGACCCGCTCGGTGGTCTCCATTGGGCATGCGAAGGGCTCGTTGCCCGCGGTTCTCGAATCGGGAAGACTGGTCGAACCCGTTGGCGGCGACAGTTGGGTTGATTCCTGCAGCCTTGTTTCCCGGCCCCCGTAATCATCGGACAGCTTTGGGCACCTATTGCACCCAGAAGTCGACCGAAACCATCGGCTGAGCGAATACCCTCGGAAGGTCATGGCACAGCCTCTATTCCGCAGCCCGCCGGGCACTCGAGACCTGATGCCACCGGTCACCGATCGGATGCGATCGTTGGTGGAGATCTTCGCCGACGAAGCCACCAAGGCTGGCTTCGAACATGTCACGCCACCAATGTTCGAAGACGTTGGTGTGTTCGTGCGGTTGGGGGAAGCCACCGACGTTGTCACCAAGGAGCTCTACAGTTTCGAGGACAAGGGCGGTCGCACGATTGCGCTTCGACCTGAGCAGACCGCGAGTTTGTGTCGGGTCTTTGTCGAGCATCGACCCGACACGCCGTGGAAGGCATGGTACTCCGGCGCAAACTTCCGCTACGAAGCGTCGCAGAAGGGCCGCTATCGGCAGTTCGATCAAGTGGGCGCCGAGGTCATCGGATCCAACGATGCCGACCTCGACACCGAGCTCATCGCGCTCGCGTGGCGATTCTACGAACGGATCGGTTTGACCAACCTGCGTCTACTGCTGAACAGTCTCGGTGACCCTGCCGACCGCGTCGCCTACACCGCTGCTCTGCTCGAGTACTTCAAGGAACACGAAACCGATCTCACCGAGCAGTCGAGGGTCACGCTGGCCAAGAATCCGCTGAGGGTTATGGACAGCAAGCGCGAACCCGACCGAGCAGTGATTGCCGGAGCGCCAAAACTGGCTGATTTCCTCTCCGACGATGCAACTTCGGCGTTCGAACGGGTCAAAGAGGGTCTCGTGGCTCTCGGGATTTCCTTCCAGGTCGAACCCCGCCTCGTGCGTGGCCTCGATTACTACAACCGGACCACCTTCGAGTTCGTCGCCGACAGCCTTGATGCAGCACAAAACGCTGTCGGTGGAGGAGGTCGGTACGACGGACTCGTTGCCAACCTCGGGGGTCCTGACGAGCCCGGCAGCGGGTTTGCACTCGGTGTGGATCGCACCCTCCTGGCCTGCGATGCCGAGGGCGTCTTCGGTGCCCCTGCCACCGGCCCCCAGGTCTGGGTTGTGGCTGCCACCGGAGGTGTAGAGGGTCTCGCAATCGTCGACCAACTTCGCCGGGCTGGTCTGCGCTCAGATCGGGTCGAGTCCAGTCGTTCGATGAAGGCACAGATGAAGAAGGCCAACAAGTCCGGAGCCGAGGTTGCTGTCATCGTCGGCGAAGACGAACTGGCGCGGAGAGAAGTGGCGATCAAACCTCTCCGCGGACAAGGCGACCAGCACAATGTGCCGGCCGCACAGTTAGTGACGGCAGTTCAGGAGTATCTGCAATGATCAGAACCCATACCTGTGGCGAATTGCGGACCGATCACATCGGTCAAACCGTCACCCTCACCGGCTGGGTCAATACCCGGCGCGAACACAGCCAACATCTGGCGTTTGTGGATCTTCGTGACTTCAGCGGAATCACCCAGTGTGTTGTCGACAACGACGTCGACGTTCGCAGTGAGTATGTTCTCAAGGTCACCGGCACTGTCGATGCGCGGCTGGAGGGCAGCGAGAACCGCGAGCTGGCCACGGGTGAAATCGAACTGAAGGACTGCACCGTCGAGGTTCTGAACGCTGCAACCCCACCCCCGTTCCCGATGGACAGCCGGCGCCGACAGCGTCGACGAGCTGATCCGACTGAAGCACCGCTACATCGACCTTCGTCGCGAGCGAATGCAGCGGAATCTTCGGATCCGATCGACCGTCAACACCGCCATACGGAACGCCATGGTGGCCCAGGACTTCGTCGAGGTCGAAACGCCGATGCTGATGCCGTCCACCCCGGAAGGCGCTCGCGAGTTTCTCGTGCCGAGCCGGCAGAAGCCGGGCACGTTCTATGCCCTGCCGCAGTCACCCCAGCTCTACAAGCAGTTGTTGATGGTCGGCGGACTCGATCGGTACTACCAGATCGCTCGATGCCTGCGAGACGAAGACCTTCGAGCCGACCGCCAATACGAGTTCATGCAGCTCGACATGGAAATGAGCTTTGTCGAAGTTGACGACGTACTGAGCGCAGTCGAGATCGGTGTCCTGGACGCAGCGGAGGCCGTCACCGGCAATCGCCCTTCGGTGGTGCCCCGAATCACGTGGCATCACGCGTTGAACACGTACGGCTCAGACAAGCCTGATCTCCGATTCGGAGTCGAACTTCAAGAACTCACGCCGATCTTCGCCAAGACCGACTTCAAGGCCTTTTCCACGGCCGAATCGATCAAAGGCATCAACTATCCCGGCGGTGCAGCCGAATATGGCCGCAACAAGCTCGACGGGCTGACCGACTTCGCCAAGAGCAACGGGGCCAAGGGCATGGTCTGGATCAAGGTTGCCGATGACGGCACGCTGGATTCACCCGTGGCCAAGTTCATGAGCGACCAAGAGAAAATGGCCCTCAGTGAGGCCATGTCCGCCTCGCCTGGCGACTTGATTTTGATGATCGCCGATGACTGGCTCACCACTTGTGAGGTGCTCGGCGAACTGCGAAACCGACTCGCTCGCCCGCCGGTTTGGGAAGGCCCGTACCGGTACGTGTGGGTGGTGGATTTCCCGCTGTTCGTCGGTGTCGACAAAACCACCGGTCGCCCCAAACCCGGGCATCATGCGTTCTGCCACCCGCATCCCGCCGACATCGCCAAGATGACCACCGATCCGATGTCGGTTCGCGCCTGGGCCTACGACCTGGTTCTCAACGGCTGGGAGCTGGGTTCTGGAAGTATTCGAATCCACGATCCGAAACTCCAGACCAAAGTCTTCGAGCTGCTCGGGATAGGTGAAGAAGAAGCAAACGAGAGGTTTGGGTTCTTCCTCGATCCGTTCTCCTACGGAGCACCGCCGCACGGCGGTTTTGCCTACGGAATCGATCGGCTGGCGGCCATACTGGCCGGGGAAGAAAACATTCGGGAAGTCATAGCGTTCCCCAAGCCGCAAAGCGGGCTCGATCCACTCACCGGTGCCCCCACCGAAGTGGCGTCGGTCCACCTGGAAGAGCTGGGGTTGAGGGTTCTTCCGCCGGTCGAGTAGATCTCCAAACCGACCGGGGCCTCCGCCACTACGCTTCAACCGTGGACTCAGGTGACGTGCTGCAATACGCGCTCTATGCCATCACTGCGGTCCTCGGGGTGGCGCTGGTGCTGTGGGTACGCCGATCTCGGCGTCTACGTCGCCTGGAGAGCGAGGTTCTTCTGACAGCGCAGCAGGGCGGACGTGCGACTCGCTCGGCACCTCGAATCCAGGTGGTGCGGGGGTTGGCGACGAGCGCAACAATGGCCGAGGCGCTCGCCGGCATCCGCCTGCCGGTTCACTGGCAGCCGGACCCTCCGGTCGAGGTTCAATCTCCTCTGACACTCACAACAAACAGAGAGAGTGCGGCCGAAATGGCCCAACTACTGAGTGATGAACTCGTGCGCCTCGGGTACCGAGTCCACCCCACCGGTGCACGATCGGCACGAGCACGACGAGACATGAACGACATCACCATCGAGGTCACTCCCGGTGAAGGTGGCTCGTTCGTTTCCACACGACTCACGCTGCGCGGGCCTTTCGGTGACTGATCTCTTCGCGGCGGCGGCCGAAGAACGGTTGAGGTCGCGGGCTCCGCTTGCGGCCCGGCTCCGACCCCGCAGGCTCGATGATGTTGTCGGACAGACACATTTGCTCGGTTCATCCGGCCCGCTCCGCCGACTGATAACAGCGGACCGCTTGAGCAGCCTGCTTCTTTGGGGGCCGCCGGGAACGGGTAAGACAACGATCGCCGAGCTTGTTGCCAATGAGACCACAGCTGATTTCGTGAAACTGAGTGCGGTCTCCGCCACCGTGAAGGACGTACGAGAAATCATCCAGCGCGCCCGCGATCGGCTTGGAGCCGATGACAGGCGCACGATCCTTTTTCTGGACGAAGTCCACCGGTTCAACAAGGCTCAGCAGGATGCGCTCCTTCCGGCGGTCGAGTCCGGCGTTCTCACTCTGATCGGAGCGACAACGGAGAACCCCTTCTTCGAGGTCAACGCACCACTACGAAGCCGGAGCACACTGTTTCGGTTGGAGCTGCTCGAACCCGCGGAGCTGGCTGAACTCTGTCGTCGGGGCCTCGAAGCAGAAAGGGCAGGTGCGTCCCAAGACGCTATCGACCACCTCGCCAACAACGCCGCCGGCGATGGTCGGCAGGTGCTCACGACCCTTGAAGTGGCGATAGCGCTGGCTCAGACCAGCGAACCGCCGGGGCCGGTGACCCTGGCCCATGCTGAAGCAGCTACCGATCTGAAGTCACTTCGGTACGGACGAGATGAGCACTACGACATCGTGAGCGCATTCATCAAGAGTATGCGTGGCTCGGATCCCGACGCAGCTCTGTATTGGCTGGCTCGAATGTTGTCGGCCGGTGAAGACCCTCGCTTCGTTGCCCGCCGGATTGTCATATTCGCCTCCGAAGATGTGGGAATGGCCGATCCGATGAGTCTGCTCGTCGCCGAGGCGGCGGCTCGCGCCATCGACTTCATCGGCTTGCCCGAGGGACGTATCAATCTTGCCCACGCCGTGGTGCATCTCTCGACCGCTCCAAAATCGAACTCCGCCTACGTTGCCATCAATCGGGCCATGGATGACGTGGCAGACCGTCCCACTGGGGAGGTGCCGATCCATCTGCGTGATGCGTCCTACAGGGGAGCGGCGTCTCTCGGCCACGGTGAGGGCTACCAGTATCCGCACAACTACCCGGAAGCGGCCGTTGACCAGGAGCACCGTCCGGACGGGGTGCGAGGCCGTCGCTACTATGAGCCGACCGATCGTGATGTCCATCGGCCATAACACGCTCGGGCTGCGGGGGTCGGGTCTCGCCGCTAAGGTTGGCTCGGTGAGCGTTGGGGAATTTGCCGCAATCATCGTGGCCATCGCTGTCGTCGTGACCGCCGTCTTCCTGATAGTGGCCGTGAACAACCTCAACAACACTCTTGCTCGGCTGTCCGACACTGCCAACGAGCTTCGCACCGAGGGGATTGCGGCCTTTTCCGAACTGCGGGCGTTGGTGGCCGACGCCGACGCCGAACTCGACAAGGTCGATCTCGTGCTCGACCGGGCCGACCTGGCTACCTCCGCAATTTCGGAGACATCCCGCCGAACGCACGAGGCAGTGCAGGACCCGGTTATCCGAACGCTCGCAATCGCTTCCGGATCCTCGAAAGTGGGTCGCGCCTGGCTGTGGAGTCGGCGCAAGAAGAACAGGGCCAAGGCTGCCGAGACCTTGCCTGAGCTTCAGGCCGATCGCTCTCAGAATCGCCGTACACGCCGGAGTTCGCTGGCACGATGATTGGGTTCATCCTGCGCCGGTTTCGGTGGATGATTCTGGGCGCGGCCGGAAAGGAACTTGCCCGTCGGGTGTCCCGCCGTCATGTCGACGAGGCACGTTCGGAACTGGTCGACCGTCTGCCCGATCGCGCCGTTGCCCTGGCCGACAGGCTGCCCGGAGATGTACTGCGGGCGGCCGGAACCGCCCAGGTTGCGAGTCGTGCCGCATCCAGATCGGCGCGAGTTCCAAGAGACGTTGCGCAGATCTCGCGCGAGGTGGCCATCGCACCGCAAAGAGCACGTCAGCGGCTCTCGGAGATGGGCGAGGAATGGAGCAGTCAGGTTTCCGACGACGAGCGGACGTTCCGAGCTCGGTTGATCGCACACACCCGCGGTCAGACCGCCGCCGACAATGTGTTGCTCGGTGGCCGGAGCTCCTGGGCGGAGGATCCGTTGCCGGCGGTGCCAGATTCGGTGTCGAGAGGCCGCCCCCACGCGTCGGTCCCTCGCCGGCTGGTGAATCGCATGCAGCGCAGTTATCGACCCCGAGGGCACAGCTGGCAGTAGAGGGTCAACGGACTTCGAGAGGCAGCCGAATAGATCGTTCAACGCCGGCCGACACACTCGCAACGGTGAGAACGCCTCTGCCCGGCGCTCCCAAATTCACCACCACTTCGCCATTGTGTTCCTGGCGTCGAACCAGGAGAGGGGCAACAAGCAGTTCCGCCGGTTCAGCTCGCACCTGGATCTCCCACGGCCCTGATCCAGGGCTGGGATACCCCAGGGTTAGCGCCATTCCGGCGTGGCCTTTCACAGTGGGAGCGGCCCCCAGTCTGAGGGTGCGTTCCATACCGTCCAGCCGAAGTCCACGAGCGGTCCTTGCGATTGGATCGATGTGCACGATTCGGTGGTTGGACGTGTCGGCTACCAGCACGCTGCCGTCGGCAAGCACGGTTGCCGACTCTGGATCCTCGAGCCCATTGGCACCCAGCGTCGTCAGCTGCTGATCAGCCCAGCGGCGTATCCGGTTGTTTTGTTGGTCGACGATAACGATGGATCCATCGGGTGAACCGGCCACGTCGACAGGGCGATTGAGGAGGGCGCCGTGGGCCGGTCCATCGGCAAGCCCACACCGCAGCGGCGAATTCTGGGTCACGCTGTATACATAACCCTTGTCGGTGAGCAGGCGAACATTGTTGCTCGCAGCATCGACGAACAGCACTCCGGTCGTCGTCCGGCATACGCCGTTTGGTTGGGAAAGGGTTGCACGGAACGCTCGTCCATCGTTCTGGCCAGTGAAACCCGAGCCCGCTATCACCGATGGCTCGGACGTCTTTCGATCGCGGACGGCGTTGGCTGGGATCCGCAGCAGCTGATCTGCTCCTGCGTCGGCCACCACGATTGATCCGTCAAGATCCATGCACAGCCCGACCGGTCGTTCGAGGCCTTGGGCCAGTGGATGCACGGTCCGAAGGTCTGGGTCGACCAGGCTCACGATGCCATCATCGGGCTGAGCCACAACGAACGTGCCTCCCGGCAATGCGGCGAGTCGTCCGGGACGGTGTATGCCGTCCACTATGCCGGTGGAGGAGAATGTACCCGCCTGCTGGTCGACGATGCCGAGGATCACCCGGTCGTGTCCTTCATCGGAGATGGCGACCAGACCGGCGCTGTTCAGAGCGGCGATTCCTGATGGCCACGCCAACACGGTTCCTCGTCGATGGGCTCGGAACCCCACACCGAACCTCGGCCGGTCGTGGGCTGGGACCGAGCCCAGAGAGGTGGCAATATCGGTCATCAGATCGGTCTCGGTCCCGAGGACGACACCCTTGACCTTCTGGTTTTGGTCGATGAACACACATGCGGGCCAGCCGCCGGGGGAGTACCGGCTGAACGTTTCCAATTCTGGATCATGCAGAACCGGTAGTGAAAGGCGCAGTCGCGCAACCCGATCCAGCACGCGCTCAACCGGTTTGCCGGCTTCGGTTCTTGGGCTGTGAACTGCGATCACCTGAATGCTCGATCCGAAGCTGCGCTGGAGATCCTCCAAACGACGAAGCATCAACGTGGAAGCGTCGCACCCGATCGACCAGAACAGCAGAAGGGTGGGCACTCCCCGCAGGTCTTTCCAGGAGTGTGAAGGCGTGTTGATCCATACCGACCCGACCGCAGGAGGTGCAACTGAAGACACAGTGCCCTATCGGCAGCTTTCCCTTGTAGTCAATGGTCAACTACGTTCAGAGCCATGAAGGTCCCACTGACGATCAACGACTTCCTCGATCGCGCTGCCACCGTCTACCCCGACCGGCTCGCAATCATTGACGAACCGAACCAGGTGGCCGAGCCCAGACCAGGCCTGACCTACGCCGAGTTGGCAGACGTTCGTCGGCAGATGGGCGTTGCCATGGACCGGATGGGGATTCGGTTTGGAGCTCGCGTGGCCATGGTGTCCCACAACTCGGCGAGGTTGCTCGAATCGTTCTACGGGGTGAGCGGCAACGGCCGAGTATTCGTTCCGATCAACTTCAGGCTCAGCCGTTCCGAGGTGGAATACATCGTCGAACACAGCGGAGCAGAGGCACTACTCATCGACCCGGAGCTCGCAGACAGCCTGGGTGACATCGAGTGCCAACGCAAATGGATCCTGGGCCCGGAATCCGACGCCGAGTGGCTCGGCGCTGAGGGCGAACCGGTTCGGTGGGAGCCCGACGAGGACGCGACGGCCAGCATCAATTACACGAGCGGTACAACCGCGCGGCCCAAAGGTGTCGAACAGACCCACCGGGCTCGGTGGACCAACGCCGTGACCTTTGGCTGGCACGTCGGGGTGTCCGACCGAGACGTGTATCTCCATACCCTCCCCATGTTCCACTGCGACGGTTGGGGGATGCTCTACACCGTCACTGGTATGGGCGTTCCCCATGTTGTGCTCCGCAAAGTCGATGGGGCCGAAATACTGAGGCGGGTCGAAGAGCACGGCGTCACGTTGATGTGTGGTGCTCCAGCGGTCGCAACGGCGGTCCTGGATGCGGCACGAGACTGGGAAGGGTCGGTCCCTGGCGCCGGTCGTGTCCGAATTGTCTGTGCTGGCGCACCCCCGCCCACGGCGATCATCGAACGCATCGAATCCGAACTCCAATGGGAGTTCATCCAGATCTATGGTCTCACCGAGACAGCGCCTCTGATCACGATCAACCGGACTCGACCGGAGTGGGATGAACTCTCACCGACCGATCGCGCCAGCAAGCTCTCCCGTCAAGGTGTCCCAACTATCGGAATCACAATGGACGTGTCACCGAGCGGGGAATTCCTTACTCGCGGAAACCACATCTTGAAGAGCTACTGGGACAACCCCATCGCCACCGAAGAAGCCCTGGCCGACAACTGGTTCCACACCGGCGACGGTGGGTTTCGCGACGACGAGGGATATTACGTCATCACCGACCGCAAAAAGGATGTCATCATCTCCGGCGGGGAGAACGTGTCGTCGATCGAGGTCGAGGATGTTCTGTTCTCCCACCCCGAGGTCGATGAGGTGGCCGTCATCGGGGTACCGGACCCAAAGTGGGGCGAAACGGTGAAGGCCCTGGTGGTATTGACGCCGGGCTCAAGTGCGACCGAGGCTGACCTCATTGGCTTCTGTCGCGAACGGTTGACTCACTACAAGTGTCCCACTTCGGTGGAGATGCGGGACCAGCTGGCCCGCACTGCAACCGGCAAGCTTCAGAAGTTCAAACTGCGAGATCCGTACTGGGCTGGTCAAGGCAAGATGGTGAACTGACCTACGCTCGTAGTTGCATGGGACCCTTTCGAGGCTTGTTTCTCCTCGCGGTTGTTGTTGCTGCGTGTGGGTCAAGCCCGGGCTCGAAGGACTTCACTGCGAGCCTTCGACAAGCCCGTCCCGAACTCAGCGAAGCCGACGCCGAGTGTGTGGTGACCGAACTCCAACAGAATTATTCCAATGCAGATCTGGCTTTGTTGATCGGGGAGCCGAGTGTGCCGGCAAGCGAACAGCAGCAGTTTGCAGATCGGCAACTGGAGGCCTTGCGCCAATGTGATCTTGAAGACCAGGTGAGCGCCGAGGTGGTGGCGGCCTTTGCGGCTGCCAACGACCTGTCAACCGAAGTTGCCGGTTGCGCGGTGCGCTCCCTCCAAGATCGCTTCGGTTTCTGGGAACTCACCGACCTGCTGGCCACCGATGATCCGGAACTGCGCTTTCAGCGTCGACAGTTCGAGGCGATCTTCTCCTGTGGTGATCGAACCGAAGTGGCTGATCAGCTCCGACCTCAGCTGATCGAACAGGGAGTGGCCGATGAAGACGCTGATTGTGTGGCAGATGCCGTTGCCGGGGCGATGGAGGTCGAGGACCTCGGTGTTCTCTACAGCGGTGACATGACCGATCGGTTCTTCGCTCTGTACTTCTCGGCACTCGAAGACTGCGACGCTCTGCCGGCCGGTTCCTAGGTTCGACCCGAACCCGGTGCTGGGTCGTTCTGCCGGGCAACCGATGGCCAGCGGCCCGAGGTCGTACTGGACCGTTGGTGATCAGGCTGCCTTGGGATACACCCCATGGTGGGGATCAGGTGTCGACTGCGGGCGATCGACGAATGTCAGCGGCCCGAACGCAGCGGCGAGTCGGGCGGCGGCTCCGCTCTGGGCGGACGTCAGCGGCTGATGGATGGAAGGTCTCATGCCTCCATCATCCCGGGGGCCTGTGACAGTGTTGGAGCCGAATGAACCGCCCGGATTCGATGAAGGGGAATCCGGACTCGGCTGATCGGTAGCTTCACGAGGTGCTAGGTCACGGCCCCAGAGGCATGAAGTGAGGAGATCTTGGCACCGAGACCGATCATGTTGAGGACCTCGTCTGTGTGGGTGCCCGGATGGACCGGAGGGCCCTGAATAGCTCCCGGGGTTCGATCGAATCGTGGTGCCGGAGCCGGTTGGGTCACGCCGTCGACCGTGACAAAGGTCGTTCTCGCGACATTGTGCGGATGCTCGGCGGCCTCGTCGAGAGAGAGCACCGGAGCGAAGCATACGTCGCTGCCCTCCATGATCTCGCACCACTCTTCACGACTCTTGGTTGTGAATACCTCGGCCAACCGTGCCTTCAGAAGCGGCCAATTATCTCGGTCCATCTGAGCCGCAAATCCTGGATCATCGTTCAGGCCGGTGAGTCGTAGCAACTCGGCATAGAACTGCGGTTCGATCGATCCGATACTGATGAACTCGCCGTCGGCACAGCGATAGACCTCGTAGAAGTGGGCTCCGGTATCGAGCATGTTCGTACCGCGTTCGTCAGCCCAGAACCCCATTGCCTTGAAACCCCACATCATGTTGGTCAGACCGGCTGACCCGTCGACCATGGAGACATCCACCACCTGCCCGGTTCCGCTGGAGCGGGCCTCGAGGATGCCACACACGATTCCGAAGGCGCAATAGAGTGCTCCGCCCCCGAAGTCTCCTACGAGGTTCACCGGCGGTACGGGGGCCTCGCCGGCTCGTCCAAGAAGTCCCAATGCGCCCGAGAGCGAGATGTAGTTGATGTCGTGACCTGCGACTTTCGCATACGGTCCGTCCTGTCCCCATCCGGTCATGCGGGCGTAGACCAGCGCTGGGTTGACCTCGAGACACTGTTCGGGTCCCAAACCGAGCCGCTCGGTGACCCCGGGGCGAAAACCCTCGAGGAGGGCGTCGGCATTCCGAACCAGCTCGAGGACGACTTCACGACCATCGGAGTGTTTGAGGTCGACTGCGATGGACTTGCGGCCGCGATTCAGTGTGTCCACTGGAGCTTGCTCTGGCAGCGAACCCACCGGGCGATCGACACGGATCACAGTTGCTCCCATATCGGACAGCAGCCCGGCAGCAAAGGGACCCGGACCGATGCCAGCCAACTCAACGATAGTGATGCCTTCGAGGGGACCCATGGTGATGCGGACGCTATCGCCCCCGCGACGTGGAGTCCAAACACTCAGGATCGGACACAGCTGGTCGATGGTTCAACAAGTAGAGAGACGAATGTCGAAGCCGCTCCACTTGTCACCCGGTCAACACAGCGGCCAACGTTGCGTTCGGGACTGCCCGCCGCCAGTCCCGAACGTGTTGAGGCTAATCGTCACCGCCTAGGTCCTCCGAGCTATTTCTTAGGTCGTTTCTCACATTTGACTTAACCCGAACGCTGTCGTGTCGTAGTGTGATCATGTGACCGCTCAACGGAGCGCGGTCGCGAAAGGTAGCGACAATGCAAAGCCCAGTCGACCCAACTCGACTCCTCGGTCGAAACTCCCAGGTTCACACTGGAACCGGAGTAATCACCGGCACCATCCTCACCGCAGGGCCACGAGGCGTCAGCATCCGGTGCAGCGATCGAATTGTCCGCCTTCCTTCGGCCGATGTGCGGAGTATTCGCCCGCTCTAGTCCCATAGACTGAAGTTCCTACTTGGTCTTCTGATTCAGGCGTGGGAGCGCACCAAGGTCCGACGCCCCGCCAACGTTCGGGGTGCGGTCGGGGTGCCGCGGCGGTTCACCGGCCGCACCCCTTTTCTGTCCCTCCGGGGGCCCTCCTAGCTCGCCTGCGCTCGGTTTTGTTCGTCTTCTCACTCGGCGCTGGCGCGCCTCGCTTGACGAACCCGAGCTCTGGGTCGCCCGGGAGCGTTTTGTCCCTCCGGGGGCCCTCCTAGCTCGCCTGCGCTCGGTTTTGTTCGTCTTCTCACTCGGCGCTGGCGCGCCTCGCTTGACGAACCCGAGCTCTGGGTCGCCCGGGAGCGTTTTGTCCCTCCGGGGGCCCTCCTAGCTCGCCTGCGCTCGGTTTTGTTCGTCTTCTCACTCGGCGCTGGCGCGCCCTCGCTTGACGAACCCGAGCTCTGGGTCGCCCGGGAGCGTTTTGTCCTTCCGGGGCCCTCCTAGCTCGCCTGCGCTCGGGAGCGGTTAGGCCAGCGCGGGGGTGCCTTGGAACGGGAGCGGATCACCGGGTCGGGGGATCATGGGTCGGCTCCAACTGAGAACCTTGGCGAGATGACCGGTGATTTCACGCCATGCGGTTGGGTCCCACCCCGACGCCGTCGCATAACTCAAGTCGGGATAGATCGCCGTGATGCTGGGCAGGCGCTCGATCCCGAGGGATCCGACAACCGTACGATCTTGATCCGGCGAAGGTCAGGAACTTGTCTGCCCACGGACCGAGAAACTGGCGACAACCTTGGGCATCGGTGGTGCAGAGCCACGCAGTGCGCACGTTGGCCGGGGTGAAATGATCGAGAAAACGGCCGGCTGTCTCGAGAATCCACGCGCTTTCGTGGGTATAGGGATCGAGCGATACCAGCAATAGAGGATACGACGTCAGCCAGTCGCGAACCGTGTATGGCTTGCCATGAATCGAATCGAGGACCATCTCCTCGGGTGCATAACCCACGGCGTGCGAGGGTAGCGCAATGCTGGTGCTGCCCAGAACTCCTGCAACAACAAAGTCAGACGAAATCTGCCGCGTGCTGTGAGTTATGGACCTGAGCGGCTCAGCTGCAACACTGAATTCATGTCGGCACCTCAGGTTTCGAATCCCTTCTTCAACAACGACCACGATGCTTTCCGAGCTGCGGTGCGAGATTTCGTCTCCTCCGAAATCACGCCCAACGCCCATGAATGGGATGTCGCCGGTGAGTTTCCGCGAGAGCTGTACAAGAAGGCTGGTGCTCTCGACCTGTTCGGCGACGGTTTCAGTGCAGAATACGGTGGTCACGGTCAGCGCGATGCTCTGATGCGGATGGTGATCATGCAGGAGCTGTCAAGGTCGGGTTCAGGCGGTGTAGTGGCAGGCATGCTCAGCAACTACATCGGGCTGCCGCCCGTGGAGAAGTACGGCAGCCACGAACTCAAATCGAAGGTTCTTCCTCCGTGTATGGCCGGGGAGCACATCGGTGCATTGGCGATCACTGAGCCTTCCGGTGGATCTGACGTCGCACGGATCAGAACGTCGGCCAAGCGGGACGGTGATCACTATGTGATCAACGGCTCCAAGACATTCATCACATCCGGAATGCGAGCCGACTGGATCACCACTGCGGTACGGACCGGCGGAGACGGCCCTTCAGGGATTTCGATGATCGTCATCCCCGGAGACAGCGACGGGCTCTCTCGAACCAAGCTGGACAAGATGGGGTGGCTTGCGTCCGACACGGCCACTCTCTACTTCGATGACGTGCGAGTTCCGGTTGAGAACATCTTGGGCGAGGAGAATTCGGGTTTCACATACATCGTCACCAACTTCAACGCTGAGCGAATCGACCTCGCCACCCAGTCGGTCACGTTCGCACGGCTCTGCTACGAAGCCGCTCTCGATTGGGCCCGCGAGCGCCACACATTCGGCAAACGACTGGCCGATCACCAGGTGATTCGCCACAAGCTGGTCGACATGGACCGTCGCATCAACGCGTGCGAGGCATGGCTCGAAGTCTCTGAGCTGGCGGCTCAACCAGGGCGACGACCCTGTCACCGAGATCGCAGAGGCCAAGGTAGACGCCACCCTCACATTCGAGTTCTGCGCCCGAGAAGCGGCCCAGGTTCTCGGCGGCGCCAGCTACCTGCGCGGTGACCTGGTGGAACGCCTCTACCGCGAGGTGCGCGTCCAGGCCATCGGCGGTGGCTCCGAAGAGATCATGAAGGACCTGGCCGGACGACAGCTGGGTCTGTAGAAGCTCGTCGGTCAGTCGACTCGGGCGAGGGCGGGCAGCGGTGCGCCCCGGCCACCGCTACTTCGAGTTGGTGCCCCAATTGGCCAACCCTCTCAACGTCAAAATCTGTCTCACCAAAGCCTGACACAGTCGGCTTGAACTAACCCTGTCACACCTCCTGAATAGGGTGAAGTATGGGATCGGCGGACGAGCATAACTGCGGTGAGTACAACGACAGATTGAGTGGCCTGCTCGCGGTGGAGCGTGCGGTCATGTTGACGGCTACCCGCATGTTGGAGCGATTGTCTCGAGTTGATTGCACCGGATTCTCCCGGGAACAGATCGCCGATCACACCGTGGCCATGGTCACGGCCGCAGAACGAGTCCGAACCGTGAGCGCACGGTTCATGGCGGTGTCGGAAACCCAGGCATCCGCACTCACAAAGGGCGCCCGGTCCATGACAGCGCTGGTCAACACCAGCTGCGGGGTCACGCGCCGCCAGGGGACCACGATGGATCTGATCGGTTCAGCACCGGACCGGTACGGGCTGTTCTATCAGGCACTGCTGGAAGGACGAGTCGGGTCAGGCCACATCGAGGTCCTTCACCCCGTGTGGCGTCAGGTAGACCGTGATCAGTTCAACTCTGCGGAGCGGGCCCTGGTCGACCTCGCCGAGCTGTGCACTCCCGAGGAGTTCGCTGACTACTTGGCCCGCTGGCGAGCTCACGCCGATGAGGACGCTGCCTTGGGTGAGTACATCGCCAACCAGGCCGCCCAACACTTCCAGTATGGCTTTGATCTGTTCGGCAATGTCCATTACGCAGGCACTGTCGGTCCAGAACACGCCGAGCCGTTCGTCGAAACGATCGAGACCGAAGCACCCAAACACCGCACCGAACTGAACAAGCCCTCGCAGGCGCTGGGTGACGCCGTGGTTGAGCTGGTGCTGAACCCGGACGGGAAGTACCGGGCCCACCTCGAAATCCTCAAATCCGAAGACAGCGAGGCACTCACCTTCGAAACCCGAGACTCTGCTGCTGACCGAGTGCGCGACCCGACCGACCTGGGGTTCTCGACCATCCACTGGCCCTGCACCTCCCGCGGGACCCTGCATCCCACCAGGCGTCGTCAACCGGATCCAAGCCGAAGGGGCCCGGGTCAGAGTCCACACGTCGACCGAGACGGCAACATCATCGACGACCGGGCTGGCGGACGACACTTCGGCGTGATTCAGAAACGCATGATCCGGCTACGCGACAACCGATGTCGACATCGCAGGCTGCCGAAGAACCGCACGCACCTGCGAATACGACCACATCGATCCGCTACGATCACGGCGGTCGCACCCTCATCGCCAACGGACAACTCCTCTGCCGTTTCCACCATCGCTGGAAGCATCGAAACGACCCGATGGGTTCCCGCATCTTCGACGATTCACCAATTCAGCTCGAGTAGATCGGCTGACGGTTTCCGACACCGCAAACGGAGATCACATCAGCAGACTCGACGATCAGCCCTGCCCGCCGGGTCATTCAGATGTACCGGCACGTCGAGTGCGACGAACCAGGGTCAGGTGCTGCTCTGGGCTTGTTTGACCAGGGTGCGGGCGATGACCTTGAGGGTGAGAGTTTCGTCGGCTCCTTCGAAGATGCTGAGCACGCGAGCGTCCAGGAAGTGCCGGCTCACGTCGTACTCCTCGGCATAGCCCATTCCGCCGTGGATCTGCATGGCCTCGCGGGTCACCCATTCCGAGGCCTTACACACGAACGCCTTGATCATGCTGGCTTCCATCTTGCCCTCACCCTTGGCCATCATTCGCCCGACCTGGTAGCTGAACTGGCGCGAGGCCTGAATGATCGCCGCCATCCGGGTGAGTTTGACTCGGGTGAGCTGGTACTCGGCGATCGGTTGACCGAACACCACTCGATTCTCGGCGTACTCCTTGGCAGTCTCGTATGCGGCCTGCATCACGCCAACGGCTCGCGCTGCGGTTTGTATGCGGCCGTTCTCGAAGCCAGCCATCTGGTAGTAGAAGCCTCGGCCCCGGCCCTCATCCATCCCGATGAGGTTCTCAGCCGGCACCCACCATTCGTCGAAAGCGACCTCGTAGGAGTGCATCCCCCGATAGCCGATTGTGTCGATCGGGCGGCCCTCCATCTTCCCGCCGCCTTCCTGGCTCAGCTCGAAACCATGGCTGTCGCCCTGCTCCTTTTCCACGATCAGAATCGACAGTCCTCTGTGGCCGAGCGATTTGTCGTCCTCGGTTCGGGCCAGAACGAGCATCAAGTCAGCTCGAGCTGCGAACGTGCACCACGTCTTCACGCCGGTGATGCTGTAGCCCGGCTCACCGTTGGGTCCAGCTGCTTGTTTGGCTGCGACCTTGATTCCGGCGACGTCTGAGCCGTAGTCCGGTTCGGTTACCGCAATGCAGTTGAGCTTCTCGCCCATGGCCAACTGGGGAAGCCAGGTTGCTTTCTGTTCTTCGGTGCCGCCTGCCTCGATGGCCCGTGCCAGGATCTCGGGACGGGTGATCAACGAACCTGCTGCGCATAGTGAGGCTTTGCTCAGCTCTTCGGTGGCGATGATCATCCCGAAGTAGTCACCCTCGCCGCCCGACGCAAAACCGCCATGTTCTTCGGGGATGCTGAGGCCGAACAGCCCCATCTCGGCCAACCCTGTGATCAAGTCCTCAGGGATGTCGGCGTTCTCTCGATGGATGTGTTCGGCACGGGGCGCAACCTGCTCGCTTGCGAACCGTTTGAACGTGTCTTCGACCAACTCGAATTCGGGATCGAGGTGCCGGGGACCGTCGTTGTATGCCAGTGCTGACATGACCTCGGGATCGCGCCAGGTCGTCACGAAATCTCGGGTCGAATCGAGTGCGGTCGGATCGACGCCCCACGATCGTTCCCGGCCCCAGATCTTGCCGCCCAGCTCGGCAACGACATCGGCGATGAAGACGCACGTGAGCTGGCCTTCAAGAGTTCCCTTGGCTCCGTAGTCGATCATCGAACGACCCGTCTCCACCGCCGCGGCGGCGTGGCCGGCGTCGTAGGCCAGCACTTGATCGTCGTCAACAGAGCCGTGAGTAGCCAACTGGTTGACCGCAGAGTTCACGACCGCGGTTGCGGCATCGAGAGCAGCCGCAGCTTCCTGCAACTGTGGCTGTGGGGGAGTAATCAGTTCGGGGGACATGGAAACCAAATGTAGGTTGATTGCTCGTGAGGAGCCAAGGCGGAGAAAACAAACGTTTCGAGGTGCTGCGCGAGTGGTTTTCTGTCAACGGTCGTGACCTGCCGTGGAGACGATCCCGTGACCCCTGGCTGATACTCGTGAGCGAGCTGATGCTTCAACAGACCCAGGTGAGGCGAGTGGTGGACCGCCTCCCGCTCTTCCTGGAGACATTTCCAACACCCGCCGCTCTCGCCGCCGCACAGCCCGCCGAAGTGATCACAGCCTGGAGTGGGCTGGGGTACAACCGACGAGCTGTGAACCTCCATAGGGCCGCCGTCGAGATTGTTGCCTGCGCACGACGGTCAGGTCCCCGAGGAACTGGACTCGTTGCTAGCGCTTCCCGGAATCGGACCGTACACAGCTCGGGCGGTGCGAGTCTTCGCATTCGAGAAGCCCGACGCCGTCGTGGATACGAACGTCGGTCGAGTGTTGGCGCGATGGGAAGGCCGACCGCTCACCCCGCGTGAAGTCCAACGCGTCGCTGACGAGTTGGTCGTTCGAGAGGATCCCTGGACGTGGAACCAGGCGGTAATGGAGTTTGGGGGCTTGGTCTGTTCGAAGGTTCCCAGGTGCCAACAGTGCAGCATCGCTGCCGGCTGCACCTGGTTCGCGGAGGGGAAACCTGACCCCGATCCGGCTGTGGGCTCCGCCGCTGTGTCGAAACCGCAAAACCGATTCGAGGGGTCGGATCGCCAAGGTCGTGCGGCGTTGGTTCGGACTCTTACGAACGCGGCGATCGGCCCTGAAGACCTCGCCCGGGTCATGGGGTGGCCCGACGACGAGGATCGAGCTGTTCGGGTAGCTCAGACCCTGGTTGCGGATGGTCTGGTGGTTCGTGCTCCGGACGGCCGTTATCGGCTGCCGCGCTGATCGTCGGCGCCACGGTGCCAGAATTGGGCCGTGGAACCACGCACAACAACCAACCAACGCCATCGTCCCGCAGTGCTCGTGGTGCTGGTGTTGCTACTGAGTGCATGCACGGCAGGGTCTGAAGACGGATCTTCAACCGAACTCAGCACGGATCCGTCGGTGATACAGGCCGCAGCAGCCGAGGCCATGGGTGCAGTGACCAGCGTGCGGTTCTCTCTGGCTCGCAGTGGCGATGCGGTGTTCATCGACGAAGCAAAGGCGATCGGTCTCAAGAGCCTTGAAGGACGCTTCGCTGCACCCGCGTCCGCTGATGCGGTACTGAAGGTCGAGGTGAGCGGGATCCTCAACACCCAGATCGGAGCGGTCGCCATCGACGAAGAGATATGGCTGTCGAATCCCCTTACCGGCGAGTTCGAGACACTTCCTCCCGGATTCGACATCGACCCCAGCAGCTTCTTCGATCCCAAGGGGGCGTGGGAGCCTCTTCTTCTGGATCTGACCAACGTCGAATTCGTTGGAGAAGAAGAGCGGAACGGGAAACGCACCTACCACGTGACTGGGCTTGCACCTGCGGAACGAATGCGGGCGGTGACCGCCGGGCTGGTGCGCGGAAGCGATGTGCAGATCGACCTCTGGGTCGATCCCGAAACCGCCCTGGTTTCAGGTCTCGAGTTCGTGGCCGAGTTGGGTGAAGGAGTCAGTAGTTGGGTGCTCGGTTTCACCGAGTACGGCGGGGATTTCACAATTATCGATCCAACGATCGAAAAGTAGCTATGTCGGCGAGGTCGTCACCGTCTGCGATTCTTGGTGCGGTCGGGTTCGCCATGTTCGTTGCGGCCGACGATCTCACCGTGGTCACCACGATGCTCCGCCCGATGATCAACGACGTCGGCCTCACTCTCCCCGATGGGTTGGACGACGCAGCCTGGATAGTGAATGTCTACCTGATCGCATTCGTGGCCATCATGCCGCTGGCCGGCAAGCTCAGCGATGTCATCGGCCGTCGGCGATTATTCCTTGTTTCCTACGCCGTCTTCCTTGCGGGAACCGTCGTGATTCCACTCTCGTCGTCGCTGGGCCCGCTCCTATTCGGTCGCGTGCTCACTGCGCTCGGCGGTGGCGCCATGGTGCCGATTGCCCTGGCTGTAGTCGGCGACGTCTTTCGTGACCAAGAACGAGCAAAGGCGCTGGGAACGTTGGGAGCGATCGAAACCCTGGGCTGGGTGTGGGGCCCGCTCTACGGCGCCATGTTGGTCAGGTTCCTCGACTGGCGATGGCAGTTCTGGCTCAATATCCCGCTGGCAGTCGTCGGAATCCTGTTGGTGTGGCGGGCACTTCCCGCATCCGACCCCGATCAAGCCAGCGAGCGATTCGACTGGGTTGGCGCGATGCTGATGGCGGTGACGCTGATCACCCTGAACCTGGCCCTGCTGGGCGATGCGGAGGTGCAGAGCGTGTCCGGGCTCGACGAACTTCAGGGCCGGGGCGGTGTGGCCTTTGCGTGGCTGTTCCCCGTTGCGGCTGCTTTTGGCGGGGTATTCGTCGTGCATCAGCGGCGGAGTCTTCGTCCGGTGATCGAGCCTGCGTTCTATGCCGTGGTTTCGCTGCGGGTGGCGTTGGTGGTGAACTTCATCGTTGGCGCAGCGCTCGTGATCGCAATGGTCGATGTGCCGCTGTTCGTGAACTCACTCGAGGTAGATCTTCGAAAGGCTGCCGTGCGGTCCGGTTGGCTTCTCGCCGCCATGACGATGGCCATGGCGATCAGCTCGTTCGTAGGCGGGCGGATGACCGCGAAGTACCGGTACCGGAGGCCGATCTTGGTTGGGCTGTCACTTTCCATTGGCTCGCTGACGGTGATGGGTCTGACGTGGAATCCTGAAATAGCTTCAGGATTTGCTGCTGCCCAGCTCGTGGTTCTCGGGGCTGGTCTCGGTTTGGTGTTCGCTCCGACCACCACCGCCGTGGTTGACGCCGCTCGTGCGGATCAGCGGGGTGCAGCGGCGGCACTGGTGATGGTTGTTCGGCTCGTCGGTCTCAGCGTTGGGTTGGCGGGGCTCACGGCCTGGGGGCTGGCCCGTTTCAATGCCGGACGTGGCGATCTCGAGCTGCCTCCACTCAGTGATCCGAGTTTCGAGGAAGCTCTTTTCGACGCCACCGGCCGTCTGACTGCCGACGCGATCTCTGAGACGTTTCTCGCCGCTGCGGTCTTCACAACCCTGGGCTTGGTTGCTCTGGTCATGGGCTCAAGCGATCAATCGCAAGAAGCAGGACCCGATGAGGTGATCGCTTGATCGACGTCTTCCAGCGATTCAGGCCGTAGTGAGACCCGCGATCAACCGGTCCACAGCCTGGGTTGCGATCACTCGCATTTCGTCGTCGGTCCTGTCCTGGATCGGGTGTTCCACAAAGACCCGGGCGGGATGGAATCCGATCGCCTCACCCTGAACGTCAGCAGCATCTTCGAAAACTGAAGAGGCAACGAACACCGAAGGAACTCCGCGACGCTCGAAATCGCTGCTGTCGTGCACACTGCACGACGTACAGCTGCCTCAATCCGCGAGCGCCTCGATCACCGCGTCGCAGTTGGTGGCAATCTCGTGGCGTAGATCAACGGGGGCTGGTTTGGCGAACGTCGGTTTCTTGTACCGTTTGACCAGGAGCCCCCGGGCCTCCAGTTCGGTTTCGAGCTGATCCAAGAAGATGTCACCGCGAGGTTTGCTGATGTCGAGCAGGGCAACGACCTTGCCTTCCAGCGTCGAGGTTCGTTCGGCCGGTTGGAGCCCTTCGGCAACCCGGCCGGCTGTTGGATCAAGGACAACGGTCATCTGTCAGCTCCTTCTTCGATCGAAAAGGTCACGAGTTCGCTTCCCGTGGCTCCACCGACCCATCCTGGCAGAACACTGGAGAACAGGCCAGCATCTCCGCCGGCGTGCACGATCGGAAGCCCTCCGTCCCGGAACTTGGGCAGTGGCATGTCCTTGAACTCGGCCGGGAGCCCTTCATCAACGAAGGCCGCGCCACGAATGAGTTCGTCACCGGGAATGAGGAGCAGTTCTGCGAGTTCGGTTTCGAGACGATTCCGACCCCATCCCGCCTCTTTGAAGATACGGCCGTGTTCGGGTCCGACGACGAGCATTGCATCCAACCCGACGACCAGTTTCGGATGGTGAGTGGCCCGCAAGACCATGGCGAATGAGCGGCTGAGCGATTCTGGATCACGCGAAATCTGGTCGATGATGGGAGCTGGCCCCTCGCCGGCGAAAAGGGTCACGGCGCTGTCGTCGGGGGAGAGTCCTCTCGAGACTGCGAGCGAGGTGAAAGGTGAGTCGTGTTCGCGTTCGGCGAAACAGAATCCGAGCTTGCCCGGTGAGCCCTGCATCGCCATGTCGACCTTGCCCGGAACACCGCCACCCAGGTTGCGAATGACCAACTGCAGGGCACGGCCGATCGTGAGATTGGCCCGATTTCCCTGCCCGAAGACATTGCCGCCGTCGTTCATCCCGATCCTGCGTGCGATCGGTCCGTTCACCACGATGATCGGACCTGCGAAGTAGGTGGTTGCCAGCAGGCCGTGCATGTTGAACTCGCTTGTGCAAGCCGCTTCCACGGCGGCCAGCACGACAGGCAGGTACTCGGGTTTGCAGCCAGCCATGACGGCGTTGATGGCCACCTGTTCGACGGTTGCTTCGATCAGGTTCGGTGGCACCGTGGCGACTACGTCCGACGGTGCCCGGTCGGTACCGCTCAGCATCCTGAGGACTCTGATCTCGGTGGGTGGGACGATCGGCAGACCGTCGGTCCAGCCTCTATCGAAGGCTGCCTCGAAGTCGTCCTCCATGGCCGCGAACTCGATACGACGGCTGGTCAGGATTGATCCGTTGAACCGGGTCTCGAGCTCATCTACCCGAAGCGGATCAACCGAAAGCGAACCGCAGCCCGGGCGACTTTCAGGCAGGTTGGTTCCCAGGGTTTGGTTGCCGGTGAAGTCTTGCCAGTCAGCCCGCGACCATCCAACCGTCCGTCTCACTTCGATGCCATCTCGGATTTCGATCAGCGTCGGAACGGTCTCGATGTCGTTGTGATACGAGAAATCGAGATCGGTATCGTCGATCGGAGCCAAGCGACCGAGATCGGGAAATGAAGGATCGTCTTGCACGAACACTTCCAACGGTTGTCCGGATCCTGCGATCGATCGGAGCACGGGTTCGACGAGCTCGCACGTTGGGCAGTCGCGCTTCACCACAGCGACGAGTCCGGATTCGAGCGAAGGACGGGCGGTCACAACTGAGAGACTACAGAGATCGATCGCAGCGGGCGAGACGGCCACACCGTGGCCCGGAACGACTGCAAGGAGTGAGACCTCGGTCACATGATCTACCACTCGGGGGCGTGGTTGGCCTACGTTGCATTCAGTTGACGGATTCCTCTGGGTGAAGGAAAGGTTGTTGAGTGCTAGACATTTCGTTCTACGGAGTGCGAGGGTCGACGCCTTGCTCATGTTCATCCACCCGTGAGATCGGCGGGAACACAGCGTGTGTTGTGATCGAGCCCGAAGGTGAGCCGCCGATCCTTCTCGACCTCGGAACGGGGCTTCGTTACTACGGCGAGGAACTCGAGTCGAAGGGCGTCAGTGCTTTTGTCGGTACTGCACTGCTCACCCACCTCCACTGGGACCACGTTCAGGGGATCCCGTTCTTCAAACCACTCCTCGATCCGCGGTCCAACCTCCGGCTCATCGGCCCTCCCCAGGCGGGCAGCACGCTCGCTGACGAGGTAGGGAGTTTCGTCAAGCCGCCGCTGTTCCCGGTTCATCTCGACGTACTGCCCGGATGTGTCGAGTTTGTCGAGTCCGACACGCCGCAGCCGATCGAAGCTGGTAGCTGCACGATCACTGCGGCGGCGGTGCCTCATTGCGGAGCCACGAACGGCTATCGCATCCAGAATTCGATCGGTTCGGTCGCGTACATCAGCGATCATCAGCAGCCCGCGGATGGTTCCTTTGCCGTCGCCGACGAGGTGGTCGAGCTGTGTCGGGATGTCGACGTGCTCATCCACGACGCCCAGTACAGCGCCGAGGAATTCGCGGGCCGGATCGATTGGGGTCACAGCACGCCCGAATATGCCCTCGAGGTGGCACGTGCTTCTGGGGCCAAGCGACTGGTCTTGTTCCATCACGATCCGTCACACTCCGATGAGTGGGTGCGGCGAACCGAAGCTGACATCGCCGCTCAAGCTGCGGCCGATGGAATCGAGGTCATCGCCGCATACGAGGGTCTGCAGCTGAGGTCGGGCTGAGCCCGATCGCGGAGGCGAGTGCATTCGCCGCTGCGCCACTAACCTCGCTGAGGTGACTGACACTACCGGCACCATCGATCCACAGGACTTTCGGCGAGTATTGGGCCACATGCCCACCGGCGTTACGGTCGTGACGGCCCAAGGGCCAGCAGGCCCGATCGGGGTTGCCATCGGCTCGTTCGCATCGATTTCACTCGACCCTCCGTTGGTCGGGTTCTTTCTGGGAAATCAGGCCAGCAGTCACGACGGTCTACGGGAGGCCGGATCGTTCTGTGTCAACGTGTTGTGCCACGACCAGCTCGAGTTGTGCGGCGTAATGGCAGCCAGGGACGCGGACAAGTTCGACAAGTGGGAATGGAGCCCGTCGCCGGTCACCGGTTCGCCGATGTTCCCGGGTATCAGGGCGTACATCGACTGCACTATCGACGACATCATCCCCGTCGGCGATCACGACCTGTTTGTTGGTCGTGTGGTTGCGCTCGACACCATCGCTGAGGTCGAGCCCATGGTTTTTCACGCCGGTCGGTACGGATCGTTTGGCATTCTCGATTGATGCCGATGTCGAGAAATGCCGTGCCCCGAGCCGAGCTTGCTCAGTAGGTGAACTCTCCCGACGGTGTTTCGAGTCACGGCTGCAGGTGGTGAGATGGGACTACCGTTCGCTGTTGTTCCGGTTCGGTCATGTCTGTTCTGTCGTTGAGTTGTGTCGCCTGTTCGTTTGGTTGTGATCCCGTTGACCCCCGCTGCTATCCGCATACCCGTGAAGGGTTTCACGAACTTCAGGGCCAGTCCGTTCTGGGCTCTGTTGACGGCTGCGGTCCTGCTTGCGTCCTTCATCTGGGCCCAGGAGTTCCTCTACCTGCTCGGATTCCTGGCGGTCATCATCCTCGTGCACGAGGCTGGCCATTGGTTCTTCGCACGGCGTGCCGGAATGCGGCCAACCGAGTTCTTCTGGGGGTTTGGACCCGAGATCGTCGGCGTTGACTACAACGGCTGCCGCTACGGCGTGAAGGCGGTCTTCCTCGGGGGCTACGTGAAGTTATGGGGCATGACCCCGACCTCGGAGCTGCCGGAGGGCATCGACGAAAGTGAGACCTACCGTTCGGCGTCGCACGCAGGACGACTCGCCACAATTCTCGCCGGCCCGTTCACCAATATCGCACTCGCAGTGTTGGTGTTTTCCGTGGCTCTGTACCTGGAGACGGGTGTTCTCGGTTGGACCGACGGGCTGAGCTACATGTGGGATGTCGTCGTTGGCACATCGCAGGCTCTGTGGGGGTTCGTCACCAGTCCAGCTACCTACGTTGGCGCCATGTTTGCTGACGGGGCGGCCGACGCTGCGGTTCCCAACCGGTTCGTTTCGCCGCTCGCCCAGGCTGAGATCACCCAATATGCCGTCGATACCGGACTGGTGGTTTCATTGCTCTGGTTCGGGATCCTGAACGCTGCTGTCGGATTCGTGAACCTCCTTCCGCTGCCGCCGCTGGACGGCTCGCACGCAGCGGTCACGATCGCCGAGAAGGCCCGTCAGCTCGTCCAGCGAGATGAGTCGGTTACCGTCAATGTCGCCCGCCTGGAGCCGCTTGCGTACGTGACTTTGGCTGCGCTCGTGCTTCTGACCGTGAATGCGTTGGTTCTCGACATCCGATTCGGGATCGGCCTCTAACCAACTCTCAAAGGGCGCAGGGGCGATCCGAACTCCATAACCTGGTCGGATGGCGATCTACGCACTCGGCTCCGATGAACCCACGATCTCGAGTGATGCCTTCGTGCATCCGGATTGCACGATCATTGGTGACGTCCGAATCGGGAGCTTCAGCTCGATCTGGCCCCAAGCGGTACTGAGAGGCGACGACGGACCGATCTACGTCGGTGAGCGCAGCTCGATTCAGGACGGTTCGGTACTTCACACGATCGCATCGAACCCGACGACTGTCGGCAACGACTGCACGATCGGCCACATCGTGCATCTCGAGGGTTGCACGATCGAGGACAATGCACTCGTGGGGAACGGCTCAATCGTGTTGCACCGCGCGATCGTGCGGTCCTGGGCTCTCGTGGGAGCCAATGCGGTCGTCACCAACGACACCGAGGTTCCCTCCGGTGCGCTGGCGCTGGGGGTCCCCGCCAAGATCCGGCCCGATGCTGCCAGTCCGGAAATGATCAAGACCAGCGCCGAGGCCTACGCGACCCGCGTCGAGTTCTACCGCAAGAGCCTGCGGCGCCTCGACTGAGCTCGTAGCCGGAGAATTGTCATCGCTCGGTCTCGGCAACCGCCCTCATAATTGTTACAATCCTGGTAGGAGAAATTCCCCGCCTTCTTCAGGAGTGATCCCATGACCGTAACCGGTGAAAACCTCGACCTCGGCAAGTACAAGCTGGGCTGGAGCGACGAAGAAGACTATGTCTTCAAGCCCAAGAAGGGCCTCGATCTCGACATCGTGAAAGAGATGTCGTGGATGAAGGGCGAGCCCGACTGGATGATGAAGAAACGGGCCAAAGCGCTTCGCCACTTCGAAAAGCGTCCCATGCCAACCTGGGGCGGCGACATGTCAGAGATCTACTTCGACGACATCTTCTATTACATCAAGCCCACCGAGGGGCAGGTTGACAATTGGGACGACCTGCCAGATGCCATCAAGGACACCTACGAGAAGCTGGGAATCCCCGAGGCCGAACGCAAGTATCTTGCCGGGGTCACGGCTCAGTACGAATCCGAGGTCGTGTTCCACCGCAATCGGGAAGATCTCGAGCAGCAGGGCGTGATCTTCTGCGACATGGACACCGCGCTGAGGGAGCACCCAGAGCTGGTCAAGCAGTACTTCGGCAAGATCATTCCCGCCAACGACAACAAGTTTTCATCGCTGAACACAGCTGTCTGGAGCGGTGGCTCGTTCATCTATGTGCCTCCCGGGGTGGAAGTGGAAATGCCGCTCCAGGCGTACTTCCGGATCAACGCCGAGAACATGGGCCAGTTTGAACGAACCCTGATCATTGCTGATGAGGGCTCAAAGGTTCACTACATCGAAGGCTGTTCCGCTCCGGTGTACACCAGCGACTCGCTGCATTCCGCCGTCGTCGAAATCGTCGTCAAACCCAACGCTCACGTCACCTACACCACCATTCAGAACTGGTCGAACAACGTCTTCAACCTGGTGACCAAGCGTGCCTATGTGGAGGCAGAGGGCCACATGGAGTGGATCGACGGCAACATCGGCTCTCGCCTCACCCAGAAGTATCCCGCCGTCTGGCTTGCGGGCCCAAAGGCCTCCGGCGAAGTGTTGAGTGTTGCCTACGCCGGTGCTGGTCAGCATCAGGACACCGGAGCCAAGATGGTGCACGCTGCACCCGAAACCACCTCAAAGATCGTGTCGAAGTCGATATCGAAAGACGGCGGTCGCAGCAGCTATCGCGGCTTGGTACGAGTAGAGGAAGGTGCCTACGGCTGCAAGAGCCACGTGCAATGCGATGCGCTGATTCTCGACGATCACAGCATCTCCGATACGTACCCCTACATGGAGATCGGTACCCGCGATGCCCAGATCGGCCACGAAGCCACTGTGTCGAAAGTGGCCGATGAGCAGCTGTTCTACCTGATGTCCCGAGGCCTCTCCGAGGAGCAAGCTATCGGTATGGTGGTCAACGGCTTCATCGAACCCGTCACCCGCACACTCCCGATGGAGTACGCCGTCGAGTGGAGCCGCCTCATCGAACTCCAGATGGAGGGCTCTGTAGGCTGAGCTTTCCGCCTGCGCTCGCCTCCGGGTCTGTGTGGCGAACGCTGTTTCTGCTTCGTAGCGTTCACTGGGCTCAGCGGTTGAACGGCCACCAGCGGCCGGATTTTCTTCTGCGTCTCCCGCCGCTCCGCCTCAGCTTGGGCATCCACTTCGGCCCGGACCGATGGTGCGGCGGCATTGATGATGTCCTCAGCGGAATCGAGGAGGTCTGCGACGATTTCACCGTCTTCGACGCTTGCCGGTGCTTCTGGTGTTGACGGAGTGACGAGCGAACCGTGGTTCCAGGCCACATCGGCGAGGCGACGTTCATAGGACGGGCAGTCGGCTGGACACTCCCACGGAGCTTTTGGTGCGAGGTCGAGACCACATTTTCGCATCGTGTCGCCGCTGGGGTAGGTGCGGGTTTGGTAATGCTTACAGTCACTTCGCATGGGCACCGGTCCATTGTTTCACGACTACGATCCGGCACTATGTCGACTCCCCACATCGCGGCCGATCCGGGCGATTTCGCCCCACTGGTTTTGATGCCCGGTGATCCGTTGCGGGCCAAGATGATCGCCGAGCGGTATCTCGACGACGCCCGGCTCGTCACCGGCGTCCGCAACATGCTGGGCTTCACCGGCACGTACAAAGGCACGCCGGTGAGCGTGCAAGGTTCCGGGATGGGAGTGCCGTCGATCCAGATCTATGCCTCGGAGCTGTTCGACAGTTTCGGTGTCGAGAGCATCATCCGGGTCGGGTCGTGCGGCGCAATCCAGCCTGACCTCCCGCTCCGCACGCTGATCATCGCCAGCGGTGCTGGCACCGACAGCAACGTCAATCGGGTACGGGCCGGTGGCCACGACTTCGCTGCCACCCCGGATTTCGGTCTTTTGCGGGCCGCGGTTGAGGCCGCCGAGTCTGCTGGCATCGATGCGGTTGTCGGGCGGATCTTCACCAGCGACTACTTCTACCACCCCAATGGAATGGCTGAGTTCGAGCGGCTGGCCAAGGCGGGTTTCCTGGCAGTCGAGATGGAAGCGGCTGCTCTGTACGGCGTGGCGATCGAGCGTGGAAAGAAGGCGCTCACGCTGGCGACGGTCAGCGATCAGATCATCACGGGCGAAGCGATGAGCGTGGAAGAGCGGCAGGAGAGCCTCGATCAGATGATCAACGTCGCCCTCGAAGCCGGCACCCGCTAGCCCTCCCTGCAAATTCCTGTCACCACCCACACCCTGCGTGGGTACGGCAACCACAGAAGCCGAATTTGTGGCTCTCAGCAGGAATTTGATCCAGAGTCGGGAGCCGACGCGGCCGTGCGGGAGTTGGCAGCGGCTCTGTAGGAGATCGACGCTCGCCTACAGGAGATCCTTGAACTGCTCGATGGTCTGGAGGGGGTCGCCGACTGGTTGGATCTGGAGGTGGGTGACGCCCGCCTCGCCGAACTTCTCGAGCTGTTCCTTCACCTGGCCGGGCGGGCCGACCAGATTGGAGTTCTCCAGGAAGCTGGACGGTATTGCGGCTGCCGCTTCGTCCTTCTTGCCGTCGAGATAGAGGTCCTGGATCTCCCTGGCCTCGTCCTCATAGCCGTACCGCTGGAAGACCGTGTTGTAGAAGTTCTTGTCGCGCGCTCCCATTCCGCCGACGTACAGAGCGACGTGCGGGCGAACGGGTCGAGCACCGCCGCTTGCGCATCACCGGTGAACTCTCGTCGATTCCCACCATTCCGCCCGCTGAGATCTGGAGCGGTCCGAGTGCAGGATCTCGGTTGGCCAGGCCGGCGTCGACGTCGTCGCCCCACACCTTTCGGTACTTGGTGGGATCGAACACCGTGGGCAACCAGCCATCGGCGTGACGGGCCGTGTTCTTCACGCTCAGTCCCATCAGGCTCGCCCAGAAGATCGGAACTTCAGACCGGACCGGATGGTTGATGAGCTTCAACGGAATCCCGAGACCGGTTCCCTGTCCCTCCGGCAGCGGAATCTGCACCGCTTTGCCCGTGTACTCAACCTTCTCGCGACGCAACGTCATTCGGGTGACTTCGATGTAGTCCCGGATCCGGGGCATCGGCTTGTCGTACGCAACCCCATGGAACCCTTCGATGACCTGGGGTCCCGAAGCGCCGAGGCCCATGACGAACCTCCCGTCGGACACGAAGTCGAGTCCGGCGGCGGTCTGCCCGATGCAGGCCGCGGTTCGGCTGTACACGTTGAGAATCCCGGCACCGATCTCGATCGTGTTGGTCTTGGCGGCGAGGTAACCCATCTGGCTCACCGAGTCGAAGCTGTAGGCCTCGGCCACCCAAACGAGATCGAGTCCGGCGCTCTCCAGATCCTGCACCTTCTTCACGTCGGCCTTGAAGTCGGCTGAGTACGTGATGAACATCGAAAGCTTCATACCCCAACGCTATCCGGGCATGACCCACCCACTTGAATCTGAAAACAGCTGCCCCGCTGGTCGAGATACCGTCTGAAGGTGCTTTCCGATCTGCCCCCTTTCGTGTCCGCCGAATGGCTCGCTGAGAACTATGACGATGTGGTGATCTGCGATGTTCGCATGAGACCCGACGCAGCGCAGGCTCGGTCAGAGTACGAGGCAGGTCACCTTCCCGGAGCACGATTCGTTGACCTGAACAGCGATCTGGCAGCGCCTCCCGGGGACGGGGTCGGCCGCCATCCGCTTCACGACCCGGTGATATTCGCCGCAATCATGGGGATCCTCGGTATCGGGATCGACACTCCGGTTGTTGCCTATGACAACGCTGCGGGTGCACTCGCAGCTCGCATGGTCTGGATGCTGCGGGCCACAGGAACCCCAGCAGCAGTCCTCGACGGCGGCAGCGATGCATGGACCGGAGCCTTCGAACCAGGCGATGTGGAGGTCACCGCAGTTGATCGTCCGGTGGTCGCATGGCCCGAGGACCAACTTGCCGACCAAGATGCAGTCCGCACCGCCCTGGAAGCCGGAATTCCCGTAGTGGATTCACGCGCCGCGGAACGATTCAGAGGCGACATCGAACCTCTCGACAAGGTTGCCGGTCATATCCCCGGTGCTGTGAACCTGCCATACACCGTCCACTCTGATCGTGGACGGTTCGACATCGCAGGGGCTCGAGCTCGATTCGAGGCTCAGGGAGTCGGAGAGGGAGATGCTGTGATCTACTGCGGATCCGGCGTGACGGCGTGTGTGAACGTGCTGGCTGCCGAAGCGGCTGGGCTCGGTCCCAAGAGGCTCTACGTCGGTTCGTGGTCCGGGTGGTCGACCACCGAGGGGGCACCGATCGCAACCGGCGACTGACGTTCTTCTCAGCGGTCCAGTGCGATCTCGATACAGCGATCAATGCTCCGCTCGATCGCCGGACGGTCCATGATCAGCAGCGATGTGAGCCAGATTCCGTTTTGTATCACCAGGATGTCATTGGCCCGCCGCTCCACTTCGTCGGTAGGAAGCCCCGGACAGGCGGCTGCAATCAACCGGGCCAGGCCGTTGCGATATCGGATTTGAGATGCCCGGTTGATCTCGTCGAACTCTGGTTCCACCGCAGCCAGTGACCAGAGTTGGAGTCGAAGCCCCAGATACTGTGACCGCAAGAACTCATCCTCAGCCACTCGCCCAAGCGCGTGCCGCACCTGCTCATCGGGCGCAAGGTCGGTCACCGGTGCCACCAACTCGGCGTCTTGGTCACCGATTCGCCTCAAGGCTGCCGCGATCAAGGATTCTTTGTCATCGAAGTGGTAGTTGATCAGTCCCAGGGCAACGCCCGCTTCGGCCGCAATGGCCCGCATGCTCACCCCGCCGATGCCCGCCCGCCCGAGAACGGTGACGACTGCATCGAGGATACGTTCTTCCTTGTCGGAGAGGACCTTGTGACCCGATATCGATACTGCGGAACTCTTCATCGCCGGCTTCTGGACGCCAGGAGCATTGCGGTAATCAGAGCGTCCCGTTGTGCGGAGAGCTCTTCGGTGGTCTGGCGCCCGGTCGATTCAGTGAGCTGATCAACCAGTAGTGCGGCGGTCTCGGGCGTGAGGTGCGGTGTGCCAAGATCGTCCCACCATCGGTTGAAGCTGTCGCTATAACGTTCGCAGAACGATGTGAGCCCACCCTCCCCGGCGCCCAAATGGAACAGCATCGTTGGTCCCATCGCAGCCCATCGCAGGCCCGGACCAGCCCAGACGGCAGTGTCGACATCCTCGACTGACGCGACGCCCTCGGTCACGAGGTGGATGGCCTCCCGCCAGAGCGCTGCCTGGAGACGATTGGCAACGTGGCCCGGCACCTCCCGCTTGACCTCGATCGTCACCTTTCCGATCGACTCGTAGAAACCACGAGCTTCCGCAACGACGCCCGGTTCGGTGTGCTCGTTCCCCAGTACCTCGACGAGAGGGATCAGGTGCGGTGGGTTGAATGGATGGCCGAGTACGAACCGGCTGGGATTGGTCCAGCCGCCCTGCATCTCAGTGAGCGTGAGTCCCGAGGCGGACGATGCAACGATCGCGTCGGCCGTCATGGCAGGTTCGATCTCGGCGAAGAGTTCATGTTTGATCGGCAGTCGTTCCGGCACGCTTTCCTGAACGAAGCTTGCGCCCTCGACTGCGGCTCGAGCGTCAGAATGGAACGAAATGGCATCGGGATTGCCGTTGTCGGCGAGACCCAACTCCAGCAGTGTGGGCCATGCTGACTCGACGTACTGTCTGACGTGGTGTTCGGCTCCCGCCGCGGGGTCAAAGACGGCGACAGATCGTCCGGCCGCCAGGAATAGCGATGCCCAGCTGGCGCCGATGACGCCACCTCCGAGGACTGCGGTGTGGCTGTCGGGATTTGGGTTGTTCGGTGAGTTCATCGGGTCAGGCCTTGTCGGTAGAGCGAGGCGCACTCGGACCGATCAGTGGGCGATCATCACGTGGCGGACCGCCGTGAACGGTTCGAGCGAGAAAACGGACATGTCACACCCCGAACCGGAGCCCTTCATTGCTGCCCAGGGCATTTCCGGTGTGGCCACGCCGTGGGTGTTGACCCACGTGAATCCGTAGCGAAGTCGGCTCGTGATCTGCATGGCCCGGCCAACATCGGCGGTCCAGACCGACGATGCCAAGCCGTATCGCCCGGCGTTGGCTGCGGTGAGGGCCTCCTGGGCGTCGTCGAATCGAGACACCGACACGACCGGGCCGAACACCTCCTGACAGGCGATTTCGGCGTCATTGCTGGCATCGGCGACCACAGTGGGCTGGTAGAAAAAACCTGTGCCTTCGCCGAGGCTTCCGCCGACGACGATCTCGGCGTCCGCCCTTGCGCGATCGACGAAACCGGCAACACGATCACGGTGGGCTGCGGACACCAGCGGTCCCATCTCGGTTCCCTCCGACCGGGGTTCTCCGACGCGGATCTGTGCCACAGCCCGGCCCAGTTCAGAGACCAGCTCGTCGTAGATCCCTGATTGAGCCATGATTCGGCAAGGTTGAGCGCAGTCTTGCCCAGCGTTGAAGAACGAGCCCTCCCGAATCGTCTGGACAACCGCCTCGAGATCGGCATCGTCGAAAACGATCACCGGGGCCTTGCCGCCCAGTTCGAGGTGCACGGTGCGAATCTGTTCTGACGCGGCTCGCATTGCAGCCTGCCCGGTTTGCGGCGATCCGGTGACGCTGATTGCGTCGATTGCGGGCGCATCGATGAGTTGCTGACCGATCTCGGGACCGGCGCCGTGGATGACGTTCACGACACCGGGTGGGACAACGTCGACGAGGAGTTCGGCCAGCCGGAGGGTGGAGAGTGGGGTCAGCTCGGACGGCTTCAGTACCACGGTGCATCCCGCCGCAAGGGGAGCGGCCAGCTTCCAGGCGGCCATCATCATGGGGTAATTCCACGGCGCGATCGCCGCCACCGGGCCGACCGGATCGCGACGGATCATCGAGGTGTGGCCCGGCACGTACTCTCCGGTGGCGAGGCCGGTCATGGTCCGGGCTGCCCCCGCCATGAATCGGTAGGTGTCGATCGTCAGCGGCATTTCGTCGTCGTGGGCCGAGGGCCACGGCTTGCCGACGTCGAGTGACTCGAGCCCGGCCAACTCCTGGCTGTGGTGTTCGATCACGTCTGCGATGGTGTGTAGAATCCCAGCCCGCTCCGACGGGCTGGTTTGGGAGAAACCGTCGAACGCCGCCGCAGCAGCCTCGGTCGCTCGGATCACCTGTTCCGACGATGCCGCCGCAGCTGTCAGGATGGGCTGGCCGGTAGCGGGGTCGACGATATCGATACCCTCACCATCGCCCGGCACGAGCTCTCCGTCGATCAGCAAGCGGGTTGCGGGAATCCTTGCCGAGGTTGACACTTCAGAAGTTGACACGGTCGGCTCCTTTCAGATCAAGTCGTTCCCGAGCTTGTGCCGGCGTGGCGACCCGTAGGCCCAGTTGTTCGATGATCGTGCGGATCTTGGTGACCTGCGCAGCGTTCGACGGGGTCAGCTCGCCCGGGCCGATGAACAAACTGTCTTCCATGCCCACCCGAAGATTTCCGCCCAGCATGGCCGCCTGGGTTGCGAACGGCATCTGATGGCGCCCGGCAGCGAGGACCGACCACTCGTAGGAGTCACCGAACAGTTTGTTGGCGATCGTGTGCATATGCATCAGGTTGTCGAGATCGGCACCGACGCCTCCCAGTATTCCAAACACCATTTGCACAAAGAACGGTGGCTCGATCCAGCCCTGATCGATGAGCCAGGAAAGGTTGTAGAGGTGGCCGAGGTCGTAGCACTCGAACTCGAAGCGGGTGCCATGACCCCGACCCAGTTCTTTCACGATGTATTCGAGATCGCCGAAGGTATTGCGGAAGATGAAGTCCCGTGTCATCTCCAGGAACTCCGGTTCCCATCGATGTTGCCAAGACCCGTACTTCTCCAACATCGGGAAGATTCCGAAATTCAGCGAACCGACGTTGAGTGACGCCATTTCGGGCGAGGTGGATGTGGCTGCGAGGAGCCGCTCTTCCCGGGACATGCCCAGACCCCCGCCGGTGGACACATTGATCACGGCATCGCATGCGCCTGCGATCTTGGGTAGGAACTCGTGGAACAGTTCGGGTCGGGGATCCGGTTTGCCAGTTTCGGGATCTCTGGCGTGAAGGTGGATGATCGATGCTCCAGCCTCAGCAGCCTCGATCGATGCGTGGGCAATCTGGTCCGGTGTGATCGGCAGGTGGGGTGACATCGTGGGCGTGTGAATACCGCCGGTTGGTGCACAGGTGATGATGACGGGTTTGGCCACGGTCAGAACCTCATTTGTTGTACTTGAGCGGAGATGCCGCCGTCGAGCACCCAGAGCTGGCCGGTGGCGTAACGAGCTTCGTCGGATGCCAGCCAGTTGACGAGGTTCGCCATGTCGGTCGGTGTCCCGATAGTTCGGAGTGGATGGACCGCCTCGGCCTCTGCTCGTCCGTCCGCCGGGTCTACCCCTGGGGGATAGAACTGGTCGAGCATCGGTGTGTCGATGTAGCCGGGGCATATGGCGTTCACCCGGATCCCTTCCTTTCCATGGTCACACGCCATGGCCTTGGTGAGGGCATGAACTGCACCCTTGGTTGCGCAATACGCAGCCAGGTTCGGATCGGCGATGTAGCCGTCATAGGAACCGAAGTTGATGATCGATGCGTGAGTTGACGCTCTCATCAAAGGCAATGCGTATTTCGAGGTCAGGAAGGTGCCGGTGACGTTGATGGCCATGATGTGATTCCACTCTTCGAGCGAGGTGTGCTCGATCGTCTTCTCGATCTCGACGCCGGCCGCGTTCACAAGAATGTCGAGGCGACCGTGTGCCGCTTGGATCATGGCCATGGCGGCTTGGACCTCCGCCTCGTTGGTGACATCCATCCGGATGAAGCTCCCCGACTCATGGGCGTCGTCGGTCAGGCTTCCCGACGGTGACAGGTCGGCGGCGTAGACGGTTGCACCTTCACGAATGAAGCGGTCGCAGACCGCCCGCCCGGTGCCACCCCGGCCACCGGTCACCAGCGCCACCCGTCCTTGGAGCATTCCGGTCATTGAAGTTCTCCCGAGATTGCGGGATCGGCCCGACGGTAGGAATCGATGATGAGGCCATGGAAGTGGTGCAGTGCATGTTCGGACAGCCCCGACCCGCTCGGATCGTGGACGATACGTCCCTGGTCGAACGCAGGCGTCGACATGCCCCGCTGGACGCTCTCGACCAGCGCGATGTCTTCGACTTGGAGGACCTCGTCCAGATAACGAATTCGACTCGAGCTCGGCCGCGTTTGGCTCAGGAGACTCGAGAAAGAAGTCATAGGTCTCCAGAGTGCGATCCGGTCCAACGGGAATGACCTGGAGAACGATGAAGTTGCCTCGGCCCGGGTATCGCATGAGGCAGGTATTGGGCCAGAGCCACCACACGGCATGGTCGGTGACGGTGGCCGACGATACGTCGTAGGCGGTGTTCACGCTCGCGCCCGCCTCGGCCATGTGGCTGGAATAGATGCCATGGGTGGTGACCTTGTAGGTGTCCATGTTCACGAGCGACACGAAGTCCTTGTGGGCAATGTGGCAGTGGTAACACTCGAGGAAATTGTCGATGACGTTCTTCCAGTTCGAGGAGATGTCGTAGGTGAGTCGATGCGCAAACGTGAGGTCGTCCACGTCGGGGGCCCATCGCTTGATCTCCGCTGCGAGGTCTCCGGCCTGGTCGGCGAGTGAGGTAGCCGACCGGTCGAGATTCACGAACACGAACCCGCCGAACTCCTCGACCTGCACCTGATCGAGGCAGATGTCGTCCGGGCTGAAATCAACCAAATGGTTGGTCTTTCGGGCACCGATCAGTTGGCCCCGCAGATCGTAGGTCCATGCGTGGTACGGGCAGACGATGGCCCTGGCTGAACCGCTCCCTTCGAGCAGATGATGAGCCCGGTGCTTGCAGACGTTGTAGAACGCCCGGAGTTCACCATCGGCGTCTCTCACGGCCACGATCGGTGATCCGGCGACGACGGCGGTCACATATTTGCCCGGCTCTCGCAGCTTTTCCACGTGGCACAGCCATTGCCACGAGCGCGGGAGGACCGCCGTCTGCTCGACCTCGAACCATCGGCGGTCGGTGTAGGCGTTGGCGTGCAGCGACATGGAGGCCGCAGGGTCATTCCGATAGCCAACGGTGATGTCGGCGGAGGAGTTGTCAGCGCTGTATGCACCTACTCCCACGGGTTCTGTCGGGGTAGTACGCGAAAGGGCCGAACGGCCCTTTCCTGCCAAGTTACCCATAGGTAGTATGTCCTTCGTGAAGGGTTCCGTAGTAGCTGGCGCGCCGATGGCAGAGTACGGACAGGTGGTGCGTTCTACCTGGGCCGATGAGACCGAACGCCATTGGCATCCGATAGACGGCTCGCGTGTCTTCACCGTCCCCGACTCGATCGTGCGTCCACCGCCGGGGTCGACTCCGTTGATGCTGCTGCACGGCGTCGGCAACAACGGCGCTATCTACGCCCCGTTGATGCCATCGCTGGCCGAGCTGGGCCCCGTTTTTGCGCCGACGATGTCGCCAAGCCTGCTCGCACCGCTGGAGCACCGCAAGGAGACCGTCGGTCAGCTGGTCGACTGGCTGGCCGAGCTGGCACCACCGCCGTGGCGTATCGTCGGCCACTCCATGGGTGGTGTACTGACCGGCCTGGTCCTGAGAACCCATCCCGAGGTGATAAGCAGCGCAATCCTCTTGAACTCGCCCCTGCCCGGCACGGTCGGTCGAATTCAGACCGGCGACACGCTCGATCGAGCGGGTCGTGCACTTCTCGCACTGAAGGGTTTGGCACGCCTCTCCTCGCTCGGTCGACCGCGGTTGCCTGGCTTGCTGCGAGGCGCAGAAATGGCGGTTGTTCGCACCGCGCTGCGCGGCTTCATGGTTGACCCCGGCGCACTTGATGATCAAGTCATTGCCCGAGCGATCATCGCCTCTCGAACCACAGACGGCATCGACTTCCTGAAACTGGCCGAGTTGCTGCCAGACTGGTCGCTCGATCCGTACACCGAATGTCCGGTCGAAATCATCGTTGGCGACGCCGACCCTTTGATCGAGGTCGAGGACCACGACGAGGTCCTCGCTGCCTACCCCGAGGCGGTAGTCCACGTTGCCCCCGAATGTGGTCACTTCGTACATCTGGAGCGCCCACATTTCACCCTCGACCGAATCAAAGGTTTTTTCTCCGACACCCACACCTAGATGCGAGTCGCTTGCGCCGTCGCCCCGTTGGTTGGGCGCACTCCGTAGACCCTTTTGAACTGGCCACGAAACGTGTTCAGGAAGTTGGCTCGAGGTCATCGGAATCAACGTAGCCCTCATTGAACGATCGTTCAATCACTTCTCGGCTCTTGAGCTCGCTCTGACGGCTCTCACTGCAGCACGTTGATCGAGCGGCCCCGAATGTGGCGTACCCGACCAGCCAGAGAGGCGCCACTGACCGGTAGATTTGAGTCGTGACATCTCCCTTCAGCCCCGACCGGGCCGCCGAGCTCGGCAACGACACCATTCGCAGAGCTGCTGCGGAGCTCGCCGCTTCGGTTGGGCTTCCCGACACCACCGCCGAAGTGTGGCGCTACAGCCCGGTGGCCGACCTTGATCTGGAGGCTTTGCGGGTGGTGACATCGATGCCCTCGGCAGACCCTGTTGCCCCCGCTCACCTCACCGAGGCACTTGCGGTTGTGGATCCGGCGGCCACGGTGCATGTGGTCGACGGCTTCGTCACGTCCGTTGTTGTCTCCGATGGGTGGGCGGCCAAGGGACTGTCGGTCCAGAGCGCACCGGTGAGACTGGCCGAGCCGGCCGAGGGTCCGAACCTCTTCGATCATCTTCACACAGCGTTCGCACCCGACGGTGTCGTGATCATGGTGCCTGCCGAGGTTGTGATCACCGATCCGATCGTCATCCTGAGTCACCTCACCGCAGGGGCTGCAGGATTCACCTCGGTCAAGATTCACGCCGGTGCCGGTGCCTCTGCAACCGTTTTCGAGTATCAGAGTTCCGACGGCGATGGTCTGGTCGTTCCGATGACCTACTTCCATCTCGAACCGCACGCCCGAATCGACCATGCCGTCGTACAGGATCTGAGTCACGACACCTGGCAGCTCGGCCGGGTGGGAAGCAGTGTGCAAGAGCACGCCAGCCTGTCGAGTGCGCTGATTTCGTTCGGCGGTAGGTACGCCCGACTGCGGACCGATTGCGATCTCGCCGGCCGGGGTGCCAAAGGAGAACTCGTCGGCGCCTATTTCTGTGTCGGCGACCAGATCCTCGATTACCGGACCTTCCAGCAGCACATCGCCCCCGACACGCTCAGCGACCTTTTGTTCAAGGGGACCGTCGATGACCGGGCCGGATCGGTGTACACCGGAATGATCCACATTCATCCCGACGGTGCGGGCAGCAATGCGTTTCAAACCAATCGCACCATCAAGCTCGGCGAAGATGCGTGGGCGTGGAGCGTCCCGAACCTCGAGATCGAGAACAACGAGGTGCGCTGTAGCCATGCCAGCACTGTGAGCCCGGTAGATCCGGATCAGCGCTTTTACCTTCACTCCAGAGGGGTACCACCGGTTGTGGCCGATCGCCTGATCGTGGCTGGCTTCTTCGAAGAAGCCCTGCGCCGGGTGCCGGTTCCCGCCGCCGCCACAATGGCGCGGTCACTGATTTCGGACAAGCTCGATGAACGGCTGGCAGCGATATGAGCTCCACGGCACTAACCCTCATGCCCTTCGACGATCTCGAGGTCGACTCGGCGGTTCGCGTCGACGCAGACGGTCACCGTCTTGCGGTGATCAGAATCGGAGACGATGTCTACGTCATCGGTGACGAATGCAGTCATGCCGATTACTCGTTGTCAGAGGGTGAACTCGACACCGACGACAAGACCATCGAGTGCTGGAAGCACGGCTCAACTTTCGGGGTTGCCGACGGCGTCCCCACGTGCCTGCCAGCCACCAGGCCGGTGCCGGTCTACGAGGCATCGGTGGTCGAGGGCAAGGTCACCATCACCGTCACGTCAGAGGAAACATCATGAGCGAACTCGTTATCGACAACCTGGCCGTGAAGGTAGGGGGCTCGCAGATACTGAACGGGGTAAGCCTTCGGGTGGCTTCTGGAGAGGTGCATGCCGTGATGGGACCCAACGGCGCCGGCAAGAGCACAGTGTCCAACGCCATCATGGGACGATCAGGCTACGAGGTCACCGGTGGAACCATCACGCTCGACGGGGTCGATCTGAAGGAAATGGACACGTACGAACGGGCCCAGGCCGGCTTGTTCTACGCCATGCAAGCACCCACCGAGGTGCCTGGCGTGAGCATTCACGACATGCTTGCGGCATCGATGACCGCCGGCGGCGCGGGCGTGGATGATCTCGGGGACACGTTGGTGAGGGAGGCGGAAGCGATCGGCTTCGACAGCGCCCTCCTCGATCGATCGCTCAACGTTGATTTGAGCGGCGGCGAGCAGAAGAGATCAGAGACTCTGCAGCTCTCGATACTGAAGCCAAAGATCGCAGTCATCGATGAGCTGGACTCAGGGCTGGATGTCGACGGGCTTCGAACGATTGCCCGCCGTGTGGAACAGCTCACCAACGACGGCCTGGGTGTGTTGGTGATCACCCATTTCCCTCGGCTGCTGCATGAGCTTCAAGCCGACAAGGTTCACGTCCTGGCCCAGGGTCGCATTGTCGCCACCGGCGGCCCTGAGCTCGCTTTGGAGCTGGAGCAGACCGGCTACGGAGCGTACGTGGAAGAGACCCCCAAGGAAGACAAGTCCGGTGGGCTCGATGATCTCTTCGCCATGTAGATTCAGTCCAGCAGTGCCTTCCAAGCCCAATATCTGAAGCGAGGCCAAGCTCAGGTTTGGTGCTCAAGCGAGAAGTGGTCTGATGATTCCTGTGGTGCGGGCCAGGATGGCCTCGGTGACAACGTCGTTTCCGAACACTTGGGCACGACGCGCAGCTGCGGCGGGAAAGTCCACCAATGCGAGGATGGCATCGAGGGGATTGATACCTCGTGCCTCTGCGACTCGATTGGTGATGTCGGCCAGCCGCTGGCTCTCCTCAGCGACCTCAACCCGTACCTCGGTGGGCCAATCGTTGTCGATGAGATCTTCTGTGCGGAACTTGAGCAGCAGAGTCGACCCGATCGGGTCGTTGTTGATCCAGTCGAAGAGGCTTGTGACGCATCGATGCGCCAAGTCTTCCGCCGTTGGCTCAGCGGTTGCCTCCTGTAGCGCATCGTGAAAACTCTTCAAGGTCCGAACCCAAAGAGCTCCCAGTAGATGCTTGCGGCTCGGAAAGCGGTGGTACACCGATCCGCTGGGAGCACCGAGGCTCTTGGCGACCTGAGCAACGGACGCACCATCGAGGCCCGCGTCGGCGACCACTCTGGCCGTCGCGTCGAGGATGCGGCTGTCGGAGTATTTGACGGGCCTCGCCATCGCCAGAGTGTAGAGACTGTCTGGTCCGGAGCCGGCGACGCTGTCGGTTCGGAGAGAAATCTGAGAACGCTGCCATTCTTCAAACGGCCTTTGCTCAACTAGATCCTGTTTGCTCCGATAGGGGAAGACGCCAATGCGCCCTTGAGGCGAATGGGCGGAGTGCAAGACACGAATCGGTTTCTCTCCCCTTACCGATGACTGTTTGATGGCCGGGTCCGCGAGGGCCCGGCCAACTGCTTTCACAGACGGTGAGTTAGACGCTTCATTACGAAATCTTGACGTAGAAACCGCCCGGACCGCTACAAGTCCTATGCTTTTCGGTTGGTTCGCAGAGGCGAACTGCTGTGATCCAAAGCGGAGCACACGAGGGAGAGGATCCTATATGAATAAGACGTCCAAGAGACTGCTCGCAGCGGTACTCGGTATCTCGATGGTTGCCGCCGCCTGTGGTAGCGATGTCGCTGGTTCGGGGGATGGTGTCCTGAAGTTCGGCGGCATCTTGCCCGAAACCGGCAACCTTGCGTTCCTCGGCCCGCCAGAATTCGCCGGCGCTGAGCTCGCTGTCCAAGACATCAACGAGGCCGGCGGTGTCCTCGGTGAGGACGTCGTATGGCTTCCCGGTGACTCCGGTGACAACGGCGACGTAGCCAACCAGACCGTTGACCGCCTGCTCGGCGAAGATGTCGATGCCTTCATCGGCGCCGCTTCATCGGGTGTTTCGCTCACGGTGATCGACAAGATCACCCAGGCCGGCGTCATCCACTTCTCACCGGCAAACACCTCACCGGCATTCACCACCTACGACGACGCCGGGCTGTATTTCCGTACCGCTCCTTCTGACGTCGTCCAGGGCGCAGCCCTCGCCGATCTGATCCTCAACGACGGCGCTGAGACAGTGGCTTTCCTTGTGCTCAACGACTCCTACGGCACCGGACTGCTCGAGGCGTCCAAGGTTCCATACGAGAACGCCGGCGGTTCAGTGGTCTATGAGGTCGTCTACGATCCCAAGGCCGAGAACTTCGACGCCGAAATCGCAGAGGTCGTCGCCGCTGACCCCGACGCCATCGTGGTGATCGGCTTCGACGAGACCTCCAAGATCCTCACCGGCATGATCGAAGCCGGCGTTGGCCCGGCCGACAAGATGGTCTACGGAACCGACGGCAACATGGGCAACGCCCTGGCCGCCAGCTTCGACGACCGCAGCGTTGTCGCCGGAATGCGCGGCACACTCCCCGGTGTCGATGTTGCTGGCACGCTGGCCGACTTCAAGGCCAAGCTCGACGCAGTTGACCCCGAGCTCGAGGACTACTCGTACTCGGCCGAGACCTACGACGCCATGGTGTTGGTCGCCCTGGGCGCCATCGCCGCCAATAGCGACGACGCAACCCTCATCGCCCCGGAGCTCAACGAGCTGACCAAGGGCGGCGAGAAGTGCACAACCTTCGCCGACTGCAAGGCCCTCCTCGAGGACGACGTCGACATCGACTACGACGGTGTTTCCGGACCGCTCGAGTTCGGTCCTTCCGGTGAGCCCACCCAGGCTTCGATCCTCATCCTCGAATACGACGCCGACGGAGCAATCCAGGTGGTCGATTCGATCCAAGGCAGGATCGACGGCTAGTCAGCCTCTGATCGGTTTCGGATCGATCTGAATAACCAACGTTGGTCCGGGCCCGGGTGGCCCGGACCAAAACGTTTTCAGATCTTCGTTGGTTCGGCGCAGCCGTCTAGTGCGAGTCCGAGAGTGTCATCCGTTACACTCGGCACGTTCGATACCAGGGGAGAGAAGTTGCTACGTCTTCAGAGTCGGAGATGGAGTGTCGTGAAATGACGGCATTCCGCTCGTTGCTGCCCAGGTCCGTTGTTGTGTTTTTGGTGTTCGCGGTCACATGCCTAACGTTTGTGGCCGGTCTCGGGACACCCGCTGGCGCCCAGGAGGAGACAACCGCCGGTGGAACGATCCGAGATCGGTCCGGAGCCGAGGATGTCCTGGTCGAGGGAGTGGAAATCTTGGTTGAATCGGCCGATGGTTCCTTCTCAGAAATCGGTGTGACCGGCCCGGATGGGACCTGGAGTCTGGTTCTTCCCAGCGGCGGTGAGTACGTCGCCACACTCGACATCAGCACCCTGCCCGATGGTATTCAACTCAGGGATCCTGACAAGATCAGCCTTTCTTTCCGTCTCAACGAGGGTCGCAACCGGAATCTGCTGTTCCCGCTGGGTGATCCGGTCCAATCGCCTTCCGATGGTGGTGAAGCTGGCAGTGGGTCAACCGGTGCAGACGATGTAGCCCCCGGTGACAACAAGATCATTCAGTTGTTGGTCGACGGGATCAAGCTCGGTCTGATCATCGGTATGTGCGCCATCGGGCTCTCGCTGGTGTTCGGTACAACCGGTCTGGTGAACTTCTCTCACGGTGAGTTCGTGACTCTCGGTGCGGTCACCGCCTTCCTGTTCAACGGCTGGCTCGACTGGAAGATCAGTCTGTTCCTGGCCGCCGCGATCGCTGTCGTTGTCGCTGGCGTAGCCGGTGGGATATACGACGCATTGGTATGGTCCCGCCTTCGCAAAAAGGGATCGAGCCTTATTTCGATGTTGGTCGTATCGATCGGCTTCTCGATCCTGTTTCGGTATCTGATTCTCTACCGGCTCGGCGGTCGGGCCGAGTTCTACTCCGACTACCGAATTCAGAAACGCATCGACTTTGGCCCGTTCTCCCTTCCGCCCAAGGACATCTTCATCATCTTCATCAGCCTCTTCGTGCTGGTCATGGTAGGAGTTCTTCTTCAGCGCACTCGAATCGGTAAGGCCATGCGGGCCGTGGCCGACAACCGTGACCTTGCTGAATCCTCTGGTATCGACGTGCAACGTGTCATCCGTATCGTTTGGATCGCCGGTGGCGCTCTCGCCGGGCTTGGTGGCGTGCTCTTCGGCACCACCGAGTCGATCGGTTGGGAGATGGGATTCCGGCTGCTGCTCCTCATGTTCGCCGGCACAACGCTGGGTGGCCTGGGAACGGCTTACGGAGCACTCCTCGGCTGCTTGGTGGTTGGCGTGTTCATACAGCTCTCCACGTTGGTGATACCAACCGACACCAAGAACATCGGTGCTCTGCTGACGCTTGCTGTGATTCTCCTCGTGAGACCCCAAGGGCTCCTGGGCCGGAAAGAAAGGATTGGCTGATGTTCGCTGCGATCATTTCCGACACCGTTCGTGGGCTCATTGGAGACCAGGCGATCTACTTCGCTCTCGCTGCGATCGGCCTCAACATCCACTTCGGCTACACCGGACTCCTGAACTTCGGGCAGGCCGTCTTCATGGCGGCCGGAGCCTACGGCCTGTCGATGACCGTCATCACATTCGGCGGTTCGTTCTGGCTTGGTGTGTTCATGGGTATCTTCGTGTTCCCGGTGATACTGGCGCTGTTGTTGGGTGTTCCGACGCTGCGGCTGCGGGCCGACTACCTGGCGATGGTGACAATCGCGACCGCTGAAATCTTTCGCCTCGTTGCTCGGACCCCCGCCCTGGATGAATGGACCGGCTCCTCCGACGGTTTGTCGGGTTTCGCAAAGGACTTCTACGCCCTCAGTCCTTTCCAGGCACGGCAGCGTTATCTCTTCAACCTCTTTCAGGGAAACCAGATGTGGGTGTTCGTGGTCGGCTGGATCACGGTCGGGATCGTGGTTCTCCTGACCTACCTTCTCATCAACAGCCCCTGGGGTCGCGTGCTGAAGGCAATCCGGGAAGACGAAGATGCAGCCAGGAGCCTCGGGAAGAACGCTTTCACATACAAGATGCAGGCGCTCATTCTCGGCGGAGTGATCGGAGCAATCGGTGGCATGATGCGAGCCATCGGAACCCAGTCCGCCCAGCCGGACAACTTCATCACCGATGTCACGTTCTTCGCCTGGGTGGCGGTGATCCTCGGCGGTGCAGGCACCATCTTCGGTCCCGTGGTCGGCGCCATGATCCTGTGGTGCGTGCTGGCCTTCGCCGACACTGTCATGCGCCAAGGCGTCTCCGAGGGCTTGCTGCCCGACTGGCTGCTCACCGGTACCCAGGTGGGTCAGGTTCGCTTCATGCTCGTTGGTGGTCTGCTGGTCTTCCTTGCATGGCAGAGACCGCAGGGACTATTCGGTAACAAGGAAGAGATGGCGCTCGATGACCGCTGAAACCGACAACCGATCCAACGCCGCAAGAGTATTGGATGGAGTTCCCAAGGAACCGGGGGCGAAGAAACCCGATCCGATCCTCGTCGCAACCGATGTCTCGCGCAGCTTCGGCGGTCTGAAGGCGGTCGATGTCGAGTACCTGGAAGTGCAACGGGGAGTGATCACGGCGTTGATCGGCCCGAACGGCGCCGGCAAGACGACCTTCTTCAATCTGCTCACCAACTTCGATGAGCCTGACACCGGCGAGACCGTGTTCGAAGGCAAAAGTCTCAACGGTGTTGCGGCCTACAAGGTCGCCAACCTGGGCATGGTTCGCACCTTCCAACTCACCAAGGCGCTGTCGAAGATGACGGTGCTGGAGAACATGAAACTCGGCGCAACCGGCCAGAAGGGTGAGTCGATCTTCAAGGCGATCTTCCCGTTCCTGTGGCGAGAACAGGACAAGAGGATCGAAGCCGAGGCCGACTCGCTTCTCTCACGCTTCAAGATGGATCACATGAGAGATGAGTTTGCCGGCACGCTCTCAGGTGGTCAGCGCAAGCTACTCGAGATGGCTCGAGCACTGATGGTCAAGCCGAAGATCGTGATGCTCGACGAGCCGATGGCCGGTGTCAACCCAGCGCTGAAGCAGTCGCTGCTCGACCACATCAAAGGACTCCGAGACGAGGGTATGACTGTGCTGTTCGTTGAACATGACATGGACATGGTGCAGGACATCAGCGACTGGGTGATCGTGATGGCCGAGGGTCGAATCATTGCCGAAGGTCCACCCAAGTCGATTTCTGAGAATGAAGCGGTGGTGGACGCTTACCTTGGGTCTCATCACGACGCCCCTCTCGACTTCGGAGACGACGCATGACCGAACCTCTCCTCATCGCCGACAACGTCACCGGTGGCTACCTCCCCGGTGTCGACATCCTGAACAACTGCACGCTCACCCTGGCCGAGGGTGAACTCGTCGGCATCATCGGACCCAACGGTGCCGGCAAGTCAACACTTCTCAAGTCGCTGTTCGGGCTCCTCAGAATCAGTCAGGGATCCATCCGCCTCCGGGGTGAAGACATCACCGGTCTGAAGGCCCACAGTCTGGTGTCGAAGGGGATCGGGTATGTCCCCCAGAACGACAACGTGTTCCAGTCGCTCACGGTCCAGGAGAACCTGGAGATGGGTGTGTTCCTCAAACCCAGCCAGTTCCAAGAACGCTTCGATGTCGTAGGGGAAATGTTTCCCCGCCTGGTAGAACGAAAAGGCCAACGAGCCGGGTCACTCTCAGGTGGCGAACGGCAGATGCTGGCGATGGGTCGAGCACTCATGATGGACCCTTCGGTGTTGCTGCTCGACGAGCCATCGGCGGGGCTTTCCCCTCTCTTGCAGGATGAGGTCTTTGTTCGCACCAGGAAGATCAACAAGGCCGGCGTGTCCATCGTGATGGTGGAACAGAACGCCAGTCGATGTCTTCAGATCTGTGACCGCGGATATGTTCTCGACCAGGGTTCCAATGCGTACACCGGCTCGGGCAATGATTTGCTCACCGACCCCAAGGTCATCGAGCTCTATCTCGGCACCCTGGTCAAGACGCATCAGGACTGAGACTCCACCTCCGGTGGGGGCCGTTCAGGCGTCACGGAGGCTTGAGCCTGCGGCGTCAGATGGTCTTGGCCACCTGAGTTCTGTGCTCGAGCTCGCGCTCCCTGCATGGTTCGTGTTCTCACTCGCTGCCGCTCGTTTCACGAACCATTCCGCTTCGCTTGAAGAACGATCTGGGACTCCACCTCCGGTGGGGGCGGTTCAGGCGTCACGGAGGCTTGAGCCTGCGGCATCGTCTTGGCGAGGACGTCGGGGTAGTGACGGCGGGCGACATCGGGATGGGAACGGAGACGAACCTTCAGGTTGTTCTCGCCGAAGAGGGTGTGGATGGCCTCCCCTTTCAGATCCACCAGATCGGGTGAGGCCAGTTCGGCAAGTTCGGGCGGCAAATCCAGTGGCTCGAACACTGTCTCGAAGGCGGGATTGAAAAAGAACGCAAGCGAAAGCCGATCCTGGGCACCCGTCGGAGCGATCACCCGATGAGGTGTGGCTCTGAGGTAGCCGCCGGTGGCCGCTTGCATCATGGCACCCAGATTCATCACGTAGGCCCCCTCCAGCGGCTCCACCGTCACCATTTCCTCGTCGACCTCCACCTGAAGGCCGGCGACGCCGTCCTGGAGGATGAATGTGAGGAGACCGCTGTCGTGGTGGCGGCCAACACCCTGGTCCGTTGGGCGGTCCCCGGCCGGGTAGCGAATGAACTTGGCGTGCAGATCGGCCGGTTCGAAGAACGCATCGAAGTGGTCGATCGACTGGCCCAGCCCGACGGCGAGTGCCCTCACGACTGCGAGCCCCAGGCGATTCATCTCATCGAGCCAGGAGAGGGCAATCGGCGCCATATGTGGCAGTTCAGGTGGCCACTGGTTCGGACCTCGCAGACGAAGCCATGCGGGGCCCTCGTGCCCGGGATCGGGCGGGCACTGTTCGGGACCGATATCCAGTTGATCGCGCCAGTCTCGGCCACCAGCGGTTTGTTCCTCACCCAGCACGGTGTACCCCCTGAAGGCTGCTGAGTTCTCGATGGCCAAAGACTCTCGGGCGGGGCCGGGCAGTGCGAAGAACTCCCTCACAACCCCGAGCAATCGGCGTTCCAGGGTTGGATCGATTCCATGGCCTACGACATGGGCGAACCCTGTGAGATGGCACACATCGCGAAGCTCGTCGACGAAGCGAAGACCCGCGATCGGAGTACGGTTCCTCGATGAACGAAGCGATGTCCAGGAGTGGTAGATCTGCCATCTTGGCCAACGATAGGTGCCCGCCGGGTACGGCTGGTAGTTCGCGGCGACCCCTAGGCTCTAGAGCATGACAACGGTTGATCTCGATCTGCCCTGGGACAACACCTTCACCACCGAACTGCCCGCTGACCCTCACGAGGGGCCAGATCTTCGCCAGGTGGTTGGTGCGGCGTTCAGCCGGGTTGCCCCCACGGTCGTTGGAGCCCCTGAGATGATCGCCTGGTCGCCCGAACTCGCAGCCGAACTGCACCTCAGTGTCGAACAGATGAGCTCACCCGAGATGGTCGAGGCCCTCGCCGGTAATCGAGTGTTGCCTGGCACCGACGCATTCGCCATGAACTACGGAGGCCACCAATTCGGCAACTGGGCGGGGCAATTGGGCGATGGTCGGGCGATTACGTTGGGTGAACTCGTCGTTCCCGATGGATCCCATCAGATGCTTCAACTCAAGGGCGCAGGGCCAACTCCCTACAGCCGTCGGGCCGATGGGCGGGCGGTGCTTCGCTCGAGCGTGCGGGAGTTCCTGTGCAGCGAGGCCATGCACTTCCTGGGTGTGCCTACCACTCGTGCCCTCAGCCTGGTTCTCACTGGTGACGAGGTCGTGCGAGACATGTTCTACGACGGCAACGCTGCTCCTGAACCGGGTGCAATCGTCTGTCGGGTTGCACCTTCCTTCATTCGTTTCGGGACCTTCGAGCTGCCGGCCAGCCGCGGCGAAGCCGAGGTCCTCAAGGCGCTCGCCGACTACACCATTCGTCACCACTTCGCTGATCTTCCGAATGCCACCGCTCCCCAAAGCGACACCTACGTAGCTTGGTTCGAGCAGGTCTGTCAGACCACAGCTGCGATGGTCGTCGAGTGGATGCGCGTCGGTTTCGTCCACGGCGTCATGAATACCGACAACCTGTCGATCCACGGAATCACCATCGACTACGGCCCGTACGGATGGTTGGAGGACTTCGATCCGGGGTGGACTCCGAACACGACCGACGCTCACATGAAGCGATATCAATACGGCAATCAACCAGGAATCGCCCACTGGAATCTGGTTCGCTTCGCCAACGCGATCTATCCGCTCGTCGGCAACGTCGAGCCGCTCCAAGAGGCACTCGACCGTTTCGCAGTTGCATTCGTGGAAGGTAATCGTGCAGCCTGGGGAAGGAAGCTGGGCATCACCGATGTCGCCGAAGCCGACGACGGGCTTTTCGACTCCCTGGCCACGACGCTTCTGCTGGCGGAGACCGATATGCCGATCTTTTTCCGCAACCTCGCCCAGGTCGACCTGGGTCAACTCTCCGAGGGCAACATCCCAGAGCAGCTGCTCGATGCGTACTACCAGCCCGATCAGCTCACCGCCGATGTCGTTGCGCAGACCCTTGGTTGGCTGATGCGCTACTCCGAACGCGTCGGTCGAGCTCCGGATACTGCGTTGATGAATTCGGCGAATCCAAAATATGTCCTGCGAAACTACATCGCTCAGCTCGCAATCGACGCCGCAACCGAGGGTGATTACTCGGTTCTGCACGAGGTCTATGACGTACTCCGACGGCCCTATGACGATCAACCGGGCCAAGAGAAGTGGGCCGAGCGCCGCCCTGAATGGGCACGGACCAGGCCCGGGTGTTCGATGCTGAGCTGCTCCAGCTAGGCGACAGTTTGTTGCAGCAATTCCCACAGAGCTTCGACATGGTGACGTTCGGTGGACTCAACGCCTACCGAGATCCGTACGAACCAGCGGTCGTCGAGCATCGCAGGGGTCATGTAGGCCGCACCCGATGAGTTGATTCGGTTCACCCATTCCAGAGTGTGGGCGTCCAACTCCTCACCCTGTGCACCGTCTGGTTCGTGACGCACACAGACCGTTTGCAGTGTCAGCGGCGCCACCATCGTCCATTTCGGGGACTGTTCCACCTGTTCTGCCAGCCATTGGGCGTTTGCAAGGTCGCGGCGGAGTCGAGTCTGGATCGCCTCGATGCCATCGAGGTGAAGGTGAAACCACAGCTTCATGGCCCGGAACCTGCGCCCCAGGGGAATGCCCCAGTCTCGGTATTGGGTGGCCTGGCCATCGGCGGCAGACCTCAAGTAGCTGGGGTTGGTAGACATCACGCGGGTGAGTTGCTCGGTATCTCTCACATACAGCAGCGAACAATCCAGGATGGTTCCCATCCATTTGTGGGGGTTCCAGCCCAGCGAGTCCGCACCTTCGATGCCTGCAAACAGATGGCGGCACTCGGGAAGCAGCATCGCAGAGCCGGCCATGGCTGCATCTACATGAACCCACGCTCGGTGTGATCGAGCGATTTCAACGATCGGCTCCAACGGGTCCATGGCTGTCACACCGGTGCTTCCCACGTTGGCAATGATCACCGCTGGGGTCCGCCCGGCCGCAACGTCGTCGGCCATCGCCGATCGCAGTGCCTCCGGATCCATGGCTCGGGTGTGCGGCTCGACGTCAACAACATGGATGTTGTCCCATCCCATCCCTGCCAGCAGTGCGGCCTTGGCGACCGATGAGTGAGCCTGTGAGGTGGTGTAGGCGACCAGCGGGGAGTCGTGGCCGACCAACCCGCCAGCGTTCTGGCTCATGCCCGAGGCCCGCTCTCGGGCGGCGAGTACGGCGGTGAAGATCCCCGTGCTGGCGGTGTCGGTAATGGTTCCGGTCCACTCTTGGGAGATACCGGTGAGCTGACGGAGCCATTCGCACACCACCTCCTCGACCTCGGTGAGGGATGGGCAGCTCTCCCACGAGATTCCCAGGCCGCCCAGACCCGAGGAAGCCAAATCGCCCAGCACTGACGCAAGGGAGGCATTGGACGGGAACCAGCCGTAGTGCATCGGATGTTGGACCATGGTGGTGCCTGGCACAACTCGAGTGTCGAGTGCGGCCAGAAGCTCGCCGAAGCTCCCGGGATCGGTGGGCGCCTCAACCGGGAATGACCGCCGAACATCTCCCGGATTGACCGGAGCCAGTACCGGTCGGGCCTCGACGTTCGATCGATAGTCGGCGATCCAATCGATCAGCGAATGGCCGGCCTGGCGGAACTCATCGGGGGTCATCACCGGAGCCTACCGGCCGGCGATTTCCCGGATCCGTGAGAAGTGGTGAGTGCGATTGTGTCAGGGGCGACCGTGGCAGGCCTTGAACTTCTTCCCCGACCCGCAATGACACGGCTCGTTTCGCCCCGGTAGAGCAACGGCACCGACGTCGTCGGCGAGTGCGGTTCGGACCGAGGCTGCTCTGATCGGATCGTTGTGTCCCGTGAGGGCCAGCTCGACCCACTCGGGTGACCCGGGTTCGGCCCCGTTCATCCGCTCGGCGACCACCGGAGCCGGCACCAGGAAGACCGCCGCACTCGATGTGGACCGCACCTGATGCCTCCACGCGTCGGAGAGCTCGGGCAGATCGGCTTTCAACACCCCTTCACCCAAGGGATCCAGCAGAACAACGTCGTTTCGGCGGACCTCGCACACCCATCCGAGCGCATGACCGAGTTGGCTGTCGGCCATTCTTGCTGCGGTTGATGTTGGCCAGTCGCTGGGGTCCACGCCGGAGTCTGCGATGAAAATCAGAGCGGCGTACGGGCTCGCCAGCTCCCGCACGAACGCTCCGCACGTTGCCTCTTTGCCGCTCCCTGCCGGTCGGATGTTCTGCATCGGACTAGAGGATAGAACCTACGGGAAACACCTCGGGCCTGCCTTCGGCGATGGTGAACACCCAGTCGTCGATGGCGACCTTTACCGGAGGGCCTTCAACCGAGATCGTGGTCGTGCGAGGTTCGAGGGTCACTCCGATCCTGCTGCCGTGCCGGAAGATGCTGAACCGCAGCCGGTGCCACGTTGCAGGCAATCGGGGTGAGAAGCGGATCGGTTCGTCAGGTGCATGAGTGCCTGGGTCGTAGAAGCCTGCAAAGCCGTAGACCGCTCCGGCCCATGCACCGCCGGCGTTGGCGATGTGCACGCCATCAGAGGCGTTGCCGTGGGTGTCGGCCAAGTCCACGAACAGCGAGGCTCTGAAGTAATCGATGGCGAGATCATGATGGCCAACCTCGGCTGCCATGATCGACTGAACACATGAGGACAGTGAGCTGTCGCCAGTGGTGATGGGATCGTAGTAATCGAAGTTGCGACGTTTCTGTTCGAGCGGGAACTGGCTGCCGCGAAGGAAGTTGGCGAGGACCACGTCGGCCTGCTTGAGCACCTGGAATCGGTAGATCACGAGCGGATGAAAGTTCAATAGGAGTGGATACTTGTCATCTGCGGTCTGCGCGAAGTCCCATGGCTCGAGTGAGAGAAACGCATCGTCCTGGGGGTTGATGCCCAGTTCTTCGTCCCACGGAATGAACATTGCGTCTGCGGCGTTGTCGAAGCTCTCCCGCTCGGCGTTGGTGAGCCCAGTCCGGCGGACGAGTGCGTCGTACGACTCGGGCATTCGTTCCTCCAGCTCACGGCAGACTGCGGATGCGAACCGCATGTTGAATCGCGCCATGATGTTGGTGTAGGTGTTGTCGTTCTTCACCGTCGTGTATTCATCCGGTCCGGTGACACCGTGAATGTGGAATGAATTGTCACCGTTGTGGCCGTAGAAGCCGAGGTCTTCCCACATTCTGGCGGTCTCTACGAGAGTCTCGGCCCCTTCGTGGGCCAGGAAGTCCCAGTCGTCGGTGGCGTCGACGTAGCGTTTGATGGCGTAGGCGATGGCCGCGTTGATGTGGTACTGCGCGGTCCCTGCGGCGTAGTACGCCGAAGCTTCCTCACCGTTGATGGTTCTCCATGGGAATAGTGCGCCCCGTTGACTCAGCATCCGAGCCCGTTTGCGGGCCGCGTCGAGCATCTTCCAACGAAATCGCAGCACCTTGCGTGCGGTCTCGGGTTGGGTATAGGAGAGGAACGGAATGACGTAGACTTCGGTATCCCAGAAGTAGTGACCCTCGTATCCATCGGCGGTGACACCCTTGGCTGCTATGCCTTTTTCTTGGGTGCGGGCTGATGCCTGGGCGAGATTGAACAGATTCCACCGCATGGCCTGCTGGGCCGGTTCGTCTCCGTCGATCTGGACGTCGCTGTACTGCCAGTATGCATCGAGCCATGCTTTCTGCTCGGCATGAAGCGCGAACGTCCCCGTCGACGCTGCTCGTGTCAAGGTTCGCTGGCAGCGGTCGGCCAACTCGGCGGGAGGAACGCCGCTCGAGGTGTGGTAGCTGACGAGCTTCTCGATACGTATGGCTTTGCCAACCTGTCCCTCCACAACGAACACGGTCTTGGCATGATGTTCTTCCACCACTGTTTCGATCGTGTGTTCACACTGGGTCTCGAACAGGTGGCGGTAGCCGGCGGCAAGAGTCATTCCGCTGTTCGTACATTGGTAGCCCAGAACAACGTCGTCCCCGTCGTGTCGTTGCACGTGCGGCTGGAGAACCCAGTGGTCGAACTTGCGGGCCTTTCGGGGATCCTGGCCCTCGCCCAGAGCGGCGGATCTCACGTAGTACTCGTCCTCGCCGTCCTGTCGGTTCAATAGCTGTGACGAAATCACGACCGGCGCCGAATCGTCGAGCAGGGTGATCTCAAATGTGAGCACTGCGAGATGTCGGTGTTCGAAACTCACCATTCGTTCGCTGCGTACATGAACCCGCTTGCCCGCTGGAGTTCGCCACAACAAATCCCTGGTCAGAACGCCGGTGCGGAAATCGATTGACCGTTCGTAGCTTTCCAGGTCGGCGCTGGACAGTAGAAGTGGTTCGTCGTCGACGTAGAGCTTGATGAGTTTTGCGTCCGGGACGTTGACGATGGTCTGCCCAACCTCGGCGAAACCGTAGGCTGCCTCGGCATGAGAGATTCGCCACGTCTCGTGGAATCCGTTGAGGAACGTGCCGTGGCTGTGCGCCTCTCGACCTTCCTCGGGATTGGCTCGCATGCCGATGAAGCCATTCCCCAGCGCAAACAGGGTCTCGGTGACTCCGAGGTCGTCCGTGCTGTATTCCCGTTCCACCAGGCGCCACGGCTCAGCAGGAAACCGGTGCTGGGGGAGAGCCGCAGGGGCGTGTTTCGCCTTCATGATTCCCTATCGGCTGCATCGAGCACGGTTTGCACTAGTTCTCCGAGGTCGTCCACCACAATGTCGGCACCGTTGGCAAGCAGAACATCTGCCCCTGATCCTCGATTGACTCCGATCACCAACGCGAACCCACCGGCTTTGCCCGCGGCCACACCGCTGACTGCGTCTTCAACCACGACGGTGTGAACGGATTCAACTCCCAACCTTTCGGCTCCAAGGAGGAATGCATCCGGAGCCGGTTTGCCCGGAAGCTCGAGATCGGCCGAGACCACGCCGTCGACGATGACACCGAATCGATCCTCGTACCCTGCACCGCTGAGAACCGATCGGGCGTTCTTGGACGACGACACGATTCCCTGTGGAATCCCGAGATTGTCGAGAGCATTGAGCAACCTGTCAGATCCGGGGTAGGGATCAATTCCCTCGCGGGAGATGATCGAGTTGAACTCACTGTTCTTACGATTCCCGAGCGCACAAACGGTGTCGGCTCCAGGCTCGTCAGACGGATCCCCCTCCGGCAAAACCACGCCTCGGCTTGCGAGGAACGAGCGAACACCGTCGTACCTGGGCTTGCCGTCGACGTAGGTGTGATAGTCGGCGAGAGTGAAGTCGCTCCTATCGCTTGCGTCTTCGCCATGTTCGGTCAGGAACCAATTGAAAAGTGACGCCCAGGCACGTTCATGAACAACGGCGGTGGGTGTGATCACACCATCGAGATCGAAGAGTACGCCTGCGATCTCGGTCCAGAACGAGGGATCGAACACATCGTTGCGAGACATACAACGAGGTTATAGCGACCGCTCGGCAACCATCGGTCGAAGCGCCGGGCGTTGGGGCCATCACGTTCATTCGTACTCACGCGGTGGGGTGTGAGTGACGAATCGCCTTCGTCGACAGCTCAGAAGGGCCAACCGGCCCGCGAACGTCATCTCGTCGCATGAGTTGCTCCCGAGCGGCTTTGTCCGGCCGATAGTGCAATCATGTTGTCAGTGGGACGTTTGGCGCGGAGAAGCTTCACTGTTGCAGCCCTCGGGATTCTGATCGCCACCGTTCTGGCGGCGCCGGACTCCGGAGCGAGCGCTCAGGCGGACACGAGGAGCGTTCCGATCGACAGATTCCACGAGTGCAACGCCTGTTTCCGCACCGATTCGTTCCGACGTGGGCCGGGTGGTGGGCGCTCGAGCCGAGCGTCTGCTCGTCGGGCATGGCGATGTACTTCGGCTTTATTGGGCATTCTTCGGTCGGGATCCTGACCCGTCCGGAGCGACATACTGGCTCGAACATTACGATTCAGGATTGTCGATAGACGCCATCGCGTTCAGCTTTGCCGAATCAGACGAGTTTCATGGCACCTACGGAGCAACCAGCGACGATCAGTTCGTCCGAATCGTCTACGGCAATGTCTTGGGCCGGGACCCCGACCCCGCAGGATTTGCGTACTGGACCGACCTGGTGCGAACAACGTCTGTCAGCCGGTTCGACGTAGTCAGGTGGATGTCGGTCAGTTCGGAGTTCGTTGGCCAGCATCCCTACCAGCGACCTTCGGTTGCGGAATATCTCGCTTCATCGGTCGAAATGGCCGCAGCGGTCGACGTTGCGGAAGCTTTGGTGGGGCAGAGATCCACTGCGGTGCTGACTTCGGATCGGTCGAGTGCGTTGGTGGCCGCGGCCGATCGACTGCAGAAGCGATTCGGTCGTTTCAGTTCGGTCGAACCCGCTGGCGAGTGTTGGTCCACCGGCAGGACAACGAAGTGTCCTGTCCTGGTCAGTGAGTTGGGGCTCAGCCAGAGTTTCATCGTCAGTGTTGTGAGTGGAGTTGTCGTCGACATCGACGAAGTGGACGTCACAGACCTGTGGGCCGACGACGCCATTCGTACGGCGGTCACGGGACGAAACGTTTTCGGGAGCAGAGTCCTGCCGTCTGTTGATCGCGACATCATCGCGGGGGCTGTTGGCCGTATCGCTCCCACCATCGGCACGGTAGGACAGGCCGTCGTGTCGCGGCTCGGTTGTCAGGACTCATCGATTGCAGGGATCGAACCTCAAGATCCGCGGATCGACCGGAAGGCCTGCCGATACGAGGTGGTCGGGCCGATTCACAAGATCACCGCCGAGGTTGTCGCCCACGATGGCCTTTTCGCAGGAATACACGTGGATGTGCCACGCCACTACGCAACGTCGTCGTTGGGACCGTATGCGACAATCGGCAACGTCACGCTGCATCACCCCGCCAACCGTGTGGAGCGCATCGGATTCCACGAATCGGGCCACGACGGAGCGAGACAACAGGATCCCGCTCAGAGCAGCACGATCGTTGCCACCATGGAAAGCCGCAATCGAGGCAACGGATCCCGGACGGCAGCCGATATTGCGGTTCATCCGCTGGACGAGATCCGATCTCCGGTCACCGGCACGGTGTTGAGGGCAGGCACGTACACGCTCTATTGCAAGTACCAGGACCACTATCTGGTCATCGAGCCCGACACCCGACCCGGATACGAGGTGAAAGTGCTGCATTTCGAAGGGCTCGCAGTCGAGAAAGGCGATCGAGTCATCGCCGGGCAGACGAGGGTCGGCAGCAATGTGCGCAAACTTCCCTTCGAGTCTCAGATCGACAAGACGACCGCCGATCCGTCCAACGGGCACATCCATATCGAGGTTGTCGACCCATCCATTCCCGACCGTCCCAGCGGCGGAGGGTGCTAGAACCAACCCACGTCGATCAAGTCCGGTCAGCTGGAACGGCCAACGAAAAAGTGCGTGTCGGCGATATAATTCGAAGTTCGCTGTGAATCCCCTTCCCGACCAACATCTGAACCCTTCCGACGTCAGCTCGGTGGCTGATTCCGCCAGTCCAACGGAGAAATCCGAGGGACCATTCCTGTATCGGTGGCAAGTCGACGCCCTCTCCAGCTGGCTCCGCTGCGGACGCCAAGGCGTCATCGAGGCGGTAACCGGATCAGGCAAGACCAACGTGGCGATCGCTGCCGCCGAAGACGCAATCCGCAGGGGTTTGTTCGTGCTGGTCATTGTTCCGAGCCGGGTGTTGATGGAGCAGTGGAGCGAGCGGTTGAGCGAAGCCATGCCCGAGCTGACCATCGGACGCCTGGGCGACAGTGGCACCGACCGGCCGCCCGACTGCGACATACTCGTCACCACCCGACACTCTGCCGCCAGTCGCAAACCGGTTCCTCCCAGCGGGATGGAGGGCATGCTCATCGCCGATGAGTGCCATGGGTTCGGCGGCAAAGTCCTCCGCAAAAGCCTGATGAAGGAGTACACCGAACGGCTCGGGCTCACCGCCACGCTTCAGCGCTCCGATGATGCGGTGGACACCCTGCTTCTGCCGTTCTTTGGAGGTATCTGCTATCGATACGGTTTCGCCGAAGCCATCGCCGATGGGGTCTGCGCTCAACCTCGTGTTGGGTTCGTTGCGGTTCCACTGACCGAATCCGAACGGGCCGACTACATCGCCACCGAACAGACCTTGGTGGATTCCCGACGGGTGCTGCGGGCTATCAAGGACATGCCTCAACGTCCCTTTGGCGCCTTCCTGGCGGCCGTGCAGTTCCTGGCAGCCAACGACGGCGGTCCGAACGGGCGGGCCGCAGCCGAGTATCTCGATGCCTTTGGCAGCCGTCGCGAGATCGTCGCCAACAGCCAGGCCAAATACGAAGCGCTGGGGATTTTCGCCGACCCCATCAACCACAGCGACGGATCTCTGCTCTTCACCGAGACGGTTCGTGCGGCGAACCACGCCATCAATCGGCTCGATCCTCACACCACGATCGAGATCATCACCGGTGAGACCCCCCGACGCGAACGGGAGAAGATCCTCAGTGACTTCCGAGACCAGCGACTTCGAGCCGTGGCGGCGCCCAAAGTCCTCGACGAAGGTGTCGACGTTCCCGACGCCAACCTCGGCATCGTGGTCAGCGCCAGCCGTACCCGCCGGCAGATGATCCAACGCATGGGCCGGATCCTGCGTCGCAAGCGTGAGGGGAGTGGCGCACGGTTTGTGATCATTTTCGCCAGTGACACAATGGAGGACCCAACCGCCGGTGCGGATGCCGACGGGTTCGTCGGTGAGATTCAGGAGATCGCCGAAGATGCACGAGTATTTGCCCCCGAGCACTACCCCGACATTGCCGAATTCCTGAGGTTCTCCGGTCCTGAGAAGGTGAACGAACCCAACCGCATCGGCCCGCTCACGCCCAGTCGCGACCTCTTCGAAGCGTTTCATCTAGCCGACGCCGCCGAGCGCTACTCGCTCGCCTATTTCGTGCCATGGAGTGACTCCTTTGGCGAAGATTTCGCTGAACTCCTTCCTGCCGATACGACCTTCGCAGCTCTGCCTGAGGAACGGCGGCCGTATCGAGAGTTGGATCTGACCAACCTTCCCGAAGTCCTCCAGCCCAAGAAACGGAAGAAGGAGAAGAAGCTCTCCACCGGTGAATCCCCATTGCGGATGGTGCAAACCGGTGACGGCTTCGCACTGCAATGCCTTGGCTGTGGTGTTCTCTCGGCGAGCACACCATTCAAGTTCAAGGTGATGGAGCAGACCGTCGAGTGCGGTTGCGCCGGCTGAGAGCTACCACGCCACCATGTCCGCCGAATCGCTCTCCAACGAATCGCTCGTCTTCGATGCCGTAGGTCTTCACACGTTCATCCAGGAAGTATGGCCTGACCGTGCGGATGCTTTTGCGCCGGATTGCTTCGAACGATTCGAACCCGGCTTCTGCAGGATGCGTTACCCGGTGCGCGGCGATGATCTACGGCCTGGCGGCACCGTGAGCGGTCCCACGCTGATGCGTCTCGTCGACTCCGCCTCCTATGCGATCATCCTCGGTCATCTCGGAGATGCCGCTCTCGCTGTCACCACCAGTCTGTCGATCGATTTTCTACGCCGCCCTGTTGGGCCGGTCCTCTTCGCCGACTGTGACCTGGTGAAACTGGGTCGGTCACTGGCGGTTTGTCGTGTCACAATCGCAAGCGCCGACGACGATGGGAGCCCGGATATGGAGAAGCCCGAAGCGATCGCCAATGTGACGTACTCTCTGAGTCTGGTTCGTTGATGCGGGGAACTGCGGTTACCAACGGGTAGGTCCCCACTATGGCCCCCATCGGACGCGATTCCGCCTACCGTTTCGAGCCATGAACCGCCGCACCAAGATCATCGCCTCTATCGGACCGGCATCCGATGACGAAGCAACGCTCAAAGACATGATCGAAGCGGGAATGGATGTAGCGCGGATAAACCTCTCACACGGAACCCTCGAAGACGGGCTGGAGCGATATCACCGAATTCGTACTATCACCGAATCCAGCGACAAGAACGTGGCGATCCTCGCCGATCTTCCCGGCCCCAAAGTGCGACTCGGGCTATTTGAACATCCTCGACATCTGGCGACAGGTGAGGAACTGCTTCTGTCACCCGGTGACGGACCGTGCACCGACGAGGTGCTTTCGGTCGACTACGACACACTCCTCAACGATGTTCTCCAAGGCGACAGACTCATCGTCGGAGACGGATCTGTGGTGTTCAGGGTCATCGGTTCCACCTTGGACATGTTGCAGGTGCGGGTCGAGTACGGCGGGACCGTCGTCGGCAAGCCAGGCCTGCACATCCCGTCGGAGCGGTTGAAGATTTCTACTCCCACCGCTCAAGACCTTCGTATGCTGGATGCCTTCATCGGCGTCGGGATCGACATGATCGCTCTCAGTTTTGTGCGGTCCGCGCACGATGTGCGCCGGGTAGGAACCGAACCAGCGCCGCGCGGCCCGCTGATCGTGGCCAAGATCGAGACCAAGGCAGCGGTCGAGAACCTCGACGGGATCATTCTCTCTTCTGGAGCGGTCATGGTGGCCCGCGGTGACTTGGGAGCGGAGTGTCCGTTGCATGAGCTTCCCCATCTCCAGAAGGACATCATTGCCGCGCTGCATCGCCCTGGGTCGTCCTGCAATCACCGCCACCCAGATGCTCGAGTCGATGATTTCGGCACCGGCTCCCACCCGGGCCGAAGCCTCCGACGTGGCCAATGCAGTTTTCGATGGAACCTCGGCGGTGATGTTGTCAGCCGAAACAGCGGTTGGTGTCGACCCCGCCAACGTTGTGGCCACCATGGCGGCGATCGCACAGCGGGCCGACGAGGAGTTCGACTACGAGGGATGGGCCCCCCAGATCAAGCGGGATCGACTGATCGAACCACAATCGGTCGATGCCGCAGTTACCGATGTCATGACCATGGCAACATGGCGGGCCGCCAAGGAGATGGGGGTCAAGGCCATCATCTGTATCTCCCGAAGTGGCTTCACCGTCCGAGCAATCGCCCGGTTCCGTCCCAAGGCCCCGATTCTGGGGTTCAGCCCGGAGGAGCGCACCGTACGCCAGTTGGCGATGAGCTGGGGGGCAACGGCCTTCAAGATCGACCGAATCGAAAGCAACGACGAGTCGGTCAGCAACGTCCTCCGGATCGCGAAGGAGAAGGGTCACATTCGGTCCGGCGACATTGTGGCCGTCCTGGGCGGATCCAGTGCGACGGTCGGTGCAACCGACATGCTCCGAATGGTCCGGTGCCCATGAGCGCTACCTGCCGAGGGCTCTGCTCCCGGGAATCCTTGGGGCTGTAGAATCTGAGCAATGGCTCAGATTTCGAGGCGATTTGCGACCGGGTTTGGTCGGCGCGGTCTGCTACGCGACCGCGTTGCCGAGGCTCGGGCCCGATTTCAGGGCGAGGAAAAGGTGGGCTTTGTCCTGAGCGGCGGCGGTGTCCTTGGCTCGGTGCAAGTCGGGATGCTCCGGGCGCTGCACGAGGCTGGAATCGAGCCAGATCTCATCACCGGTTGCTCGGTGGGCGGCATCAACGGCGCTGCCTTCGCCGCCGATCCCACCGGTTCGGGCATCGACCGGCTCATCCGGCTGTGGAGCAACCTTGCCGATGGCAAACCTGACCTCATGCCACGGAGTCGGCTTCCGTTCATTGCTCAGATCGCAATGAAGAAGGCCAGCATCCACGACCCGAAGCTGTTGGAGGACCTTCTGTATTCAGAACTTCCGGCTCGCACCTTTTCCGAGCTTCGGGTCCCGTTTGCCTGCGTTGCCACCGATGCACATCTCGCCTCGGCTCACTGGTTCGACGATGGTCCGCTGATCCCGGCTCTGATGGCATCGGCAGCACTCCCGGCGGTCTATCCACCTGTCGCGGTAGACGGCAAGCTGCTGTACGACGGAGGTGTGGTGAACGAACTCCCGCTGGAATGGGCTGTGGCCAACGGTGCCCGCAAGCTCTACATCCTCCAGGTCGGGCACCTCGATCCTCGCCCGCTGGAACCGGAGAAACCCTTTGATTCGTTGATGCATGCCTACTGGACGGCCAGGGTCCAACGGGTCGAGGAGGATCTGGCCGAGATCTCCGACGGATGTGAGATCGTTCGCTTGCCCGCCGGCGGCTCACCACGGGTTCGATTCGACGACTACAGCAAAGGACGCGAACTGATGACCGCCTCCTACGAAGCCAGTCGAACGTTCTTGACAACCGGCAAAGCCGATGACAATCCCAACCTCGGCCCTACGGAGAGCTTCTGAGCGACTCGGGCGGTCTCCTGCAGAGGCTGGGAGATAGGGTGACGACGTGACCAATCTTGATCTTGGGACCAGCGGCCCGCCTGAAACCGTCCTGCCTGACGTGGCCACCGAGGTGACCTCCCGGCTCGATGCGGCGTTGCAGTTGGCTGATGTTGATGAGCGCCGCAATGCTGTTTCAACGATCGTTGCTGACCACCCTCGTTACCTTGACGGCTGGGCCCGACTCGGTGAATTGGGACGGCACCCGATCGAGCGGTACGCCGCCTTTCGGGTCGGATATCACCGTGGACTCGACACCCTTCGTCAGAACGGCTGGCGTGGATCGGGGTACGTACGGTGGCAGCATCCCACCAACCAAGGTTTCCTTCGAGCGCTGCACGGCCTACATCAGGCAGCAACCGAGATCGGCGAGACCGATGAAGCGGAACGGACCGCGGTCTTCCTACGACAACTCGATCCCGCATGGCCCCCGTCCGAGCTGGGCTGAGCCGACGGCCCCCGGTGGCTGCTGCCATCCTGGCCGGTGGTTCGTCGCGCCGTTTTGGATCAGACAAGGCAATCGCTCAAACCCCGCGAGGTCCGTTGGCCGGTGTCGCCGTTTCCGCCCTCCGATCTGCGGGCGCGGACCCGGTCGTTCTGATCGGCGCATCGTCTGAGGCGTCAGCGGTGTTGGCGGTTCCTTCGATTCCGGACCGCCTTCCGGGGCAGGGTCCCCTCGGTGGGCTCTGGACTGCGCTGACCTGGGCAACAGGGGTAGCTCGCGTGGTTGTTGTCCCATGCGACATGCCCGGCATTACCGATTCGGTCGTCCGTTCCCTCATCGTGGGGGGTGACAATTCAACCGCTGCCGTTGGGTCAATCGATGGCGAACCGCACCCCATCGTGGGTTGCTGGCCCACCCAGTGGTCCGGCGGGATCCATGACCTTCTTCGGTCCGGTCAACGCCGCATGAGATCGGTTCTCGACCTGGGTTCGTTCGAACTGGTCGAGCTCGATCGATCGCACGTTGCTGACGCCGATGACCCGGCTGAACTGGACCGTCTAATCGAATCGGCGGCCGGTCTAGAGTAGGTCATCTTGCACGAACCGATTACCACCGCCGCCCAGCTAGAGGGTTTCATCGAGAGGGCGCTGACCAGCGATCGTTACGCCATCGATACCGAATTCCATCGTGAGAAGACGTTCTATCCCCAGGTCGCTCTCGTGCAAATGGCGACCCCTCACGAGCTGGTGCTGATCGATCCGTTGGAGGTGGATCTTCAGCCCCTGTCCGCCCTCCTCGATTCGGACCGCCTCTGCGTCATGCACGCTGCATCACAGGACCTCGAAGTGATGCTCCGATCGTGTGGGGTGCTTCCCCGACAGCTGCTTGACACCCAGATCGCAGCAGGGTTTCTTGGTTTGGCCTCGGCGTCACTTGCAACGTTGCTGAGCCGCTACGAGGGTGTTCAGCTGAGAAAGGGTGACCGGCTGACCGACTGGTTGCGACGGCCGCTCAGCACCGATCAGCTGTCCTACGCGGCAGCCGATGTGGAGCACCTGTTGTCGGTTGCGGACAAACTCCTCGCCCAACTGGGCGAACGCGGACGCCTCGAATGGGTCGAAGACGAGTGCCGGAGGATGTTGGCCACCGCAACCTACCAACGGACCCCGGCGGAGTCACTGCGTCGGATCAAGGAGGCCCGCAACCTGAAGGGACGGGCTCTCGGTATTGCGCTCGAACTCGTGGCGTGGCGTGACTCCCGAGCGGCTGATATCGACGTGCCCCTACGTTCGGTCTTGAGCGATATCGCACTCGTCGGCATCGCCCAACGTGCTCCCCGCACACCCGAGGAGCTCAAGAGAATACGAGGGGTGGACGGGCGGCACACCGGCGGTCAGGTTGGACCGGCGATTCTCGAGGTTGTGTCTCGAAGTCGAAACAACGAGGCACCCGAACCAATCAAACGGCGAGGTTCCGATATGGATCGGGCGCTGCGTCCTGTCGTTTCCCTTGTCACTTCATGGATCTCGCAGGTAGCTCGTGACGCCGATCTTGATCCGGCTGCGCTTGCCACTCGAACCGACGTGGAGAACTTCCTCACCGATGGGAACACCAGCCGCCTCGACGACGGATGGCGCAACCAACTCGTCGGTGGCCCTATTCAGATGCTTGTTCGGGGCGAGGCAGCGATCGCGTTTGACGGTTCGGGCGGTTTGGTTCTGGAACGACGAAGCGGCGAACTGCTCTAACCTTCGCCAACGTTCGCCGACCGCAGAGCGCGAAGGGCCTCTAGTCGTCGTCTTCGCCGACGAGGGCAGCCTCGTCGGTCACAGGCAGATCGAACGGGTCATCGTCGAGTCTGTCGAACAACGACTCGATGTCATCGTTATGGACTGTTTGTTTGAGGGCACGAGCTTCCTCGTACCTGCGATGGCGCCCTTTTCACGCGGCACTCCTGACGACTTGATGCACGGTGCTTTGCACTGGATCACCCATTGTAGAGGAACTCGGCGCCCGTAACGAACCAGGGTCGACTGAAATCGCCGTTCAGTTGAATGATTGCGGACAATTGCTCGACGGTCAGCGGGCCGGGCGCGCCATTTGGAGCGCTCGAACCCCAAATCTCATCAGTTTTGTAGTGGAATAGGCACGAGAAGCAGGTGTGTGGCGGCCAGTATGGATCGCTGTGCAGCGAGTATCGACATTCCTGCGCTCGCTGGCGCCCGAGCAGAATGTCAGCCGCTTGCTCATTGTCTCGGTGGTCCTCGGACTCGATCGTCGGCGCAGCGGTGTCGGTTCTCGAGTGGATTGTCCTCCAACTGCTGCTCGGCAATGTCCAGGACCTTCCACTATGGGCAGCTGCGCTGGCCCCGATGGTGGGGCTGGCAATCGCAACCTTCACGCTCCGGACCTTCGGTAGAGGGATCACTCCCTCTACCGCTGATGAGTACATACGGGCCTACCACCAACAGACCCCTTACATGCGCAGTCGCGACCTGCTTCCTCGACTCGTGTCGGGCACGGCCACGATCGGTCTGGGCGGTGCCGTCGGGCTGGAAGGTCCCGCGATCTATGCGGGTTCGATGCAGGGGCTCGGTATGGCCCGGTCGCTTCGATCATGGCTCGGCGCAGACTACGCCAAGGTGCTCCTCACCGCCGGAGCAGCCGCCGGTATTGCGAGTCTCTTTCAAGCGCCGGCCACCGGTGTTGTCTTTGCGCTGGAGGCCCCCTACCGAGATGATCTTGCCCACCGTGCTCTGCTTCCATCGCTTCTCGCGTCGGCGTCGGCCTACCTGGCCTTCGTCACGATCGCCCTTGAACCCGAGACAGTCCTGCCGTTCGCCTTCGACTCCGGTGTCGGGACAGCCCAGCTCGTAGGGGCCGTTCTGTTGGGCATCGGCGCAGGCTTTGCCGGTCGGGTTTACGCATGGTGCGTTCGGCGAGCAAAGCGATCGCAGTGTCCTACCCGGCGAAGAATGTGGTCGTGATCGGAGGTGTGATATTGGCGCTGCTGGCAGTCTTGAGCGACCGGATCGTCGATCGGCCGCTCACTCTCGGACCAGGTCTTGATGTTGTGGAGTGGCTGCTCGAGGAAGAGCACGCCGTCGCATTGGTCCTCTTCATTTTTGTTCTGCGGGCGGTCGCAACGTTCGTAACGGTCGGTGCTGGCGGCACCGGGGGATTCTTCATCCCATTGGCGGTTCAGGGCGTGCTCTTCGGTCAGATGGTCGGCTCTGGACTTCAATCGATCGGACTTGGGAGTGCCAACCAGGGTTTGTGGCCGGTGCTCGGCCTGGCCGCGTTTCTCGGAGCGGGCTACCGAACTCCGCTGGCAGCGGTGATGTTCGTGGCCGAGTCGACCGGCGGCGGGGCTGTTGTCCCTGCCCTGGTTGCTGCCGCGGTGTCCCAGCTCGTGGCGGGACCTTCGTCGGTCAGCACCGGCCAACTGATCGAAAGGACCGGCCTGGTCGAGGGGAAGGCCAACAGCCCTGTTGCCAATGTGCTCAAGCCAATCCCGCTCAGCGTCCCGCCGGACACGACGGTGTACGAATTCATCCACAATCTCGCGATCGGACAGCAGGTCAAGACCGTTCCCGTGCTCGATGGAAACACCTATCTCGGTCTCTGCACGATCGCCGGCTGCTCAGCTGTGGACCGCGAGCTCTGGAGCGAGACGTTGGTAACCGAGATCATGGATTCCCAAGCACCGGTCGGAGCACCCAACTGGTATGTGCGTGACGCAATGGTTGCGATGCAAAAGGGCGACTACGACATGCTGGCGATCGTCACCGATGGTGACCAGTTCGTTGGAGTAGTCAGCGCCGAAGACATAGTCAGACTGGAAGAGATCATCGAGGTCACGCGCTAGTTGCAGCCGCCAGAATCCGGTCAGCGATGGCAGACACATCGTGAACCGAATCGACGATGTGGGGTGACAACGATCCACTGCGTTGACCCAGGCGACGTACAGCGCCGGGATGGTCACCAGGAACGTCGGGAACGTCCAGCAGAACGTCGCCTATCCGAATGCCGTGAGCGCCGGGCAACCCCCTGGCGCCAGGGTGTCGATACTCCAATGGTCCAGCCACGAGCAGGCCGTCCCGGGCTTCGAACGGACGGACCTCGATGCCCTCTCTGCGGAGAGTGGCAAGGACGGCGAGAATGATCTTGTGCTGCTGAGAGGTACGACGATCACCGAGGTGGGTGAGCGTCCACTGGCTGAGCGGCCGAATCGAACGAGGCATGAAGTCCAGCACTGGACCGTACACCTTTCTGTTCTTGCTCTGTCTCGTCTTGCGAATGGTCCCCGGGTCGTTCATCGGCTTCACCCCATCGAACGAGCGCACCTCCAAGAACCCCTTTGCACAGCGGGCGCGGTCCCGCGCTAGGCAGGTTCGATCATCGTCGAAGGAGCCGCGGGCGAAAGCAGTGACATGACGGCCCGAGTCGACGAGGTGTTTGAGGGCGAACATGAAGAGTTGGTTTTCGGCAAGATCGAAGTTGCGGTACGGGGCCTCGCAGATGAACAGGTCATCAGGGAATCCAGCTGCTGCCCTGGCCATGATCGTGGAATGCCACTTGATGGGCCCGAGAACAGCGCCCACCGCCCGTAGTTCGCGAAAGCCCAGATTGTTCGACATGTGCCTGATCAAGTCCGGTCCGGCGTCCAACAGACCGAGACACTCGTCGCTGTTGAGCAGATCTCGAGCAACGACATAGCGGGCGGCCGCAGGGCTGAGTCCGAACATCGAGCGGGTTGCAGCTACGGGCTGAAACGGGTGGTCGAGTAGTTCCCAGATCGCTTCGCTCGGTGAGACCGTATCGGTGGTGGTATCGGTCTTGGTCTCCGGCGGAGTCGAGGTGAGGTTGGTGTTCATGCCACCAGTTCGACGCCGAGGACCTCAGATATCGCACGACGTGCCTCGGCTATCTCCGGCGGATCGAGAAGTGGCTCGACGACCCGGAAGATCGCAGTGGCATCCTCATCGGCCATTCCTTCGAACTGGGGGAGGAAGTAGGCGTAGAGCACCTCATAGAGTGCACGACTCTTGGTGATGCCGTCCTTGGCCCTGCGGGTCGACGTACTTTCCGGCGTCGATGTAGATGGCCGGTCCCAGGTCTTTGATGTCGCGGAAATCGAGGAACGAAGTGACGATCTTGGCCGGGCCGGCGAGAAGCTCCTCGTAGACCTCGGTGGGAGGGCAGCCAACCTCGATGAAGGTGAAGCGCCGCATCAGGGCGTAGGACATCTCGAACAGAAGGTTCTTGTCGAGGATGTTCATGGTGGCGATGATCCGCCATGATGCGGGGACTCGAAGCGGATCGGAGCCCGCTGGCGCCTCGGTTCCCTGGGGAACGATCGACAGTGGCTTGCTCTGGCCGACTCGCTTGTACGGAAGCACCACCGGCGACCCTGACAGGACCGTGAAGAACGGTCCGAACGCTCGATCGAAGTTGGCTCGGTTCAGTTCGTCGATGATCAGCCATGCGCCCTGCATGATCGCCTCGACGAAAAGCCCCGGTTTGAAGATCAGCCCTTCGGAGGTCGGCTGAAATCCACCGACTGTCTCGTAGGTTGTCCATTCCGATGATGCGGTCGTCGGCAAGTAGCCCGTTCCCATCATCGCCTTCTGTGCGATTTCTGCCGTCAAATAGGCCAGCGTCGTCTTTCCGGTGCCTGGCGGTCCGGTGAGGATCACGTGTTTCTGGGCGTCGAGCGCCGCCACCAGCTGTTCCACAACGTGATCGGGTGGGATCAGGCCCTTGGCCGCGCAGGCGGCATGGATGTTGGCTGCGGAGAAATCCATAGGTACCAAGGACTTCGGCGCAATCGCGCCAACGGTTTAGCGCCGATTGTCACCGTGATCGGGCTCGACTAGTGGCCGTCGAGCAGTCGGATGGCCTTTTCGATCGAACGTCTGGCAGCCTGGAGATCTTTGTCCAGCTGCGGTCGGCCGACCACCTCGTTTTCAACCGCCATTCGCAGATGATCGACAATCACTTCGTTCAGCGTGTTGACGAAGCCGGCGAGTTCTGTTCCCAGTTCGCAGGCGCGGTCTCGGTACGGTTGTTGCCAGTCCTCACTCATGGTCATCTTCGGCCCCGCCGATCCTGACCGGAGTGACGGTCTGGGTACGGATTTGGTCGAGTTCTTCCGCCAGCGCGTGATAGATGTCTTCTCCGACGAAACCGATGAGCTCGTCCTTCGAGGTGACGTAGACCGGTTCAGGCGCCGTATACGCTTCGGGCTCTTCTTGGCACCACCAGTGGAAGTCGGCTCCACCGGCCCCCCAATCATGACGCTCCCAGCCGCGAATGAATACCGTGTCCCGTTCGTTGTCGTCGGTGTGCACTTCCATTCGAAGCGGAACTTGCCAGCAGACGTCGGGCTTCCAGTCCATGGGACGTTCCCCGGCTCGCAGCGCTGCTGAATGAAGAGCGCAACCAGCACCGCCCGGATGGTCGTGGCGGTTGAGGAAGATGCATGCGTCTTTGTGAACTCGTGTGGTCCACTCGCCGGACTCGAGCTTGACGAACGCGCCGTGCTCGGTACGTTTCTTGCCTTTGCCCCGCATGTTGGCCGTAGCGATGGGTTTGAACTGCCAATCGGTATCGCTCAGACGTTTGACGTGCCTGAACGTGTGCTTCATGTCGTCGGCGTCGACAAAATGCGCACCATGAACGCAGCAGCCGAGCGTTTCGGTGTGATCGGGTTCGACGTCGATACCTGGGCAGCCCTGACCGTAGATGCAGTGATAGCGGCTGAGGAGGTGGGTGACGTCGAACATCCAAACATCACCGTCATCGTCGCTGATAGCGACCCATCGGTGACCGTCGGGGTCGGGGACCTCTCCAGGAGGAGTGATATCGGGGTGCCCATGGTGCACCGCATCGTGAAGGGAAGTCACCGAGGAAGAATACAGCTCACCGACCCGCCCGAGCGCGGGTAACGTTCCATTCGTGACCGCTCCCAAACCCCGCAATCTGTACGGCGAGGCTTCGATCGACCGCTTGGTTACCCAGGTGATCAGGCTGATCGGTGAGGATAAGAACGACGACATCATTCGTCGGCTCATAACCACCGCTCTCGACATGGACGCCGCCAAACTCTCGCGACTCGAGCTGAAGATCGCGTCGCAAGCGCTAGCTGAGATGTTGAACGGTTCGAAGGTGTTCGGCCAAGATCCTGAGCGGGCGAAGTGCACGGTGTTCGGGTCGGCTCGCACAACATCTGACTCAGCTGACTACCGGCTTGCAACCGAGTTCTGTCGAATGATCGTTGAGCGTGAGTGGATGATCATTTCGGGAGCCGGGCCGGGGGTGATGACAGCAGCGATCGAGGGAGCCGGCGTCACGAACAGCTACGGGGTCAACATCGTGTTGCCCTTCGAAGCCGACGCCTCAGACATCATCGCCAACGACCCGAAACTCGCAACCTTCAAGTACTTCTTCACCCGCAAGCTCTATTTCATGAAAGAAAGCGATGCGTTCGTGCTGATGCCGGGCGGCTTCGGAACACTCGATGAGACTTTTGAACTGCTGACGCTCGTGCAGACTGGCAAGTCGTACCCGGCGCCCATCGTGTTGCTCGATTCGGAGGGGTCTACCTACTGGAACAGTTTCAAGCAGTTCGTGGAGACCGAGCTGGGCGCTAGCGGGAACATCGGCCCGGCGGATACCGGCCTGTACTTTCACACCCATGACCCGGCTGAAGCGGCGAGATATGTATGTCATTTCTACACCACGTATCACTCGATCCGTTATGTAGGCAAGAAGCTGGTCATTCGGCTGAACACAGAAATCTCCGACGAGTCACTTGCGATCCTCAACAACGAATTCGGCGACATCTTTGTGTCAGACCAGTTGCGCCGAGGCGGACCGACTCCAGCCGAACTGCGTGACGAGGATCATGTCTTGCTCCCACGGCTCTTGGTCCGATTCAACAACCGCAGCTTCGCCCGTCTGCATGCGATGATTCGGAGGATCAACGATCTCGTCACAACCGAGGACGCGCCCGCTCGTCGCGGCCTGGTCCACGACGTCGGTCCCGACCCCGACGATCTCACCGAACCGATGTGAACCTCGGTGGGTCCGCCAACAGTCTGATCCGGTGTAGCAGGCTTTGGGGATGAGATCAGCGGGTCCGGTCGGTGTGTTCCTGGTTCTGGCCCTTGCCGCGTGCACGCCCGGAGCCGAAGGCTCTTCCCCACGCCCGACTGCGGATCGCAACGCGGTTGAGGTGCAAGGGACCACTACCACCCAGCCGTGCGAGCCCGAGATCACCCCTCTGAGCCTCGACGAGGCGCCCGATGCCACCCCACGCGGCCTGGTAGCGCTGTCTCAGAAGGTGTACTCCTGCATGCCGACTGCTGTGGTCGTGCAGGGTGATGACCTGACGACGGTCCGATTCGCTTCCGAGACAGCCGTGCGGCAGAACACTCCACTCTTGCAGCTGAGATCGCCTACCGACCGGAACGAGATAGTCGCCGAACTCGAGCGTCTCGGTGTCACCGACGTGATCGCCATCGGAGTTGATCCCACGCTCAGCTCAGGGCTCGGGGATTCCGTGAGGTCCGAGCCGGTACCTTCCACAACGGCTGTCGTCACCACCGTCTCGGCCCCGGAAGACTCCGCATCGGAACCGACCACCACTTCATCTGACATCTCGCCCACCAGCACGGCGGTGGTCGACTCGTCAACGACCTCGACGACAGCTTTGACAACCGACGTGACGACGACTTCCACCGCTGCGCCACCCCGCTTCGATCCGCCTCCGTCGACACGGGCCCCCAGCGAAGATGGTCCGGTTGTTCTGTACCGGCCCGACTCACTCGTGGCTGCATACCTCACCCTTCCTGCGATCACCGCCGGTGGCGGTGAGGTTGTGGTCACGGATCTGAACGACGTCGACAGCGTCCGCGCCCTCCTCGGCGGTCGGACCGATGTTTTCACCGGTGGCGATCCGCTCACCGCTACCGAGGAGTGGCAGGTCGCCCTCGCTGGGTCCGACGCCGAGCTGTTCGGCGGTGGCACAACGGTCTTCCCCGACCGTCGGATCGTGGCGTATTACGGGAACCCGCTGACATTCCGACTCGGCATCCTCGGAGAGACAGACCCTGAACGGGCCGTCGAGAGGGTCACCGAACGAGCGGCACTCTACGACGCCGAGGGTCTTCCGCCCGCTCCAGCCCGGCTTCGAGATCATCGCAACCGTTGCGTCGAATCGAGCAGGAGATGACGGAAACTACAGCAACGAAACCGACGTCGACATGATCCGTCCCTGGGTCGATGCCGCACGTGCGAACGACGTATCCGTGATCCTGGATCTGCAACCGGGCCGAACTGACTTCGTGACCCAAGCCAAGCTCTACGAGGAGTTTCTACGGCTACCCAACGTCGGTCTTGCGCTGGACCCCGAGTGGCGACTCGAGCCTGACCAGCGGCACTTGCGCCAGATTGGATCGGTGAGCGCCGAGGAGATCAACGCAGTCGTCGACTATCTCACAGGGCTCGTGCACCAGGAGACGCTTCCGCAGAAGGTGCTCGTTCTCCATCAGTTTCAGAAACGAATGCTGCCGGACCGAGAGAATGTGAAGACGCCGCCGGAAATCGCCGTCGTCGTCCATGTCGACGGACAGGGATCTCTGGGTTCGAAGTACGGCACGTGGGACGCGATGCTCAACGTCCCCACATCGCCGGATCAGACGTTGTGGTGGGGGTGGAAGAACTTCATTCACGAAGACTTCCCAACCGCCAACCCGGGACAGGTGAACGCCGTCGAGCCGCTCCCGGTCGTCGTCACCTATCAGTAGCGGCCTGTCAGACCACCTGATATCCGGTGGTTCGTTGCACCAACGTTCGGCCGAGCGGCTCGACCAAGGCAGCAAAGTCGTCGGCGGACAGGTGCTGGCCGTGCGCGGCACCGGCGGCTCGGCTGATGTTCTCGTTCATCAGTGTTCCGCCGAGATCGTTGCAGCCGGCCTGCAGCATCTGCCGCACCCCGTCGAGGCCGATCTTGACCCAGCTCGCCTGGATATTGCTGATCGAGCGGGCCGTAGGCCAGCCGAGCAACGGCGTGGACGAGCAGTGTTTCCCGGAACGTCGGACCCCGGCGAGCCATCTTCTTCAGGTACAGCGGCGCCGCCATGTGAACGTAGGGCAGGCCGACGAACTCGGTGAAGCCCCCGGTCTCCTCCTGCAGATCGCGAGTGAGACAGCAGATGCCTGCACCCAACTCGCCGGTTGCTCCACGGCACCGAACATCATCGTGACGTTGCTGTGCAAACCGACCTTGTGTGCCGTACGGTGCGCTTCCAGCCATTCCTCGGTGGTGATCTTGTCCGGGACACAGGATCTCCCTCACCGAGTCGTCGAGGATCTCCGCGGCCGTGCCCGGCAGCGACTTCTGTCCCGCCTCCATCAACCGTGTCAGATAGCTGTCGAGGGGTTCGTTCAGGCGCCTGGCCCCCTCGGTGACCTCCAACGCCGTGAAGCCGTGGATGTGGATGTCCGGGGCGACCTCTCGCACCGCCTTGGTCACGTCGATGTAGTAGTTGCCATCGAAGTCCGGGTGGATACCGCCCTGGAGGCAGACCTCGGTCGCGCCCTGACTCGACGGCTTCGACCACGCGCTCCTGCATCTGCTCGAGGGTGAGCAGGTATGGGGTGCCCCGGAGATTGAGGCTCAGGGGGCCCTTTGGAGAACCCGCAGAACCGGCACTTGAACGTGCACACGTTGGTGTAGTTGATGTTGCGATTCTTCACGAACGTCACCGCATCGCCCACGAGTTGGTGACGAAGTCGGTCCGCAGCTCGCAGCGACAGCGGCCACCTCGGGACCCCGTGGACTCGCATCAGGGTCAGGAGTTCGTCGAAGCCAGGTGTGTCGCCGGCGTCGATACCTCTGAGCACGTCGGTGACCGGACCGATGGGATCGGGGCCGACCGCCGACGAGATGCGGCGGTTCGGTCGGGAGCTACCGCTGTACCACTGGGTCGAGCGTTCGCCGGTCAGGACCACCTCGGCGCCGTCGGTGTCGGTATCGCTCGGTGATGAACTCCGCCTTTTCGGGGAAGACGGCGCCGGGGTCGTCGCGGCCAAGACCCTTCGGCGTCGGACCTGTCCATCACCGGGAATCGGAGGTTTGGGTGCAGCCAGCGTTCGGGTTCAAGAACGAACTCGGGGTAGACCGTCAGACGTGGGGCGAGAACGAAGCCGGCACCTTCGGTGACCTCGCGGATCCGGTCAACGACGGCCAGGGTCGTTCGGGGTTGACGTGGTCCGCGGTCATCGGTGAAACGCCGCCCCAGTCGTCGATGCCGGCGGCGAGCAGCCGGCCGAAGTCGTCGCTGAGGTTGGGCGGGGCCTGAAGGTGTATTTCGGGCGGAAGGATGATGCGTGCCAGTGCGATCGCCCGGAGGAAGTCATCGGAAGGGCAGGCATCGTGTTTCCACATGCTGGTGCCCGGGTTTGGGGAGGAAGTTCTGGACGATGACTTCCTGAATGTGGCTGTGACGTTGGTGGGACGCTGCGATGGCCTCGAGTGCGGTGATCCGGTCGACCTCGTCTTCGCCTATCCCGACCAGGATTCCGGTAGTGAATGGTATCGCCAGCTGGCCTGCGGCCTCCGAGCGTGGCCAGTCGTCTGGCCGGTTCCTTGTCGGGGGCGTTTGATGGGCCTGCAGGTCGTCACGGAGCGACTCGATCATCATCCCCTGGCTGGTTGCAACGGATCTCAGGAGTTCCAACTCCTCCGACGACAGAGCCCCGGCGTTGGCGTGGGGGAGCAGGCCGGTCGTCTTCGAGCACCATGTTCGGCCATCGCGGCCAGGTAGTGAACCGTGGAGTCGTAGCCGTGCTGTGTCAGCCAGTTCCGGGCGGCCGGATAGCGGAGTTCGGGTCGTTCGCCGAGGGTGAACAGCGCTTCGTGGCAGCCCGCTCTCGCCCCCTGTCTTGCGATCGCGAGACACCTCCGCTGGTTCGAGGAACGGGTGCTCGAGTCGAGCCGGAGGTTGGGCGAAGGTGCAGTAGCCGCACTGGTCCCGGCACAACTTCGTGAGCGGAATGAAGACCTTGGGCGAGAAGGTCACTCGCCGACCGTGGTGGATGTCTCTGATTCCAGACGCTGCCCGCAGAAGATCAGAAGTTGAAAGCCCGGCCAAGGACGGGTTGCTCGTGGTTAACTCGGTCATTCTCGGCACCTAGTTGGCCTCGACTTTCGTGGCGTTGGCCTGGTTCTGCACCTGACCGGGCGGGACGACGATGTTGCAGGTTGGGCATGACACGTCGAGCTCAACCGGAGTGCCGCACGCCCGGTGGACAAGCACAGTCGGCGGCGCATCGTCGGCATACCAGCGGTCGCCCCACTTCATGAGGGCGATGAGCGCAGCCGACAAATCGGCTCCCTTGGTGGTGAGCCGATACTCAGATCGTACGGGTCGATTCTGATACGGGACGCGTTCCAGGACTCCCGCCTCGACCAGTTGTGCGAGCCGGTCAGAGAGGAGATTCTTGGCTATTCCCAGCTGGGTACAGATCTCGCTGAATCGGTGGTGGCCGCGGAACACTTCTCGCAGGATCAGCATTGTCCATCGGTCACCGATCACGCCCAAAGTCGCTGCGATTGAACATGCGCTCGGCGAATCGGACACCAGGGGATCTTAGTTGGTTGCAAACTTAAACCAACTCCACGGGTTCAGTTGGCTGCGGCGGCCTTCCAGTGCGGAGGCCACTTGGTCTGGTCGGAAATCGGGATGGACCATTGCGTCTGGGGCCAATCCATCTCGTCATGGCGGGCGTTGAGCGCCGACTGTAGGCCCGCCGGGTCCAGTCGGAATTCAGATGGCGACCACGTGATGATCGAACCGCTTTCGAGGGCATCGGCAAGGACTTCGAAGAGGCCTGACATACCTACAGTCCAGAGCCTCAGGTCCGGTTCGGCGTAACTGCCGAAGTAGATGCGCGAGCCCGGATGATCCGATGATTGGAGCTCAGTCCAGATCATGCCCTTGCCGTACTTCGCGACAGGAATCAGCATCGAGGGAAACCCGATATCGAGCATCCCTTCTCGGCATGCGATCGCCTCGCTGGGCGTGAGGAATCCATCGAAGGCGGGCCGGACGAATCGTTCCGGTGCCCACCAGACCCAGAAGTCCCGAAGGTCAGCCGGGAGGCGGATCGGATCGAGGTTGACGGCGAGTTGTTTGATCTGAGTAGCGCTCTCCTTGAGTGATCGTTCCGGGGCGCACGAGATTCCCAGTGGTGCAAGGACGTTGGCAACCCGGGAGGTCGCCGCTTCCAACAGAATCACACTCTCACCTCCACCAACTCGAAGGTAAAGGAGGCTGAACCGGTGCTACATGGGCAGATCCCCTGCCTCTAGGGTTCGGCGGTCAGGTGGTCAGCTTCCGGATTGTTTCGAGTGCAGCTATCCACAAGAAGCCGGCCAGCACGGGCGCTATAGGAATCGAACCGCCGCCCTCCGCATATGCGACCGTTGCCGCATGGTCACTGCGTTCTCCGAACAGCAGGAGTATGGCGAGCGAGGTCACCATGAGGGTTGCCAGGTTCCGAGCTTTGTAGCCGCCCCTGGTCGCAGCCCGAGGGGCACCATCGGTTCGGCTTGTCCGTGTTTCGGGATTGGGCACAGCGATCTCCTCGCTTCATGCCCGTAGCCCCCTGCGAACGAGAACCACTATAGAACCCGTTGGAAGTGGTACGCCAGGACTCTCAGGAGGTGCTGCAGATGTGACACTCGAGATTTGGCCCCTCGATCGAGACCGAAATGACAGGTGGTTCACGCGGTTGCCAAATCGACCGGCCTATGTTTCTTGCTCCAGCTGTTGCTCCCAAACACTCGTCAGGAACGCGGAACGTCCTTCCAGGGAACGTTCTTATCCACTCGGGGCTCGCCCGGGAGTCCGAGAATCTGCTCACCCAGGATGTTCTTCATTATCTCGCTGGTGCCTCCCTCGATGCTGTTGGCACGGACCCGGAGAAACGAATGGTGCACGCCCTCGGTGGCCCCGGAAACGCTGAGGGTTTCGGGTCGCCGGAAGGTGTAGTCGTACCCAACCATTCCTGCTGCGCCTTCGAGGCTCACTGCAGCGTTCATGATCTCTTGATTGAGGCCTGCAAACGCCAGTTTGGCTACCGACCCTTCCGGTCCAGGATTCCCGGCGCGACGATTCTGAGCTGCCCTGATGTTCGTGAGCCGGAGTACTTCGGCCCGAACCCAGAGGCGCATCAACTGCTCGAGTGCCGTCGGTGTTCTGTGGGCAGTGTCAACGTGTTTCCAGGTTTCAACCAGCGAGGCGATCGTCCCTGAACCGCGTTTGGGGATGCTGCCGGCGCCGATCGTCGCTCGCTCGTTCATCAAGGTGGTGAGCGATGCCCGCCACCCTTCACCGACATCGCCAATTCTGTGAGAATCGGGCACTCGGACCTCAGTCATGTAGACCTCGTTGAACTCTGCTTCGCCGGTGATCTGGCGCAACGGTCGCACCTCCACTCCCTCCGCCCTCATGTCGAGAGCAAAATATGTCATGCCCTTGTGCTTGGGAGCATCTGGATCCGAACGGGTGACCAGCATCCCGAAGTCGGCGAGGTGTGCAAGTGTGTTCCAGACCTTCTGACCATTGATGATCCACTCGTCACCATCCCGAACCGCCCGCGTGCCCAAGCCGGCAAAGTCGCTTCCTGCACCCGGCTCGCTGAAGAGCTGACACCAGCGCTCTTCACCGGTGAACATTGGTCTCAGGAATCGGTCCTTCACCTCTTCGGACCCGTGGGTGAGAATCGTGGGGCCTGCCAGATACATGAAGAACTGAGCCGGGTCTGCCGGCGGCGCTCCCGCATCACGCAGAGCGGACTCAGCTTCTGTTTGCAGTTGGGGGCGAACTCCAAGTCCACCCCTGCCCTCAGGGAAGTGGACCCACGCCAGTCCGTAGTCGTATTGGTGGCCCCGGAAATCAGAGGACGACATTGTTGACGGCTGGTGGTTGCGAAGCAGATCAGCTACCGCATCGTTGACCTTCTTGAGTTCGGCTTCGGGTGGGATCAGATCGGCAGTACTCACTGCCTCATTGTCGCCCAGGCGGTGATCGAGCACCAACGCTCCCTTTCGGATGCAGGCTACGAGGCGTGAAAAGCCGAGAGCAGAGTGCCACAATGCGGCCATGCCACTTTCCATGAACCGTGAGGTCTTCATTACGTGCGCGGTCACCGGTTCGGGTGGCACTCACGACAAGTCACCCCACGTGCCACGAAGTCCTGAGCAGATCGCAAACAGCGCAATCGATGCTGCCAAAGCTGGTGCGGCGGTTGTCCACTGTCATGTTCGGAACCCGGAAACGGGAGCGCCGTCGCGAGCCGTCGACCTGTACAAGGAAGTCACTGACCGGATTCGGGCTGCCGATGTCGATGTCGTCCTGAATCTCACGGCCGGAATGGGCGGCGACATCGTGTTCGGCCCAGCCGACTGTCCCCTACCACTCGACTCGGAAGGGACCGACATGGCAAGTGCAACTGAACGTATGGAGCATGCGGTGCAATGTTTGCCCGAGATCGTCACGCTCGACTGCGGCACGATGAACTTTGCCGAAGCCGATTACGTGATGACCAATACTCCGGGAATGCTCCGGGCGATGGGCCAAATGATGACTGACCTCGGGGTGAAACCTGAGATCGAAGCATTCGATACCGGACATCTTTGGTTTGCCAAACAGCTCGTCAACGAGGGAGTGCTGGAGTCGCCGGCCCTGGTTCAACTTTGCATGGGGGTGCCATGGGGAGCCCCCAACGACATCAACACCTTCATGGCGATGGTCAACAACATCCCCGAGAGCTGGACGTGGTCGGCGTTTTCGCTCGGACGAGATCAGATGCCTTATGTCGCAGCTGCGATCCTCGCCGGTGGCAACGTGCGAGTCGGCCTCGAGGACAACCTGTTTCTCGAGCGGGGAGTGCACGCCACCAATGCTCAGCTCGTCGAACGCGCTGTCAGCGTCATCGAAGGCATGGGGGCACAGGTCCTCGGCCCTGAGGAGGTGCGTGCCAGACTCGGTCTGGTGAAGCGGGCACCGGTCCCTTCGTGAGCGACCGGAGAGCTGCCGTAGTTGGGGGCGGTGTTATCGGAGGTGGTTGGGCTGCTCGATTCCTCCTCAACGGATGGGACGTTTCGGTCTTCGACCCCGACCCGGATGCGGAACGCAAGATCGGCGAGGTCATCGCCCATGCCCGACGAGCGCTGCCCGCCCTCTACGACCAACGTCTGCCTCCCGAGGGTCAGCTTCTGTTCCACGACGAGCTTGCTGAGGCTGTGGAGGGTGCCCTCTGGATTCAAGAATCGGTGCCGGAGCGCCTCGACCTGAAACGTGAGACGTTTGCTCGGATCCAAGAGAGTGCCGACGACGACTCGATCGTCGGCTCCTCAACGTCGGGATTCAAACCATCAGAGCTGATCGAGGGAGCACTCAATCCGAGCCAGATTGTCGTAGCCCACCCCTTCAACCCGGTGTATCTGCTTCCCCTGGTGGAGGTGGTGCCATCCCCGTGGACGCCTTCGAGTCTGGTCGATCGCATAGGGGAAACTCTCGAATCAATCGGCATGAAACCGCTCGTCGTTCGAAAGGAGATCGATGCCCACATTGCCGATCGTCTCCTCGAAGCCGTCTGGCGAGAAGGCTTGTGGTTGATAAAGGATGGCATCTGCACCACGGAGGAGCTTGACGACGCCATACGGTATGGATTCGGGCTCCGCTGGGCCCAGATGGGGATGTTCGAGACCTATCGCATCGCAGGCGGTGAGGCCGGGATGAAGCATTTCATGGCCCAGTTCGGCCCGGCGCTCGAGTGGCCCTGGTCCAAGCTGACCGATGTACCCGAGTTCAACGACGAACTGGTGGAGCTCATCGCCGGTCAGTCGGATGAACAGTCGGGCCAAATGACGATCCGCGAGCTCGAACAGCTTCGCGACGACAACTTGGTTGGAATCATCCGAGCGCTGAAGAAGACGGGAAGCGGCGCCGGCGAAACGGTCAACACCCACGAACAGAGGCTGCGGGACTCAGAGTCCTAGACAAACAACGGAGAACCGGTCAGTGCGGCGCGGCCGCTATTCCAACTCGCTGCGATGTGTTCAGCGATCGGCGTATGAATCCTCGCTCAGACAGAGAAGTGACATTTCACTCTCGCCGATGGGCCATTGAGCCCCTTCTCGTGCCGCCTATGACATTTCGTCGGCCCGGGTTCCGAGAGTCTCGAGAACCTCCTCGAAGGACTTGGCGAAGCTGCCAACGCCCTCTTCTTCGAGCTTCACGGCGACCTCCTCGAGATCGATACCCAGCGTCAGCAGATTCTCGACAACCCGATGGGCGGAGCCCACGTCGGCGTCGATGGTCCGTCGGACCGTACCGTGATCGTCGAACGCGTTGAGCGTCGTGTCGGGGAGCGTGTTCACCGTGTTGGGTCCGATCAGCTCGTCCACGTACAGGGTGTCGGAGTAGGTCGGGTTTTTCGTGGATGTGCTGGCCCACAATGGACGTTGGACCCGTGCCCCCCGGTCTGCCAGCGCTTCCCAGCGAGGTCCGCTGAAGGCCTTCTCGAACATCTGATAGGCCAACTTCGCATTGGCGATCGCCGCCTTGCCCATCAGTGCAGTGGCCGCTTCGTCGCCGATTTCGTCGAGCCGTCGGTCGACCTCGACATCGACTCGAGAGATGAAGAACGACGCAACCGATGAGATGTGGCCGAGAGTACCTTCAGGATTGTCTGCTGCCCAAGACTCCAGCCCTGCGATATACGCCTCCATCACGCCGGCGTACTGCTGCAACCCGAAGATCAGCGTGACGTTGACGCTGATCCCTTCGCCGATGAGTTTCTGGACCGCAGGTAGTCCCTCGACTGTTGCCGGCACCTTGATGTAGAGATTCGGCGACTCGACTCGTGCGTGGAGGTCTCGGGCAGCGTCAACGGTCTGTTCGGTGTCGTCGGCGAGGGTCGGCGATACCTCGACCGATACATAGCCATCCTCTCCATCAGAGGACTCGAACACCGGAAGAAGCAGCGAAGTCGCTGCCCGGATGTCGGCGACTACGAGGTCCCAATAGGCATCGGTGACGCTCTTTCCTTCACCGACCAGGCGGCGTAGGTCGGCGTCGTAGTCGTCGGTATCGGTCATTGCCTTGGCGAAGATCGAAGGGTTGCTGGTGAGGCCACGAACACCGCGGTCGATCCATCTCTGCATTTCGCCGCCGTGCAGCCAACCGCGGCGCAGGTTGTCGAGCCAAGGGCTTTGGCCTTGCTCGGTGTACAAATCATGAATTCGACCCATACCGAATTCTATCCATATGTCGTAACGGACATTCCGATATCCCGGGGTCAGTGCCGTGGCGACTCGTCATCTCGATCGAGCCTCGTTGGCTCGTCGATCTAGAGCAGGGCTTGCACTCTGATCGCAACCGCCTCAGCGCGTGATCCCCAGTTCCTTCATGACTGTGGAGCCAGGAGCGGACGCCCCAAAGCGGTCTATTCCCACGACGTCGGTGGCGTACTTGTGCCAACCGAGTGTCACACCAGCTTCTACTGAAACAGTGGGCACTCCAGCCGGAAGAACCGACTGGCGATAGGACGTGTCCTGGGCATCGAAGAGCTCCCAACACGGCATCGACACGATCCGCACGTCTGCCTCGACCAGTTCAGCGGCTGCGATCGCAGACCCCGAGCTCTGAACCCGTGCCGATAACGATCGCGTCGGGCGACGGTACATCGTTCAGAGCGTACGCACCCTTGGCAACTCCGTCCGCAGACGTGGCGGTCTGAACCGGGACGCCCTGCCGCGAGAAAATCAACGCCGTTGGACCGTCGGTTTCCAAGGCAGTGAGCCAGGCGCCCACCGATTCGGTGGCGTCGCCGGGTCGGATGACCGTCAGCCCCGGAATCGCTCGGAGGCTCATCGTCTGTTCGACCGGCTGGTGGGTAGGTCCGTCTTCGCCAACACCCACCGAATCGTGGGTGAACACGAAGAGAGCCTTGGCGTGGCTGAGCGCGGCCAGGCGGATGGCTGGGCGCATGTAGTCGGCAAAGACCTCGAACGTGCCGCCGAAGGGAAGCACTCCACCGTGTTTTGCCATACCCACCAGTGCTGCCCCCATAGCGTGTTCGCGTACGCCGAAGAAGATCTGACGTCCACCGGGGTCTTTGGCGCTCTGTACACCCATCCCGTTGAGTGCGGTTCCGGTGTTGCCCGTGAGGTCGGCTGCACCGCCGATCAAGCTGGGCAGTCCTGGCGCAATTGCTTCGATAACAGCCTGAGACGCTTTGCGAGTGGCGATCGAAGATCCCTCGTCGAATGTAGGTAGGGACGAATCCCACCCTGTGGTTCCCTTGCCGGCCCAACATGCATCCCACGTGGCACTGTCGAGGTTCGACGCTGCAACCCGTTCATCCCAGTCGGCCGACATTGCTGCCCCCGCCGAACCCGCCGCGGCGTAGTAGCTCTTGACCTCTTCGGGAATGAAGAACGGCGTGTCGGGCAGGCCCATCACTTCCTTGGTCGCTGCGATTTCCTCGTCCCCAAAGGCAAGCCCGTGAGCGGTGTGATGGTCGGTAAGGGTCGGGGAGGGGTAGCCGATGTGGGTGCGGACGATGACCAGCGAGGGCCGCTCGGTCTCCGCCTGCGCATCGTTGAGCGCCGCTTCGATCGAATCGAGGTCCTCGCCTGCGTCTCCGATGTCGATGACGTGCCAGCCGTAGGCCTCGAACCGCTTGGCGGTGTGGTCAGAGAGGGCCAGTTCTGTTTCGCCGTCGATCGTGATGTGATTGTCGTCGTAGATCGCAATGAGATTGCCGAGCCTCTGGTGTCCGGCCAAGCTGGCCGCCTCGTGGCTCACGCCCTCTGAGAGGCAGCCGTCGCTCATGATCACGTACGTGTGATGGTTCATCACGTCGGCGCCGAACCTAGCGCGAAGGTATCGCTCGGCGATGGCGAGCCCGACCGCGTTGGCGAAGCCCTGACCCAGGGGACCGGTGGTGACCTCTACGCCATCGGTGTGGCCGGCTTCAGGATGGCCCGGCGTCAGGGAATCCCACTGCCGAAACTGTTTCAGATCATCGAGGCTCAGGTTGTAGCCGGTGAGATGCAGCATGGCGTACTGCAGGATCGACGTGTGGCCGTTCGACAGGACGAATCGATCCCGATCGGGCCAATCAGGGCGGGCCGGGTCGTAACGCATGATTCGCGTCCACAGGACATGCGCCAATGGCGCGAGGGCCATCGCCGTTCCTTGATGACCTGACTTCGCAGCGGCCGGGCCATCCATCGCAATGCCACGAATGACGTTGATGCCCAGGGTTTCGAGTTCGGTTGCACTCACGCTGTCAGCGTACTCCGAACGCAGTTACTGGCTGATGCTGTTGCGACGAGACCGTGCCTAATCCTGCGGCGGCAGCAGGGTGTAGGGCACCCGGGTCAACTGACCTCCGTCGATGCGGCACAGGGCCACAACCGTCCCGTATTCGGTAAAGGGGATCTCGGCCCGAACGAGGCGGTAGTTGAACTTTCCCGGCTCGATCTGAAGGGGCTGAACATTGCGGGCCACGGGTTCGGTCTCCCCCTCTCGAGTGAAGAGAACCTCCAGGGCTCCGAATCCGTTGTGATCGGGCGGGCACCACACCAAGACCATGAGGTGGGGACCCACCGTCACAGGTAGCGGTCCGGGCGCCGGCGCAGAGAACTGAATACCTGTGAGGTCGATTTGGGTAGCGGGTCCGGGCACGGGTCGGAGCTGTATGTCTTCGGCGAAAACGGCGGCGATTATCTCCACTGGCGGTCACTCCTAGGGTCGAGCGTTGGCTTGGCAGGTGTCTTTGCGGCAGTTTGCCCGTGGTGCGAACCGCTCATGACGGCAACGACGTGGAATCGCCGTTCTTGTTCACACCGTCGAGCGCCCTGATGAGATCGGCCTGTATGTCTTCGACATCCTCGAGACCAACGGAGATTCGGATGACCCCGTCGGTTATGCCCACAGCGGCCCGGGCATCAACGGAGAGTCGGCGGTGTGTTGTGGTTGCCGGGTGGGTGACGAGCGTCTTCGAATCACCGATGTTGTTTGAGATGTCGCACAGCTGGAGCGCGTTCATCATGTCGAACGCATTCCGTTTCGCCCGGTCGCCTTGTCCTTCGACGGTGAGTGTCAGAATGGTCCCACCACGTTTCATCTGCCGTTTTGCCAGGTCGAACTGGGGATGTGACTCGTGGCCGGGGTATCGCATGGAGGCGACCATGGGATGGTCGCTCAACGATGCTGCCAATCGTTCGGCCGAGCTGCTCATGGCATTGACTCGTAGGGACAACGTCTCCATTCCCTTCACCAACACCCATGCGTTGAACGGGCTGAGGCTTGGACCGGTGTGGCGAAGGAACGGTTTCAAGGTGGTGAACACGAATTCTTCGCTGCCCAGAACAGCACCACCGAGCGTTCGACCCTGGCCATCGATGTGTTTTGTGGCCGAATACACGACGACGTCGGCGCCCAGCTGGAGCGGTTTCTGCAGAACGGGGCTGGCGAAAATGTTGTCAACGATCACGAGAGCCCCAACTGCGTGAGCACGTTCGCACACCGCAACAATGTCGATGATTTCCAGGCCCGGGTTCGATGGCGTTTCGAGGAAGACAGCCCTCGCTCCGTCGGCCAATGCGCGGTCCCATTCCTCCAATGACAACCCGTCGACCAGTTGGGTCTCGACACCCATGCGGGGCAGGATCTCGGTGAGGATCACATGACACGATCCAAACAGCGCTCTCGAGGCGACAACGCGATCTCCGGCGCTGACCGTTGATGCCAGCGCAGCGAAAACTGCCGCCATGCCGCTGGCTGTGGCCATGCACGCCTCGGCTCCTTCGAGCATTCGTAGGCGGTTCTCGAACATCGAGACCGTGGGGTTGCCGTAACGGCTGTAGATGTAGCGGTCGTGTTCGCCCTTGAATGCGGCTTCGGCTTCTTCAGCCGACCCGTAGACATAACCTGACGTCAGATAGAGAGCCTCCGCCGTCTCATCGAAGCTGGATCGATTGAGTCCGCCTCGCACGAGCGTTGTCGCTTCACCCCAGCTGCTCAGCTCTGACGCCACGGAAGTTCGTCTTTCCACCCGCCGTGCCGGTGGCCCTGAGGATCGAGGTCACCTTCGAAGCCCGATCCAACGTTGATGGCCGTGAATCCGTTTGCGTTGAGAACCTCGGCGGCTGCGTTCGACCTTCCACCCGATCGACACAACATGAGCAGGGTCTGCTCTGGTGCAAGGCCTTCGGTTGCCTGTTCGACGAAGTCGGGATTGGGTTGACCGGTGGGGAACGAGGTCCACTCGACGGTCCGCACGTTTTTCCAAGCGCCGTGAGGTCGGGGATTCCTACGAAGGACCATTCGGCCATGGTGCGAACATCGATCAACACAGCGTCAGGATCCTTGGAGAGCATCTCCCAGGTTTCGTCCAGTGAAATCTGTGGCACGGTCACGCCACGACCCTAGCGGCGAGCCTGAGATGAGAACACCGGCCATACGTCACTGGGGCCCGGTTCGACACGGAGCGCCGCCGGCCGGGAGCGGAGAGGACCACAACGGTGGGGCGGTGACAGGAGTCAGAACAGGAGCATGGTGGCGGTGAATCCGTGTACAGCATTCCGCTTTCCAACCGGCCCGATCTCACCCGCACAGAACATGCCGGCGTTGGCGACGTCGCTGAAGATCTCCGTGAGTATCTGAGCGTCATGGTGCGGTTCGGTGAACATGTTGGTTCCTCGCCCGGTGCAGGTGAACACGAGTGAGCCCCGCACCGGCGTAGGGACCGCACCGAGTTGCCGGTACATGTCTGCGGTGGCCGACTCAGCGTCTCGGACATGGAACTGGATGATCTGCCCAACACCGATCCGGGCACCAACTGCAAGCGCACCGGTGGAGCGGTCGACACCCATCAGCGAACGAATCAGAAAATCTCCCTGTTCGAAGGTCTCCACCTGTTCGTTGGCGACGACCCCAACGTGCAGTCCCTTGGCCGCCAGGGCACGGTCTTGGGGGGAGAGCGAATCGATCAGCGGCTGAAGCCGCTCGATTGCAGGGAGCCCTCCGAGTTTCCTGATCATCTGCCCTGTGCCCTCGGTGACAACCCATGGTTGGCCGATCGGCCGGCACCCCTGACTGACGACAGGCCGAGCTCGGCCGGGCTCGAGCAGTACGCCAACGGCACCGTCGGTGTGGATGGTTCCGTTCAAGAGCAGCTCGTTCTCCCTCGGTGCTCGGCCAGCAGATGCCAGCCCTCCCACCACGCGAAGGCCGGTTGATTCGCCGTCGATTCCTTCGAGCAACCTGTCGACCGGAAAGCTGAAGGGATCAGCAAGAAGAACCAGCACCGCCCCCTCCTCGACATCGGCGGGGAGGCCGAGAATCGTGCGACCTGCGTCGATCGCTTCCAGCCGCACAGGTCGTACCGGACCAGTGTCGCCAACCCAGATGCTGAGTCCGGATCCGGACTCCACTTCACGCCCACCACTGACGACGCCACTGACCGACACGCCCAGTACGTTCTGAACGCCGAGAAGGTCGACGAGTCCTCGCTTGATGTCAGCCAGGCCGGTTCGGTGTTCGCCGGCAGCAAAGACGACCGCAAGTTCGGGGTCTCCGTCCATCCGTTCCCCAAGATCTGCCAGCACTTCGGCCGCAGCCTCGATTGTCTCCGGATGTTCAGAATGGGCCGCGGTAAAACTGCGCATCGGCTACTCGACAGGTTCCAGGGCCGCCCGAATGAAGTTCTTCATGTGGTCGAAGCGAGCTTGCAGTGATGCATCGGAGAACGGATCCTGGGTCACCAGACCTTTGAGCATCGCATGGTCGGAGAAATAGGTCAGGAGCGCCCCGTAGCCGGTGAGGACCAGGTTCTCGGGATCGTGGCGCCGGAAGACTCCCGCGTCCATCTGGCGTTCGAAGAAGTTCACTGCTCGTCGGAAATGGGGGCGGAGGGCCACGCCCAGATTGAACCCCAACGGACTCTGGTCCGTCATGGCTTCTCGGCGAAGCATCACGATGATCTCCGGATTGGCGACGAAGAACTTGAAGCTCGTTTCAACGATTGCGTCCACGAGTTCCCAGCCGTCGGCGTCGGCGTTGCGCGAACGGTCTGTCTGGTCACCCCAGTCGGCGAGAGCATCGGAGAGAATCTGGCGGTAGATCGACTCCTTGGAATCGAAGTGATGCAGCAGACTGGGGCGACGGATACCTACGCCGGCGGCTATGTCATTGAGTGAGGTTCCTTCGAATCCCTGGGCCGCAAAACAATGACGAGCTTCAACCAGAATCTGCTCACGTGTCGATGGCTCGTTCACCCGACCAAGGGTAGAGGCAGGGCCAGTTCTCGCAGGCGGCTCGTGAGCGAGCATTCGGCCCATACCGCTGGTCCCCGGTAGCGTTCAAACACGATGAGTACCCTTTCAGAACTGGAATCGAAGAGACGTCTGGCAGCCCACGGAGTTGTGTTTCCGGCCGAGCGGAGCACGACAAGCCCGGAGGCGGCGGCAGCTGCGGCTATCGAGATCGGATTCCCAGTCGTAGCGAAGCTGAACGGCGACTCCATCGCTCACAAGACCGAGAGGGGTTTGGTCCGTCTCGGTCTGCGAACAGCCGAAGACGTGTCCGCTGCGGCCCAGGAACTCCTTGCCGCCGCTCGTCCCGACGACGGTGAAGTCAGTGTGCTTGTTGCGCCGATGCTGAGCACGGTCAGAGAGTTCATCGCCGGGGTGACGGTGGACGATCAGTTCGGCCCGTGCGTGCTCTTCGGCATTGGTGGCGTCTTGGCCGAAGCGATCGACGAAGCGCAGATTCGCCTGGCCCCCCTGACAGAAGTGACCGCCGGAGAGATGGTCGATTCGTTCGGGCTCCCGTCGTTGCTCGCGGAGTTCCGAGGTGAGCCCGCGGTTGAACGGGGTGCGCTCATCGACCTCCTGCTAGCCCTCGGAAATGCTGCGATGGACAACGACCTGGTTTCCATTGACCTCAACCCGGTACTGATCGACCGGGGTCGCCCGGTGGCCGTCGATGCCCTGGTTGAGTTGCGAGATCAGCCAGCGGTCAGGTCGGACCGGAGTCAGAACGGTGAAACCGATCTTTCGGCACTGTTCGATCCACGCGGTGTCATCGTGGCTGGTGCTTCCACCCATCCGGGCAAGTTTGGATTCGTCGCCCTGCACAACATCCTGGCCAACGGATTCTCCGGTCCGATAGGTGCAACGAACCGTGAGGCCGTCGAGGTTCTCGGAGTCAAGACCGTGCCTTCGGTCGATGATCTTCCCGACGGGGTTGGGTACGACATGGCGTTCCTTTGCACTCCTGCCAAGGTCAACCCTGAGATCCTTCGTCAGTGCGCTGCTCGTGGAGTCAAAGCGGCCTTTGTCACGTCGGCGGGATACGCCGAGGCAGACAAAGAAGGCGAGCGAATGCAGAACGAACTCATCGAACTCGCCTCCGACCTGGGGATTGTGATCGCCGGCCCCAACGGCCAAGGCGTAGTGAGCACGCCGGCCAAACTCTGTGCCCAGATCGTTGCTCCCTATCCGCCGCCGGGATCGATAGGGATCGCAAGTCAGAGCGGAAACCTGGTTTCGTCCTTCATGAACCTCGCAAACGCAAGTGGCGTCGGGGTCTCCCGGGCCGTGAGCGCAGGCAACGCCGCGATGCTGGGTGTGATCGACTACCTCGATTACTACGCCTCGGATCCTCGGACCACCGTGGGCCTTGCATATGTGGAAGGACTTGCCGACGGCCGCGGGTTTGCCGATCGCTTGACTCGGATCTCCGACCAGATGCCGGTGATCGTCGTGAAGGGTGGAGCCACCGATGGGGGAGCACGGGCTGCGGCCTCCCATACCGGTTCCTTGGCCAGCAACGACAGAGTGTTCGATGGTGCCCTGCGCTCCGCCGGTGCGATTCGAGCCGCTGACCCAGAGCAGGCATTCGACTTCGCAGCCACGTTCGCAACCCAGCCACTGCCCAAAGGTAATCGGGTAGCGATCATGACAGCCGCAGGCGGTTGGGGCGTCGTGGCCGCCGATGCGATGGCGAACAGCAGCCTCGAACTGCTGGAGCTTCCGCGGGATCTCAAGCGGGCGATTGACGAGTATCTACCGCCTCGATGGAGCAAATCGAACCCGATCGACCTCGCCGGAGGCGAGACCCGGGACACGATCCCCACGCTTCTGCATCTGGTTGCAGACCATGAGGCGGTCGATGCCCTGCTCTATCTCGGCATGGGGATCCAGGCCAATCAGGCTGCGATGTTCCGACGCGGCCAGTTCTACCCCGACCACGGACTCGAACGGATCGTGGAGTATCACGAGCGCCAAGACTCCCGGTTCGCGTTTGCGGCAGCTGAAGCGTCGGAGGCGTCGGGCAAACCGGTACTGGTCGCCACGGAGTTGGGTCTGTCAAACCCCGAGAATCCCGGTCCCGCTGCGGTTCGTGGTTCCGGTCGCCTCTGTTATGCGTCAGCGGGCAGGGCCATCGCCGCCCTCGATGCACTCTGGCGGTATGCGGGGCGGCGAGCTGCTGCGCCTAGTTCAAACCGGCAGCGGCGTCATTGAGCAACGTCGCGAGGACCGTAGTGAGTCTCCGGGCGTAATCGAGATGAAGGAATTCATTGGGTCCGTGAGCGTTCGATTGCGGCCCGAGAACACCCATCACCGCAAACTGGGAGGTCGGAAACCTGTCTCCGAGCATTCCCATGAAGGGAATACTTCCCCCTTCGCCCATCAGTTGGAGTGGTGCGCCGAAGACATCTTGTGACCCTGATTCGAGCGATGACCGGAGCCATGGCGCAAGATCTGGAGCATTCCACCCAGAGGCCTGTTCGACATCGGACAGGGTGACTCGAGCACCGCTCGGCGGGTCGGTGGTGAGGGCCGCCGTGAGTTCGTTCAGCACGGCGGAGGCGCTGGCATTGGGCGGAAGGCGGAGCGATAACTTCAACGCCGTCGACGGCCGGAGGACATTCCCCGCGTCGTGAGGCAGCGGCATACCGGCGGCCCCCACATAGGAGAGGGTCGGTCGCCATGTCTTGTTCAGCAGACCCTCCACGCCAGTCGCCATCGGGCGGACACCGTCGAGTAGCGGGTACGGCTCCTCGCGAGGACCCAAGTACTCCGCCATCGCCGCGGCCTCGCGTAGTCGGTATTCGGGAGTTTCAGTAGTGGCGGAAGGGAGGAGTACCGCACCAGTCTCGGCGTCCTCGATGCGGTCGAGCAGCTGTCGAAGTATCCGGAAACTGCTGGGCACTACTCCGCTCGCTCCGCCTGAATGGACACCTTGGCTCAGAACTTCGACGGTGACAGTGGCCGCCATCATCCCCCGCAACGAGGAGGTCAGCCACAGAGCCTCGTAGTCGCCGCAGCCCGAATCGAGGCACACCACCAGCTTCACAACACCAAGAGTCTCCGCCAGGGCCGTCACATGAGCGGGAAGATCAGGGCTTCCCGATTCCTCAGATGCCTCGATCAGGAGAACACAGCGGGGATGTGACCCACCGGCCTCTTGCACCGCACGGATGGCGGTGAGGCTTGCGTAGGCGGCGTAACCGTCGTCCGCTCCGCCTCTTCCGTAGAGTCGGCCCTCTCTCAGCACCGGCTTCCAAGGGCCAAGATCGGGTTCCCAACCGACCATTTCGGGCTGTTTGTCACAGTGCCCGTACAACAAGACCGTGCTGCTGTTGTCGGAAGTGTCGCCGAAGGCGGGGACCTCGGCGACGATCACCGGTGTTCGCTCCGGGAGTTCAGCAATTCGGGATGTCATGCCAACAATGGGCTGTTTCTTGATCCAGGAATGCACGTGGTCGACAGCGTTGTGCAGATAACCGTTGCCCTCCCAGTGCGGATCGAAGGCGGGGGACAGGGCTGGTATGGCGATGTAGTCGCTGAGTTCGGCGATGAGCTCATCGTTCCAGGTCGTGCTGACCACATCGGAAACGGTTTTGACATCCATCGAAGCGGTCATGCCCCAATCGTAGAGGTTCATCCACGTCGCGGTATTTGTCGGATCGGTGGACCCAACCGATCGGTGAGGCTCCACTAACCTCGCGATCGATGGAGGAACGCCGGAATCAGAGCGAAAGCCGCACGGGATCCCGTGAAGGGACTGTCCGTCGGGCTGATCGACGGGCTCCTCAGCCGCCGCCGTCGGCCCTCGATCAGGTTCCCTGGCGAGCGGTTGTGCCAATGGTCTTCTTGGTCCTGCTTTCGGCTTTCTCGTGGCAGTACAGCCAGAACGCGTCCATTGATCAGGACGTACTTCCCGCGATCGTCTATCGCTCTCCGCTGGAAACGCCGATCCTGTCAGCCCGTCGGATACCCGAGACTCTTCAGCAACCATTGGCTGACGCTGCGCTCCAGCCTGAGCTCGAGGCGATCCTGCTGGGTTCAGGCAACGCTGCGTGCCTCATCGTCACCGAGGACGATCGGGTCCTGAGTTCTACAAATCCGTCGTTGTCCCTTGTGCCGGCCAGCAACCAGAAGATCCTGACAACCCACGCGGCCCTGAGCCAGTACGGACCGAACCACACCTTCGAAACCCACGTCGTCGCAACGGCACCGGTACAGAACGGCGTGATCGGCGGTGACGTCTTCCTGATCGGAGGCGGCGACCCATTTCTTTCCACCGAAGCGTGGCGGTCCCAGTACGGTGACGATCAGGACGGGCGCACTTTTTCTCGGCTGGAAGACCTTGCCGATTCGGTAGCGGCAACCGGCGTCGTCGAGATCGCCGGCAACCTGGTCGGTGACGAAAGGTTTTTCGATGATGAACGCTACGGACCGTGGGCCGAGCGACTCATCGTTTCGAACCAGTCGGGTCCGCTATCAGCCCTTTCGGTCAACGAAGGCTTTGCCGATTGGCCAGCAGAGTTTGCGGGAAGCTTCAGGGGAAGGACGGCCGCCGCCGACCCGGCCCTCAACGCTGTGCAGGTCTTCCGGTCACTGCTGGCCGAACGAGGAGTTCGGGTAGCGGGCACTTCCGACGTGTCACCAGCCCCGACCCAGGCCACCGTGTTGGCCCGACTGGTGTCGCCACCGCTGGCCGACATCGTCACCCATATCAACTCCTACTCCAACAACTACGGGGCCGAGATTCTGGTCAAGTATCTTGGCCGCAGCGAACGGGGAATCGGCTCGATTCCAGCTGGAATCGCGGAGATCCGATCGATCCTCGAGCTCCAGCGGATCGATCTGACCGGCGTGACGATCGACGACGGCTCTGGTCTCGCCGAAACGAACCGGGTCACCTGCGGAGTTCTGACTGAGATCCTGGACCGAGCCGGTGCCGACAGCGTTCTGGTGGACAGCTTCTCAATCGGGGGCGAGCGTGGCAGCCTGGTGACCAAGCACGTGGGAACGCCCGCCGACGGCAACGTCTTTGCCAAGACGGGAACCCTCAACGGGGTCACAGCGCTGTCAGGTGTCGTCGATAGCACACGGGAAGCCGGTGTCGAACTGGTCTTCACCTATATCGTGAACGGCGATTCAGTCGGTCTCAATGAAGAGCTGAAGGAGCTGCAGGTCCCCTTTGTCGAAGCTTTGGCGATCTACCCGAATGCTCCACTGCTCAGCGCCCTGAGCCCGAAGTAATAGCGGCGTTCGACGCTCCGTCTTCCTTCATTCTCTGCGACAGTGGTCCGGTGACGTCACGGGTCGTTCCAATGTTCCCTCTCGGTTCGGTTTTGCTTCCTTCGATGGTTCTGCCGCTTCACGTGTTCGAGCCTCGCTATCGGCAGATGATGGAGGTAGTGATGGCGCTACCCGATCGATCCTTCGGCGTTGTGCTCATTGAACGAGGCCATGAGGTGGGAGGGCAGGACCAGCGCAGCAATGTGGGAACACTGGCGCGTGTCCTGGAGGCAGAACAATCTGAGGATGGCCGATGGGGTGTTCTCTCGGTCGGAGTAGGTCGAATCCGAATCGACGAATGGATGCCAGACGATCCCTACCCCCAAGCCGCAATTGTGGACTGGCCCGATCACTCTGTTGCCGGTGAGTCCGATCTTGTTGCCTACCGCAGACTGCTTGGATCCCACCGCCGCCTGCTGGGGCTCACGGCGGAACTCGGCCATGACGTGGGACCCGTCCAAGAGCTCAGCGACGATCCGTTGCTGGGTAGTTTTCAGATCGCTGCCACCGCCCCGTTGTCGACTCATGACCGGCAACAGGTTTTGTCGGCAGCCACGCTGGAACAGCGTCTGCCGGTGCTCGAGCAGATCATGCAGTCTGCTTTGGCATTGGCGGAGCTCGAGTTGCAGCAGGCGATGATGGATCCAATGGGCGACGGCGGCGACTAGCCCGTACACTCTCCGACGTGGCCAATCAGAACCCAATCGATGAGGCAAAAGACCTTCAGACAATGCTGGTTGGTTATGCCAAGCAGGAGACCATCGAGCCTTTGAAATCGTTGGCCCGATACCTGAGTGCGGGCCTCGCTGGTGCCGTGCTCACGTTCATGGGTGTGATGTTCGTCGGCCTCGGCGTCCTGCGAGCGCTTCAATCCGAGACCGGCGACACCTTTGACGGCCTCGGCTTCCTGAGTCTTGTCCCCTACCTCGGCTCGATTGCTGCGATGAGCCTTCTTGTTCTTGTTCTTTTCCGAGCGATGTCCAAAGCAACAAAGGCCGTGCGATGACCGAACCCTCCATTACCCCCGCCGACATCGAGCAGAAGTTCCGCTCGATTCAAGGTGAGATCGAAACCGTCTCAAATGACTCCAAGAAGATGTTGCAGATGGCTGCAGCGGCCGGGGCTGTCGTGATCGTCGCTGTGATCTATTTCATGGGCCGTCGATCAGGGAAGCGCAACAGCACGGTTCTCGAGATCCGTCGCCTGTAATGGCCGGCTCAATTCGCACTCGGCTGGTCGTTGCCGGGGTCAATCGGATTGTCAAAGGGCCAGCGACGTCGTGGGTGTTCTCTGCGGTTGCGGTCTCCGCAATCAACTTCCTGCGAGGCAAAGCAGGCAAGACAGAAAAGATCGATCTCAGTGGAGCCGGTGTCGGTGACAAGTACGTGATCGAGCACCTTCCGATCACCCACAAGCAGCAGATGAAGCAGTTCAAGCGAGAGGCCAAGCTCGAAAAGCGGGAGGCCAAAGCCCTCAAGGCGCCGGGCCGGCGAGCCAGGAGGGCCGATCGGCCCAATCGGGCAACCCGTCGGGAACTTCGTCGCCTTTCTCACCAGTTGACCCAAGAAGACCGGGCTGCCAAGGCGGCTCACCGTGCCGCAAGCAAACAGGAGCGAACCACCGTGAAGAATGCCAAGACCGAAGCGAAGGCTCTTGCCAAAGCCAAGAAGCTGGAAACCAAGCAGCAGCGGGCTGAAGCTCGCGAACAAAAACGTGCCGCCAAGGCGGCCAAGGTAGCGGCCAAGGCTCAAGCCAAAGACGACCATCGGGCGGCTGTTGCTGCAAAGAAGGCGCAACGAGAAGCGAAATCGTTGGCCAGAGCTGAACGACGTGAAGCTCGCCGCATCGTACGGCGGGCCCGGCGGGATGCCAGGAATGCCAAGGCAGCTGAGCGCTACCAGAAGCGGGCTGACCGGGCTCGCTCCCGACTCGAACGGGACTGAGAAACCGTTGCAATTGGGAGAACTGCAAGCAGGAGACATCGTGCTGCTTGTCGATGTGAAAGGTAGGCGCTACCTGATCAATCTCGAACCCGACGGTGAGTACCACAGTCACGCTGGCTTTGTTCGGCACGCTGACCTCATCGGGAAGGTCGAGGGTTCTCAAGTCGCTACAACCAAAGGCCAGAAGTTTCGGGCGTTTCGCCCATCGCTTCACGACTACGTGTTGCAGATGAAGCGAGGCGCTCAGGTGATCTACCCGAAGGATCTTGCGGCCATTCTGATGATGGCCGATGTCTATCCCGGAGCCCGAGTCTTCGAAACCGGAATCGGCTCAGGGGCGATGTCGATGGCACTCCTTCGGGCAGGTGCCGAGATTGTGGGATACGAGGTTCGCGAGGACTTCGCGGCCAGGGCCAAGAAGAATGTGTTCGCTTTCATGGGCGATTCGGTCGCCGATCGATATGACGTCCACATCGCCGACGCCTATGCCGGGATTGGTCACGGCGATCCCGGAATGCCCGAAGGTTCACCGCTCTTTGATCGGTTCGTGCTCGATCTGCCCGAGCCCTGGCAAGTACTGGCTCATGCGTCGAAGGCGCTGCGGCCGGGGGGGATCGTCGTGACGTATACACCCAGCATCACCCAGGCGCAGCAGGTGCGTCATCTTCTGGCGCAGGGAGCCTACGACGAGGTGTCGACGACCGAGGTCCTGCACCGCACATGGCACATCGAAGGCCAAGCGGTACGTCCAGACCATCGGATGGTCGGGCACACGGCATTCCTGACCCGGGGGCGCCTCATCGGACCCAACGTCAACTCAGAAAAAGCGTCGATTCCAAATGACACTGGCGCCGAAGGCGGATAGTTTCGATTCTGGAAGCCGGTTGGAGTTGTTGTGGCTCCAAGCGGCAGGGCGGGACCCTGGGGCAGAAGCCCAAAATGATCTTGGTCTGGGGCACAAGCCCCAGACCAAGTGCGTTATCCCCCGTGTGGAGTGTCTCGGCCGAGCACTGCGATCACCTGTGCATCACCCACCGGCATCCCCGGGTTCTGCGGCATTGGCAAGATGTTCTTGGCGTTGACACTCAGCAATTGGGCAACCAGTTCAGCATCTTTGCTGTACCCGGGGATGTAGTACACCGTGCTCACGTCGATGGTCTCTGCGTTCTTGGGACTCAACGCCGCATAACCCGCAGCGACCAGGATGTTGGTACCTGCTCCTGCGACTCCACCCTTTGCGGCACCGTTTCCCACACGGGTGATGACTTCGTTGGGAGGATGGACCACCGCCTCTGTGGTGGTTGGCGCTGCGGTTGTGGTCGTGGTTGGCGTGGTCGTCGTGGTTGTTGATGAACCAACCGATGTTGTTGTCGTTGACCCCACACTTGGGGCCGCGTCGCCGTTGGAGCTGTCGTCAGCCTCGTTGGCCAGAACGTCGACAGTCTGGTCGGCATCGTCGCTGGTCGCAGCGCCCAGGAGCCCGTTTGCCCCCCACAACATCGTGAGGGTCATTCCGAGAATGATGAACGAAAGCATGGCCGCGTTCAGTACGTCGTGTCTCTCAATTCGCTCCACTGGAAAGAGCTTTGCACTTCAGAGTGCTCAGTGGTTGGACCCCATCGGAAGTTCCTGCTCCAGGGTTTGAACCGGCGCAAAGAGGTCTCCGAGTATCTGAACCCGCTGCAGGACCTCGGGGGCGATGAAGGACAGAACATCGCCGTCGGCACAGGTCGCAACTTCGTCCCACGTAACAGGAGTGGAGACCGTCGGACGCGACTTGGCTCGCATGGAGTACGGGGCGATGGTGGTCTTGTGGCGAGCGTTCTGGCTCCAGTCGACGAACACCTTTCCCGGTCGCTCCGACTTGGTCATCGTGACGGTGACAGCCTCCGGAGCGCGCTTCATCAGTACATGTCCCATCCCCAGAGCGAAGTCCGCACAGTCTTGATGGGTGGCTGGTGTGTTCAGCGGCACGTAAACCTGCATGCCCTTGGATCCGCTGGTCTTTGCGAAGGTCTGCATCCCCAGCAGATCAAACACCTCCTGCATGTCGAGCGCTCGCTGAGCACACTCAACGATTCCGGCCGGCGCCCCGGGGTCGAAATCGAAGACAAGGGTGGTCGGACAGGCGAGTGCCTCGGCTCGTGCCATCGGGGCATGAAGCTCGAGCGCAGCGAGGTTGGCCGTCCAAACCAGTGCTGCCCGTTCTTCGATCCGGCAGTAGGGGATGGGCGAGGTGTCTCCGGTTCGTTTGCGGCTTCCCTCGGATTCGTTTCCCGGGCCAATGGAGACCGGCACCCACGGAGGTCGGTGTGTGGGGCAGCGCTTTTCGAAGAACGAGGCCTCCTCGACACCGTTGGGCCATCGTCGCAGGGTGATACATCGACCCTCGATGTGAGGCAACATCGCGCTCGCTACTTCGGAGTAGTAGTGGATCACCTCGCCTTTGGTGAACCCGACCTCGGGGTAGAGGACCTTGTCGAGATTCGACAGTGACAGGGTTCGCCCATCGACCGAAACCTGAGTCGGCGTCGCCATCGAAGAATCGGATCAGGCCGTTTTGGCCGTCTTCTTGGCAGGTGATTTCTTCTTGGCTGCTGCCTTCTTGCCGGGAGCCTTCTTGGCGGGCTTCTTCTTGGCCGCCTTCTCGGACGCGTCCCCGGTTGGGTGACCGGCCCTGGCCTTCTTGGCCGCGGCAACACTAGCTTCCAGGGCAGCCATGAGGTCGATTACTGTGTCTGATGCGGCAGGGGCAGCCTCGGACACAGTGGTCAGTTCGCCCTTGGACTTGCGCTCAATGAGATCCAGGACCTCGTTGCGAAAACTGTCCTCGTACTTCTCGGGATTGAAGCCCCCGGCAAGCGATTCGATCAGTGTGTTGGCCATCGCCCTCTCCGCATCGCTGACGACCACGTCGTCGAGGCCTTCCAGTCCGGGGATCTCCGAGGGCTCGACGACTTCGTCGCTGTACATCATCGTGTTGAGCATCAATCGGCCGTTGCTGGGCCGGATGGCAGCTAGATACTCCTTCGTACGCATCACGAGACGAGCCAGTGCCACACGGCCGTCGTTGGCCATAGCCTCGGTCAGCAACGCATAACTCTTCAGGGCAAGTTCGTCTGGAACCAGGTAATACGACGACTGGTAGAAGACGGGATCGATCTCGTCTTCTTCAACGAATTCGACGATGTCGATCGATCGTGACGCCTTGGGTGACAGCGAGTCCAGCTCTTCGTCGGTGATGACAACGTAGGTGTCCTTCATGATCTCGTACCCTTTCACGATGTCTTCGTAGGGCACTTCCTCACCGGTTTGGGCGTTCACTCGTTTTTGTTTGATCCGCCGATTGTCCCGCCCGTCCAACTGGTTGAAACGGACCGATTTCGGGCTTTTCGCGGTGTACAGCTTCACCGGGATCGAGACGAGCCCAAAGCTGATCGCTCCACTCCAGATAGCGCGTGGCATGACGCGAGGTTAGCCCAGGCTGCAGATGGTTGGGTCACTACGGCGTTCGTCCTCGGCGATCATACGTACGCGGTAGCTGTAGTCGACATTGGCCTGAATTCGGGAGTCGACGAAGGCGGAAGCACTCGTGCGGGCTCTCCATCCGAAGGTTCCGACGTCGTCTCGAGCTCGCTCGACGATCGCTTCGCTCGGCTGTGCACCGTCGCCGAAGGTCCAGACAAGACTGTACGAACCACCGTTGTCGGTCACGGTGCAAGCGGACGCAGGGATCACCGGTGGAGCTTCCACAGCGATCGGTGACGGGGTGCATGCAGCCGCAGGTGTATTGGAACCATCGGTGCCGATCGCTTCGACGGTGAAGCTGTACGAGGATCCGACCTTGATCAGCGAGTCCACGTAGTCTGCGGTTCCACCTCCACCCGAGCTGTTCACCCGTGCTCGCCAGTAGTTCGTACCGCCGTTGACCGAGCGACGGACGATGTAGCGATCGGTAGCTGAGCCGTCTGGCCATTCGAGTCGAATAGTGTCGTCAGGCAGCACTGTTGCGGTGCACGAGGCGACGACATCGGGGGAGGGTTGCTCGATCAGGACCGAGGGGCTGCATGGGGTCGGCGTAGCGACTTCGCCGGCGACGTCGCGCGCTTCGACGGTGAAGGTGTAGGTCTTGCCGGGCTGGATCAGAAGGTCGGTGTAGCCGGGTTCAGTCACCCGTGCTCTCCAATAATTGGGGCTACCGTCGACTGACCGTCGCACGATGAAGTCGGCATTGTCGTTTCCGGATTGCCAGGCCAGGATGGCCTCGTTGCTGGCGCCCACGGTCACCGAGCATGCGGTTGCCGGCGTCAGGCTGGGACGAAGGTCAACGCTTCCGCAGGGGAGAAGGTCCGAACGCTGACCGGCCGGATAGGCGTGTCGAACGAAGTACTCGGTCAGACTCGAGGGCACCGGCGTTGTCGCCAGGGTCGGTGACGCTGGTGGGTTCACACGACCGAGCCAGAATGTAGACCCTTCGTTGACCCGTCGGTACAGAATTGTTCCAGTCGCTGAGGACTGCTCGGTCCAGTAGAGGGTTGCATCCTCCTGCCCATCCTCGTGGGAAACAGCGCACGATCCGGGGGTGGGAGGCAAAGCGGCGGGCCCAGCAGCAGGGCCGGGTCCAAGCTCATCGCAGATTCGGACGACGTCATAGGAGGGGGGCTGCGGACCGCCCGCTGCCCCATAACTGCTGAAACCGCCGACAACCCAGAGGCATCCGTCAGAGGGATTCTGGTGGATACCGAAGCCGCCGCTGTCTCCTCGGAGTTCTGGTTGGAACTCTGGGATGACGTCACCGGTGAGGGCGTCGAAGGCTCCGACCGCCTTGATCGTTTCGTGATCGCCGGTAGGTTGGCGATGAACAATGACCTTGTCATCGCTGTAGATGTCGTGCCAGCAGTGACACGCCGCATAGATCCGGTCGCCGACTCGTTCGATCTCTTGGAACTCGCCACCAAACCAGTTGCGGCCCATGCAGTCGTTCAGGGTTGGATCGCACGCTGTGTAGTGATGCTGAATCAGGGAGCCATCGTCTTCATCGATGACGTACAGCGCGTGCTCGACTCCCACCACCCACAGGTGTCCCGCCTCGGTTGTCTCCACGTCATACAGCTGAGAGCAGTAGTCCCACGTGGTGCACCCGTTGAAGGGAACGTCTGCGCGATCGGTGACGATGGTTCCGGTGTCGTCAACTCCCACGAAACCTCGCCCACCGGTGTCGCCGTTCACTGACTGGAAGAAGCCAGCGATGAAGGTGACATCTTGGGTCTTGGAGCGTGCTACTCCCCACGCGGCACCGTCGCTGATGATGGGAGTCCACGCCTCGTCGATGTCGCCTGTGATCGGGTCGAAGCGTACGGCTCCACCGACAGCAAACGGGCCGTCTCCTTCGTTGGCCTGGGAGAACGATCCGACTGCATAGACGTAGCCATCGGACTCGAGCTTCAGGTCCCGGATCACCGTGTTTCCACCGAAGATCCGGGTCGGGAAGCCGGGCCATCGCTCTCCTGTCGCAGGATCGATCTTCACGAGTGAGCCAATGAGGTCACCGTTCCAGGTTCCGATTTCTCCGCCGACCAGAAGGCCACCATCGGGAGTCGGTTGAAGCGCAAACACAGCTGATCCAACCGAAGGGCGGAACCATGACTGCCATGCGCCAGTCTCGGCGTCATAGGCCGACAGGTAGGGCTGGCTGTGCACTTGACTGCCGTTGGTCACCTCCAGGTAGTTCCCTCCGATGAAGATGGTTCCGTCGACTTGATCGACTTCCCACGCCAGCGCAGCCCATTCGCCGATCGTGTCGGAGTTGCCCTTGGTCTGCACGCCCCAATCTGTCTGACGGTCGCTGCTGAACTCGGCCAATGCCGGTACAGCCGCAGCGAGTGCTGCTCCCAGGAAACCGACGAACAAAATGATTCGATGGTGCGTACGCATACGCCTCAAAGTACAAATTGATGGCTTCCACCATCAGAGCAATCCATCCGGATGGGTTGGTTCAGACAGACCATGTTGCCGGCCGTTTCAGGTTCTTATGCGAGCCGGCACAGGCAGTACGATCAGCGGATGGCCTCGCATGGACCCGATCTGAAACTTGCTGGAACTACACCGCGGGGCGCAACTGCTGTGGGAGTCATGGTCGATGGGGTCGATGACCTGTCGCCTGATCGGAGACGTTATGCCGACGCATCAGGTTTCGAAGGCAAGGTGGGCCAGGCCCTCACCGTTCCTAGCGAGGACGGTCCACTGGAGGTGCTCGTTGGACTCGCTCCCGAAGGTGATGAGCTCACGGTTGACGACCTCCGGAATGCGGCGGCCGGGTTTGCTCGCGCCGTGGCTCGCCAGTCCAATGTCGCTCTGGTGATCGGGGATGCTGCCAATCCCACCCATGTGGGGGCTGTGGCCGAAGGCGCAGGACTGGCGTCATATCGATACACCGCTCAGAAGGGAAAGGGAACGTCGCCTCAAACCGGCACGTCGCGGATCACCATCGTTGCCAAAGGCAAGGGGGTAGCTGCTGCCTTCGCAACGGCGCAGCAGATAGTTGCCTCGGTTGCATTGACACGAGATCTGGTCAACGAGCCCGGTGGGTCGCTTCTTCCGGCTGCGTTTGTGAAGGCGGCTCGGGCGGCGGTTCGTGGTTCAGCTCAGTTGAAGGCGACCGTGTGGGATGAGAACCGGATCGCCAAGGAGAAGCTTGGCGGGATTCGGTTCGTCAACAAGGGCTCTACGCATCCTCCCCGCTTCCTTATGGTGAGCTACACGCCAGTGAAGCAGGCCCGTGGTGCCAAGGATGTCGCCCTGGTGGGCAAGGGCATCACATTCGACTCCGGTGGACTGTCGCTCAAGACCGGAACCGGCATGATGACCATGAAGGTCGACATGGCTGGCGGGGCCGCGGTGCTCGGGGCCATGACGATGTTGGAATCCATGGGATGCACCAATCGTGTGACCGCTTATGTACCGCTGACCGACAACATGCCCTCTGGTGACGCCGGGCGGCCCGGTGACGTCTTCACCGCCCGCAACGGAAAGACCGTGGAGGTGCTGAATACCGACGCGGAGGGCCGCCTTGTTCTTGCCGATGCCCTGTCGCTTGCGGCAGAGAAGAAGCCCGACGCCATTGTGGACATTGCAACACTGACCGGTTCGGTTACCGGCGCTCTCGGTGTGAAGTACACCGGCCTCATGGGTAACGACGACAACCTGGTTGCAGCGGTGCAAGATGCCGCGCGAAGCAAGCGGCGAGAATCTTTGGCACCTACCGTTGCCGGCTGAGTATCGCAAGGATCTCGACAGCGACGTGGCCGATCTTCGAAATATCGGTAAGACCCCATACGGCGGTGCGCTCACTGCTGGGCTGTTCCTCCAGGAGTTCGTGAACGATGTTCCCTGGGCCCATCTCGATCTGGGTCTCGCCGCGTTGACAGACAGTGATGATGGCGTGTTCGTCAAGGGAGCTACCGGTGCGGGGGCACGGACCCTCGCTCGCTTCGCAACCGCGTTCTGATGCGAGCGGAATCAACTGATACGCGCCGTCGGACTTGAGGATGGCAGGGACGGTACGTAGCAAGATGGTCAGGTCAACGACCAGAGACCAGTTGTCGACATAGAAAAGATCCAGACGGGTGTACTCCTCGAAGGTGGTTCCACTTCGTCCCGAGACTTGCCACATGCCGGTTATGCCCGGGCGAACCCGCAGCCGGCCGTACAGGTCGTCCGCCCAAGCTGAGGTTTCCTCGGCCAGCGCGGGTCGGGGACCGACCAGGCTCATTTGTCCCCGGATAACGTTCCACAGCTGGGGGACCTCATCCATCGAGGTACTGCGCAGGAACCTGCCGACCCGTGTGACCCGTGGGTCCACCTTCATCTTGAACAGGGGACCTGCGCCTTGGTTGGAGTGTGCCAGTGACGCTTTCAGTTCTTCGGCATTCTCAACCATCGTTCGGTATTTCAGAACGCCGAACAGAACTCCGTCCCGTCCCACCCGTTGTTGGTTGAAGAGCACAGGACCGGGGGAGTCGAGTTTTATGAGCACTGCGAAGACGACGAGGATCGGTGACAGGATCAGGAGAGCTGTTGCCGACACAGCGACGTCGAAGGTGCGCTTGGCAGCGGCCCTCCAGCCGTGACGGGCCACCGGTGCGACATAGACCACCGGGTATCGACCTATTGGTCGAACGGTCAGGCGCTGTGGTTCGATGTCGGCCAGGGTTGAACTGAGTTCCACATGCACCCCTGCATCGAGAAGGTCTCGAACGAGCCGGTTCATGTGGTTCGGTGGCAACGCCGTAGCGGCGACTACGACGCCCATTGCACCGGTCTGATCCAGGCAGGTGAACACGTCGGCGATCAGCGAGGCGAGGTCGGGTCGGTGGCTGGTAGCTACGACCGCTTCCACCTCGTAGCCGAGGTTTGTGTCTTCAGCGAACATGGCTTTCAAGTCGCCGGCTTCGTCGTTGTCTCCGATGATCATGATCGACCGACGCATCGATCCTGTGCGGCGCGATTGGTTGAAGCGTCGACGCAGAACCTCCCGCTCAACGAGCAGCAGCCCGGTTCCCAACAGAGCAGCAAGGATCAGCCATGGGCGACTGATGTCCCAGCGGAACAAGAATCCGAGTAGCGCAGTCGACCCCAGCGCCCTCAGGCCTCCGTCGATGAGTCGTCCGATTTCCTCGGACCGACGGGTGAAGAATCGGATCGAGTAGAGGCGAGCGTGGCTCAGCCAGATGCCCCAACTGAGGAGCAGCACGACCGATGCAATCATTCCATCTTGACCGCCGGGGGAGACCGCATGGGCGACGGCTACGCCGAGCCCGCAGACGATCATGTCGGCGGCGACGACGAGGAGCTTGGTGTGAGTGAACGTGGGTGCGTCGACGATTGGTGGCAACTCAGAGCGAGGAGTCTTGATCGCGTGCACACCCGAAGTGTCTCAGAGTGCAGTGTTTGCACCGAAGAGTAAACAACCCCGACCGAGCAGGCCGATCGGCCCAAATACCGAGGAAACTCCTGTTCAAGCGCCTTCTTGGGGCACGATGTCAGCTGAGCTTGTGAGCTCGATCGAGCGTTCGTAGCTCCTCGGGAGTGCACAGGCCACGAGCCGCCAGTCGCAAGAGCTGGATTCCCGCTACAGGTTCGGTGGGAGCGGCGTCGCTCAACGGTGTTGGGCTGGGCCCCGACGATTGTGTCCAGACCCGATGCTCGCGCCGAAGTGTTAGGGGGAGGCGTTGCACCATTCGGGAGGTCAGCGGGCTGATCTCGGTGCGGACCAGGACACGCTCGTCGACCTGACGAAGAAGGCCGAATCGGACGCCCCTCCGCAGGGCCTTCCAGAATTGACTGTTTGACCCGGCCTTGGAAGAGCATCCGATCCGTGCCGCCAGCTCGGCAGTATCGACGACGAATCCGTCCCGATCGGTTTCGAGTCGACTGGCGAGAGCACGGAGCAAGAGCAGACACGTGGGCCCGACGATCGGCGCGTAGTAGCGTTCGGTGTAGAAGCCGTTGGCGGGAACCGTGTTGGTGACGATCGGATCGCACCACCTCTGGATCTGAAGTTGGTGTGGGGTCGGCAGGCGTTCTTCGGGCCGAACGGGACGCTGGCGTCGTTGAGTTCGATGATCAGCCTTGATGGGCTCGATCGGGGATACCGGCCGAGGCAGCGGGTCGGATCTTTGGTGCGAACCTGGTGGGGGTGTTGTCGGAATCAGCCAGCTGGTTCTGGCGCCAGGGGTGTGGGTCATCGGGGCTCCTCTAACGCAAGGTGTGGAGTATCGGGAACGGGCGGGAGGGGGATGCGGGTTCCGACGGGCGTCCATGTATGTCCGACACCGAGAACGTATATAAGCGTAAATAACCGGAGTTAAAATTGCAACGCGTCAGTCGAACTTCGGTGGAGTTCGGGCGAAAACGGCCTCGGGGAGACCGGGCACATCGACCTCGACACAGAACAGGCTCCCCGGCTCTGCGCCGTGCAGGCCGTCTGCGGAGGGTCGACTCCCACCCATCCCGATGGTGGTGATGAAGAGCGTTCGGTAGTCCGGCCCGCCCAACGCCGGCATCGACGGCTTCTCCACGGGAACACTGATGCGCTCGACGATCTCGCCACCAGGCGCTATGCGAATGACCGCCCAGCCGTACACCGATGCCGACCAGTAGTACCCCTCGGAGTCGACGCACGAACCGTCGGGAAGCCCCGGTGTGTCGCCATAGTCGAAGAACAGCTTCCGGTTGGCAAACTCGCCCGTCTCTTCGTTGTAGTCGTAGCGTTCGATGCGTCGAGTGTGGGTATCGGCGAAATACGCACGACGATGTACCGGATCGAAGCCGAGCCCATTGGAGACTCCTATGTCTTCCCGCTTGACCGAGAAGCTCCCGTCAGCCTCGACCGAGTAAAGGGTGCCAGTTGCCCGTCCGTCGTTGGGATTCTCATACATCGATCCCACGATGTAGCGACCTGCTCGGTCGGTTTTTCCATCGTTGAGCCGATTTCCGTTGCCAGCCGGTTCGAGCGAAACGAAGTGTTCTGACTGACCCGACTTCCAATGAAGCCATCGCAGCTCGTTTTCGACGGCGACGAGCAACACCCCGGGGTCACTGGTCAGAACAAACGAGCCAGGACGTCCCTCTGTTTCAAGGCTTTGGTTCGTTCCGGCAACCGGGTCGAACCGGCTGATCTTTCGTCCTTCGATGTCGATCCAGTACAAACACTGTTCGCGCTCGTCCCATACGGGGCATTCGCCCAACAGGGCGGGAATCGAGACAGCGACCTTCACGTCGGGCATCGGCCAACCCTATTGGACCGCCATGGGTTGGTGCGTCTACCGACATGGGCGTCGTGCTGCTCAGACGATACGCGTGTACTTGGAGCACACCATCGGTGATCCGTACAGCGTGTCCTCCCGAAGCTGATAGCCATCCCGAGGTCTGCGCAGTAGCGTCCGGTAGCGCTCAGCAGCTTGGGTCGTGTTCGTGAAATAGGTCTTGTTGTCTACAACGCCAAAAGGGATGAGCTGACACGATCGGTGGCGCAAGTAGCTGTGCATACCCTCACCGACGGCTGGCCACACCGAGCTGAAGGCGTCGTCGAGTACGACGATGCCACCTCGGGTCAGGCAACGATCGGCGACCCACAGATCGTTCATTGTGGTCACGGCCGTGTGGCCTCCGTCGACGCTGAAGAGACGAATCCTGCCCCCGGCCAGATCGACGATATGACCGGGTTGGAGGCGGAGTGAGTTCTTGGTCTCCACCCGGACTCGGTCGTCAGCAACGCCGGCGCTGTGCAGATTGTGTTCCAGCTGATCTCGATCACCGAGACCGGATGAATCGACGTTCTCCGACTGCATCTCGAAGAGGTCGAAGCCGACCGCACGTTCGCCCTCGCCACAGAGCAGAGCGAGGAGAATGAACGTCTGTCCGTGGTGAATTCCGATTTCGGCAACATGGCCGCCCTCGTCCTGTGCGGCGGCGAGATCTCGTAGGGTCTCGACCGGAGCCGGCGCCATCCACCCCGACACCTCGCCAAAGCCCCCTGCGACGTAGCGGTTGAGCTCATCTGGTTGAGCCGGGACCTGCTTTGCCATTCCCGGGTGTCGAGCGGTGGTGGGGTCGGGTGCTCCGGCCGTGGTGAGGGCCATTTGCTCAAAGGCATCGACAGCTTTGGTCCATGTGATTCGCCCTAGTGATTCACGGCCTCCGGCAACGAGCGCGTCGCCCAACACCGGATCGTTGCACAGCCGATCTACCGCCTGGGCGATGGCAAATGGTGTTGCGTCGACTACGAGCCCGTTGATCTCATGGGAAACGAGCTCGGCGAGGCCACCACCATCGGAGCAGACGATCACCGGGCGTTCCTGCTGCCAAGCCTCGAGCACGGTGAGTCCGTAATCCTCATCGAATGCAGGTGCTACGACACAGACCGACTCTCCGTACAGCCGGTTGCGATCATCTTCTGAAACAGGCCCGTGGAACCGAACTCTCCCACTGGCTTCACCTTCCACCGGTGACCATCCTCTGGTGAAGATACCCATGTTCCGCCACAGTTTTCCGGCGTCGTCCACCGTCTGCAGCGACTCGAGGACAGCCGGGTTCTCCGCCAGTTCGGTGTCGAGACTCTTGACGAATTCGGACCGGCTGCCGTCGCCTACGAGGTGGCCAGTGGGTCGGTCGCCACTGCGATGAGCAGCGGTGAGGTGCATAGCGGCCACGAAGAGTTCGGTTCGTTTTGGCCACTCCTGCCGGCTGACACAGAGGATGTCCGATCCTGCCCTGGCACGTGGTCTTGGAGCTGGTAGATCGGTGACATTGGGATGGCGATAGGGCAGGGAGGATATGTTCCAGAACTCGGTGAGCCGGTTGGCCACCGTCTGCGAGCCGGACAGGAAAACCTCGATTTCCCACGACGGCTGAAGCGTCGAGTGACCGAATCGCCTCGGTCGCGGACTTGTGGGCTTCCGCGTCGACGAAGCCTGCGGCTACGAACTCGTCGGACAGATCATAGAAGACGCGGTTCTGGTGGTAGATCAGCGAAAAAACGCGCGAATGGGGTGCCGCATACGTCGGTGGTTGCGTTGCACATACAACGTCAAATCTGGACAGCTCCAGTTGTCGCGTGGCCTCGAGCAACTCGAGATGTCGGAAGTACTCATCGTGCCATTCTCGAAAGACCGGGGCGATCGGGTAGTTGAAGATCTTGGGCGACCGGGTGCGGGCCGAGACAGGCACGATCGTGACGTCGTGGCCACGCGTCCGCATCTGTTCCGCAGAGCGCGGTGATGTGGAGTTCGAAGCCGCCGATGTAGCCGTGGTCTGGTTTGACGATGCCGAGCCGCATGCCCGTCACGGCGATTCTCCACTGCGTCGAAGGGCAATCAGACGGTCGACTTGAGCTTTCAGCTCAGCGATCTCGGCCTCATGCCGACGAGTTCGCTGATCCAGATCCTCCGCCAGCGCCACCAGCTCTCGGTTCAATCTTCGCTGGTCTGCAGGGTTGAGGGCGAGGCGCCGAACTATCTGACCCGCCTTGTTCTTGGTGGTCTCAGCCGGATGGCGTTCGATCGAGCGAGAATGGGAGTTTGATTGGGCGGCTTCGAGCGCAGCGTCGATTCGGCGATCGAGTTCGAGCGGGTGGTCAAATCGAGCAAGCTCGTGTTGGGCGCGCTGCTTGGTTTCTTGCACCACTCGCTGAAAATCTCCCTGATCAACCTCCACGATCTGCCACGTTAGTGAATCGGTACCCTTGAGATGGTGACGCCCGACAAGGTAGCCCTGCGAAACGCGGTGAATCTGGTTCGCAGCTCGAGCAGTATCACTGTGCTCACCGGTGCAGGAATATCCACCGACAGCGAGATCCCCGACTATCGCGGGCCGAACGGAGTCTGGACGAAGAACCCGGCGGCGGAGAAAGCATCAACTCTGCGGCACTATGTGGCCGACCCCGAGGTGAGGAAAGCGGCGTGGCAGGTGAGGGTCAGATCACCGATCTGGGACGCCCAACCCAACCGCGGGCACTATGCGGTGATCGAGCTCTGAACAGCAACGACAAGCTGAATCTGCTGGTCACCCAGAACGTCGATGGGCTACACATGAAGGCCGGATCGGACCCCGATCGCCTGGTCGAGATCCATGGGTCGGTTCGAAATGTGGTGTGCCTGCGATGTGAGTACCGGGCGCCCATGCAGGTTGCCCTCGAGCGAGTTCGGGCAGGCGAATCGGATCCGCCCTGTCCTGAGTGCGAAGGGATCTTGAAGAGCAGCACGATCAGCTTCGGTCAGAGTCTCGTGGAGGAGGACCTGATCCGATCACAAGCCGCAGCCGAGTCGTGCGATCTTCTCCTGGCCGTCGGGTCGACACTTTCGGTCGGTCCGGTCAACCGGATGGTTCCCATCGCCAAGGCCGCCGGAGCCCGGGTCGTGATCGCGAATGGCCAACCCACCGAGATGGATCACCTGGCCGACGTCGTCGTGAGCGGGTCGATCAGTCACGTCTTGCCGATCGTGGTAGGTGCAGTTGCCCGTGACTGACCTGCATTCACTGCTGGCCCAAGCCCGAGGGAGGATTCCTGAAATCACCACCGACGAAGTGCTGGAGCAGAAGCAGCATGGAGCGGCGGTCATCGATGTACGTGAACCTGACGAGGTAGCCCACGGACTGATCCAGGGCGCACTCACTGTTCCGCGGGGTGTACTGGAGACATCGATTGCGAGCCACGTGACCGACAAGGCCCACCCCATTGTTCTCTACTGCGCCACCGGTGTGCGATCACTGTTGGCGGCGGTAACGCTGCACGATCTGGGCTACCTCAATGCGACGAGTATGGCCGGCGGGTTCGCCGAGTGGAAGGCATCGGGCAAGCCGTGGGTCACACCCTCCGATGTCATCGCCGATCCAATGAGCCGCTACTCCCGCCACCTTTTGCTGCCCGAAGTTGGCCGCTCTGGTCAGGAACAACTCCTGGCATCACGTGTCCTGATCGTCGGGGCCGGTGGTCTGGGTAGTCCCGCGGCGCTGTATCTTGCCGCGGCCGGTGTCGGCACGATCGGTCTGGCCGACATGGACACCGTCGATCTGTCCAATCTGCAACGACAGATCCTCCACGACAGTCTGAAGGTCGGCTGGTCCAAGGTCGAGTCGGGACGGCACGCACTCTGCCTCGCTCAATCCCGACGTCGATGTGGTCGTGCACCCCGTTCGGGTCGACCCCTGCAACGCGGCAGAGCTGATGTCCGAGTACGACGTGGTGGTCGACGGCGCCGACAACTTCGATGTGCGCTACGCCCTCAGCGATGCATCGGTGCTGACCGGGACCCCGGTGGTCTACGGTTCGGTCTTCCGGTTCGAGGGACAGGTCACCGTGTTCGATCCCGGGGCGGGGTTCACCTACCGCGGCTTCATGCCGGATCCACCTCCTCCCGAAGTGGCACCCAACTGCTCGACCGCCGGTGTTCTCGGTGTACTTCCCGGGATCATCGGCACCATTCAGGCGACCGAGACGATCAAGCTGCTCTTGGGCATCGGCAACCCGCTCGTCGGGCGGATGTTGATCGTCGATGCTCTCGAGATGGACACGACCGAACTCAAACTGACACCCGGAGCGACGCGTCGTAGGCGCCAACTACCCAACGCTGTCGGTGCTGACACGAAATCTCTACGTGACCGTCACATCAGGGCAGGTCAGATAACGATTGGTCCCCAGGCCTTGCGAGCGAAGGGGCGGCGCTGCTTACACTGATCGTTCCTCGAGGCGGGGGAGTGGGGTGTTTGGACATCTCGATGACTTTCAGATTCTCATCCCGAACGGCGCTCGCGGTTCTCATCGGCACGCTGCTGGTGGGGTCCGTCTCACTCACCAGCCCGGCGGCCGCTGCCGACCGCAGCGGTGACAACGACATCCGAGTGACCTCGACAGTTAGTTCGTTCAGCTCCAGTCGGAGAGTCGGTTCGGATCTTCTGGCCCTGCTGGGAGCGTCCGATGACCTGACTGATCGACACGTGCTTGCCAAGGGCTCGACGGTCCCGGTCGTGGCGGTTCCACTGGACGGTGATTCCGAGATGGTGACGGTACAACCACTCGATGGACGAGGACGAGGGCTCGAGCACAGTCAGCTCGCTGTTCGGTCTCACGATGGTGCTCGATGGAGCGGTTGGGAACTCCTTCACTTCGATGGTGAAGAAGGACCCGATGCAGTTCCAGGGGGGAGGGGTATGGCGCTGCTGCTCGGGCCGGGAACGGTGCGATCGGGCCCATCTGGGTCGGCGAGGGCGCCTCCGCGGTCGAGGTTGCGGTCCTCTACGGCGACGCCGAATCCCTGGTAACCGAGGCACTCGACGTGCCCGACCTCACGTCGGAGCAGAAGTCCACCCTGGCCAAGCAGACGCTGACAAAGGGAGTTGTTTCCTGGGGTGCAAAACCTTCGATCCGATCCAACGGGGACTGGGGAACAACCGGGATTCCAGCGGGGGACCGAGGGCTGTGAAGACGGGCCTCGTTATGCGGACAGCATGCGGGCAATGGTGGTTCACCACACCGTCACCACCAACTCCTACGCCCAAGACGAGGTGCCCAAACTCCTGCGCGGTATTCAGCGTTTCCACACCGTCACCCGCGGCTGGTGTGACGTTGCCTACAACTTCCTTGTCGATCGATTCGGAACGATTTGGGAGGGGCGCTCAGGAGGGGTTGACCGTCCCGTCATCGGAGGTCACGCCCGAGGATTCAACTCGAACACCTTTGCCGTCGCCCTGCTCGGTCAGCATCAGAGCAACATTTCCAGTCCGTCGCCGACCCGCCCCTCATCCGAAGCGTTGCAGGCTGTCAAAGCACTGGGGGAGTGGAAACTGCGTCTCCACGGTGTGGATCCCAACGGATGGGCTCTGCTGAAGAACACCGCGACCGACGGTGTGCTGAAACACCCCCCAGCCAAATATGTTTCGGTCCCGACGATTCTCGGTCACCGTGATCTGGGTGAGACGTCGTGCCCAGGAAACTGGACCATGCCTGTGGTAGCGGAGATGAAGGCAGAGTTTGCGCCGAAAAATGTGAGCGCCACGGTGCCCTATGCATCCGATGCGATCGAGGCCAACGACTTCGGCCCCAAACTTCTCGCAGTCGATGTCCACGGCGGACTTCGACCCGCGATGGACCAGGCCACTCCGGACAATGCGCCACCGGGAGGAGCGGGGGCGATCGCCGTAGGCGGCACTGCCACCGCAGGTTATGTGCTCACCAAGAGCGGAACCGTGCTTCCCTATGGGGACGCACCGGCGGTAGCGGGTCGCCCTGGCGGGTCGAATCCGGTTGATCTGATCGTTCGTGACAGTGGCAAGAGTGGCTACGTGGTCACCGCTGACGGCTTCCTCCATGCCTTCGGCGGTCGTGTGGTGGATCGCTCGTCCAATGGTCCAGCGGTAGCGGGAGACATCAACGACTCCAAAGTTGGCTACACCGTGTCTGCCTCCGGGCAGCTGAACCCGGTGTTGCAAACCCCGCCTGCATCGCTGCGCGTGAAACCTCGAGGAACGGTGGTCGACATCTCGGCCTGGCCTGAAGGACATAGCGGCTATGTCGTGACAGATCGCGGTGAAGTCATCGGCTACGGGCAGGCCACTTCATATGGCGACGTCACTTCCGGAGAGGCGGTCGCAGTCGTGGCCGGGCCCAATCGCAATGGCGGATGGGTGCTCGAATCGCAGGGTCGGTGGATTCCGTTCGGTGACGAGCGCCCCATAACCGTGGCATCGACCCATGTTGGATCTGACATCGCCGTCGATGCGGTGCTCACCGGCTACGACCTGACCGGGTCAACGTTCAAGACGTCCGCCGACTACAAATACATCTCGGCGGTTCTCGCTCGACTGCGTCCCGAGCAGAACAGTCCGGCCTTCATCGATCACTGGAATTGGAAGACCGATCATGGCGGCACGATCGCACTCGGCGAGTCGATCGTACGAGACCAAGGTTTCACTGATTCGATTGTCGAAGACATGTACGAGCGTGCGTTGGGTCGGACGCCCGATGCCGCCGGCAAGCAGTACTGGACCGGGTTGCTCAACTCACAGGGGGTGAGCCTGCGCGACATGGGGGTCTACTTCTTCGGTTCCGACGAGCTCTACCGACGCTACGGATCGAGCGGCGCGTACCTTGATGCGCTGTACCAGGCGTTGCTCCATCGTGCCCCCGACGCAGCTGGCCGTGCCTACTGGGCTGAGCTGCTGGATTCGCGGAGAGCAACCCCGGCGGAGGTCACCGCCGGCTTCTACGACTCGTTGGAGAGCCGTCGAGACCGCATCGATACGCTCTACCGTCGGGTGTCGGGATCATCTCCGAGCGCTGATCAGCGCGAGGAATGGGCCGAGGATCTCCTGGATTCGGACGATCTCACCCTCGCTGCGAGGATGATTGCAAGCCCGGCGTACTACCGCCTTGTCACCGGGTAGCTCGGCCCCGGAGCCAAGTATGCGCAGGCTGTGACGCTTCTTCTCGATCGACTGGCGGCTCGGTGAAGATCTTGGTGTACTCAGAATATTCTCAGGGGAATCTCTTTAGCTTGGCGGCGTAGGTCCGATGACCTACGTATGCACTCTTTTCGATCACGCGCTCTTCGATCACGCGTTCTTCGGGCTGCTGCGACCGTAGCTGTGGCGATCCTGCTCACCCCGTTCCTCGCCACCAGCCCTGCGGCTGCCGCAAGCGGAACCGCGACCATTGAGATTTCGGGTCGAGGCTGGGGTCATGGCCGAGGGTTGGGCCAGTACGGTGCGCTCGGGTACGCGGAGAACTACGGGTGGGGCAGCGAGCAGATCCTCGATCACTTCTACAGCGGGACCACGGCCGGCACAGTGCCTTCCGACAACATCGTCGATCCCAACCTTGTTCGAGTTGACCTCAGCTACAACAAGGGTCGTTCCACGGCCGTCGGGCTGGAAAGCGGCCGGATTCTCCTGCGAGGTGCAGCTGGGGAGGACCTCGGTCACATCTCCGAAGGTGCGGTTCGGATCACGTGGGACGGAAGCCAGTATCTTGTCTCATTCGCAAACTCCTGCGCTGGTCCCTGGACCGTTGTCGGGGGTATCACCGGCCAACCCGGTGTGCGGTTGATTGCCGATAGCACCGCCGATCCGAACAGCCATGAGTCCATGCTCCATGTCTGTCGAAGCGGATCGGCCCGTACCTGGTACTCGGGTGAGATCGTCGGGACCTACTCGGCCGGAGATCACCGAACCGTCAACGTAACTACGATCGAGGAGTATCTTCGCGGGGTTGTGCCCAATGAGTCTCCTGCGAAGTGGCCGGCGGCCGCTCTGGAGGCTCAAGCCGTTGCGGCTCGTAGCTATGCGATGGCCGGAGACACCCGGCACCAGCCATGGGCCGATACGTGTGAGACCACGCGATGCCAGGTGTTCTGGGGTCGATTCCATCAGAAATCCGGCGCAGCGATCAAGGCAACCACTGACCCAAGGACCGACGCCGCGATCGCCGAGACAGCTGGCGTGGTGCGTGTGAACGGCTCGGGCCGGGTTGCCCGCACCGAGTTCTCCTCGAGCACGGGTGGCCACACGGCCGGAGGAACGTTCCCTTCGGTGAAGGACGACGGTGACGACGTGGAGTCCAACCCGAATCGAGAGTGGACCAAGGTCGTGAGCGTGTCAGCGCTCGAAGCCAAGTTCGGACGAGGCAAGCTGCTCGATCTGGTTGTCACCGGTCGCAACGGGCTCGGCGACGAAGGTGGACGGGTAACGCAGATCGAGTTCCGTTTCGAAGGCGGCACTGTCACTCAAACCGGCTGGAGAGCTCGCACGACCCTGGGTCTGAAGTCCGACTGGTTCACCGTGGATCGGATCGTCCGGGGAGACACCGAGCAGATCGAGCACTATGTGGAATCGCTGTCGGAAACATTCCTCGGCAGCAACCCCACCGCTGTTCAGATCGAGGAGTGGACTCAAAGGGTGTACGCCTCTCAGGACCGGTCCTCGGTTGCGGTTGAGCTGGTGCAGAGCGACGCCTTTGCCGGTGACATGCTGCTGGACCTCTACCAGACAGCGTTCGGACGTCAACCCGACAACGCCGGTGCCGAGTATTGGAAGGCCATCATGCGCAGCGGTGCACGATTCGATGACATCGGTGCGTATTTCCTTGCCTCCGAGGAGTACTACCGCAGCGCAGGTTCTACAACCGAGGGCTTCGTGACCACGCTCTATCGGGATATTCTGCACCGTGAGCCGGATTCAGCCGGTCTGGGCTATTGGGTCGATCTCATGAACTCCGGTCGCATCAGCAGGGTCGAGGTCGGAAAGAACTTCTACATGTCGCTGGAATCGCGACGAGACCGAACCGCGCGCATGTATGAGAGAGTTTTCGGGATCGTGCCGTCAGCGCAGTCGATGGAGTACTGGTCCGACCGTTTGCGGGGCATCGACGATGTCGCCTACGCCATCGAATTGGCGACCTCTGATCGGTTCTTCAACAACGCCCAGAACTGACGCAGAACACGCGTGGCTGGGTGAGTCGGTGAGTCAGGCTCGGATACGAGGCTGAGCGGAGTTCGACGTGACCCACTCGTCGTCGGTGCAAGGGCCGGTGTACAGCTCATCCGGCATCCGGCGGACCAGGGGCGTCACCTTCGTGGCGGTTGCAATGATGTTGTCACCCCGAAGGTGTTGCGGGTGCCCGAACCGATCGAGGTCGTTGCTGAGTTCGGCATCGGAATCCCACCACGAGAAATGGGTGCTGAGTTCATCAACATAGAAGCCCGCCGCCCGTAGGGCAGTGCCCAACAGGTCTGGTGTCCACTCGAAGTGGTGGCGGTCCAGAGACCCTGAGCGCTCAAAGAAGTAGTAGTTGGCGGGATGTTGTCCTCGACGAGCCAGCCCCAGCGCCCTCTCGCCGATCAGGTTGGGCGTCGACACGATCAGCTGGCCACCCATTCGAAGGGCCCGGTTGGCCTCCACGAGCAACTGCATTGGATCCCGTGGTAGATGCTCGATGATCTCCAACGCCAGGATCACATCGAAGAGTTCGTCCTCGACGGGCAGCCGTTGGGTTTCGATTTCGACGTTCAGCTCCACCTGGCGACCAAACGTGGCATCGAATGGGTTCGACGGTCGTGCTAGGGCATCCCCGCCGTCTCGCACCGTGGCAGCACACCAGAAGCCCAGCTCGTCTGCGATTTCGGTTACCACTGGAAACGATGACAGCTCCAGCAACGTTGCACTTGGCCCGACCGGCGTACGCAGTCGTTCCAGCGTCTGGCTGAATCGTCGGGCGTGCGCATGACCGTATTCAGCGTGAGCCCCTTCGAGGCGCTCGAGAGCCGTTGACACACGATGGACAACATCATTGGGACTGGGTTGACCGAGTTGGGCCCAGCGGCGATGGGAACCTCCGGCGACGAGCATTCCATCAACCACTTCGGGTACGGCATCGAGTCGATGGTGCGTAACGGCAGCTTCAATGGCTTCGGGCTCGTCGTTCCGGTCGAAGATGGGCACGCGGACCCTCATCTTGCGCAGTCGATCGGCCATCGGTTGTTCGGCGATGATCGCGGCTGCTCGGTCCACCCGTGCCGGCAATGCAGCGAGGGCGGAAGGATCAAATGGGCCATCGATCGAGATCACGCTGCCGGGATGGGCCTCGGTGTCGTTGCCGGCAGAGAAAGGGTCAGCGCTCGCCATCGGATTCGATCATCTTGACCACAGCGCCCAGCTCACCCCTCAGTGCCTTCACCTCTGCTTCCAACGCAGCGATCCTGCGGTCGTGTTCTGACCCAGGGGCGCGATCACCGGGCTGAAGGAGCTGTCGGGTCCTTTGGGCGAGATCTTTGGGTCGGATCACGGCACGAAGGTACCACCTGTTTCCGAGCGGCCCGGGTACCGGAAAGACCCGGGTGCCGAGACTACGCTTGAGGACTTGACCGCAGTACCGGCCGATGGGCTTCCCCCGCTCATAGAACATGGCAGTGTTCCCCGTTCCTTCATCCGTCGGATTACCGATGTCTGGGAGTATCGCGAGCTTCTGGGAAATCTCGTACGCCGTGAGTTGAAGGTCCGCTACAAGGACAGTGTTCTCGGGTTCTTGTGGACGTTGCTGAACCCGCTTCTCTACCTGGCCGTGTTCAGCGTTGTCTTCGATGTCGTACTGAACGCCGGCGCACCTCGTTATGGCTTGCTTCTGCTCTCCGGATTGCTGGTGTGGAATCTGTTCGCCACCGGGTTGGGTAGTGCGACCGCTTCGATCGTGGGCAATGGGTCACTGGTGCAGAAGGTGTGGTTCCCCAGAGAGATTCTCCCGATCGCTGCGGTCGGGGCATCGTTCATCAGCTTCTGTTTCCAAATGATCGTCTTGGTGATCGGCCTGGCTGCCTTTGGACACGCCCCGGAGGTGTCGATGCTCTGGCTTCTCGTTCCCGCCCTGTTGTTGACGCTCCTGCTGGCCACTGGGCTCGGCCTTCTACTGAGCGCATACAACGTGTACTACCGCGACACCAACCATTTCCTCGAACTGGGCCTCCTGGCGTGGTTCTGGTTCACATGTATCGTGTATCCGTTTCAGTTCGTCGCCAATGCGTTGGAGGAGAACTCGATTCTGGCTGGGCTGAACCCGATGATGGGACCGGTGGTTGTGTTCAAACGCGTGCTCTACAACCCCAACAACGTGTCGGCCGCAGCCCAGGAGCAGGACTTCGCGTTCCTCATGGCGCAGGGAACCGGGTTCTATGTGCAGATGCTTGGGATGTCGCTCGCCTTCGCCGTACTGCTCTTCATCATCGGGATGCGGGCGTTCGCTCGTCTCGAAGGCGACTTCGGCGAGGTGATCTGAGATGAGCTACACCGCCATCGAGGTTGATCATGTAACCAAGTCCTTCAAACGTCAGACCGCCGGCGCTACTTCGATTCTCGAGCGGTTCCTTGCCGTCGGCCGAGGGCGGTCCGAGTCCTTCGATGCGCTTCACGATGTGGCATTTGACGTGCAGGCGGGCGAAACGGTTGGCATTCTCGGCCACAACGGAAGTGGCAAGAGCACCATGTTGAAGTGCATCTCGGGAACGATCCGTCCAACCGATGGGGCTGTCCGCGTTCGCGGCTCGATGAGTGCCCTGCTCGAACTCGGTGCCGGATTCCATCCCGATCTCACCGGTCGCGAGAACGTCTATCTCAACGGGTCGATCCTGGGATTCTCCAAAGCTCAGATCGACGAGATGATCGACGACATCATCAACTTTTCCGAGATCCCCGCCTTCATTGACTCGCAGGTGAAGCATTACAGCTCGGGCATGTTCGCCCGGCTGGGTTTTGCAGTGGCGGTGAACCTGAAACCGGATGTCCTCCTGATCGATGAGGTGCTGGCCGTCGGCGATGAGGCATTTCAGCGCAAGTGCCTCGAACGGGTTCGAGGGTTCCAGCGCGATGGGCGCACGATCGTCCTGGTCACCCACTCACCGGACATGGTGAGGCTGTTCTGTGACCGAGCGGTGATACTCGACAGCGGACGGATGATCTACTGCGGAGAACCCCACGAAGGCGTGGTCGTCTATCGGGATTCACTGGAGGCGAGGACCGGGGTTCGCCATGGTGACGGATCGCCCACCGCACTCAACCCGGCCAGCACTTCTGTGGCGTCCCTGGTCGCTGTGACCGTTGAGAAACCGGTCCATGGCGGCGATTCGTACCATCCGGGGGACACGCTCACGTTCCGTGTCAGGTACAGAGCAGCGGAGTCGATTCCGGCCATGCGGCTCGCCATCTGGATCTACAGTCACGATGGAATCCTCGTGTCGAACTTCAATGGTTCCGACATCACCGGGGTGGACCTCATGAACATCGAACCGGGCATCGGCGAGGTCACCATCACTGTTGAGGACCTGCCTCTTCTCCAAGGCAGCTTCGAAATCACTGCGGCCTTGCAGGATGTCAACGAGACGTTCGAGTACGACCGTGCCGAGGCACCGACCAGTTTTTCGGTGACCTCGGTCGGTGGGGCCGGGGCGGGAAGAGTCCGCCTCAAGACATCGATCGATCACGCCCAAATCGGAAGTGCGCCGACATCGCAGGCGGCACAAACCCCGGTATGAACCTCGGGGCGACTCGTTGATCATCGCACGCGGCAGCGGAGTCGGTTGGGTCGGGTTCAGCCGAAATGGGCTGGCCCTGACCGATCCGGGCGCATACTCTCGCAGTCATTCACTTTTGGAGGGTGAAGCGCAATGTCGGTCCTGCTTCTGAACGCAAGCTACGAACCTCTCACGGTCATTTCGTGGCGTCGCGCCATCGTGATGGTGATCGAGGGTGAAGTAGAGCTACTCGAGCAGTCCCAGGATCGGACAATTCGGACCTGTGGCGGTGCCGAGTTTCCGTTTCCTGTGGTGGTTCGTTTGTTCAACATGGTGAAGGCTTTCCGACGCGGTGGAAAGGCACCGTGGACGCGAGCAGCCCTCCGAGCCAGAGACCAAAACACCTGCCAGGTGAGCGGGTGTGAGTCCACCGGTACCACCATCGACCACGTGATCCCCCGATGTCGAGGTGGGGATACGACGTGGGAGAACACGGTGCTGATGTGCAAGCTCCACAATCAGCGGAAGGGATCCCGCTCGCTGAGCGGAGCCGGGCTGAGGTTGAAAGGTCAACCCAAGGCCCCGGCCTACTCGGTTGTGCTCGCAACCAGAGCCAACCCGCAGTGGGCCGCGTGGCTGGGTTAGTCACCGCATCCGGGAGACTGTGACCACGACCATCCATTCGTTCCAGTCGTCCTCCGCAGTGGAGTCCCTGGGTAGTAGCGAGATCGGGAACTCGTGCTGGCCCGCCGCAAGATCCTGAAGTGTGTCCCGCGGTTCCAGCGACACCGACAGCACGTGTGTCGGATCCCGGTCTGTTCCTCCCAGGGGATCAGGTGCGGTTGGCACAGTTGGGAGGTTCGTGAAGTCCACATCGAAGGTGAGCCGGAGCGGCTGGCCGATGACCCGGAAGGTGTTCGGGAAGAAGAAGAAGTAGCGATCCCATATCAGCTCACTCGGGACGCCGCTGTAGGCCACAACCGCATCTTCGGGGAGGTCCTCGGCGATCGCTTCCAGGGCTTCGTAGAAACCAGCGCCGTGGTACTGCCTGTGATGTTGGAGTTCGTAGTGGGGCACGAAGAACCACGCCAGAACGAAGGACGGAATGACTGCGCTGAACGCAATGCTCGTTCTTGCCGCTGGGGAGTTCAGTGTGCGTTCCACGGCTGCTGCGACGCCACCGGCCAACACGAAGATGGCCAGGGTCACATTGGGAAACAGGTACCGCTCCCAATACAGGTAGATGTAATGGGGGACTGTCTCGTCGAACTGGAAGGCATACACGACTGCCCACAACACCGCCGGTGCCACCACGCAGGTCACCGGTGCCATCGACGCCGGCCGCTCCAAGAGCAGTGCGACGAGACCCAAACCGGCAAGGATGATCGTGGGATATCCGATTGAAGAGAGCCCGTCGCGTAGGAGAAACAGCCGATCCGCAAACGCCACAACTCCGAAGCTGGCAAGAACAGTTGCACCGATCAGGGCCGACGCAAAGCGAGATATTGTCTGTGGCGCGCTCCACAGTCTGGACAGGACGACCCAGTACAGGAGCATTCCGATCACGATTGCCGCCTGCCAACCGGGGTTGGACAGTTGGTCGCTGAGCGTCACAGTATCGACCCCGAATTCTCCACCGAAGGTGGCCATGACGCTGCGGAAGAGCTTGAAATTTGCCAGCCACAGAAATCCCGAGGTCCACCCGACCACGAACGGGCCAACCGTGCGGGCCCACAGATCCCATCGGGCACCCGAAAGCGCAGCTACTGCGACGATGGCGGTGAACGGTAAAACGAGGACCAACCCGTTCGGTCGTGACACCACCATGGCGGCCACGGTGAGCCCGATGGGCCATGCACGCTCGCCATCACCAGCTCGGATCAATTGGTAGGCGAGAATCGTCGAAAGCAGGCCGAACCCAACTTCGCTGGTGGGCAGACGACCAAACCAGACCGCCACCGGGTGAATGGCGAACAATGAGCCAGCCAGTACGGCGGCAGCCCGCGAACCGGTCAACACCCCGCTCACACCTGCCACGAAGAGACCGGTGACAACCGCGAGAACAGGCACGATCACCATCGCGTAGCGCTGCGAAAAGAGTAAATGACCCAACGCCATGTACGTCTCGGTGAGTGGCGGGAAGAAACCACCCGGCGGCCCACCGTCGGCGATCGAATTCCCCCTGTTCACGTACTCACCGAAGTCCGACCAGTCTCCGAGGAAATAGATGGGATCTCGTCGTAGCCACAGCCCAACCGCCGTGACGACCCCAATCATCGAGAGCCACGTGGGCGAAGGGAGCGAAGTCCTCGCCGATCGCGGATCTATTGCGATGATGGCGCCAACTCCGACGACGATCAGTGCCGGTCGATCGAAGATGTCGGCTCGGATGGCCGCCAGGCTCAGGAGCAGGACAGCTGGGACAACGATCCCCAATCCGTCGAGGATTTCGGCGCTACCCAACGATGGCCGAGGTGAGCCGAATCGGTTTGCTACTGCGACGAACCCGAGGCAGAGGAAGCCGAGTGAGCCCACCGCAGCGAGCAACAGTTGGATCACGAGCGAGCCTTGATAGCCAACGACGCGCCGGCGAGCCCCACCTCACTGACCAATCCCACCAGCCTCAGGAGCACGCCGGCGAGCACAACGTTTCCGGCAGAGAGGTCCGGAAGCAAGGCAACCAGCGCCGCCTCGCGGACACCGAGCCCCGCGGGTAGAGGTACAACGACAAAACCTGCGAGCCAGGCGAGTGCAAAGGCACCTGTTGCCACGAGAAACGATGCAGATTGATCGACGGACAGACTGAGTGTTGCGAAACCCAAACTCAGCAATGCGATGTTCGCCAATGCCATGAGCTGAGAGCGAGCGAGCCGACCCGGTGGAATCGGTCCGACAACGTTCACGACGGACCTGATGAACCGACTCAGGAAATCCAGTCCCCACGACATCACCCTCGGATGGGCGAGCAGAACGAGGGGCGTGGCCAGAATGGCGATTGTCTTGGGAACGGCGGCCGACGAAGGACCGACCAACAAGAGCCCAACGAGCGGGCACGCAGCACAGAGTTGCACCATGCCGTAGACATACAACTGGAATCTCGATGCGGGTGTCCCCGAATCGGAAAGGGACAGCTGACCGGCGACCTGAAAGACTCCACCGGCCGGCAAGTACTTGCTCAATTGGGATACGAACACGCCGCGAAATGCCGTCCGGCGTTGGGTTCCATGGGCATCGAGGAGAGTGGCCCATTGGAAGCCGGCGGCGGCCAAGGACGTCGTGGTGAACGCGCACGCAAGAGCGAGTGCGGGCAACGAGGGGATGTCATCGGCGCTGGGTCGTTCGATCGTGACAACCGCAACCAGCATTCCAACCGTGCCGGCAACATAGAACGCAGCCTTCCAGCTCCACGTTGGTCTCAAGGCTTCCTCGCCGCCCCAACAAGTCCCGTGCCTCGGCGGACCGGCAAACGTTGCAGCTTCCGTAGCGGCCATGCAATGAGGTGGGTCAACCATCCATTGGATTCGAACTGGTAGAGCCGACCGGAGGCGGCGGTCCTCGCTTGCACCGTTCCTTGGCCCCCGTGATGCCTGGCAGCCAGCCGGTTCCGTGCCCACTGAAGAATGAACCCGGCTGGGAATCCGGTCAAGCGAAGCTCTTCGGTTTTGAGCCCGCTCTTGCGAAAAAGCTGTTCCAAGTCCTCAGGTGAGTAGCGACGAAGGTGGCCCGCAATCTCATCGTGGGGTCCGAACTGGTTCATGAAAGCTGGGACGCTCACCAGCACCAGGCCTCCCGGCCGGAGGTGAGTGGTCCATGCCCGGAGGGCGCTGATGTCGTCGGCCAAGTGCTCGAGTACCTCGAATGCGCAGATCACGTCGACTAGGTCGATGGTGAGTTCATCCGGTGAGGCCTTGACGCCTCGATCCAAGTAGATGCTGGGCGGCACGCCTCGACTCATCGTCGGGTTCAACGGCTTCGTACACCGCATGGTCGGCGAGTCGTACGCCCAGCGCGCCCAAGCCTGGACCGAATTCCACAATCGAGCGTGGATTCTCCGGGATCAGGTGCTCGAAGATGAAGTCGTAACGGAACCAGGCTCCAAGCGACAGAGCGGGGTACTTCATGCGCGTAGTCGGGCGGCAAGCGGGGCCACAACCGCCGCCGGTGCGGTCGCTTCGTCAGAATCGGTAGTGTCACGGTCGCGTAGCTGATCTGTTGACCGGGCAAATTCGTTGAGAACTCGAGCCAGAGCGCCCCAATCACCAGGGGGCGTGAGATGGAGCCGGTTCAAACGGTGTTGTTCCTTCAGTCGTCGTTGGGGGGCGGTGTCGCTGGTTATGACGACCGTGCCGGCCGCGAGCCCCTGGTAGACCTTGTTGGGAACAACACGGAGGGCTTTGGGGGTTGTGCCGAAGATACCCAGACTCACGTCGAACTCTGCCACAAGCTCTGGCAAATCCGCGGCGGGAACCCAGTCACGCCAAGAGACCCCTGCGGTTCCAGGACCGACGACGGATTTCGCTACATCGAGATCCTGCCCGGTGCCCACAAACGTGAACTCTAGTTCAGCCGACCGGAGTGCTTCGACGGCCGCTCGAGCGATCACGTCGGTTCCCTGGAGCGGGGTGAAGAGCCCTACGAAGACCACCTTCATCGGTCCGGTTGGCGTTGTGGCCGATCGTCGGGCATCGTGCCACTCTGTGGCTGCACCGACCGGAACGACCATGACCTCCGACGCTTGGCCAGCGATCTGGGCGGCTTGTTCGTCGGTATCACATAGAACAAGATCGGCTCGGGCCAAGGCAGAGCGATCAACCAAGCCCAACAATCGCCCACGAGCCCCCCGGTCCACCCGTCGGTCTCGAGCCGTTTCCGCCAGACCTGTGAGATGATCGAGAATCAAGAAACTCGACCGGAATCGAAGTCGGGCCAGGTGTACATCGAAGTGTCCCATGTAGCCGACTATCACGACGTTTGGAGTTGCTCCACGGCTGTCTGCCAGCAACTGCGCCCAGCGGATCAGCAGCTTGAAAGCCAGCAGAACGGCCAGGACCGGAAACCGGGCGATGCGGACCTTCTCGGCAGTGCTCAGGCCGAGAGGTCGATTGATCACCGAAACCGGATGGCTGTTTGCCTCCAAACCTTCGCGAAGGATCCTTGTGCGCGGGTGCAGCCCCTCATCGAAGGTCCCGAAGAACAGAACGTCGAGTGATTTTGGTGATGTGTTGCCGACGTTGTCTCCGCTAGGTGAAGGCACCGCCAAACCCTAGTTCTGCTCGGGTGCGTGCCCGGGGAGCTTCGATCCCACCGCCATACAAGAGCCGGGCGTGGGAAACGGCTAGCTTGGCCACTGAGTGAAGCTGATAATCCAAATCCCGTGCCTTGACGAAGAGGATCAGCTCCCCGAGACCATTGGCGCCTTGCCCGACGTTGTGGACGGCTTCGATTCGGTCGAGTGGTTGATCATCGACGACGGCTCCACCGACAGAACCGTCGAGGTGGCGCGGACAGCCGGGGTGCATCATGTGGTGAAGCTCCCGCAGAACAGAGGCCTCGCCACCGCCTTCCAGGCCGGACTGGACGCATGCCTCAAGCTCGGTGCTGACGTCATCGTCAACACCGATGCAGACAATCAGTACCACGCCGGCGACATCGGTCTGTTGACCAGCCCGGTGCTGAGGGGCGAAGCAGACATCGTGGTCGGTGCTCGCGATGTTCGCAATCACGAGGAGTTCTCAGCCTTCAAGATCCGACTGCAACTACTTGGTAGTTGGGCGGTCCGAAAGGCCTCGGGAACCACGATTCCCGACGCAACCAGCGGGTTTCGTGCCTACTCCCGAGAAGCGGCGATCGGGCTGACAGTCGTCAACAGCTACACCTACACGATCGAGTCGCTGATTCAAGCTGGACGGCACAACGCTGCGATCATGTCGGTTCCCATCCGGACCAACCCCAAGGTGCGGGAGTCGCGCCTGTTCGGATCGATGTTCGGCTACATCAAGAAAAACGCGCTGACCATCGGAAGAGTGTTTGCCGCCTACGAACCTCTGAAGTTCTTCGGTGCGCTCGCTTTCCTGCTGCTGGGCGGAGCCATCCTGGCGTCGCTGCCCTTCGTCGTGGACTGGGTGCGGACCGGTGACACCTCGGGTCACCTGCAATCGATCATCTTGGCTGCAGCACTCGGGATCGCATCGGTTCAACTCCTTGCATTGGCAGTTGTCGCCGATCTCATCGCATCTCAGCGGATCGTGACGCAACGAACGCTCGAGCGAGTGCGGCGGCTGGAACTACAGGCCCAGGTGGAGCCATCCCACTACGACTCGTCGGTCAATCCCGATCGGCGAGGTGCCGACCGGCGCTTCGCTGACCGTCGAAACAGACCAACCGGTCAAAGCAGAGGCTGACCCACACCCTCTGGAATACTTGGGGCATGCCAAATCTGGGACCAGCCGCCAAGAAGCTGACCGCTCCGGTTACCGGCCGAATGGACCGCTACCTTCGAGCAGTTGTCGATGAAGTGCACGCGGTGAAGGAGGAACTGCTCCGAGCATTGTCGGACTCGGAGGCTCGTGCCGCCGAACGGCATTTTGCGCTCTCCACCCGCATCACCGCATTGGAGAACGAACTTCGAGAGATCACCGAACGAAAAACCTCCTGATGCCCGTCGTTTTCGACCTGCTCGGCGCCCAGAACCGTGATCACGGCGAACGCGGTATCGCCCGGCTCATCTCACAACTGGCGATCGCAGTTGAGCGTCGCCATCCAGAGGTGATCGACTACTACCTTCTCCATCCCCATCTACCGTTGCCGGCGTCGCTGCATCCGTTGGTGGAAACCGGAAAACTCGTCCGCTCAGACCAGTTTGCTCCTGATCCGTTCCGTGGTGGAACGTTCCTGGCCGGCTCCCTGATCGAACTGGAAGAAGACCTGGCCACCGTCCTACCCCCTTGGGCAAGAGGTCCGGCGTGGACCAAGCTGGCAGTTCTCTACGATCTGATTCCGCTGAAGTTCCCCGACCCGTACCTGGAGGAGTCCGCGTCTTCGGGCCGCCTACCTGGATCGGGTCGCTGGCTACGGCCTCTTCGACGGTCTGCTTCCGATCTCTCTCGCAACTCGGGATGACGCCGTAGAACTCTTGAACATCCCCGAGAGTCGCCAGGCAGTCATCTACGCCGGTGTCGATGATCGGTTCGTTCCTCCCCGACCGGGGGCGTCATCTGCCATCGATTCAGGGGCTGCGGCCCGGGTACGTGTTGTTCCCTACCGGTATCGACTGGCGGAAGAACATCGACCGAACCCTGGAGGCCTACGCTGCCCTCGACCGCGCCGTGCGAGACCGACATCAATTGGTTCTTGCCTGCAGGCTCGACCCGTGGGTTGAGGAGGACCTTCGCCAACGGGCCCGGGCGATGGGTCTCGAGCGCGATCACCTCATACTGCCCGGCTACCTTTCCGACGCAGGAACTTGTCGAACTGAATCAGCACGCCACCCTTTCCATCTTCCCGTCGTTGTACGAGGGATTCGGACTTCCGGCGCTCGAAGCCATGCGGTGCGGCGTGCCGGTGCTCTGTGCCGATTCCTCGAGCCTCAGAGAGGTGCAGCCCTTTGAACCGGCCCGGTTCGATCCTGAGTCGATCGACTCGATCCGTGAGGCCTTGGATCGGGGGCTCGCGGATCCGGGTTCCGGGACACCATCGTTGCCAACCAGCACACCGAATTCAGCTGGGACCGGTCGGCGGCGCTTCTGCGCGGGGGCTCTCCAGAGTTTCAGTGATCGGCGACCGGCGTCGTTGTCAACCGCGCCGCGCATTGCCGTGGTGACCCCCCTGCCACCCCAGCCGTCTGGCATCGCGTACTACTCGGCGAGACTGCTACCTGAGCTTTCCCGTCATGCCAACGTCACCGCATTCACAGCGGTGAACGACGAAGAGGGCGAGGTCCAGTTCGAAGAAGTGAGCGGTTGCAGGTTCGACCATTGGAAGAGCTCGATGAACTCCATTTCGGCGGTCAGCCCTTCGATCGAATTGTGTACATGATGGGCAACTCCCGGTTTCATGTGCGGGCACTTCAACAGCTCCGACGGATGCCCGGTGCAGTCGTACTTCCACGACGCACGTTACGTGGGTCTCTACAACGAGCTCTATCGAATTGACCCTGCAGCGATTGGAGCTGACCACGTGGGGCAATGTCTGAACAGATGTACCCCAACCGGTACCGACCGTCGGTTGTTGAAACTCATGTGATCGATCCCGACACTGCGGACCGATTTGGGATTCTGATGGCGGCAGAGATCATGCAGCACACGATGCAGCGCTTCTGCCACTCCGACCACGCGGCCCGACTTCTTTCCTTGGATAGCGGGTCCGCTGTTGAGCACCTGTTCGATTTGCCCGTTCCGGCGCTCGGGGGGCGCCCGACGAATCGTGAGTCATCGATAGTCGGAGTGTTCGGAATCGTCGATCCGGCCAAGAACCCCGAAGTGGTGATCGAGGCCTGTTCCCTGGTCTCGGGACGCACTCTGACGGTCCGGTTCGTTGGCGAATGCGAACCGTCGTTGAGAGATCACCTTCAGATCCGCGCCGACGAACTCGGGGTTGAGGTGGAGTTCACAGACCTGCTCGATCCAGAAGAGTTCCGGCGCCAGCAGAGATCGGTCGCGCTCGCCGTGCAGCTGCGACGGTTTTCCAACGGCGAATCGTCGGGGGCGCTCGCCGAGCTGATCGCTGCTGAGACCCCAACCATCACCACTGCGCTGGGTGCAGCGACTGAACTTCCCGACGGCGTTGTCGTGACGGTGGCAACCGATGTCTCGGCCCGGGACCTGGCATCGGGGATCTCCGAACTCCTCTCCAGCCCACATCTCACACTTCGTATGGCGGAAGCGATGCGTCGCTACGCCGAACTGAACAGATACTCAATCGCCGCCGAGACCCTCTTTCACAGTCTGGGTTTGTAGAACCGCTGAGGATTGATCGGCTACCGGTCCAGGAGTGAGATCAGGTATTCGCCGTAGCCGCTTTTCAGAAGTGGTTGGGCAGCCTGCTCCAGCTGCTCGTCAGACATCCAGCCGTGCTGCCAGCTGATCTCCTCGATGCAGGCAATCTTCTTCGCTTGACGCTTTTCGATGACCCGGACGAACTCACCGGCCTCCACCAGGGAATCAAAGGTCCCGGTGTCGAGCCAGGCGACCCCACGACTGAGTTGGGTGACGTTCAGTTCTCCCTGATTCAGGTAGGTCTGGTTCACGGTGGTGATCTCCAGCTCGCCTCGGTCGGAGGGTTCGACCTGCTTGGCGATCTCGGTGATTTGTTCGTCGTAGAAGTACAGGCCGGTGACGGCCCAATGTGATTTGGGTTCGATCGGCTTTTCTTCGATGCTCGTCGCAAGTCCGGCCCGGTTGAACGCCACGACGCCGTAACGCTCCGGATCGCGGACCTGTTGAGCGAAGACGTTGGCACCGCGCTGGATCGCCGCGGCGGTGGCCAACTGCTTCGACATGCCCTCGCCGTAGAACAGGTTGTCCCCGAGTGCGAGTGCACAGCCGCCGCCGGCGATGAACCGCTCGCCGATGATGAACGCCTGGGCGAGACCATCGGGGCTCGGTTGAACCGCGTACGAGAGCGAGATACCGAACCGGGAGCCGTCTCCCAGGAGGCGTTGGAAGGATGCTGCATCCTGGGGCGTAGTGATGATCAATTGCTCACGAATGCCGGCCAACATCAGCGTGCTGATCGGGTAGTAGATCATCGGTTTGTCGTACACCGGAAGCAGCTGCTTGGAAGCGGCAAGGGTGAGCGGATGGAGGCGAGTACCGGTGCCACCGGCCAACACGATCCCTTTCATTGCACGCTGCCTTTCACGATGTGCCCAGACGGGTGCCGGCGTAGCGTCCGGCGAGGATCGGTTCCCAGTAGCCCGGGTTGTCCAGATACCACTCGACCGTGTCGGAGATGCCCGCTTCAAAGGTCCGAGACGGTGTCCACCCCAACGACGAGGTCGTAGACGAGAAGTCGATGGCGTAGCGGTGGTCGTGACCGGGACGGTCGGTGACGAATGTGATCAGATCCCGCCTACTTCTCTCCGCTGAGCTCTCGAACTGATCGACCAGGTCGCAGATGGAACGGACCACTTCCAGGTTGGTGCGTTCGGCATCGCCGCCGAAGAGGTATGTACTGCCCGGTACCCCTTCGGTCGCTGCCTCGAGCAGACCAGCGGCGTGGTCTTCCACGTGGATCCAGTCTCGGATGTTGTCGCCCTTTCCGTAGATCGGCAACGGCTCACGCCGCAGCGCCTTGATCACCATCAGTGGAATCAGCTTCTCGGGAAATTGGTAGGGCCCGTAGTTGTTGGAGCAGTTGGTCACCACCACCGGGAGGCCGTACGTGTGAAACCAGGCGCGGGCGAAATGGTCCGACGCTGCTTTGCTGGCCGAGTACGGCGAGCGGGGATCATACGGCGTGGTCTCACTGAAGGGTCCGTCGTCAAGACCCAGAGAACCGAAGACCTCGTCGGTACTGATGTGAACGAACCGGAAGTCGCTGTTGGGGGAGGCGGCCAACCAGGCCTGCACTTCCTGCAGCATCACCGTGGTGCCGACAACGTTCGTGCGAACGAATTCGGCCGGCCCGTCGATGCTGCGATCCACATGGCTTTCTGCGGCGAGATGCATGACCCGGTCGGGGTCGAACTCCGCGAGGGCGGCTCGAACGGCCCTTTCATCACAGATGTCAACCTTGCGGTGGTGGTAACAGTCTGAGTCGGCAACGTCGCCAACGGTACGCGGGTCACCGGCGTAGGTTTCGAGGTCGATATTGAGCACCTCGTGGCCCGTCTCGATGGCCTGGCGGACAACGGCAGACCCGATGAATCCGAGGCCGCCGGTAACAAGAATCCGCATGTTGCCGACTATTGCAGACTGAGTTGGCGCACGCAGGAATGCTCAGCCCGATTCGGCGTCGCGCTGGGGCCAGTTGACGGGCATTCCACCGGCGGTGTCCCAGACCCGGGGGTGCGGTGTCCCCAGGCCAAGTGGCTCGACCCCCTCGATGTAGGCCGGGACGGGTGGTGGATACTCATTGGGCGCAGGGGATTTGTGCCGCGGATGATCCCAGAAATCGTCGGAGAGCTCGGGCTCCCAGAGATCTCGAAGCAACGCATACTCCTCTGAAGATGCAGCCGGTTCGCGGGTCGCCGACTCGAAGTGTCGGAAGGCGCGAATCGGCTCGACGACCGTCCGATAACCCGAGTGAAGAAGCCGTAGGCACAGGTCGACATCGTTGAAGTTCAATGGGAATCGCTCGTCGAAACCGCCGACCGACCAGAAGCGGTTGGCCTCCACCGCGAGACACGCCCCGGTGACTGCGATCGAATTCTGGGGAACGAGAAGTGAGTTGTTGAGGCCGGTGAACTCCCCACTCAAGCCCGGGTAGCGGTGCCCGGGTATGCCTGCTCGTGCCCAGATACCCGCATGTTGCAGCCGTCCATCCTCGTACAACAGATGCGGGCCCACGGCACCGATCTGTTGCCGCACAGCCGTCTCGCCCAAACGATGGAGGCCTGCACCATCCAGACATTCGGTGTCATCGTTCAAGAAAAGCAGCACCTCTCCGCTGCTCTGCCTCGCTCCCATGTTGCAAGCGCGGGAGAAGTTGAACTCCTCGAAGTCGCGTACGACTGACAGATTTGAAAGCTCCACCAGATCTCCGAGCACCTCGGACCCCGTTGTTCGGTCGAGCACAACCACGATCTCGAGGTCCGGCGCCGTCGACTGGAGCAGTAGCGATCTGATCGCGTGGTTGACGTGGACGACCTCCACTCCGTCGACCCGGCCTTCAACCCCACCCGTGGGGATTACCACCGACATCGAAGGGCTTGCGCGGCATGGTGGTTCTGGGCAGATCGCATACTCTTGAGGCGTTCCCAGGTGCACGAGCGTTTGGGGAATATGGGCGATGCGTCGCGCCTCGGGGATCGATGCGGCAGGGTTGGCAATGCCAGCGGCCACGTCTTGGAGGAACGGGACCGAGTACCACACCGACCGACCGAGGTAGTTCTGGGCTCTGAAACGTTCCGGTGACCAACCCGGCTTCAGAAAAGGAGCGGTGCGAACGCCGTTTTCGATGGTGTCCTCGTCGCAGTAGATCACATCGATCAATGGGTCAGCGCTCGCAGTGTCGAGAACAGCCTCGACCGCATCGGGTGAGCAGACGTCACGATCGTCCAAGAAGGCCACATGCGATGCACCAGATTCTCTGATCCGACCCAGGCCGGCGGTCTGGTCCACGGCAACCACGGCGAGCGTCTGCCATTCGGAACTCGTTTGGCGCTCCAAGCTCCGAGTCAGAGGCCCATCACCTTCAGACGTGGCGAAAAGGATCATGACACTCCGAAGCGATTCGGCAAACCTCTCAGTTCGGATCGAAGGGTTTGCAGTCGAACGAGTAGGCGGTAGCTGCGGGAGGATCTCAGTGCGGCAAGTTCGGCGCCCACCGAACGCAGCTCATCGAGCTGGTCAAGGGCACTATGGAGTTCCAGCTGCAGTCGTTCGATCTCAGCGAGCGCCGAAACGTAGTCGGGCGGCTGAGAGCTCATCAGCGCCGCACACGCCGAAGGACGGGTCCGAGCGACTTTTTCGCGGCGAACCTGGGAATTGACTGACGTTGTACTGCGTCGAGATGATATTGAAGATTGGCGATCTCGTCCCGTGCGGCGTTGAGCTCTCGTTGGGTCGCCTCACGATGTTCGTGCAGATCGACAAGTTGACGCACCGAGCCGGCGGGCAGCAGCACCGGCCCTGAGTCGAGCGAGTCGATCACGTTGTCGCGAGCTGTTGTCCATGTTGTGGGAGGAATCGAGAAACTGTTCTCGTCCGTCGAGATCCATCGGCGATACACCGATGTGATCTCTTCGATGTCGTGGACTCCGGTGAGCATCGCAGTCCGGACAAGAAGATCCCAGTCCTCCACAACTGGGAGTCGTTCATCGAAGCGCAGTCTGAGTTTGTTCAAGGTGATTGCGGGTAGAGCGAACGCGCAGATCGGAGTTTCGTTGTGGTGGAAATGGGTGAGCAGGTCAAAACGACGGTCGCGGTCATGTTGGAACCCTGACTCGGCTCGAGGAATACCGGTGTCGTCGACGCTGAAGCTCTGGTCCGCCGCAAGGGCACGAATCGTATGACCCGGATGCTGCCTCACGGCCGCCTCGAACGCAGCGGCCCAGTTCCCGAGCACCATGTCGTCGTCGTCCAGGAATGCGATGTATCGGCCCTTCGCGGCGTCGAGGCCCACGTTGAGAGGGCGGGACCGGCCACCGTCGGACACCTGGTGGAGATACACCCGGTGAACGAACTCCCCATCGAAGGCGGAAACGACCGACTTCACAGACTCGAGATCCTCATCGGCGCCGGAATGTATGACCAGCTGAACTTCGAGGTCGTTGAGTGTTTGGGCGGCCAGGCTCGTGAGCGCATCTTCGAGAAGTCCGAGCCGTTTTCCCTGCGTACGTACGATGACCGACAAGAATGGCTGCTCGCCCGACTGCGCCGATTCCGGCGGCCGAGCCGGGCTGAGCGAGTATGCGCGGACGAATCGCATCGTGTTCGCGTTCTCATCGGCCATGTTCCGTATCGTCCGCACGAACGCACCCAGCGGTGTCGTCGGCTCGGTGGCCGCAAATCCCCCGAGTCTTCCACCGTGATCGGCGAATCCCTGGATGTCCCGCGATGCGATCTGGCGAAACCCGTGGGTCCTCAGCGATTCGGTGAGAGTCTGCTCGGTGAATCTGCGGGTGAGCCGTTCTTTGGATCCGGCGACGGGGTCGAGCCCCCAGGTTCCCGCCAGTAGGTTGCCCAGGACATCGACATGGCCGATATTGGCTACGCCGACTATGAGGGGTGGAAAACCCAGGCGACGGTGACATTCTGCCAGGGCACCAAGGAACGGGCCGACGAATTCGACTCGTTCGAGCAGATCGCCGATCACGACGCACGCGACCTTCTTGTCACCGACGACACGTTCCACCGCGTCTGGAAAGCTGGGTGTGGTTTCCGAAGTCGACCCAATGCGTGGAGTGCCCCGGCTCGGAGGGTTCGTCGGTCAAACAGACGTACTCCAGTCCGGCTGGGAGCGCCGCCGGCGCCTGGACGCTACCGCCCAGATCTACGAAGAGCCCCGACTCGATACGCAGGGCATCGAGCAGCGAAGTTGTCCTTTCGAAAAAAGAGTCGCTGTCTCCGTCCAAGCCGCTTCCATCCAAGGCCCTACCTCCGGGTTGCCTGCCCAAACACTAGCTGTCTCCGCTGTTGCATCCGTGGGACCATCCGGCATCGTTCCCGTGGGCCGAACCGGCTGCAAGAATTGGCTTTGTGACCGAATCGTTGAGCGTCCAGGTTGTCTTCTACGAGAACGGGCTCGCCGAAATCTGGCGCATGGCCAGATCGCTTGCAACCTGCATCCGACGAGTCTCGGAGTCCGGCGAGATCACCGGCGTGCGACTCTTGTTCGGAGACTGCTCTCCAAACCCGCTATTGAGCGAAGCAGCGCTTCAGGACCTGACCGAGTTTGTCCGGTCGGCGGCCGGTGTCGAGATCGAGTACCACTTTTTCAACGACAACCTCATGACGGCACGCGCCCACAACCGGCTGTCAGCGCTACACGATTCTGACTTCATCTTCGTGATCAATCCCGATACGTATGCGCAGCCGAACGTTCTCCGGATCCTGGTCAGCGCTTCCGCCGACCCGACCGTCGCCGCGGCTGAGGGGCGACAGCTTCCCCTCGAACACCCGAAGGACTACGACCCTCGAACGGGCCATACGAGCTGGGCGAGCGGGTTCTGCGTTCTCTACAGGCGTTCCGCCTTTGTCTCCGTCGGGGGATACGACGAGACGTTCTTTCCCTTGTATTGCGACGACGTGGATATCTCGTGGCGTATGCGAATGGCCGGATACCGAATCATCCATGTTCCCGAAGCCGGAGTGTTTCATGACAAGCGCCTCAATCGGAGCGGAAACGTGGACGCCTCACCGATCGAGGAATACCACGGAGCCCTCGCTCGCCTCATGATTGCCACGCGATATCAGCGCGGCGACATTGCAGGGGAGACCGCCGAGCACATACTGCAGTACGGGACATCCCCGCAGCGACAGGCTGTCGCCGATTACAGAATGCGGCTTCGCTCAGGAGACCTGCCTGACCCCATCGAGGGCAGCGCTGCCGTCGCCGAGTTTGTCGATGGCTCTTATGGGCCGGTGCGCTACTGACCTACGAGCTCGGTTTGAGCGAACGTCGCCAGCGCTCAAATGTGCGCAAGGGCTCCGAGGCCCGGTAGCTGAGGCTGGACCGGATCGCATCGATCAACTCTTCTGCCTGGTCCGCCCGTTCCGCGTGCTCCCGCACCTGTTCAGCGAGTTCTGCTTCCGCGCCGGTACGTTGCCCTTTCCAACCCACAAAGCCACCCGCGGGGTTGTGAAGGAATCTGCCTGGGATCCGGAGCGATTTGATTGTGTGCGCGACCTTGGCGTGGACAGTTTCGGCAGCGTGCCCGTTGCCGGCGTCGTGAATGAATACAGCGGAGTCGGGCCGGGCGAGTTGCCACCAGCGTTCAATCTCTGTGTACCGAACACTGACGTCAGAGTCGAGAATTGCAAGGTCACACCACCGGTAGTCGTCATCGGAGGGAGAAGCGTCGATGGCAACCTCGGCATTCTGGACGTGAAACTCAGGTCTTCCGCTGAGCATCGTGCGCCAAAGCGGGTCGGATTCGAACGCCTTGTAGTACTGGTCGCTCTGGAGGTGCTGGAGGATCCGCCGAGTGGTGAAGCCCTGGCCGACGCCTGACTCGAGTATCCGTTCCGGGCGCAGGAGCCGAGCCGCAGCCGCGAAGAAGTCTGCGATCTCGCACTCGGGGCTCATGTCGTTCCAGGAATTCCAACCGGGCTCACCCCAGGGAGTGAATTCGATTTCGTCGACCGTCGGTCCTTCGCCGAACCATCCGGAGGCGAGGAAGTGTTGTGCTCCGAGTCCATCAGAGGGCGGATGGCGCAGCTGCTCCCGCAACCGCTCAGGAACAGCGGGGCTTGACCAAATGGTCTCGAAGGAGTTGGAAAGGCCGTTCCGGTAATGCAGTTCATCGTCCCCGAGGTCGGACTCGGCGGCGTACCAGGTGTGGTGCCGCGCGACATAGGCACCACCGGTACGCAACGCAGGTTTGCCGACATCGAGGTAGTTGCGGCCCGGTCGGTAGAGCGCAAACGTGGTGGCGATCGGAGCGAAAAGAGGTTTGGTTCGATTTCATCGAGCCAGAACCGCCCTTCCCATTCTCGAACCAAATCTGCATGTGGGTACACGTTCGGCAGGTCATCGATTCGTAACCCGAAACCGACCTTGTCGACAACCGGATAGCGATGCAACAGAGTATCGAACAGCTCCAGAGCATCGCTTGGGGCGCCCATGGGCAGGATGTCACAGTCGGTGTAGATGAACTTCTGAGAGGCCACGATTTCGGCGAAGCGGTCGTCGCGGAACAACGCCTGGGGTCCGAGGTTTGACTCGAGACGAATCACGTCGTGACTGGACTGGTTGTAGAACTCGAGGAGCGGTTCGAAGGTCGAGTCGTTGTCGACGAGATGGATCCGCTGCATCCCGATGTCCTCGAGCCACCCCACCAGCTGCTGCAAGGGCTCCAGTCGGTCACGACAATTGATGAAGACGGGCGTTTCGATCACCGTTCGATCCTATGCCTTCTGGTAACTTCGTACGGTGACGACCACAGCAGCTCGGCATCCGAGGTTCGTTGTCGTCGGATGTGGGCGTTCGGGCACCGGATGGATATCCACGGTGCTGGATCGCAGCGGCCTACCAACGGGTCACGAAACCATTTACAACCCGTCTAGCCTCCGGTCGGGGAATCTGCCCGACTGGCCGCCGCACCTCGTCGGCGAAGCTTCGTGGCTCGCAACGCCATTCGTCCACATGCTGCCCGCAGCCACAACTATCGTCCACCAGGTACGGCATCCGGTGGCAGTTGTCAGATCGTTCGTACGCATACGGTTCTTCGAAGAGCCGTCTGCCTACCTTGACTTCGTCAAACGCGCACGACCCGGAAATCTGTCGCGGGTCGGTTGTGCAGAGAGCAGTCAACTACTGGTTACGTTGGAATGCCCTTGCCGAGTTGGCCACGACCCAACACGAAGGCATCCGTCACCGGCTCGAGGACGTCTCCGTCGGGGAGTTGCAGAAACTTGTCGATCGATGCGGGCTCGTGGCCCCGAGCTTGCAGACGGCCTTCGAGACCGTCTCCACCACAACCAACAGTCGCGGAGACACAGGACTGGATCAGCAGATCTCAGTCGAGGACCTCCTCGCATTGCCGAACGGAGACGAGCTGGCGGAGGTCTCGCATCGATACGGGTACCAGCTGTGATGTGTCCGCAGTCGATTCTTCTCGGTAACTGCTTGTTGCTTTCGGACCGCATCGACCGCGAAACCGAGCGCCGTCTCGGTGTTTGGACGCTCTCCTGAAACAGTCACATCCCTGATGTTTGACGTTCCGCGGCCTACCATAGACGCATGTTTTCTTATCTGGATGCAGCAACAGGCAGTATGATCGCGTCAGCCGTGGCCGGCGGTGCGGCGGGCCTTTCAGTTGTGGGCAGGACGGGTTTTCGTCGCCTCAAGGGCAAGTTCCGTAAGGACGGGGCAGCACCCGCCGACGGAAGTGAGTCCCTCGACCCGGCACGTTCAGCTTCCTAGATCGCTGAGCGGGGTGAAGGTGCAAGCAGAGGAGCCCGCTTCCGATCTTTCTGACGTCGCCGGATCGTTCCGTGATCCACTCAGCCACGTTCGCATGCAGGGCCAACGTGTTCTGCGGGTCTTCAACGATCTCGGCGAACGAGACCGTGCCCACAGCTGGGAGTTCATGACGGCACAGGCCCGCGCCGGACGAATGATCGAATCGACCCTGCTCGAGCCAGACGATGCGCCAGACGGCGTGGCCAGCATGGTGGAGCATCCGCGGCTCGACCTCATCACGTACCCGTTCGAATGGTCATTTGGCATGCTCCGAGACGCTGCGATACTGCAGCTCGAACTGGTTCGCGACGCCGCAAAGGCCGGTGTGGGCCTGAAGGATGCAACTCCGTACAACGTCCAATTCGTCGGATCTACACCTTTGTTCATCGACGGCGGCTCTTTTCAGAAGCGAGTCGATACCGACCCTTGGTTCGGATATCAACAGTTCTGCGAGCTCTTTCTCTACCCCCTCATGCTCCGAAGCTACGCAGGGGTGCCGTTCCAGCCCATCCTTCGCGGTTCGGTCAACGGGATTCCTGTCGAACACGCACGCGGTCTGTTGGGGCCTCTTCGCCCGAAGCTTCAGCGAGGCCGTCTCACACACGTTCTTCTTCACGCGCTCGCTCAGAGGGAAAATGTCGGACGCCGAAGCGGGTGTGGTAGACGAGGTAGCCGAGTCGGGTATGAACACCGACGTGGTCCTGGCAACAGTTGAGAAGATGAGAAAACTGGTTGCGGGTCTTGATATCGGTATCGATGAGTCCCTGTGGTCCGACTACACCGACCGCGCCCACTACGACGACGACGGCCTCCGAGCCAAAGGAGAGTTCGTGGCATCATCGCTCGAGTCGTGCGGACCGATCGGCCACTGCTGGGATGTTGGGTGCAACGATGGAATGTTCAGTCGCATAGCGTCGAAGTATTCCAGTCGTGTGCTCGCCATGGACGCCGATGAACTCGTCGTTGATCGCCTCTATCAGCAACTCAAGCGAGACTCGTCCGAAGCTGCGGGTCGTATAACGCCACTGGTCGTCGACCTGTCCGCCGCAGGCGGCGGAACCGGATGGCGGGGTACGGAGCGTCCAGGCTTGTTTGAACGTTCAAGTCCTGATGCTGTCATTTATCTGGCCGTGATTCATCACCTCGCACTGACCTTCAACATCCCAATAGAACATCAGGTCGAATTCCTGGCCGACGTCACGCCAAACCTCGTGATCGAGTTCCCCGGAGAAGGCGACCCGATGGTGACGAAACTGTTGCGCAATAAACGAGCTGGTATCCATGACGACTACACCACCCACAACTTCGAGACTGCCCTGCGGAGACGATTCAAGATAGAGAACCAGCAGGTTCTCGAGGGCGGCACGCGTACTATCTACTTCGCCCGACGTGTCTGAATCTGTCGAGCCAAGCTCACCGATCGATCCCGACCAGAAGCTCGATGAAGAGCTGGCGACTGCACCCCAGCTCACGCCGTGGCGCCGGCTGGCTTTGTATCTCGGCCTAGCGAGTGTTGCCGTTGGGCAACCGCTGGTCGACCTCTTCGGCAACAACCCTGAGCTCCTGGCAGCGACCAAGAATGCGAACTGGCGGGCGTTTGCCTTCATCGCGATGGTGGTCTGCCTTCCTGCGCTGATCACATGGTGTGTCGTCATCGGCGCCCGTCGAGCGAATGAGCGGCTGGGTCAGGTTTTGCACTACTCGGCTGTCTTTGGGTTTGTGGTCCTGCTGTGTCTGCTGATCTTTCGATCGTTCGGCATCGGCACCGATGCCATCGTGTATCCCGTCGCCCTTGCTGCCGGTGGTGCGGGGGTAGTCGCCGTAGAACGGATCATCGGACTCCGCCGAGCGCTTCAATACATGGCAGGGTTCGCCGTTGCCCTCCCAATCCTCTTCGTTCTCTCTCCGTCCGGGGAGGCGATTCGTTCCCCGGACCCGCTGGTGTCGAATGCATCGCCACGGTCGCCTCATCCCGTCGTTGTGCTGATTCTCGACGAGATCGGCCTCTACTCGATCATGGACGAAACCGGCTCCATCGACGAAGAGCGTTTTCCCGGTTTCGCAGAAATTGCATCAACGTCCACCTGGTATCCCAACGCGTCAGCACGCGTCGAACTACACACCTCATGCGGTACCGGCGATTCTGACCGGCGTTCTACCCGAACGCGACCGGGCACCCTTTGCCTCATCCCATCCAAGGTCTCTGTTCACCCTGCTCGGGAATGCGTATGACATGAACGTCTACGAGTCCACAACATCGGTTTGCCCGGACTCCCTCTGCGGGGAGGCCCTCATTTCAACCCCGCGCGGGTTCAGGCCGCTGGTGCGAGATGCCATTGTTGTCTACGGCCACCGCCTGCTGCCCGATAGCAGCAGGGAACGTCTGCCCCAGATCGACGAGTCCTGGGGCAACTTTGGAGATGCTGAGGCCTCGGATCCGGAGCCTGAGGTCTCGGATCCGGAGTCTGAGAATGACGGTCCCACGGATCTAGATCGTTTTGAAGCCGTGGTCAAGGGCGGCCCTTTGAGTCAGGGAGCGGTGCTGCAGTCGCTCGTGCAGAATTCGGGCACGCTGACCGATCCAACGCTGACGGTGTTTCACGGACTACTCCCTCATCGGCCTTGGAGCGCTACGCCGGATGGCAGGACATATCGACCCACCCGACAGCCCCAAGAAGGCGACATCGTGTACCCAGACAACGACGACTGGGCACGAGAGCTGTATCAGCGGTACCTGATGCAGCTCAGCTACACAGACGTCCAGCTTTCTCGGTCAATTGAGGATCTCAAGGCCGCCGGCATCTGGGACGACGCCGTTGTCGTGGTCCTGGGGGATCACGGAATCAGCTTCGAGCCCGGTGTCAGCCATCGCGCCCACGACTTCGAGGGGTTCGAGTCGACCGAGGACATCTTTCGAGTGCCACTGTTCGTGAAGTTGCCGGGCCAGACCACCGGGATGATAGACAGATGCGCTGCTTCGAGTCTCGACGTCGTGCCGACGATCGCAACAGTCGTCGGGATCGAACCGGGATGGGGCTGGGACGGGATCCCGCTACAGCAATGTCCGACCCAGGGCACCGAGCGGACTCTCACGGCCCTGTCCAATCCTTGGGGCACGAGTTCCACCGAGGCCCTTCGCGAAGACGACTTGATGGCTCGGGTGGATCGATACAGCGAGTGGGTCGATCCGGCTCTTGGCGTTGGTGCCTACGCACGAGTTGGACGATGGGGTGGCCTGGTCGGGACGGTTCCGGTTGCAGATGTGACGTCGGATCTCGTTGGAGGCTGGTCGATCAACGAGTCCGATCTGTTTTCGATGATCGCGCCGGCAGGCTCCGAAGGGTCACAGGTTCCGGCTCAGATCACCGGGTCGGTACTTCTGTCGCGCCCATCTCCGGAGGGACTGGAGATCCTCATAACGGTGAACGGGACCGCCGTAGCCTCGATAACCGAGCTAGGAGGTTCATCCGACGGCGTGCACATCTTCTCGGCAATCGCTGACACCTCGTTGCTCACCGAACCGGACCCGAACCTGGGCCTCGTCCTGGTGTTCGACGATGGTCGAATCGAGGGTGTGGTCGACCGCGAATAGCGAGACCAGCGGTGACCCGCAAGTCCACCGCTGCCGACGCCGCTCTGACCCTCCACCACGAGCACCGAGCGACGTGCGAACCTGTCGCTATGGCCTCGCCAGAGCGATCGAAACGGGCACCGATGATTCCTGGAGGGGCAGAAACGCCGTTTCTCGAGACCGCTGGAATCATCGGCCTCAGGATCCTCGCCGTGGCAGCGGTTGCCTACATCGGCTACCTGGGATTCGTCCAGGTTCGGTCTGTCGCTCTGGCGATCATCACCGCGTTGTTGATCGGTAGCGTGCTCCAACCGCTGGCAACAAGGCTTCGGGCGATCGGTGTGCCGCGGACTCTCGCCGCTGTCCTGGTCTTCGTCGGTGCGCTGCTTCTGCTCACCATGACGGCATCGTTCGTGGTCGGTCAGGTGGTGAACGAGGCTCCCGAGATCGAAGAACGTGCCACCGAAGCCCTCGAGGACTTCACCGAAAGGCTGAAGGAGTCGCCGTTCAACATCGAATCCGAACGGCTGGACAACCTCGACGAGGAGTTGGGAGAGTGGGTCACCGAGTCGGGTGTTCTGAACGCCAACGTTGCTGCAGATGTGGGCGGGTTTGCCACCAGTGCATTCTCTGGCCTCTTCATCGCTCTCACCGTGCTGTTCTTCATCTGCAAGGACGGCGATCGTTTTCCCCCCTACCTCGCCGCCCTCGTAGGACACGAGCGGGGCGAACGGCTCAATCGGGTGGGCAGCGAGATCTGGTCGACCAACGCCAGCTACCTGCGGGGGGTTGGGCTCACCGGGCTCGTCGACGGCGTGATGATCGGAATCGCCCTGGCGCTGCTGGGAGTGCCTCTCTATGTCCCTCTGGGTTTGCTCACCTTTCTGGGCGCGTTCATTCCGGTCGTTGGGGCCACACTGGCTGGCATCCTCGCGGCTGCGGTTGCGTTGGCCACCAACGGGCCCACGACCGCGTTGATCGTGGTGGCGGTGGTCCTGGCCGTCCAACAAATCGAAGGGAACTTCCTGGCACCCATGTTGTTGGGAAGGGCGGTACAACTCCACCCGGTCACCATCCTGTTGTCGCTGGCGGTTGGTGCAACGGTTGCGGGTATCTGGGGGGCACTTCTGTCGGTTCCGGCCGCGGCGGCCATACGGATCGCGCTGGCCGAGTTCGTGCCGGGTATTCAGCGTGTCGACCATCTGGAAGACGAGTCGTTGCCTGGATCCCAGCCCGACGGTGCAACCGTCGATGATGGGGATCCGACGCCGTTCGAGTAATCTCGAGAAAATGGCGACAAGCAGGCGACAGTTTCTTCGCGCGACCGCAGCGGCCGGTACCGCCGGCGTAGCGGCCAACCTGGGTCTCGTACCCGCTGGAGCATCTCCGCAAGACATTCGTCGGCACCCCCAGGCCGTAACCGTTGCCCTCATCGGCGATTTTGGAGACGGTTCTCGGACCGAGAGAGACGTTGCCACGCTTGTGGACAGCTGGGACCCTGAGGCGATTTTCACGATGGGCGACAACGTCTACAGCGGTGACGGCGCCGATCCGTACGACCTCCTCGAGCAAAAGGTGGTCAGGTTCTACCGGGAGTACGTGGACGGCGGTCGGTTTTTTCCTTCGCTGGGAAACCACGACTGGGGCGATCCGGGTACTCCGTTGCTCTGGCCCGACGGCAATGGCGAAACCACTGGAGCATGGCACGATGTCTTCGATCTTCCCGGAAACGGACGATACTACGACGTCCGAATTGGGCCATTGCACGGCTTCGTTCTCGACGATTACTACCTGGAGCCCGACGGTCACCTGATCGGCTCGAAGCAGGCCCAGTGGCTTCGGCGAACGGCGTTGGGATCAGATGCGCCGTTCAAGTTCGTGGTTCATCATTTCGCTCCTTACGTCTCGTCCGCCGCGGCCCACAAAGGGATTCGGTGGCCCTTCGGCGATTGGGGTATTCATGCCAGTTTCTCCGGGCATTGGCACCGATACGAGCGATGGCGTGTAAACGGCGTCGACTACATCGTCAACGGTCTGGGCGGAGCCCCGATCGGCTCCGTTGGAACGCCGTTTCCGCAGTCGCTGGCAATCTATGCATCCAGCCACGGAGCCTCGCGTCTGACCGTTGCCCCGACCGGAGCAGCTGATTGATTTCGTCGCCGTTGGCGGCACCGTTGTCGACTCGGTTGTCGTGGCGCTCCCGACCCAACCGGCGGAACCCCGGCCGGTTGCGCCCCAATCTGAACCTCCCCGCAACGGAACAACGGCAAGTGCGTCCGTTCTCAGTGGTGAGCTGTACCGCTCTGCCACCGGCAGAGCGGCAATCATTGCCCGGCTCTACCTCGCCGTGTTCGAACGTGAACCCGATCCCGCCGGGTATCGATATTGGACCGAACTCGGGGTATCGACAGCCACCGTCGCGGGCTTCTTCGTGCGAAGCCCAGAATTCGTGAGCCGATACGGCTCCCTGTCCAACAATGGTTTCCTCGAACGGGTCTATCAGAATGTGCTGGGCCGGCCCTCCGACAGCGTCGGTCTGCGGTACTGGTCGAACATTCTCGCTAGCGGGGTCGATCGAGGCGAGGTGATGTTGGGCTTCAGCGAATCGCCCGAGTTCCGGAACCGTTCCGGGATCCTGGGCTGACCGCATCTGGCACAACTGGCACTTTTCCCCACCCGATTTCCTCGGGCGACCCATCCAGAGGAGTGGCGAACCGACCGAAGATACAAGTATGTTCAGTCCGCTCTTTCCCGTGGCTTCCGCCCTTCAACGGAGTTCCACCCGCTCGATGGGATGTACGGGTGCACTCGATTTCTTCACAACGGAGCGGAAGTCAATCGAGGAACGAACAGCGAACGAAGAATCTGTGGCTCAACCCGAAACGACATTGCAGCGCCTCGATGCTGAACTTCAGTCGTGGCTGAACCACCCGAGTAACTCCACCTGGACCGGGCCTCAGAAGAACATCGACTGAGCACACCGCGCAGAGCTGGATTTCAACCATCCGCAGGGCCGCCGCTCCTCAGACACCGTGCAACCGACTGGTAGCGTGCTGGGCGTGGCGCGAATCGTCTTCGACACAACGCAGTTGGTCCACTGGCCCGGTGCGCTGACCGGTATTCCGCGGGTGATGGATGAACTGGCTCGGCGATTTCGGGCCGACGACCGCGACGTCGAGTTCGTCTCGTGGGTGTCCGCAGCAAAGGTGATCGCCCGGATCGATCTTGACCAATTCCACTCCACTGGCGGCGTCCACTACCGAGATCCGATCAAGGATGCGCCCGGATGGTCTGTCGCCGCCGAGCGGGTCTTCGACGCAACAGCCTCGCTGGAGAAGCTGCCTCGGGCTGGACGGCGTTTCAGGCAGCTCGCTGAGCGGTTGAGCCCGGCCCGTGCAGGGACGGTGACCCCGTATCAGCTGGCGGCGGGCGATGTGTTTCTGATTGGCTGGGGCGAGTGGTGGGATCCGAACTTCATCCGTTTCGTTGTTGACGCTGCGCATCGGGGCGTGAAAGTCGTGCAGGTCGTCCACGATTTGGGTCCGGTCACACAACCTCACCTGGCTGGAAACTCGTCGAGCTTCATCGACTACTTCACGGCTGTGCTTCCGCTTGCTGCACTGATGGTCTCGGTATCGGAACATACGAGGCGGGATCTCGTCCGCTGGGCATCAGAGTTGGGACTGGACGATGTTCCTGTCACGGTCATACGCGAAGGAGACATGTTCACGCCCATCGAGCCGCTGCGACCGATCGTCGACGCCATTGGCGGCGATGAGATGGTGCCGCCCTTTGTGTTGTGTGTGGGAACGATCGAAGCGAAGAAGAATCATGGGTTGCTCTATTACGCGTACAAACAAGCGGCGCGAAAGGAGATCCACCTTCCGGTCATGATCGTGGTCGGCCGTCGCGGTTGGCGTACCGATGACATCTATGGCCTTCTGACCGAAGACCCCGAGATCGCTGACCGGTTCGTGTTCTTGCACAACGCCAGCGACGCAGAGTTGGCGTGGTTGTATGAAAACTGTCGCTACACGGTTTTCCCCAGTTTCTTCGAAGGTTGGGGTATTCCAATTGCTGAGAGTGTGTCCCGTGGAACTCCCTGTTTGTGCAGTAGCGCATCGAGCATGCCCGAGATTGCCCCTGGAGCAGTTCGCCATTTCCATCCCGATTCGCCGGAAGAGCTCGTCACGCTGATGGCAGAACTCAACGACGATGACGCTCTAGCGCTCGCTCGTCGGGAGGCATCCACCTACGTCCCCACCTTGTGGGACGAGACCTACCAGCAGCTGAATGAGGCGCTCTCGAGACTTTGAGTTTCGTCGACGCAACTGCGGACGTCAGAGAGGTCTGGCAAAACTCAGTTCGTGTCCGTCCGGGTCAGAGATATGGAAAAAGCGCTCGCCCCATGGAGCATCGGTGGGTTCGGAATGAGGTTCCAGTCCGGCGTTGCGCGCCATCGCATGGAGCGCGTCGGGATCGGGAACGAAGAACACTGGTCGGCCCCACTTCTTGATTGGCATCGCGTCCGGCTGGAGCTCCAGATTCACGGCGTTGGCTCCGAGACTCATTGTTGAGAACGGGCAGTCCGATCCGCCGAAAGTGAGATCCAGGCCCATTGTTCGGTAGAAGTTGATCGACCGTTCCATGTCCGAAACGAACAGCGTGACGGCATTGACCTCCGATACCCGGTCGGCCATCTGCACGGCTCGATACGCCGCGCCGATCGGAGAGGCAAACCCGTCGAACAGACTGCGGATCGACTCGGCATGGGTGTGTTGAGAAACGCCCTGTTCATACGCCGCTCGGAACTGGGAGTAGGCCTGATCGGTGCGCGCCCGCTCGATTTCGCCGGACTGTGCCAGGTTTGCGTGCATTTCCAGCAGGCCGTCGAGGATTTCGTCGAGACCATCCCCGGTCAATGCCGAACAGAGAGTAACAGGGGTTGATTCCCGGCCTGGCTTGGGGCGCATCAGATGCAACGCCATCTTGAGTTCCCCCTCGGCTCGGCGGGCCGCAGGCAGAAGGTCACCGTCGGCCTTGGTGACTGCAACCCAATCGGCGAGCTCCATAACGCCTCTTTTGATCCCCTGGAGTTCGTCGCCTCCTCCGGGGGAGTGCAACAGCAGGAACAGGTCGGTGACCCCGGCAACGGCGATTTCGCTCTGGCCCACCCCGACGGTCTCCACAAACGTGACGTCGAAGCCTCCCGCTTCACATACTGCAATGGACGACGCGGTGGAAGTCGTGATTCCGCCCAACCCGAAACCGGCGGGGGATGGTCGGACAAATGCACCGGCAGCGACCGAGAGCTGAGGCATCCGGGTTTTGTCGCCCAGTATCGAACCTTGCGTTCGGGCGCTGCTGGGATCAACAGCCAGAACCGCCAGCCTGTGACCACGCTCGATGAGTCGAATACCGATCGACTCGATGAGCGTCGATTTCCCTACGCCAGGTGTGCCCGAGATCCCGATCCGAACCGTCGGCCGGTGTGGAGCTGCCGCCAAGCGATCGAGCAGATCGACCTTGGCGGGAACGTCTCGTCGGTGGGTGCTCTCGACGAGCGTGATTGCCCGGGCGATTGCGCGACGGTTACCTGAACCCAGTCCGTCCACCAGTCCATCGACCAGTTCACCTACAGGCGCTTGGTCTGTCACGTGAGAATGTCGAGGACCTGTTCGGCCGCTTCGACGATGTTCGAGCCGGGGCCGAAGATCGCCGCTACCCCCGCACCGGTGAGATCGGCATAGTCGTCTGGTGGGATGACCCCACCGCAGACGACTTTGATGTCAGACGCCCCCTGGGCGTGCAGTTCCTTGACCAGCTGTGGCACGAGGGTCGAGTGGCCCGCCGCCTGGCTGGAAACCCCGACGACGTGGACGTCGTTGTCGATGGCGCTCTGGGCTACTTCGGCCGGGGTCTGGAAAAGTGGTCCGACATCGACGTCGAAACCGAGATCGGCGAACCCGGTAGCAATCACCTTTGCGCCGCGATCATGACCATCCTGGCCCATCTTCGCTACGAGGATGCGAGGTCGACGACCAGCGTGGGCCGCAAACGCATCGGCTTTGGCCAATACCTGAGCGAAGTGCTCGTCGCCGTCGTAGTTGGCGCTGTACACGCCCGCGATGGTACGCGTCTGGGCAGCGTGGCGCCCGAATACGGCTTCCATCGCATCGCTCATTTCGCCGACGGTGGCTCGCTGACGGGCCGCGGCAACGCACGCAGCGAGAAGGTTGCCGTCGCCTCGGGCGGTGTCGGTGATCGCGTCCAGAGCAGCCTTGGTAGCATCGTCGTCTCGACCGGCCTTGGTGGAGTTGATCCGTGCGATCTGAGACTGGCGTACGGCGGTGTTGTCGATCACGAGAACGTTGACTTTTTCGGGGTTGTCGACGACGTACTTGTTGACACCGACCACCGTGTCGTCGCCGCGGTCGACTCGGGCTTGCCGGTTGGCGGCCGCTTCCTCGATCCGCAGCTTCGGCATTCCCGAATCGATGGCCTTGGTCATGCCACCTAGTTCTGCGATCTCCCGCAGGTGCTCCCGAGCTCGCTCGGCAAGGTCAGCGGTGAGTTTCTCGACGTAGTAGCTGCCTCCGAGTGGGTCGACGGTTCGGGTAATGCCGGTTTCCTCGGCCAGGATCAACTGGGTGTTGCGAGCGATTCGAGCGCTGAACTCGGTGGGCAGTCCCAGAGCTTCGTCGAAGCTGTTGGTATGCAGGCTCTGGGTTCCTCCCAGCACTGCGGCCATGGCCTCGATCGTGGTCCGGATCACGTTGTTGTAGGGGTCTTGTTCGGTCAATGAAACCCCGCTGGTCTGGCAGTGGGTGCGCAACATCGAACTTCGAGGATTCTGAGGGTCGAATTGACTCATCAGTTCGGCCCACAGAAGACGGGCCGCGCGGAGCTTGGCGATTTCCATGAAGAAGTCCATGCCAATGTTGAAGAAGAAGCTCAACCGGCCGGCGAATGCGTCGACATCGAGTCCTTTGGCCAGGGCCGCCTTCACGTACTCCACGCCATCGGCCAGCGTGTAGGCGAGCTCGAGATCCACCGTCGCCCCGGCCTCCTGGATGTGGTATCCCGAAATGCTGATGCTGTTGTATCTGGGCATGTGATGGGCGGTGTATTCGATGATGTCGGCCACAGTCCGCATGCTCGGTTCGGGCGGATAGATGTAGGTATTGCGAACCATGAACTCTTTCAGAATGTCGTTCTGAATGGTTCCGCTGAGCTGATCGCTGCTCACCCCTTGCTCTTCGCCGGCCACGATGAAACAGGCAAGAATCGGCAGCACCGCCCCGTTCATGGTCATCGACACGCTCATCTGGTCGAGCGGGATGCCATCGAAGAGAATCTTCATGTCCTCGACGCTGTCGATAGCGACGCCGGCCTTGCCGACGTCTCCTTCAACTCGGGGGTGATCGCTGTCGTAGCCCCGGTGGGTGGCTAGATCGAAGGCGACGCTGAGGCCCTTCTGTCCGGCGGCGAGATTGGCCCGGTAGAAGGCGTTGGATTCTTCAGCGGTGGAAAAGCCCGCATACTGACGGATCGTCCATGGCCGATTGGTGTACATCGTGGCCCGCGGCCCCCGTACGAACGGCGACTGACCGGGCAGTGATCCGAGATGTTCGACCCCGTCGAGATCTTCCTCGGCGTAGAGCGGTGCGATTTCGATACCTTCGGGTGTCAGTTTGTTCAGTTCGTCCAGCTTGCGACCTCGCAGCTCCTTGGCCGCGTCGGCTTCCCAGGCGAGGCGAGGGGACGGATCGGATGAGTTCGATGCCATGCCTCCACAGTAGGCAACTCGGACCCCCAACCTGAAGTGCACGGCGGACATCGCTGCCGGCCCGAATTTGTGGCCACAAACCGATCGGCGAGCTCGGGTCGGGGATAATGAAGCGGTGAAGGGAACTATCGCGTTCGTTCCGCCTCGATACGGGCCCGAAGTGGTCGGTGGTGCTGAATCCGTGCTCGCCACGATGGCCCGGGGATTCGCTGCTCGTGGCTGGGCCGTGGAGGTGCTCACCACGTGCGCCAGTGACCACTACACATGGGCCAACGACTACCCGGCAGGAGAAGAACTCGATGGTGAACTGATCGTTCGTCGGTTTCGGACCGTTGTGAACCATCCAGCCCGCGATCGGTCACGAATCTTCGAGCAGATCCTCTCAGGTCAGGACGTGGCAATCCAGGACCAGCAGCTGTGGATGAATGACGGCTTCCGATGCCCGGAGCTCTGGCACTATCTACTCGACAACAGCCATAGATATCGCGCCATCGTGTTGGCTCCCTACATGTTCTGGACCACGTTTGCCTGCGGCCAGATCGACCCCCAGAAGACGATCATCATGCCTTGCCTCCACGACGAGCCGACCGTGTACCTGGATCTCTTCCAGCCGCTCATCAGTGGAGCGGCCGGCCTGTGGTTTCTCGCCGAACCCGAACTCGAACTCGCCGAACGGGTCTTCCATCTGCCGCAGAATCATGCGGTGGTCGGGGCCGCCGTCCATCCGCCGGCGAGCTACGCACCGCAACGTTTCCGCGACGAGTTCGGAATCGACGGACCCTTTGCGTTCTACGCCGGCCGGCGTGAGCCTGGCAAGGGTTGGGATGAGCTGAGAAATGCATTCTCGTTCGCGATCTCCCAGGGAGTCGAAATCGATTTGGTGACCGCCGGTGTCGGCGACCCGCGGATCCCCGACGATCTCACCTCACGGATACACGACATCGGGTTCATCACCGACGGGCAACGCAACGATGCGATGGCGGCGGCGTCGGTCTATGTGCAGCCCGGCCAGATGGAGAGCTTCTCGCTCACGATCATGGAGGCGTGGCTGGCGGGTACGCCGGTCGTCGCCAACGCTGCAAGCAGTGTCGTCACATGGCACATCGATCGAGCTGACGCCGGTCTCACGTATCGTTCGCCGCTGGAGTTGATCGAGTGCCTGCGGTTTGTTGCGGCGCAGCCGGCGGCTGCGGCTGCGCTTGCGATTCCGGGCCGGGCGTATGTGCTCGAGAACTACGGTTCGGAGACCGTCTTGAACCGGCTTGAAGCAACGGTGGCAACCTGGATTCCAACCGGTCAGACCGAGGAGACCCAATGACGACACTGATGGTCACCCCATACGCTCCGTACCGGGACGGGATTGCCGCCTACGCCGTTCAAGAGGTCAGAAGCCGCAGGGCCGCCGGAGAAGACATCGTCGTGCTTTCGCCGTTCGCGTCGGCCGCCCATCAACATCTCCGACTCGGTGGGGTGACCGGGATGGCCCGTCTGGCCAAGGTGGCACGAGACTTCGACCGCCTGGTGATCCAGTTCTTCCCCGAGATGATTTTCGGGCGGACCAAGACCGGTGCCGAGCGCTTGGCGATCTGGGCCACGTTGGCGGCCATCACCAAGCTCGTACCGACCGAGCTGCGAATCCATGAGGTTCAGTATCAACCGATGCGGGATCACGATAGTGAACGGACCGCTGCGCTTCGGGTGCTGCGCGGCGCCGCTGAGGTCACAGTGCACACCGAACAAGAGCGTCGCGAGCTCGGTGAGGCCTCGGGTTTCTCCGTTGATCGGATCAAACTCCTCGATCACGGCGCTCGCTTCTCACCCCATGTTCGGGTTTCGAAACCGGAGGCGAGAAATCGTCTCGGGATCGCCCAGGGTGAGCATGTGTTCCTGTGCATCGGATTCCTCCAGGCTCACAAGGGGTTCGATCGGGCGATGCAGGCTTTCTTGCGACTGAGTCCTCCGAGCTCATCCCTTCACGTAGTCGGCGACGTACGGATCTACCACCCCGACCTCGAAGCCCACGCCCGCACGCTTGCGACGCTCGCTGATGCTTCGGACCAACTCCACCTCCATCGCCGGTTCGTTGGCGACGCCGAGTTCGACACGTGGTTGCAGGCCGCAGACACCGTCGTGTTGCCCTACCGAGAAATCTGGTCGAGTGGCGTGGTGGAACGGGCCAAGATGTTCCGCACCCCGATCATCGCTGCTGCCGTGGGCGGCCTGGCCGATCAGGGGGATGGCATCACCCTGGTGGCCAACGATGCCGAGTTGCTGGGTGCCATGGCCGAGGCGGCCGGTGCGCCCCATCTCGCCGCACGAGCGCATGCGTGGAGCCAACAGAGCTCTGATCGGGCAGGGATTCAAGCCGAGATCCGACGGCGGGCCCATACAGACGACATTCCGCTCGACGCGGCTCCGTCTCCTATCCAGGATCGACTGGCGGACCTCGAAATACTTGCGATGCCCCATCCCATCAGCCTGCGGCCATGGATCAATCAGACCAAGAACCTCATCGGTCGGGCAACCAATTGGCAGATCCATCCTCTGGTGGTCAATGCAAACGAAACCGCAGCAGCGCTGCGTGACGCAATCACGTTGCTCGAAACTCGAGTGGCCAAGCTCGAAGCCGAGCGGCACGACGACCCGAAGGGCTGCTAGCCGGCCAGTTCCCGCAGCTTGGAGTTGAGTGCGGCAGCGCTGTCGTCCCATGACGCCGGGGTGTATCGGGTCAGCCGATTCCGAACCGTGGCCTGCTCGGCGGGATCCAACAGGTGGGTGACCATGGCGTGCCATCGATCTGGTGAGCCTGCGTAACGGGCGTAGGTTCCCCCCGCTTCCCGCAATGCCGGATGATCCGACGCGATGACCGGTGTTCCATGAGCCAGGGCTTCAATGACCGGCAGCCCGAATCCTTCGTCGAGGGACGGCACGAGGACAGCGGCGGCATCGGTGTACAACTCAGCGAGAGCATTGTCACTGAGACCCGAGCGCCACCGAAGTCGCTCGCCATAGTGACGATGACCTGTTATGCGGGCCACAAGATCCGAACTCTTCCAGCCGCGGCTTCCTACCAGCTGGAGTTCGACGTCGATCCCTTCGGCGTCCAGTCGATCGAAGAGATCGATGGCGAAAGCGTGGTTCTTCCGCGGTTCGAGAGTTCCGACCATGAGCAGCATCGGAGAAGATCCCGGCACCTCCGTCGACGGGAGCGAATCGGCCTTCAGCGCTCCCATCGGCAGCACTGAGGTCGAAGGATCCTCGTGCCCCATCCCGGCGGCGACGTCGCGGAGTTGTGCCCGGGTGTGCTGGGAGATGCAGAAAAAGTGCGAATCATGCTCGAGGTGAGCCTTGAGATACCTCTCGAAGCGAAAGCTCGATGCCGGTTCGAACCATTGCGGGTTCGTGATCGGTGCAACATCGTGTATCACGGCTGCGGTGGCAACGGCGAAGCGGTGAAGATGAGGCAGAAGATCTCGGCGGCTCCAGGGGTTCAGCCATGCTGCCTCGATGTCAAGAAAGATGTCCACCTCGGCGACGTCGCTGGCAAGGTTGAACGTGTCTGAGAACCGGCGTCGGGCTTCTCCGGGAAGGCGACGGGCCAGCCGCGTGGCGAACGCTCTTCCGGGCACGAGGCCGCGCTGCACCGCCAATCGTTCCCCGGGAGTGAGCCGCCGAAACTGGCCCGGACTATCGGCAAGGGATCGCAATGGCTCTATGTCGGGAGATCGTCGGAGCAGTTCCAACGCGACGCGGTGGAGGCCGTTGAACTGTTCAGCCGCGAGGGTGTTGGTCACCTCAGTTCCGATGAGTGCGTGCCCGGTCCCCATTGCGCTCAAACGGTAGTCGCGTTGCCACTGCACCAACGACCACGCGACAAGGACAGATCGTCGTCTGCGCCCGGTCCGGGAGCTTCGATGTCGTATCCTTCACCGCATGCCAGGTTCGTCCAAGCGATTTGTAATCATCGGTGGCGGTCCGGGTGGCACGACGTGTGCCACCTACGCCGCTCGGCTTGGGGCTGAGGTGGTGCTGATCGAGCGCGACATCGTTGGCGGCGCTGCCCATCTGTTGGATTGCATCCCTTCCAAGGCGATGATCGCCACCGGCGGGATGATGTCGAACATGATGCGCGCCTCGGAAATGGGTCTGGCCGAGGTGGAAGCCAAGCTCGACTTCGATGCTCTGAAGGCGCGTATCGCCGACATCGAGCAGCGACTCGAGAGGTCAGTCTCCGGTCAGCTCGCATCGCAGGGCGTCAAGCTCGTTGAGGGCACCGGTGAACTGGTGGGCCCCAAGCGGGTTCGGGCCACCCGGGCCGACGGCACGGTCGAGGAGTTCGATGCGGATTGCATCGTGTTGTCAACGGGAAGTCGTCCTCGAATCCCCGACTGGGCACCGATCGATGGTGAGCGAGTGCTTACTACCCGACATGCCTATCCTCCTCCGGAGTTGCCCGAGCATCTCATCGTGGTCGGCTCGGGGGTGACCGGTGTGGAGTTCGTTCACATGTTTTCCTCGTTCGGTTCCGACGTGACCCTGGTTGTGAGCCGGCAACACGTGTTACCCCAGAAAGACCCCGAAGTCGCAGCTGTGCTCGAGCAGACATTCGTGGATCGCGGCGTGCGTCTCCTCAAGGGAGCCAGAGCCGAGAAAATCTCGGTCAACGGTTCGCGGGTGGCCGTCCACTGCGACGATGGCCGGGTGGCGGAGGGCTCTCATGTACTGATGGCCATCGGTTCGGTTCCCAACAGTGATTCGCTCAATCTCGAGGCCGCAGGTGTCGAAAGCGAGTGGGGTTATGTCAAGGTCGACCACAATTGCCTCTCCAGCGTTCCTGGGATCTACGCGTGTGGTGATGTATCGGGCAAGCTGCCCTTGAGTTCGGTGGCGTCAACTCAGGGCCGCAAAATTGCCGAACATGCCATGGGACTTCATGCAGGACCGCACCGTCACCTCGACTACGACAAGGCGGCGTCGGCGATCTTCACCGAACCTGAGATTGCGGACGTGGGTTTGGCTGAGGCCGATGCGTTTGCCGAGGGTCGAAAGATCCGGGTGACCAAGGTGCCGTTCAGTGTTTCGGCCAAGGCTCTGATAAACAGCGACCCTCGCGGGTTCGTGAAGATCGTCTCGGATCCTCTCACCGGCGTCGTGCTCGGAGGGTCGATCGTGGGTCGGCATGCTGCTGAGCTGATCAGTGTGCTTGCACTTGCGGTGACGGCGAGACTGACTGTGACAGATCTGGTGGAATCGTTGTTCGTTCACCCGGCCCTGGCCGAAGTCCTCGCCGAGGCTGCTGAGTAACTAGAGCCGACCGCCCTCGATCACCCTGGCCAGGAATCGTTGCGTACGGTTTTGGGTGGGTTTGCCGAGCACTTGGCCGGGCGGACCGGCCTCCACTACCCGACCGTCGTCCATGAAGACCACGCGGTTGGCGACATCGCGGGCAAACCCCATCTCGTGTGTTGCCAGGACCATGGTGAGACCGCGACCGGCGAGTTCGCGAATGACGCTGAGCACTTCGCCTACCAGCTCGGGGTCGAGCGCGGAGGTGATCTCGTCGAGCAACAGAACCTCGGGGTCTCCGACAAGGGCTCGCACGATTGCAGCTCGTTGTTGCTGCCCTCCGCTGAGACGGTCCGGATACTCCGACACCTTGTCGTCGAGTCCAAACCGTTCGAGGAGTCGAGTGGCTTTGCGCTCGGCCTCGTGTCTGTCCATGCCGGTGGCCTTGATCGGACCCAGAGTGAGGTTCTTCAGCACTGTCATGTGAGGAAAGAGGTTGAAGCTCTGAAATACAATCCCGATCCGCTGGCGGACCTCGTTGGGATCGATACCGCTACCCGAGATCTCAACTCCATCGAGTCGTATTGACCCTGCATCGATCCGCTCCAGCAGATTGATGGTTCGCAAGAGGGTGCTCTTGCCGCAGCCGCTCGGCCCGATCAAACAGACGACCTGATGCTCATCGACATCGACATCGATCCCTTTCAACACATGGTTGTCGCCAAAGGATTTGTGGATACCTCGAAGTTCGAGCTTCATCCTGCACCTTGTGATCGGCGCGCTCGGTCTCGAGCCGTGTACCAATCGGCGAACCTCGCCGAGGGGACGCTGATCGCGAGGAAGAGGCCCGCGGCCAGGACGTAGGGCGAGTAGTTGAAGGTGCGGCCGGTGATGATCTGGGCTTCGCGAACAGCCTCGCGCACACCGAGAACGCTCAGCAGAGCAACGTCCTTCTGCAGCGACACAAAGCCGTTGAGCAGAGCAGGAATCACGTTGCGGATTGCCTGGGGCAGTACCGCGTACCGGAGGCCCTGCCACTGGGTGAGCCCCAGCGACGCGGCGGAGAGACGTTGGCTGTCGGGAACCGCATCTATCCCCGATCGATACACCTCGGCGGTATATGCCGAGTAGCTGAGCACCACGACCACGAGACCCCAGAACACCGCGCTGTTGGGAAGCCAGGGGATACGGAGGGCGGGAATCCCGAAACCAAAGAGAAGCAGCCCCAGGATGATAGGTATGCCACGGAAGAAGTCGATGAAGATGATTGCCAGCAACCGAACAGGAACAAAGGCAGGACCCTTGAGACTGCGCATGACCGCGATCAAGAGAGCCAGCGCCATGATTGCGACCTGTCCGACGAGGAACATCCATACGTTGGTGGTGAATCCTTCCCAAACCGCCCCTCGGGATTCCCACATCAGGCCCCAGTCGAAGAATGACTTCCGAACGGTCGGCCAGTTCTCGCTCCGACCGACGATCACGAGAACCGCGACAAAAACGAACAGCGTTGAAAGGAAGGCAATCAGCGCCCCGCGAGCACCCTCCTGAGACAAATGGCCACGAAAACCACCGGTCAATGAGGGCGGAGCCACTGTCGGCTCAGAGGGCGCTGACTGTGTATTCACTTCCTTGTGTGTAGCGCCCGGACACCTCTGAGCGACAACCTGCTACTGCGTCACTGGGTGAGGGTTGGGATTTCGTTGGCGGCCTGCAAGTACTGTTCTGCCAGAGCGTCGAGGATTCCATCCGCTTTCAGGCGTCGAAAGTGCCTCGTTGAGACATGGGGTCAGTTCGCTTCCCTCTTCCAGAACAAAGCCCAGCGAGTCGGCACCTTCGGCAGTTTCGGGTAGAACGCCGACGATGGACGATCCATCGATCTCCACAGCAGTGACGTAGAACGCGGTGTTGAAGTCCAGGACCAAGCCATCGATTTGTCCAGCGTCGAAGGCTGCCTTGGCGGCAACGTTGTCGTCGAAGACCGCAGCATCGGTATCGGGCTGAATGACGTTCTCGATGTAGTCGAGACTCGTGGTGGCGATGCCGGCACCGAGCTTGAGACCCTTGAGGTCAGCAACAGAGGTTACATCAGCAAATTTGGTGGGATCGGTTGCGATGATCGCGGGTTGAGCGACGTAGTACGGAATGGAGAAGTCGACGACCTCGTCGCGCGTGTCGGTGATCGAGAATTGCTGAATGTTGAAGTCGTAGTCCTTCTCGCCCGGAGCGACCCCCTGGTCAAAGGTGGTGCGCACCCAGGCAACGTCGAGACCGATCTCGTCGGCAACTGCGTACACGACGGCGGATTCGAAGCCTCTGCCGTTCGAAGGGTCGTCGTCTTCCATCCAGGGGGGAAAGACAGGATCGCCGGTGGCGACGGTGAGAGTGCCTGGTGTCTTGACCGCGTCGCAGTGATCAGACTCGGCCATCGAGTCATCACCAGCGTCGTCGGAGGCTGCTGTCGTCGTCGTGGTTTCCTCCATCGCAGCATCGTCGGCAGCATCGTCGGCGTCGGCAGCATCGTCGGATGATCCGCAGGCGGTGGCCAGGAAGGCCAAGGCAAGCAGAACGCTGAGTAGCTTCTTCATAATCTCTCCTCACTCACACGAGCACGGGCGGCCCGGCGAATACATCAAGTGTTGCACTTGCCGGGCTCAGAGTTGGACCATGGGTGTGTCTAGATCGGTAACCTCGGAGCCGACCCGATCAAGCACCTACTCGATCTTGGCGATCAGATCTCCTGTTTGGATCGCCTGGCCGGCTGCGACGGCTAGCTGGGTCAGCGTGCCACTCTTGTCGGCCGTGATGTTGTTTTCCATCTTCATCGCTTCCAGCACAACGATGGTTTGACCGGCTTCGACCTCAGAACCTTCTTCGGCCACGACCTTCACGATCGTGCCCTGCATCGGGGCGGTGATCGTTCCCGAACCCCCGGCCGCGGCTCCGCCGGCTGAACTCCTTCGACGCGGTTTGGCCTTGGCCGGAGCAGCGCCGGCGGATCCGATCTCGCTCTCGGGAATCCACATCGCAACATCGAAACGTTTGCCGTTGACCTCGACGGTTGCGGAACGTTTCACCTTGGGATCGTCGTCATCGTTCGGTGCGGCGGCCGAGCCTGAGACGCCGGTCAGATCCAGCGTTTCCTCCACCCATTTTGTGCTGTGAGCGACCGCTGCGAAATCGGGATGTCGCAGAATGGCGAGGTCGGCGGGAATGGTTGTGGCGACCCCCTCGATTCGGAACTCCTCGAGCGCACGGATGGTACGAGCGATGGCGATGTCACGGGTTTCGCCCCAGCAGATGAGCTTGCCGACGAGATTGTCGTAGAACTGGCTTATCTCATCACCGGGTTCGTAGCCTCCGTCCCAGCGCACCCCGTAGCCCGAGGGGAATGAGAGGGCGTTGAGTGGACCGGGCGAGGGCAGAAACGCGCCTTCAGCCGGGTCCTCTGCATTGATGCGGATCTCGATGGCGTGACCCGTTGTGTGAACCTCATCCTGGGTGAGGGTCAACTTCTCTCCTGACGCAACCATCAACTGAAGCCGGACCAGGTCCAAGCCGGTGACCATCTCTGTCACCGGATGCTCCACCTGAAGCCTGGTGTTCATCTCGAGGTAGTAGTAATTGCCGTCCTCGTAGAGGAACTCGACGGTGCCGGCATTGGTGTAACCACAACCGAGCGCTACTTTCACCGCATCGACGCCCATCGCCTCGGCGATTTCAGCAGGCAAGCCGGGTGCGGGAGCTTCCTCGATCAGTTTCTGGTGTCGCCGTTGGGCCGAGCAGTCGCGCTGGGAGAGGTACAGACCGTTGCCGTGCTTGTCGACCATGACCTGGATTTCGATATGGCGGGGTGCGGTGAGGTACCTCTCCACATAACACTCATCTCGACCGAAGTATGCAAGAGATTCACGTTTGGCTGATTCGAGTGCGGCGCCGGCGCCATCAGCGCCATGCACGACTTTCATTCCTCGTCCACCACCGCCGTAGGCGGCCTTGATCGCGACCGGCCAGCCGTGCTCTTCGCCAAAGGCCACGACCTGTTCGGGAGAGTGGAGGAAATCGGTTGATCCAGGGACTCCTTCGACATCGACCTTCTCGGCTGCTGAGCGGGCGCTGATCTTGTCGCCCATCACCTCGATTGCCTCTGGAGGCGGCCCGATGAAGGTAACGCCGAGCTCATGGATCGAACGAGCGAAGTCGGCGTTTTCGCTGAAGAACCCATAGCCGGGGTGTACGGCCTCGGCTCCGGACTGCGTGATCGCATGCAGGATCGCGTCAGTGTTGAGATAACTCTCGGCTGGGGTCTGACCTCCCAGGGCATAGGCCTCGTCGGCCAGCCGAACATGCAGTGCGTTTCGGTCTAGCTCGGAATAGACGGCGACGGTTTGAATCCCCATCTCCCGGCACGCCCGGATGACCCGAACTGCGATTTCTCCACGATTGGCGATTAATACCTTTGAGAACACGGCCCTATGGTTAGCCGTTTCGCCGCCGATTGCAAAGTACCGCGCCAATGAAATTGCCATCCCACGTCCGGCACGTGCCGGAAACGGGCAGTACCAACCAGGATCTGTTGGACCTTCTTCGGGACGGCGTACACGAGACCACGGCAATTTTGGCGGATCATCAGACTGCTGGAAGAGGTCGGCTGGGGCGCGTGTGGCACGACGAATCTGTGATCGAAACCAAACAGTCCCGCACTCCGCGACCTCAAGCGATGATGGGTTCGGTAGCGATCGAGTGGGATGTCCCGAGCGATCCTGCGGTCCCTCTGGTGCCGTTTGCGGCCGGTTTGGCGACGCTCGACCTGGTGCAAACGGTTCTGGGGGATGAATCTGGCGTTGGTCTCGGCTGGCCCAATGACGTGATCGTCAAGCGCGACGACCTCTGGCGGAAACTCGCTGGAATCCTGGTGGAGTCTGCACCGCTGCCGGACACCTCGGGTCTGGTGGTGGTCGTCGGTGTCGGTCTCAACATCTGGCCGGTGGTCAGTGCACCCAGCGATGTGAACGTGAGAGCGGTCTCACTGGCCGAACTTGCACCGCCCGAGCCGAACAGCCCAGTTGAGATGCCCTCCAACGTGGAGGCGTTCATACGCCTTCAATCGGCTCTTCGCGAACGTATTTCCGATCTTCGGGCCGATCGGGTAGCGATGATGAGCAGCTATCGAGCCCGATGTTTGACAATCGGGGAGACGGTGTCGTTCGAGACAACCAATGGAACTCGTGAGGGTGTGGCCGACGATGTCGCCGATACCGGCGAGATTCTCATCCGAACCCCCGGCGACACGGTGTCGGTGTCGGTAGGCGATGTTCGGGTGATCTGATTCATTCAGAAACCCGTGTGACAGTGGTCAAAGGTGGGGTCGGCTGCTTCATCAGCGACTGAAACGGCCGACTGAGAAGTGTGTTCGGGCGCGCCGCGGGAGAGACGATGATGCCGATCGGCGTGATATCAAGACGTCGGCCGGTTCGGCTCGTGATGAGATCGCTCTGTTTCTCGGCCTGCTTGGTCGTCGGATTGACGTCCCCGGTTCTGGCCCAGGACGACTCCGGGGAGAATCCCGTCCCAGTCCCGAATGATCCGTTGGTGAACGAAGGAGCTTCGGACGAACTCGATCCGAACACGCCCACCGAATCCGATGACGGTGTATCGGCTGAGGACCCAGCTCTTCCAGCCGAAGAAGAATGTGTGCCGACCCTTGCCGAGAGTGAGTCCACCGGCGCTGGTCAGGATGCCGATGAATGTACGCCCAAACCTCGAGGTCGTTATTCCAACCAGCCCGAGTTCAAACCCGATGTGCTCAACCGGGCCGAAGTCCGGCGCGTGAGTCGAACGCTCGATCAGGCCAGGGTTGATCACACCGTGAACGTCTCGCAAGTCCGGGGACTCCGCCTGCACGAGAAGCGACTGGCTATGGAACGAAGGGCCCTGTCGGCAGAGACCGTAGAGGCTCTCGACAAGCTCGCTGTTGTGGAGAAACAACTGCGGCGGCGCGCCCTTGCCACATTCGTACAGGGCGACACCTTCCAGCTGGCGCCTTCCCTAGAGCACGACGACATCCTTCGACACCAGCAACAACAGTTCTTGGTCGAGGAGGTCCTCTCGATCGATCAGGACCTGTTGGAGGAATACACCAGGCTCCGCAATCGGCTGGAAGCGGAGGCGCTGGAGCTCTACGACCGCCAAGCGATGGCATGGGCGTGGCTCCGGGATGCCAACGAGACCGCCGAGGAGTCTGCGCATCTGGTCGAGGATCTCGAGTTCGAGCTGGCCACCTGGGACAATCTCTCATCGATCTTCATCGAGAATGTCGTGTGGCCGATCGATGGCGAGTACGACCTTCCCCTGATCAACAGTTGGGGTTACCCGCGGGCTCCGGGCAGCATCGATGAGCACTGGCACGAAGGTATCGACATCTTCGCGCCCGAGGGCGAGCGGCTGGTCGCCGCCGAAGCCGGTGAGGTGACCGACATCGGCGTGGGCACGCTCGGCGGGCTGAAGATCTGGATTCTCGGCGACAGTGGCACCCGGTGGTACTACGCCCATCTCATGGCATTCAACCCCGACCTCGCAGTCGGCGACGTTGTGAGAGCGGGCGACCTCATCGGCTATGTGGGCAAGACCGGCAACGCCATCAGCACCCCACCCCACCTACATTTGCAGATGCATCCAGCTGGCGGCCGTCCTGCGAATCCGTACCCCATTCTCAGGGCAGCCTCCGAGCGATACCAGGCTGGTATCGGGCAAGAAGAGTTCGAGGTCGCAGTCGTTGTCGGCTACGACGGTACGCGCCTGTTGCCCAACGGCTCGACGATCGGGCAGCTTCAGGACAACGATGACAGCGAGCCGTCATCCTTGGCAGACGAGAGTGGTGAGGACGCCGTCGACGAGGGCAATTCGTTTGTCACCGGTCAGCCATCGGAACCCCACTCAACCAGTGATCCGGTTCGAATCGAAGGCGCACTCCAGCCAGTGGAGACCGTCGACTGAAGCTGGTCGGTTCAACCGATCGGTCGGCCGAACCATCGGCCCTGACGCTTCTCCACCTCGTACTGCACGTCGAAGAGGCGGCTGACAAGTGAGCCGTTGAGTACGTCATCTACATGCCCCACGCACACGACCTGTCCTTTGGCGAGACCGAGCAGGTGGGTGGCCGACGGGGGTATGTCCTCCACATGGTGTGTCACCAGGATCGACGCACGATCAGGCTGGCTGAGCGCAAGGTCGACCTGCACGTCAACCAGCGCCTCCCGGGCGCCGGGGTCGAGACCGGCGTTCGGTTCGTCGAGGAGTAGAAGAGCTGGATCGTTGAACAGGGCACGGGCCAGCAAGACCCTCTGTCGCTCCCCGGATGACAAGGACCCGAACGATCGGGCATCAAAGCCTGCGAGTCCGACGAGACCGAGCAGTTGGGCTGATCGTTCATGATCGGAATCTGTGTACGTATGCCACCAAGGTTCGAGAGCTCCGTACTTGCCGCAGTAGACAACCGCAGCAGCTTCGAGTTCGCCGCGGAGACGATTGGCCAGCAAGGCACTCGATGTACCTACCGATCCCCGGAGAGGGCGTATGTCTACTCGACCGAGTTCGGCGCCGAGCAGTGTGGCCGTCCCTGTGGTCGGGTGCAGATCCAGCCCGGCGACGCCGAGCAGAGTGCTCTTGCCGCTCCCATTGGCGCCCAAGACGATCCAGTGTTCTCCGGGTAGAACCCGCAGTGACACCCGATCCAGCATGGTCGTTCCGTTGCGGACAACGCCGATGGTGTCCAGCTCGAGTACCGGGCGGAACGGTGGGTTTGATAGTTGTGGAGCGGCTGTCATCGATGTGTGCGAGGCGGAGTCATTCCGAGGTAGAGGTTGGTCGGTACTGGTGGCGTGGGGGTCTACGATCGGTACGAATCATATGAACATCTTCCTCGGACTGCTGGTGTCTGTGCTCCTCGTCGGGGCCAATGCCTTTTTTGTCGCAGTTGAGTTCGCCCTCGTCGCTTCGGATCGCAACAAGCTGGAATCGCTGGCCGCAGAGGGCAGGCGGCCGGCCAAGGCAGCGGTTTCCGCCCTGAAGCGGATGTCGTTTCATCTGTCCGGGGCACAGCTAGGAATCACTATTTCCAGCCTGGTACTCGGCTTTGTCACCAAATCGATGGTCAGCGGGTCCGGCGCGTTTTTCGCACTGGCAGTAGCCACGGTTTTTCAGATGGTGTTCGGAGAGCTGATTCCCAAGAACCTGGCTGTGGCAAAGCCCGAGACGTCGGCCATGCTCTTGTCACCCGCGGCCATCGTCGTACACGGCATCCTCGGGCCACTCATCAGCTTGTTCAACGGTGCGGCCAATACCGCCGTCCGCCGGTTGGGAATCGAACCCACCGAGGAGATGGAGGCGATCGCCTCGATCGACGAGCTCGATTATCTGATCAGGATGTCGGGGGCTGATGGAGCACTGGAGCCCGATACCCAGGCCCTCCTTTCGAGGACAATTCGATTTGCGGATAAGACCGCAGCCGATGCGTTGCGTCCGAGGGGACAGATCGAAGCCCTCCCGTTGGACGCCAGTATCACTGACCTTGTCAACATCGTCAGCCGATCAGGCCACTCTCGTTATCCCGTGTTCGGCGAGAGCATCGACGACATCCGGGGGATTGTCACCGTTACCGCGGCGTTCGATCTCCCTGCCTCTTCTCGGGGGACAACGCTCGTGAGAGATGTGATGACTGAGGCCGTTGTCGTTCCTGAGACCCGCGAACTTCTGGACGCCATCGCAGACATGACCGCACACGAAACCCAACTGCTGGTCGTCATCGACGAACACGGCGGGACCGAAGGCATTCTCACCCTGGAGGATGCGCTGGAGGAGATCGCGGGCGAGATCGACGATGAATACGACGATGCCGAGTTGTTGATGGTGGATCAGGCTGATGGCGTGTATCTCATCTCGGGATCGCTCGGTTGGAGTGAGCTGAAGGAGATCTGTGGCCTCCGGTTGCCCGACGGAGATTATGAAACGGTCGCCGGATTCTTCCTCTCTGTGTTCGGTGGGATGCCGGTTGAAGGCGACCATGTCTACTTCAACGGCTGGAGAATCGAAGTGGCCGAGATGGATCGCCGGCGAATCGCATCTCTGGTTGTAGCTGACCCCGATGGAGGTGACGACCGATGACGTGGCAACTGTTGCTCTCGGTCGTGCTTCTGGCTGCCAACGCTGTCTTCGTCGGCTATGAGTTTGCGATTCTGGTGGCCAAGAAGAGTGATTTCGAGGCGGCCGCTGCAGAGGGCAATCGGATAGCACAACTGGCAACCAAGGCGTTCTCGGAGGTTTCGCTCCAACTGGCTGGAGCCCAGCTCGGTATCACCATGGCCTCGCTGGGCCTGGGTAGCGTCGCCGAGCCGGCGATCGGTCATGCTATCGAGGACTGGCTGCACGTTCGACTCAGCGAATCGCTCAGCCAGATTCTCGGTTTTGCGATCGCCCTCAGCATCGTGACGTTCTTCCATCTTGTGATCGGCGAAATGGTTCCCAAGAACATCGCAATAGCAAAGCCGGGACCGACCCTCCGAGCCTTGGTATATGTCTATGCCGCCTTCCTCTGGCTGTTCAGCCCGGTGGTGAAGTTTCTCAATGCCATTGCGAATGCGGGCTGTCGTTTGCTCGGAGTGGAACCGAGGGACGAGCTGGTCGCGGCTCACTCCGTGGCCGAGCTTTCCTACATCGTGTTGCGCTCACAGGAACACGGTGCGCTCGAATCCGACGATGCCAGCCTCCTGGCCGGTGCGCTCAGTTTTGCTCAGCAGCCGATTCTCGACATTGCTCGACCCTGGAGCGACGTTCCCATCATTCGGATGGGCGCAACCGGGAACCAGGCGCGGCGGCTCGTCCGCGATCATTCCGTCTCTCGAATTCTGGTCCAGGGCCCAGGCGTTGGCGGCCGAATGCAGGGTTACGTACATGCCAAGGACCTCCTGAGGCTCGACCCGGAGCAACTGGGGCAACCAATCTCGAGCTCGTTGATCCGTTCAACGGTTGCGGTTCGGGGTGATCGGCCGCTCATAGAAGTACTCAGGCTGATGCGCAGTGCGAAACAACAGCTGGCCGTCGTGGTCGATGACGATGTGCCGGTCGGTGCTGTCTCCATTGAAGAAGTGGTGCAGGCGCTCGTGCCCGTTCCGATCCCCGATCACGGTGCTTCATAGTACGTAGAGTGATTGTCTGACCGCTTAGCGTAAGACTTGTTTGCTGAATGTGGCAGGCGTCGCTCACAACCGGTGGCCATTGTGCTTAGCAGTCGGCTACATTCCGACCGGTGATCGGAGGCAAGAAATTGGCGCGCATTGTTGTGATGCTCGTCTTTTTGGGAGCGGTGGCACCCGTTTCCGCCGCCCCCACGCCCGGTTTGGAAGACCTTCGCGACGAAGTCGGCGCACTCACGGCCCGCTTCCATGAGTTGGAATCCGACCTCCACGAGATCGACACCGACATCGCGCAGAACGAATATCGATTGGCTGAAGTTCGAGCTCAGGTAGACCTTCACCGTGAATCGGTGATTCAGACGGCGGTTGTCGGTTTCACCCGTTCCTACAAGACGCCCGTTGTTCTTCGCGCTGAAGATCTGGCTGAGGGGGTACGGGCTGAGGGCCTGTCAGATGCCGCGGTTGGCAAGGATGATGATGCGATCGACCGGTTTTCTGCGGCTCTGGCCGAATTGGAGTTGCTGGAGTCGGCCTTGAACGACAGCCGTGCTCGGCAAGCGCAGACCGTGGAAGAGGTCGGTCGCCTGAGGCAAGCGCTCCTCGCTGATCTGGAGGAGCTGGAGAAGATCGAGACGGAGAGGCTCGAGGAGATCCGTCAAAGAGCCGAACGTGCGGTGCAGCAGGGTCACACGTTCATCGAACTCGAAGTCTGTCCGGTGGCAGGGGCTCATTCGTTCATCAACTCGTGGGGGTTTGCTCGCTCCGGCGGTCGGCGCCACAAAGGCGTCGACATGATGGCCAACATCGGCGTCGCACTGGTCGCTCCGGTGTCGGGCACCGTGACCCACCGAGGGAACAGAGTTGGTGGCCTTTCCTATCACCTCAAGGGCGACGACGGCCACTACTACTACGGCACCCATCTGTCGGCCTACGGAGAAAGCGGTTACGTGACGGCGGGCACTGTGATCGGTTATGTCGGTGATTCTGGCAATGCGGCTGGCATGCCGCATCTTCATCTCGAGATCCACCCCAACAATGGCAGCGCAACAAACCCGTACCCCAGCGTCGCCTACGTCTGCTCGGGAGCCTCGTAAACCCTCCGCCGTTGGAGGCGATGGTCAAGCTCCGATGGCGTGATAGCCGCCGTCGACATGGATGATGCTGCCGGTCGTGTGGCAGAAGAGATCGGTGAACAGCGCCATAGTGCTCTTGGCGACTCCCGATGAATCGTTGACGTCCCAACCGAGCGGTGCTCGCTTGGTCCACTCATCTTCGAACTGGGCGAAGCCGGGAATCGACTTGGCAGCAATGGTTCGCATAGGTCCGGCCGCCACCAGATTGCAGCGAATGTTCTTCGGTCCGAGTTCCTTGGCCAGGTATCGATTCAGCGACTCCATGCCTGCTTTGGCGACCCCCATCCAGTTGTATGCGGGCCACGCCACGGTGGCGTCGAAGGTGAGCCCGACGATGCTGCCACCGTTGGGCATCAACTCGAGTCCGATATCGGCCATGGTGCGGAGCGAGTAGGTGGACACGTGAACTGCAGTCGCCACGTCATCCCATGTGGCGGCAAACAGGTCGTCTCCCAGACAGGCTTCGGGAGCAAAGCCGACGGCGTGCAAGATTCCGTGGAGTTCGCCGACCGACGTCTTGAGTTCTCCGATGAGCGATGTCACTTGGGTCGGGTCGGTGACGTCCAGTTCGAGCACATCGGGAGTCGGATCGAGTTTCCTGGCGGTGCGCTCGGTCAATCGCTTTCCCCGCCCGAAGCCGGTGAGGATCACGTGAGCCCCGTGAGCTTGGGCTTCCCTGGCAACACCAAACGCCAGCGAATCATCGGTGAGTACTCCGGTGATGAGAATGTTCTTGCCTGAGAGAAGGCCGGCAGCTGTTTCGGTCACGCCAGTCAGACTGCCATTTCCCGCAGCTGGTTACGCGAATGAGCCGATCTTTGGCCTCGTGTTCGGGTCCTACGAACCTTTCCCGACTCGGTATCCTCCTCTCCGTGACCGACGCCCCCACCGGCCCGATGAAGCTCTACGACACCTTTCGCAACGAAGTTGTTCCCTTCGAGCCGGGTCATCTGGTCACCATGTACACCTGCGGAATCACTCCCTATGACGCAACCCATCTTGGCCACGCAGCCACGTACCTCACCTACGACGTTTTGCAGCGTCGGCTGAGAGATCTCGGTCACGAAACTCGGTGTGTCCGCAATGTCACCGATGTGGACGATGATCTCCTGCGAAAGAGCAGAGAACTGGACGTCCACTACCTCGACCTGGCAGCATCGGAGACAGCTCGGTTCGATGCTGACATGGAAGCGCTCGAGATGATTCCTTCCTTCAGCGAACCCCGGGCCACGTCCGCCATCGCTGATATCCGTGGATTCATCGCCATGGTTCTCGACTCTGGGCACGCGTACGAGTCCGGCGGCGGGGTGTATTTCGATGTCAACTCATTCGATCCATTCGGTGAACTCTCCGGCTACAGCCGAGACGAAATGCTGGCGCTCGCCGCCGAACGTGGTGGCAACCCCGACGACCCCAACAAGAAAGATCCGCTCGACTTCGTCTTGTGGCAACCCTCGGCCCCCGGCGAGCCCGTATGGGAGACCCTTTGGGGCCCTGGAAGGCCGGGATGGCACATCGAATGCTCGGCCTTGGCAATGCGCGAGCTGGCGACAACGATCGACCTTCACGGCGGCGGTAGCGATCTGATCTTTCCCCACCACGAGTGTGAGAAGGCTCAGAGTGAGGCCGCAACGGGTGAGCTGTTCGTGCGGCATTGGATGCATCAGGCCATGGTCCGCAAGGACGGCGAGAAGATGTCCAAGTCGCTTGGCAACCTCGTGTTCGTCAGCGAACTCCGCAAGCTGTACGACACTCGAGCGATACGAATCGGTGTGCTCTCCAACCACTACCGCACCGAGTGGGAGTGGCACGATCAGATGATGCCCACCGCAGCCGCAATGCTCGACCGTTGGGTTGATTCGGTGGGGCGTGCCGACGGAGGGTCGGTTCTCAATCAGGTTCGTGCTTCACTCGACGATGACCTGGACACCCCGAGTGCGGTGGTGGCCGTCGATGCCGGCGCTTCGGCAGGATGTGATGTGTCCGAAGCAGCGATGCTGCTCGGGGTCCGCCTCGCCTAGCGGTTGGCCACCCTGAACGGGCGGTCCAATCATCCAGCGAGTAACCTCATGGCATGGCGCACGAAGTCGACATGTCTAAGATCGGTCGAGCGCAACCAGCCGTGAAGAAGGTCATCCGTCCCCTGTTCAGGCTCCTGTGGGACATCGAGGTTGTAGGCCAGGAGAACATCCCCAAGACAGGCGGCGCCCTGCTGTGCCCGAACCACATTTCGGTCATCGATTCCTTCTTTGTTCCTGTCGTCCTCAAGCGGGCGTTGACCTACGTGGGCAAGGCGGAGTACCTCGACGATTGGAAGACCCGTCGTCTCTTTCCCGCTCTGGGAATGATTCCCATCGATCGTCGTGGCGGTGAACACGCGGCGTCCGCAATGGAGGCCGCGAAGGCCGTGCTGAGTAGCGATGGCCTCTTTGGCATCTACCCCGAGGGGACCCGTAGTCGTTCGGGGAAACTCCACAAAGGACACACTGGTGCTGCTCGACTGGCGGTTGAAACCGGGAAGCCACTCATTCCCGTGGGCATCATCGGCACAAGGGAAATTCAGCCACCCGACAAACCGATGCCGACCCCGTTCATGAAAGCGACAGTTCGATTCGGTAGTCCGATCGACGTGTCGCACTACGCCGATCGTCTTGGAGATCGTGCTCTCTATCGCAGAATCACTGATGAGCTGATGTTCGAGATCCAGGCCCTTTGCGGTCTGGAATATGTTCATACCTACGCTGGTGCTCAACCCGACGAGTCGCCCGTTCCGGTTGCAGCTTCGACCATCATTGATCGTCGAAGCAGCGCCGACGTTCTGAAACCCAAACCGCTGGCTGGGGTCTAGAGCCGCAGTAGAAAAGGCACCGTGGTTCTTGCCAGACCGCAAATTTGGTTGTGGTCCTGAGGCAGAATGGAGCCATGCTGGTTCGACTTCCCGACGGTTCTGAGCGTGAGATGGTGCCGGGGGCCACAACGCTCGACGTGGCTGCCGACATCGGTCCTCGCCTAGCCAAGGACGCCCTGATCGCAGTGGTCGATGGCCACGAAAGCGATCTCAACACCCCACTTCACGACGGAGCGGAAGTGGAGATCGTGACACCGAACACCGATCGTGGTCTCCACACCATTCGCCATTCGACCGCTCACGTGCTCGCCCAGGCTGTGTTGAAGCTTTGGCCCGGCGCAACCTTCGCCATCGGTCCAGCAATCGAGAACGGTTTCTACTACGACTTCGCGCTCCCCGATAACGCCACGTTCACCGATGACGACCTCGAGCTGATCGATGCGGAGATGCGCTCCATCATCAAAGCCAAACAGCCATTTGTTCGTTCCGAAATGCCGGCACACGAGGCGCTGGAGCTGATGCACGATCACCCCTACAAGCAGGCAATCATTCGCAGTGTCACCGGTGCCGACTCCGATGCAGGATCGGGAAATGATCTCAGCACCGAGGCCGCCGGCGACGTGATCAGCTTCTACCGCAACACCGACGACTTCGTCGACATGTGCGTTGGCCCCCACGTACCTCACACCGGCCACCTGGGCCACTTCGCACTGCAACGAGTGTCGGGTGCCTATTGGCGGGGCCGCGAAGATGAGCCGATGCTGCAGCGTATCTACGGCACAGCCTGGGATTCGAAGAAGGCATTGAAACAGCACCTTCACAACCTGGAGGAAGCTGCCAAGCGCGATCACCGCAAGCTGGCCGCCGAGATGGACCTTCTGAGTTTTCCCTCCGAGCTCGGCGGGGGGCTGGCGGTGTGGCATCCCAAGGGCGCGATCGTTCGCAAACTGATGGAGGACTACAGCCGAACCCGGCATGAAGAGGGGGGTTACGAATTCGTCTACACCCCGCATCTGGCCAACGGCAAGCTGTTCGAAACCTCGGGGCACCTGGACTTCTACGCCGAATCGATGTACCCGCCCATGGAGATGGACAACGGGACGTACTACATGAAGCCGATGAACTGCCCGATGCACTGTCTCATTTTTGCCAATGGCCAGAAGAGCTATCGAGAACTTCCATTGCGCCTCTTCGAACTGGGCACGGTGTATCGGTACGAGCGGGCCGGAACCCTCCACGGCCTGCTTCGGATCAGAGGATTCACCCAGGACGACAGTCACATCTACTGCACCGAGGATCAGCTGCAAGACGAGATTGCCAGCCTGCTCGATTTCGTGTTGAGCATTCTTCGAGCTTTCGGTTTCGACGAGTTCACCTTCAACCTGTCAACCAAGAATCCGGACAAGTTCGTGGGCTCCGACGAGATCTGGACCATGGCAACCGATGCCCTTCAGAAAGCGCTGGAGCGGCACGGCCTCGATTACACGGTCAAAGAAGGCGACGCCGCGTTCTATGGTCCAAAAATCGACATCGATGTCCGTGATGCCATCGGACGGAGCTGGCAGCTCTCAACAATCCAGGCCGACTTCAATCTTCCAGAACGATTCGATCTCACATACGTGGATCACGACGGAGAACGGCACCGCCCGATCATGTTGCACCGAGCCCTCCTGGGTTCCATCGAACGATTCTTTGGCGTGCTGGTAGAGCATTATGCGGGTAACTTCCCCACATGGCTTGCCCCCGTGCAGGTGCAGGTGCTGCCAGTGGCCGACGCTCATCGCAACTATGCAGAGAAGGTTGTTGCCGAATTGGGCGCAGCTCACTTCCGCGCCGAATTACTTGCCAGTTCGGACCCGCTCGGCAAGAGAATCCGAACTGCAAAGATGTCCAAGACACCCCATGTCCTCGTCGTAGGAGACGACGATGTGGCATCGCGGACGGTAGGAGACAACCCACGTGGCGGTGAAGTAGAGCGAGGGATCGATCTCGACGACTTCATCGGACGCCTTACGAACGAAGCGAAGATCTAGGTGCAAGAGTCAGAATACTGGGAGCGCAATGAGGGTGGAATGCCACGCCTCTTCAGTGGATGGCGGCTTGCTCACGCCCGCGGGCTTGCCGCCGATGGCCAACCGCACCCCTACGTACAAGCCCAGGACGGCAAGACCCTGTTCGAGACAATCGAGCAGAGCGACTTTCCCGATGAGGAGACCTACATCATCCACCGGGGCCCGAACGTGTATGTCGTGTTGAACGTGTATCCCTACACCAGCGGCCACATCTTGGTCATCCCCAACAAAGGCGTCGAGTCGATCCACGATCTCTCCGACGAGGTCTACTGCGAGCTCTGGTCGACCGTGCGCAAGGCGGCAGAGGCTGTAAAGGCGGCGTTCCATCCTCACGGCCTCAACATCGGAGTGAACGAAGGCCTAGCCGGCGGAGGCTCACAACCCGATCACCTCCACGTCCACATCGTGCCCCGATGGCGTGCCGACACCAACTTCATGACGACGGCCGCCGAGGTCAGGATATTGCCCCAGACCCTCACCCAGTCGTACGACCGGATTCGGCAAAAGTGGCCCACCGATTGATCGATCTCGTGCGTTGGTCAACCGGTCAGGCATGCGCACTACCCTTGAGCTGTGACTGAAGAAGAGGACAGCGAGTTTGTCGACGAACTGCCCGACGACGTCTCCGCTACCGAACGCGACCTCGAGGACTACATCTTCCCGAACAACAACAGGCGACGTATTCCCGGATACCTCTATCTGCTCTGCGCGGCAGTGTTCGTCGGTTTCTACCTCTTGTTCGGAGATGACGGCGTCCTGGTCAATACGGGCTATCTGTGGGCCGCTGGGATCGCGGTTGTTGTCGGTGCCTACAGCATTGTCTCAGGCTGGAATCTCAATATCGACGAACGAGATGCTCTGGTGGTCGCCGCCGTCGAGGTCGGACAACCCATCGGTCCCGCCTCGGCTCAGCTCAGCTGGCGAGGTCTGCTCAGCCGTCCGGTGTGGAGGATCTTGTGTTACACCGCAGAGGACCCACCGCTCACCCGAGCCTTCGTCGTCGTTGACGGTGTGGATGGCCATGTTGTCGAGCGGATCATCGAGAGCAACCCCGAAGACTGGCAAGCGGTCAAGGACAGCTTGAAATGAGCGACCGCTATTCTCAACTCGCGCCGCGCGATCTTGTCATCACAATGCGCTCATTGGCCCGACGGTACGAAGAAGCAATCGGTCCGGTCCGCAGTGACTCGGAGCGGTTCGCCCGACGGGACGAAATGATCGATGGCATTTCGCTAACAGGACACATCGAGGGTTTGGCTCGACATCTTGGGTTGTTGGAAACCGAGATCTCGAAGCTGATCTCACAGGGCGAACCGATCATCGACGGCGCTGCACTCGCTGCCACCCCGCCACCGGCCGCAGTCGACCGCTCCATTGGCCTCGACGCCGCTCAGGCCGCACTCACCGCCTCCGCCGATGCGCTCGGTGCGCTCCTCGATGGGTGCTCGAGCGAGCAGTGGTCATACCGGGCGGCGGCAAGCAACGGGATCAAGGTTCGATTGTCCGATGTGGCACAACATGCCGCCAGAGTCGGAGCGGAGGGCCTGCGCTCAACCCAGGCGCTTGTCGACCGGCTGTGACAACGAGCAGTTGTGCTAACTTTTGCAAGCAGATCCATGCGTTCGGGGCTACGCTGAGGTAGCCTCCCCTCCAGGGGCAGACAGTAGGAGTCAGCTGTGTTTGATGGAAATTTCCGTGAAGTTGCCGACAAGGTCACCGGCCCGATCGGTCAGACGCTCTACCGAGCAGGAGTCTCCGCCGATGTGATTACGGTCCTCGGTGTCGGGATGGCTGCTGCCTGCGGCGCGTTCATTGCCTCCGGCCACTTCTTCACCGCTGCGGTCTTTCTCGCTCTCACCGGCGTACCCGACGCCCTCGATGGTGCGGTGGCCAAAGCGTCGGGAAGTTCGGGACCCCGAGGCGCATTTTTCGATTCGGTCTCGGACCGGCTCTCCGATGGTCTGCTCTTCCTCGGAGCGGCCTGGTACTTCGCTGGCACCGACACGCCCCGTTTGGCTCTGCTTCCCTTTGCGGTGTATCTCGCCGCCTCGCTGGTCAGCTATCAGCGGGCCAAGGCCGAGTCGCTGGGCTTCGATGCAAAGGGAGGGCTCATGGAACGGGCCGAGCGCTTCATTGTTCTCGGATTCGGACTGGTCTTCTCGCCGTTGTTCACCGCAGTCCTATGGGTAATGCTTGCGCTCACGGTCGTTACCGTCGCAACCAGGTTCGTCAAAGTGTGGATACAGGCATCCGAGGTCACGCCTCAGGCGAAGCGTGCTCATCGACCCAACCGCTCCGCTCGTGCCGACCGAGTACGAGCTCGCCGAGAAGAACGGACGACGTCAATGGCCGAGTTCGGCTCGATGGCGCGAGAGCGAATGACGGGCTTTCGCAAGTAGTTCGCTGAGGTCGTGAGCCGCGATCTCGCAATCCTGCGCATCCTCTCGGCAGTGCTTCGTGTGGCGCCGCTCGGTCCCACCTGCCGGCTTGCCAGTGTGTTGGGGCGGTGGGCAGCCAACCGACTTTCGGGCACGTCTGTTCTTGCCCACAATCTCATGATGGCCGGCACCCAAGATCCCGCCGCCGCGGCCAGGAGAGGGATCGGATTCTACGCCAGATACTGGGTTGACACGCTGAAACTTCCCAGGCAACGGTCCCAGGTGATCGACCGTAGGTTTTCCTTTGTTGACTATCACCACATCCTTGACGTGCAACAATCCGGTGCAACGCCCATCATGGTGCTTCCTCACTTGGGCTCGTGGGAATGGGCAGCCGCATGGCTGGGCATGGTGGATGATCAGCCGGTGACCGCAGTCGTGGAAAAACTCGAGCCGCCGGCGTTGTTCGAGTGGTTCCGATCCACACGCGAGGCGTATGGAGTCGAGGTCATTCCTCTGGGTCCCGATGCGTTCACTATCCTGATGTCCAAAGCCAAAGAGGGAGACTCCGTCGTCTGCCTGGTTGCGGATCGTGATATTGCCGGCACGGGCGTGATGGTCGACTTGTTCGGTCATCCCACAACGCTGCCCGGAGGTCCCGCTGTACTCAGTCTGAGAAGTGGATGCCCGCTCCTGCCCGTCGCTGTCTATGACAGGGGTTCCACCCGTGAGTGTCGAATTCAGCCCCCGATCTGGCCCGAACGGACCGGCAGACTTCGTGACGATGTGGTTCTCACAACCCAGCGGGTAGCCCAAGAGTTGGAGCAGTTGATCTCCCAAGCCCCAGAACAATGGCATGTGCTTTCAGAGATCTGGCCTCAGCCCAACCCGTCGGACCTGGAGGTGACGTGAGCTCGACCGGTCCCCGTGTCGGCCTCGTGTGCCCCTATTCGATGGGCGTGTGGGGCGGCGTACAAATGCAGGTACTCGGGTTAGGCCGAGCGCTACGAGCGATGGGTATGCCAGTGCAGGTACTGGCGCCCTGTGATGGACTTCCCCCTGAGCCGTGGGTCACCCCGCTCGGAGACTCGATTCCGTACGCAGAGAACGGCTCGGTCGCACCGCTGGCGCCGGACCCAGCGGCCCAGTTGCGGTTGTTGGGGGCCGTGTGGGATGAACGCTTCGATGTCCTTCACCTGCATGAACCGATCGCCCCCGGCCCAACCTTGACCAGCCTGGTGGTCAAGCCGACACCTCTGTTGGGAACATTCCATGCATCGGGCACGATCATGCCCTACCGGTGGATCAACGGGGTTGTTCGACGGTTGGCAGATCGCCTCGACTACAGGGTGGCGGTGAGCGAGCAAGCCGCTGCCACAGCCCACCAGTCCCTGGGCGGTGACTACCGCATCATCCCCAACGCCATCGAGGTCCAGAGATACGCAGCAGCCGTTCCTTGGCCGACCGACTCTCCAACCGTGATGTTCATCGGGCGTCACGAAGAACGAAAAGGCCTTCGAGTGCTGTTTCACGCCCTGCCCTACCTGCCGGCCGAGACGACCCTCTGGATTGCCGGTCACGGCCCGGACACCGAGACGCTCAAGAGCGAGTTCCTCGACCCCCGAATCGAATGGCTCGGAGCAATCGGTGATGATGAGAAGGAACGCCGTCTGGCTGGGGCTGACGTCTTCTGTGTCCCGGCGGTGGGCGGGGAGAGTTTCGGGGTCGTGCTGCTGGAGGGGATGGCCGCCCAAACCCCGGTTGTGGCAAGCGACATTGCCGCATTCGGTTTCGTTGCCCGGGATGGTGAATGCGCAACCCTGTTCGAGAACCGGAAACCAAAAGCGCTGGCCAACGCACTCGTCGAGGCCCTCGACCGGGGTCAGCCGGTCCAGGACAGAATCGCAGCCGGGATCAAGCGAGCCAATGACTACAGCATGAGGGTGCAGGCCCGTGAATACGCCGGACTGTACGAGGCCCTAGCAAACGGCGACGTGCCGCCCCGCCAGCCCGGTGGACCACTACGCTGACCCGGTGGATTCGACCCAAGAATCAGGACCGGGTTCGCTCACGCCGATCTTTGCGTTCTACGCCGGCGTCTTGGGTGTCCCTCTCGTGCTCCTCGCCATCATCGTGAGCTTCGTGCTGCCGGTACCGATCTTGGTCGGTCTGTTGCTTGTCGTGGCTGCTGTGGCTCTGGCTGTTTTCCTGACCTACCGCCGGTACCAAAAGGTTGACGAGATCCTCCTGGACGACCTCGACGTGGTCGATGCCGATGATCACGACCACGCGCGGGCCTTCAATTTGCTGGAGGCGCTCAGTCTGAGAAGTGGTGTCGGCGCACCCGAGCTCTACCTCACCGACGACGACTCGGTCAACGCTTTGGCAATCCAACAGTCCGGTGATGCGGCCGCAGTCATCACCGCCGGAGCGGCTGCCAAGCTGGATCGGCTCCAGCTCGAAGGGCTTCTGGCCGAAGTGATTGCACGAATTGCCAGCGGTGATGCACGGTCGGCCACGGTTGCGATCGGAATGCTCATGCCATTCACCACCGGCCCGCTGTCGTTCTTGTCCGGCGTCGCGGACTCGTTGATCGATCGAGCGCTGAACCCCGAACGCGAACTACGAGGAGATCGCGCCGCCGTGACCCTCACCCGCTATCCGCCAGGACTGCAGCAGGCTCTGTTGCTGGCTGACGATGAATCCGAGGTCGGAACCGCCGCCACTGCACGGCTGTGGGTGGTGCCGCCCACAGCTGCGGCAGCCCGATACGACCTCACGGTTCGTCTCGCCATCCTCAACGAGTACTGATCATGAAACGGATTTCGGTTGTTCTTTGCGCGATCCTGCTTGCGACAGCCTGTTCGGGTGGTTCTGACTCCGGGGACGTTGCTCTCACGACCACGTCGCTCCCCGAGATGGTGGACGTCGATGGCACGAGCACCACATCAGAACCGGCCGAGCCGGCAATCACGACGACCACCATTCCGCTTCCGGTGGCGCCGTACACCGGACTGCCCTTCGCGGGCGATGAGTCGATGCTGTTGCGGCCGGCTGTGGTGGTGAAGGTGGACAATCATCCTCGCGCTCGACCCCAAACGGGCCTCGATCGCGCTGACATGGTCATCGAACTACGGGCCGAAGGTGTCACCCGCTTCATGGCGGTGTATCACAGCGACCTGCCCGAGCCGGTAGGCCCCGTTCGTTCAGCCCGAACGTCGGACTTCGACCTGCTGACCGCTTTGAATCAACCGGCGTTTGCGTACTCGGGTGCCAACGCCATCGTTGACCGAGGTCTGGGTGCCCTACCAATCTACGCACGATATGAGAATCGGGTCGATTTCTTCCGAGCACGCAATAGGAATGCCCCCCACAATCTGTATGTGAATCCAGCCGGAATGCAGGCTGCACTTCCCGAGGACGCTGAAGCGCCCCAACCCTGGTTCACGTTCGCCGACGTTGCCACCGCTGGCGAGCAGGGTCGAGCGATTTCTGGCGATGTCACCGTGGTATTCCAAGGTTCACCGCTGGTTCGGTATCGCTGGGACAACGAAATTGGCGGCTGGCTTCGGACCCAGGACGGGTCCACCCATAGCACCGAGAACGGCGATCAGCTCGCGCCCGCGAACGTGGTCGTCCTGGAGACTCGTTATGGCATCAGCAGGGCCGACGCGGAATCGCCGGAGCTGGTGTCGGTTGGGTTTGGATCGGCCACGGTCCTGACGGCTGGTCGTGTCGTGCAGGGGACGTGGTCTCGAATCGACAACACCCGCCCACCCGAGATCAGCGACATCGACGGTCAGCCAATTCTGCTCGCTCCCGGGCAGACCTGGGTTGAGTGGCCCGATCGTTCGGTCATAATTCCCGAAAGCTGATGCCGCTCGGCGCTGGGATGCCGAAACGTTGTTCCCCGGAAAGCTCTGTTCGAAGGCTGCGTATCCGGCCGCGTAGCAACCGCGTCGGCCGGTTCGTCCCAGGCGTCGTGAAGACACGAACTGGGGAGCTCGATAGCGACCGTGGGGTCCTCGGAGGGATACCATTGACGTATGTCTAAAGAAGCGACGAACGGCCGCACCACCGCCACAATGCGGGTGAAGCGTGGTCTCGCCGAGATGCTCAAAGGCGGCGTGATCATGGATGTGGTCAACGCTGAGCAGGCAAAGATAGCCGAAGATGCGGGCGCGGTGGCCGTGATGGCTCTGGAACGAGTGCCGGCCGATATCCGTGTCGACGGAGGGGTTGCTCGTATGAGCGATCCGGCCATGATCGAGGAAATCCAGGCAATGTGCTCGATTCCGGTGATGGCCAAGGCCCGCATCGGCCACTTCGCAGAAGCCCAGATCCTCCAGGCGCTCAAAGTTGATTACATCGATGAGTCCGAGGTCTTGACTCCGGCTGACGAAACCCATCACATCGACAAGTTCGCGTTCGACGTGCCGTTCGTGTGCGGTGCAACCAACCTGGGCGAGGCGCTGCGCCGCATTGCAGAAGGTGCGTGCATGATCCGCAGCAAGGGCGAGGCCGGAACCGGAAACGTCGTCGAAGCCGTGCGCCACCTGCGCAACATCACCGGCGACATCAGGAAGATCACTCAAGCCGATGAGGCCGAGCTGTTCCAGTGGGCCAAGGAGCTACAGGCACCGCTGCCTCTGGTCCAAGAGATCGCCGAAACCGGTGAACTTCAGGTTCCGCTGTTCTGTGCTGGTGGCCTCGCAACCCCGGCTGATGCCTCGCTGGCGATGCAGCTCGGCGCTGAAGCCGTCTTCGTCGGGTCTGGAATCTTCAAGAGCGCGGACCCTGCCCCCCGTGCTCGGGCCATTGTCGAGGCGACCACCAACTACATGAACCCGGACGTCCTGGTCAAGGTCAGCCGGAATCTCGGATCGCCCATGACTGGAATCGGCATGGACGAAATCGAGGTTCGCATGGCCGATCGCGGCTGGTAGAAGTCGGCGTTGGCAACCGTTGGGGTTCTAGCTCTCCAAGGGGCATTCCGGCGCCACGTCGAGGCTATTCAAGCTCTGGGGCAACCGGCTTGCGAGATCCGACTACCTGCGGACCTGGAACGCGTGGAAGCGCTGGTGCTGCCGGGCGGTGAGTCCACCGCCATGTCACTCTTGCTCGGCGCCAACGGCTTGACCGAGCCACTTCGCGCCATGCTCGAGGCCGGCACTCCGGTCTTTGGCACATGTGCCGGGATGATTCTCATGGCAGACACGGTCTTGGACGGGCGGCCGGACCAGGTGCAGCTGTCCGATGTGCCGATAACGGTGAGACGCAACGGGTACGGTCGCCAGCTGGCCTCCTTCGAAGCTGACATCCAGATCGAGGGAAAGGTTGAACCGTTCAGAGCGGTGTTTATCCGAGCACCTCGAGTCGAAGCGGTGGGGGAAGGCGTCGAGGTATTGGCAACGGTCGATGAGGATCCTGTCTTGATCCGATACCGCTCGGTGCTCGCGGCTGCGTTTCATCCCGAGCTCACTCCCGACCTCAGACTTCACGAGCTGTTCCTGGAGATGATCTAGCGCAGCTGCGAGGCCGTTTGTCTCGCACGCCTGCTACCGGTCGCTCGGCGGATTGGGCCGTGGGGCTGTCGATGCGTAGCTAGACTGCTTGTCAGCGTGTTCTGATTGTTTGAGCGGAGCGAGCTGAGCGAACCAGGGAGGCGCTTCGGCGTCGGCTGCTTGGGCCGTGGGGCTGTCGATGCGTAGCTAGACTGCTTGTCAGCGTGTTCTGATTGTTTGAGCGGAGCGAGCTGAGCGAACCAGGGAGGCGCCTCGGCGCCGACCGCCATGAGCGAAGGAATATACATAGTGTCGGGTCATTCCAAATGGGCAACGATCAAACACAAAAAGGGTGCCGCTGATCAGAAGCGGGCCAAGGTCTTCGCCAAGCTGATCAAACAGGTCGAGGTAGCAGCCCGGCAGGGCGGAGGCGATCCAGATGCCAACCCCACGTTACGAACCATGTATCAGAAGGCGCGGGACAATTCGGTTCCGCTCGACACGATCGAGCGTGCGGTCAAACGGGGTACCGGTGAACTCGAAGGTGTCAACTACGAGAACATCGTTTACGAGGGATACGCACCCCACGGCATCGCTCTGATGATCGAAACTCTGTCGGACAATCGAAACCGAACGGGCTCCGAAATGCGTTCGCTGCTCACCAAGAACGGCGGTTCACTGGCCGAGCCGGGTGCGGTGTCGTGGCAGTTCGAGCGCAAGGGTGTCCTCAAGGTCTCCAAGGAGGCCAGCGAGGACGAGGTGATGATGGTCGGACTCGACCATGGAGCTGAGGATCTTCAGGATCTTGACGAGATCTGGGAGGTCACCTGTGAGCCCACCGACGTGAACCCGCTTCGGGACGCCATGGAAGAGGCAGGGATAAAGGTTGAAGAATCTGACACCACGATGGTGCCCACCAACCTCGTTCCGATTTCGAACGCTCCCGAGGCAAAGGCCGTGCTTGCCTTGGTCGATCTGATCGACGACCACGACGACGTCCAAGCGATCCACGTGAACATCGATCTCGACGACTCCATTATCGCCGAACTGGCGTAAGCGGACACGGTGGCTGCCGCTCGACAAGAGGCGCGTATGCAGCACAAATAGCCCGCTCTGGGCGGAGTGGTTTCCTGGGTCGGAGTTGCAGCGGGTGGCGTGACGGCGCCCTGCAGTTATTCGAGTTGGACGAACACGGGCCGGTCGTCGAAAATCGTTGGCCGGTTTGGTCCGGGATCGTCTCTGTGTTTCCATCTGTGGTGGAAGCGGCAGAGGAGCTGACCGTTTCGGATGAGGGACGGCCCGCCGTGATCGTGGGGTTCGATGTGGTCGTATTCGCATGAGCGTGCGAGCCTGCTGCACCCGCGGTGCTGGCAGTGGGTGTCTCGTAGTCGAATCAGTCGTCGCTGTTTCGTGGTGAAGGACCGTCCGGCGTGGCGGTCTGCAACGATGGTGCCGGCGCCGTTGACGGAGTGTTCGTTGACCCTCGCGCCCCTTGACCTGATGTCGGAGACGATGGCTCGAGGGATCAAGGTGCCCCGAGCGGTGCGGGGGTAGAAGATGGTGGAGAAGCCTCGGTCGAATGGGTGTCTGATGCGTTCCGAGAGCGGACCGGTGCTAGCGGAGCCGTGTTCGGGTACGAGAACTTCGAGTCGTGCCCGATATTTGCCATCGGGATTCAACACCAGTTCCACCAGAGCATCGCCACGAGCATGGGATGGTCTGGTGGCTTGGTCGCGGTGATTGTTGGCTTCGGTCTCGATGGTTTCTATGAACGGCTCGGCGTGTTCTGGTGCGACGGTGCCCGAATAGTGCACATTGCCGAACAGGTCGAACCCGTACTGGAAGTGCTGGTTGGTCTGCTTGCGGATGTACTCGTCCAAGGCTTTGTCTTCGTCGGCGTGGTTGCGCCACTCGGCGAGATAGTTGGCGAACTCTTCGGGGGTACAAAGCTCGGCCAGCTCCACCAGAGCAGCTTCGGCGTCGTTGAACTGGCAACGGTCGACCGCTCGCCAGACCGGATGGACCGCTTCGATGTGGCCCAAGCCGATGCGGCCTGCGAGCAGGGACTCGTAGAACAGCCGGTAGCGATCTTTGGCGGAGCCGATCAAGGCGTATTGGGCGGCTCGGCGACGCGAGACCTTACAGCTCACGTTCAAGGCAGCGCTCATGGAATGATGTCCCTTGGTGAGTGCACATACCTGATTCTGTGCGACAGCGACGAAGTGGGCGGCGGGAACCCCAACCTGCTCGCATGCAGAGATCATTGCCAGGCTGTGATCGGCCAGCTGTTCACGCGTGAATCCGGCGAAGTCCACCGCTGCCAAGCGAGCCAACCGCATCGCGCCATCGCGCAACACCATACGCTCATCGGCCAACGGACCGACAATGGCGTTCGCTGTTTCAACTCCCGCCGAGGAACTCATAGGACCACCCTAGTGATCGGGTGTGACAGAGTTGTTTGTCCTGTTCAGGCTGCTGATTCACCAGCATTTTCGTTGGTGAAATCGCCTCATCAAATGCCGGCGGCGACGCCTAGAAGACGGCTCCGGGTAACGCTTCGAACGCCGCGGGCGAGGAAGAGGATCGCCGCCGCCCATGCGATAGCGCCCAGCACAAACGGCAGGTAACCGGCACCGAACAGAACACCGGTGCTTTGGCTGTAGGCGATCATGATCAGGGGAAGACTCACAAGACCTGACGCCTGCTGGGCGGCTGCGGTTGAGCGGACCTTGGCTGACAGTCGCAAGACCAGCGACAGACAGATGGCGAGGAAGGGCGGCAGGACCCAGGCGATCATCACCCACCACTGGAATGTGGGGAAGAACCAGCCACCGACCTCTGGCCCGACCACCAAGTTGACGATGAGGCTGTAGAGCCCGAATCCGACCACCGTGGTGATGTAGCCAGGGATCAAAGAGGCCACCAGCTTGCCCAAATAGATTTCCCGAACGCCGGCAGGGGAGTGCGCCAGGAACTCGCCAGTGCCCCGTTCCCGCTCTCCCACGATCGTTGCCGCGCCGACGGCAGTTGAGATGGTGAGCGGCACGATCACTGCGACGGGGGCGAAGAGGAACACGGCGAGGGCATAGGCTGTGCGTCCAGCGTCGGAAACCTGGGCCCCACTGGACGTGGTCTCGGGGATCTGGGTCTGCGCAGCTGCCGGCAGCACGTCGAGTGTGTCCGAGATCTGGTCGACGACACCGATCTCGCCGATCGACGTGATCGTCACGAGCAGGATCGTGGGAATAATCACGAAGAAGAACGAGCCGAGCAGTGTCATTGGGACCCAGAAGTCCTTTGCCTGGCGTAGTTGTTTCAGATCGGTTCGTGCAACGGTGCGCACTCGGGAGATGTCCAGTCCAAACATGGTGTCTGAGCTCCTATCGGGCCAGTTCAGCGACGCGGCTGCGGGCGGGTCGGGCGGTGGGTGATGTGGGTGGTGGGAGCTCATCGTCGGAGGATCCCTTTTCCCTCCTGATGGCAAAGTAGATGTCTTCCAGGTTCGGAACGAAGGGTCGAACCGAGGTGATCATGGCTCCGCCGGCCACCAAGCGGTTGATGATGTCGGGAACGGCATCGAAGCTTCGGACCTCAACCACAGCCGCCGATTCGATCACATCGAAATCCTCCACTCCGGGCATCGTCGCCAGCATGTCGAGGTGAGCTGAAAGCGTGACCCCGATACTCACTCGTTTCGCCGGGAGGTACTTCTGAGCCAGAGCATCCGGTGATCCCCATTCGAGTGAGGTTCCGTGCTGCATGATCACGACCTCGTCGGCCAGTCCTTCAGCCTCGAGAAGCAGGTGCGTGCACATCAATACGGTCCTGCCTTCGGCAGTCATGTTCCGTATCAGTTCCAGTACGGCCACAGCCGATTCTGGATCGAGCCCGGACGTCGGTTCGTCGAGCAGCAGAAGATCGGGGTCGTGCAGGATCGACCGGGACAGCGCAAGGCGGGTCTTCATGCCGGTCGAGTATCCGCCCACTTCCTGGTCGAGGGCGTGCTCGATGGCGAACTTCGCCGCTGCGTTCCTGATGGCCGTGTCAGCCGCGGATCCCTTTCCCAGTCCGTACAGTTCGGCGGAATACCTGAGGTTGTCCCAACCCGATAGTCGGTCGTACAGACTCGGTTTGGCGCTCACAACCCCGCACCGGCGACGCACCTCTTCGCCGTCCCTGGACGTGGGATCGAGGCCAAAGATGCGGGAGGTGCCATGATCAGGTCCGAGAGCGCCGGTGATCATACGTATGGCTGTTGTCTTGCCCGCGCCGTTGGGACCGAGCAACACCGAAATCGAACCGCGAGGTACCTGGATGGTGAGATCGTTCAAGGCATGCACGTCCCCGAAGGAACGATGGACGTTCTTCACGTCGACGATCAAGTCCGGGGGAGCGGGCTGGCGCGCGAGGGAATCCACTCTGCAGGTATCGGCACAGCAACCCCGGGCTGTAGGCGAGATCGGTCATTCGCTTCGTGTCAACAGTTGAGGCCCACTAGTAGGTTTGAGGCGTGCCTTCGGGATGTGTATGTGGTCGACCGGCCCTGTTCGACTCGTGCTGTGGAGCAATCCACTCCGGGATCCGTCCGGCAGTCACGGCCGAAGACCTGATGCGTTCCAGGTACGCCGCATTCGCGGTCGGCGATGCTCACTACCTGACGTACTCGTGGGCGCCGGACAGTTGTCCTACGCAGCTACGACTGGATTCCGAACGCCAATGGACCGGATTGACGGTTCACACCACCACCGGCGGTGCCGCGTTCGATTCATCGGGAACGGTCTACTTCACCGCTCGCTACGAAGGTGGCGAACACAGCGAACACAGCCTGTTTCGTCGGCACGAGGGTCGATGGGTCTACGTGGGTCCAGCTGTCTAGACGCAGGATCAGACCCTTATTGGGCTCATACGGTCCAGGGGTCAGGGTTGTCGGTTGCGATGCCGTAGTGTGCGATGGCTTCGGCGACCGTCTCTTTGGTGACGGTTCCCTCATCGGCGAGAGCCGCCAGAACCGCAATCACTACGTTGGCCGTGTCGACCTCGAAGAACGATCTCAAGGCCGCACGATCATCGGATCGTCCGTAGCCGTCGGTGCCGAGCACGGCGAAGGCGCGGGGAATGAACCGCTCGACCATGTCAGGCACACTACGCATGTAGTCCGAGACCGCCACGACGGGACCGCTTCCGCCGGCGAGCTGTTCGGTGACATAGGGTGTCTTCGCTTCGCCGGTTGGATTGAACTTGTTCCATCGCTCAGCCGACAGGGCGTCCTCGCGCAAACGTTTGAACGACGTGGCACTCCAAAGGTCGACACCGATGTCGTAGCGGTCGGCCAGTTCGGTTTGGGCTTCACGGGCCGCAGCGTGGGCAACGCCGCTGAAAATGATGGAGGCCTTCTGGTCCTTGCCATCGGGGACATTGCCCCAGCGGTACAGACCCTTGAGGATGCCTTCTCTGCTTCCTTCAGGCATGGACGGCTGATCGTAGTTCTCGTTGTAGATGGTGATGTAGTAGAAGATGTCTTCACCGTCGACATACATCCTTTTCAAACCGTCCTGAATGATGGTGGCCAGTTCGTATGCGAAGGCCGGATCGTAGGACTGGCACGCCGGAACAGTGCTGGACAGGACGTGGGAATGCCCATCCTGGTGTTGTAACCCTTCACCCATCAGCGTGGTTCGGCCGGCGGTTGCGCCCATCAGGAATCCACGAACGCGGGCATCGGCAGCGGCCCAGATGAGATCCCCGACCCGCTGGAACCCGAACATCGAGTAGAAGGTGTAGAACGGCACCATGGGAACACCCTGATGGGCATAACTCGAGCCGGCAGCAATCCACGATGCGGTGGCCCCGGCCTCGGTAATACCCTCCTCGAGGATTTGCCCGTCTGAATCCTCGGTGTAGGACAGAAGCAACTCGTGGTCCACCGGCTCGTAGAGCTGGCCGAAGGGAGCGTAGATCTCGAACTCTCTGAACATGCTGTCCATTCCGAAGGTTCGAGCCTCATCGGGAATGATGGGAACAACCCGTTCACCGAAGCCTTTGGATCGCATCATTTCTCTGAGCATCGCTGTGAACGCCATGGTGGTGGACACCTCGCGCCCGCCGCTGCCCTGGAAGAAGGTCTCGAAAGGGGCGGTGGGTGCCGCCGGTAGCGGTCGGCGATCGCGCACGATACGGGTCGGCACCACTCCATCGAGCGCCCGTCGACGGGCCATCATGTACTCATGTTCCGGTGAGCCCTCTGAAGGTCTGAAGTACGGAGGGACACCGTCCTCCAACGATTCAGCCGGGATCTCATCGTGGAGATGGAGCCGATCGCGAAGGTCTTGGAGCTGTGACTTGGTCATCTTCTTGATTTGATGGGTGGAGTTTCTGCCCTCAAACCCTTCCCCGAGGGTCCACCCCTTCACGGTCTTGGCAAGGATCACCGTGGGCTGAGCCCGGTGTTCTGTGGCAGCCTTGTAGGCGGCGTAGACCTTCTGGTAATCGTGTCCACCTCGAGGCAGATTCCGGAGATCGTCATCGGTGAGGTGATCAACCATTTTCCGGAGGCGAGGGTCGGGGCCGAAGAACCTCTCGCGGATGAAAGCGCCATCCTCGACGGCATACCGCTGGAACTCTCCGTCGACGGTGGTGTTCATCTTGTTCAGAAGCACACCTTCGACATCCTTGAGGAGCAACTCGTCCCACCTCGAGCCGTGGACCACCTTGATGACATTCCAGCCCGCGCCGCGAAAGACGGCTTCGAGTTCTTGGATGATCTTTCCGTTGCCCCGCACCGGCCCGTCCAGCCGTTGGAGGTTGCAGTTGATGACCCACGTGAGGTTGTCAAGGCCGTGTCGGGCAGCGAGCGAGATGGCCCCCAGGGTCTCGGGTTCGTCGGATTCGCCATCGCCCAGAAAGGCCCAGACCCGTGATCGACTGGTGTCTTCGATCTTGCGATCGGCAAGGTACCTGAGGAATCGGGCGTGATAGATGCTGTTGATCGGTGCCAGGCCCATCGACACGGTGGGGTATTCCCAGAAGTCGGGCATGAGGCGCGGGTGCGGGTAGCTCGAGAGTCCGTTGCCGCCCACTTCCATCCGGAAGTTGTCGAGCTGACTTTCCTCCAGCCGGCCCTCGAGAAACGCTCGGGCATACACACCGGGAGCCGCATGACCTTGGAAGTACACAGCGTCGCCGGCGAGACCATCGTCCTTGCCCCGGAAGAAATGATTGAAGCCGACCTCGTACAACGCTGCGGACGAAGCGAACGTGGACAGGTGACCACCTATGCCATCGGATTTCTTGTTGGCTCTCACCACCATCGCAGCGGCGTTCCAGCGGATGAAGGCTCGGATCCGCCGTTCGGTGTGTTCATCGCCGGGGAAGAACGGCTGATCCTCAGCCGGGATCGTATTGACATAGTCGGTCGACGTGGTCTGAGATGTGCCGAGCTGGAGCTGGCTCGCTCGATGATTCAAACGTCCCAGCAAGTAGCGGGCCCGTGTTTTTCCTGCCACGTTGGTAACGGTTTCGAGCGACTCGAGCCACTCGGCTGTTTCTTGGACATCGATGTCGGGGAAGTTTCCGAGGAAGCCGTTGGTGCTCATAGCGCTTCATCCTATGGGGCATCGAGCGGTCGGGCTAGGCTCAAGCGGTGCCGGCCAACATATTGGGTGACGCTCTGACCGACGTCTACACCGACGGTGCATGCTCAGGCAATCCAGGACCGGGCGGTTGGGCCTGGGTCATTCCCGACGGAGCGCACGGGAGCGGAGCAGAACCCCATACCACCAACCAACGGATGGAAGTAAAAGCCGTTCTCGAAGCGCTTCGGGTCAACGCCGATCCGATCCACATCCATTCCGACTCGACCTATGTGGTGAACTGCTTTCGAGACCGTTGGCATGAAGGCTGGATCAAGAAGGGCTGGAAGAACTCCCAACGAAAACCGGTGGCCAACCGCGACCTGTGGGAGCCACTGATAGCTCTGGCTGTGCCTCGCATCGACGAGGGGACGCTTCGATTCAGCTGGGTGAAAGGGCACTCGGGAAATCCGATGAATGAGCTGGCTGATCAGTTGGCGGTAGCCGCGAGGAATGAACTCCAACAACTCGACGGTGCCGGTGCTGGCGGCGTCGACAGCGCTGAAGACAGCCCAATCGGGGTGTCTCACGAGGTGCCCTGGGACATCGGTCCGGCGTTACTGGTTGTCGGAACCGTTGCTCCTGACGCTGACCAGCAAGCGGCAATCCGTCAGGCGGTGACCTCATTGGATCGGAGCGGCCTGGTTGTGAGCGGGCTGCGACGAGGAACCGAGCTCATCGCCGCCGAGCTGGCAATCGAGAGCAGGGTTCCGGTCGCTGCGGTCCTGCCATTCTCCGATCCGGCCGCCAACTGGGAGGACGCTCTTCGATCCCGCTTCGATGAGGTGTATGCCCGTGCAAACTACGAGGTTGTTCTCGCAGGCGACCCGTCAGCTCCCGGGCAAGCGGTGAGGAACCGCAATCGATGGTACGAGCGGGCTGCGGTGGGTGCATTGGTGGTAGGCGACGATGCGCTTGCCGATCAGTTCGAAGCCGTAGGAATGACGGTCCTCCGAGCCTGACCGGCTCCTCTGTTTGGGCGAGTTGTCACCACTCAAGTCGGGGCTCAAGCTACTGCCGATCCTGCCGATAGAACCTCGTGGGCCTTCTAGACAATCTCCGCAAACGAGTTGCCGATCCGTCCGAGGTGGCAGAGACCGTCCCCCCGGTACCGGAGGCCGCCGATTCTGTGGCGAACACGAACGACGACATGTGGCTCAGCGGTGTGGAGCGTCGGCGATTGCACGATGAAGCAGCGACCTCAGATATCGCTGCCACTGTGGAGTCTGCGGTCGAGGATGACTCGAATGAGCTCGGCCCGGAAAGGGGCTATGGAGCCTTCGGCGTCGAGCCCAAGCAGGACGTTGGTTCAGAACAGGAATTGATTCAGGGTGTAGCACCGACCCTTCAAACCACCGCCAACTACCCGGACAAGGAAATTCTGTTTGCCGGCCTGGAGCAGGCGGGAGTCACACCGTTCCCGTCGGAGAACTCATCGGCACCGAAAACCGACTGGACGCCATTCAACGTGCGCCCAGCCAACGAATCGGGTCCGGTCAGTCCTGAGGCAACACCGCACCTGGTGACGCTGGACCTCGCTGCGGGATGTACATGGGCGGACGTGACCTCATCTCGCCGCCGTTTGCTCGACTCCCTCACCGGCGGTACCGCCGAAGAATGGATCCAACGCACGGAAATCAACCACGCCTATGCGTCGCTTCGACTCCTGCGGGTCGGCCCGCTCGAGCCCTGAGAAGTCAGTTGGCTGAGAAGTGCCGCTCGAGGCGCTGCAGCGTTGCGTCGATGCTGCCGCGATGACGCTCGGGATATCCCACTAGTTCGTACGCCTGTGCGGGCAGAATCGCTTTGCCCCAGTCGAAGGACTCGGTAACCCTGGTGCCGCCCTCCACCGGTTCCAATTCGTACCGCCAACGGTGACGACCCAAATGGTGCCATTCGATCAGTGTCGGCTCGGTGAATTCGCTGACCGTGTTGGAGATCCGATACGGGAGGCCCATCTTCATGTCCATCCCGAACTTGGCTCCCTTGGAGAGCCGCGCCGGGTTGGACGATCGCGTTCCTTTCACGGTCTCGGATCCGTCGATCAGGGCGTGTTTGGTCGGGTCGGCGAGAAGCTCGAAAATCGCCTCTGGCGAAGCGGGAATCACGCGTGAGCCACTGGTGACTTTTCGCTCCCGGTCGACTGCGGCGGGCACGATATTGGGTGTCATGGAAATACTCTCAGGCCTTTCCGAGAAGGGCTCGCAATGCGACCTCGAGACCCGGGTAGTCGAACACGTAGGAACTGTTGTTCAGCACTGTTGGATCGACCCTGGAACTGTCGAAAAGTAGCGCTTGGGTGAGCTCCGGGCCCAGCAAGACCGACGGCCCGAACTTGGGAACCGGAATCAGCGCGGGTCGTTTCAGAACTCGAGCGAGCGTTTTCGTGAACTCGGCGTTCGTTACCGGATTGGGTGCGGTGAGATTGACCGGACCTGAAATGCTGGAATCGAGTAGGAACAGGATCGACTTCAACTCGTCATCGATGCTGATCCAGCTCCAATACTGATTGCCGTTGCCGAACTTACCGCCAATTCCGAGCTTGAAGAGGGGCAACATTTTGGCGAGCGCCCCGCCTCGTGAACTCAACACGATTCCGGTGCGGAGGAATGCCGTTCGAATCCCAGCATCTACAGCGGGTTGGGCAGCGGCCTCCCACTGTTTGACCACATCGGCGAGGAAGGTGTCCGCTGGTGAGGACGCTTCGGTAAGCACCTCGGCGCCGCGGTCTCCGTACAAGCCAATTGCCGATCCGGACAGGAAAACGCTCGGCTTCGTGTCGAGATTCGCGATGGTGCTGGCGATGAGCGAAGTGGTATCGACCCGACTGTCGAGTATCAGTTTCTTGTACTTGTCTGTCCAGCGGGAATCGCCGATTCCGGCACCGGCGAGATTGATCACCGCGTCGACGCCTTCCAGCGAGGCGGCATCGAGTTGTCCGGCTCCCGGGTCGTACTGAATCTCGTCTTCGCCCCGGGCGGGCCGGCGCACGAGACCGATCGGTCGATGTCCGGCTTCTCGTAGTGTTGTCTTCAACGGCTTGCCGATGAGACCGCTTGACCCTGTAATCGCTACATCCATAGTTCTTGCAGACTATCGGAGGGGTTAGTCTGTGAGCGTGAGCACACGCCTGCTGCTTGGCCTTTCACTGGCCTGTGGACTGCTCATTCTGCTGGCGTCCGCAGTTCAACTCCTCATCGCCCTCTGAATGGTGCGCACCACGGTCGACGGTGTTGGTTGGCGGAAGGTTCTCTTGTACCGCCTCACCTGGGTCCTACCGGTGGCTAGGATTGTTCATCGCGTACCCGCGATCGTCTGAAAGGGAGTGGAACGCGTGTCAGAGAATCATTTCGACGTGATCGTCATCGGAGGCGGCCCGGGCGGGTATGCATCAGCGCTGTATGGCGCTTCCGCTGGCCTCAACATCGCCATCATCGAATACAACAAACTCGGTGGCACCTGCTTGAACGTCGGCTGTATTCCCGCCAAGGAGTTGCTCGAAACTGCAGCGGTGTTCCGCATGGTGAACCATGCCTCGGACTTTGGCGTGCTGGCCGAGACATCCGGAGTCGATTGGGAGCGGGTGATGGCGCGCAAGCAAGGCATCATCGACCAGCTTGTTGGCGGTGTCGGCTCGCTGCTCAAGATGCGCAAGGTCACCGTATTCGACGGTACCGGAACGCTGGGCGCAGATCATCGGACAGTATCGATTTCGGGCGGCGAGAGCGGCGATGTACAGATCACCGGCGATGCAGTGATTCTCGCAGCCGGATCGCAGGCCCGCACCATCCCCAACTTTCCGATCGACGACCACCGCATCGTCACCTCAACCGAGATGTTGTCGATCCCTCAGCTACCCGCGTCGGCGGTCGTGATCGGAGGTGGCGCCATCGGCTGCGAGTTCGCCTCGATGATGAGCGACCTCGGTTCCAAAGTCACCATCATCGAAGCCGCGCCCAACATCCTGCTGAGCACCGACGTTGATTGCCGCAAAGTGGTCGAGCGATCCTTCAAGAAGCGCGGAATCGACATTCACACCGGTGTCATGGTCACTGGACAAGAGAGCACCGACGAGGGTGTCACCGTCTTCTTCGGAGATGCGCAACAAGTAACCGCCGAAACCGTGGTCGTCAGCATCGGACGCCGCCCGGCCAGTGAAACCTTGGGTTTGGACAAGACCCAGGTGAAGGTGGACGAGCGAGGTCATGTCGAGACCGATCCGGTTGGCCGTACGAGCGTTGCAGGCGTGTGGGCAGTCGGTGACCTCATCAATTCCGCGCAGCTTGCCCATGTTGCGTTCATCGAAGGCATGAACGCCATCAAGGACATCCTTGGTGAGGAGGTCAATCCGATCGACTACGACAGCGTGCCCTGGTGTGTGTATTGCCATCCCGAGGTCGCCTTTGCCGGACTCACCGACGAACAGGCCGTCGAGCGTGGGTTCGACATCGTTGTGTCAAAGCATCGCTTCGCCGCCAACGGTCGGGCCATGATCGTCGGCGAGACCGAAGGTCTGGTCAAAGTGGTCGCCGAGAAGCTTCCCGATGGAACAGGCGGACGTATTCTCGGTGTTCACATGGCGGGCCCGTGGGTCACTGAACAGTTGGGCCAGGGCTACCTCGCTGTCAACTGGGAGGCAACGATCGATGAGGCCGCCGCATTCATTCAACCGCATCCAACCCTGAGCGAGACCTTTGGTGAGACCGTTTTGGCCCTCACCGGCCGATCGCTTCACTAGTTTCTTTCCACCCGTCAACGAATCCGAGGAGCTGTTTCACAGTGGCCGAAATTGAGATGCCCCAGCTGGGCGAAACCGTCACCGAAGGGACCATCACCCGTTGGTTCAAGAACGTGGGGGACAGCGTTGCAGTCGACGAAGTGCTGTTCGAAGTCTCGACCGACAAGGTCGACACCGAAGTGCCCTCGACCTCTGCCGGAACCCTGACCGAGATCAAGGTGGCCGAAGGAGAGACTGTGGATGTCGGAACCGTTCTCGCCGTTGTGGGCGACGCGTCCGCCGCGCCCGCGTCCCGCACCCGAAGCCGCCCCTGCTGAGCCAGCCCCTGAGCCAGAGCCCGTTCCAGCCCCACCCCCTCCGCCGGCACCCGCGGCGGCAACACCGCCACCTCCTCCGCCGGCTCCTCCGGCCTCCCCTCCGCCGCCCCCGGCCCAACCCCAGCCGCAACAGACGGCGGGTGCAGCGGTTGGGAACACCGCAGGAAAAGTGCTGTCGCCGGTCGTGCGCCGCTTGATAAACACCTACGGAATCGATGCCAATGAGATCACCGGCTCGGGTCTGGGCGGTCGCATCAGTCGAGATGATGTGCAACGACACATCGAGGCCAAGGGACTTCAGCCCGTCGGCGCGGCAGCCTCGCCGGCACCGCCTGCTTCCCCGAGCGTCGCCCCTGCGCCGACACCCACCCCAGCGCCGACACCAGCCCCGGCACCGGCGCCAACTCCTGCACCCAGGGCGGCACCGACTCCGGTGGTCGCCGCCGGTCGCGGCGACAGCGTCGTCCCGTTGTCCAACATTCGCCTCCGCACAGGCGAACACATGGTCATGTCCAAGTCGGTTGCTCCTCACACGCTCACTGCGATCGAGGTCGATTACGAGAACGTCGAACAGATCCGAAAGGCTCACGGTGCAGCGTGGAAGGCCGAAGAAGGCTTCAGCCTGACATATCTGCCGTTCATCTCCCGTGCGGTGATCGACGCACTTCGTGAGTATCCCCATCTCAATGCGTCGGTTGGTGACGGCGAACTCATCCTTCACTCCCAAGTAAACCTTGGCGTTGCTGTCGATCTGGACTTCCAGGGACTGCTCGCTCCGGTCGTCCGCGGCGCTGATGGTCTCAGAATGAGGGCGGTTGCCCGCGGGATCTCTGACCTTGCTCGTCGCGCTCGCAGCAAGGCGTTGTCACCCGATGAATTGGTGGGCGGTACATTCACCCTCACCAACGCGGGGAGCTACGGCACGATGATGCAATTCCCGATCATCAATCAGCCTCAGGTCGCCATCCTCAGCACCGATGCGGTGAAGCGCAAGCCGGTCGTTGTCGAGGACAGTTATGGAAACGAGTCGATCGTGATCCATAGTGTCGGAGTTCTTGCAATGGCATGGGATCACCGCGCTATCGACGGTGCCTATGCAGCCGCGTTCCTGGCCCGCATCAAGGAGATCCTCGAAACCCGCGAGTGGACCGCCGAACTTGCCTAGGTGGTAGGGCCAACCATTGTGGTCGGTTGCTCAGTTGCAGCCGGTACTACTTGATCGCCTTGGCCGCTGAGCCGGCGTGGTGGCTTGAGCGCGTGAGTGGGCTCGATACCAGGTGCGGTATCTCGAGCTCCTGCTCGCCGAAAACCTTCAGTTCTTCGAACTCTGCCGGTTCCCACCAGCGGTGAATTGGCAGGTGGTGGGTAGTAGGACGTAGGTACTGGCCGATGGTCACGATGTCGATGCCGATGGCTGCCAGGTCGATGAGTGTTTGGCGAACCTGTTCTGGGGTCTCGCCCATACCCACGATCATTCCGCTCTTGGTGGTCAGGCCGGCCTGCTTTGCCCGCCCAAGGACAGCGAGCGAACGTGCGTAGCTCGCTGAGGGGCGGACTGCTCGTTGCATCGAGATCACGGTTTCGATGTTGTGGTTGAGAATATCGGGCCGTGAATCGGTGATGATCGATAGCGATGTGGCTGATCCCTGGAGGTCGGATATCAGGACCTCAACGCCCGTGCCCGGACTCTCATTTCGGATTTCTCGGACAGTGTTCGCCACGATCGTGGCGCCGCCATCGTCGAGATCATCGCGAGCGACCATGGTGAGAACGGCAAAATCGAGTTCGAGATCAGCGACGGCGGTGGCGACCCGCTTCGGTTCGCCCTCGTCGACAGCTTCAGGCTTGCGGGTGTCGACGAGACAGAACCCACACGCACGCGTGCAACGTTCGCCCAGGAGCATGAAGGTAGCGGTGCCTTCGTTCCAGCATTCGAAGATGTTTGGACAGCCTGCCTCCTCGCACACGGTGACCAGATCGAGCGCGCGGCTTTTACGTTTCAAATCGTTGTAGGCAGGGCCGGTTTGGAGCTTCACTCTCATCCAGTCGGGCTTGCGTTCCCCGACCGGCATGCCACCAGTGATTCCGGCCTGGGCGAGCCTTCCCTTCAAGCGAACCGGTACACCAGAGTCTGGGGTCTGGTGCGAAGGGCGCCCCGGCGTGATCGCTTCGCCCGCCCCGGCGCCGCGGCTGAACAGGCTCAAATCGACGTCACCGGGAAGTCGTTCGGTGGCAGCAGCCCAATCGAGATCGAGCCCGAGGTGACGAGCGGCGTTTTCAGCCGCTACTGCCGCCACCTCCGACGTGGTAACGGAAACACCTTCCCGAGCCATTGTGGTGACGCCGTGGCCGGTGATCCCACAGGGGATGATGTGTTCGAACCATGCGAGATCGGTCGAGACATTGAGGGCAAAGCCATGCATCGAACGACCGCGGGTCAGCCGAACACCGATCGCTGCGATCTTGCGAGCATCGGGCGTATTCGGGTCGAGCCAGACACCCGGGAACCCACTGAATCGGTCGGCGTCGAGACCGAAGTGGGACAGCGTGTCGATGAGGATCTGTTCCACCATGGTGACATACGCGACCGTGTCCGCCATTCCGCCGCCTCGTTTACCGGGGACGTTCAGGATCGGGTAGCCCACGACCTGACCCGGTCCGTGGAATGTGACGTCGCCACCACGATCGACGGCGATGTCGTCAGCTCCGATTTGGGCCGGGTCAACCAGGAGGTTTGCGGGGTCCGTTCGCACCCCGCGGGTGTAGACCGGTGAGTGTTCGAGGAGCAGTAGATGGTTCGATGTGCCGACGAACAGCTGGTTCTGAAGATCCCACGCCTCGGCATAGGGAACCGTCCCCAGCCATCGGGCGTGAAGCCGACCAAGAGGCCGATCGGCAGGTGCGGACGACCCGGTATCACTGCGATCAGTCACCTTTCTCACGGACTCCTTGCTGCGATTCGGTCGGACGAGTTCCGGGGTCCATCGTACCTCCACGGTCCGATCTAGCTCCGACCTGGTGGTGCGGCGGTGTCACGGATCCGGAGTGCTGGTGCCGTACCAGTTGAACCAGACAACGGCCACAACCGCCCAGAGGAGATGGATCCAGATCAACGGCACCCGCCCTCCGACCATCCAACCGAGACACACAACCAGAATCCCGAACTGATGGCCGCTGAGGGCGAGCCGGTTCTGGCTTGTTACAACGTGCCGCATTCTGCTGGCGATCGGAACAACCAGCATGTATCCCACAAGCAGGAGCGCAATGCCGATCGGATTCACCGAGACGAGTGTACGGTTTCGCCCCGGCCATCTACCGAGTGCGTTTTCCGGCGAACGGCCCTGGCTGGGTAACCTCGGACAATGAGCGAGAATGCAGAACGAGTAGCCCAAGCACTGCGAGAGAGGATCGGGGCCGAGCCCGTGGCCGGTGACTGGTTTGAAATCAGTCAGGAACGGATCAACGCCTTCGCCGATGCCACCCTTGATCACCAGTTCATTCATATCGACCCCGAGCAGGCTGCGGCCACGCCCTTTGGCGGCACTATTGCTCACGGATTCCTCACCCTTTCAATGCTCGTGAAGCTCAGCGAGAGCATCAAGGACGAAAACCCGCCTGATCTGAGCGGCCTTCTGATGGGGGTCAACTACGGAATGAACAAGGTTCGTTTCATCAACCCGGTCCCAACCGGATCGCGGATTCGAGCCACCGCCCAAACGATCGATGTCGCTCTCAAAGGGAATTCGGTCGACGAAACCCGCAACATGGTCGTGGAGATCGAGGGACAGGAAAAGCCGGCTCTGATCGCCGAGTGGATCGGCCGTCTCGTCTTCGCGTAGCGCTCAGGCTGTAACGGTGCGGCGTCGATTTACTGTCACAGGTGACAGGGTGCCTACCTCGGCTATCCGGTCAACGAGGTGAGTCCGTATGTCGGCATGGCCCAGTTCAAATGCTGACAACAAGCGGTCGGTGTGGGCCCAGGGACATTCCTCCACCAACGCAACCTGCGCTTGCCCGATGATCGCATCGGCTTCGGCGGTGGACCGGAACATCAAGATGTGGGCCTGACGGCGCCATGCTGCCCGTCGGAGTTGGGTCGACCACCGATTTGCCAGGGCGTTGATGCCGTCGGTGGATGCCGCACATTCCTCGAGGGCCGTGAGCTCGGTCTCCAGGATCTGGCGCACCTGAGCAGCGGTGATATGTGTGCTTCTCGAACGATTGATGATGCGCACGGATTCAGAGAAGCGATGGATGGCATCGTCAACGTTGATCAGTTCGTCGTCGATAGCCGCAACCGAGGTGTTCACGAGCATCGCGGCCATTGGTTCGGCCGTCGTTTGCCAGAACTCGCTCGGCGACGGTTCACATCCGTCGTGGCGAAGCTTGCGGAGGTCTCGTCTTGTGCGCGTGAGGTCCGATCGCTGGAGGTCGTGTGCATCGGCAATAACCCGAAGCCGACTCCGCAGACGCCGAGTGCTGGTGTCTATGCGTTGGCGGAGGCGATCGTTCGCCGCAGTGAGTTCAGGCACCGGGAGGGTCATGGCTCTTCAATCGGCCGGATCTTCGGGAACTCAAGCTGAACGGGTACTGTCGCCCATGTGTTTACCGATCGCGTAGAGCGAGTCCGTGCGTCAATGAAAGCCGAGGAGGTCGATGCCGTCCTGCTTTCCGTAGGTCCCGATTTGCCATGGCTCACCGGGTTTGCGGCGACCGCCCAGGAACGGCTCACGATGCTTGTGGTCACCTCCGACGGCGATCCGACTCTGGTTGTGCCCCGGTTCGAAACCGAACGGGTTGTAGACAATGAGCAACTGATGAGCCTGGCCCCGTGGGACGAGACCGACGATCCGATCGAGCTTGTGGCCAAGGCGCTCGGAGGGGCGGGGTCGGGTCGATTGGCTATTGGTGATCACACGTGGAGTCGGTTTCTCGTTGGGCTACAGAGCCGACTCGGTGCTGCGTCGTGGACCAACGCCGGTGCTGTTCTCGGGCCGCTTCGTGCGACCAAAGATCAAATCGAGATCGAGTCTCTGGCCCGAGCCGGCGCTGGCGTAGACGTCATCGCCGGACAGCTTCAACGGGGCGAGATCCCTCTCGTCGGCCGCTCCGAGGCCGCGGTTGGAGCCGACATTCGGGCCCGCATTCTCGAGCACGGTCATCTCAAGGTGAACTTCTGCATCGTCGGGTCGGGGCCGAATTCGTCCAGTCCGCACCACGACACCGGGAGTCGGATCATCCAGGCTGACGAGCCGGTGTTGTTCGACTTCGGCGGCACCACGGCTGAGCCGGCCGGGAACCCCGGCTACTGCTCGGATACGACCCGAATGGTGTTCACCGGAGAACCGCCGGCAGAGTATCAGGAAGCCTATGACGTCCTGCGCAGTGCTCAAGAGGCTGGGTTTCAGGCAGCGTGTGTGGGAACGTCCGCTGAGGACGTAGATCACGCGGCTCGAGCCGTCCTGGCCGAAGCTGGGCTGGGGGAGTACTTTCTGCATCGCCTGGGACATGGAATCGGGGTCGAGGCCCACGAGGATCCGTATCTCGTCGCCGGCAACACAAAGCCGATTGTGGCGGGCAACGCATTCAGTGTCGAACCGGGGTTCTACGTAGCGGGCAAGTGGGGTGCTCGCATCGAGGACATCGTTGTTGCCACCCATGACGGCCCGCGGCGTCTGAACAACAGCAGCCGTGATCTCGCCATCGTGGAGGCGTAACGAGCGTGTTCGCTCAGACCGACTCGCCGATCGCGAGAATGGCCCGCGCCACCAGATCCATGCCGAAGGCTGTGAGGATCGCCAAGTAGAGCAGCCCGGTTGCGGCCATCACGGCGCTGTACTGCTTCTCTCTGAGCGCTGCCATCGTGACGAAAACCAGCACGATTGTTGCGACAACGCATCCGACCCAGAAGTACCCGAGCATTCCGTCGTAGCCGTCCTGGATTGTGCCGTCCAGCGCGCTGATCATGCCGGTCGGCACCAGAAACAGCACCGTGTGGGGTACCCATAGAAGGCCGGTCCAGCGAACCAGTTCGTTCAGGGGTTCTCGACTCATGCCCGGTTGAACCAGATACCAGTGGCCCAGAAGCATGGCGTCGGTGACCACTCCGAGGAGCGCTGCCCCGGCAATCATCCGGGCCACGAGCAACAATGGGCTGTCGCCGGCTGCGATCCCAGCGGCAATGATCCCCGGGATGCCGACCAGCGCTGCCGCCAGATCGAGTCGAGGGTCGAACTCGGGCCCTTCACCAGCCTTGCTGGTTTCCGCCCGGTCGATTCCCGTCATAGCTGAGACCCGGGCTGATCGGGCTTCGGCGACCTTGTTCTGACCACGCACCCCAACGCTGCGCCTGATCCAGCTTTGACCGAGAGCGATAGCTGTGACGGCAGCGACCGCAGCTGTGCTGGCCTCCCTGACAGGGTTGATTCCAAAGGCGAGACCGGCCGCGAGCCCGAGCAGGGCGATCGCCAGATAGGTTCCACGAACCGTCCATCCATACCCGATTGAAATCTGACGGCGCCGGGTGGTGACCCAGCAGAACAACATGCCGCCTGCCGCCCACTGCAACAGGAAGTCGGCGGTGGCGAGGTCGATCATCGGCGATCAGCCTAGGGACGGTATCGATCGGCCGCCACTGCCCAGGGTTTCCCTGATTCTGTCGCATAGGGCCCGGGCCGACACCGATGGCGCAACACTGGAGCCCATGAAATGGTCGACTGTCGTGCTGTCCTGGCTCGTCTTCGTCCCCGGCTGCGTCGGCGCTCCGCAATCGACAACACCCTCGGTGGCCAGCACCCAGGCGGTTCAGTCGCCGACGATCCGCATCACTCTGGTGGGTGATGTGATGCTCGGCCGGGGGATTGCCACAGCGATCGAGCGCGATGGCGACGATGTTTTCGCCTCGGTCCGCCATCTCCTCGCCGATGCCGACATCGCCGCCGCCAACTTGGAGTCTCCGCTCACGACCAGCGCTCCAGTGCGGTCGGGCGACAACGTGCTCGTCGCCGACCCAGCCGCAGCAGTCGTGCTTGCCGGCGCTGGGTTCGATCTGGTGTCGCTGCCAAACAACCACGCCGGCGATGCCGGACCCGATGGTGTCGTCGACACGCTCGAGGCGATCCGTGCTGCAGGCATGACAACGGTCGGGGCCGGATCGGATTCGGTCGGCGCCGCCGAACCAGTGCGGCTCGCAGTCGGGGACCTCCGGATCGGTTTTCTCGCTTTCGATGCCACCGGAGTTGGCCTGGTGGCCGGATCGGCACCCGGCGTCATGGCGTGGGATCCCGTGACGAGCGCCGACACAATCAGCGTTCTGGCCAACGACGCTGATCTGACCATTGTGTCGGTTCACGGCGGCGCCGAGTATCTGCCGGTCAACGATCCACAGATGGTCGAGATCGCAGAGGCTGCCGCTGCCGCTGGAGCCGACGTGGTCTGGGGACACGGTGCACATGTGATTCAGCCGGTCATGACCTTGGTCGGCGATCGGCCGACCGTCGCAGCTACATCGCTCGGGAACTTCCTGTTCGACCAGGCCGGACCGGACCGGACGACCGGAGCTGCACTCGAACTGCTCGCCGACCGCGACGGGATCATCGCCTACCGGGTGGCGATCACCCGGCACCCCGATCGTCGGGTCGAGTTCGTCGAGTGGCAGGCACCGGAAGGCCCGGCCGGTTGGTTGGATGACGCCTGGTGGTCTGTGATCCGTCCGCTCCAACCGGCACCGACCACGGCGACGCTGGTGTCGACCTTCCCACACGGCGATCTGATCGCAGCAGCTCGGGGCGACATCACCGGTGACGGAAGCGTCGATGTGGTCGCCTCGTTTCGACGACCCCACAAGGTCACGCCCTTCAGCAGCCTCCACCCCGAGATCCGGTGGCAGGATCGGCTCGGGCGCAGCGCCCACGTTGGCGTGTACGACCCGGACGACCTCGACGAGGTCTGGGTGGCGGGCACGGTGCTGATGCCGGTCTCGGCCATCGAGGCCTGCGACCGTTCGATCGCCATCGTCCACAACTCACTGGACGATTCCACCCCGATCGCCACGAGCGCCTGGGCTTGGAACGGGTTCGGGTTCGACACCGGGCCGGAGCTGGCGGGGCCGGGACAGCCGCGCTGCGCCGACCTCGACGGCGACGGACTGACCGAACCCTTGATTCTCAGGGACCAGTCAGCCGGCTGACCAGCCTGCTGCGAAGCGCATGCTCAATGGATCTACAGTGACCGAAAACGGCAGCGACGGGAAGGTCGGTCCATCATGTTCAAGCCAGGTGTCGCTTTGTTGGTGCTGGTCATTGCTGCAGCCGGCGTGCACGTCAACTCCAGAGAGCGCAGATGGTGACCAGCCCACGACCACGGCTGGGCCAACCACCACGGCCGCTGAGACCCTCATCCCCGAACCGGGGGCTCCGTTCGGCAGTCTCACGCCCGTGGGACTACTGGGCCAGAGCCCTGTTTACGCTGGACCGGCTCACCCGGACAGCCTCGACGACGTGATCGTTGCCGAGTGGATCGCCCAGACCTTGGCATTCAACGATGCCGCCACAGCTCTCACTCAGAACGGTTTCGTGGTGGTCCCCGCAACGACCCGGCAGTTCCACCACGTGTACGAAGCCGCTGCCTACGACGGGCATCCGGTCTTCATGACCACCGACGCCGCCTATCACGTGTGGCATCTGGCGTTCGACAAACTGCTACGTGAGACCGAGCAGCAGGTCCTGCTGCCCGAACTCGAGTCGATGCTGCTCAGGTTGGTCGAGCTGGCTCGAGCCCAGAGGGACGAACTGGCCGGCACCGCCCTCGCAGAACCGGCCGATCGAGTTGCCCAGTTCTACGAGGCCGCAGCCACACTGCTCGAACTCGATATCGGTCCGATCGGCACGCTGGCCGAGGCCGAGGTGGAATTGGCGCTCGACGCCGGCAGCGTCGAGGTCTCTCCCACGATCGGCGCGGAGGTCGACTCCGACTTCATCACGGTGAAGACCGACTACTCGTTGTTCGCTCCTCGCGGTCACTACACCCGCAACACCGAGCTCGAGCGGTACTTCCGAGCTATGTCGCAGTTGGGCAACAACGCCTTTCTTCTCGAACAGTCATCGTTGCGACTGGCGGTGCTCGCCAGCCGAGTGCTGGTGCTCGATCCCACCGTGGTCGACCAATGGCGCACGATCTACGAGCCGACCGCCTTCCTCGTCGGAGCCGCCGATGATTACACGCCTTTTGAGCTTGTGGCTGCGATTCAAGCGCGATCGGGATGGGACGACCTCGTCACCTTGACAGGTCCGGACAGCCTTCAAGCGGTCGCTGATGATCTACGGGCTAGTCGGCCGGTGGCCATCAACCCCGAGGCGGCATCGGTTCGGGTGATGGGTGCCCGGTTCGTGATCGATTCATACATCCTCGACCAGCTCGTGATCCCCAACGTTGCCGAGCGGAACATGGCAACCCCTCTCGATGTGGCCGCTGCGTTCGGCTCGGACTGGGCGCTCGACACACTCCGATCCATTGGCGCCACCGAGTACCCCGGCTATTCCGAGCAACTCACCGGATTGCAGGGCCTGATCGCCGGCCGCACGATCGACGATTGGGGCAAGACGGTCTACGACGCCTGGTTGTATGCCATCGACCCGATGTGGCAGCCCCACGGAACGGCCTTTCCGGACTTCATGCAGACCCCGGCGTGGAGTGCGAAGGCCCACCAGACGGGCTTGGGGTCCTACACCGAGCTCAAGCACGACACGATCCTGTACTCCAAGCAGGCCGTGGCCGAGGGCGGCGGCGAGGAACCGCCGGTGCCGCCCCGCCACTGGGTCGAACCCGATCCGGTGGCCTTCGGTCGGTTGGCTGCTGTGACCGCGCTACTGCGCACCGGCCTCCAGAGCCGCGATCTGCTCCCACCTGATTACGACGCTCTCCTGGCCGATCTCGAGGAGTTCTACTCCTGGCTCCGCGGCATCGCCGAGGACGAGTTGGCCGGGCAACCGATCAGTGCCGAAGACAACGACCGGCTGGCCGCCGTCGGTGCGGCCCTGGAGGGATTCTGGATCCGAACGTCGGATCTGGAGTTCGATTTCGAAAGCGGACCGGACTCCTACGCCGCCCTCGTCGCCGATGTCATGCGCAACGCCGACGCGGTCCTCGAACTGGGCACCGGCTACATCGACGATCTCTTCGTGCTCGTGCCCAACGACGACGGCCGATTCCAGGTCGCAGCCGGCGGTGTCTACTCCTACTACGAATTCTGGAACGAACAACGACTCACCGACGAGGAGTGGCGGGCCATGCTCGACGGCGGCAAGGCTCCGGCCCGCCCTGCGTGGCAGAACGTCTTCGCGGGCGGATCAAGCACCGCCGGCCGGGAAGTTCGAGTCGGGTCTGTTCTGCCGTGACCTCGCAGCCAGGGGCGGCGATTTCGCCTCCGCTGCGGCGTATTGGCTCTCTGAAGGTGTCCCGGACCGGATGGACGCCGACCGCAACGGCATCCCGTGCGAAACTGTCTATCCCCCCGACGAGGTCGAGGCGTTTCTGGCCGACGCCAGGATCTTTGGCAGCGGACTGAGCTGTTCGGCCCTGGATCTGCCAGATGATCCCGCCGGCTACCGGACAGCGATCGCCTATTGGATGCTCGAAGGAACGCCGGACCGGATGGACGCCGACGGCGACGGGATCCCGTGCGAAGAAACGTTCGATCCCACAACTGCGAACTCGCTGTGACGCGACTCGTCCTTCGCCGGGGCGGACCCGAGGTCCATGTGGAGCTCAGGTCTTCGACCTGCTCGTCTGCCTGGTGGAACACCGCGGCCTGTGGGCGCCCGATTAAGACTTGGGGGTGCGTTGCGGTGAATCCGACCGATTCCGGCACCAGGACCGCCCGACGTTTCCTCGGAAACGGGGGCGGCAGACGTCATCGACCTCGACTGCACCGCTGGCCTCGTCGTGTCGATCTGGCTGTGAAGGAATCTACTGCCGACGCAGTTCAACCTCGACAGTTCGGTGGTCCGAACCCTTCCGGATGATCAAATCGGCTCGTGACCGAGTTGGGAGGATGTTCTCCACCAGGTTTTTCCGTCGATGGACTTCCAGATCGAGGTGGCGGTGGTGGTTGCTTCGACGTCAGTGAGATCACCGTATTTGCGGAAGTAACTCTTGGGATTGCGGAATGCGGTTTCCCGCAGGGTGAAGAAACGTTCCACGTACCAGTCTTGAATGTCGCACTTCTGCGTCCACGTAGATCGAGAAGTCGAAATAATCCGAAACGAAGACCGGGTTCATGTCGTCCACCTGCCCGGTCTGCAAGAACGTTCAGTCCTTCCACAATCACGATGTCCGGGCGACGGATGACCACCTCTTGATCGGTGCGGTCATAGACCAGGTGGGAGTACACGGGCGCTCGAACCTCGTCTGCACCGCTCTTGATCTCAGCCATGAACCGGACAAGCCGGCGTCGGTCATACGATTCGGGAAATCCCTTGCGGTCCATGATCCCGCGACGTTCCAGCACTGCGTTGGGCCACAGGAACCCATCGGTGGTGACAAGGTCGACCTTGGGATGGTCGGGCCAGCGACCCAGCAATGCTTGAAGCACGCGGGCCGTGGTGGACTTCCCGAACCGCGACCGAGCCTGCAATACCTATGACGAAGGGAACCTTGTGCGGCATCTCGCCCAGGAAGGTGGCGCTTGCTCGATACAACGATTGTGAACCAGCCACGTAGAGGTTCAAGAGGCGACTCATCGGGAGGAACACCCGCTCGACCTCGGCCATGTCCAATCGACGTTTATCCCTCTGAGTTCGTCGATATCGGCAGCCGTTAGCGTCATCGGGGTCGCTTGGCGCAAGTGGGCCACTCTTGGGGCTGAAAAGCACACTGCAGACTGGGCGGATCGGCGGCGTGGCTCATGCGATTCCCATCATCGGCACCTTACGGTAGGGCAACATGGGAGACTGCACCGTTCTCCACCTCGTTCTGTCGATCCGAGACCGGATTCGGCTGTGTCCTTCGCCCCAATCCGGCTGATAATCCCTATGAACGAATTCCCAGCCGGGTTGCCGATAGTACGGTGTGAACATGGCAAAATGTGGCCCGGCGTGGGCTATCCCCTCGGCGCGACCCTGGATGGATCGGGCACAAATTTCGCCGTTTTTCCTCGCCGAGGACGCACAATCGGTCGAGTTGCGCCTTTCGACGATGACGATTCCGAAACCCGGGTCGAACTGCCAGAAGTCACCGCATACTGTTTCCACGGCTACATGCCCGGTGTTGGCCCAGGTCAGCGATACGGATTTAGGGCACATGGCCCGTGGGATCCGGCTCGGGGTCTGCGCTTCAACCCCAACAAACTGATGCTCGACCCGTACGCCAAGGCAATAGAGGGCGAGGTCCAGTTCGTGCGGGATGTCTTCGACCATCGCGAGGGGGAAACATCGACGAAATGCACGTTGGCGACAGCAAGGATTTCGTTCCGCGTTCGGTCGTGGTCAGTCCGTTCTTCGACTGGGGTGTTGATCGTCCGCCCCGGCAGCCCCGGACCGATACCGTGTTGTACGAAGCCCACGTCAAGGGTATGACGCAACGCCATCCCGATGTTCCTGAAAACCTTCGTGGCACCTATGCCGGGATGGCCCATCCTGCCATCGTTGACTACTTGGTCGATC
>CAWDOA010000011.1:0-176559 GCA_963803875.1 uncultured Acidimicrobiales bacterium | reverse complement strand
CTTTCACGCATCGGTCAGTTCCTTTCCATCGGCCTCGGTCGCAGGGCGTTCGACCACCTCGTAGCCGGTGACCATGCTCATGAAGTTGCGCCAACCGGCCCTGGCGACCTGCGTCGAGATGGAGGACGAAGAAGGCGACGAACACGATCGTGACCGTGAAGTGGATCGTTCGGGCCGATTTGTAACCGCCGAAGCAGCGTTGTGAGCACATCGAGCTGAGTTGGTTTGTAGATGGCGAGGCCGATGAGCGCGGCCACCCGCCCAGAGCGACAATGATCGTGTACGACCAGCGCTGTGCCCCGTTGTAGCGCCCCGGTCGGGAGCGGCCTGTTCGAATGAACAGGTCGTGCTTGATCACTTCGATCGAGTCCCGGGCCGAGTATCGGTCGGGCAGGAGGTCGCGCCATTCGCCGCTTCGCCAGGTGTAGAGCCCGTAGGCGATTCCGTTGAGCACGAACAGCCAGGCGAAGGTGAAGTGGAAGGCCATACCCTTGGCCAGCTGGCGTTCGATGTTCAGGCTCTCGTTGACGTAGTCGGGGAGGAAGTTGAACCAGTGCCAGCCCACCAGCCCTACGCCGAAACCGACTGGATCGCGGAGGTCGGCCCAGTAGATGCGGAGTCCGCTGTAGATCATGATCGTGAGGAGCGGGAAGTTGATCCAGTGCATCCAGCGGCTGGCGCGACGGTGTTTGAGCACCGCCACCTTCTCTGTCGTCTGCTGCGCATCCGTGTCCAGCATTTTGCCCCTTTGAGGTTTCGACCTTCCCCAAGTAGAGCCCACCCCGGGTAAAGCACAGGTGAAGGAGGCGTAGAACATCTCCTCTGCTAGCTTCGCCGAGATGGCTATCGGATCGACGGGTGGGCTGCACCCCTGTCCTGCGTGGTTGGCGGCTGCTGAGGCGATCGTCTTCGACAAGGACGGGACGCTGACCGATCTCAACGCACGGTGGGCACCGTTTTTCGAAGCGCATTCGCAGTTGTTGCCGATGGCGACTCAGGTCTGCTGAAGCAGTTCGAGGACGCATTGGGCATGGACGACGGTCTCCTCATCCCCAACGGGCCGGCGGCCATTTCGACGCCGTCGGAGATCATGGTCCGAGCTCACGAGGTTCTGGAACAGGCGGGATGGTCGATGGATAGGCGGAACGATTCGCTGGCCAGCGGCATTGCGGCTGCGGAGATGGGCGCTCTCGTCCCCATCGGCGACGTTGCCGGTGCCATGTCGGAGTTGGTGCGATGCGGTGTGAAAGTCGCAATCGCAACATCGGATGGCCGAGCCAACGCACGCAACGAGATCGACGAACTCAGGATCATGCCTACCTTTCTGCCCTCGCCTGTGGCGACGATGGCGTTGCGAAGCCGAATCCTGAAGTGTTGTTCCGGCTGGCGACCGACCTGGGGGTTGCGCTCGGACCGAATGGTGTATGTCGGCGACAGTGAGCAAGATCGACGCACCGCTGAGTCGGCGAACGTTCGGTTCATCGAGGTCCGCCCCCTTGGCGATGTGGGGATCGGGTCAGATTATTGGGTCCACTCGATCAGCGAGATCGCTGACATCGTGGTGGCGGACAAGCAGGGCTGACAGCTACGCCCGCATGCGGGCGCCCGAGGGGTCGAAAGGCACCTCGTGGAGAATCTGAGCTTGGCGGCGCTGACCGACGATCTCGATTTCGAATCCTGCGCTCGCGGCGGCGATCCCGATTGGCACATAACCCAGCGCCAACGAGAGGCCAGAATGATGGGCGTATCCGCCGGAGGTCACCCATCCGACCACCGCACCGTTGTGCCAGATCGGCTCATCTCCGATGCAGTCGGCAACGCCATCGCCGGAGCCGACGTCGACAGAGAACAGCACGAGTTTCCGGTCCGGACCGGCGTCGGCGATCGCTGCCGCCGCGTCACGACCGATGAAGTCCTTGTCGAGCTTCACCATCCAGTCCATGTTTGCCTCGTACGGGTTGTAGATAGGCCGGTACTCGGTTGCCCAGGAGCCCCAGCCCTTTTCGAGCCGCATCGAGTCGAGTGCTCGGATCCCGAACAGCTTCAGATCGAACGGTTGACCGTGCTGCATGAGCGTGTCGAACAGCTGCTGCTGATAGCTCGCCGCGCACCAGATCTCATAACCCAGGTCGCCGGTGAACGTGAGCCGACCGAGCACCACCGGAACCGAGCCGACCCATGTCTCCTTGAAATCTCTGAACGCAAAGGTGTCGAGGTCGAAGTCGACCAACTGCTGCAGGAGTTCTTGCGATTTCGGACCCGCCAGCGACAGACCGGTGAGCTCGTAGCCGCAGGTTCGGAACGATACCGAACGGTCCGCTGGCAGATGGGCGTGGAACCATCGTTCGTGGTAACGCTCAGCCACACCCGAACCAAAGATCATGAATCGATCGCCGGGAAGAGCAGCAACGGTGAAGTCGCCGATCAGTTGTGCATGCTCGTTGAGCATCGGGGTGAGCACCATTCGGCCGATCTTGGGCATCCGGTTCGGGAGCAGGGCTTCCAGCCAGGCTCGGGCTCCGGGCCCTTCCACTTGGTACTTGGCGTAGACGGTGGTGTCGAGCATTCCAACCCCGGTCCGGCACGCTGCTACCTCTTCGGCAACCCGACCGAAGGCATTGGATCGATGGAACGTCACCTCCTCCACCGGTTCCAGACCCTCGGATTGGAACCACAGCGGATACTCCATTCCAAACGCCGCGCCGAACACAGCGTTGTGGGTTGCCATCCGACCGTGTATCGGTGTGGTCTGATGATTCCGGGCAGCGGGCAGTTCTTCGTTGGGGAAGGCGATTCGGAACCGTCGCCCGTAGTTCTCCACCACCTTGTCACTGGTATAGCGAGGGGTGGCCCAGTCGCCGAACCGGGCGTTGTCCATGGCCCACACGTCGAACCCGGGGTCGCCTTCGGTCATCCAGTTGGCCATCGCCAACCCAACTCCGCCGCCCTGGCTGAGCCCGGCCATCACGCCGCAGGCCAACCAGTGTCCGGGCTGGCGATGGACCGGACCGATCAGTGGATTGCCGTCGGGGGCGAAGGTGAAAGGACCATTGATTGTCTGCTTGATCCCGATTTCGTTGAAGATCGGAAAGTGCTGGAAGCCCACATCGAGGTTGTTGGCAATACGGTCCAGATCGGGTGGAAGCAGCTGAGCGCCGAAGTCCCACGGTGTGGTGTTTGGCGACCACGGAACACCGTTGGGCTCGTAGGTTCCCAGCAGTAGTCCGTCGCCCTCTTCCCGCATGTAGATCTCTCCACCGAGGTCCATCACATGGAACCCCGGGAGGGGACTGGACTTCCGCCATTCGGCCAGCTGTGGCACGGCCTCGGTGAGGAGGTACATGTGTTCCATGGCCAGAATCGGGAGTTCGATGCCGGTCATTCGGCCAACTTCTCGAGCCCATAACCCACCGGCATTGACGAAGTGTTCGCACCGGATCGAGCCGAGGTCCTGGTCGTTCTGGGTGTCGTGAACGTGGATGTCCCATCCGCCCTCGGCGACGGGCGTGATGGCGTGAGCCCAGGTGTTCTTGTACACCTCTGCCCCGGCCATCTGTGCGGCCTTGGCGTAGGCGTAGGTGACCCCGGAAGGATCGACGTGACCCTCGTGAGCGTCGTACATGGCCCCCACGAAGAAGCTGGGCTCGAGAAACGGCACCATCTCATGGGCTTCTTCGGCCTGAAAGCAGATGGGACTCCATGTTCAGATAACGGGCACGGGCGTTGGCCATGCGCAGGAAGTCCATCCGTTCTTCCGAATCCGCAAGCACGAGCCCACCAGTGAGGTGAACCCCGCAGTCCTGGCCGGAGATCTCTTCGATCTCCTTGTAGAGCTCGACGGTGTATTTCTGTAGTGCGGCGACGTTGGGGTCGCCGTTGAGCGTGTGCATGCCACCGGCGGAATGCCAGGTGGAACCGTGGGTGAGTTCCCGCCGCTCGACCAACACCACATCGGTCCAGCCCGCCTTTGTGAGGTGATAGAGCACCGATGCTCCCACCACCCCGCCGCCGATGACCACTACCTGTGCTCGGGATTTCAACGTTCGTTCTCCTGTGTTCAGTAGTCGGTCTTCACGCCGCCTTCGGCGATCCGACGGTCGACGAAGTCTCTCAGTTCGGCATCGATGGCGTCATCGATCGGGGGCTTTCGTAGTTCTCCAACACTTCCAGAGCGATCTTGTGGGCCCGTTGCTCGGCCCGGGGCGAACCCCCTTCGGTCCATGTTTCCCAGTTGCGCCAATCCGACACGAGCGGTGAGTAGAAGGCGGTGGTGTAGCGCGACTGGGTATGTTCTTCGCCGAAGAAGTGACCGGCCGGACCCACCCCGGCGATGGCATCGACGGCCAGGGCGTCGTCGCTGGTGTCGAGGGGTTCGAGGAACACGCTCACCATGTTCAGTAGGTCGGCGTCGATCACCATCTTCTCGTACGACGCATGGAGGCCGCCCTCCATCCAGCCGGCGCCGTGCATGAGGAAGTTCACGCCGCCCTCGACCGCACCCCACAGCGCCATCATGCTCTCGTAGCCGGCCTGGGCGTCGACGGCGTTTGATGCCGAGACGTTGGAAGAGCGGTACGGCAGGCTGTAGCGGCGGGCCAGCTGGCCGCCCACAATCGCAGCCTTTGCGTATTCGGGAGTTCCGAACGCCGGTGATCCTGATCGCATGTCGACGTTCGAGGTGAATCCGCCGTACATCACCGGTGACCCTTTGCGAACCAGTTGCGTGAAGGCGACACCTGCCAGCGCTTCGGCATTCTGTTGCACCAGGGCACCGGCCACGGTGATGGGCGCCATCGCTCCGGCGAGAGTGAATGGGGTAATGACCACGATCTGGTTGCGGGCCGACATCTGGATGATGCCTTCCAGCATCGGATGGTCGTACTTCAGCGGTGAAGATGCGTTGATCACCGTCATCAGGCTCGGCTCGCGCTCCAACGTTTCGCGGTCGATACCTCGGGCGATCCGAGCCATTTCGATTCCGTCCAGATTGCGCAGTTGACCGAGGGAGTAGACGTGGAACGGCTTGTCGGTGAGGGTGTGAACGTCGTAGGCGCATTCGAGATGTCGGATGGATGGGTGCAGATCGACCGGCTCCACCGGGTATCCGCCGAAGGCATGGACTGGATTGAGCATCTGACCCAAGCGGAGGAAGTCTTGAAATCCGGCGCGGTCGCCGGTCTTTCGGTCGCCATCGAGACTCACGTAGTTGGGGGCACTGGCAACCGCTGAGTACGCCAGCCAGTCGCTTCCGATGTTCAGATCGCGGTGCGCCTCACGGCCGTGGAAAGTGAACTCGGCTGGTGCATGCGAGACCAGTTCGGTGATCAGTTCGGGGTCGAAGCGGACCCGCTGTCCGTCCACCGCACACCCGGCCTCGGCCCACATGGCCGTTGCACCCGGGTGGAGGAAGTCCATCCCGGTTTCGGAAAGCACCCTCAGCGATGCCTGATGAATACGTTCGATCTGCTCTTCGTCGAGAAGCTCACGAGGGGGAGTGGTACGGCGGGGTTGGGCGGCAGATCGCTGGTCGTTGACGACATTGCGGGTTCGTTTGGGCCCACGGCTGCGACGACGAGTCATGGCTGCTCAGAGTAGATCAAGGGTTCGTTTCGCAGCAGTGCCGATGCACGACATTCGCTCACGTCGATCTGGCCGTGCGTGACCGACGATGTGGGTGGTTCGTAGGCATCGTGCGGCCCCGATTCTTGAAACGCAGAACGTAGAGAGTGCGCAGGACGCTGGGATCCAGGTTCGTGAGGATCGGTCCGGAATGGAGCTGGGCGAATTGAGGAAAGATCACGATACGTTCCGGTTCGCTCTCTTCGCTGGGGTGGCGGCCATTGTCGAATGAGTCCTGGGTTTCGGGCGGCAGGGAGATCGGAGCTCCGGCCGCAAGGTCGGTCACCTCGATCGCAACGTCGGTGGTGCGGGTTCCCGCATGGTTGGCCACGATCGCAACGACGCTGACGCCGTCGGAGGGTGTGTACTGATCATCATCGAAGTGAGGCTCATGGCTCACGCGATTCAGCGGAAGGGCCGAAGCGGTCAGATAACCGGGCTCCACCAGTTCGATCCCGAACCGGGCACAGGCTGCCAGCACCGCGTCGGCCATCAGTTGGGCCGACGGTTGCCACAGGTCGATCAGGTCGTGGTTCTCACCGGTGGGGGCGATCGGACCGTCGGCGTGAACCACAAAGGTCTCGATGGCCGGCTCGCCACCTGTCAGCCCGAAAGGAGTGACCGGCACCTCGAACCGTCCGCCGATGTACGCCGCCCCCGCCTGGCGGACCGACAGTCCCGCTTGGGCGGGGGTCACGAAACCGGCTCGGGGCTCCTTCAGGATTTCAGCAAAGTCATCATCGAGGGGTTGGATCATGTCGTTCGGCATTCAGTCGACTCGCTCACTGGTGACAGTGTCTCAGAGATCGATCAATTCGGCACTCCGGGTTTCGCACGGCAGAATGAAGTGCAGTTCCACAATCCCAGGAGAATGACCATGATCGATCGCCGCCAGTTCTACATCAACGGAGAATGGGTGGACCCGGCGGTTCCCAACGATTTCGATGTGATCAACCCCTCCACCGAAGAAGTGTGTGCGGTGATCTCGCTGGGAAGCCAGGCCGATACGGATGCAGCTGTTGCTGCGGCCAAAGCAGCGTTTCCAGCATGGAGCACGACCGGAAAAGGACGAGCGCATCGCCATGCTCGAGAACCTCCAGAAGATCTACATAGATCGAATCCAGGAAATGGGCGAAGCCATGTCGATCGAGATGGGTGCCCCCATCAACTACGCATGCAGCGCTCAGACCGGCGCAGGGTCGTGGCACATCGACAACATGATCCAAGCGTTGAAGGAGTTCGAGTTCGAACGGCCGCTCGGCGATCATTCTCCCGACAACGCCATTCTCTACGAGCCCGTTGGTGTGACCGCACTGATCACCCCTTGGAATTGGCCAATGAACCAGGTGACGTTGAAGGTGGTGCCCGCCCTCGGCGTGGGCTGCACCATGATCCTCAAACCCTCCGAAATCGCGCCGTTGAGTTCTGCGCTGTTCGCCGAGATGATCGACGAGGCCGGCTTCCCGGCCGGCGTGTTCAACATGGTGCAAGGCGACGGTCTCGGAGTTGGTACCCAGCTTTCAGGTCACCCCGACGTCGACATGGTTTCCTTCACCGGCTCGACCCGTGCCGGCATTGCCATTACCAAGAACGCTGCCGATTCGGTGAAGCGAGTTGCGCTCGAACTTGGAGGCAAAGGTGCCAACATCGTGTTCGCCGACGCCGACGAAAAGGCCGTAACCCGTGGCGTGCGCCATTGCTTCAACAATTCCGGCCAATCGTGCAACGCCCCCACCCGGATGCTGGTGGAGCGTTCCATCTACGACCAGGCCGTCGAAACCGCCAAAGCGGTGGCCGCCAAGACTTCAGTCGACAACGCAGCCAACGAGGGGCGCCACATCGGCCCCGTGGTAAGCGAGGCCCAGTGGAACAAGATCCAGGGTCTGATCGCCAAAGGCGAAGAGGAAGGCGCCAGGCTGATCGCCGGTGGTCAAGGACGACCCGACGGTTTCGATTCCGGCTATTTCGTCAAGCCCACCGTCTTTGCCGATGTCACCCCCGACATGACCATCGCCAACGAGGAAATCTTCGGCCCGGTCCTATCGATGATGCCTTTCGACACCGAGGAAGAGGCGGTACGGATCGCCAACGACACGCCCTATGGCCTCACCAACTACGTGCAGACCACAGACAACGAAAAGCTCGCCGGATCGCCAGGCAGCTTCGCTCCGGCATGGTGCAGATGAACGGTTTGTCACAGGGTGCCAACGCGCCGTTCGGGGGGTACGGCCACTCCGGCAACGGTCGTGAAGGTGGCGAGTGGGGCATCGAAGAATTCTGTGAAGTGAAGTCGGTCTCGGGCTGGAACGCGTAGTCCGCAATGACGGTTCGGATCGAGAAGGACGGTCCGGTGTGGACGGTGGTCCACTCACGGTACGAGGCGCGCAACGCCATGGACGCGAAGAGTGCCGGGGAGTTGTTCGAAGCGTTCATCGAGTTCGACAATGACCCGGCGGCCTCTGTGGCGGTGTTCTGGGGCGAGGGAGGCGCCTTCTGTGCCGGTTGGGACCTCAAAGCGGCGGCCGTCGCTGGCCGACGACGACGATGGTGTGAATCAGCTGCCCTTCGATCGAACCACCGACGATGGCCACTCCCGTGGTCCGATGGGGCCCAGTCGCCTCGATCTGTCAAAGCCGGTGATCGCTGCGATCGCCGGACCGGCTGTCGCTGGCGGAATGGAGTTGGCGATGTGGGCCGACATTCGTGTGATGGAGGTGACCGCCTATATGGGTGTGTATTGCCGTCGCTGGGGTGTGCCTCTCATCGACGGAGGGACGGTCCGTCTTCCCCGCCTGGTAGGACAGGGAAGGGCCATGGATCTCATCCTCACCGGACGTCAGGTCATGGCCGATGAGTGCGAACGAATTGGCCTCTGCGAATATGTGGTTCCCGAGGGTCAGGCTCGTTCCCGGGCCGAGGCTGTCGCTCACGACATCGCTCGATTCCCACAGCTGTGCCTGCGTACGGATATGCGGTCAGCCAAGGATCAGCACGGCCTGGCGGTGCGCGAAGCCATGGTCAACGAATTCGCAAACGGCAAAGCGATGGTTGTTGCCGAAGGAATTGCCGGCGCCCGACGCTTCGCCGACGGAGCCGGTCGGGGTGGCGACTTCACCGAGATCTAGGTGTACTCGGCGGCGTTCACGGCTCCCAGAGTGGCCAGGTTGAGATCGGAATCACTCCATCGGCTGTCACCCGAACCATCTGTTCGAGCTTCACTCCCTCGGACCCTCCTTGGACTCCCACGTAGCTCTCCACGGACAGAACGGTGCCTGCTTCCAACTCGCCGTCGTAGCCGGTCCAGTGCCAGTCCTGGGGGTACGGGATCTTGGGAAACTCATCGCTCATTCCCACCCCATGGAACAAACATGCGTAGCGGTTGGCGACGAACTCGTCGGGCTGGCGGTAGCTCTGCTCGGACAGTTCTCGAAAGCTCGCCCCGACTCTCAGTAGGTCGGTGTTGTGCTCGATTTCTTCCCGAGCCCGTTTGTACAGATCCTGTTGATCCGGCGTGGGTTTGTCACCACACACCCAGGTCCGGGAGATATCTGCGCAATACCCGTTCGGTCCGATCATGTCCGTATCGAAAGCCACCAGTTCTCCCACGGCGATCCGCCTGCTGCTGGCCTCCTGGTACCACGGGTTGGTGCGTGGGCCGAGCACAACATTCGTCCGTCGATCCAGTCGCCGTCGTGGGCAATGTTCGTTTGATGAAGAATGGCGAACAACTGGTTCTCGGTGATCCCCGGCTCGAGCGCGTCCAGCATCCGCTCGATCCCCAGTTCGGCTACCGCCACGGCATAGCTGATGGCCTCGTCTTCCTCTGGCAGCTTGCGACTGCGGGCCAACTCCACGACCCCCTCGGCGTCGGCGATTCGCATCTCGCTGCCGTGGAGCACCTTGAATCCCATCGGGGTGAGCCGTTCGATGCCGACTATCGACTTTGCCGGCAGTCCAGATTCGCTGAGCGAACGCTCGATGTCGTGGGTGAAACGCATCGCGGCGTCTCCGGTTACCAGGCCGGCGTCGAACGCGGTGACGGAGTGGGCGGTTGCGCATCGATCGATTGTGGACAGTTCATTGGTGTACGCACCGTGAAGAACGACCGGTCCTTCGGCCGGGACGAGCAGGTACTGGGACGGGATGTGTGCCTGGAAACCTGCGTATCCGCGGTAGCCGGTGGCGTAACGAATCGAGACCGGGTTTGTCAGCACACCCAGGTCGAGACCGGCCTCGATCATGTGAGCCCGCAAATGGGCCAGCCTCTTGGTGGCCAACGCTTCTTCATCGATGGGATTGACGGCCAGGTCGCGCACAGCTCGTAGTGTGGCGTAATGTCGACCACCCGTCTACAGGCGCAGCTGGTCCCGATGCTTGGCCACAAACCGATTGTCGGTTCCTTGGGTCGGGAGTAGTGTCCGGGCTACAGGGGATGCACCCGATCCTGAGGGGGAACGAACATGGCAAGCACCTACACCGTCGAACGCAGCACGACGATCAATGCGTTGCCCGAGGTGATCTTCGATCGGATTTCCAGCTTCCGCAGATGGCCTGACTGGTCACCGTGGGAGGAGCTCGATCCCGACATGACCAAGACCTACACCGGCAACGATGGCGAGGTCGGCTCACACTACGCATGGGACGGGAACCGGCGGGCCGGGGCCGGCTCTATGACAATCACCGGTCTGGATGCCCCCCGCAGCATGACGTCGGATCTCAACTTCACTCGACCGTTCAAGTCGTCGAGCACGATGGGACTGACGTTGACTCCGGACGGCCAGTCCACCACGGTCCACTGGACGATGACCTCACCTCACAGCGTGATCACCCGGGTCATGAACGTGTTCGGCCTCATGGACAAACAGATCGGCAAGGACTTCGAAAAGGGTCTGGCCAAACTGAAGTCGCTCTCCGAGGCGTAACTTCAGAGGCGACTGCGACCACCGGCTTCGGCCCAGTCCATGTGGTTTCTCACATACATGTTTGCCACGTCGGTCACCGGCGCATAGTCCCAACTCGTCAACGGTGTTCGGCTCATGGCAGCGTGAAGTGTCCGCCGAGCCTGTTGCGAGCCGAGCACACGATCCCTGATCGCATCGGAGTCCCAACGCCGCAGCACTTCGGCCGCGAACCCGGCGGCCGTCTCGGCATGGTCGGGATCGCCGGCCAGGTTCTTCCGCTCCAGCGGATCGGTATCGAGGTTGAACAGCAACGGCGGGTCGGTATCGCAGTGGATGTACTTGAACTCGCCCCGGCGGATCATGAACATCGGGTGGGAGGTCATCTCCCCGCAGTACTCCCCGAATGTTTCGTCCGGTCTGGTCGGTGCCGCCGCTGGCTGCCTCCCAAAGGGTGCGTCCGTCGAGTTCGACGCTCACCTCCGGTGCAGGGCGGCCTTCGTTGGCGATGTCGAGGAGGGTGGGAAGCAGGTCGAGATGCGAGCACGCGTTGGGCACCGAACCGTGTACGACGCCCGGCCCAGCCATGATCAGCGGAACACGGGCCGATCGTTCGTGGAACGACATCTTGAACCAGACACCGCGGTCACCCAACATGTCCCCGTGGTCGCTGACCACGATGACAACCGTGTTGTCGAGCTGGCCGGTCTCATCGAGGGTGCGAACCAGCTTGCCGACCCAGTCGTCGAAATAGCTGGTATTGGCGTAGTAGCCGTGCCGGGCATTGCGGGTCTGATCGGGCGTGAAACCAACGGTGTCAGCCTCGATGCCATGGTGGATCCGGGCGGTGTGGGCGTCCATGTCGACAGGATCGAGCAGGTCGGGCATGTCGATCTCGTCGTTGTCATACAACTCCCACCACTCGGGTCGGGCGACGTAGGGATCGTGGGGATGGATGAAGGAGGCCACCATGAAGAACGGCCGATCGTCGGTGTCGCGGGCCATGTCGAGGAGGTGCCGGCGGGCGGCGAAACCCACCTCTTCGTCATAGTCGATCTGGTATGTGGTGACCGCCTGGCCGGCCTCCTGAAGTACCTCCATGTTGTGGTACCACTTGTCGATTCGTTCACCGGCGTGTTCCCAATCGGGCGTCCAGGCGAAGTCGGCAGGGTAGATGTCGGTAGTGAGGCGCTGATCGAATCCGTGGAGCTGGTCAGGTCCCACGAAATGCATCTTCCCCGACAGCGTGGTTCGGTAGCCGGACAGTTTCAGATAGTGGGCCACGGTTGGAACCGCGGCGGAGAACTCCGAGGCGTTGTCCCAAGCGCTGATTCGGGAGATGGCTTGACCGCTCATCATGGAGAACCGGGCCGGAGCGCAGAGAGGGGAGTGACAATAGGCGTTGTCGAACCGCACGCCCCGTTCGGCCAGGGCGTCGATGTTCGGGGTTCTGACCAGCGGATGACCGTACGTGCCGGTGAAGTGAGGCGCCAGCTGATCAGCCATCACGATCAGAATGTTCGGAGAGGCCATGGCCGAGACGGTACTAACCACTGGACGATCGTTCAATCGCCCCAGGCAATCGCCTCACACCTCGCTAGCCCCCGTTCGAGATCCGCCTTCTTCTGGTAGCGAGCCCAGTTGAGCCACAGTCCATTCTGGTTGACGATCACATCGGTCGCCCGGTTGTCGGCTTCCCGTTTGCCTACCGATGGCCGGGCCGCACGAATGAGAGCGGCCAGCTGGCTGGTATAGCGCCGTTCGTGTTTCGATTCCGCTTCGGCGATCAACGGATCGGTTCGGGAGATCGCCCACAGTGCGAGCCGAAGGGCGAGGTAGTCAGCGGTCAAGAACTCTGAGGTGAATGCATTGCGGATGTAGGCCCGTACCCGATCATCGGGGTCCTCCAATCCCTCCAGCGTTTCCAAGGAGGCAGCAAACAGTCGATCGGTGGCCAACTGGAACGCTGCGACAATGAGGGTTCTCTTGTCGTCGAAGTGATAACTCAGCAGCCCTAGTGACACGTCAGCTTCCCGAGCAACGCTGCGCATGCTGGCGCCCTCGACACCGTCGCGGACGATGCAGTTCATGGCCGCATCGAGAATCTGTTCCTGGGTCTCGGTCAGGGCCATGTCGACTGTCTAGCCCAAAGACTGGACGAACGTCCAGTCTCGGTTTAGTTTGTGTTCACGTGCATTGAAGGAGGCCGTATGCCCACGGCATTTGCAGCAGTCGAATCAGACTTGAACGAACTGATCGATCTCGACGCGTTTCCCATCCACGAGCTTTCGAATCCGGTTCGGACCGACCTGGTGGCCGAAGCTCGGGCCCAGATGCGTGAGTTCGGGTGTTTCCGAATCTCCAACTTCGTGCGGCCCGAGACGGTGGCCATCATGCAGGAGGAAGCGTCTGCCCTGCACGAAAAGACCAACTTCGTCACCGACTCGAACAATCCATACTTCTCCGCCGATGACGAATCGCTTTCCGAGGACCACCCTGTCCGCCGTTTCCAAAGCCGCCACAGCGGCTTCATCTGCGCTGATCTCCTGTGGCCCGACTCGCCGCTCCGTCAGCTCTACGACAGCGACGTGGTGCTCCACTTCGTGTGGGAGTGCATCGGAGTAGAACGCCCGATCTACCGATGGGCCGATCCACTGGGCCGCAACCCCTACGGAGTGATGGAAACCGGCCACGTGCTGCCGTGGCACTTCGACGGCAACGAGTTCACGGTCAGCATCCTGGCCCAGAAGGCCGACGAGGGCGGCATCTTCGAGTACGTGCCCGGTATCCGCCAACCCGACGCCAACAACTACGAGCACATCCAAGCGGTCCTGGACGGGAGCCGTGAGGGAGTACGAACCCTCGATCTCCAGCCCGGCGACCTCCAACTGTTCGCCGGCCGCTTCTCGATGCATCGGGTCACCCCGATCGTCGGCACCACCTCGCGTTACATCGGCCTGCCGAGCTACGTTCGCGACCCGTATCGCATGAATCGGCCGTTCCATTCCGAAGCGGTGTACGGCCGGGTCACGCCCCACCACATCGAACGGGCCAAGGTCGTCGTAGATGGCCTGGTCGACTAGAGGCTGCTGGGTCTATGCGAATCGGTTTCATCGGCCTCGGCAACATGGGTGGGCACATGGCCGCCAACCTCGTGAAGGCCGGCCTCGACGTCGTGGTCTACGACGTGGAACCAGCCAAGATCCAGCACGTGGTATCCCTCGGAGCACGACCCGCTGAATCGGTAGAGCATGCGGTGCGAGGCGTCGATGTCGCAATGACGTCGCTGCCCGGCCCCATGCAGATCAGGGCGGTGGCCGAGGAACTCGTCCCGGCCATGGACCCCGGCTCGGTCTGGGTTGAACTCAGCACCAACGACCTCGACTGCGCCCGAGAGATCGGTAGCGCGGCGCAAGCCGCTGGCGTTGAGATCGTTGACGCTCCGGTCAGCGGTGGTTGGGAGGGAGCTGAAGCAGGCACGCTCACCGTGCTTGTGGGAGGTACCGACCGCGCCTTTTCGGCTGCTCGGCCCGCGTCGAGGTGATCGGCGGCAGGATCGAACACCTCGGCCGTCATGGCGCTGGGTATGTGGCCAAGATCTCCCAGGTGATGCTGTGCTACCTGAACTCGGTGTGCCTCACCGAAGCCTTGATGCTCGGGGTCAAGGGCGGTGTGGAGCCCGCCAAGATGCTCGACATCATTCAGAACAGCACCGGCCGCAGCTACGTGGCCGACCGCTACGGTCCCGAGATCTTGAACGGCGGCTACGACGACACCTTCGACCTCGGCCTCGCCGTGAAAGACCTTCGCCTCGGATTGAGCCTGGCCGGCTCGGCGGGCGCTCACTTGCCCTTTACCGATCAGGTCACCAAGCTGTACGTGGAAGCCGAAGAGCAGTTCGGATTCTCAGCACCGCACCTGATCGCCATGCAGCTGATCGAACGCGACAACGATCTCATCCTTCATCGATCTGGAGAACCTCAATGACAACAACCGAACCACGAGAGGTCACAGCGGAAGACTTTGCTGCTTCCAACGCCACCAGCTTCACCGGCGACGAGTGGCAGGCACGGGTCGACCTGGCCGCCATGTACCGACTGGCCGCCCACTTCGGTTACGACGATCTGATCTGGAACCACATCACCATGCGGGTGCCCGGCTCGGACCACAATTTCTTCCTGAACAAGTTCGGTCTCCTGTACAACGAGGTCACGGCGTCAAACCTGATCAAGGTCGACAGTGCTGGAACCGTGCTGGAGGGCCCGGCCGACGTGAACACCGCCGGTTTCGTGATTCACAGCGCCATCCACAACGACTTCCCCAAGTGGAAGGTGGTGTTTCACGCCCACGTGCCAGATGCTCTGGCGGTGACAGCCCTGAAGAACGGTTTCGAACATCTCGTGCAGGACACCTCGATGCTCTATGGCGAGATCGGCTACCACGATTGGGAAGGTCTCTCGCTCACTCTGGAGGAGCGAGAGCGGCTGGCCGCAAACATGGAGGGCAACCGGGCCCTCATCATGCGCAATCACGGGTTTCTCACTGTCGGCGAAACCGCCGGCGAAGCATTCATGGTGATGCACTATCTGATTCGAGGCTGCCGCACACTATTGCGAGCCCACGGGAGCGGGCTCGACATAGACCCCGGTCCCACCGATATCTGGGAGCTGTCCAAGCGTCAGTACGACCACTTCCCGCTGGGCAAGTACGAATGGCCCGCACTGCTGCGCCTGATGGATCAAGAAGACCCGAGCTACCGGCAATGAGATGACTCCGCTCGCCTGCGCACTGCGATTCACGTCCTCGCTTCGGGTCGCTCCATGAAGGTTGAGTCGGTTACCACCACGTTGGTCGAGGTGCCGTTGCCGAAGCCGATCGGCACAGCGATTCACTCGATCCAGGCGGTTGGGTGTGTGCTGGTTGAGGCACGCTCAGCCGACGGCGTGGTGGGGCAGTCGTATGTCTTCACCATCAACGGCGATCGATTGCGGGCCTTCGACGAGATGATCATGGGTCTGTCACGGTTCGTCCTGGGCCACGACGCCCACCAGACAGAAGGGTTGTGGCACCGCTTGTGGTCTGAGATCAACCCAACCGGACACAAGGGTGTGACGGTCTCGGCGATGTCGGCGCTCGACGTCGCGTGCTGGGACCTGGTCGGACACACAGTCGATATGCCGCTCCACCATCTGTGGGGATCATGTCGCCCCGAGGTGCCCACCTATGCCAGTTCGGGGCTGTGGCTCTCCCAGTCGATCGCCGAGCTCGAAGCCGAGGCTCAGTCGTTCCTCGATCAGGGTTTCACAGCGATGAAGGTTCGGATCGGCAGCGACCGCATCGCCGACGACGTCGAGCGGGTCCGAGCGGTTCGTGAGGTTGTTGGTGCCGAGATCGAGTTGTTGGTAGACGCCAATCAGAAGTTCACGCCCAAACACGCCATTCGTCTCGGGCGGGCGTTGGAGGAATTCGAACTCGGTTGGTTCGAGGAACCCGTGCTCGCTTACGACCTCGCCGGCCACGCCCGGGTGCGAGATGCGCTCGACGTACCCGTCGCATCAGGGGAGACCGAGTACACCCGCTTCGGGATGCAGGCGATGCTCGATGCTGGCGCGGTCGATGTGCTGATGCCCGATCTTCAACGGATCGGTGGCTACACCGAATTCCGCAAAGCCTCGGCGATCGCTTCGGGTCAGAACATCCCGGTGTCATCGCACTTCTTCACCGAACTCAGCCTGTGCCTTGCCGGCTCACTCCAGAACTGTATTTCGGTGGAACACGTCGACTGGTTCGCGCCGCTGTTCAAAGAGTCCGTTGAACTCCACGAGGGCAAGTTGGTCGTACCGGACCGACCCGGGCACGGCTTCACATTCGCCCCCGACGTTGCGGAGCGGTTCGCCGCCTAGCCCGGTGCTGGTCTAGCGGGTCGGACCTTGTGGCCACTGAGGTGCGAGGAACTCACCGGTTGATGGACCCGAGAGCTGAAACGCCGACCAGCCCGGCTAGCAGCCCGATCCCAAGCGCCGTGACTAGGGCCACCCGAACGCCGTAGTCCTCCCGAGAGTCAAGCCGTTCCCAAACCCAGCGGCCCTGAAACAGGCGTCGTTGCAGCACTGCGGGGGTGGCGATCAACGGAGTGAGCAGGCCCGCCATCAGACCGAATACAGCCCCGAGAAAAAGCGCAAGGGTCCACTCGGCAGCCAATAGCTCCTTGACGTCTTCGGACTCCGGCGTCACGCAAGGGTTCTCGGGTCTCTCGTTCACCCACTTGAGACCTCCGGGTGCGCCCCGATGACCCTGCCGAGGCAGGGGTGGTGGAAGATCCGCTGTCGGGGTTCAGTCACCGCGGCTATTCGAGTTGAACAGGGGAGTCCTCGAACAGGTCTGATCCCATCGGGTCACTACGGTGTTTCCACCGGTGGTGGAAGGGGCACAGAAGTTGTCCGTTGGCGGTGAGGGTTGGCCCTTGGTCTGCGAATGGTTGAGTGTGGTCGTAGTCGCAGTAGGGGTGGGCCGTGCGGCATCCAGGGTGCTGGCAGTGGGTGTCTCGCAGTCGGATCATTCTTCGTTGGTGGGTGGTGAAGTGTCGGCCCGCTGGCAGGTCGTTGGCCAGGTGGTTGCGGCCATCGAGCCGGTGGCGGCGAATGCGGGTGGATCGTTGGGCGACGATTATCGGTGGAACGAGCGTGCCGCGCGCCGTGCGGGGGTAGATAACCGAGCCAAAGCCGGTGTCTCGGTTGTTCGGGACCGGTGGTGCCGAGCTGCGTAGTTGGATGCCGGTCGCGTGACTGATGTAGTCGATTTGGGTTTCGACGTGGCTGATCAGAGCCTGTTCGGCTTGTTCGACCATCAGATCGAAGGGGGTGGCTTGGGGTATGTCATGGTCCGACAGCGCCAGCTGGCTGAGGGTACCGCCAGCTGCATTCTCGGGGTAGATCACCTCGACATGAACGCGAGAGCCGCCCTCACCGAGGATCAGATCTACGAGTGCATCGTGGTTTGCAGCCACACCTTTCAGCTGTTCGTCGGCGGCCTTGAGTTCTTTGCAGCGTTGCTCGATGGCGCAGACAACTTGTTCCCCGGCGAGAGGCTCGAGCGTGCCGGCGATGTGGATGTTGCCGAAGAGGTCTTTGGCCCACGAGAAGTTTCGCGACGCCTGAGCTCGGAGAAACTTGTCGAGGTGTTCGGTGGGATCGGCGGCGGCCTCCCACTCTCGGATCTTGTCTCTGAACTCTTCAGGCGTGCACAAGACCGCCAGGGCTGCCAACGCCTTCTCGCAATCAGCCAACTGTCTGCTGTTCACGCGTTTGGCGAGATCGACTATGAGATCGGTGTGTCCACTGGTGATCCGTCCATCGAGTACGGCGTGATGGAAATGAGGGAACCGGTGCTTCACCCGGCCCGCTCGCAACAACTGGGCCGCCCGGGCCCTGGTGAGGTGAGTTTGGGCCGAGACGAGTGAGATCATCGACTTCTCGCCCTTGGTCAATGAGGCGGCGGTCTGTTCGCCAAGGTCCATGTAACGGCCTGCCATCAATGCGATGTGTTCGCTCAACTCGCACAACGACGCAACCGTGTCGGCCAATTGTTCTCTGCTCATCGACGCGGGATCTCTGCCGGCTCCGAGCCGAGCCAGTCGTGCGCCGCCTTTGGCAATTACTGCCCGCTCAGCACCGAGAAGTCCTTCGCCGACCGGGACACCGTATTCCGCTGCCGAAACCATGGTTCAAGTATGAAGATGGGGTGTGACGGAGTTAGGCCCAAACCGGGCCATTGCCCGAAAAAATCTAGAGAAGTCTCGTACGGGGTGTGGGCGTTCCGCAGCTGTCCGCCGGGCCGTTGTTTCGAGTATCAGCTACCGGGAACCTTGAAGACCGAGACCAGCGTGCAGCCGGTCTCGGTGGAGAACTGATCGTGGGTGGTTCCCGCCTCAGCTGCGTAGGTGTGACCCCGAGACATCATGACGCCTTGTGAATTGAGGGAGCCCTCCAGGACGTAGGTGAACTCGGCCTGCTCGTGATGGTGGACGCTATCCACGTACCCGGGCTGAAACTGGAAGCTGGCGATCATGGTGCCGTCAGCGACGCCTAGCACTTTCATGGCCACACCCTCGCCTCGCGGCACCGGAACCGGAGTCTGAGAAGCTCCAACCTTCGGGGTCGGTTCTGCACGGACTCCAGCTACATGTAGCGCTCGATCGGGACCAGCGTGGAGTAGATCATCTTCACCTGGGTGTAGTGCTCGATGGCGTTGGCACCGTTCTCGCGACCGATGCCACTGTGTTTGTACCCGCCGAATGGAACCGATGCCGGCAGATAGTTGTAGTCGTTGATCCACACCGAGCCTGCTTCGATGGCGTTGGCCACCCGGTTGGCCCGAGCGAAATCGGTGGTGAACACCGCCCCCGAGAGCCCGTAGTCGGTGGCGTTGGCCCGTTCCAGAACTTCTTCCTCGGTATCGAAGGGCAGCACTGCCATCAGGGGACCGAATACTTCATCGGTCACGAAAACCATGTTGTCGGTGGCATCGGCGAACACTGCCGGAGTGACGTAGTTTCCGCCCGCAAGTGCGGGATCGTCGGGAACCTCCCCGCCACAGATATGGCGGGCACCCGAATCGAGTGCCAGCTTCATGTACCGCATCACCTTGTCGTGATGCTCGGCGCTGACCAGCGGACCGATGAGAGTGTTCGAGTCGAACGGATCGCCGACCGGAATGGCATTCACCCGGTCGGCAATGCCGCTCAGAAACTCCTCGTAGACACCGCGTTGCACGAACACCCGAGTGCCGTTGGAGCACACCTGGCCGGTGCTGTAGAAGTTGTTGGTGAGTGCTGCGTTGCGGGCGCTTTCGAGGTCGGCGTCGTCGAAGATGATGATGGGCGACTTGCCGCCCAGTTCCAGTGTGACCTTCTTCAGCGTCTTGGCAGCATCGGACATCACGATCTTGCCGGTGGACGCTTCGCCGGTGATCGACACCTTGGCCACCCCGGGATGTGCCACGAGGGACTGTCCCACCCGGGCGTCGCCCTGCAACACGTTGAACACGCCGTCGGGTACGCCGGCTTCGCTGTAGATCTCGGCCAGCTTCAGCGCCGACAGGGGAGTGACCTCGGCCGGCTTGAAGATCATGGCGTTCCCGCATGAAAGCGCCAGGGCGCTCTTCCACATGGCGATCTGCATCGGGTAGTTCCAGGCGCCGATCCCGACGCACACGCCCAATGGTTCTCGACGCATACGGGCGAATCCATGGCCGGGATAGTCGATGGTCTCGCCGTGCAGTTTGTCGGCCAGACCGGCGTAGAACTCGATGACATCTGCGCCGGTGACGATGTCTTCCACGGTGGTCTCCGCCACCGGCTTGCCGGTGTCGAGGGTGTCGAGGTAGGCGAGCTCGTCGTTGCGTTCCCTCAGGATGGCCACGGCCCTGAGAAGGATCCGACCTCGATCGGTAGCGCTCATCATCGACCACTCTGCGAAACCTGCTTTGGCGCTGGCGACAGCGGCTTCGATCTCGGCCTCGCCGGCCTGTTCGATTTCGCAGATCAAACGGTTGGTGCCGGGATACCGATCCTCGAACGTCTCACCCGACGTCGAGTCCACATAGCTGCCATGGATGTAGGAGCGTTGGGTTTCCAGCACCGTGTCGGCGTTCACCAGAGTCATGACCCAATCGTACGCCCTCTGTCATGAACCCGCCTCCGGCCGGGGCTGTGCTTCAACGGTTCAACGTGAGCACCGATTCGCGATGGTTTAGGCTGCGGGTGTGGCCGAGTCGATCGATTTTGACAACCGAACCGTGAGCGTCGTACTCGATGGTCACACGCACCGGTTCAACCGTTTCTGGTTGCGGGACAACTGCCCGTCCGAAGGCGACAGGGCATCGCTCTTCCGCGATTTCACCATTGACTCGATGTCTCCCGATCTGGCCATTGTCTCAGCGGCGCTCGACGGCAAGTTCATCGAGATCGGTTTCAGTGACGGCATGACCGATCGCTTCTCTCTCAGCTGGCTCAGGGACTGTGCCGCCGCCCCAAAACCGCCCGTGCTCGAGACGTGGCGGAGCGATCACACGATGCAGCAGTTCAGTTGGGCTGACACTGACAGCCGGCAACGAGACCCATCACCGGCTGCTCGAAGCGGTACTCGCCAATGGGGCAGCCCAGGTGTCGGGATTGCCCGATGCCGCGGAGGCCACCGAGCACCTCGCTGATCTGCTGGGACACATCAGGGAAACCGACTTCGGTCGGATCTTCGACATCGTGTCCGAGCCGGAACCGTTCACCCCGTCACAATCCACGATGGCCCTGGATCCCCATACCGATGACCCGTACCGCTACACCCCGTCGGGCATCAGCATCCTGCATTGCATGCAGCCCAGCGACGGTGGAGGTGGCGAATCGACCGTCGTGGACGGCTTTGCGGTGGCCGAGGACATTCGCTCCTCTGACCCGGAGGCCTTCGAGCTGTTGACGACGGTGACGGTGCCGTTCATCCATCGCCGGACCGAAGCGGTCGACCAGGGCGATGATGTGTTCCTTTGCGCTGATGCTCCGGTCGTCTCCGTCGATGGCAACGGCAACGTGTGCGGGGTTCGTTGGCACGAACGGTCGATGGCTCCGATGCGAATCGATGCCGATCTCGCCGACCGCTTCTACCCGGCGCTCAGTTTGTTCAGCACGGCAGTCCGGGGCGGCGAATTCACCTGGCGACACCACCTCGCAGCGGGCGAGGCATTGGTGTATGACAACCAGCGAGTCCTCCACGGCCGCACCGGCTTCGAGGGAGCTCAAACCCGCCGCCACATCCGACTCTGCACCGTGGACCGCGACCAGGTCCACAGCCGCCTCCGCCGCCTGCGAGAGACCTTCGCCCCCGGCACCGAACACGACCCACTTCCGGCCGGCAGCCTCTCCTAACCCACACCAAACTGGCGTCCAAAACGCCCGTTCCACGGGCATATCGATCGCCAGTTTGGCCCGAGGCAAGAGTCCGACGGGTGGGGTGCGTAGGCTTCTCAGATGGATGAGCTCGAGTACGACTATGTGATCGTCGGTGGTGGATCTGCCGGTTGTGCGTTGGCCAACCGACTCAGTGCGAACCCGTCGAACAAGGTTCTCGTACTCGAGGCCGGCCGCACCGACTGGAAGTGGGATGTGTTCATACACATGCCAGCAGCCCTGGCCTTTCCGATCGGCAGCCGGTTCTATGACTGGAAGTACGAAAGCGAACCCGAGCCCCACATGAACGGCCGCCGCGTCTACCACGCTCGCGGCAAGGTGCTCGGCGGCAGTTCCAGCATCAACGGCATGATCTTCCAGCGCGGAAACCCGGCGGACTACGAGAAGTGGGCTGAGCAGCCGGCGATGGAACAGTGGGACTACGCCCACTGTCTGCCCTACTTCAAACGGATGGAAACCTGCCTGGCCGGCGGTGACGACTGGCGAGGCGACGACGGCCCGCTCGTTCTCGAGCGGGGACCGGCCACCAACCCGCTGTTCCAGGCCTTTCTCGATGCCGGCCCCCAAGCTGGTTTCCGACGCACCGACGACGTGAACGGCTACCGCCAGGAAGGTTTCGCCGCGTTCGACAAGAACATGCACCGTGGTCGCCGACTGTCCGCCGCCCGGGCCTACTTACACCCGGTGATGGACCGACCCAACCTCACCGTGCTCACCCGAGCCCGCGCCAACAAGCTGCTGTTCGAAGGCAACAAATGTGTGGGCGTTGAGTACCGAAGGAACTTCCGCACCCACGAGGTGCGGTCGAAAGAAGTGATCTCGTGCGGCGGCGCGTTCAACACCCCCCAGCTCCTCCAGCTCTCCGGGATCGGAGATGCCAGGCATCTGGAGAGCCTCGGCATCGATGTGGTCGCCGACCTCGCCGGCGTGGGCCAGAACATGCAGGACCACCTGGAGGTCTACATCCAGTACGCCTGCAAGGAACCGGTGTCGATGCAGCCCCATCTGGCCAAGTGGAGGGCCCCATGGATCGGGTTCCAATGGCTGTTCTTCCGCAAGGGTCCCGCCGCCACCAATCACTTCGAGGCCGGAGCCTTCGTCAAATCGAACCCGTCCGAGCCCTACCCGAACCTGATGTTCCACTTCCTCCCCATCGCCATCCGCTACGACGGATCAGCGCCGACTGCGGACCATGGCTATCAGGTACACGTGGGCCCGATGTACTCGGACTCCAAGGGGTCGGTGAAGATCACTTCCAAGAACCCTCGGATCAAACCATCGATCGTCTTCAATTACCTGTCCACCGAGAAGGACCGGCAGGAATGGATCGAAGCGGTACGCATCGCCCGAAAGATCTTGACCCAGCCGGCGTTCGACCGGTTCAACGGCGGAGAGATCTCACCCGGGCCATCGGTAGAGACCGACCAAGAGATCATGGACTGGGTGGCACACGACTCCGAGACCGCACTACATCCCAGTTGCACGGCGAAGATGGGAATCGATCCCATGGCTGTCGTCGACCCCAGGAGCATGCGGGTCCACGGAACGCGGGGCCTTCGAGTGGTCGATGCCTCGGTGCTCCCGATCGTCACCAACGGCAACCTGTACGCACCCACAATGATGATCGCCGAGAAAGCGGCCGACATCATCCTCGGCAACGATCCACTGCCGCCCGATCCGGCCGAGTACTACCTGTCGACCGCCGTCGAATAGCTGTTCGGTACCAGATTCGAATCGGCAGTACCTCCCGCCTAGGCTTCGCCGATGGACTTCGACATGCCGCCTGACGACGATCCCCGTCGCGTCGAGGTGCGGAACTGGATCGTCGCCCACCCTCACCCCACAAACCATCAGCTGGCCGAGGCTGGATACGTGGTGCCACACTGGCCCGAGCCGTGGGGTCGGAATGCCGATCCCATGACCCAGCTGATCATCTCCGAAGAGATGGCTGCGGCTGACGTCACGATGCCCCACAACGCCATCGGTATCGGGTGGGCCGCACCGGTGATTTGGATCGCCGGGACCGAAGAACAGAAACAGCGATTCCTGCCCACGATCTTCAACGACGAGGAACGCTGGTGCCAGTTGTTCAGCGAACCCGACAGCGGTTCAGATCTGGCCAGCCTCTCCACTCGGGCGGTGCGAGACGGCGACGAGTACGTGATCAACGGGTCCAAGATCTGGAGCAGCGGAGCCCACAGCATCACAGCTCGGGATTCTGCTGGCCCGCACCAACCCCGACGTACCCAAACACAAAGGCATCTCCTACTTCATCCTGCCGATGGATGCACCCGGTGTGACGCTCTCACCGGTGGTCGACATGACAACGGCCCATTCGTTCAACCAGGTCTTCTTCGACGACGTACGGATTCCGGTCAGCATGCGGTTGGGCGAAGAAGGGGATGGCTGGCGGCTGGCCAAGGCAACTCTGGCCAATGAACGGGTTGGCTTGTCCGAGGGCGGAGTTCTGTGGGGGTCCGGTCCAAGCGCACTCGATTTCCTGGAATTGGTGCGGTCAGCCGGTCCTCCCGCCGATCCGATCGTTCGTGATCGCCTCGCCCAACTCCACATCAACGCAACCGTGCTGAAGCTCAACCAACTGCGCACATTGAGCGCGAAGATCGCCGGTGACACGCCCGGTCCCGAGGCCTCTATCCAGAAGATCATGGCCGATGAACTGGGTCAGGAAGTCATGGGGCTGGCCAAGGATCTGGCCGGAACCAACGGGATGCTCGAAGGTTCGGGGATCACCGGCGACATCCCCAGTTCACGACGATGGGGACCTACCGAGGTCAACTTCGGACGGGGAGCGGACAGTCAGTTTCCCGAGGTCGATCCGATCTGGCATTACGGCTATCTGTTCTCGCCGGCGCTGACATTGGGTGGCGGCACGTTCGCGATCCAACGGAACATCGTGGCCGAGCATGTGCTCGGGCTACCGAGGGAACCAAACGTGGAACAGGGAAAGACCTGGGCCGAAACGGCCCGAGGTTCCTGAGGTTCAGATGAGCTTGAGCTTGTCGAGCGCCCGCCGCGCCGCTCGGTAGCCGCACATTCCGTGGGCTCCGGCGCCGGGTGGAGTAGCGGCCGAGCACATGTAGACCCCATCGATGCCGGTGTCGTATGGCGTGGTGGTCCTGCGGGGCCGGAAGATCAGCTGGTCGAGGGTGTTGGCTCCTGTCACGATGTCGCCACCCACGTAGTTGGCGTTGTAGCGGCTCAAGTCGGTAGTGGAACGAACGTGAGTGGCCAGGATTCGATCACTGAATCCGGGAGCGAAACGTTCGATCTGAGCGATGATCGCCTCGGTTGCGTCGCCGGTCCAGCCCGCCGGCACGTGGGCGTAGCTGTAGATCGGGTGGACGTTGCCTTCGGACCGGCCGGGATCTGCCAGGAACTGCTGACCCAACAGCACGAACGGCTTCTCCGGCATCAGCCCACGGCAGACTTTGGCCTCGGCATCGGCCACTTCGTCGTAGCTTCCGCACACGTGAACGGTTCCGGCCCTGCGGGACGGCTCGTGGAGCCAGGGGATTCCGTCCTCGACGGCAAATTCGACTTTGAACGCTCCCGGGCCGTGTTCGTACGAGCGATAGGCGTTGGCGAGGCGGCGCGGCATGCGGTCACCACAGATATCGGCGGCTGCTCCCGGGGCGGTGTCGAGCAGCACCACATCGGGGTGGCCGAGTTCTCCCAGCGAAGCGATTCGCCGGTCGGTTTCGATGGTCCCACCAGAGGTCAGGATCACCGCGGCCATGGCATCGACGATCGACTGGGTCCCTCCCTCGGCGACGGGCCATCCATAGGTGTGGGCCGCCGTTCCCAACGCGATACCGATCGCCGAGGAGAACGGCGACGAGAAAGGTCGGAACGCATGCGCCGCAGTGCCGGCCCAGAGGGCCTTGCCGGCTTCGGTTCCCAATGTCCGAGCCAGCGCCGAGATGGGAAGTGCCGCACGGGCGCCGAAGTTCGCCAGATGTAGCGGATGGCTGGGTACCGAAATGACCGGTTTCAGGAAGTCCTCGGTCACCGCTCCGAAGTTCTCGCTGACCGAGCCGAACACGGTCCGCCAGCGAGGGTCGCCCAATCCGTCGGCGGTCTCTTCCGGAGAGCGGACCGCGGCGCCACCGTTTCCCTGCTCGTCGATGGGGTGGCTGTACTGGACCTCGGGCCACAGATAGCGCAGACCGTGCGCGCCGAGGTCGACCGCTCGGGTGAATTCAGTGTCCAAACCCAGAGGGTGGAAGCCGGAGCACTCGTCGTGAATCAGGCCGGGCAGGGTCAATTCCGCTGATCGCGCCCCTCCGCCGATTCGCTTGTTTGCTTCGATCATGTGGACCGTCGCTCCGAGCTGGGCCAGGTATGCGCCTGCAGCGAGACCGTTGGGCCCGCTGCCGACGATGACGACTTCGATGCCGGAAGCCAGCTTGGATTCAGCCGGAACGGTGCTACCCAATGTCGTAACCAGCGTCCTCGATGGCTGCAACGATCTTTTCTCGGTCGCCACCGACAACGCTCACCCTCTTGTTCTCCAGATCCACGTCAACGCTCTCCACTCCTGGAAGTGGTCCCACCGATCCGGTGATCGCATTCACGCAGTGTTCGCAGCTCACGTCGGGAACGTCGAAGTCATGTCGTTTGGTCATTCCTCCACCCTAGAAGGAAGCGGAACGCCGCCCGAGATGTGATCGGCCATCACAGCAGAGGCTCTCGAGATCATCCGCTCGCACACGATGAACGCAGTGTTGCCGGGCTGCCCTCGTACCTCGAATGAGCGAAGAGCGTCTTCACGAAGTGCTGAAGTCCCGCACGTCGAGCCGAGCGCCGTTCTCAATGTCGATTCCGGCGTACGATTGCCCCGCGTCCACCTGAGCGACGGCAAGGAGAGTTGCCGCCACATCGTGGGCGCTCGACAGATTGCCGCTGGAGTGAAGTTCATGGAACCGGTCGCTGCTGGGGAAGCCGTCTTCGGGAGCCTCACGGATTGTCGCCTGCATCTCGGTGTCGACCACTCCCGGCGCAACTGACAACACCGTGACTCGGTTCCCCCGCAGCTGTTGTTCCGAGCCGGCGGTTGCCGCCCACATGTCGGCGGCGGCTTTGCCGGCACAGTAGGTCGACCATCCTTGAATCGGACTCTGGCTGGCACCGGAGCTGATCAGCATCAGCTGGGACGGGCAGCCCAGCTTGGAGACTGCGGCGATGAATCGTGACCCGAGCGCTTGAGGCGCGGCCGAGTTCAGGAGGATGTTGGCGGTTGCCTCCTCGATATCCACTTCACCGGCGAATCCGATGGGCTCGATAGCGGCAGCGTTGTGCACGAGCACCACTCGGTCCCAGGCCTGGGAGTTGATCATTCCCTCGATCCAGTCACCGACGCCGGCCCATGATTTGGGGTTTGAGAGGTCAGCAGCGAGATGTTGGCCGCGTCCTGGTCGCCTGCTGATCGACGCGACTGTGTGCCCGGCGTCGCCCGCCTGCTCGGCCATGGACGCTGCCGATCCCGCTGGAGGCTCCCGTGATGATCATCAGCTGCATATGTCCAGTCTGACCGGGGCGAGCCGTGAATCAACATTCGGGACCATCGGCACTGCCCAGGAACCCATGAGGTTCCTACCATCTGCCACCATAGGAACAAGCCCATCGGTCAATGTGAAGGAAGCAGTGCCATGATCTATGAAGAAGTAGTTCTCCTGAAGCGACCCTTCGACGAAGTGGTGACCGATGTCCGAGCGGCGCTCGCCGAGCAGGGCTTCGGGGTCCTGACCGAGATTGACCTGCAAGCGACGCTGAAGGCCAAGGTCGGAACTGAAATCGACCGCCACCTGATCTTGGGGGCGTGCAATCCGCAACTGGCCAGCCGAGCCGTGCAGGCGATGCCCCAGATCGGGGCGCTCCTACCGTGCAACGTCGTGGTCCGCGAGACCGATTCCGGAGTAGCTGTCGAGGCACTGGATCCCGGCCTGATGGCCACAATCTCCGACAGCGATGCAATGACACCGATCGCCGACGAAGCCCGAACCTTGATCGGCAATGCACTCAGCGCACTGTTGGCCTGAGTCTGCGGTCGGAAGGAACAATCAGATGGCCGCTATCCACAACCCACGTCTCGAGATCATCCCGGTGGAGGGGCACCCAGGGAAACGTGTTCTTCGGGTGGAGTACGACTTGATTTGCGCCGATGACGAGGTGGTCGTTGGCGCCGAGATCGATGAGAGTGTCCAAGTCCATGGAGTAGATCTGCACGACGCGCTCTTACCCGCCGACTCGAGACCACTCATCACTCAGCAGGCGTCGTTCACTGCTGCCAGAGGCACGTGTCATCGGATTGTTGAACAGCCTGTCCATCGCAGCTCGCTCGACGTTGAGCAGGACTGGTGGAATACAGGGCTGGGCGGTGAGACCCAGCCGCTCGCTGAGTGGATCGACCATCTGGTTGCCGAGATCCAATTGAGTGTCGATGGCAAGGACTTGGGCAAGGCAACGACACCCGTTGTCACCGGTTCGTGGGGCGCGCTCGGCGCGGACTAGGTGAGCTCGGGCGGGATCGGGCAAGCTGAAATACCTGTTCATAGCCACAAATCGGCTTTCTGCCGTTCCTGGAGCCACACCCACTGTGGCTGTCAACAGGAATTTGGGTGGTCAGGGGACGTACTGCTCTTCGACGGCGGTGATCTTGCCGTCGTCGATGGTCAGCCAGACCCCGGGCGGGAGCTGACGTCCCGGTTGTTCGGCCAGCCAGCTGTCATAGGTGACCACTTCGAGGGTTGTCGGATCTCCAGGGTTCGGTAGCCACGCCACTTCTGCTGCCGGATCCACGGCCAGCGTTCGTGCCAGGTCGTTTTGGTTGCGAACGTAGTAGTCGTTGGGCGGCGGGCTTTCCTCGCCGTCTTCGCTGGCTGCGGCCGCGGCAGAGGTGCCGGTGAACCAGCAGGCAAGATCAAAGTCGAGCTCGGCGGTCCGGGACTCTTCCACATAACCAAACCAACGCCCGTCGGGCAGATCATCTCCCGCTGGCGGGGTGCACCCGGAACCTTCGGCCTGTTCGTCGGTTGGCATTGCGATCTGACGGCCGTCCCGAAGGGTCTCTGAGCAGTCACGCTGCAGCCAGTTCCAGAACAGTGAGCAGCTCCCCTCCACCTTGTAGCGAACCCGATCGACCTCCGGGAACTGGAACGCGGTGGTGTTCAGCTGGGACAGCAGAGCCTCGCTGCCACAACTCGTCGATGCGTTGTTGAGCAGCGAACGAACGTCGTTGAGGTCGACGATCAACAGTCCATCGTTCACCGACACAGACGACACGGCGTCGGCGGTCGCAGACGAAAGAAGGACCCGGCACCCGCATCGGAATCTTCGGCCGTAGGACCGGCAACCAACTGATCGAAGGTTGCCCGGAGGGGATCGGCGCCGTCGGCGATGATGCGATCAAATGCTTCTACTTCAGAGCAGTCGGATCCGTCGCCGGTGCTGAAGAACACCTGGACAGTGATGCCCGAGGGTGCGGTGGTCGGCGTTGTTGTTTCGCCCGTCGTTGACGTTGCCGTCGCTGTCGTGGCGGTGGGAGCGGTTGTCGTCTCAGTTGTTGTCGACCCGGTGGTCGATGATTCCGCGGTGTCGCCGTTGTCGCTCCCGCAGCCGGCAAGGACGAAACCGAGAACGACAGCTACGCCACCAACAACCACTCGACTTCGGTTCATGGTCCAATATCCCACCGGAAGCGACACCGGGTGCTGTCACCCTGCTGGTCAGATTTGCCCAAACCTATGTCGATGGTGTCTGCTCAGTCGCGGGTCCGGTCTCGTCCACCAGAATGTCAACGGGATCGGGTGTCAGCCGGTGCGTCTGACGAGGGGCGGTTTCGTCGAGCACGATGTCGGGAACTGTTGACTCAGGCGCCGGCGGAAGTGGGCTGGCCGTCGGCTTCGGGTCGAGGATTGCCCAGAGAATCAGGTAGGCGACTACGCCGCCGCCGCCGAATGCTGCGAGGGCCACGAACGCGACGCGGGCAAGGTTGGTGTCGACGTCGAAGTACTGGGCGAGGCCGCTGCAGACACCGCCGAGCATCTTGTCGGATTCGTCGCGGTAGAGGGTCTGGTCACGTCGAGCCATGGTGTGTTCTCCGTCCTTTGAGGGTCTGTTTCACTACAGCACTTCGACGTGAGCCTCACAAGGGACAAAGGTCAGAACCGCGTCGCTCCGATTCGTTCATGTTGGCCCACGACAGAACGGCGGTCGATTCAGCTTGGTCGGTAAATGGCGCTCGTAGGCCTCGGCCGGTGAGTACCCTTTTGGCCCTATGGCGTACGACCATCAAGCGATCGAACCGACGTGGCAGAAACGCTGGGAGAACGACGGTCTCTACCGCTCCCAGGTCGACTGGGACAAGCCAAAACACTACGCCGTCACGATGTTGCCGTACCCCTCCGGCGATCTGCACATCGGCCATTGGTACGCCATGACCCCCAGCGATGCTCGGGCTCGCTTACATGCGCATGAAGGGCCACAACGTCTCTGTTCCCCATCGGCTTCGACGCTTTTGGTCTGCCCGCCGAGAATGCCGCCGTTCAGCGCGGGGTCCATCCCGCCAAGTGGACCTGGGAGAATATCGAACGGATGCGCCGCCAGCTACGCACCATGGGCGCCATGTTCGACTGGGATCGCGAGATGGTCAGCTGCGAACCCAACTACTACGTGTGGACCGAATACATCTTCAAGAAGATGTACGAAGCGGGCATCGCGTACCGGGGCGAGGCCATGGTCAATTGGTCCCCGGCTCTCAACACCGTGCTGGCCAACGAGCAGGTGATCGACGGCAAAGACGAACGGCTGGGTCAGCCGGTCATCCAGAAGATGATGAGCCAGTGGTTCTTCGCCATCACCAACTACGCCGACGAACTGCTGTCGTATGACAACATCGACTGGCCCGAGCCGATCAAGGCGATGCAGACCAACTGGATCGGCCGTTCCGAAGGTGCGTTCGTCGACTTCGTGGTGGCCGACGGCCCCGCCCAGGGTGAAGCGCTGCGGGTGTTCACCACCCGGCCCGACACCCTGTGGGGGGCCACGTTCATGGTGATCGCCCCCGAACACCCTCTGGTCGAACAACTGACCACCAACGATCACCGCGCCGAGGTCGAGGTCGTACGTCGAGGCGTCGTCGAAGCGCACCGAGTTGGAGCGCACCGCCGACGACAAGGACAAGACCGGAGTCTTCACCGGTGGCTACGCCATCAACCCCGTCAACGGCGAACGGGTGCCGGTGTGGGTGGCCGACTACGTGCTCATCAGCTACGGCACCGGCGCCATCATGGCGGTACCCGCCCACGATCAGCGGGACTTCGAGTTTGCTCGGAAATTCGGGCTGACCATCATCCCGGTCATCGACCCGGCCGGCGACGAAACCCTCGACGAGCCAACGATGAACGAGTCCTACGTTGGTCCCGGCATCATGATGAACAGCGGACCGATCGACGGCATTGAAGTGAACGACGCCAAGGGTCGGGACAACCCCGCAATCGCCGCCGCCCTCGATTGGCTGGACACCAACGACGCCGGTGAAGAAACGATCAACTTCCGCCTCCGTGACTGGTTGGTCAGCCGGCAGCGCTACTGGGGCACTCCCATCCCCATGATCCACACCGAGGACGGCATCGAACCGGTGGCCGACGAAGATCTTCCGGTCGTACTTCCCGAAGATGTGGAGTTCACCGGTCGCAGCCCGCTGGCCGAGACCCCAGCCTTCGTCAACACTGTCGACTCCCAGGGGCGTCCGGCTCGACGTGAAACCGACACCATGGACACGTTCCTGTGCTCCAACTGGTACTTCTACCGCTACCTGTCACCCCACCTCGATACTGCTCCATTCGATCCTGAGGAAGCGGCGTACTGGCTGCCGGTCGACAGCTACACCGGTGGTGCCGAGCATGCAGTCATGCACCTGTTGTACGCCCGGTTCTACACCAAAGTCCTACGGGACCTCGGCCTGTTCAACGATGCGGCCGAGCTGATGGCAGCCCACGGCCGGGAACCCGATGTGGCCTTCGACGAGCCGTTCAAGATGTTGCGCAACCAGGGTCAGATCCTGGGTGAGGAACGCACCGGTGACCGGGTGATCGTCGAAGGTGCCTTCGACGGAAACCGATTCGTGGCCACGTCCATGACGGTCGACCCCGACGCGCAGCCTCGCGAGGGTGCGGTGGTGGGCGAGCTGATGCGCCGCAAAGAACGGGCCATGCAGGTCTACGACGGCAACGAGATGATCAGCGTCGAGGTGCCGGAGGGGGCGGCGGTGTCGATCCCGGCAATCCCGGGGGACAACGACATCCATCAGTTGAAGCACCATTTGGAAATCGAACGGATGTCCAAGAGCCGCGGCAATGTGGTGAACCCCGACGACTTGGTGGAGCTGTACGGGGCCGACACGGTTCGCACCTACCTCATGTTCGCTTTCGAATGGACGAAAGGCGGCCCGTGGAACAGCCAGGGGATCATGGGTTCCCGTCGATTCATAGAGGACGTCTGGAAGATCGGCACCGTCGAGTATGAGGCGACCAACGCCGGTGACGACGCATCAACCGCTCTGCGACGCAAGGTTCACCAGGCCATCGAACGCGCTCAGAACGGTCTGGAGTCGTTCAAGTTCAACACGTCGGTGGCGGCGCTGATGGAGCTACGGAACAGCATCACGACTGCGGCCAGAGAACAAACGGTGAGCGAAGAGGTGTGGAACGAAACGGTCGATTCATTCCTTCGACTGCTGGCTCCCATCGCTCCCCACATCACCGAGGAGCTCTGGCACCAGCGGGGCAATGAGGGATCGATCCACACCGCGGCGTGGCCCGAGTTCGACGCTTCCATCGCGGCCGAAGACACCGTCACCATGGTGCTCCAGGTCAACGGCAAGGTGCGCGATCGGATCGATGTGCCGGCTGAGATCTCAGAGTCCGATGCCGAGGCGGCCGCCTTGGCCAGCGAGCGGATTCAGGAACTCACCCAAGGCAAGACCGTTCGCAAGGTGATCTCACGCCCGCCCAAACTGGTGAATGTCGTCGCCAACTAGAACGACGTGATCAGAACTGGTACTGCACCGCTGCTCGAGCGCTGATGTTGGGTTTGATCAGATCGGCGATGAGCTCGAGGTGGCCCTCCTCGGTTGCGTAGGTTCGGTAGGCCGCTTCGTCGGCGAAGTCGCCCACGATGCCGTAGTCCCAGTTCCCATCGGACACGCCGAGGTCGGGGCCGTGGTGGTAGCTGGAGACGGCGTCGAGGGTGGCAAGTCGATCAAGTCCGACCGAGATCTCGTTCTTGGTGTCATCGCTGACCCCGTCAGCCCATCGGAACATCACGCAGTGGCGGAACATGGGCGTCACTGTAGGAGCGATGGGGGTGGAGGGCCGAAACGGCCCAGTGCAGCATCGCGGAGCGCCATCAGCCGGGCCCGAACTGAGAAGTACTCATCCCGCTTCGATCGGCGGACCGTGCCATCGATCAACTGGCCGATCGCCACCACCGTCCGCACCGCGGCAGCTAATCCACCGAAGTGTTTGGCGGTCAGCAGCAGCGTGTTTCGCTCCATCAGATAGCCTGCCGCAGCTCGTGGCGTGCTCACTCGGGGATTGATGACCCGAGCTCCGCGGGCAAGCCCCACCTCCCACCCTGCCGCCGTAGCTCTCAGCCCGAGATCGGCTTCTTCGCAGTAGGTGAAGAAGCGCTCGTCGTACAGGCCTATCTCCTCCAGACACGCACGCCGAGCCAGGAACATGGTGCCGTGGGGATAGTCGCACAGTTCCAATCCCGGCGACTCGCCTCCGGGTCTGAATATCGGGCCGAGGTTCTTGTCGACCAACGGCACCATGCCATCGCCGACATCCGCTGAGAGCAGCCCCAGCCCGGGGTTGGCGACGGCGACAGCAAGCATCTGTTCGAGGGCGCCGGGTTCGGCGTGCGCATCGTGGGGGAGTGTGAGGGAGAAGTCGCCGCCGTCCTCATCGCTCAACCACCGGTTCCATCCTTTGTTCGTGGCCGGTCCGAATCCCCTGTTCTCGGCCAGTTGGATCAGGTGAGATGATGTCGTCGTGTAGTTCAGGGCGCGCTCGACCTCCGCCCGTTCTGCCGGGAGCGATGCGTTGTCGACCACGGTGATGGACTCCACGACCGCCTCCTGATCGAGCCGGGCGATCGTCTCAGCACAGGCCTTGCCCTGGTTCCAGTGGATCACGATTGCGTCGACCCAGTTCCGACCCACGGGGTCGACGCTATCGCCACCGACGCCCCTAGGTCGGCGGACCGGCGAACGCCTGGGCCTTCTCCAGCCAGTCGAGTGCAACCGGTGTGGCAACGAGTCCGGTGTCAGACACCTTTCGCCGTTGGGTGACGACCAGACAGAACTCGAGTGCACTACCCGTCACCGTCTGCATGGCATCTTCGGGCCCGTAGGTCCAGACCGCGCCCGACGGTGCGGTGAGTTCCACTCGAACCTGCTCCGGGCGGAACCTCGAGACCACGGTTCACATAACTCCAACCGCGGGTGTTGAACCCGAGGCGAGCGATGTGCTGGAGACGGTCGGTTGGCTCTCGCTCCACCCCAACTGCATCGGCCACGTTCTGGCCGTGGGCCCAACATTCCATCAGCCGAGCGGTGAGGAACGACTTGGAACCCATCGACGGCCCGTACCAGTCGATACGGGTGTCGTTCTCGAGGGTCGATCCGGCATCCGCCAGCAAGGCTCGGTTGTGGCGCCAGTGGGCCAGCAAGGCTGTCGGATTCATCGCCCGGGTGTCCGCCAGGGTGAGGTTGTCGATCGCTGCATCGTCGGCGGTGATCTGTTGCATCATCTCGGCAACGCCGGCCTTGAACGCATCCGTGTCGGTGATGGCGAGGGCTGCGTTGGCATCGAAGTAGGCCAGGTGGCCGATCTGGTCAGCCACATCCCAACGCGGACTGTCGGTCGGAGTGGCCCACCGGTCAGGAGTCAAGGCAGACACGATCCGGTCCAGCTCCGCCTGTTCGTCCAGCAGGTCCTGAAGTACTTCGGTGACATCCATCTGTCGACGGTACCATTTGCGGCCATTCGGTACCGTAGTAGCGTGGGCGGCGTGACCAGCGCCATCGGCACTCCGCTACGAAGCAAGCTCGACACGTCGACCGTGGACTACAAACAGAACCTGGCGGCGATGGAGTCGCTATGGGCTCAGGTCGCCGGCGAATTGGCCAAGGTCCCGACCATCGGCGGGCAGCGGTACGTCGATCGCCACCGGCGCCGGGGCAAGATGCTGGTTCGCGACCGCATCGAGGCGCTGGTCGATCCCCACACACCGTTCCTGGAGCTGAGCCCGCTGGCCGGATGGGGCACCCAGGACCCGATCGGTGTCGGCATCGCCTGCGGCATCGGAATCGTCGAGGGGGTCGAATGCGCCATCACCGGTACCGACATGACCTACCGGGGTGGGTCCTCCAATCCGACCACGCTCGACAAGGCCTACCGGTTCCAGCAGATCGTCCGTGAGAATCGGCTGCCTCAGATCATCCTCCAGGAATCGGCCGGCGCCGATCTGCCCCGCCAAGCCGACATCTTCATTCGCGGCGGCGAACAGTTCCGCAATCTCACCCAGCTGTCGAAGCTCGGTATCCCCAGCATCACGGTCGCATTCGGACCCAACACTGCCGGCGGGGCGTATACGCCCGGCATGAGTGACTACACCGTGTTCGTCCGAAGAGCGGGGAACCGCCTACCTCGGCGGACCGCCGCTGGTGAAGATGGCGATTGACGAGATCGTGGACGAAGAAACCCTCGGCGGTGCCGAGATGCACAGCCGGACCAGCGGACTCTCCGACTACTTGGCCATGGACGAGATGGACGGTCTCCACCATGCTCGCAAGATCATCCGCCACCTACGCTGGAACAAGCTGGGCCCCGGACCGACCGAGCCGGACGATGCCCCCGCTGTACGACCCGGCCGAGTTGATGGGTTGCGCTTCCGCCGACGTTCGAATCCCGTTCGAGATCAGGGAAGTCTTTGCTCGATTGCTCGACGGAAGCCGCATCGAGGAGTTCAAGCCGCTCTACGGCGAAAGGCTCGTGTGTGGTTGGGCCTCCATCCACGGCTTCCCGGTGGGTGTGCTCGGCAACAACGGCATCTTGTTCTCCGAGGAAGCCAAGAAGGGCGCACAGTTCATCCAGCTGTGCAACCGCACGAGCACGCCGTTGTTGTTCGCCCACAACATCACCGGTTTCATGGTGGGCTCCAAGGCCGAGCAGGGCGGCATCATCCGCAACGGTGCCAAGATGATCAACGCCGTGTCGAACAGCACCGTGCCCCACTTCAATCTGATGGTCGGCGCCAGCTACGGAGCAGGCAATTACGGCATGGCCGGCAAGAGCTACAACCCCAGGTTCATCTTCAGTTGGCCCAACCATCGCATCGCTGTGATGGGGCCCAAACAACTCGCCGGCGTGATGGAGATCGTGGCCAGAAACGCAGCCGCAGGGCGAGGGTGTCGAGGTGGACGAAGAACAGTTGGCAGCTCAAACCGCAGGGCTGGAAGCGATGATCGAAACCGAATCCACAGCATTGTTCTCCACCGGGCGAATATGGGACGACGGAATCATTCATCCGGCCGACTCCCGAACCGTGCTCGGGCATGGCCATTTCTGCATCCCACAGCAACGTGGTGGAAGGTGCCACCGACTACGGGGTCTGGAGGCACTGATGACATCCACCATGATCACCCGACTGCTGATCGCCAACCGGGGCGAGATCGCCGTCAGGATCGCTCGGACCGCCCGCGAGCTGGGCATTCAGACCGTTGGTGTCTACTCAGAGCCCGATCGCAGTGCGCTCCATGTGGAGTCGATGGATGTCGCTGTGGCCCTGGGAGGGGAAACCGCAGCCGAGTCATACCTTCGAACCGACGCTGTTGTGGCGGCTGCGATCTCGAACGGCTGTGATGCGGTCCACCCCGGCTACGGCTTCTTGGCCGAGAACGCCGAGGCCGCCCGGATGGTCATCGACGCCGGGCTCATCTGGGTGGGGCCAAAACCGGACCAGATCCGACTCCTCGGCGACAAGGTGCTGGCCAAACAGGCGGCTCAGAAGGCAGGCGTGCCGACCACAAGCATCATCGAGTGCGATCCCGGCTCGGTTCCTGACGATGTTCACATGCCCGCGCTGGTGAAGGCGGCCGCCGGGGGAGGCGGTCGCGGCATGCGGATCGTTCGAAACGCCGAGGAACTATCCGAAGCCGTGGGGGCGGCCGCGCGCGAAGCCAAAGCGGCGTTCGGCGATGGCACGGTGTTCATCGAGCCCTACATCGAGAACGGCCGACACATCGAAGTCCAGGTGTTTGGCGACCAACACGGAAATGTGATCCACCTCGGCGAACGTGACTGTTCGGTGCAGCGCCGAAATCAGAAGGTCATCGAAGAATCACCCGCACCGGGGATCAGCGCTGCCACCAGATCACTGCTCTGCGACGGTGCGGTCGCGCTGGCATCCTCGGTTGGCTACGAGAACGCCGGCACCGTCGAGTATCTCGTTTCCCCCGACGGTGAGATCACGTTTCTCGAGGTGAACACACGGCTCCAGGTGGAGCATCCGGTCACCGAATTGGTGACCGGTCTCGACCTGGTCGAACTCCAGCTGCGAATCGCCTCTGGCCAAGCTCTGCCCGTCGGCCAAGACGACGTTTGCTTCGACGGCCACGCCATCGAAGTCCGGGTGGTAGCCGAGGATCCAGCCACCGACTGGATTCCCTCGACCGGAGTCATCGATTTCATGGAACTTGCGCCCGGCCTGCGGGTCGACTCGGGCTTCGGCACTGGTTCTGAGGTTTCGGTCAACTACGACTCGCTACTGGCCAAGGTCATCAGTCATGGTTCTGATCGCTCGGTTGCGATACGCCGCATGGCTGCTGGACTTCGACGGTCGCTGATATCTGGGGTGCAGACGAACCTGGCGATGCTCGTTGCCACGATGGAAGAGTCCGACTTCGTTGCAGGAACGGCCACGACGTCGTATCTGAACCAACACGCTCACGTGCTCGACGGGGCGAGCCGACCATTCGGCGATCCCGACGCTTTGCTGCTGGGGGCTGCCTTTGCCCACGAGTTGAGTTGTCGGGCTGCGGACACACGGTCGGGGTTCGCTCCGTCGGGTTGGCGGAATCTGTTCACGGTGGGCCAGCGACAGACGTGGTCGACCGCGGGTCGTGAGTTGCAGACCGAATTGGTGATGTGCGGTGATCACGCTGATGTCGTCCTCGGGCCGTTTCCTGAGCCCCTAGACGACGGTTCACTGCCCGATGACATTCGCCGTCGGGTATCGGTACGACCCTTGGATCGATCCGCCGATCGTCAGGTGCTCGAAATCGACGGGGTGCGTCATGAGCTCCGCACCCACGTTGACGGCGACTCGATTTACGTTCGATCCCCGTTCGGCTCTGCGTCGTTTGAGCTCCAGCCCCGCTTCCACTCTTTCGACACCGAGCAGGTTGGCGGTGGCCCGGTGTGTCCTCTGCCCGGCACAGTCATTGCGGTCGAGGTCGCCGTTGGCGATGAGGTGGAGGAGGGTCAGACCCTCATGGTGGTCGAGGCCATGAAGATGGAACACAAGATCGTCGCCGCCGTTGCCGCCGTCGTAACCACGGTCCACTTCGCCACCGGCGACCGTGTCGACCAAGGCGACCTCTTGGTGAGCCTCGAAGTGTTGAGTCAATGACCGACCCGATCCGTATAGCGAATTGTTCGGGGTTCTTCGGGGATCGGCCCAGCGCCGCCAGGGAGATGGTGGAGGGCGGCTCGATCGACGTGCTGACCGGCGACTGGCTGGCGGAACTCACTATGTTGATCCTCAGTCGCATCCGAGCCAAGCGCCCCCGAGGTGGCTACGCCCGAACCTTCGTCGCTCAGATGGAGGAGGTCATGGGGACGTGCATGGATCGCGGGATCAAGGTGGTATCCAACGCCGGTGGTCTCGACCCCGACGGCTGTGCCGATGCGGTCGCCGAGGTTGCTCAGAAGCTCGGCCTGAACCCGACCATCGCCTTTGTGAACGGCGATGACCTCATGCCCCGTCTCGAGGAGCTGATTGCGGCCGGCGCGCTCCAACCGTTCGAATCCGGTGATCCCACCCCCGACCCGGCGAAACTACTCACGGCCAACGCCTACCTGGGGTGCTGGGGGATAGTTGAGGCGCTCGACGCCGGAGCCGACATCGTGATCACCGGCCGGGTGACCGACGCAGCCGTGGTCTGTGGCCCCGCAGCCTGGCATCATGGCTGGACCCCCAACGATCTCGATGCCCTCGCCGGCGCAGTCGTGGCCGGCCACGTGATCGAGTGCGGCACGCAGGCAACCGGTGGGAACTACAGCTTCTTCACCGAGATCGAGGGCCGCAACGAGATCGGCGGACGAGCCCGGTTCGGCTTTCCGTGGGCCGATATCGAAGCCGATGGTTCCTGCGTGATCGGCAAACACGACAACACCGGCGGGCTCGTATCGATCGGAACGATCACCAGCCAACTGCTCTACGAGATCGGCGGACCCCGATATCTCGGCCCCGACGTGACCGCTCGTTTCGACACGATCGACCTGAAGCAGCTCGCACCCGATCGGGTGAGGATCAGCGGAACGATCGGCGAGCCGCCGCCCTCCGACGCTCAAGGTGGCAACCAACGAACTGGGCGGATTCCGCAATAGCTTCTCGGTGGCTCTGACGGGCCTCGATATCGATGAAAAAGCCGAGCTGGCGCAGTCCACGTTCTGGGATGCATGTCCCTTCCAGCCTCACGATTTCGAGTCTCTGTACCAGCGAGATCGTCCGAACCGACTCGGCAGATCCGGCCACCCAGGCCGAGGCGACCGCAGTGTGGCGTCTGACGGTGAAGGACAGCGACGAACGCAAAGTCGGTCGAGCATTCAGTGACGCCATGATCCATACCGCCCTGGCCAGTATCCCCGGAATGTACGGGCTGGGTGGCGGCCCATCGACCGCCTCGCCGTACGGGGTCTACCGGCCGGCCACTATCTCGGCAGACCTTGTGCCCCAACATGTGCAAGTCCTCGGTGGATCCAACTCGGTCGTCGAGGCCTCCAGACCGGAGACCACGAATATTCACCGGCCGATCGGTCTCGTCTCTGCCGTCGAAGATCGACGCCGGCCCGACCACCAATCGTCCACTGGGAACCATCGTCGGTGCTCGGTCTGGTGACAAAGGCGGTCACGCCAACCTCGGAGTGTTCGTTCGAACCGAGGCCGAATACCGATGGTTGGCCGGGTTCTTGACCGTTCTGCGGCTCGAAGAACTCCTGCCAGAGGCTGCGCCGGGCTCGATCGAGCGGTTCGACTTCCCCAACATCTTGTCGCTGAACTTTGTCTTGCGCAGCTTCCTGGACGAGGGGGTGGCGGCATCAACGTCGGTCGGACCCTCAGGCCAAGGCCCTTGGGGAGTGGCTGCGAGCCCGGGTCGTCCCGATTCCCGAAACCCTGGTAGGGGGGTCAGACATGTCGCCGCCGTAAGGGAAACGTCACAACATTCCCACGATGCGGCACGCCCCCTGCTCAGAGCGTTGGAATCTGTAGTCATGGGGATGTTTCTGCTCGTCAGAGAAGCGATGAGCTGGAAGTGAGACCCTCTTACGCCTAAGGTCGTTGTGTCATAAGGCACAGCGGCTCCGCTGTGCCCTTTATTGCAAGTGGGAGACTCACAGGTGAATTGGAAATACTTTGATCAGGCTCGCAAAGATGTGGGACCTGTCGAACTGGACTTGATCGAGTCCTATGCGCAGGGAAAGGTCAGTCGCCGCAACTTCGTCAAGCGGGGCACGATCATCGGCCTGTCCGCTCCGTTCATGGGCGCCATCATCGCAGCCTGCGGTGGTAGCGACGACGAAGCCAGCCCAACAACCACGGCCGGTGGTGGTGATGGAGAGACCGACGGTGCGGCCGCAACGACCGCTCCGCCTCCCAGCGGCGGTGCGGGTGGCAATCTGGTCGCTGCGATTCAGGAGGGTGATGCCAGCTCGGGCCTCGACCCGGTGGCCATGCTCGACCTGGGCACCTACGCAGTTTGCTCGCAATCGTTCGAGTATCTGGTCGGCCTGGGAGCAGACGGAAACATCGCCGATACCGGCTTGGCCACGAGCTGGAGCCCCAACGCTGACGGTTCGGTGTGGACCTTCGAACTGCGCGACGGACCGGTATGGACCGACGGGTCCCCTGTCACCTCTGCAGACGTGGCGGCCACAATGGATCGAGCCGCCGAGTTCGGCAACGCCGGTCTTGCCGGCGTCATCGACGTTGGCTCGGTGGATTCCTCCGATCCCACCAAAGCCGTGATCACGCTGATCGAGCCCAACGGCAATTTCCCCATACTCGTCTCGATCTTCAACAGCCAGTCGCTGATCACGCCCGCTGACTACACCAGCGGCACCACCCTGGATCAGCGTCCGGAGGGCTCGGGACCGTTCATTCTCGAAAGCTTCGATCCCACCAACTTCGTGGTGAAGTACAGGCGTAACGAGAACTGGTGGGGTGGTGTCCCCAACCTCGAGACGATCGAGCTACGGGGTTTCACCGACGCTGGCACTGCCGTGACCGCCATGACGGCCCGCGAAGTCGACGTCATTCAGAGCTTCGGCGTGATCGGTGGTGAAGGCCTGCTCAACGACAGCAACTTCGTTGTTCTCGAGCCGCCGTCGTCGAACCATCGCCAGCTGTGGTTCAACACCCAGCAGGGCCAGTTCGCAGCGGACAAACGCATCCGGCAGGCTTTGGGCTGGACGCTGAACCGTGACCAGATGATCAGCGTGCTCTTCAACGGCCGAGCGGTAAAGGGCAATGATCATCCCGTGCTCTCGACGCTGCCGTTCTTCGACCCCGACGCCACGCCTCAGCGGACCGTCGACATCGACATGGCCAAGCAGCTCCTCAGCGACGCCGGCGTCGAAAGCATCACCTCCACCATCGAGACCGGAAACATCCTCGAGATTCCTGAACTTGCGGGCATCATCGCCTCCAATGCGGCGCCCGCCGGCTTCAACTTCACCGCCAGCGTGCAGGACAACAGCACCTTCTACGGGGCGGCCTGGTGCCCGGGTGCCAGTGCCACCGATCCCACGCTTCCCTGCGACGGTTCAGCCGAGTTCGGTATCGTCGACTACGGTCACCGACCGACGCCCGACATCTTCTTCTCGTCGGCTCTCAGCACAGGCGGTGTTTGGAACTCGTCGAACTTTGCCAACGCCGAGTTTGACGGGTTGTTGTCCGATTACAGGACCGCCATTGACGTCGACGGTCAGAAGGCGGCTGTCGGGCAGATCCAGAAGCTCATGCACGACGAGCAGCCGGCGCTCTACCCGTTCTTCTGGAACTTCCTTGCCGGTCACGACGCCGGCGTGTCCGGTGTCCAGGTGACTGCCCTTGGCCACCTGCTGCTTGGCAGGGCCACAAAGGCCTAATGGCCGCAACCGGTTTGCGGTATGTGCGCCATCCGGGGCGGGGAGTGAATCTTCCCGTCCCGGGGTCGCACTGGTTCCACTGATCTACCTTCGGAGTTCTCATGGCTCGTCTCATCGCCCGGCGTTTGCTTCTTTCGATCTTCACCCTGTTCATTCTGCTGATCGCCGTCTTTGCGCTCACCAGGGTCTTTCCATCCGACATCGCCCGGCAGCTTGCGGGTCCCTTCGCCCCCCAGGAGCGGGTAGACCGGCTCAATGAGGAGCTTGGATTGCTCGATCCCCTGCCACAGCAGTTCTGGCGGCTGCTCAAGGACGTATTCTCCCTGGGGTCCGGTGATTCGTTCAGCCAGCCCGGCGTGGCGGTACGCGATCTGATCGGCCCTGCACTGTGGAACTCAGCCAAGCTCGTTGGCCTTTCGATGCTGCTGTTCCTCCCGTTGTCGATCGTCGGTGGGATCATCGCCGCTCGACGCAAGGACACCAGGCTGGATCGGGGGATCGTGTCCTTCGGCCTCGCCAGTGCGTCGATCCCGGACTTCGTTTCCGGCGTGTTGCTCCAGTTCGTCATCGGTGTTCAGCTGGGATGGCTTCCGGCGACGTCCAGTTCTATTCCCGACGACGCCGGGTTCTTCGGCAGCCTCGAGTACATCTTGTTGCCGGCTCTGGCGATCGTTCTGGTGTACTTCGGGTACATCGCCAGAATCACCCGGGCCGGCGCAATTGGGGTATTCGAAGCCGACTACACCCGTACCGCCTACATGAAGGGTCTGAGCCCGCTGAACGTGATCAGGAAACATGTCCTGCGCAACGCATTGCAACCCACTGTGGCCGTCACCGGTACACAAATGGGATACCTCTTCGGTGGCCTGGTTGGCCTCGAGACGGTGTTCAACTACCCCGGGCTGGGTGGCCTCATCTTCAAGGCGGCCAAAGCCCCTGACCTTCCGCTGCTTCAGGCGGGCGTGCTGACCGTCGCGGTGATCTTCATGCTCGCAACCCTCAGCGCCGACCTTTTGATCGCCTGGATGAACCCCCGGGCCCGCACCGCCATGGAGGGCTGATCATGGCCGACGAAGTTGACCCAACCAATCGAGACGACGGCGACGAGGTTGCTGTGGAACTTGTGGCGATTCCCGTCGACAACGCTCCAGCGCAGGATCGCAAGACCGTTCGGCGCGAGCAAACCCGCCAGCTGATGAAGGATCCCAGTTTCGTCATCGGTATTTCGATCGTCGTGCTCTGGATCCTGTGCGCCATCGTTCCCGACCTCTTCACCACCCGTTCGCCCGATGAGGGTGTCGTCCTCGCCGATGGCACATTCCTGGCCCGGTCCTCACCTGGCGCCGAAGCCTGGTTCGGAACCGATGGTATCGGCCGTGACGTGTTTGCCCGAGTGATATACGGCGCCCGGAGCGTGCTGACAACAGCGCCCGTTGCCGCCGCTCTTGCGGTAGCGGCAGGGGCCGTCCTGGGATTGCTGATGGGGTATTTCCGAGGCTGGGTCGACGAAGTCATCAGCCGTGTCAGTGAGGCGTTTCTCTCCCTGCCGGTGGTGCTGCTGGCCATCATGGTGCTCGTGGTGTTCGGTTCCTCGAACATCGTGATCATCCTCACGGTGGCCGGCCTGTTCACGCCGGTGGTTGCCCGTACGGTGCGCAGCGCCGTGCTGGCCGAATCCCAGCTCGACTATGTGACCTCGGCCAAACTCCGCGGTGAGCCGTCTTGGTTTGTGATGGGACGGGAAATCCTTCCGAACATCACCAATATCCTCGTGGTCGAATTCACTGTGCGAGTGGCCTACGCCATCTTCACGATCGCCACGCTGGCCTTCCTCGGCTTCACCTCCGATGCTCTGAAAGCCGACTGGGGCAACGACATCGCCAACACCTACGGCTTGATCCAGGCTGGGCAGTGGTGGCCCACGATCTTCCCGTCCGTTGCCATTGCTGCGCTGGTCATCGGCGTGAACCTGCTCGCCGATTCGCTCGATAAGGCCTTGAAGTCATGACAATGCTTGATACTGAATCCCCGATCGACAGGGGCGACCCCAATACGGCTGCCCTCGCGGTAGAGAACCTCCGGCTCGTCTACCTGGTGCGAGGCAAACCTCGCGAAGTGCTGCGGGGCGTTACGTTCCAGGTTCGACCCGGTGAGGCTTTTGGTCTCGTCGGTGAATCCGGCTGCGGCAAGTCCACCACTGCATATGCGGCGCTCCGATACATGCCCGACAACGGCCGAATCACCGAGGGTCGCGTGTTGGTCAACGGTGACGACGTCACAGAAATGTCGAACGCCGAGCTTCGGAAGTTCCGGGCCACCCAGGCCTCCATGGTGTACCAAGACCCAGTGCAAGCGATGAACCCGTCGCTGAAAATCGGTGAACAGGTTGCGGAGTGTTTCACCATCCTCGGACACGGCAAGAGCGAAGCCGAAGATCGGGCACTGGAGTCGTTGAAACGGGTTCACATCGCAGCACCCGCCAGCGTGATGGATCGGTATCCCTACCAGCTGTCGGGTGGCATGCTTCAGCGGGTCGTGATCGCCATGGGCCTCGCCAAGGACCCCAAACTCCTCGTGCTCGACGAGCCGACTACCGGCCTCGATGCCACGGTGGAAGCCGAGGTGCTCGATCTGGTCCGGGAGTTGCGCGACCTGACCAATGCCGCAGTGTTGTTGATCGCCCACAACCTCGGTGTCATCCGAACGATGTGTGATCGCGTCGGGGTGATGTACGCCGGCAAGATGGTCGAGGAAGCCACATCGGACGAGCTGTTCGAACAGCCCCGTCACCCGTACACCATCGGTCTGATGAGCGCCATCCCTCGCCACGGACTCCGCAAGACCGACCGGGCGCTGTCAACGATCCCGGGCAACATGCCCAGCATCGGTACCGAGCTGCCCACCTGCGTGTATGTCGACCGTTGCCCGATCGCCACCGACCTGTGCCGCACCGAGGTACCGCCGTTGGTGGCCCTCAACGATGGGCGCTGGACCCGCTGCCACCACAGTGATCAGGTCGATTCGATCAAAGAGCCCGATGCGGTGGTGGAGGAACATCGAATTCCCGACGAGCGGATCGTCGAGCTCAACGGCGTGTCCAAGACGTTCCGTCAATCCGGCCACGACGTCCCGGCGCTGGTGTCGGTCGATCTCGGCTTCTCCGAGGGTGAGACCCTCGGTCTGGTGGGAGAATCGGGATCGGGCAAGTCCACCCTGGCCAAGACCATGTTGGGAGTCCACGGCCCCGATGTGCCCGGCACCATCACGCTCGACGGCAAGCCGATGAAGTCGATGGCCACCGACCGGCGCGACGATGCTATCCGGGCCATTCAGATGGTGTTCCAGAACCCGGACTCGGCACTGAACCGAGCCTGGACAGTCCGACGGATCCTGCACCGTACGGTCACCCGACTGACGAACATCACTGGCGAGGAAGCGGATCGTAGGGTGCGCGACATCGCAGAGGCCATGCGGTTGTCCGAGCATCATCTCGACATGAGACCCCGCCAGCTGTCCGGCGGCCTCAAACAGCGCGTTGCGATCGCCCGTGCCTTCGCCGGAGACCCGAGAGTCGTCGTGTGTGACGAACCGACCTCGGCGCTCGACGTGTCGGTCCAGGCGGCGATCCTCAACTTGCTGGCCACCCTGCAACGCGACGAACGCACCAGCTACCTGTTCATCACCCACGACATCGGAGTAGTCCGTTATCTGGCCGACCGTATTGCGGTGATGTATGTGGGCCGGATCATGGAGAAGGGTTACACCGACGACGTCTTCAACGGACCGGTTCATCCCTACACCGAGGCGCTGCTTTCAGCAGTGCCGGCCGTCGATGGCGTCGCGCACGACAGGATCCCACTCGAGGGTGACATTCCCTCACCGGCCGATCCGCCTCCCGGTTGTGTGTTCCACACCCGCTGCAAGTACCACATCCCCGGAACATGTGACACCGTGGCGCCACCCACGGTGACCGTGAGCGAGAAACACGAAATCACGTGCCATCTCCCAATCGACCAACTGCCAACGCCGGTGACCATTTCGGTCTAGCAGCCTCCTATGGGTTTCCTCGCCCCTCGCTTGCCCGATCTGGACTATTCCCAGTGGCGCACCAAGGGTCGGATGGAACGCATCAAACCGATGGTTCAGGACTGGGCCGTGCACGGCTTCGGAACCCCCGAGGCCGTCTTTCTGCTCTACCTGGCCAAGATCGCGGCATACATCATCGGTTGCATGCTGGCGGTGTCCCTCACCGACGGAATCGACGGGTTGGGCGGGGCGATCGACGCCTGGGCCAGCCCGATCGCATTCCAGAAGGTCGTCGTCTTCACGCTGCTCTTCGAAGTGCTGGGATTCGGCTGTGGTTTCGGTCCGCTCACCATGCGGTTCAACCCTCCGATCGGCGGTTTTCTCTACTGGCTGCGGCCAGGAACGATCCGACTGCCGGCGTTTCCCAAGATCCCGCTGACCGCCGGCACCACCCGTCGGGTCGTCGATGTGGTCCTCTACATCGGGATCGTGCTGACATGTAGCCAACTGCTGTTGAGCGACCCCGATTCGGGTGAGGGTCTGGTCCGTTCGGGCTTGTTGATCCTGCTTACGTTGCTGGTTGTCATGGGACTACGAGACAAGACCATCTTCCTGGCAGCGCGGACCGAGGTCTACGGAACCCTCATCCTCACGTTCTTCCTGGCCGGCGACGAGGCCACGCTGGCCGCCAAACTGGTGGTGTTCTTGATTTGGTGGGGCGCCGCGTTCTCGAAGCTGAACCGCCACTTCCCGTCGGTGATAACGGTCATGCTCAGCAACAGTCCCGTGATCCGAAGCGCTCGGCTCAAACGACGTCTGTTCGTGGGCCATCCCGACGACATTCGTCCGTCCGTCCTGGCCACCCGGATCGCCCACGGCGGAACGGTGTTCGAGTTCGTCGTCCCCGCTGTGCTCCTATTGTCCCGGGGAGGACCGGTCACAACAATCGCTGCGATCGCGATGATCGCGTTCCACGTCTTCATCATCTCGTCGATTCCGATGGGGGTGCCGTTGGAATGGAACGTCTTCATGATCTACGCCATCGGGGTGCTGTTCGTGGAGAACGCCGCTGTCGGTCTCGGAGCGATTGGGACGGGGGCCAGTGTGATAGTCATCTGTCTTGTAGCGGCTGGTCGTGTACGGCAATCTCGCTCCCGATCGAGTCTCGTTCCTGCTGGCGATGCGGTACTACGCCGGGAACTGGGCAACGTCGCTATGGCTGATCTCCGCGGAGGGCGCGGCCAAATTGGCCAGCGGTGTGAAAGGCAGTAGCGGCATGGCCTCGGACCAGCTCACAGCGCTCTATGGCGAAGATGTCACCGAGAAGCTCATCTACAAGGGCGCAGCGTTTCGGGTGATGCACAGCCACGGCCGGGCGCTGTACGGGCTGATACCGGTTGCTGCGGGTGCTGATCACGAAGCCTACGCCGCGGTGGAGGGTGAGCTGATCGCCGGAATGGCGCTGGGCTGGAATTTCGGAGAGGGCCATCTTCATCACGAGCAGCTGATCACAGCGCTACAGGAGAGGTGTGGTTTCGCACCTGGCGAGGTCAGGGTGATCGTTCTGGAATCCCAACCGATGCATGTGCCAACCCAGCGCTATCGGCTGGTCGACGCCGCCACCGGTGAGTTCGAGCAGGGCAGCATCGAGGTCGCCGATATGCTCTCGCGGCAGCCGTGGAGCGATCGGATCCCCAGACGGGTTATCAACGCCTGAAACCTGCCGACACGGCTGTACACATCCCTCCGGGCAGCACACCTACGGAGAATACTCTCCTCAACACACGCCACCCCAATGGCTACGGCTCGACCGTAGCCTTCCCAGTACTTCTCAGCGGAGGAACAGACAGACCAATGGCCCTCGCCACCTCACCTACTGCAACGTTGCCACCGGAGCTGCGGCTCACCCACCTCAAACAACTCGAAGCCGAAGCGATCCACATCATCCGTGAGGTCGTAACGCAGTTCGAGAAGCCAGTGATGCTGTACAGCATCGGCAAGGACTCCTCGGTCCTGTTGCATCTCGCCCGCAAGGCGTTCAGTCCCGGCAAGATTCCGTTCCCGTTGCTGCACGTGAACACCACGTGGAAGTTTCGGAGATGATCGAATTCCGCGATCGGATGGCCGAGGAAATGGGATTCGAGCTGATCTCCCACACGAATCAAGAAGGCATCGACCAGGGGATCAACCCGTTCGACCACGGTTCGAAGAACTACACCGACATCATGAAGACCCAGGCCCTCAAGCAGGCCCTCAACGCCGGAGGCTACGACGCCGCGTTCGGAGGAGCTCGCCGGGACGAAGAGAAGAGCCGGGCCAAGGAGCGGGTGTTCAGCTTCCGCGACAAGAACCATCGCTGGGACCCGAAGAATCAACGGCCAGAATTGTGGAACCTGTACAACGGTCGTGTTCACAAGGGCGAGAGCATTCGTGTGTTCCCCATCAGCAACTGGACCGAACTCGACGTCTGGCAGTACATCCATCTCGAGGAGATCCCGATCGTCCCGCTGTACTACAGCGCGGTGCGCCCGGTTGTGAATCGCGACGGCGTGCTGATCATGGTCGATGACGATCGCTTCCAGTTCGAAGAGGGCGAGGAGCCGGAAATGAAGTCGGTTCGATTCCGCACCTTGGGGTGTTATCCGCTCTCGGGGGCGGTCGAATCGACGGCCGACACGCTTCCCGAGATCATCCAGGAGATGCTGTTGGCCACCCGTTCCGAGCGTGAGGGTCGCGTGATCGACTACGACCAATCCGGCTCGATGGAAGAGAAGAAACGCGAGGGGTACTTTTAGCATGGCCTCCACTCGCCTTCACTCCGCGCCGGTTTCCCTACGCTTCCGCTGCGCCGAGCTCGTTCCTCGCCGCCATTCGCTTCCAGCTTCGGGCATCCGGGCTACGTTCCGGGTCGGTCCGGCCTCGCTCCGCTCAAACAATTGCGTTACCTCAGCCGTGCAGTCTTGCTGCGCGGCGACAGCCGAAAGTAGGCCGACATGAGCCACCAATCTGATCTGATCGCAAAGGACATCAACGCCTATCTCGATGAGCACGAGAACAAGGACCTCCTACGATTTCTCACCTGTGGCAGTGTCGACGACGGCAAGTCAACCCTCATAGGGCGGCTACTTCACGATTCCAAGATGATCTACGAGGACACCCTTGCGACGCTCGAAGCCGATAGTACGACTCAGGGTTCCGCCGGCGACGAGGTCGACCTGGCCTTGCTGATGGACGGTCTCAAGGCCGAGCGGGAGCAGGGCATCACGATCGACGTGGCGTATCGCTACTTCTCCACAGCCCGTCGCAAATTCATCATCGCTGACACTCCCGGCCACGAGCAGTACACGCGCAACATGGTCACCGGAGCGTCCACATGCCAACTGGCGGTCATCCTCGTGGACGCTCGCTACGGGGTACAAGCCCAAACCAAGACGTCACAGCTACATCGCCAGTCTTCTCGGTATCCGCAACGTGGTGGTCGCCATCAACAAGATGGACCTGGTCGAGTGGTCGGCGGACCGATTTCGAAGAAATCTGCGTGAGTATCAAGCATTCGCAAAGAGTCTCGATCTCGTTGATCCCTATTTCCTGCCGATGTCTGCGCTCCTGGGTGACAATGTCGTCGACAAAGGCGACAACCTGACAGTGGTTCAGCGGCAAGCCGCTCATGGAACACCTCGAAACGGTCGACGTCGAAGTCGGTGTCGATCTCGAGCACTTCCGTATGCCGGTTCAGCTGGTTCAGCGTCCAAACCTGGATTTTCGCGGGTTTGCCGGCACGATCTGCTCCGGCGTAGTCCGCCCGGTGATGAGGTCATCTCGTTGCCTTCAGGTGTTGGCTCAACCGTTGATCGCATCGTCACCTTCGATGGCGATCTCGATGTTGCCGGTCCCGGACGCGCGGTCACGATCACACTCGCCGACGAAATCGATGTGAGCCGCGGTGACCTTTCGGTCAAGCAGGGCACGACGCCGCTTCGCTCCCACGACATCGACGCGATGATCGTGTGGATGAGCGAAACCGAACTTGAGACGGGCCGTCAGTATCTACTCCAGTCCTCCAACGGCACCAGTAATGCCGACGTCACCTCGATTCGTCATCGGGTGGACATCAACACGATGGAACATCAGCCAGCGTCGAAGCTGGCGCTGAACGACATCGCTCTCTGTTCGATCTCGTCGGATCGAGAACTCCTGTTCGATCCCTATGTCGAGAATCGTCACACCGGCTCGTTCATCCTCATCGATCGGCTGACCAACGCCACCGTCGCCGCGGGAATGATCAAGGGGGCATCCAGCGGCTGGGACCGAGCTCCTGAAACCACCCTCACCCGCCAGATATCGGAGATCACAGCCAAGGAGCGAGCCGTACGGTTCGGTCAGCAGCCATGCACCGTGCTGCTCACCGGACTCACCGCAGCCGGCAAGTCCACGCTGGCGACCGCCCTCGAACGTGAACTATTCGATCGAGGCAAGGTCTCGATCCGTCTCGATGGCGAAAATGTGCGAATGGGAATCAGCCGAGATCTCGGCTTCACGGCACAGGAACGCTCGGAGAACCTCCGCCGTGTGTCCGAGGTCGCCAGACTGGCCAACAGCCAGGGAATCATCGCAATCGCAGCGCTGGTCGCTCCCAATCAGGATGTCCGCCAGCGATCGCGAGACTTGATCGGTGAAGGTTTCGTCGAGATCTTTGTAGATACACCCATTGAGGTGTGTCGCCAGCGTGATCCAGGTGGGCTTTATGAGGCTGCGGATCGTGGTGAGATCCCACTATTCCCCGGAGTCTCTGCGACCTATGAACGTCCCTCCGACGCCGACCTGACGGTCGACACATCGGTGCAGTCCGTCGACGAGTGCGTCTCGCAGATCGTCAAGGTCCTCGTCGATCATGGCTTTCTCCGGGGCTGATGTTCCGTGACAGAACCAGTTGCGACGAACATTGTTCGCGCCGAGGGCCATATCGATGGTGCCGGCGAGAGCAGCCAATCTCGGTCACGAGAGCTACACCGTCTGGTTCACCGGGCTGAGTGGTTCGGGAAAGTCGACGCTCGCATTCGCAGTCGAACGGGCGCTGGTCGAAAAGGGTGTCACTGCCTATGTGCTCGACGGCGACAACATTCGCTTTGGACTCAACCGGGATCTCGGGTTCTCGCCCGAGGATCGAACCGAGAACATTCGACGGATCGGCGAGGTATGCCGGTCTGTTCCAGGATGCCGGCGTGGTTGTCCTTACGGCGTTCATTTCGCCGTACACGGTCGGATCGCGACCAGGTCCGGGCGCTGCATCCCGAAGGTCGCTTCATCGAGGTCTTCGTAGATACTCCGCTCGAGGTCTGCGAGGCTCGCGACGTCAAGGGTCTGTACAAGAAGGCCCGAGCCGGCGAGATCGGCGACTTCAGTGGGATCTCAGCTCCCTACGAACCTCCGCCGGACCCTGAGATCACCGTGGACACCAGCGAGTCGTTGGGAAGCTGCGTCGCTCAGATCATCGACACCCTCGGCCTCTAGCCACATCTCCCCAAATCTCCGTTCCGGCACCACATCTCCCCCAAATTCCGTTCCGGCACCACACCGGGTGTGGCCGCCCAACGGGAGAACAGCAAGATGTGGTCTCCGAACGGTATTTCGGTCAACCCTCGACCAGTGCGGGCAGCAGGTAGTCGAGGAGTTCGGTGATGATCGTTCGAAGGTCGAGACCGATGTCGTCGATGATTTCGGGCTGGCTCAAGAACAGCGTGCTTCCTGCGACGGCTCCAGCAACGACGGCTGGGTTGATGTCGCGAAAATCACCCCGTTCGATTCCCAAGGTCACAAGGCGCTGGAAGACGGTCATCACGAACCTGAAGTGCCGGTCGAGCAGTCGCCGCGCTGGCGCATCGTCGGACAGGTCTTCGAACAGTGATCGTTCCAGATGGAACTCGATCCCGCCCACGATGTAGCGGCGAAGTTGCACGATCAGATCATCGCTTGGGTCGATCGAATCCAGCGCAGCCCGTCCCTTCTTGTGCAGGAACCGGTCGAGCACGATGAGGACCAGCTGCTCCTTCGACGATGCGATCTCGTAGAGGGTCCGACGTGAACAACCGATCTCAGCTGCGATGTCACCAATTGTCGAGCTGGCAAAGCCACGGTCCAGAAACAACTCTTCGAGTTGATCCAGAATCTCGCGGTGACGCAGCCCCATGCGCTCCTCGGCAGTTCTGGAGAGGAGCGGAGTCGGGGCTCCAGCGCGTAACACATCGAGTTGCACGGTTTCCACAGTAGGACAGTCACGCCGCCATAAGGTTGTCGAAACGAACGGGGGTATTCATGGAGTGGGTTCCGAGCATTGCGGTAGCTGTAGTCACCCTCGTCCTTGTCTTCGCGATGCGATCGGTCGAAACCCGCCGATGGGCGGGGGACGTCAGCGAACGAACATTCCGAAAGCAGGTCTACACCTTCGGGATTCTGTTCGTTGGTCTGCTGATCGGCATCTTCCTGCTTCCCGCCGGAACGAACCAAGAACTTGCCCTGGGTGTCACGGGCCTGGTGGTCACCGGAGCTCTGGCGATCTCATCTCAATCGATCATCGCCAACGGGATGGCCGGCCTACTTCTCCGGTCGCTGAAGAAGTTCAAGCCTGGAGACTTCATCGAGGTGAGCGATCGGGTGGGTCGGGTCACCGAAGTCGGCCTCTTTCACACCGAGATCCAAACCAACGATCGAGATCTCACCACCCTGCCGAATTCGTTGATGGTCAACCAACCGGTGAAGGTGGTACGGGCGTCGGGAACGATCGTGTCGGCGAACATCTCGATCGGCTACGACGTCTCCCGGCACGAACTCAAGCCCCTGTTCATGGACGCGGCGGAACGAGCCGAACTCCGTGATCCCTTCGTTCAGGTGGTTGATCTCGGCGACTACTCGGTGGTCTACCGGGTAGCCGGGTTCCTGGATGCTCCCGAACGTCTGCTGGCGTGTCGCTCGAACCTGCGGGGTGCCATGCTCGACACGCTGCACGGGGCCGGAGTCGAGATCATGTCGCCAATGTATGTGGCCACCCGGAACCGCGACTCCGAGGTGTCGGTCCCCGTGGTATCCCACGTCGCCGAGGCCGCTCACGATTCAGAGAACGGAGGCGAGGATCAGATCTTCGACAAGGCCGAGGTGGCCAGCGCTATCGAGGTCCACCGAGCCGGCATCCAGGAATCCGAAGCCATGGTCGTTGAGCTTCAGAGCCAGAAGGACTCACAGGGAGTCGAAGCCGCTGCAATCCTCCAGGAAATTGAAGCGTGCGAAACCAAGATCGCCCACCACACTCGGGAGATCGAAGACCTCGAAGAATTGCTGCAGGCCAAGTGAACCCCGGCTGTGCAGAATGCGACCGGCTCCGGAGTCTCACCTAGAATTCGTCAATGAGTGTCGTCGAGAAGGCTCCCGAAATCGAAGATCTGGTGCGCGGCTGGATCGACGACAATTGGGATCCCGACATGACGCTGGGAACCTGGTGGCAGCTCCTGGCCGATAGCGGATACGCCCACCCCATGCTCCCGGTTGAGGCCGGTGGGAAAGGCTGGAGTCAGAGCCAGGCCATGCGGGCCATGCGCGCGATCGCAGAGGCTGATGTGGTGGGCCCACCCCCGGGCCTCGGTTACATGCTGGCCGCGCCGACGATTGCGGCCCACGGAACGCCTGAGCAGATCGAGCGTTACATCCCGACGATCCTCAACGGACGCGAGGCCTGGTGCCAGCTCTTCAGCGAACCCGTCGCCGGCTCCGATCTTGCCGGACTTCAGACCAGGGCAGTCTCCGATGGCGACGAATGGCGGGTGACGGGTCAGAAGGTGTGGACCTCCCAAGGAGACATCGCCGACCTTGGCATGCTCGTTGCGCGAACCGACCCCGAACTCCCCAAACACCGAGGGATGTCCTACTTCGTCATTCCGATGGAGCAAGACGGGATCGAAGTCCGGCCCCTGAAGGAAATGACCGGTCGCACGTTCTTCTCCGAGGTGTTCATGGATGACGCACTCGTCACCGCCGACGCCATGATCGGCGCACGCGGTGACGGCTGGCGTGTCGCCAACACCACGCTGGCGGTTGAACGAGCCAGCATCGGCGCGGGCTTCGCCGGCTATGCAATGGCCCAGCCCGGGTCCAAAGTGAATGCGTTCGACCGTCGGGTTGGCGACATCGTGGAGCGATCGAAGCGACCCAAGTCCGGCGGTCATGCCCCCAACGTAGGTATGAAGTTGTACAACCGATACCTCGATCTCGCCCGGCAGCTCGGACAGACCGAGGATCGGCTCGTACGCCAGGAGTTGACGAGTCTGTACTCGCTGCTCCAGGTGAATCGTATGAACATCCAGCGGGCTCGCCAGAAAAGCCAGCGGACCGGGGGAGAGGGCAACATCGCCAAGCTCATCGACGGTGAGCTGTATCGACAGTTCCGAGACGTCAGCCTGCGCATCATTCAGGCCGACGGGATGTTGTCCGGCCGATCCTCTACAACTGACCCATCCATCGCCGAGTTGGTTCTTCACGCCCAGGCGCCACCGATCTACGGCGGAACGGATCAGATCCAGAAGAACATCCTCGGTGAACGGGTTCTCGGCCTTCCCAGAGAACCCGGACCTGACAGGGACACCCCCTTCTCCGAACTGCCGAAGAACGTTTAGCTGTTGTCCCTCCGGGGGCGAGTTCGGCGCTCTGTCCGCGCGCTTCCCGACGAACGGCGGTCGCCTAGCTCGCCTGCGGCCCTCTGTCCCTCGTCCGGAAGGCCGCTGCCGAGTTGATCGGTGACGTACAGTTGATTCATGGAGGACCGCAGCCACGATCACGCCGGTCACGTACACGGGCAAGGTCGCACCGGCCACGACCATGCCCCTGTCAGTAGCGGCCGACTCGGGCTGGCCGCAGCCGTCAACGTTGGCTTTGCGATTATTCAGATTCTGGTCGGACTGGCGTTGGGATCGGTCGTTGTCCTGGCGGACGCACTTCATCAAATCGTCGACGCCGTAGGCCTTCTGACAGCGTTGGTCGCCCTGGTCCTACTGCGTCGGCCGGCTACCGCCGCCATGAGCTACGGCTGGGGCAAATCCGACGCGCTAGGCGGTTACACCTCCGGTCTGCTGCTCATCGGATCGATCGCGTGGGTCGTGTACGAATCCATTCAGCGGCTATTCGATCCGGTCGACGTCGCTGGGGGAGGCGTGATTCTGATCGGAATCGCAGGCATCGTCGTGAACGGCGCAAGTGTGCTGATCCTCGGTGATGGAGAGCACCTGTCCCTGAAGGCGGCCCGGCTCCACCTGCTGGTTGACCTCGCGGGTTCGGTCATCGTGGTGATCGCCGGGCTTCTTCTCAGCGGAACCGGTTTCACATGGGTTGACCCGGCGGCATCTCTTCTGATCAACGTCCTCGTTCTGCACGGCACGTGGAACCTCCTGCGGGCCGCCAGCTCTGAACTGCTCGATCGCACCCCGGCCGGTGCCGACCCCGACCAGATCGGCGCGGTCATCACGTCGGTGAAGAACGTGAACGGGGTCCACCACGTGCACACCCGGTCAATCGCCCCCGGAGTCTCCAGCGTCACCGCCCACGTGGAAATCGATGGCTCGGTCAGTGTGCACGATGCACAGCAGGCAATGGCGATCGTACAAACCGAACTTGCAAACCATTTGGGAATCGCCCACTCAACCATCCAGGTGGAATGTCACAGCTGCGAGGACGTTGATCACTGACTGTCCCTCCGGGGGCCCTCCTTGGCTCGCCTCCGGGGCGAGTTCGGCGCTCGGCGCCGACGAACGGCGCCCACTTGCTCAGGAACCAAATTCCGTTGGGGGAGCACATTTCGCTGTTCTCCCGTTGTCGGAGCACATCAGATGTGGTGTCTGAACGGAATTTCGGCTCGGGATGCGGGTCTGCATTTATGCTGGCTTGGTGACCTCATCGACCGCTGCTGCAACTGCCACCGCAACACCAATTCTGGAAATTGGACGTTTCTGGATGCTGGACCACGACACCGTTGTGCGCGGTGCCGAATTGGGAATGGACAGGAAGTTCAGCTTCTGGGTTCATGGACGAGCCGGGGTTCTGGGCGATGTGCACTCCGACGTAGCAGCAGCGGCGATTGCCTTCATGGCACCACCAATGGTGGCTGATCTCTGGGACGGGAATGCGCCCGCCGGGCTGACCCCGCGTCAACGGTCCGATGAGTATGCGGCCGCAGCCGGGCGATGGGCCGATGAGGTGTTCGCCGACGTCTCCGCTGAGGACCTCCAACGAACAACTGCCTTGGCGGCCCGGGTCGTGTTGTCAGCCGACCCCAGCCTCGGCGTCCTGTTCGCCGGTTGGAGAAATATCACGCTGCCGTCCACACCAGCTGGGGCTGCGGTCGTTGCGCTCAACGCGGTACGAGAGCTCAGGGGCGCAGCCCATATCATCGCGGTCCACGCCGTCGGCCTGGGTCCTCACGGTGCGATCATGTCCACCCCGGATCCCACCCGCGGAGGACTCGCCGGCGCCGAACGGTTCGGGTGGGGTGATCCCCATCCCGTGCCCGACCCGGAGAAACGATCAAACTCCGAGATGCTCACCACGCTCATGGCATCCCACAGCTTCGACGCGTTGACCGACTCCGAGCGTGGCGAGTTCGTGGAGCTCGTGACGTCTCTGCGCAGCCTCTGCTGATTACTTGGGCGGCATCCTGATACCGCCGTCCACGCGGATCGTCTCGCCGTTCATGTAGGGGTTGGTGATGCACTCCAGGACCATGAAGGCAAGCTCCTCACCTGATCCGAGACGTTTGGGAAACAGTACCGACTGGCCGAGGTGTGCTTTGAACTGCTCGCTGTCCTCTCCTTCGCCATAGATCGGAGTATCGATGAGCCCCGGTGCGATCGTGTTGACCCGGATTCCAACCGCTGAGAGGTCGCGAGCGATCGGAAGTGTCATCCCGACCACGCCGCCCTTGGATGCGGAGTAGGCGCACTGGCCGATCTGGCCGTCGAAGGCAGCAGCCGAGGCCATGTTGACGATGGCGCCTCTGGTGCCGTCGGCGTCGAGGGCTTCGGTTTGGGCGATTGCCGCAGCGCTCTTGCTCAGCATGTTGAAGCTCCCGACGAGGTTGATGTTGACCACCAACTGAAACTTGGACAAATCCATCGGTTCGTTGTTGCGGTCGATCGTTCGTGCGGCCCAGCCGATCCCGGCCGAGTTCACCAATGCCCTCAGCGGACCCATTTCCGAAGCGGCGGCGACCGCGGTGTTGGCGTCTTCTTCGCTGGTCACGTCGCACTTCACGAACAGTCCGCCAAGTTCGGATGCGACCGCAGCACCCTTACCCTCGTTCAGGTCAGCGATCACCACCCGGGAACCGGCTGCGGCCAATTGGCGAGCGCTCGCCTCACCGATGCCGGACGCACCTCCGGTGACGATCGATGAGCTTCCCTCGAGGTTCATTCTTGGCATGGGGATTTCCTTTCAGAGCCGGTACGGCCTGCCTGGCCGACCGAAGAACCGTACCGTCTCGCGTCCAACCCGACCTAAGTGGAATCGGGTCGTACGAGTAGGGCCAAATCACTTCGCCTAGGCTCAACGCCCATGGCGCTGGTCGAACCGAGCCGAGGACTGGTGGAGCTCTACTATCGGGCCGAGGTACTGAACCGGGCTATAGAGGAGCTGGAGAAGCGCGATGCCGCCGTCGTGCGCCTCGATGCAGGAGGGTGGTCTCGGGATACGGCACTCGTGGCCCTGGCCGATGCGCTGGACTTTCCGGATCATTTCGGAAGGAATCTTGACGCTCTGTCTGACTGCCTGTTCGACGTTGTGTCCGGGAACTGCGGGTTCGGTGACAGTCGAGGAACCCGGGTGCTGGCGATCTATCAGTTCGATTCGCTGGCCACAGCGGACCCGACGTTCGCCCATCAGCTGACCGAGATCCTGTTCGAAAGCGCGATCATGGGCCTCAAACTCGGTCGGCCGTTCTTGGTTGCGCTTCAGTCCGATGACCCCGATCTCAGCCTTCCGTCGGTCGGAACGACACACATAGGTTGGAATGGGGCCGAATTCGGGCGCTCAACTCGAAACTGAGCCCGGCATCACAAGAGTGCCACGATCTCGCGTGCGATCCAGAACACGACCATCCCGACCACGAGGGTCAGGCCGAGGTTCTTCCACCTGTAGTGGGTGCCTGCCGAGGCGGCCAGACCGGCCAACTCAGCCGCGGTGACGCCTCGATTCACCTGGTCAGGATCGGCCACAAACGTAACGACCAGCGCCGCCAGCACGGCCGGTCCCACGTACCGCAGCGCCCGCAGCACCGCTTCGGGTAGATCCCGGCCGGCGAGGAGCAGGATCATGCCGGCCCGGCTCAGATAGGTCCCGGTGGCGACCACGGCCACCAGAATCACCGAATCGATGACGGTCATTGGGTCGATCGTGTTTCTGCGACGTAGCCGGCGATGACTCCCGCCAATGCACCGACCAGAAGCCCGCTGCGATTGGGAAGGTCGAGGGTCAGTGTGGTTACAGCCACAGCTGTGGTCGCAGCGACGAGCGACGCCCGGTCGAGGACCATCGCGACCACGATTCCGGTGAACATCAGAGCCGGCGCCAAGTCGAGTCCCAGTGATTCGGGCACCGCCGCACCGAAAACGATGCCCAGGGCGGTGACCACCTGCCAGACGGGAAAGAACAGGGCACCGCATGTGAGGTAGTACCGACGGAACTCTGCGGGGTCCTTGCCGGATCGGGCGATTCCGAGAGCAAATATCTGATCGACCAGCACAAAGGGAGCAACCACTCGAAACCAGGTCGGCTGGCGGGCCATGGCCGGCGCAAGCGCTGCCGAGTACATCACATGGCGGGCGTTGATCACCAGCGCGGTGAGAACCACGGTGATCGTCGAGACCGTTCCCGCCAACGTGACGAGCGCAAGCTGGGCCGCGCCGGCGAACACGAGGACCGACGTGCTGAAGCCCACGCCGACCGGGATCAGGCTGTCACTGATCTCTACCCCGAGAACGAAACCGAACGGCACCGCCGGTATCAGCAGCGGAATTGCGTCCCTGACGGCCTCGGGATGAAGAAGTGAGAACGGCGAGCGGCGTCGGCTAGAAGCCGTCGATGATGGCATTCAGCGTGGCGCTGGGCCGCATGGCGGCGACGGCCAGCTCCTCGATGGGCTGGTAGTAGCCGCCGATGTCCATCGGCTGGCCCTGGACACCGTTCAGCTCGTCCACGATGGCGGCTTCATTGTCGGCCAGAGCCAGGGCCAAGGGCGCAAACCGCTCGGCCAGTGCGGGGTCCTCGCTCTGGGATGCAATCGCTTGGGCCCAATACACCGCCAGGTAGAAGTGGCTCCCTCGGTTGTCCAGCTCGTTTACCTTGCGCGATGGAGATTTCCCGTTCAGCAGCACGTTGCCGGTGGCTTCGTCGAGGGCGGTCGCCAGCAGGGCGGCCGAGGGCACTCCAGCTGCCTCGGAGAGGTGCTCCAACGAAACGGCGAGCGCCAGGAATTCGCCGAGCGAGTCCCACCGCAGATGGTTCTCCTTTTCGAACTGTTGCACGTGTTTTGGAGCCGAACCGCCGGCCCCGGTTTCGAACAATCCTCCGCCGTTCATCAGAGGAACGATCGAGAGCATCTTGGCGCTGGTGCCGAGCTCGAGAATTGGGAACAGGTCGGTGAGATAGTCCCTCAGCACGTTGCCGGTTGCCGAAATGGTGTTCTCACCGGCTTTGGTTCGGGCCAGGGTGAACGTGGTGGCGTCGGCTACGTTCATGATCTCTATCTGAAGGCCATCGGTGTCGTGGTCGGGAAGGTAGGCCTCGACCTTTCGGATCAGTTCGGCATCGTGGGCCCGTTCGGCGTCGAGCCAGAAGACGACGGGCCAACCGGTTGCACGAGCTCGGCTGACCGCCAGCTTCACCCAATCCCGCACCGGGAGATCTTTGACCTGGCACATGCGCCAGATGTCTCCGGCCTCCACCGCATGCTGCATCACGATGGTGTCATCATCACCTACGACCCGGACGACGCCGTCGGCGGGGATTTCGAAGGTTTTGTCGTGTGATCCGTACTCTTCGGCTTTTTGGGCCATCAGCCCGACGTTGGGCACAGTTCCCATGGTGACGGGATCGAACGCACCGTTCTCCCGGCAGAAATCGATTGTTTCGGAATAGAGAGAGGCATACGAACTGTCGGGGATCACCGCTTTGGTGTCCTGTTGCTCCCCGTCCGCATTCCACATCTGCCCTGATGTTCGGATCATCGCCGGCATCGAGGCGTCGATGATGATGTCGCTGGGAACATGGAGGTTGGTGATTCCTCGGTCGGAGTCGACCATCGCCATGGCGGGACCGTTCTCGATTGCAGCCCTGATGTCTGCCTCTATTTCAGCTTTCTTGTCCGCAGGCAAATCATCGAGCGCGCTCAGCACGTTGCCGAGACCATTGTTCGGTTCAGCTCCAGCCTGTTCGAGAGCCGCACTGTGTTTTGCGAACACGTCGGAGAAGAACACCTCGACCGCATGACCGAAGATGATCGGATCGGACACCTTCATCATCGTGGCCTTCATGTGAAGCGAGAAGAGGACACCTTGCTGTTTGGCTTGGGCGATCTGCTCGGCGAGGAACGACCGCAGCGCCCTCACGCTCATGAAGGTGCCGTCCACAACCTCGTCGGCGAGCACCGGAACGGCGTCTTTGAGCACCGTCAGCTGCCCGCCGGGCGCCACGTGCTCGATGCGGAGGGTCTGGTCCTTGTCGATCGTGATCGATTTCTCGTTGGAGGCAAAGTCGTTCTGACCCATGGTTGAAACGTGGGTCTGGGACTCTGAGGACCACGGACCCATCCGGTGGGGATTGGCCCTGGCATAGTTCTTCACTGCACCCGGGGCCCTACGGTCGCTGTTTCCCTCCCGCAGTACCGGGTTGACCGCGCTTCCTTTCACCCGGTCATACCGTGCCAGCACATCGATCTCGACTTCGGACTTCGGCTCGTCGGGGTAGTCCGGGAGTCCGAAGCCCTGGGCCTGGAGTTCTGAAATTGCCGCCTTCAGCTGGGGAACCGATGCGCTGATGTTGGGAAGTTTGATGATGTTGGCAGCGGGGGTCAGGGCCAACGCTCCCAGCTCGTTGAGAGCGTCGTGGGTTTGCTGCTCGGGCGTGAGGAAGTCGTTGAAGTTGGCGAGGATTCGGCCAGCCAGTGAGATGTCTCTGGTCTCCACGTTGACACCTGCCGCCCCGGTGAAGGCTCTCAGAATCGGCAACAATGACCTGGTGGCGAGGGCCGGGGCCTCGTCGGTATGGGTGTAGATAATCGTGGAAGCGGAGTTGTCAGACATCACCTTCAAGCGTACCGGCCCCGGGGTTGGTCACTCGTGGTGAGCAGCTGGCTTCGGCCCGATGGAACAGGTAGCTTTGTGCGGACTCAGCATCGGTCGTCAGGACCCGCACGTTCATTGAGGTGCCTCCCATGTCGCAAGCGCACGCCGCACCAGCACCGGACTTCTACAGCTATGCAGCAGTACCGATCCAGTCAGTCGTGGTCCGGGGAAACCTCATCGAGGTGTTCTGGCCGCACGGTCGTGGGGAGCTGAACGGAACATGGCTGAGGGAGAACACCGTGGGTCACGGGGTCGACCCGATCACCAGGGAAGGAATCGGCGATCCCGCCGAACACCGTCGCCACGAGCTTGGGTCCGCCGTTGCGATCGATGGTGACCTCCAGATCACCTGGGCCGACGGCTTCACTCACGTATTCGGGTCGGGGTGGTTGCACTCGTTCGTAGCCAACGCCCAGCTCGCTGGTTCGGGCCTGGTCGCTCCCGTTCCCTGGGTCACCAGCGCAGCGGGTTCTGACATCGGCGGTGAACGGCGCGACGACCTGCCAACCTTCGAGTGGCCGCTCGAACCCGGCCCGGGGGATCTTCTGGAGATACTCAACCAGCTGCTGGCCTATGGAGCGATTCGACTCACCGGCGGTCCGGTCGACGACGACGCTCTCGAACACTTCGTTGGCCGGATCGCCCCGCTGCGTGACACCAATTTCGGGCATGTGTGGGACGTGAGAGCAAAGGTCGACCCGGACAGCACCGCCAACACCGGACGATCGCTGGTTCCCCATACTGACCTTCCAACGAGGGAGAACCCTCCGGGTTTTCAGGCGCTGCACTGCGTGGAGAACTCCTGTGTCGGTGGCCTCAACCAGATGTCCGACGCACTGGCAATCGTGAACTACCTGAGGTTCGCCGAACCTGACATCTATGAGGCGCTCACTACGCTGAACTGGGTTTTCCAGAGCAAGGGTCGGGCAATCGACCATCGGTGGAGCGGTCCCGTGGTCGACTTTGGTCGCGACGATGCCCTCATCATCAGAGGCTTCAGCCCTGTCCGGGCCTATCCCGACATGGCCGCTGCTGACGTGGACAGGAGTTACGAGGCGATGGCCCGATTCCATGACCTCGGTGCCGACCCTGCTTTTCAGATCGAGTCTTCCTTTGTTCCCGGCGATGCCGTGATCTTCGACAACCGGCGGATGCTTCACGCCCGGTCGGCGTATGACCCCACCGCGGGGATGCGCCGGCTGCGGGGCTGCTACTTCGACCCCGACGACGTTCGTTCCACCGCCCGGGTGCTCACCCGTTCCCAGCGAACCAAATCGTGAAAACCCTCGATCGGTTCGTTGCAACCTCAGCCAACCGAACCCACCCGCTCCAGCAGTCCTCGAAGGATTTCTGAGTTTCGATCTCGGTTGACGCCGAGGTCATCCTGGCCGAATCGAGCTCTGGCGAAGATGGCGAGGGTTGACATCGTTGCGTCACCGTCGATCGGCAGCACCCGGATGGAGGTGTAATCCGGGAACGCCATGACGGTGCTGGTGGTCACCCAGGTGCGCAGTTCACCGCCCTCACTCGTGGCGAGGAGTTTGGTACGGGCTTGCTCGGCCATCACCTCGCCCAGAGCGGCTCGCAGGTCCGAGGGGCCAACCGCAAACCGAGGTGCGTCGGGCGGCACGATCAGGTCAGAGTTGCCTTCCGACGCCGTAGTCACCGACATCGGATCGATGTGCCACCGGCTGGCGTCGTGGGACACGAAGAGGCGAAGCGAGATCGCAATCAGCACTGCGCCGCCGATGACAAGCAGAACGGCTGCGATCGCCCCACGCTTCAGCTTCCTCATCACGTTCGCAGTGTAGGAGCGGTCCGAGGTCTGGTCGGGCCATCTCGCCTCTCGATGGCTTCGAGGGAGCGAGGGCTACCTCGTTCCGCTCGGGGCTTGTGATGTTCCCGCTCGGATTGTGTCTGCCGTCACAACTCGGGGAGAATGTCGATATGACCGATGAGTTCGTCACCGTCGCCGGCCTTACGTATGGCTCGGCGCTCCATCGGTTCCTGATCGAGGAAGCGCTGCCGGGGTCGGGGGTGGAGGCCGGGTCATTCTTCGATTCGTTCGCCGAACTGGTGGGACGGTTCGGACCACGGAATCAGGAGCTTCTGGAAATCCGAGTCCGGTTGCAGGCGCAGATCGACCGGTGGCATCGGGAGCGAGCGGGTCAACCACACGACCCCGCGGCGTACAGAGGCTTTCTCGAAGAAATCGGCTACCTGTTGCCGCCGGCTGAAGGCGTGGAGATCAAGACCGGCAACGTCGACCCGGAGATCTCTACGGTGGCCGGACCCCAACTGGTGGTTCCGGTGATGAACGCGCGGTATGCCATCAACGCTGCCAACGCTCGGTGGGGATCCCTGTACGACGGTCTCTACGGAACCGATGCCATGGGTGACCTACCCGAGCCAGGGCCCTACGACCCGGAGCGGGGAGAGCGGGTGATCAAATGGGCCAAATCATTCCTTGACGACGTCGTACCCCTCGATGGCTGCTCCCACAGCGACGTCTCCCGGTATGGAGTCGCTGACGGCCAGTTGGTCGCCGAGCGGAAACACGGTGGAGCGGTTGGTCTGGCAGAGCCACACCTCTTCCATGGATATACCGGCCCGGCTGATGTCCCGCAGGCGATCCTGCTTCGCCACCACGGACTCGGTATCGAGCTCAACATCGATCGCACGTCCGACGTGGGTGCAGCTGACCCGGCCGGGATCGCCGACGTCGTACTCGAGTCAGCGCTCACCACAATCATGGACTGTGAGGACTCGGTGGCAGCCGTGGATGCTGACGACAAGGCCCTCGCCTACCGGAACTGGCTGGGTCTGCTGCGCGGTGACCTGACCGAGGAAATGACCAAGTCGGGTCGCACTTTCGTGAGGGAGATGGCCCCTGATCGTGTGTACACCTCTCCCAATGGTGAAGCCGAACTCGTCCTTCACGGTCGGGCCGTCATGCTGGTTCGCAACGTCGGCCATCTCATGACCACACCGGCGGTTCGCACCGCCGAAGGTGCCGAGGTGCCGGAGGGACTGCTCGATGCGATGGTGACAACCCTGTGCGCCAAACACGATCTCGACTCCGTCGGTCGGTTGGGGAACTCTCGGGCGGGCAGCGTGTATGTGGTGAAGCCCAAGATGCACGGACCTGACGAGGTCGCATTTGCCGATGACATCTTCAGCTTCGTCGAGGCCGCACTAGGGCTCGATCGCTACACGGTGAAACTGGGCATCATGGACGAGGAGCGCCGCACAACGGTCAACCTGGCCGCGTGTATTCAGGCGGCTGAACATCGGGTGGCGTTCATCAACACCGGCTTCCTCGATCGCACCGGCGACGAAATCCACACCTCCATGGAGGCTGGCCCCATGGTTCGCAAGGCTGACATGAAGGAACAGGTTTGGATCCGTGCCTACGAGGACTGGAATGTCGATACCGGTTTGGCGTGTGGGCTTCGGGGAAAGGCTCAGATCGGCAAGGGCATGTGGGCGGCGCCGGATCGTATGGAAGCGATGCTGGCCGAGAAAGTCGCCCACCCACGCTCTGGTGCCAACTGTGCATGGGTGCCCTCACCCACTGCGGCCACCCTGCACGCCACCCACTATCACCGGGTCAACGTCGATGACGTTCAGGGATCGCTGATGGGGGTATCGAGGGCCACCGTCGACGATCTCCTCACGATTCCGGTGGCCACCGATCCGTCGTGGTCCGATGAAGAGATTCAGGCCGAACTCGACAACAACGCCCAGGGGATTCTCGGATACGTGGTGCGCTGGGTAGACCAGGGGGTTGGCTGCTCCAAGGTTCCCGACATCAACGATGTCGCGCTCATGGAAGATCGGGCAACGTGCCGGATTTCCAGCCAACACATGGCCAATTGGCTCCGCCACGGCGTTGTTGACGCAGATCGGATCAACGCCACGATGGTCAAGATGGCCGGGGTCGTCGACAGCCAGAACGCCGATGATCCGGCTTATGCACCGATGGGTCCGACCTTCGGTGGTGTCGCATTTCGAGCCGCGTGCGATCTTGTACTCAGCGGCACCGAGCAGCCGTCGGGGTATACCGAACCCATCCTTCATGCCCGACGAATCGAACGCAAAACAGGAAAGTGACAGATATGGACATCTCTCTTCAGCAGGCCAACATGATCATCGCGTCAGTTCTACGCGATGCCGCTGCCCGGGGATTCGAACCGTTGACCGTGGTGGTATTGGACCGAGGGGGCCATGTCAAAGCGGCTGCCCGCCAGGACGGCGGCGCCAACAAACGATTTGAGATTGCCTATGGCAAGGCTCACGGGGCGATATCGCTGGGCATGGGATCACGGGCGTTGATGAACCGGGCCGAAACCCAGGGGTACTTCATCGCCGCCGCCACCCATGCCATCGGATCCCTGGTCCCGGTTCCCGGAGGAGTCCTGATTCACGATGAGAACGACACCTTGATCGGTGCAGTCGGCGTCAGCGGTGACATCTCGGACAACGACGAAATCAGCGCAGTCGCTGGAATAGAGGCAGCCGGTCTGAAAGCGGTGACCGGATGAGCGTCCTCAGCAGTATCAACAAGAACATCAAGGCTCGTCTCTCCGATCTCGGAATCGGGGAAACGCCTTCGGTGTCAGACGATGAACGACTGGTGTCTGATCTCAGTGCGGCCCTCAGCAAGGATCGAGTCAGGTTCGACAGCGCCGAGCGGTCGCTTCTGAGCAAGGATGCGTCGGTTTTCAAGGGCGGGGTTGCCGGACCGACGTGTTACCCGATCAGCACCGAGGAAGTCCAGGCGATCACGCGGATCGCGGTTGCTCATGGTCGAGCGGTTGTTCCCCGAGGTGCGGGAACGGGTCTCGCCGGGGGAGCCATCCCACTCGGCGCGCCGATCGTTGTTGCCATGACGAAGATGGATCGGATTCTGGAGGTCGATACCGACAACCGGATCGCCTGGGTTGAGCCGGGTGCTATCAATCTCGACCTCACCCGCCACCTGACTCCGATGGGTTTCCATTTCGCCCCCGATCCCAGTAGCCAGCAGATTTGCACGATCGGTGGGAATCTCGCCAACAACGCCGGCGGGCCCCATTGCCTGGCGTACGGGGTCACCAACACCCACATCCAGGCCATCGAGATCGTGCTCCCCGACGGAGAGGTGGCGATGTTGGGCGGCCTCGATCCCGAACCCACCGGACTTGATCTCCGAGGGGTTTTCGTAGGGAGCGAAGGAACGCTGGGCATTGCGACCAAGGTGGCGGTTCGGATCACGAAAAACCGCCCAGCGGTGAAGACACTCCTGCTGAGCTTCGGCTTCGGTCTCTGACGCAGCGAACACCGTTTCGGGAATCATCGCTGCCGGGATCGTGCCCGCTGCCCTGGAGGTCATGGACCATCGGATCACTGAGGCGGTCGAGAACTACGTGCACGCTGGTTATCCGCGGGATGCAGCGGCGGTGCTGCTGGCTGAGGTCGACGGTTTGGAGGCCGGCGTAGCGGTCGACGCCAAACGAATTGAACAGATCGGCAGGGATCACGGTGCCACCGGCGTGAAGATCGCCCGAGACGAGACCGAACGGGCATTGTTGTGGAAAGGACGCAAGACCGCGTTCGGAGCCATCGCCCAGATCGCACCGGACTACTACCTTCACGACACGGTGGTGCCGCGATCTGAGCTGGCGGACGTGCTCACCAAGATCTACGAAATCGCAGACCGCTATGAATTGATCGTGATGAATGTCTTTCACGCCGGCGACGGGAACCTTCATCCTCTCCTGTTGTTCGACGCCCGAGACGACGGAGTGCTCGAGCGAGTTCATGCGGCCGGCAAAGAGATCGTGGAAGCCTCCCTGGATGCCGGCGGGGTGCTCTCAGGAGAACACGGTGTCGGTGTCGAGAAGCAGGACTACATGAGTCGGATGTTCTCCGATGACGACTTGGACCACCAGGACCGGCTTCGCAAGGCTTTCGACCCCTCTTGTCGGGCCAACCCTGGCAAGGTGATTCCGATGGGACACAGCTGTGCCGACATTCAGGCGCTTCGGAACGTCCCGACTGGGGTCTGGGGATGAGCCCGGCGATTGGCACCGACGGCCTGATCGATGCCGGGTCCCGCCTCACCTTCGGTCCCGCCGTCCTCGGCTTCGCAGAGGAGATCGGGTCGGAGGGGCCGGTTGCGATCGAAGGTGGTAGGACCCGATGGACCACCGGAGGTGTTCCCGACGTTGCACCTCGGCTTGTCAAGGCGCCATCGGGCCTGGTCCAGTACAAAGCAGACGAGATGACGGTGAGAGTAGGGGCCGGCACCACGATGACCGATCTCAACATCGCCCTGCGCGAACACGGGCAGCACACCGCCTTGCCCGACCGCGGCGGCACGGTCGGCGGAGCGGTTGCGGTTGGGGAGAACGATCGGGATGTTCTCCAACGAGGCGCGGCGCGGGCGGCAGTATTACAGGTCACCTACGTTTCGGCTGAGGGCAAGATCGTGTCCGGGGGTGGGCCAACAGTGAAGAACGTGTCAGGCTTTGATATTCCCCGGTTGATGGTCGGTTCTCTCGGCACTCTCGGCTGCATCGCAGAGGTGATCCTGCGCACCAATCCGATTCCGCCGGTCAGCCGATGGTTCACCACCCAAGCCGATCCATTCGATGTCTACGACGCACTCTTGGCCCCAAGCGCCGTCCTCTGGGATGGTCAGACAACCTGGTTGCATCTTGAAGGGCACGGTGCCGATGTCGATGCCGAAGCTGGCCGCGCCAGCGAGTTGGGTTCATTGAATGAGGTAGAGGGACCGCCGCCGTCGACCTATCCGCACCGATGGTCCCTGCAACCCAAACAGCTTCGCACCATAGGCGATCAGATCTCCGGCCCCTTCTTGGCATCGGTCGGTGTGGGAACCGCGTTTGCAGAAGAACCACAACCCCGGCGTCAACTCAGCCCCGCGCTGAAGGGCGTTCATGACCGCATGAAGCTGATGTTCGACCCGACCGGTCGTTTGAATCCGGGCCGGGACCCGGGCATGCACTAGCCCGAACCGATCGAGCACACCACCGCAGAGGAACCCAATGGATCTCAAACTGAACGACGACGAACTCAACTCATGCGTGCAGTGTGGACTGTGCCTACCGCACTGTCCCACCTATCGGATCACCGGTGATGAAGCGCTTTCACCTCGAGGTCGAATTCACCTGATGCGTGAGGTCCAACTCAACAACGCACCGCTCACCCCCGAGGTGCTGAGCTCGTTCAACACATGTGTCCAATGCAGAGGCTGTGAGCCCGCGTGCCCTTCCGGTGTCCCGTACGGGCACCTCATGGAACGAACCCGGGAGACCCTGGCCGACGCCGGAATGATGACGCCGAAGTTGCAGCGCCTGGCCATGATGCCTCTGGCATACCCGCAAGTCCTTACCGCCGGTTCCAAAGCCATCTCCGATTGCTCAGAAGCTCAAACTGGTACCCAAACGACTAGGACTGAGTATCGACGTGCCCTGGCGCCAGGAACCGCTGACGAGCTCGGGCACCGACGTGCTGATGTTCACCGGTTGTGTGATGGACGCATGGCAACGAGACATTCACCAAGCGGGGCAGAGCGTGCTCGAGGCGGCCGGTTTCGGCGTCACGCCAACCGGTGACCTGGCGCCGTGTTGTGGTGCACTCCATGCTCACGCCGGCCTGGCCGACGACACCCGTTCCTTCGCCGAGAAGATGATGGAAGCTCGCTCTCGCAGCGGCCCGCTCGGCAGACGCCTCGATCATCGTCGACAGTGCCGGGTGCGGCGCTCAAATGAAGGATTACGGGCATCTCGTGGGTACCGAGCAGGCCCGAGCGTTCAGCGCCCGTGTGTTCGACATCAGCGAGTTCCTGGCTCTCCACCTGGATCGACTGCCCGAGGGCCGGCAGCTCACCGAGACCGTGGCGATCCAAGACCCGTGCCATCTCCGACACGTCCAGCGGGTCCATATGGCCACACGGGACGTGCTCGGCAAGTACATCCCCAATCTGGTTGAACTGGATGACGATGGCATGTGCTGTGGGGCCGGCGGTGCGTACAGCATCATGGAGGCAGAGCTGTCGGGTCAGATCCGGGACCGCAAGGTAGCAGCGATCAATGCCAAGGATCCCGATGTGGTGGCAAGCTCGAATCCCGGCTGCTCCATGCATCTGGGCGCTGTAGGTGTTCGGACGATCCACCCGATGGAACTCGTCGCCCGAGCGATCAGCTAGAAGAGACGACAGCGGCGAAGAAAACGGCGCTGGGCCGGGGCCATGTGGCCCCGGCCCAGTTCAGATTGTCAGTTCCGCGCGGTTCGTCGACTCAGGTCCGAACGTCGGTGGAATCGTTTCCTCGAAGGGGCCAGCTCAGCGATTCTTGGCCCTTCCCAGCAGCCATTCTTTCATTGGGGCTGAGGTGCTCAGCTTGATCGAACGGCTCTTGCCGATCTTGATGGTGGCGCCGGTCTGGGGGTTCCGACCGGTGCGGGGACCACGCTCGCCCATGGAGAAGGTTCCGAATCCGGGCCATGCGACCTTTTCGCCGGCCTTCACCGACTCGGCGGTGTGGTCGAAGAATGCAGCCAGAACGGCTTCGGTGGTCTTCTTGTCGGCGTCGGCAGCGTCTGCGACGGCAGAGATCAGTTCAGCTTTGGTAGCCATTTCAACTCCTGTGATGCACCGAGGTGCGTTGGTGATGGTGTGAAGCTCGGACTTCCGAGCCATCGACAGGTAAGCATTCTTTGATGTACAGGTGGCGGATTACCCCGATAATTACTGCGATTCCCGGAAAAGGGTGCCCTGAAAGCCCCATTTCAACGGGGTCTGATCGCGAAAGGTCAGTAGGTATGCGGTGGAGCGGGCTGTCACCGACCCAATCCGGCGTCCTGTTCGCCTCGGGAAGCGTTTTCCGCAGCGGTGGGTTACACCTGACCTATGACCAACCAAGCACAACCTCATGCGATCGTCATCGGTTCGGGTTCGGGGGGCCTCACCGCCGCCGTCGGATTGGGGAGAGTTGGCAAGACCGCAGTCATGATCGAGGCAGAACACGTTGGCGGTGACTGCACGAACGTGGGTTGCATTCCCTCGAAGTCGCTTTTGCACTATTCCAAGATCGGTCAGCTGTCCGGAGTTCAGACGTTGGCCAAGGTGCGAGAACGGCGCGACTATCTGCGAGATCACGAGACCGACGAGTTTGGATCTGCTCCCGGTGTCGATTTTCGTAGAGGTCGCGCTCGGATAGTGGGCGAAGGCCGGGTCGAGATCACCCGGCACGACGGAACGGTAGAAACCGTCGAGTCTGACAACATCGTGATTGCGACGGGCTCCCGGCCTCGTTCTCTCGAGATTGAGGGTCTGCCCGCCAACAAGCTGCTCACCAACGAATCGTTGTTTGAACTCACCGAACCTCCTGCTCATCTCGCCATCGTTGGCGGTGGTGCAATCGGGGTGGAAATGGCGACCGCATTCAGCCGCTTGGGCACCCGAGTGACGATCGTGGAGTACGCCCCACGACTGCTTCCGCTGATGTTGCCTGAGGTGGGCGCGATCTCCCAGCGATCCTTGGAAGACAAGGGCGTTCGGGTCATTGTCGGCGCTGCTGCCTCCTCGTTCGACCCGAGCACCGATTCGCTGTACACAACCCCTGCCGGTGGTGGCACGGCCGCCTCGACCATCGAGAACGTCGACGCCGTATTGGTCTCGGTAGGTCGTATCCCCAACTCCGACGATCTCGGACTGGAAACGGTTGGGGTGACCACCGATGATCGCGGTCTCGATCCAAATCGATGATCGGGGCCGCACCAACGTGTCGGGAATCTGGGCGTGCGGGGATGTGACCGATCGGGGCGGTACCACTCATGCCGCAGGGGCCTGGGGGCGCCGCATCCTGCGCTCTATGGTGGCCGGTCCTCTTCCACTGCCCGAAGTTCCTCCCATGCCCGCAGCGGTATTCGGCGAACCGGAGGCAGCATCGGTCGGTGTGCAGCCCGACCAGGTGAGCGGCGATGTCAGACGAATCACCATTCCGATGTCGGGTATCGACCGGGCCTTTACCGACGAGGTCACCGAAGGTGTCGTGATCGTCGACGTTCAGAAGTTCCGAGGAACGATCCTCGGGGCCACGATCGTTGGACCGCGTGCGGGTGAACTCATCGGCATGGTCAGCTTGTCGATGAAAACCGGTGTCCCGTTCCACAAGTGGTACGGCACCGTGTGGCCCTACCCCACCTATGCCGATGCACTGTCTCAGGCTGTGGATACCTACATCGCCGAGGCACTACCGGCTATCCACAAGGAGTTCGCCAGCTATGTCACCGCCAAGGCAAAGCGGGTCTTCAGTCGTACATGACGAACCGGTCGCCGGTCAGTAACGCTCCCGGCGAACCTCGATCTGGCGACCTTTGATGGTCCCGGTCTGCATGGCGTCGATCACATCATCGGCCAGCCGTTCAGGTACCTCGACCAGCGTGAAGACCTCCCGGATGTCGATATTGCCGATCTCCTTGCCCGACAGGCCAGACTCTCCGGCGAACGCTCCCACGATGTCGCCCGGTCTGACCCCGTAGTTGTAACCGGCCGCAACGAAGAGGCGGGTCATTCCCGGTTCGATTTCTTTGCCTCGCCGATCCCCGCCTTTGCGTCGGGTGCTGGTTGCTTCGCCGACCGATGTTCCGTGGCGTCGATCAGCGGTGGGTGCGGGGCGACTGCTTGTTTGGCGGAGCAGCAGCGGAGCGTCTTCACCCGGTTCGATCTCGCGTTGGAGAGCGAGATGAGCCAACTCCATTGCTGCGGCGGCGATATCGGCTACGTCGTAGTCGATCGACAGCTGCTGGACCGCCGAGAGGAACCGGGGCGTCGGTTGAGGACTGACACGGGTCAGTTGATCGGCAACCAGATGCGTCGTTCGCTGCACTCTCCGGCTCTCCGTTCCGTCATGGCTGGGCAGTGGTGCCGCGTTGAGCTGGACGCCACCGCTCTTGCCGAACGCCCGCAGGAGGTGTCGGTGTTCTGGGCTGGCAAGAAGGATCAGCTCCTCGGAGCCTTGGGACGAGACCGATTCGAGGAGGCGAACGTAGCCATCTGTCCAGGTGGGCAGGTCGACGCATATCACCGTGGTGTGAGGTTCGAAGAGCAACGTTGTGAGTGTGCTCGGCGGAGGTCACCTGGACTGCGAAACCGGATCGGTGAAGGCGGTTCCGGTAGCGCTCGACGTCGTCGGAACGAACCACCACGACCGTGGCTGAGAGACCGAGGGCGGCGATCACCGTGGATACCGCCGAGGGTGAGGCATGCCCCACTGCGAATGCTCGCTGGGTCGGTGCCGAGGTGACAGGCGTTGTTGCCGGCAGCGATGGTCGTTGGGGTCCGGCAAGGCGGGTGGACAGCAGGTCGGTGAGCGGCGGCAGGAGTGATCCCGCCATCACGACACGTTGACGGTCGGGTTCGATCGCATCGAGCAATGCTGCGAAGTCGTCGCAGTAGTCACCGACCGCAAGGTCGTCCGCCTGATCGACGACGATCATCTCGAGCGTGTCGAAGCTGAGCTGATCAGTAGTGGCCAGCTGATTGAGTCGTCCCGGAGTTCCCACCACCACGTCGAGTGCTTCGCCCAGCCTGGCTCGCTGCGCATCGATGGGTCCGAGCTCGGAAACGAGCGTGCACCGGAGTCCCGATTCGTCGGCCCGCCGTGTTGCCGACCCGATCGAATGAATGGCCTCCAGCAGTGCGTGGCACCGCTGTTCGTTTGGTGCAATCACTACAGCAACCGCACCGTCGCCGGCGTCGCAGTCGCTCACCAACTCGGTCACGATCGCAGCGACGGCGATCGTCCTCCCGGTTCCGGCTGGTGCCTCGATCAGCACATCGGTTTCATCGAGAACGGTCGGTATCAATTCTTGTTGGAGGGCGGTGGGGGAGGGATACCCCGACGACCGGAGTTGGTCGACGAGGGAGGGCGTCAGACCGAGGTCGCTCCAGCTCGGCGTTCCCTGGGGCGCAGATCCATCACCGGAGTCGGCCCCAACCGTTGCATCTTCAGCCATCGCTCATCCCCCAGACACTCCAGACGCCCGATCAGTGTCACATCGAGCCGCCCCAGAACCGACGAACACATACTCGCGGATTTTCCTCTGAGTCGCACGTCGTACGAGGAGATGGGGCGAGCTAGTGTTGCCAAGCTGGACTGCGAGCCGGGTTGCATAAAGATTCATCTGAACGTATATTCAACGGGTGAGTGGTTCTTCTGAGTCTTCGTCAGCCCCGAGCGCCGGGGTGTCCAAACAGTCCTATCGGGTCGGGATCGTGGGTGCCTCCGGGTACACCGGCACCGAACTGTTACGTCTGATCGCAACCCATCCGTCGCTTTCGTTGCACGTGGCGACCGGAGATTCGAAGGCCGGTACTCGCGTAGCCGATCTCTACCCCAGCCTGGCGGCTGCGTATCCCGACCTTGTCTACTCTTCCCACAACCCCGAATCGGTCGACGGCTTGGACCTCGTTTTCTGCGGACTACCGCACGGCATCTCCCAGTCGGTCATACCCGAGATGAGGGGTCGGGTAGGGCACATCGTCGATCTCGGATCCGATTTTCGGCTTCACGACAAGGAGCTCTACCCCCGGTGGTACGGGGCCGAACACAGCGATCCGTCACTTCTCGATGAGTTCGTGTACGGACTACCCGAGCTCTTCCGGCCCGAACTGGAAGGGGCCGAACTCATCGCTGCCACAGGCTGCAACGCGGCATCGGCGGTCTTCGCCCTGGCCCCGCTCTTGCGGGCCGGCATGATCGAACCGACCGGACTGGTGGCCAACATCGTCACCGGTGTGTCCGGCGCCGGCCGACCCCCAAGGAGAACACCACGTTCTGTGCCGTCGATTCCGATGTCCAGGCCTACGCCCTGCTCACCCATCGCCACACCCCAGAAATCGAGCAGGCCCTGGGTGAGTTCACCGGAACCACACCGTCGGTGCTTTTCACCCCGCACCTGGCACCGCTGAATCGGGGGATCCTCGCCACGTGTTATGGCCGTCCGGCGCGGGATGGTCTCACAACCGCAGATGCCATGCTGGCCCTGCACGAGATGTATGACCGTGAACCGTTCGTCGTGGTCCAAGATCGGTCGCCGAGCGTGAAAGCAACATTGGGTGCCAACACAGTGCATGTGACGGCGCGGGTCGATGAGCGAACCGGCCTTGTGATGGCTATTGCGGTTCTCGACAATCTGATGAAGGGCGCCTCTGGCATGGCGGTACAGAACGCCAACCTCGCCCTCGGACTGCCCGAGACAGCCGGTTTGCCGATCGTGGGCGTCTACCCATGACCACCGCTGTGTCCCCGCTCGCACCCCAATCGTTCCCCGCCCTCCCTCCGGTTTCAGGTGTGCAGTTGTCCACGTTGGCTGCTGGGCTGAAGTATCACGGACGCGATGATTTGTTCCTCGCAGTCGTTCCCGAGGGCTCGGCGGTGGCCGGGACGTTCACAACGAGCCGCTGCCCGTCAGCTCCGGTCGACTGGTGTCGACAACACATCGGATCAGGGGCGCGTGCGATTCTCGTCAACAGTGGAAACGCGAATGCGTTCACCGGGTCAGCCGGTTATGACGCAGCCGCGGCGTCAGCGCAGGCGGCAGCTACGAGTCTGGGCATCGGCCCCGACGACGTCTTGCTCTCCTCGACCGGGGTGATCGGCGAGGTGCTGTCCGGAGACGCCATATGTCAGGCCATACCACGGCTGGTCGATGGTCTTGGGCCTTCGGATTCTCACCGGTGGGAGGCGGCAGCACGTGCGATCCGGACCACCGACACGTTCGCCAAGGGTGCCAGCGCACAGATCGGCGACACCGATTGTTCGGTGGTGGGCATCGCCAAGGGCAGCGGGATGATCGCCCCCGACATGGCGACGATGCTGGCCTACGTGTTCACCGATGCCGCGATCGATCGGGTCGACTTTCAACGCCTGCTCAAAAACGCGGTGGGTTGTTCCTTCAACCGGATCTCGGTCGATTCCGACACCTCTACCAGCGACACGGTGTTGGGTTTCGCCACCGGGGCCGCCGGGATGCGGATCGATGACACGAACGAGGGCCTCTTCTTCGGTGCGCTCACATCGGTGATGTTGGATTTGGCTCATCAGATCGTCAAGGACGGCGAGGGTGCCACCAAGTTCGTGGAAATCCAGGTTGGCGGTGCCGAGACCAACGATGCCGCCCTCCGGATTGCTCGCTCCATTGCTGATTCGCCGCTCGTCAAGACTGCGCTGGCCGCCGAGGACGCAAACTGGGGCCGAATCGTGATGGCCGTCGGCAAGAGCGGGCAAGCTGCGGATCGAGATGCGCTCACGATCCAGATCGGACCCGAGCTGGTTGCCCGCAATGGTGTGGTCCATGTCGACTACTCCGAACAGCGCGCAACCGAACATCTTCGCGGTCGGAACATTCAGATCTTTGTCGACGTCGGCGTCGGGCGGGGCTCGTCCACCGTTTGGACCTGCGACCTGACCCACGGGTATATCGACATCAACGCCGGCTATCGCTCATGAGCGAAGAACCGCCGGAGTACGGAGAGCGTGGTGCTTGACCAAACTGTCATAGACGAACAGGCCGTGATCGCCAGTCGGGGCTTCAGTCCCGAGCAGCGGGCCCAGGCGCTGATCGAGGCCCTGCCCTACATTCAGCGGTTTCATGATGCTGTGGTCGTCGTCAAACTGGGTGGGAACGCCATGGTCGACCCCGACCTGTTCCGCACCTTCGCCGAAGACATCGTGTTGCTTCGATCGGTCGGACTTCAGCCTGTCGTCGTGCACGGTGGTGGGCCTCAGATCGGGGCGCTCTTGAAGCGCTTGGGCAAGGAATCGGAGTTTCGGGACGGGCTTCGCGTCACCGACGCCGAGACGCTCGATGTGGCCCGGATGGTGCTGGTCGGCAAGGTAGGACGCGACATCGTGGCCGCCCTCAACACTCAGGGTGCCGCCGCCGTTGGAATATCGGGTGAGGACGCAGGTCTGATTCTCGCCGCAGCGCGGAACACAGAACTGGGTTTCGTTGGAGATGTTGTCGGCGTAAAGGTCGACATCATTCACCGGTTGCTCCACGAGCGATTCATCCCGGTGATAAGCACAATCGGCTCCGACGGCAAAGGGCAGGCGTACAACATCAACGCCGACTCGGTGGCTTCTGCGCTGGCCGGTGCGCTGGAAGCGGAAAAGGTCGTCTACCTCACCGATATCTCCGGACTCTTGATGGATATCGATGACCCGACGACGATCATCGCCAGGACGTCGGTTTCCGAGCTCAACCAACTCAAGGCCAAGGGCATCATCAGCGGAGGGATGGTGCCCAAGGTCCAGGCCTGTATCGAAGCGGTCGAGGGTGGCGCTGGAAGCGCGCACATGCTCGATGGCAGAATTCCCCATGTTCTCCTGCTCGAATTGTTCACCGACGGCGGCATCGGCACCATGGTGACCGCCGATCCCGAACCGGTCCACCTTCACGAGGTTCACTGACATGACCACCACCACTGCCTCCGCCCACGTTGCCGCGGTTCACGCCGACCCCACGCTTGAACTTTGTCCGATCATGCCAACCTACGGCGCACCCACGATCATGTTCGTGCGGGGAGAGGGGAGCGAGCTGTGGGACGCGGATGGAAAGCGCTACATCGACTGGCTTGCGGGAATCGCGGTGTGTTCGTTGGGGCATTCTCATCCGGGAATCGCCGCCGCCATCGCCGATCAGGCATCGAAGCTGCTTCATGTGTCAAACCTCTTTGCCACTGAACACCAGGCCCCGATTTCACTGATGCTTTCCCAGATGATCGGCCGTCGGGGGCAGGTGTTCTTTGCCAACTCCGGCGCCGAAGCGAACGAAGCAGCTCTCAAACTCGCCCGCAAATGGGGTGGTCGAGGCAGGCACAGAGTGGTGTGCGCCTTCCAGAGTTTCCACGGCCGAACACTGAACACTCTTGCCGCCACCGGGCAACCGGCCAAGTGGGAGGCATTCATGCCGCTTCCCGATGGTTTCAAACACGCCGTTTGGGCCGATGTCGCCGACCTCGAACGACAGATCGACGACACGGTGGCGGCTGTGTTCCTCGAGCCGGTTCAGGGCGAAGGTGGCGTCAATCCTGCCACCGTCGAATACTTCGCCGCGGTCCGCCGCCTGTGCGACGAGCGCGGGCTGTTGTTCATCGTCGACGAAGTGCAGGCCGGCTTGGCCCGTACCGGCGAGTGGTTCGGATTCCAGCACTTCTTCGAAGAAGGTGTCGGCCCCGACGTGGTCACCATGGCCAAGGCCCTCGGAAACGGAATGCCAATCGGCGCCTGTTGGGCAACCCCCGAGGCGGCTGCATCGTTCAAACCGGGCGATCACGCCACCACCTTCGGTGGACAGCCGATGGCAACATCAGCTGCTCGCAAGACGTTGGAGCTCATGCTGGAGATGGACGCGCCAGCTCTGGCGGCCGAGAAGGCCCGCACGCTGGTGAATGCAGTGATGGAGCTGGACGGGGTCGCGAGCACTCGCGGCCTCGGTCTGCTGATGGCAGTCGAACTGGAACCCGGAATCGATGCCAAGGCGGTTGCAGCCACATGCCTACGGAATGGGCTCGTGCTCAACGCCGTGACCCCCACAGCGCTGCGCCTCACCCCACCGATCACGATCAGCGATGAACTGATTGCCGAAGGTATCGACATCCTCGCAGCATCTATTGCAGAGGTGAGGTCATGAAGCACATCCTCGAAGTCGACGACCTGACCGCCGCTGAACTCACGTCGATCATCGACCACGCCCGGCTGCCGGTGGAGGCACTGGGCCGACCGCTGGCAGGAGCGGGAGTGGCGTGTTACTTCGCCAAGCAGTCGGCCCGAACCCGCAACTCCACCGAAATGGCCGTGGTGCAGCTCGGCGGCCATCCCGTGTACATCACCGACGCCGAGGTCAGCTTGGGCAAACGGGAGTCGGTTTCCGACGTGACCCACACCCTTGCCTGCTATCACCGAATCATCTGTGCCCGTGTCTACGGCCATGAGGTCCTCGAGGAGATGGCAGAAATCGGCGTCATTCCGATCGTGAACCTTCTTTCCGACGGTGGTCATCCGTTGCAGGCCATCGCAGACGTTCTCACCATCGTCGGCGAGTTCGGCACGGTCGAAGACAAGGTCGTCACCTATGTCGGCGACGCCAACAACGTCACTCGATCACTGGCGTTGGCAGTCGGTATTCTCGGCGGCAAAGTCCGAGTGGTTTCGCCCGCCGAGCACCGATTCTCCGATCTTGATGCCGACCGGATAGCAGCGGCCGGAATCGATCTTCAGTGGAGCGATCGGGTCGAAGATCTGGTGCCCGGTTCCGACGTGATCTACACCGATACCTGGATAAGCATGGGTGAGGAGGAGATTCGAGAGACCAAGCTCCGCCAGTTCGAGGGCTTTCAGGTGACCGCTGATCTGCTGGCCTTGGCCCCGAACGCCATTTTCATGCACTGCCTCCCAGCCCATCGTGGTGAAGAGGTCACCGACGACGTTCTCGATGGGCCACAGAGTCGAATCTGGGCGCAGGCGGCCAATCGCCTTCACAGCGCACGGGGTGTTCTGTGGTTTCTGTCGACCAACACCGAGAACGAACGTTGGGATCCAGCTCCGTGAGCCTGTCGAAGACCCAACGCCAGCACAGAATCGGCCAACTGCTGTCCAATCATGCAGTGGCAAGCCAAGTTCAGCTGGTTGAATTGCTGGCCGATGTCGAGGGCCTCGCTGCCACCCAGGCCACTGTCTCCAGAGACCTCGATGAGATGGGAGCCGTGAAGGTGCGAGTAGCAGGCGGACAGTCGATCTATGCCGTACCTGAACATCCCGCAGACCAGTTTGCTCCCCAGGATCACCTGCGCCGGCTGTTGGGGGAATGGGTCGTGGAGGCCACAAGGTCCGGGGACCTCGTTGTCTTGCGTACTCCGCCAGGCTCGGCCCACGTCGTGGCTTCCGCCCTCGATCGGTCCGGGCTCGACCAGGTGGTCGGAACGGTTGCCGGTGACGACACACTTCTGGTCATCGCTTCAGAGGGTCGTGGCCAGCAGGTAATCAATCACCTCACCGAGCTCAGCGGACTCTGAGCCATTGTGAATTTCGAGAGCCACGGCTCCTAGTCTCGTGGCCAACCTAGAAGGGAATCTTTCTGATGAATGACGTGAATCGCGTGGTCCTCGCCTACTCCGGCGGACTCGATACCTCGGTGATCTTGCAGTGGCTCAAGGACGAGTACCACTGCGAGGTGGTCACCTTCACCGCCGATCTGGGTCAGGGCGAAGAGCTGGAACCGGCGCGGGCCAAAGCGGTGGAGATGGGTGTCCCCGAAGAACACATCTACATCGACGACCTGCGCGAAGAGTTCGTACGAGACTTCGTCTTCCCCATGTTCCGTGCGAACACGATCTACGAAGGTGAGTACCTGCTCGGCACATCGATCGCCCGTCCGCTCATCGCCAAACGGTTGGTCGAGATCGCCCGCGAAACCGATGCCGACGCGATCAGTCATGGAGCGACCGGCAAAGGAAATGACCAGGTTCGGTTCGAACTGGGTGCCTATGCGCTCGAGCCGGGTATCAAAATCATCGCCCCGTGGAGAGAGTGGGATCTGTTGTCACGGGAGAAGCTGCTCGATTATGCCGCTGAGCGGAACATTCCAATCGAGATGAGCCGGGGTTCGAAAAGTCCTTTCTCGATGGACGCCAACATGCTCCACATCTCCTATGAGGGTGGGCCGTTGGAGAATCCGTGGACCGAACCGCCTTCGGAGATGTGGCGCTGGTCGGTCTCACCCGAGGCTGCGCCGAACGAGCCGACCTACGTCGAACTCACCTATGCCCACGGCGACATTGTGGCTATCGATGGCGAATCGATGAGTCCGGCCGAGGTGCTCATGTATCTCAACAAAGTCGGTGGTGACAACGGTGTTGGTCGGCTCGACATAGTGGAGAATCGTTATGTCGGGATGAAGAGCCGCGGCGCGTACGAGACGCCGGGAGGAACGATCATGATGCGAGCTCATCGGGCGATCGAGAGCCTCACCCTCGATCGCGAGGTCGCCCATCTGAAAGACGAACTGATGCCTCGGTATGCCAACCTCATCTACAACGGCTACTGGTGGAGCCCGGAGCGAGAGATGCTGCAGACTGCAATTGATCACAGCCAGCTTCACGTGAACGGGGACGTTCGAGTGAAGCTGTTCAAAGGAAACGTGGAAATCACCGGCCGGCGCTCCAACGACAGTCTCTTCGACGAGACCATTGCCACGTTCGAAGACGACGGTGGTGTCTACAACCAGGCCGACGCCGAAGGATTCATCAAACTCAACGCCCTCCGCCTTCGCAACCTCGCCGCCAAACGTAACGGCTGAACTGTGGCTCCGATGCTCTTTGCGGCACCCAACCATGTGGGTCGACCGCCCCCTCCGCGTTGCTTGAGCGGCTTGATCCCCCCGGAGGGATGAGGGCGTTGCTGTGTGAAATGGTGACAGCGAGTCGTGCGGCCAGTGTCACGCCCGGAGGCGGAGCCTCCGTGGCGACCGAACGGCCCCCGGAGGGACAGAACAGGCTTTGTGAGTGGACGCAATACCGTGAGCAACGAGCCTGGGTGGGTCAGGAAACTGCAAGCAAGGAGTGGATTTCATGACAGAACGTTCGCAATTGTGGGCTGGGCGGTTTGAAGGGGGACCTGCCGAGGCGCTCCAACGATTGAATGACTCGTTGCCGTTCGACCGGCGTATGTTCGCTGAGGACATCGAAGGGTCGCGGGCCCATGTCACCATGCTGAATGAGGTCGGAATCCTCACCGATGACGAACGGCTCAGCATTCTCGATGCTCTCGACCGGGTACACGAGGAAATGGCAACAGGGCGGTTCGAACCGGCACCGGGGGACGAAGACATTCACACCGCAGTGGAACGGCGGGTGACCGAGCTCACACCCGAAGCTGGGGGAAAGATCCACACCGGCCGTAGTCGAAACGATCAGGTGGCAACCGATCTGCGGCTGTGGACCAAACGCGAACTGGTCGAGCTCGCACATCTGGTGGTGCAGTTTCAGGAAACCCTCCTGCGCCGGGCCGAGGAAGTTGGTGACGCGTACCTGCCGGCCTACACACATCTACAACAAGCGCAGCCGGTCACGCTGGCCCATCACCTGCTCGCCCATTGTTGGGCACTGTCGCGAGATGTCGAGCGCCTCACCCAGACCATCGATCGAGTCGATGTCTCACCCCTGGGTGCGGGTGCGCTGGCCGGTTCGTCACTACCTCTCGACCCGGTCCGCACCGCCGATCTTCTCGATTTCGGTGCGGTGTTCGACAATTCTCTCGACGCCGTCAGTGACCGCGACTTCGTTGCCGAGGCGCTGTTCGACCTCTCGCTACTCGGGGTCCACTTGAGTCGGATCGGTGAGGAGTTGGTTCTGTGGAGCACCACCGAGTTCGGTTTCGTGTCCCTCGATGACGCGTTCAGCACCGGTTCGTCGATGATGCCCCAGAAGAAGAATCCCGACATCGCCGAATTGGCACGCGGCAAGGCCGGGCGCTTGATCGGTCACCTCACTGGGTTTCTTGCGACCCTGAAGGGTCTGCCGCTCACGTACAACAAGGATCTCCAGGAGGACAAGGAACCGCTGTTCGATGCATGCGACACGGTTCGACTGACACTCCTCGCGGTCGATGGGATGGTGTCAACCCTGGTATTCGACACCGATCGAATGGCAGCGCAGGCGGACAATCCGTTCGCTGCCGCCACCGACCTCGCCGAGTACCTTGTGAAGCAGGGCATGCCGTTCCGGTCGGCGCATCACGTGGTTGGGTCATTGGTTCGGCGTGCACTGGCTGGCGAAGGCTCGCTCCCGGACCTGGTGAGCTGCCAGTCAAGAGCTGGGACCCGAGGCGGCGAAGCTCATCGAACCGGGCGCCTCGATGGCAAATCGAACCACTAGGGGCAGCGGTGGACCGCAGCCACCGCTCAAGAGCTTGCTCGATTCCGCTCGGCGCTCACGACCGCTGCGGCAAGCGATTCGTTGATTCGGAGATTCTCGTTCCGGGTGGGTTTAGGCCACCGCCGGACGTCGGTCATGCTGAAGCTCATGGTTGATCTGGATGAACTGGCTGCGACTCTCGAGAGCCTGCCCGAGGTGTTGGTCGGCGCTACTCGCTCCGTTGGACCCGCCGCTACTCCGACGCCGACCGGCCGACGGTGAGTGGTGCGCTTGGAAGTCGTCGGTCACCTCGTCGTCGTGGATGGCCCCGCATTCCGTGAGCGAATCAGGAGCATCGTCGCCGGTGAGCCGGAGTATCCGAAGTCGACGGCGACTGCGCTCGCAGCCGGCGAGAGCTTCCAGTCCGACTCCCTGAGCCGTCTTGCTCGATCGGCTGCGCGACGAGCGGACTCTGTCGGTGGAGTTCGTCGGTCCCTCGATAGCCGACCTCGAACTCACGTCCGCGACACCAAGTTGCGGCCTGCTGACGGCTGGCGACTTTGCCCACGAATGGCCGTACCACGATCAGGACCACATCCAGCAGATCCTCGATGCAACCAAGCCGCGTTATCTGGAGTCGATGACGGCAAACATGCCCGCGGCACGTTGGGGACTTGATGGTCTCATCGAGCACCCGATCCCCGATCAACCCGTCCTCCTCTGCGACTTCTGTCAGAGCTGATCGATGAAGTCGAAGTTGCCGGAATCGTTGACCGTGGACGAAGTCCTGCTTCGTCGACCATCTGATCCCGATCGAACCCGGGCGCTCCAGGTACTGAACGAGTCCGACGATGTGGCTCGATGGACCACCATCCCGTTTCCCTATACCTCGGACGACTTTGATCGGTTTCTGACCAGTGGCGAGGAGAGCTTCTTCATCGAGCGGGGCGGAGTTGTTGTTGGAGGAATCGGTGCTCGGGTCGACCTCGACGCCGACACGGCACTGTTCGGCTACTGGCTTGCGCCTGCGGGCCGAGGACGTGGAGTCATCACCCGGGCGGAAAGGGTGCTGTGTGATGCGCTCTTTGAACGGGGCATAGAGCGAATTGTGGCCGAGGTGATCGTCGGCAACCTCGCGTCGGGGGCAGCTCTCGACCGACTGGGATTCATCCTCGAAGGAGTTGCCCGCTCGGTTCATGCACCCCGGTGTGGTCTCGACGGCCATCGAATAGACAAGCAGATCTGGTCGCTCTTGCCGGGAGAGCTGATCCGGTCCTGATCCGACGGATTCCACGCAATCGGGATACACACAGAAGGTGCACATGTCCATCGTCTCTTCTTCGCAGCGAAGCAAATCCGAATCGCTCCGGATCAGCGAATACATCTGCGGTCGCATCGAGGCGGCTGGCCACTCGGCCGAGATCCATGATCTCCACGCTCTTGCGCTGTCGACCGACATCGAAGCGGTGTGGGAGTCCGGAGCTGCAAAACCTACGGTCGAGCGACTGGCGGCAAGCGACGGAGCGGTGTTCGTGACACCGGAGTGGAATGGTATGCCCTCGGCAGCACTGATGAACTTCCTCCATCAGGTCGGCACGTCTCTCGCCCACAAGCCAGTGCTGCTCACCGGCGTGTCCAACGGTCGGGGCGGGTCGTACCCGATCGGTGCGCTGCGATCGTTGGGCTACAAGAACAGCAAGTACCTCATGATCCCCGAACACCTCATCTTCCGGTCCGTCAACGACCTGGTGCAAGACGGGGAACCCTCGGGTCGCGAGGACGACTACATCCGTCGGCGCACCGACTTCGCCGTCAGCGTCTTGATCACCTACGCCGAAGGTATGGGGGCGATCCGAGATGCTCTGCCGGACACACCGAGAGAGTTCAGGTTTGGGATGTGATTCGAGATGCCCGACTGGATTGTCACGTCGATCCTGGTCTCGGTCGTTGCGACGATCGTGCTCAACCTGCTGCTCCGGCTGTTTCCCCCCAGCCGCGACCGGGTTGCCGCGGTGCAACGTCGACTGGACCCTCCCTCAGTCGGTGGACCCAGGGTGAAGGTCTGGTTTCCCTGGAAATGGATGATCGGCCTGTCGGTGGCGGCAACGGTCTTGCTCAACCTTTTGGCCAGCCGCTAACGGCGCTACCGCTTCGGCGGGACGCCGGAGCGGACGAACCGGACCGACTCCGCCACATTGCGGGCCACGAATCGTTCTCGCCGCCTGTCCCGTAGCAGCCGTTCGGCAGCCTGAAGCGGTAGGAGTGAATCCATCGCTGCCGATTCCTCGGCCGCGGCGCGGGCTGTCTTGACCAGATGGGCAACCACGATGAACGATCCGCCACGGTCATCCATCGCTTCGTCCTCCAGGATCTGAGCAAAACCTTCCGGATCCGTAGCCAGCCTCGGGTCTGGATCCCACAGAGCGGCACCGGTTCCCGCTCGACGCTCCAGCCGGCCTGTGTCGAACAGCAGCCAGATTGCATGCAGCGCCATCCGGGCGACGCTCGGACTCGGTTCGTGATTCCAGGCCCAGCGGACAGCTCGTGCATGCGTCAGCCCGTGCGTGATGGACAGCCAGTTGAAGTTGCTGACCACGTCGAGCTCATTGGAAGAGTCGTAGCGCAGCATCCGGCGGGCGCTTCCCAGCGAGGCGATGTCGATCAATCCCTCCACACCGAGCCCACCCAGGGCGAGTTCCACCGCTCGTTCGATGCTGGGCTCCTCGGCGTCGAGGAACTCCTCAACGATCTCGTCGGGCACACTCGACGCGCCGGGACTGAGTGCTAGTTGCTCCAAATCGACGTCGGCGATGAGCCTCGTCGTCTTGCGCATGTAGGGGAGGAGGTCCTCGCGGGTCATCACCGTGAGCGACCGAGCCAACTGGCTCAGCAGAGCTGGGGCACTCTGAGGGTCCAGTCGATCGAGCAGCTCGAAGACCTTCTGGGTGTAGATCACACCGTGCCCGTAGCCGAGGTGATGGCGGGACGCGGCCTCGATCATTGCCTTCCTCGCCGTTTCTATGTCGAGAGTGGCCGCCCGCCCCATCGCACCGTGGAGATCTTCTGACTCGATCAGCTGTACGAGGTCGCCGCTGAGTCGAGGCTCAGCAACAAACGGCGCCCGATCTCGTGTCTGCTCGGCCAGACCAGACAGAGCGACGACCAGCGGGAGCACACGGTCATCCCCGGTTCGTTCCTCGGCGATGGCCAGGCAATCAGCGGCCAGTGCTACTTCGTGATCCGCTCCGTCTTCGGTCCGATCGACCGTCCCTGTGATCGCAGCTGCCATCACCTCGGCCGGCCTGGCGCCGTTGTCGAGCAAACGTACCGTGTCCCGCGACATCTGACCCACATAGTTTCGTTCGATCGCCGAGGTCAGGCTGGGCCAGAGGTTGCGCAGCTGCTCTTCGGGCGATGGTCGATTGATCGCGACACGGACAGTCCCAGCATCATCGACGCTCACGGCGTGACAGGCCACGTTCTCTTCACCCAGAACGCACACGCCGTCACTCACCCGGAACTTCCAGTTGTGCCACAAACACGTGACGACCGCAGCGCCGTCGGTATCGGCTCCCAGGTCTCCGGTCACGAGTCCATACCCCTGGTGGGGGCAGGCGTTGTCCATGGCGAACACACCCGCTTCTGTACGGATTACAGCTATGGGTTGGCCCTCGACTTCGTGCATCCGCATCGTGTTGGTCCCCAGGTACCCCTCGCTGCCTTCGCGGGTCGAACCCACTGTTTCGCCTTGTATCTGGTGCATCCCCTGATCTCTACTGCTCGCACCCGAGGAGTGCAAACCGATGTCCCGCAGAAGCATGTCAAGGAGGGGGGACCCTCGGTCGATGCGATGTGATGACCGCAAACCTAGGGCGGCGTCGGAATGGCGCGTTTCTGTGCATTCTTCTCCTGAGCGTGCTCAGTCCGGTGCTGGGCCCACCCAGTCCTGCCGCGGCCGCACCCGATCTCGATGTGGCTGTGAAAGGCCCCGGTTCAGTGCTGATCGGCACGCCCGCGTCGTTCACCGTGTCGGTCACCAACAGCACCGCTACGCCCGGGTACAACACCGGCTTTCGAATCGAGCTTCCGCCCGGCGTGTCGTTCGGTAGCTCCAATGCTCCGGTTCCCCCGGTCGAATTCGCTGATTCGCCGATCCCGGGGCGAACCACGCTTGTCTGGGAGAACGTCAACGACTCTCAGCCGGCCAGCACGGAGTCGATGACGTTCAGCCTGCTTGCCTCGACAACGGCGTATCCGGTTGGGACCACGTTCGATATCACCGCCGGCGCGTACACATCGGAGAATCCCAGGGTTGTTCCCTCAGCTGATGGCAGTGGGAACATGACATCGTTCACCGGGTCGGGATCGGCGTCCGCTTCGACCAAGATCACGGCCATCACGATCGGCAAGAGTGAGCCCAGCCCCGAGCAGGAGCTGCTTCGCGGGGTTCACGATCATCCGACTGTCTTCACCCTGACGGTGGAGAACAACCCAACCTTCCCGACCGACACCGTGATCGTCGACGACTACCTCCCGGCCGGTCTCGAGTTCCTGGGCTGCGGAACGATCGACAACACGACCGACGCGCCAACCTTCACCGGGAACAACGTCGAGTACAGCGGCGCAGCCCGACTGGACGCATCCACGCCGGACGTTCTCACCGACTGCCCGACCCCCACGCTGGTGGAAACGGTCGAAGTCGATCCAGATGGCACCGGACCGCTGCCATTGGGTGTCTACACCCACGTTCAATGGGCTATCGGGAATCACGGCATCGGCCAAGTGACAGAGATCAACTACGCAGCCGGTGTGCCCATTCGGGAGAACACCACGACATGGTCCTCCGGCTCGACACCCGCAAACGATGGCACCCAGACCGCCAACCTCGACAACAACGACGGACCGGAGACAGGCGACGAACAGCTTCTCGAGAGCTACGCAATCGTCGCCGGCGATTACACCGGCCCTCTCGGTGGTGGAGCCAGCAATCCGGTAGGGGATACGCACACCCACAGTGTCGTGGCGGAGGACATCAGAGTTCAGAAGTCAGTTTCACCTGAGAACGTCACCCAGTCCACGGCGACTGTTTGGACGATCACAGTGGACACCGGCGAATACCGCACCGTGAACAATCTCGATGTCACTGACGTGCTACCGGATGGGCATTGTCCACTGGGGCCCACCAACTTCGACGCCAGCGATCCGACCGGCGAGTGCGCCCCCACCGGTGACAATCCCTCGACGCCGTACAGCTCGGTGACAGAAAACCCAAACGGGTCATGGAACCTGTTCTGGGACGACCTGGCGAGCCTCTCGGCCTCTGACACCGTCACGCTTTCGTTCCCCTCACGCGTGCGCGTCTCGTATCAGGAGGGCGGAACTGACGACACGCCGGTGAACGGTGGGGATGGATTCAAGAACACCGTGACACTCACAGCTGACGATTTCCTCATCGCGGGAATTCCGGCAGACGAAGCAGACGGAACTCCCGATGTCGACGGCTCATCGGCCAGCCAGGCAGCCGAGCTGGCCACGATCCGGAAGACAATCTCGGAACCCACTGCCCCGGGAACCGATCTCGACTGTGCAACCGCCTCCTACATCGATGCAGCGGATTTCCCCAGCGCAGCTTTCGCCTACCGCCCGGGCGACATCGTGTGTTACACGCTTCGGGCGACTGTGCCAGCCCTCTTGAGCCTCAAGAACGCTCTGGTCTCAGACTTTCTCCCGGACGGTGTGACGTTCGAGACCTACCTCGGTCCAACCGCAGCCAACGACATCGTCGACTTCACCGGCCCGTTCGACTTCGTCGACGGTGGTGCGGCAACAGCTGGCGATGATTCGATCAGCTGGGACCTCGGCTCGACGGTGATAGCCGGCAACCGCTACCTCTCGCCAGGATCCGTCGATCGGGTCTTCGAGGTCCGCTTTGCCGCCCGATTCTCCGCACCACCAACCGGCAGTGGCGCCGCAGTGGAGAAGGCAAACCTGATGAAGCTGACCAGCCAGAACACCGCCGGTGCAGCGGTCTCGTTACGAGATCAGGCGGTGTTTGCGGCCGTCGAGCCCGAGTTGACCATCGTCAAGAGCACGCCGTCCAGCCAGGTCATCGCCGGTGAAGAGGTCGACTACTCGATCGCCATAACCAACGTGTCAGTCGAACCCGGTTCGGGCTTCGGGGGTTACACCCAGGCCCAGGATGTGAGGGTCACTGACGACCTCCCCGCTCCACTCACGTGCCTCGACATCACCGCAGGGCCTTCAGGAGCGAGCCTCATCAGTTGTTCGGGCTCACAGATCACCTGGGTCATCAACACCCTCGACCCCGGAGCATCGGAGAATCTCACCTATTCGGTGACCATTCCCAGCACCATCGGGCCGAGCCAGGACCTGACCAACACCGCTACGCTCACCAGCTTCGAACAGGTGACCAACAACGCCGGCGCGGTCACCACGTACTCTCCGGCACTGACCGCCGAGGCGACCGTCACCACCCCCGGAGTCGATCTCGACAAGGTGCAGCAATCGGCGCTGCTCGAATCGGGCAACGGCCAGAATCCAAGCCTCGACCAAGCAAATGAAGAGGCCACGATTGGAGAAACCATCGTCTACGAGCTGACGGTGGACATCCCCGAAGGCTCTACCGTGTTCGACGCATCGCTCACGGATGACCTCCCGAGCGGACTGTCGGCCCTGCCGGCCACAATCCAGGCCACCGTCGACACCGATACCGCGCGATGCACTTCCCGGGGTGCCGGCAACCACCGCCGGTTTCACCTTCGACAGCGCGAACCCGCTGTTGTTGAACTTCCCGGCTTCCTACACGAACGCTCCCGGTTCGGGTGTTGATCAAATCACGCTCACCTTCGAGGTAGCTGTCGACGACATCGGTACGAACACATCGGGTACTTCTTTGGGAAGCGGCGCCCATCTCAACTACCGGCCCGCAGCCGGGGCCGCCTTTGTCGACGAGTTCTCAGCCGATCGCGAGGTCGTAATCGTCGAACCGAATCCGGTGATCGCCAAGGACGAGAACGACACCGACGACGTGATCGTGACCGGCCAGACCATCGACTACACGCTCACGCATCTCAAACCCCGATGGCGGTACAACGTCGCCGGCTCACGAGCTCCGAGTCGTTGACACGATCCCGGATCGGCTCGTGCGCAGTGCTGCCGATTCCCGACAATGGTGTCTGGACAGTGCAGCCAGGACGATCACCTGGGAATCGCCGACGACACCGGCCTTGGTGACACTTGGTCCCGACCAGGTCACAACGCTCACGTATCAGGCGACTACCCCCGACCCGATCCCGCTCGGCGGACCTATCACCAACACCGCCAAGCTCAGCGCTACACCTCGATGCCGCTCAGCGTTCCCGGCGAACGAACCTCCTACAGCGATATGGCTTCGGCACACTGCGCATACCGCCCCGATCTCCACCACCAAGACGCTCGATCCCGACGTACAATCCCTACGCCGTCGGCAGACGGTCGGTTTCGGAGTGACTGTCACCGTCCCCGAGAGCTCATCGCTTTCGACATCACCGCTACCGATGAACTCCCCGATGGTCTCGTGTTCGATTCGACCACTGCGATCACCCCCTCAGCGTCGTGCCTGACCGTGGGAGCGTCGGGCCTGACCCTCACCGGAGCCAACCCGGACGGGACCACTGCCCTCGCATGGTTCCTCGGCTGACACCACCGCAAGCGGGGCCGACTGCGTGTTCACCATCGACTACCTCGCTCATGTAGGTCCGGCGTACAACGGCACGGAGTACCCCGCCAACGGCACCCCAACCGGCGATGCTGAGACGTTCACCAACGGTGCGCAAACCAAGCTGGATGCTCACCGACACCGTCGCGGCGCCGCGTCCCTGGCCGATCTGCCCCCAAGCTGGGACGACCAGAGCACGGAGGCGACCGCCGACGTTTCCATAGCCGAACCGCACTTGGTTCTCGACCTTGACGTGACCGCCGTGACGGGCTGTGATTCATCCCATTCCGCTGACGGCGCGGCCGACGACGATGCCTGCACGATCGGGCCGGGTCAACCCACGCTCACGTACACGATCACCGTGCGCAACGACGGCTCGGCTCCGGCGTATGACATCTCCGTAACCGACCTTCCCGACCTGGAACTCACCGACATCGTCGCTGTCACCGGTGCGACCGAACTCGCCGACGGATGGACGGCAGCTGATCCGGCAATGCAGTGGGACATCACTGCGCCCCTGGCTCCCGGCGACAGCCTCACCCTGTCCTACACAGCCGATCTCGTGAGCTCCGCCACCTTGGGCACTGCCTCGACGATTGTCAACACCGCCCGGGTGCCTTCCTACTTCGGCTTGGACTCGACCGATCGAGCCTCGTCGCCGGACCATCGCGTCTACGGCACCACGTTCGGCCCGGTGGTCGAAGACACTGTGACGCTCGACCTCGACTTCCCGAACCTTGATCTCGCCAAGACTGTCGAATCGGGGGGAGAGCTGGATGAGGCGATGATCGGGCAACCCTTCGGTTGGCGGGTAGCGGTCACCAACACGGCCGCGCTGGCGACTGCCTCGGGGTGGACCTGGCGGACACTCTTCCTGTGAACTGGGACTTCGTCGCTGGCACCGCCGAACTCTGCAACCCCGGATGTGCACCTCTAGCCGACCCAGCAGTCGGCGGGAGCGTTGCGACCGGCCGAGTACTCGATTGGACCGACATCGCCGACCTAGCGCCCGGAGCGTCGGCTGAAGTGCGGTTTGACGCCGTGCCACTGGCCGCCGTCGTGGCCGATCCCGGTGTTGGAAGCAGCACGACCCACACGAATTCGGCGGTAGCAGCAGCCTCGGACGGGTCCGGCGCAGTAGGCAACGCCGACGGACCCTACGTCTCGGCCGCCGACACAGCTGCCGCTGCCATCCATCAGGCTGACGTGCGGCTCGAAAAGGAAATCCTCACCGCCGGTCCCTACCTCCAGGGTCAGTCCGTGGACTACCGGGTCACCGTCGTCAACGACGGTCCGGATGCCGCTACTGGGCTGGTGGTCGGCGACGTGCTCAACGGAGCGGACCTGATCTTCATCTCAACGCTCAGCGTCGACGGCACCTACGACTCAGGATCGGGCGAATGGACCCTCCCGGATCCATTGGCAAACGCAGCTTCGGCCCGGCTCGAACTCCGAGTGACCCTGGGCGAGGCAGGCGAGCTCACCAACACAGCCGAAGTGATCGACGCAGGCCGCTTCGATCCCGACTCGACCCCCGACAACGCAACCTCCTCGGCTGCTGAGGACGACAACGACTCGGCCACCATCACAGTGGACACCGCATCCCTCGGTTCGACCGTCTGGTACGACGTTGACAACTCTGGCGGCGACGAGACAACGAAGGCAGCCGAGCCCGGTATCGCGGGGGTGACCGTTGATCTGTTGGCGGCCGGCATCGATGGATCCTTCGGTACCGCCGACGATTTCTTCGGACCTGACGGTGTATCCGGTGGCGGTGACGACATCACGGTCACGTCAGTGCTCACCAACAGTGCTGGCAACTACGTCTTCGTCGACCTTCCTGACGGCACGTACCGAGTAGCCGTTGACGAGTCGACATTGCCCGGCGGAGCCGCCGGTTGGGCTCAGACCTACGACGAAGGAGGCCCTCTCGACCACACCACGGGCGACGTGACCTTGAATACAGCTTCGCCCAGTTTCACCGATGCAGACTTCTCCTACACCGGGACCGGGTCGCTGGGCGACGAGGTCTTCTGGGACATCGATCAATCGGCAGACGGTGTGTTGGCGGCCGGCGATGCTGCCGCTGCCGGCGATCTCGGTGAATGTGCTTTGGGCCGGCTTCGACAACAGCTTTGGTACCGCCGACGACGTCGCTCACCCGACAACCGAAACGTCAGCGCTCGGCCTCTACTCCGTCGGTGACCTGGCTCCGGGTGCGTATCGGGTCACGGTCGACACCGCAGACACAGACTTCCCGATCGGGTTGACCGCACAAACATGGGATGTAGAACACACCGGGCCCGGTGGTGCCGATGGCGAACCAGCCAACGTTGTCGACGTTGTACTGGACCCCGGTGAGGGCCGAAGCGATGTTGACTTCTCCTTCGCCGGCACAGGAACGATGAGCGACGTCCTGTGGTTGGATCTCAACAACGACGGACTCCAGGATCCGAGTGAGCCGGGGATCCCGGGCGTGACCGTCACCGCCAACTGGTTCGGCCCCGATGGTGCCGAAGGCGGCGGAGACGATCAGTTGCTCACGACCCAGACCGATTCCGACGGCCTCTATGTTTTCGAAGGACTCCCGGCCGGGATGTTCGATGTGCAAATCGATACCGGCGATACGGACTTCCCCCAGGGTCTCGTGGCAACCGGTGACGCAGACGGCGTCGACACCCCCGATCACGCGGTGGTGGTTCTCGCTGCGGGCGACGTGAGAGACGACGTGGACTTCGGCTACGCCGGCACGGCGTCGCTGGGCGATCTGGTGTGGCTGGACCTCGACGGCGATGGCAGCCTCAATGGCGCCGAAGTCGGTCTCGAAGGCGTGGCCGTGGACCTCACCTGGTTCGGGGCCGACGGACTGCCGGGAACAGGCGACGAAGTCATTGTTCGTTCTGAAACCGACGCCGACGGCGTCTACGGTGCGGCGAATGTGCCGTACGGCGAGTACGACGTACGCGTCGTCACCTCCACGGTTGCCGCCGGACTGGCCCCCTCGTTCGATCTGGACGGTGGATTCGACCATTCCACATTGGTGACTCTCACCGGAACGCCATTGGATCGGGTGGACGTGGACTTCGGATACCGGGGTACCAGCGAGATCGGTGACCTGGTTTGGGCGGATATCGATGCCAGCGGTGTGCTCGACGGAGCCGAAACGGGGCTCGACGGCGTGAGTCTCGAAATCTCGCTCGCCGGGGCAGATGGGATCCTCGAGACCGCTGACGACATCGTGCTCGACACCACAACCTCGGGCGGTGGTGGGTACAACGTTGAAGGCCTGCCGGCCGGTCCGATCTCGGTCAGAGTTGTCGATGGGATACCGGTTGATCATGCCCAGGTCTCAGGCCCCGATGCGGGGATCGATGGCACATGGTCCGGTGTTCTGGGCGGTGGCGAGTCGAATCTGGATGTCGATTTCGGGTACCGCCCGGATGCTGACCTCAGCATTGTGATCTCTCACGACGGCAACTTCGTGGTCGGCGAGAATGAGACGCTCACCATTGAGGTTGCGAACGCTGGGCCGGCCGATGCCAACAGCGTCGTGGCGACCACCACCTTGCCACCGGGGCTCACCTTCGTGTCCGGATCAGGAATGGACTGCACTGCAATCGCCCAGGTGGTCACATGTACCGTGTCCACATTGACAACCGGCGCCTCGGTCACGATCGACCTGACCGTTGCGGTCGACGAGGACGCAGCACCATCGTTCGTTGCCAGCGCCACGGTCGAAAGCTCCACACCGGATCGAGATCCAACAAACAACGTCGATGAGGATCCGGTGGTGGTGCCACTGGCAGAGCTGGCCGTCGATCTCACCATTCCCTCCTCGTTGTCGGGAGGTGAATCGGGCACGGTTTCGGTCGCCGTCACGAACTCCGGACCGTCGTCGTCGGAAGCGGTTGTTGTGACCCTCGACCTGCCCCCCGGCGTTTCTTTCCAGTCGGTGGTTGGAGCCGGCTGGACCTGTGTTGCCTCAGGTGTGACCGTGACCTGCACCCTCGCCGATTCGCTTGCCCCGGGGGCGAGCACCACATTCGATCTGGTCGTTGATGTGAGCAACACCGTGTCAGGCAACGTTGTTGTCGGCGCCGCGGTGGCATCAGCGACACCGCAGGCGTCAACCGCCATCGTCACCGATTCTGTGACCGCATCGGTAGCGGCCCCCGGTGTTCTCGCCCTGACCGGCCGAAACTCTCGGTCGCTGCTGTTCCTTGCAGCCATCATGATCGCGTTGGGAACCGTTCTGATGGTCGTCGACCGGCGCAAACGAGCTCGCCCTGACCTGGCTCGATAGGGCACAATCGAGACATCGAACCACCCCTGACCCTCCGGGACCTACCGGCAGCGCCGGCCAGTGCCGAGCGCCTGCTCGGGGCCGTCCTACGGTGTGGGTCAACCGCAGGCCGGGTGGTGGAGACCGAGTACTACGACCAAGCCGATCCGGCCAGTCACACCTTCGGTGGCCGAACACAGCGGAATTGGCCGATGTTCGAATCGGCCGGCCACCTGTACGTCTACCGTTCCTACGGAATTCACTGGTGTGCCAATGTTTCGGTCGGTGCGTCGGGGTGGGGGAGTGCGGTGCTGATACGGGCGGTAGAGCCACTGGAAGGCATCGATCTCATGCGGCGGCGGCGACCCAAGGCGAAGCGAGAAACCGACCTGTGCTCTGGCCCCGGCAAGCTCTGCGCGGCTCTCGGGATCAGTGGCGCTCACAGCGGACTCGATCTTGTACGGGAAGACTCGAGCGTCTCGCTGCAACTAGCACAACCGGTGGATTCCCAGGATGTGATGCGGGGCGTGAGGGTTGGGATCACCAAAGCGATCGATCAGCGGTGGCGCTTCGCACTCGACGATCCGAATGTCTCTCGACCCCGGTTGGTCGATACCCGATGATCTAGGGACGGTCGAACACCAGAAGACTCAGATGTTTCTTTCCCTTGCGCACCACGGCGTACCGGCCGTGCAACAAGTCACCCGATTGGATGACGTGGTCGGGTGCGACTTTGATGTCGTTGATGCTGAGGCCGTTCTGCTTGAGAAGTCGGTTCGCTTCGCTGTTCGAGGTGGTAACCCCCGCCTCTGAGAGGAGGGGAACCAATGAGCCATCGGCACCGATGTTCTGGCGGGATGCGTTGAACGTGGGGAGTTCGGAGGTGAGCATCGCGAGCGCCTCGACGGAGAGGTCGGCAACCGATCCGCCGAATACGGCTGAAGTTGCTTCCTGCGCTCCGATGGTGGCCGCAGCGCCGTGAACCAACGTGGTGAGCTCCGCTGCGAGCAGCGTCTGTGCCACCCGTTTGTGAGGAGCTTCGGCGTGGGTTGCCATCACAGCGGCGATCTCCTCCACCGACAACAGCGTGAGTCGCAGCAGCAGCTTTTCGATCTCATCGTCCTCGATCTGAATCCACGACTGGTAGAACGCGTAGGGGCTGAACTTCTCCGGCGAGAGCCAAATGGTTGCACCGCCGGCGGTCTTGCCGTACTTGGAGCCATCGGCCCTGGTGAGGAGCGGCCACGTCAGCCCAAACGCGGACCCCCCGACCTTCTTTCGGATGAGGTCCATGCCGGCCACGATGTTGCCCCACTGGTCCGAGCCGCCCATCTGCATCTCGCATCCCTCGTGCTCGTACAGCCATGCGAAATCGTGAGCCTGGAGCAGCATGTAGCTGAACTCGGTGTAGGAGATGCCGTCGGTGCTTTCCATTCGCGACCGCACCGAGTCCTTGGCGACCATCTGGTTCACGGTGATGAACTTGCCCACATCTCGGAGGAACTGCAAGTAGCTGACACCCACAGTCCATGCTCGGTTGTCGAGCAACGTGGCGGGGTTGCCCGCTCGCTCGAAATCCAGGAATTGCTGGAGTTGGGGGAGAATGCCGGCGATGTTGGCGGCGAGCTGGTCGTCGTCGAGGAGAGACCGCTCTGCAGACTTTCCAGAAGGGTCACCCACCATTCCGGTTGCCCCGCCAGCCAGCACGATCACGTCGTGGCCGGCTTCCTGCAGCCGGCGCAGCATCAAGAGGCCCACGAGGTTGCCAACGTGCAGGCTGTCAGCTGTGGGATCAAACCCAACATAGGCCCTTACCGGTGCGGTGCTGAGGCGCATGGCCAACGCGGCCGGATCGGTGCTGTCCTGCACCAGACCACGGGCCAGCAGATCATCGAAGAGGGTGGAGTCAACTGACACGCACACAGTGTGCCCGGCCCCGGTAGGGAGGTTGTGACATTTGCCAGATCCGGGAGCGAATAACGCGCTGTCCGATCTCGGAGTCCGAGATGAGTTCGGGCAGACTAGGACTGTGCATCACGCGCCCACCAGCCTGCCCGACGAGGACGATGACAGCATTGAGCCACCCGGAATGTCTCCGTTGAAGGTGGTGCTCCGAATAGTGGTTGGCCTGGCGGTGATCGGCTCGTTCGGGGTCTGGGTCTATGGCCTCAGTGGAGCAGCCCGGCAACCTCCTCCCGATGAACTGGACAGCACTCGGGGGCTGATCGAAGCGATCGAGTCCGACGGCACCTATGTCGAGCTCGATGGCCTGCCCGCGTATGCAAAGAGGGCCGAGGTGATCTGTGAAGCAACGATCGAGAGTCTCGGCGACGCCAGCAAGGTTGAAACTGCGGTTGAGCGGGCATCTCAGCTGAGGGAGTCCAACGTTTCGCTGGCGGACATGGTGTCCCGACTGCGGAATCTGCCGGTTGCCACAGAACGGGATGACACGTTGCGCTCGCTCTGGCTCGACGATTGGGACGTTCTCATCGGCGACAGGGAACGTTACGCCGATGCCCTCGAGGTCGATCCTATGGCGGTGTTCACCCTCAGCGCGGTGGCTGACAACGAAAGGCTGGAACGCCGTATCACCCGCTTCGCCAGGACCAATCTCATGCTGGCGTGCGGAGCGCCCAGCGACGTGGGTTGATCCCGCCTGGCCGGCTCTGCCAGGTCAGACAAAATATCTCGAAGAAATCGTTGCAACGGTGTTGCGTGCAGGTGCCTATCGGGGTTATCTTAGATCTCCGCACTAACGGAACGTAAAGCACCTGAAGGCCAACGGTCATCGGGAGCCTGAAACGGCCGTAGAAAGCGGACCGGGCCCGCACCCGCAGCAACGAAGTGCGTTCTTTTGAACAAAATTCGACTGCGTACTTGTGGCCCTCGCACCTTGAAAACGGAATAGACGAGAACGCAGCGTGTGCGGAGGAGCATCACAACCTAACCAGTGATGCACTTCCGTCAATCAAAATAATACAAGCCGCTCTGTATCCCCTTGGTAAGTGATACAGAGCAACCGGATCACGGTGGACGCCCTTCCCGGGCACTGTCCTTTTGGCAGCAATGTCATTCGTGGCAGAACAGTCCACCATGCTCTCTGATGGAGAGTTTGATCCTGGCTCAGGACGAACGCTGGAGGCGTGCTTAACACATGCAAGTCGAACGAACCCGAGACTTCGGTCTCAATGGGTGAGTGGCGAACGGGTGAGTAACACGTGAGAAACCTGCCTCGGAGTACGGGATAAGCCTAGGAAACTTGGTCTAATACCGCATACCTTCCAGACACCGCATGGTGACTGGAAGAAAGATTTATCGCTCTGAGAGGGTCTCGCGGTCTATCAGCTTGTTGGTGAGGTAATGGCTCACCAAGGCTTCGACGGATAGCTAGTCTGAGAGGACGAATAGCCACACTGGAACTGAGACACGGTCCAGACTCCTACGGGAGGCAGCAGTGGGGAATCTTGCACAATGGGCGAAAGCCTGATGCAGCGACGCCTCGTGGGGGATGAAGGCCCTAGGGTCGTAAACCCCTTTCAGGAGGGACGAAAATGACGGTACCTCCAGAAGAAGCCCCGGCCAACTACGTGCCAGCAGCCGCGGTAAGACGTAGGGGGCGAGCGTTGTCCGGATTTATTGGGCGTAAAGGGCTCGTAGGTGGTTGCGTAAGTCGGATGTGAAAACTCAGGGCTCAACTCTGAGACGCCATCCGATACTGCGCTGACTTGAGTCCGGTAGAGGAGTGTGGAATTCCTGGTGTAGCGGTGAAATGCGCAGATATCAGGAGGAACACCTATAGCGAAGGCAGCACTCTGGGCCGGTACTGACACTGAGGAGCGAAAGCGTGGGTAGCAAACAGGATTAGATACCCTGGTAGTCCACGCCGTAAACGGTGGGCACTAGATGTGGGGACTTTCAACGGTCTCCGCGTCGTAGCTAACGCATTAAGTGCCCCGCCTGGGGAGTACGGCCGCAAGGCTAAAACTCAAAGGAATTGACGGGGGCCCGCACAAGCGGCGGAGCATGTTGCTTAATTCGAGGCAACGCGAAGAACCTTACCTGGGTTTGACATGTACGGAAAAGCTGCAGAGATGTAGTGTCCTTCGGGGCCGTACACAGGTGGTGCATGGTTGTCGTCAGCTCGTGTCGTGAGATGTTGGGTTAAGTCCCGCAACGAGCGCAACCCTCGTCCTATGTTGCCAGCATTTAGTTGGGGACTCGTAGGAGACTGCCGGCGTCAAGTCGGAGGAAGGTGGGGACGACGTCAAATCATCATGCCCCTTATGTCCAGGGCTGCAAACATGCTACAATGGCCGGTACAACGGGCTGCGACACCGCGAGGTGAAGCGAATCCCTTAAAGCCGGTCCCAGTTCGGATTGGAGTCTGCAACTCGACTCCATGAAGCCGGAGTCGCTAGTAATCCCGGATCAGCAACGCCGGGGTGAATACGTTCCCGGGCCTTGTACACACCGCCCGTCACACCACGAAAGTTGCCAACACCCGAAGCCAGTGGCCCAACCCTTTTGGGAGGGAGCTGTCGAAGGTGGGGGTGGCGATTGGGGTGAAGTCGTAACAAGGTAGCCGTACCGGAAGGTGCGGCTGGATCACCTCCTTTCTAAGGAGAAGGTCAGAGCATCGGTTCTCAACAAACCAGCACACGCTGGTTTCGGTAGCACTGAGCGTGACCTTCAACTAGTTGACACACGTGATGCACTCGTCTATTCCGCTTTGAAGGTGCCGAGGGTTTAGCCCGTTGGCGCGCTTCTTGAGAATTGCATAGCGAGCACGAGCATCTGAAATTATTCAGATGTAAATATCTTTATATACTCAAGCGAATTCAGCGACCCTTCGGGTGAGCTGGTTTCGCTGGACTAAAACATAGTTAGAAAATGAAAAGCTACGAAGGGCCAATGGTGGATGCCTTGGCACCTACGACCGACGAAAGACGTGATCGGCTGCGATAAGTTCCGGTGAGGCGCCTAATAGCCTTTGACCCGGAAATCTCTGAATGGGGAAACCCAGCACCAGCAGTGGTGCTATCTCATGGTGAATACATAGCCTTGGGAAGGGAACCGCGGGAATTGAAACATCTAAGTACCGCGAGGAACGGAAAGTAACAACGACTCCCTCAGTAGCGGCGAGCGAAATGGGAAGAGCCTAAACCGCAGTGGTGGAAAGCCTGATGGCGTTGCCCCTGCGGGGTTGTGGGATTCAACTGGTACTGCATCAGAAGTACCGAGGAGTTACAAAGTGTCGTGGTAGTGGAAGCGTCAGGACAGTCGCGCCACAGAGGGTAAAAGCCCCGTACACGAAACCTCGACATCTCCTGTTGAACACCCGAGTATCACCGGGCCCGTGAAACCCGGTGTGAATCTGCGTCGACCATGACGTAAGGCTAAGTATCCGTAGGTGACCGATAGTGCACGAGTACCGTGAGGGAAAGGTGAAAAGTACCCCGGGAGGGGAGTGAAATAGTACCTGAAACCATTGGTTTACAATCAGTCAAAGCAGACTTGTTCTGCGATGGCGTGCCTTTTGAAGAATGAGCCAACGAGTTATGGTGTGTGGCGAGGTTAACCCGTGAGGGGAAGCCGGAGCGAAAGCGAGTCTGAACAGGGCGTTCAGTCGCATGCTGTAGACCCGAAGCCGTGTGATCTAGCCATGAGCAGGGTGAAGCGAGGGTAAGACCTCGTGGAGGCCCGAACCCACCTAGGCTGAAAACTGGGGGGATGACTTGTGGTTAGGGGTGAAAGGCCAATCAAACACGGTGATAGCTGGTTCTCCGCGAAATGCATTTAGGTGCAGCGTCGCATGTTCAGTCATGGGGGTAGAGCTACTGGATGGGTTAGGGGGCCTACACGCTTACCGACCCCAACCAAACTCCGAATACCATGACTCCAGAGTGCGGCAGTGAGACCCCGGGGGATGAGCTTCGGTGGTCGAAAGGGAAACAGCCCAGACCTTCAGCTAAGGCCCCTAATTCTGTACTAAGTGGCAAACGATGTGAGACTGCTCAGACAGCCAGGAGGTTGGCTTAGAAGCAGCCACCCTTTAAAGAGTGCGTAATAGCTCACTGGTCGAGTGGTCTTGCGCGGATAATGTAACGGGGCTCAAGTACAGAGCCGAAGCTAAGGATGCAGACTTGTTCTGCGTGGTAGCGGAGCGTCGATCATGCGCTGAAGCAGACGGATAACCGTGTGTGGAGTGTGGTCGAGTGCGAATGTTGGCATGAGTAGCGAAAGAGGAGTGAGAATCTCCTCCTCCGAATGTCCAAGGGTTCCTGAGGAAGGTTCGTCCTCTCAGGGTTAGTCGGGAGCTAAGGCGAGGCCGAAAGGCGTAGTCGATGCACAACTGGTTGATATTCCAGTACCGATGTGAGCGCGTCCGAACCAATCCATGGTTGCTAAGTGGCTGTCTTCCCTTCGGGGAAGACGAAACGACCCACCGTGAGGCGGTTAGCAATGGAGTGACGCAGAAAGGTAGGTGAACCCACGCGTTGGTTGACGTGGGGTAAGCGAGTAGGGCGAGGTCCAGGTAAATCCGGCCCTCATCAAGTCCGAGACGCGATGCCGAGGCACAAGCCGAAGTCACTGATCCTATGCTGCCAAGAAAAGCTTCTAGCCAGTTCTCACGTTGCCCGTACCCCACAACCGACACAGGTGGACAGGTCGAGAAGACCAAGGAGTGTGGATGAACTATGGTTAAGGAACTCGGCAAAATACCTCTGTAACTTCGGGATAAAGAGGACCTCTATGGTGACGGGATTTACTCCCTGAGCTTGATGAGGTGGCACAAACCAGAGGGAAGCGACTGTTTACTAAAAACACAGGAGCGTGCGAAGCCGTAAGGCGCTGTATACGCTCTGACGCCTGCCCGGTGCTGGAAGGTTACGGGGAGGGGTTAGCCGCAAGGCGAAGCTCTGAACTTAAGCCCCAGTAAACGGCGGCGGTAACTATAACCGTCCTAAGGTAGCGAAATTCCTTGTCGGGTAAGTTCCGACCTGCACGAATGGCGTAACGACTTCCCTACTGTCTCAACCATAGATCCAGCGAAATTGAAGTACGAGTAAAGATGCTCGTTAGCTGCGGAAGGACGGAAAGACCCCGTGGACCTTTACTACAGTTTGATATTGGTGTTTAACTTAGATTGTGTAGGATAGGTGGGAGACTAGGAAGCTGATGCGCCAGCATTGGTGGAGTCATCGTTGAAATACCACCCTGTTTACGTTGAATATCTAACCTTGGCCCGTTATCCGGGTTGGGGACAGTGTCAGATGGGTAGTTTGACTGGGGCGGTCGCCTCCTAAACTGTAACGGAGGCGCCCAAAGGTTCCCTCAGACTGGTCGGCCATCAGTCGTTGAGTGCAATGGCACAAGGGAGCTTGACTGCGAGACTTACAAGTCGAGCAGGTGCGAAAGCAGGGCATAGTGATCCGATGGCGCCGTATGGAAGGGCCATCGCAAACGGATAAAAGGTACCCCGGGGATAACAGGCTTATCTTCCCCAAGAGTCCATATCGACGGGAAGGTTTGGCACCTCGATGTCGGCTCATCGCATCCTGGGGCTGAAGCAGGTCCCAAGGGTTGGGCTGTTCGCCCATTAAAGCGGTACGCGAGCTGGGTTTAGAACGTCGTGAGACAGTTCGGTCCCTATCCTCCGCAGCCGTAGCAGAATTGAGAAAGGTTGACCCTAGTACGAGAGGACCGGGTTGAACGTAGCTCTCGTGTGCCAGTTGTTCCGCCAGGAGCATGGCTGGTTTGCGACCTACGGAAGGGATAACCGCTGAAAGCATCTAAGTGGGAAACCCGTTTCGAGATGAATTCTGCCATATTAAGTAAGGCCTGTAGTAGGTGACTACGTTGATAGGCCGGACGTGGAAGCGTGGCAACACGTGAAGCTGACCGGTACTAATCGGCCGAGCGGCTTTTATTATCTAAGCACTGTGTTGAACCATTTGGTTCATAAAGACCTCGTGCTCGCTATGGAATTATCAAGAACGTGTCAGGGACCTTTGGGTTCCTTTGACAAGCAGATTTCGGTGGCGATAGCGGAGGGGCCACACCCGTTCCCATCCCGAACACGGAAGTTAAGCCCTCCAGCGCCGATGGTACTTGGGACGAGAGTCCCTGGGAGAGTAGGTCGCTGCCGGATTTCTCAAGAAGACACTGACCCTGTAGTTGGCGAAAGCCAGGTGCAGGGTCTTTGTCGTTTTCGGCTCTGAACGGCGGCCGTACCGTGTTGGAGACCTCCGCGGTGCGCACCGACGGCACATCGTGGTTTCGGCACCCAGGACGTCCGCACGCCATAGTTGTGCCATGTCAACACGGTCGTACCACAAGCTCGATCAGTCGACACCGCCGGCCCCCACAGGCTGCCCGATGGATGCGACCTTCTCACCGTTCAGCGATGTCTATGTCGCCGACCCCTATGCCGACCTGCTCCCTCGTCGAACAGAAACGCCGGTGTTCTACTCCGAGGCTCTGAACATGGTGGTCCTCACCAGGATGGACGACATCGTCGAGGTCTTCACGAACCCGGACACCTACAGCTCCGAGAACGTGCAGGACCCAGTGTTCCCGCTTTCCCCGGAGACGGTGGAGGTGCTGTCGGCACCCGACTTCAATCCCGTCGCTGTCATGTCGAACCGTCAGGAACCCGACCACAAGCGGATTCGTCAGTACACCAAAAAGGGCTTTTCGAACCGGCGGATGAAGGTGCTCGAGCCCTACATTCGCCAGCGCAGTCATGAGTTGATCGATGAGCTCGTCGCATCGGGTTCGCCTGCAGACTTCGCCTCGATGTTTGCGGTTCCCCTTCCCGGAGACACGATCTTCCGGTTCATCGGGTTCCCCGAGAGCGACGATGATCAGCTCCGAGCCTGGTGTGGCGAGCGGCTGGCGTTTTCGTGGGGTCAACCTACACCTGAGGAGCAGGCTGCCATCGCCAAGAAGATGCTGGCGTACTGGCGCTACTGCCGGGAGTTCACGGCCGACAAAGCAGCGAACAAGGGGGACGACTTCGCCTCCGAACTCCTGGCTGATCACCAAGCCAATCCCGACGACCTGTCGTATCGGGAGGTGGAGTCGATCATCTATGGCCTCTCGTTCGCGGGCCATGAGCCGGTCACGTTGATGTTGTTGAACAGCCTCTTGTGCCTCCTGCCCCGCCGTGAGGACTGGAACGAATTGGTTGCCGACCCGACCTTGATCCCGGGCGCACTGGAGGAAGTGCTTCGTTTCGAGTCTCCCCAGATCGGTTGGCGCCGTGTGACCAATCACGACACCACGCTGGGAGGGATCAACCTCCCAAAGGGCACCCGAATCATGCTTGCCCTGGGTGCCGCCAATCATCAACCCGACATCTTCGAGGACCCGACGAACTTCGACATCCATCGGACCAACTCCCGGAACAACATCTCCTTCGGGAAAGGGATTCACTACTGTCTTGGAGCCAAGTTTGCCCGCTTCGAGGCCAAGGTTGCCATGGAGGTTCTGGTGGAGCGGCTGCCATCGCTTCGGTTGGCAGCGGGGCAGAACCAACTGGAACGGATCGCCAACATCAGCTTCCGGGGTCCCACCGGCCTTGTTGTGGAGTGGGACAACTGACGGTTCGTCCTACCCTTACCCGGTGGTCTCACCAGCAATCGATGTAGCCGACGTTTCCTTTGGTGATGTCGGGACCGACACCGCCAACAAGGCCCGCAAACGGTTGCTCGACGCTGCCGGCGCGTACGAACGGGAGCGCTTCGGTGACGCCCGCCGAATGCTGGAGAGCGTGAATCGCCTCGCTCCTGACGTCCCAGAGGTCCTCGAACTGATGGGTCTGTGTGCGTATCGCACACGCCACTGGAGAAAGGCAATCAACGAACTCCGCCGATTCCATGAGCTCACCGGCTCGGTCGATCAGCATCCGGTCATTGCCGATTCGCATCGGGCCATGAAGCACTGGTCCGCGGTTGAGGCCACGTGGGCCGAACTGGCCGCCTCCTCGCCTCACCCCGCAATATTGGAGGAGGGCCGCATCGTCCTGGCGGGCGCCAAGGCCGATCGGGGTCGTATCCAGGATGCGATACGGATCTTGGAGAACGCCAATCAGAGCCGACCCAAGAAGCCCAAGGTTCATCACCTCCGCAGCTGGTATGCGCTGGCCGATCTCTACGAACGAGCTGGCATGGTCGGCAACGCTCGTCGGCTGTTCGCCGACATCGCCCACGTGGCCCCCGATTTCGGCGACGCTGGAAAGCGGTCAGCCAGCCTGAAATAGCTCCGAGACTGGCGGCGCCCTAGTGTCGACCCAATGTATACACAGCAGGAACTCAGCTATGAGCGAGCCCGGGCCCGGCAGTCGTACAAGTGGCGTAAGTATGACGCCGACGTCCTCCCAGCTCACGTGGCCGACATGGATTTTGATCCTGCCGGTCCGATCCTGGATGCCATCCGGGGGTTCCTCGACCGGGGCGACCTCGGTTACAACTTCTTCCTGATTCCGGAGATGTTTCAGGCTTTGCGCGGTGGCAGAGTCACCATCACGGCCTAGAACTCGACCTAGCTCGAATGCGGTCGTTCTGCAGTGTCCTTCACGCGGTGGAAATGTCGATTTGGGCTCGAACAGAACCTGGAGACGGGGTGATTCTGTTCACTCCGTCCTACCACCCGTTCTTCGACTCGATCACTGGAGGAGGGCGTCGCTGTGTGGAGGTGCCGCTGGATCCCAACGGCTGGCGGATCAATGCCGACCGGCTCGAGTCTGCGATCGACGACACCACGCGCATCATCCTCTTCTGTCAACCCCACAACCCAACCGGCCGCATCTTCGATGCTGACGAGCTGGCCATCGTGGCTGATGCGGCCGATCGTCATGACCTCATGGTGATCAGCGATGAGATCTGGGGCGACTTCATACATGAGGGCTCGCATCGCCCACTGGCCCTCGCCGACGACCGATTCACCGGCCGTCTGGTGACCATGGGATCGGCGAGCAAGTCGTTCAACATCGCCGGCCTCCACTGCGCGGTGGCCCACATCGATGAGCCGTTGCTGCGACAGCGCTTCGACGAGATGCCACCCCGAGGCCTCGGCATGTCGACGCCGATGAGTTTCGCTGCCGCCATCACCGCATGGACTCAGTGCTCGGAATGGCTGGCCGGGGTCGCCGATGAGATCACCCAACGAAGGAACCACCTCGCGGCGAGGTTGGCGGCCGAAGCGCCGACGATTGGCTTCGATACGCCTGAAGCGACCTACCTGGCCTGGCTGGATTTCACGAACACACCCATTGCGGATGATCCCGCAGGCCACCTGTTGGAGAAGGCCCGGCTGGGGATCGATCCGGGCATCACATTCGGTCGCCAGTCAACCTCGTTCGGACGGCTCAATTTCGCTACCACCCAGCAGTTTCTCGACGATGCCATCGACCGGATCGTTTCACTCACGGGAAGTTCTTAGGCTCGCTCCTCCACAACGGCATCGAGAGCTGCTGCGAGGGCGTTGCCGACCGCATCGGACTGTCGCTTCTTCTGCTTCACGACGATCTTGACGGGGCTGACATAGACCCGGGTCTGGATTGAGCCGCCCGACCGGTAAAAGCGTCTCGCTACCGATCCCACCACCGCGACCGGTGCGTCGGGGACCACCTTCGGCATCTTGGCAGCCGGTCCGGTCCACTCGACCGGCACCGACGCCGAGGCTCTTGCCTCGGTCGTGGCCCGGACATCGAACGTTAGAGCGGTCTCTCCCGACGGGAGGTCTGCAATTCTCGGGTCGCCGATGACGACGCCCTGAAGGACACAGAGATTCACGGGTTCTTCTCCTCAACATGAGTCTTCGACTGATGGGGTGTGAAGTACCCGAGTGGGCCTACCGGCGGTGCCGAGCCACTGAAGAGGCTAGCGACCGAGCGTCAATCCGACGACCTCGAACACCGGATGGTTGATACCGTCGGTGCGAGCCTGGATCGAAGCCAGATCACCACCGAGGCCGCCAACGTTGGCCGACCATGCGGTGGCGTGCACGACAACAAGATCGAGCTCGATCGACGATTGCCCGGCGGGAGCATCCTCGAAGGTATGGGTGCACACGTCAGGTGCATCCTCGTCGAGACCCCGTTTCCACCGCGTGTTGCGTGATCCGCAGCTGTATCGCATGCCGTCGACTTCGAAGAAGAACTCTGAAGGTTGGGCCTCGACGGTTACCACCAGATTGCCGTGACCGGATTGCGAGGTGAGGGGATTCCCTTCGAAATCGACTCCCTCGAGCCAGAAGAACGTCGCCAACTGAAGGATGCTGCCGGGGCCGGAATGGTCGATGGTGTCAGGGGCTACGGGCCGCAGGCTGGTCATTGCCTCGTCGATGACTTCGGCTACCGACTTGGTTGGCCCTGACGGGATTGGCCCATCGATGGCGATGAGTCCGTCGTCGTCGGAGCAGAACCTGCGGTACCAGCGCCCGGTGGAACTGAACTGGCGACCACCACCCTCAAGGGTGACGGTTTCGAACTCGATCCGGCTTCCAGTGGCGCCGATGATCACGTCTGTGATCGTGGCCGCGACACGGTCGCCGTTGTCGGTGCCTCTCGAGTACACCCCCGGAGATGGCTGGTACACGGCGACCTCGGAATCATCGAAGAGATAGCTGTACTCGCAGGTGATGTCCGAGTCGGCTTCGACGCTACGCCCGAGCGTGCAGGTGCCGGAGGCGGAGAGTGTGCCCTCGATGACCTGGCCGGCTGCAACACAGGTGGGAAGTACCTGTGCATCAGCGACAGACGGATTCGAGATTGCCAATGACCCTGCGATCAACACCACAGACAGGACTCGTCCGATCCACCCCACGAGATTTGAGAGTATCGGCCAGGTGGATCGATTGTTAGGGCGAGATTCCCGCCGGCTGTGGGCAACTGTCCCAGCGGCCCATGTGACCCGGATCGTCGAGGTGGTCGCTGCGAGCGGGTTCTGCGGGAGATCGAGCGGGGTCGGGTACGGTCAGACCCCATCAATTCGACTCCCGGCTTCATCTTCGATCTCGATGGCGTCCTCTGGCATGGCACCGAGCCCATCCCGGGTGCGTGCGAAGCAGTGGCGCGACTTCTGGCCGCCGAGTATCCAGTGTTGTTTGCCACCAACAACTCTTCGGCAACCGTGGCGGCCCAAGAGGCAAAACTTGGACGGTTTGGGATCGATGCGGCGGGTCGGGTGCTGTCATCAGCGATGGCAGCGGCGAGCCTGATCAAAACCGGGGAGCGCGTGTTCGTCTTGGGTGGAGCCGGCATCAACGAGGCTGTCCACGCCCGAGGAGGGGAGTGTGTCCCGGTCACAGCCGCCGATGCGGGGCCTCCGGAACTGGACGCCGTCATCGTTGGGCTCGATTTCGATCTCAGTTATGACCGCCTTGCGGATGGCGGTGACCGCCATACGCAACGGGGCCCGCTTCATCGGCACCAACCATGACCCCACCTATCCAACCGAGCATGGGCTCTGGGCTGGTGGCGGGTCCATCGTCGCCGCGGTTCGCACCGCAACCGAATCCGATCCCACCTTTGCCGGCAAGCCTCATCAGCCAATGGCCAACCTTGCCATCGAACTTCTTGGCTCGGACGCCCTCATGATCGGTGATCGCGACGACACCGACGGAGATTTCGCACGGACCGCGGGATTTCGTTTCGCCATGGTTCTGTCGGGCGTCACCTCCCAACCTGAGGCGGAGGCGCTTGATCCCGCTCCCGACATGATCGCTGCCGACGTGGCCGAGGTGCTGGCCAGAGAGGTTGGGGTCTAGACCGTGAAATTCCTGCTGAGAGCCACAATCGGCCGTTCTGCCTTCCTGCCAGCCACACAGGATGTGGGTGTCCACAGGAATTTGGGGAAGTGTGATGGCGGCCCGTAGACGGCTCGACTCCGAACTGGTCCGGCGAGGACTCGCACCCAGCCGCGATTCGGCAAAACGGCTGATCGAAGAGGGTCGGGTGCTGGTCGGTGGAGCGCCCACCACCAAGTCGGCCCGCCAAGTTGATCCGGCCGAGGATGTACAGATCACCGGCGATCCACCTCGATTTGTGAGCCGGGCGGGCGACAAACTGGCCGGCGCGCTCCAACGGTTCGGCGTGGATCCCTCGGGTCGTCATTGTGTCGACATCGGTTCCTCAACCGGCGGATTCACCGACTGCCTTCTCCAGAACGGAGCCGCATCAGTGGTAGCCATTGATGTCGGGACCCATCAACTGCACGAACGACTGAGAGATGACCCCCGAGTGCAGGTGCGCGAACAGACCGACATCCGTTCGGTGAAACCGAATCAGTTCCCGAACGGGCTGACCCTGGCCGTCGGTGACGTGTCGTTCATTTCGTTGAAGCTGGTGCTGCCGGTGGTCTCGGAACTGAATGTCGGCGATGCGCTCCTTCTGATCAAGCCCCAATTCGAGGCCGGCCGCCAAGAGGTTTCGAGAGGAAACGGGGTCATCACCAACCCCGCCATCTGGACTCGAGTACTGGCCGAGGTCATCGAGCGCGCCTCAGCCGTGGGGTTGGAGTGTGCCGGTCTCATGGTTTCACCGATCACAGGCCGAGCAGGCAATGTGGAGTTTGTCGGTCACTTTGTATCCGCAAGCGGCCATGATGATGTTGCATCGCTGCTCGAGGCCGTCGTCTCAGAAGCTGCGGAGCGGAAGGAATCGCAATGACCATCATCGGCATCGTCCTCCACCATCATCGACCCGAGGTCTACGGCCTTGTGGAGCGTGCGCTCAACTGGTGCGAGGAGTGCGCGGTCGAGGTGAGGATGCCCAAGGTCGATGCAGAGCTCATCGACCGCAGCGAGTTAGGGGTGGATGAGGAGTCCTTCGCCGAGGGTCTCGATGTGTGCCTCAGCTTCGGCGGCGACGGCACGATGCTCCGGGCGACCCACCTGGTGGTCGATCACCATGTACCGCTGCTCGGCGTCAACGCCGGCGACCTCGGCTACCTCGCCGAGATCGACCCCGACCAACTGGAGACGTCGCTGTCGGCGTGGCGGGACGGTCAGTTGGTCATCGAAGAACGGATGATGGTCGAAGTGCTCGATAGCGGCGGGAATCGGCTCGGCTTGGCGTTGAACGAAGCCGTCGTGGAGCGTGCCGAGAGCGGTCACATCGTCTCGCTGCTGGCCACCATCGGCGATCAACCGTTCACCACCTACAAGGCAGATGGGCTGATCGTGGCAACCCCCACCGGATCAACCGCCTATTCGCTTTCAGCCGGTGGGCCGGTAGTTGAACCTGATTTCGAGGCGCTCGTCGTGGTCCCGGTTGCTGCCCACATGATCTTCAACCGTCCACTGGTACTCGCTCCCTCAACCGAGGTTCGCCTCGATATCGAGGGGTATCGGGCCGGGCTGGTAGCCCTCGACGGGCGGGCAGTCGCCACCGTGGAACCTGGGTCCTCCATCACCATTCGGCGGTCAAAGGAAAAGGCTCGATTCTTGGTGACCGGACAGCGTGACTTTCACGCGGTCCTCAAGGAGAAGTTCGGACTCACCGATCGATGAACTCCAACCGCGGGGTGTGCGCCGCGTTCTCGCTTCTACGGTGATGGTGTGAATCTCGGTTCCCACGTCACGATCGCGGCCGAGCACTTCGAAGACCCGTTGGTCCATTTGGGGTCGGCTCTTCCCGACGTCGCCACGATCGGGGGATTCAGAATGCTTCCGGGGTCAGCCGCCGGCCCCGTCGGAAAGGGGGTTGCGTTCCACCATGCAACCGACAGCCGTCTTTCATTCCCATGGTTGGTTCACTTCGCGCCAGAAATCGGTGTTCGACAATCTTTCGGCGGCTGGAGTTGGAAGGGGCGCCGCCAGGGCGTCAGCCCATGTCGGGGTGGAACTTCTCCTCGACGGTGAACTCTTCTTCAATCATCCCCAACGAGGCGACGCGGTGACCCAAGCGTTAGCGCGGGCCGAGACCGCGCCCGGCATCGGAACAGTGGTTCCCGAGGACTCACGCCAGCGATGGAACAACCATCTGTCGAGATTGCCCGGATGGCGTACGCCGACCGACTTCCGTGATCCTCATGCTGTCGCCAAACGGATGGAATCGATCCTCTCGCGTCGTCCTCGTTTGGCCATGAAGCCTGACGACGTCGAACGGGTGGCGACTGCGTTGGCGTCGGTTCAACCGTCGATCGTCGACTCGGCCGAGGACTTCCTGGCCGAGATGGTGGAAGTGTTAGGCCGGGTTGCGGCCGTCGAAATCGAAATCGGCGAGTGAATCGAAGGCCCGGCGAAGGGCTCTGCTCCAGCCGTCCGAGATCGAGCGGAAGTACTCGTCGTCCTTTTCGATACGAATCCGCGGCTGTCGATGGAAGCTGTCGGTCTCGTACACCTGAAGGTCGATGGGGAAACCAACCGAAAGGTTGGCCCGCATGGTGGAATCGAACGAGACAAGCAGCAACTTCACGGCCGCCTCAAAGCTCATCGACGGGTCGTAGGCCCGAATCAGAATCGGACGTCCATACTTTGTTTCGCCGATCTGCATGAACGGGGTGTCATCGGTGGCTTCGATGAAGTTGCCCTCGGGGTAGATGAGGAAGAGGCGAGGAGTCATCCCTTTGATTTGTCCACCGAGGATCAGCGTGCTGTGAAACGTACTGTCTGCGGTCTCACCCGTCTCGGCCTGGGTCTCGATCACCTCTCGGAGGGTCTGGCCGACCAGTCGGGCAACCTGGAACATCGTGGCGGCCTGGAGGATCGATGGGCTACGGTCTTCGGGGGCTTTGGATCGTTCGTCCAACAAGCTGACGACCGCCTGCGTCGTTGCCAGATTGCCGGCGGACAGCAGCGTGATCACCCGTTCGCCCTCGTTGGCCCAGGTCGACATCTTCCGGTAGATAGAGACGTTGTCGACCCCGGAGTTGGTGCGCGTGTCGGACATGAACACCAGACCGTTGTCGGTCCGAAGTCCAACGCAGTACGTCATCGGGTCATTTCCAGTGTCATTGCAAAGAACCTATCGGTCGCTACTGCTGGACCTGAATCGAGACATTGAGCTGTTCCTGCGCATTGCCGAATCTGATTCCTGACACCGGTGCAGCTTCGGTGTAGTCGAGGCCGACAGCGAGTCGCACATACCGTTCGTCGGGCGCAATGCCGTTGGAGACATCGAAACCGACCCAGCCGAGTCCGCTCACATGCACCTCAGCCCAGGCGTGGCTCGCTTCTTGATGGATTCTGTCGTTCATCATCAGGTAGCCGCTGACGTACCGAGCCGGCCACCCGGCCAACCGAGCGGCGCTCACGAAAACGTGGGCATGGTCCTGGCAGACGCCGCTTCCCGATGTCAGAGCATCTTCGGCCGTCGACCACGTTGTCGATGACCCGGTTCGATAGCTGACTGCCTCTCGTATCCGAGCCGAAAGGTCGTGCAGGGTCCCCAGGTCTTCTAGATCATCGACAGGCCCTCCGAGCAGTTCGGTAACTAGGGGACCGGGATGAGTGAGGGAAGTCGACCGCAAGAAGAGCCATAGCGGTACGAGTTCGGAGGCCACCCCATACACACCGCCGGTGTCGAATGTCTCCACCGAGCCGGTGCTCACGAGCCGGAACGTGTCGTGACCTTCGCCCAGATTCACGAGTTGTACGACGTTGCCATAGTGATCCTTGAAGGTGGCCTGAGTGTTGCCACCCTCCACGTGGGTCTCCCAGCTGTGGACGTGCTGGACATGGCTCGTGCGAGGGGTCTGACGCACCTGTTGGAGTCCGAAGGGAACGGGCCGGTCGTATTCGTAGACCGTTTCGTGGCTGATGTTCAGAAGCATGATCGATTCACCTGCTGAACCGGTAGTCGATCTCGATTTGAGTCGCAAGCGAGGCGATCTCGTCGATTGCGGCACGAAGGAACTCGTGCAATCCGCTGTCGAAGATGTTCTCGATCTCGCGACCACCTATGGAATCGATGAGTTTTGCAGCCACGTCGTGACTCGGACGTCGATCCTCGTATTGGGTGCCGAGGTAGCCGAGATTGTCTCGGATTTTGGAGAAACAGTACGCCAGCGAACGGGGCATACGCGGATCCAATATCAAGAACGCAGCGACATCCCGCGGGGTGATGGCACCGGGAAACTCGAACCGGAAGGCGCGCTGGGCCGACACTGAACGAAGAATCGTCTCCCATTGGAGTGTGTCGAGCCTCGATCCGACCGCAGAAACCGAGGGAAGGAGGATGTAGTACTTGACATCGAGGATCCGGGCGGTGTTGTCAGCTCGCTCGACGAACATTCCGAGCTGGGCGAAATCGTAGATGTCGTTGCGCATCACCGTCCCGTGCAGTGCCCCCCGAACCAGAGCGCTCTCCTGACGGATTCGGCTCAGGACCTCGGGCAGATCACGATCCGGAACGGGATCAGCCAGCGTGTCACAGAGCACCATCCAACAATCATTGGTCGCTTCCCATACTTCACGGGTCAGCGCGGTTCGTACGCCGCGGGCATTGTTCCGGGCAGCTTCTACCAGGCAGAGCACGCTCGAGGGGTTCTCCGGGTCTCTCAACAGGAAGTCGATGACGGCATCTCGTTCGTATCGATCGTGATGCTGTTCAAACAACTCCGAGGCGCCGGTGGTGAGCACAACCGATTCCCATTCTCCAGCGCTTTCGCTGGACTTGGTGAGCGCGATCCGGAGCCCAGCCTCGACCAATCGGGCAGTGTTCTCGCACCGCTCCAGGTACCGGAACATCCAGAACAGTCCGCCGGCTGTGGTTCCGAGCATCATAGGTAGTCCTCCAGAACCCAGGTGTCCTTGGTTCCGCCGCCCTGACTGGAGTTGACCACGAGCGAACCGTCTTCCAACGCAACCCGTGTGAGGCCGCCAGGAGTGATGTGGATCGAATCGGGCGAAACCAGAACGAACGGGCGGAGATCCACGTGTCGGGGCGCAAGGCCGGCTTCGGTCAGAATAGGCACCGAGGAGAGAGCGAGGGTCGGTTGGGCGATGTAGTTGGCCGGAGCTGACCGTAGCTTGGCAGCGAACTGTTCACGTTCGTCTTTGGTGGCCGCCGGCCCCACCAACATGCCATAACCGCCGGATCCGTGGACTTCCTTCACGACCAGTTCGTCGAGGTGATCCAATACGTAGGTCAGCGAGTCAGGATCGCCGCAGCGCCAGGTGGGCACGTTGTTCAGAATCGGTCGTTCTCCGGTGTAGAACTGCACGATCTCGGGCATGTACGAATACACCGCCTTGTCGTCGGCGACTCCGGTGCCGGGTGCATTGGCAATCGTCAGGTTGCCGGCTCGATACACATCGAACACTCCGGGAACGCCCAACTGCGACGTCGGATCGAAGTTGAGTGGGTCCAGAAAGTCGTCGTCCACTCGACGGTAGAGGACGTCGATGGGTTGATAGTCCTGGGTTGTGCGCATGGCGAGCCGCCCGTCAACTATCCGCAGGTCGTTTCCCTGCACCAGAGGCGCCCCCATCTCATCGGCGAGGAACGAGTGCTCGAAATAGGCCGAGTTGTACACACCGGGTGTGAGGACCGCAACGGTCGGCCGATGGTTCGAGCCCTCCGGGGCGCAGGCGGCCAGGGAGCGGCGTAGCTCGAGTGGGTACGTGTTGATCCGCTGCACCGAGATCGACGAGAACAACTCGGGGAACATATGCAGCATGGTCTCGCGGTTCTCCAGCATGTAGGACACGCCCGACGGCGTCCGAGCATTGTCCTCCAGCACGTAGAACTCGTTTTCGTCGGTCCGGACCAGGTCGATCCCGACGATGTGGGTGTACACCCGGCCGGGCGGATTCACCCCCTGCATCTGAGGTAGATAGGCATCGTTGTTGGCGATGAGCGACTGTGGAATTCTCCCGGCCTTGAGGATCTCCTGACGATGGTAGATGTCGTACAGGAACGCGTTGATGGCCCGGACTCGTTGTTCGATGCCGCGGGACAGTCGGTGCCACTCGAGCCCCGAGATGATTCTCGGCACGATGTCGAACGGGATCAGCCGTTCATCGGCCGCTTCATCGCCGTAGACGTTGAAGGTGATACCCGTGCGACGAAAGATCCTCTCTGCGTCGGCGGTTTTGGTGAGCAGTCTGGTCGGGTCTTCACCGTTGATCCACTCGCAGTACTGACGGTACGGGGAACGAACGGTGCTGCCATCGGCCACCATCTCGTCAAAGGTTGTTGTCGTCGCCGGAAGATCCACACCTTGAAGATAGGTCGAAGAAGCCCAACGCAGTGCGACGTTGGGTGTCGAGTTCCCAGTGGGTTCACAAAGCTGCGTACACGATCTGGCGGAGTTCATCGCGTAGGTTGCTGGACCAGCTGGGCATGACCTGGGTCATTCCGACGACTGCGAGGTGCTCCGTCGGATCTATCCAGAACAGAGTGGATGCGGCTCCTCCCCATGCCATGGTGCCAACGCTCTGGATCACTCCGTTGGCCGCGGGGTCTACTGCCACGCTGAAGCCGAGCCCGAAACCTATTCCCTCGTTGTTCGTTTCGGTTCCGATGGGCGGACCGATGTCCGCAAGTGTCGCTCCACCTGGCAAGTGGTTCTGGCCGGCGAATGCGAGGGTTCGACCGCCGACGATCCGAACGCCATCCAACTCTCCACCGTTGAGAATCATCCGACAGAAGCGAACGTAGTCGCCCAGCGTCGACGTCAAACCGCCGCCGCCCGACAACAATGTCGGCTTGGTTCTGTACTCGCTCTCTGTGGTGTTGCCGTCGATGACAACGAGATCCCCCACGCCGGCCGAAGGAGCATCAGGGGGGATGCCAAACGGACTCTGCCCGGGTATCGCAGTGTTCGGCACCAGCTGATCCGCCTTGTCGTCGTCGACCCAGAAGGCGGTGTCTGCCATCCCGAGTGGTCCCAGGATCTCGGTGTCAAAGAATTGGTCGAGTGGTGTGCCCGAGATCAGTTCTACGAGGTGTCCGATGACGTCGGTAGAAATCGAATACTGCCACTCGGTGCCGGGTGAGAACTTCAGCGGGACCTCCGGGCGCGAGAACAGGTCTCAGCGAGGGAGATCGTGCGCGTGCCGATCTTTCGTTTGCGGTAGGCGGCATCGACTGGATGGGCATACATCCAGCCGTAGGTGAGCCCGCTCGTGTGGGTGAGTAGATCCTGAACCGTCATCGGTCGAGCGGGGGCCGCAACGGTCATCGAGTCGCCGTGACCGGCGACGTAGACGGTGAGCTCGCTCCACTCGGGAAGCCACTTCGAGACCGGGTCCTTGAGCCGGCACAGGCCGCGCTCGATGAGCATGAGCATCGCCACGGACGTGATGGGTTTCGTCATCGAATAGATCCGGAAGATCGCGTCGGGTTCATAGTTCGTGGCGGCGGTGTGGACCACCTCATCGTTGTGGACGACGGACCACGAGAACCCTGGCAGAACCCCGCCGTCGATGTATTTGCTCTGTATGAACCTGTCGGCGTCACTGAGTCGATCGGTGCTGAGTGTCACGTCCCCAAACACTAGGAGGCCTTGGGAGCGAGTCGTAAACTGAACCCATCGACGCGACTCATACCGCCCCGATGGCGGCGCGCCAGATCCGGGTGTGGACTGCGGCGAGCCTCGCCACGATGTGCAGTACGTTGCCGGTGTTCCTCACCGGAGCACTCTCGGTTCAGATCCGCAACGATCTCGGCTACTCCATCACCATGGTCGGGTTGTTCATCGGCTCGGCCTTTGCCGTTGCAGGGCTCGCCTCGGCATCGATGGGGCGAGTGGCCCAGATGCTAGGGCCCGGACGGGCCCTGCGAGCGGGCCTCGCCGGAACCGCACTTGCGATGATGGGAATAGCAGCCTGGGCGGATCACCCGTGGCAGTTCCTCGTTCTCATCGGCTTCTCCGGGTTCGTGAACGCCCTCAATCAGCCAGCCGCGAACCTCTTGTTGTCGAACCGGGTTCGGAAGGAACGGCTCGGGATGGCGCTGGCGGTCAAGCAGAGCGGGATGCCAGGTTCGGCGCTTCTCGGCGGCGCAGCGGTTCCGGCGATCGCTCTCACCGTGGGTTGGCGCTGGGCCTATGTCGCCGCGGCGATACTCACTCTGGTTGCGATTGCGATCCAACCGATGGGGGCTGCAGACACCGTCAAGCTCGTCAATGCGAAGTCCAACGATGCGCGTCCCGACATGCCGAGCCGGCTGCTGGCGCTCTATGCAACGGTCGGCTTCCTCGGTGCCATGACAGCAGGGGCGATGGTGAGCCTTCTCACTTCTGGTGCAACCAATGCTGGGATGGGAGAAGGGCCGGCCGGGTGGCTCCTGTCCCTCGGCTCGGCTGCGGGGATCACCAGCCGCCTGTATCAGGGTTGGGCTGTCGACTACCGGGGGATCTTGCCGATTCAGCGTTTGGTCTGGCTTCTCGGTATCGGCTCCGGCGGTCTCTTGTTGATGTCGGCCGCGTCTCCGCTGAGCTACGCGGTCGCGGTCGTGCCCGCCTTTGCCGCCGGCTGGGCGTGGCCCGGCTCTGTTCAACCTCTCGGTCATCCGGAACAATCCGTCAGCACCCGCCGCAGCGACCGGTATCACCCAGATCGGCATCTTCGTTGGTGCTGGTTCGGGTCCGGTGGTCGGCAGTGTGATCGTAGATCAGGTTGGATACGGGCTTCTGTGGACGTTGTGCGCCGCCGGGCTCGCCGCCGGTGCCGGGGTCGCCGTCTATCTGCGAACCCGAATAGGAGCGGACCAACAACTGGCCGCCCTGGTCTGATTCGGTTCACCGGGTCAGAAACACGACGACTGGACCCGTCGCGCCGGCGGTCTTTGGCAGCGTGTCGGTCCCAGCCTGCATTACCCTTCCGAGGAATGGTGCGGAAGCGTGACACCGAGATCGTGGTCGTGACTGCACGAACACAATATGCACGGACCGGATCCGATTCTCACCACGCTGCGAGGTATGGGGAGCCTTCGTCAGTACCCCGGCGGGAGCTATCTGTTCTTCGAGGGTGACGAGTCGCACTCGGTCCTGCTTGTCGAATCCGGTCTTCTGCGGGTGGAACGCACAAGCGTCGGCGGGAAAACGGCGCTCCTTGATCTGGTGGCTGCCGACGGTGTTGTGGGTGAGCTCGGCGTCATCGATGACGCACCTCGCAGCGCCACGGCGGTCACAGTCGACCTCAGCCGAATCCGGACGATTCCTGCCACCGAGTTTCGGGAGGTCTTGGCCACCAACCCCGAGTTCGTCACCGCCATCCTGAGTCGTGTGATCACACGGATGCGTCAGCTCACTGATCAGTTCGTTGATGTGGCAAACCGCAACGGTACTGAACGTATCGCCGATCGCCTGTTGGAGCTGCTGCTACGAAGCGGTCAGGAGCCAGCGCCGGGAGTCACGTTGCGCATGCCGATCACCCAGGTTGAGCTGGGCCAGTGGGCCGGCCTGTCGCGAGAGGGCACCACCAACGCGCTCGGCGGAGCTGCGAGAGAGCGGCATCATTGCGACCGGACGAAAGACGGTCATTATCAACCAGCCCGACCAGCTACGAAAGTTGACACTGCGCGGTTGAAATGACTGCGCGGTTGAAAGAGATGCTCCGGCGGTGTCGCAGCCGTTCCGCCAAACGACCCGACACCGCCAAAGAGCGTGCGTCGTGATTCCCAACGCTCCCAAGTACTACCTGAAGGTATCGGGAACTCTCAACGCCGATTAGACCACGCGCTGGCGGACCGCGGAAACGTACAACTGTGCACCGGTCGTGCGTACTGTTCCGCACTGCCTTCGATGTTGTCGTGCGCGTCCGGATGGTTGTTGGCCCCGGGCAGCGTGTCGATCACGGCGGGAAGTTACCCTTGGGCGAAATGGCGCGCCAGGCAATGACAACAGACATCGTGGTGGACACGGCGGCGCGAATCGCCAACGCCGAAGGACTCGACGCCATCACCCTCACCCGAGTGGCCAAACATCTCAACGCCAGCCAGCCGGCGCTGTACCGCCATGTCGACAGTTACGACGACCTCATTCGGCTCCTCGGTTTGCGGGGTCGGGAAGAGTTGTTCACCAGACTCACCGAAGCGGCGGTCGGGCTGTCGGGTGGCGACGCTGTAAAGGCCATGGGCCGAGCCTGGCGGAAAACCGTGAAAGACGTCCCCGGGTTGTACACGGCAACGGATCGGTACCCCTGTGCCGGCGATGATGAGCTGGAGGCCGCCGTCGACCGCATCGTCAACCTCCTCGGCCAAGCGCTGATCTCTTTCGACCTCTCCGACGACCAGCGGGTTCATGCCGCCCGCACACTTCGCAGTGCGTTCCACGGCTTCGCTCACCTCGAGGCAGGCGACGGACATCCCCTCGAACAAGACCTCGACGAGTCCTTCGAGCATCTTCTCGATCTGCTCTGCGCTGGCATTGCCGAACTGTCGCGGCACGCGAGTTAGGGGCTGGCGGCTTTTTGCCGGTTGCGCTAGACGGCTCCTGTGTGCGGTTATAGCCTCTAACCCATGACCCGCATGACTCCAAGTGAAGCCTTCGTAGAGACCTTGGTCGCCAATGGCGTGACCGACATGTTCGGAATCATGGGTAGTGCGTTCATGGACGCAATGGACATCTTTGCTCCGGCAGGAATCAGGTTGATCCCAGTCGTTCACGAACAGGGTGGCGCGCACATGGCCGACGGGTATGCGCGAGTTTCGGGACGTCACGGTGTCGTGATCGGACAAAACGGTCCCGGGGTTTCCAACTGCGTCACAGCGATCGCAGCCGCATTCTGGGCCCACTCGCCGGTGGTCATCGTTACCCCACAAACCGGTTCGGGTGGCATCGGTTTGGGCGGATTTCAGGAAGCGAACCAGCTCCCGATGTTCGAGGAATTCACCAAGTACCAGGGTCAGGTCGACAACGAGAATCGAATGGCGGAACTCACCGCTCGTTGTTTCGATCGGGCAGTCAGCGAAATGGGTCCCACCCAGCTGAACATCCCGCGCGACCGCTTCTACGGTGACATCGACGTGGAGATCCCGACGCCCATGCGGGTCGACCGGGGGCCCGGTGGTTCCAAGAGCCTCGACGAGGCCGCCGATTTACTTGCCGACGCCCAGTTCCCCGTACTGCTCAGCGGGGGTGGCGTGGTGATGGGTGATGCGATGTCGGAGACGATTGCCTTGGCGGAGCGCCTGAAGTGCCCCGTGGCAAACACGTATCTCCACAACGACAGCTTTCCCGCGTCCCATCCCCAATGGACTGGGCCCTTGGGATACCAAGGTTCCAAAGCGGCGATGAAGCTGATCAACAAGGCAGACGTGGTGCTGGCGTTGGGAACCCGTCTCGGCCCGTTCGGCACACTGCCTCAGCACGACATGGACTACTGGCCCAAGGACGCCAAGATCATTCAGGTCGACGCCGACCACACGATGTTGGGGCTGGTGAAGAAGATCAGCGTTGGGATCAACGGCGACGCCGCCCAGGCCGCTCAGGCGCTACTGGACCGGCTCCGGGATCGGACGCTGGCCTGCGATGCCAACGCTGATGAGCGTCTGGCAGCCATGCACGCCGAGAAGGATGCGTGGGAGGCCGAGCTGGATTCCTGGATCCACGAGAAGGACGATTTCTCCCTCGAGGCCATCGCCGAAGCCGAGGACATGCCGGGCGACTGGCTGCACCCTCGGCAGGTCTTACGCGAGCTCGAGAAGGCCATGCCACCGCGGGTGATGGTGAGCACCGACATCGGCAATATCAACTCTGTTTCGAACAGCTACCTGCGGTTCGAGGAGCCGCGCAGCTTCTTTGCAGCGATGAGTTGGGGCAACTGTGGATATGCGTTGCCCTGTGCCATCGGTGCAAAGGCCGCAGCGATGGACCGTCCTTCGATCTCCTATGCCGGTGATGGTGCGTGGGCGATGAGCATGGTGGAAGTCATGACCGCCGTGCGCCACAACATCCCGGTCACCGCGGTCGTGTTCCACAACCGCCAGTGGGGCGCCGAGAAGAAGAACCAGGTGGACTTCTACGGGCGCCGCTTTGTAGCGGGTGAGCTGGATGGCGGTGAGAACTACGCAGAGATGGCCAAGGCCATGGGGGCCGAGGGAATCCGAGTCGACAAGATCGACAACGTCGGTGCTGCGCTGACCGATGCCGTCAATGCTCAGATGAACGAAGGCAAGACCACTGTCATCGAGATCATGTGTACCCAGGAGCTGGGTGACCCGTTCCGCAAGGACGCACTTTCCACCCCCGTTCGTCACCTCGACAAGTACAAAGACTACGTGTGAGGTCCAGCGGATCAGGGCAGCACAGCGGATCAGGGCAGCACAGCGTCCCTATGGGCCAAGCTCTGCTTGCTCTCGGATTCAGTTGTTCTTGCTCAGCCAGTCCTCGGTCCGGGTGAGAACAGCGTCGAGGCGGTCCTGGATGTCGTCCAGCACCGTGTGATCGGCAACCAACGGTGGCGAAGTAACCAGCATCGTGGCACCTCGGTCGTCAGGCCGTATCAGAAGACCCGCATCGCGCAAGATCCCGTTGAGGCCGCCGCCCTGGAGCCCGGCTCGCTGAGTGTCCGAGAGCGGCGTTCCTGTGTCGGAGTCGGCCACCAGTTCGAGCGCATAGAAGTAGCCAAGGCCTCGAACCTCGCTGACACAACGATGATCGGCGAGCAGTGCATCCATCCGCCGGCGGAAGCCGCCTTCGTTGTCGAGTACGTGGTCCATGATGCCCTCGCTGCGCATGGCCGAAATGGTTGCTACCGCTACGGCCGTTGCAACCGGGTGCCCGCCGAAGGTGGCGCCGTGCATGTACGCACCCGTCGGTGACTCCCAGATGCTGTGCACCAGGGGTGTACGGACGACCATTCCACCCAGCGGCTGATAGGCGCTGGTGACGCCCTTGGCAAAGGTGATGATGTCGGGAACCACGTCGAAACGGTCTGAGGCGAAGAAGTGGCCGAATCGACCAAAGGCACAGATGACCTCGTCGGCAATCAGGAGAACTCCGTACTTGTCAGCGATGCGCCGCAACTCGGGCCAGTAGCCCTCGGGGGGAACGAGACCACCGCGTCCGTTCTGAACCGGCTCGCAGATGATTGCTGAGACGGTCTCGGGGCCCTCGGCCAGGATCATGTCTTCGAAGGCCTTGGCTGATGCCAGTTCTTCAGCGGTGTCACCGAAGGTGTTGCGCACGTGCCGGGTCCCGTCCCACAGCATCGGTTTGAACGGCTCCCTGAACTTGGGTACACCGGTGATCGACAGCCCACCGAGGGTTGTTCCGTGATAGGACCATTCCCTCGAGATGACTTTGTAGCGGCTCTCCTCACCACGGCTGAGGTGGTAGCTCCGAGCAAACTTGACCGCTGACTCCACGGCTTCGGAGCCGGAGTTGACAAAGAACACCTCATCCAGGTCACCTGGAGCTTCCTCGGCGATCATCGAGGCCGCTTCGATGGCGGGAGGGTTACCCCAGCCCCATGTGGGGTAGAACGCAAGCTGGCTCATCTGTTCGGTAGCGGCCTGCACCAGATCCATGCGACCATGGCCCAGATTGGTGCAGAACAAACCGGCGAGTCCGTCGAGGTACTCCCGTCCATGGGTGTCGTACACGTAGCAACCCTGCCCCCGTTCGATGACACCGAGGTTCTCGTGTTGCCACGCTGCACCTTTGGTGAAATGGGGAAGAAGGTGGGCTTGCGCCCTGGTCTTCTGTTCCTTTTGTTGGGCCGTCTCTGTGGTTTCGATCAGGGTCATGGCACACCTCCCGGGCGTTGAGGGCTGAGGTCGGATGTGGCATGCGCCATATCCTCAGTTAGTGGCTCTAACGTACCCGAGATGTGGTCTAACTGTCGACCGCACAGGGCTTCGACAGCACGCGGTTCAGGGCTTCGCTGACGATTGCGGCAATCGTCTCGGCGTCTTCGCCCGTCATGCCCAACCGAATTCGAATGTCGCACAGCGTTTCGAGGATTTCCTGCCAAGCTCCCGGCCTGATGGCCTCAGACGGTCTGAGCGGCCTCGGCCTCGGCAATCAGCTCGGTCAGGCGTATCGCCGCCGGCATCGAGTTCTCCCGCAACCTGCGGAGTAACGCCCGTTTGGCCTCATCGTCCTTGCCGACCTCGCTGACCATCTTGGAAAAACCATCGAGTCTGTTGTTGAGTAGCCATTCCCGTATCTCAGGATTCTGACCCCAGTTGTACTGATTGGTCATGAACGCCAGTGTCAGCTTCATGTAATCAAGATTGGAGTTGGGAAGTGGGACGACGCCGCACAGATCGTTCTTTTCGTCTTCGGTCTCATAGGTGGCCTCGATGTGGGCGATGAACGCGGCACTGAAGACCGGCTGGTATGAGCGGACCGTTTGAGGCGTGATCAGGTCGCCCTGGAAGATCGGTTTCATTTCCAGGTTGCTGATAGCACTGGCCGAGCAGTCGACGAACAGGGTCCCTGGCGTCGACCCCATCGTGCCCTCGTCGAGAACAACCCTGTCACGTTCGATCCGCTGAACCCGGCCAAGCCGTACAACATGTTCGAGCCGGCGGAGCTGGGCCAATTCGAGCTCGCTGATCGTGGCTCCGTGAAACATGGTGGGCCACACGTCGGGGTCCAGGCGAAGGAAGTAGCCGCACGTTTCCAGCCGTCGGAACATGTCGTCCGCCGAACTGGCGTTGGCGATCGCTTCGAACTGGTTGGCTTGGGCACCGATGGTGTATTCGAAGAATTCGGCACTGGGTTGGGTGTTGAGCCGATTCAGCAGCCAAGCGTCGCGGGACTTGATCCAGGTGATCATGTTTGGGTCGGTGCCCTGCTCGAGCAACCAGAGGATTGCGTCGATCCCGGTCTTTCCTCCACCGACGATGACGTACCGGTCCGGCGCAGCCGTGAGCGTCGGAAGATCGTTGAGTGGCATGAAGTTCACGCCGTCGGCAACGTCGAAGTTCGGTGTGTGCGTCGACGGCACGGTGGTGTTGAGGTAAGTGCAGTCCACGGTCTTTGCAGACTCCACGTGATATTCCTCGCCGGTGAGTTTGTGGACGAAGTTGCCCTTGCCTCGATAGTCACACATCGGGAAATAGCGAACACGGCCCGACGGGAGCAACTGGTGCCGCATCACCTCGTCGAAGTAGGCGCTGACCTGGGCGCCGCTGGCCAGGTCACCAAGCCCCTGGTTGAGGCCAACTTGATCGATGAGACCGTTGCTGAGTTCCACCGAACTCACTCCGTAGTACTGAGATGGCTGATGCAGTGTGACGAACGGATAGGCAACGTTCCAATGGCCGCCCGGTTTGGCAAATCGGTCGACGATTATCAAGTCAGCGTCCGTTTCGCTCACGAGGACGTCCGCGAAGGCCATCCCCACTGCGCCGCTGCCAACCACCAGATAGTCGGTTGTGAGTTCTGTTTCCATGGGTCTCCGGGGGAGGTGCGAGTGCGACAATGTAGAACCAGTCGCGTTTGTGTAGCAAAGTGGTCCCCGATGACGACACACCGGGCTCGACACTTGTGGATGCGATACGAGACCATTCACGCCGTTACCTACTTCGCTCCGGAAGCGGCCCAGGCTGCAAAGGACGCAGGGCTCAAGGGTTACTGGATGGGGTACTTCGGTTTCCGTGCGGCGCCTATGGGGGAAGTAACTGCCGGGGTTGTAGAGGCCACGTTCGCGAACTTCGCACCATCGAGAGTCCGTCGAGCGATCCCCGACGCCTGGTCGCTCGCATCCCCGGCCTCGCTGTTGGAAGCCCGGAGGACCAGCGCGGCCACTGCGCTCAGGAAGCTCGACGATCGGATCACTGAAACCGCTGAGCAGACGGTCCCCCTTCTGGAGAAGCTGGTCTCGGCGTGTGAGGGGCTGGGACGTCCGCTGTTCGCAGCGAATGCTGCGCTGGATCTTCCCGATGAACCCGTCGAGCGGTTGTGGCAGCTGTGCACCAATCTGCGAGAACACCGGGGTGACGGTCATGTGATTGCTCTCGCAACGGAGCGAATCACAGGCCCGCAGGCCCACCTGCTGCTCGGAGCAGAGTTCGGACTCCCCGAAGAGATGTTCCTTCTGGCTCGGGGCTTCGAGCAGGCCGAGTGGGAGGCGGCCAAGGAGCAGTTGACGACACGCGGTCTCCTGGCCGATGGCCAACTCACTGCCGAAGGGACCTCGATTCGAGCCCGGGTCGAAGGACTGACCGACGACTTGGCTGACCCTCCGGTTGATTCCATTTCCGCCCGAGAATTAGCCGACCTGACCGAGGCGCTCGAGCGATGCGCGCAAGCCATCCAGGCATCTGGGCTGATCCCCGATCAGAATCCGATGGGCCTTCCGCCGCTGCCGTGATCTCGACCTCAGCTGATCCCGGCGAGAAACGCCAGAATCTCCTCGACGACCGCAGACGGTTCCTGATCGGCCGACACCAGCATGTCGGCCACTTCGTGAAAGAGAGGATCTCTTCGATCGGCGAGTCGTTCAAGCGTGGTCCGGTCGATATCGCGCCGGTGGGAGCCGGCTGAGCTTCGCTCGAGAATCACATCGATCGGGGCTTCGAGCACGATTGTGACAGCCGTCCGACCGAGGGCAGCTCGGCACATCGGATCCTCCACCGTGGATGCCGCTGCGCTGATCACCAGCCGGTCAGGTGAGGCCAAAGCCCCGAGAAGCACGGCGGCTTCGAGTCTGTGTAATTGCTCGACGCCCAGCGCATCGACGACCTCCCTGCCGGTTCGACCGAGCAGGCGTTGGAGGTCTTCGTCGGAGTCGCGGTGGGGGAGTGTCAGCGCGCGGGCGACAGCGATGGCGGTGGTGGTCTTCCCGATCCCCATGAGGCCGGTGATCACCACATGTCGAATCATGATCAGGACGTGACGACCACTGTTCGACCTTTGGTCTGGCCGGCCAGGATCTTGGGTGCATTGGAGGCGATGTCGGCCAGCTCAACCTCTGTTGTGATCGATGCAAGTGTGTCGGCGTCGAAGATCTTGGCGATCCGACCCCAGATTCGCTGCCGTTCGTCGAAGGGAGCCATGACCGAATCGATGCCGAGAAGGTTCACACCTCTGAGCAGGAATGGAATGACCGTCGTCGACAGTACATTGCCGCCGGCAAGACCGCAGGCGGCGACCGAGCCGCCATAGGCCATTTCGGCCAGCACGTGTGCCAGCGTGTCACCACCTACGGCGTCGATACACCCCGCCCACCGCTCCTTGAGAAGAGGTCGGCCGGGCGGTTCGGAGAGTTCTGAGCGATCGATGACATCGGCAGCGCCGAGGGCTCGCAGGTCGTCGGCGTTCTCGACCCGGCCGGTACTCGCCACCATGTGGTGCCCCAACGCTGCACCCCACATGATCGCCGATGACCCCACGCCGCCCGAGGCGCCCGTTACCAGGATCGGCTCGCCGTTCTTCACCCCATGCGATTCGAGTGCGTCGAGCGCCTGCATAGCGGTGAAGCCAGCCGTTCCGATCGCCATGACATCTTTGGTCGTCATCCCCCCAGGAACCGGAACGAGCCAGTCTGCGTTGAGTCGTGCTTGCTGGGAGTAGCCACCCCAGTGCATTTCCCCGACTCGCCAGCCGGTACACAGCACCTGGTCACCGAGCTGGTAGCGGCCGTCGGCCGAATCGATGACAGTGCCAGCCAGGTCGACACCGGGAATGTGGGGGTACGTGCGCACCAAACGTCCGATTCCCTGGAGCACCATGCCGTCCTTGTAGTTGAGCGATGAATACTCAACCGAGATCGTCACCGGATTATCGACATCTGGAAGAGCTGCTTCCTCGAGATCGGTCATTGCCGCAGAAACAGTGGGTTTCTCGCCCGAGGAGTCCTCGGAAAGTAGGAGAGCTTTGAAGGTCATGAGTCTGGAACGTACTCCCAACGGCTACCTTGGCCAAACGGAGAGTGGATTCGCAGAAATGGGGCCGACGTGACCAAACACATCTTCGTGACAGGCGGGGTCGTTAGTTCGCTGGGGAAAGGCCTCACAGCCTCTTCCCTGGGCAACCTCCTCAAGGCACGTGGGCTGAGGGTCACGTTGCAGAAGCTGGATCCCTACCTCAACGTGGATCCGGGGACCATGAACCCGTTCGAGCACGGCGAGGTATTCGTCACCGACGACGGCGGCGAGACCGACCTCGACCTTGGTCACTATGAGCGGTTCGTCGACGAGAGTCTCACGCAGGCATCGAACACGACAACCGGTTCGGTCTACAGCAGCGTGATCGCCAAGGAACGTCGCGGCGAATACTTGGGCAAGACCGTCCAGGTGATCCCGCACATCACAAACGAGATCAAAGAACGTATCGCCAACCTGGCCAACGAAGACGTCGACGTCGTTATCACCGAGGTGGGCGGCACGGTCGGCGACATCGAGATCCTCCCGTTCCTCGAGGCGATCCGTCAGTACCGACTCGATGTCGGTCGCCAGAACGTCTGCTACGTCCATGTCACTCTCGTGCCCTATATCGGTCCAGCCGGCGAGCAAAAGACCAAGCCAACTCAGCACAGCGTCACCGAGCTTCGCAGCCGCGGTATCCAGCCCGACGTGATCGTGTGCCGATCGGATCGAGAGATTCCCGATCCATTGCGGGCAAAGATTTCCAACCTGTGCGACGTGCCGATCGAGGGCATCGTCACCGCTCCTGACGCCTCGAGCCTCTATGAGATCCCGCTCCGGATGCACGCCGGTGGATTGGACTCCTACGTCTGCCAGATTCTCGGACTCAAGGTCAGCGAAGCAGCACTGGAGCCCTGGAAGGCCCTGGTCAGGAGGGTTGAACGGGCCTGGAAGCCACTCCGAATCGGCATCGTGGGCAAGTACGTGTCGCTACCCGATGCATACCTCTCGGTCGCTGAAGCCCTGCGTCATGCGGCATTCGCTCACGAGGTCGATCTCGAAATCGACTGGATCATGAGCGACCACGTAGAGGGAATGCTGGTGGTGGAACAACTGAGCCATCTCGATGGAGTCGTGCTCCCCGGCGGGTTCGGAGAACGGGGTATCGAGGGCAAGATCGCCGCCGCTGGGTACACCCGAGACAACAATATTCCCTGCCTGGGCCTGTGCCTGGGGATGCAGGTCATGACCATCGAATACGCCCGCAACGCCATGGGTCTACACGGAGCAAACAGCAGCGAGTTCAACCGGTCCGACGTCGTCACGCCGCACCCGGTCATCGATCTGATGGATAGTCAGAGAACGGTGGAAGACAAGGGTGGCACCATGCGCCTCGGCGCCTATGTGGCTGTTCTGAAAGAAGGCTCTCAGGTTGCCAAGCTCTACGGTCGACCGGTCGTTCAGGAGCGCCATCGTCATCGGTACGAGTTCAACCCGAGGTATCGGTCACAGTTTTTGGAGTGGGGTTTGTCCACCTCCGGTGTGTCGCCGGATGGGAAGTTGGTGGAGTTCATCGAGCTGCCGACCCATCCCTTCTGGATCGGAACCCAGGCTCACCCCGAGCTGAAAAGCCGCCCCAATCGGCCCGCTCCGCTGTTCGACGGCTTCATTCAGGCCGCTCTCGAGCGGGCCGAGAGCCAGGATCCAGACCGCTTCGAGGCAGCGAGACCGGCGTCGGATCAGATCTCGATAACGCTGGACTAGATCGGTGAGCGGAAACTTCCAGCACCTCCGGGATGAGCTGATTCACCAAGGTCACGTCGTCGGGTTCTACAACAGCTACTTCAGTACCCCAGACGGGGACGAGATGCGACGTGACGTGGTGAAACACCCCGGGGCGGTCTCGGCGGTAGCGCTGGAGGACACCTCGGTGTGGCTGGTCAAACAGTTCCGAGCACCCATCAGGAACGACATGTGGGAGCTCCCGGCGGGCAAACTCGATATCCCCGGAGAGCCTCTCGAGGAAACGGTGGTGCGCGAGCTCGAGGAGGAGATCGGCCGTACCTCAGCCAAGGTCGAGTTCCTCATTTCGCTCCATCACTCGCCCGGTTTCTGTGACGAGCACCAAACGATCTTCCTGTGTACCGAGCTGAGCGAAGTGCCGGTCCGTCATGACGGACCCGAGGAAGCTCACATGCTCGTGGAGAAATTCCCGCTCCGAACCGCAGTGGAGATGGCGCTCAGACGGTTCCATTACCGACGCCAAGACGATCATCGGCCTGCTGGCGGCGGCCAACAAGCTGGGTTTGTAGTCCGATGCTGGGCGTCGTCGGGACCCGGATCGTTCAGGCCCGGCATCTGGTGCGCAGGTTCTTCGAGTCGCTGTCCGATGACCGACCCACGGTCGAGGATGACCAGTGGGTACGCCGTCACCTGCTGCCCGGGGAACAAGAGTTGTGGGCACAGATGCGTCCCGCCGATCAACGCCACTCGCTACAGGTGGCCCGGGATGTCGAGCGGCGTCTTCCCCAGGCCGATCGGGCGGTTGTGGCCGCCGCCGTTCTTCACGATACGGGGAAATTGGTGTGTGGCTACGGAACCTACGCCCGGGTGTTCGCCACGGTGTTCTGGGGTGTGGTACCGGGCCCCTTCCGGAGCCGTTTTGGGTTCGGGTGGGCCTCGGGTAACGGGGCTGGGCCGGTTGGAGGTTTTCAAGAAGCTGGGTCAGTACCGGATTCATCCCGAATTGGGCCGGGACCTCCTCGGTGCCGCCGGCTCGGACGACTTCACGGCGGCGTGGGCTGGTGAACATCACGCACCGGTCGAAAAATGGACGGTCGACCCGGCTCTCGGTCACGTGCTGAAGGAATGCGACGACGACTAGAAGGCTCCTAGCCCGAGGTGATCACGCGGCTCGTGGTCTCATCGATCTCGCCGTCAGCGGTGAAGGCGATCAGTCGGTAGGGGACGGCTGTGGGGGCTCCGGCATCGGTGTAGCCGTTGGCGCCCTTCCCGGCGAACTGCACACTGCCTTGGCTTCGCAACGAGCTCAGACAGTTGGCGAAAGACGAGCACAACGTGTCGCCGTTCACGACGCTCTGAACTGCTCCAGCGACGGTGGCCGGGTCGTCGGTCTCCGCCTTTGCTGCCGCCAGTGCCGCCACAACCAGCCGATCGGTGACACGGTCGGCCATCGGAGCCAATGGTTCGATCAGACGGAGACCGGGTCTCGGGAGAACCCCGGCGGTATTCCCCAGGATGTAGACGGTGCGATTGGACGGGCCGGCGCCGGCGGCCTCGAGCGCATCGATCAGCGCTTGTGAAGAGCCAGCGCCCAGGACGAGCACGGCTGTTGAATCGTCTTCGGCCACGAGAGCGACTTCGGGGTCGAACCGTTCCACCTCGGGCTCGAATTCGACATCAGAGAGGAGCGTTCCACCGTTCTCGGCGAGACGTTCGGCCAAGGCGTCGGTGACGGCCGATGGGGTGGTGGTTGGCATCAAGAGCGTGACCAGCTGGTGGCCGTCGGCGATCAGAGCATCAGCCATCATCACGGCCTGGCCCGTTACCGGTTGACTGAGCGGTAGATGAACCACTGCACCGATACCTGCCAGTTGTTCGCGGGCCGGGGTGTCCTGGGAACTGTTCGGAGGGCCTATCACGACGTCGACGTTGTTGGCCTCGAGTTCACTGATGGCCGCGGGCAGGAGCAGATTGTCCGAACGCACATCAGCGTGGACGAGACGGATCTGAAGTTTGTCGAACTCGTTGGCGGCGGCGATCTCAACGATCCGTGCGTCCAACGCCTCTTGCGCTGCGATCCCTTCGGCACTCTGCCGGCCGGTGAGCGGAAGGAGCGTTCCGATCACCAGCTCTCCGTCGGCCTCACCGATCGGTCCGGCAGTACATGCGCTCACCGCTACACATGCCGCTGCGGCGATCAGAGCACCGCACCGCAGGCGAGGGAGTGAGGCGGGCCGGGAAATCATTGCGCAGGTGACAATAATCCAATCGCGGTTCGGATCCGTTGCATCACGACCTCTGCGACCGCCGTTGCTTTGTCGGCTCCCATCGCCAACGCGTCGAGAACATCCCCGTCACTGAGGGAGTGGTATCGCTCCTGCACCGGGGCCAGCATCTCGATCACCGCGGCGGCAGTGTCGCTCTTGAGTGGCCCATATTGGCTGTAGTTCGCCGCCAACGCCTCGGGGTCTTCCGATGTTGCAGCGCCCAGGATCGAAAGGAGGTTGGACACGCCGGGCTTGGTTTCGATGTCGAAGCGCACATGACCGTCATTGTCGGTGACAGCACGTTTGATCTTCTTCTCGATCCGCTTGGGCTCGTCGAGAACCTCGATCGTGCCCGCTTCGCTACCTACCGATTTGGACATCTTCTGATCAGGGCGTTGCAGGTTCATCACCCGGGCACCGGCCGGCGGAATCCGGTGTTCGGGAACTACAACGGTTCCCTCGCCGTAGCGGCTGTTCATCCTCAGCGCCACATCTCGGGTGAGTTCAATGTGTTGCCGCTGGTCGTCACCGACCGGCACGACGTCGGTGTCGTACAGCAGAATGTCTGCAGCTTGCAGCGCTGGGTAGGTGAACAGCCCTGCGCTGATGGAAGCATTCGAAGCACCTCGACCTCCTTCGTCGCTCTCGGACAAACCGCCCAGTCGATCGCTCTTGTCCTTGAACTGGGTCATGCGGCGCAGCTCGCCGAAGCCGGTGAGGCATTGCACCAACCACCCCAGCTCGGCGTGCTGATGAACGTGGCTCTGGACAAAGATGGTGCTGAGTTCGGGGTCGAGGCCTACCGCCAGAAGCATCCGGGCCATGTTGATAGTGCCGGCAGCAACTTCCCCAGGTTCTTTGGGAAGGGTGAGAGCGTGGAGATCAACGATGCAGTACACCGAGTCTGTGTGGTGTTGAAGCTCTTTCCAGTTGCGCAGCGCACCCAGGTAGTTGCCCAGGTGGGTCGATCCGGACGGCTGGATTCCACTGAATACCCGTGGTCGCTGTGCACTCATTTCGAGAAGCGTAGGATGTTCGCAGTGACATCGACTGCTCTTTCTCCCACGGCCGAAGGCAACGCTCACGCCAGCGGACCGTCCGTGAAGGTCGAGACGGCCGGTTTCGAGGGCCCGTTCGACCTCCTGCTGCACCTGATCTTGAACGACAAGGTCGACCTCTACGAGGTTTCCCTGTTCGAAATCGTTGATGCATATCTCGCCGAAGTGAAGCGAATGAAGAACTGCGATCTCGAGGTCGCCACCGAGTTCCTGCTCATCGCGGCCACGCTCATCGAACTGAAGGTCCGGCGCCTGCTTCCCGAAGATGTCGACATCGATCTCGACGAGGAATTCGCCCTCTGGGAAGAACGCGATCTGCTGCTCTCTCGGTTGCTCGAGTCCAAGACCTTCAAGGACGCAGCAGCTGCCATGGTTCGCATGTCAGAAAACGCCTCACGGGTACGGCCGCGGATCGCCGGCCTCGAAGAACACTTCATCGGCCTGGCTCCAGATCTTCTCGAGAACTCCACGCCTCACGACCTCCACTCCGCATTCATGAAGGCGATGCAGCCCAAGCCGGCCACGAGCGTGGGCTTGCAGCACGTAACGGCCATCAAGGCCAGCGTCTCCGATGCCATCAACGAGATGCTGGGTTCCCTTCCCCAGCGCGGACCCAAGACATTCAAAGAGCTCACGGCTCACGTTGCCGACGACACCATGGAAGTGGTTGTCCGATTTCTTGCGGTGCTGGAACTCTTCAAGCAGGGTGCTGTCGATCTCGAGCAAGTCGGGCATCTCGGCGATCTCAGGGTCGAATGGGTTGGCTCCGAGGACGACCGCCAAGCGGCGCTTACCGGCATCGACACCTACGACGGATAACCAAAGGGCAGGAATCGAACAGTCATGACCGAACAGGTACCAATCGACCTCACCGACGAGGACCGTCTGGCCGGGTTGAGCCGCGGGATCGAAGCTCTGGTCATGGTGGCCTCAGACCCCATTCCCGACGCCGAACTGGCCTCACTCACTGGGAACCGATGAAGTAACCGTACGAACCATCTGTGTGGCGCTGAGCGACAGCTACGAGGATCAGGGCCGGGGATTTCAACTTGCCTATGTCGCCGGCGGATGGCGATTCCAAAGCCATCCCGATCTGTCCGATCTGATCACCGGCTCACGTAACCGATGGCAAGAACCAGAAGTTGTCGCCTGCGGCCATGGAGACCCTGGCGATCATCGCCTACAAGCAGCCGATTTCGCGAGTTCAGATCAGTGCTATTCGCGGTGTGAACGTCGATGGTGTGCTGCGGACGCTGTCCCAGCGTGGTTATGTTGCGGAGATCGGTCGCGACGAAGGCCCCGGACAGGCTGTGCTCTTCGGAACCACTCAGCTCTTCTGCGAGAAGCTCGGCATTCCGAATGCTCGGGATCTACCCCCACTCGGTGACTTTGTTCCGCCCGCCCATGTCGTGGAAGCGCTCGAACAGACGCTGATGGCCGAGCCGGTGGAACCTGCTGCCAGTGACTGACGCTGATCCGTTTCGCCTTCCCGGGCTCGGCGACGAACCCACTGGACCCGAGCGGCTTCAAAAGGTCCTCGCCAGGGCGGGCGTAGCAAGTCGTCGGGTTGTGGAAGACATGATTCGAGATGGCCGGGTATCGGTGAATGGCCGCGTTGCGACCCTGGGGGACAAAGCCGATCCTGACAGCGACGAAATTTCGGTCGACGGTGCAGTGATTTCGGTGATGCCTGATGCGGTGACGTATCTCTTGAACAAGCCAGCAGGTACCGTCTCGACGTCCGATGATCCACAGGGACGACCGACCGTGGTCAGCCTCGTTCCCGTCCGACCCCCGGGTGTTTCCCGTCGGGCGGCTGGACTTCGACACCGAGGGTTTGCTCCTCCTCACCAACGATGGCGCAATGACTCATCGGCTCACCCATCCGTCCCACGGCGTCGAAAAGGAGTATCTGGCCCACGTCGAAGGTTCGCCCAAACCGGGTGCACTTCGAATGTTGCGAAAGGGAGTTGAACTCCAAGACGGCGTGACAGCGCCGGCGCGAGCAGCGTCTGGTCAGCGACGGGCTGGTCCGTCTCACGATTCACGAGGGCCGCAACCGTCAAGTAAGACGAATGTGCGCCGCGGTGGGGCATCCTGTGGTTCGACTGGTTCGGACCCGGATCGGACCCCTGGTCGACCATCAACTCAAGCCGGGCGAATGGCGCACGCTCTCCAGCGCGGAACTGCTCGCTCTCCAGAAGTCGGTCAAAGACCCTGCTCCGCTGCCAAAGCGATAGTTTCAGATCCCATGCCAACCAGAGCGCTGCGCGGGGCGATCACCTGCGACGCCGACAACGAAGAAGAGATCATCGATCGCACCACCCGGCTGCTCACTGAGCTCTTCGAGCGAAACCACATCGGCATCGACTGCCTCACGAGCATCTTCTTCACGGCCACTTCCGACCTCGTCGCTATCGCGCCGGCGGCGGCAGCCCGAGCGCTTGGGCTGACCGACGTGCCCCTGTTGTGTGCACAGGAGATGAGCGTGCAGGGTGGGCTGGAACGGTGTGTGCGGGTCATGGTCCATTTCGACTGCGACCTTGCGCGGTCTGAACTGAAACACGTGTTCCTGCGCGGGGCCACAACGTTGCGACCCGATTTGGCGTTGCCCGGTGATGAGCTGTGACCGATATTCCGGCCGCCGCCCCCCCGGGTAGAGCATGGGTCATCGGCTGTGGTCTGATCGGTGGATCCTTGGCAGCGGCTCTGTCGCAACGCGGCTGGCATGTGTCGGTCACCGATGCTGAACCGGACTCGGTTCGTATCGCACTCGAGAAGGGCTACGCCCACGCTGAGGGGCCCGACCCTGACGCGACAATCGTGTTTTGTGCGGTTCCGGTGGGAGCGATTCCTGCGGTAGCCGAAAATGCGCTCGCCGTCTGCGGCGGGGTCGTCACCGATGTGGGCTCCACCAAGCTGGAGGTGGTGAGTGCAGTCACCAATGAACGGTTCGTCGGCGGTCACCCAATGGCCGGTTCGGAGCAAGACGGAATCGCCGGAGCGAACCCAGACCTCTTTGGCGGGGCCACGTGGGTGCTCACGCCCCGGCCTGACACGGAGGCACACATCTTCGCCACCGTTCGAAGTGTGGTGAGAGGGCTTGGCGCTGAAGTGCTCACGATGCCGGCTGACAAACACGACCAGATGGTCGCCCAGGTTTCGCATGTTCCGCACCTGACTGCCGCGGCACTGATGACCCTGGCTGACGAGTCCTCGGTTGAGCATCGAGCCTTACTTCGCCTTGCAGCCGGCGGGTTCCGCGATATGACAAGAATCTCCGCCGGTCGGCCGTCGATATGGCCAGACATCATCTCGTCCAACACGCCGTCAATCACGGCCGGCCTTGACGCGTTGATCTCCCGCCTTGGAGCAATACGAGAGGCGGTTGGTGCCGGAAGGTCAGACGAAGTTCTGGCAACCCTGGAACGGGCTCGGGTCGCTCGCATCAATCTGCCCACCGGAATTCAGCCGAGCGATCAGCTGGTGGAATTCGCGATTCCCATTCCTGACCGCCCCGGAGAAATCGCCGCTATCGCTACGTTGGCGACCGAACTCGACGTGAACATCCACGATCTCGAACTCACCCATTCCGGAGAAGGCCGACGGGGAGTCATGATCCTCCTCACCGACCTGAGCGCCCGCGATCTGCTGGTCGGCGGATTGGTTGCCAAGGGATACCGTCCAACTGTGCGGTCCCTCGATTGATCGGACCGGGGCAAGGAGACATGGGATGAATGAACTGGAAGCCAGGGCGGATCCGGACGAGATGGTGATCGTGGCGATCGATGGCCCGGCAGGTTCGGGAAAGAGCACCGTCGCCAAGAGCCTGGCCCAACGGGTAGGCCTCCCCTATCTCGATACGGGAGCCATGTACCGGGCTGTGACCTTTGCCTGCATCGCAGCGGGAATCGACCCGGTCGATGCCGAGGAAGCGACGGCAGTCGCTCGGGACATTGATCTTCGTATGGAGGTCGATGGCACAGTGCTTGTGAACATGGTGGATGCCACGACGCAGATCCGCGGTCCTGAGGTCACTCGGGCGGTGTCGAGCGTTGCCGCCCATCCGGGTGTTCGCGCCGAGCTCGTGAGTCGACAACGAGAGTGGGCTCGGCGTCGGGGCGGGGGAGTGCTGGAAGGTCGGGATATCGGAACCGTGGTCTTTCCCGATGCGACGTTGATCGTCTATTTGAACGCCAGCCCCGAGGTACGGGCAGCCCGGCGGGCCGGTGAAGTCACCGATCTCGACTACGACACCGTCGCTGCCGATATCGCTCGCCGTGACGCGTTCGATCAGAATCGCGAAACCGACCCGCTCCGGCGGGCTGACGGTGCACTCGAAGTGGATACCACCTACCTCACGATCGACGAGGTCCTTGACGTGTTGGAACATCTGCTCGAGCAAGCCCAGGCTTCAGCACACGATCAGTGAGCGACACCTTGGCCCAAGGATCAAACCCGGCGTCCATTTCTCGTGTTCACCGCATTTTCTTCCGGGTACTCAGCACGATCCTTCGTGGCTTCTCGCGGCTTTTCCTGCGTCTGAGCATCGAAGGAAGGGAAAACCTGCCGGCAACCGGCGGCTACGTTGTCGCACCCGGTGCTCATCGTTCGATCATCGATACCGCGGTTGTCGCTGTTGTTCCACCTCGAACGATGTTCCGGTTCATGGGTGCAGAGTCATACTTCGCCACACCCGGGCTCGGTTGGTTTCTCCGCTCCACCGGCGGTTTCCCGGTGGAACGATCGAGTACCGATCGCGAAGCCATGCGGCTCGCCGAAGATGTGCTTCGGTCCGGCGAACCGTTGGTGGTTTTTCCCGAGTCCACCCGCCATTCGGGTCCCGAGGTCCAGCCGCTCAAGGACGGTGCCGCGTTCATAGCCGCCCGTGCCGGGGTCCCGCTGGTGCCGGTCGGGATCGGTGGGGGCGAACGATCATGGCCCAAAGGTCAGAAGTTGCCCCGACCCACGCGCATGTCGATCGTGGTGGGCACGCCGATCTGTCCGACCCAGCGGGAGACGGGCGAGAGGGTGAAACGAAGCGAGGTTCGGCGGCTCAGCGCTGAACTTCAGCGCAGCATTCAGGAACTGTTCGACACCGCCCAGCAGAGGGTCGGGCTCTAGGTCGGAGCACGCCTCGTGTCGGGCGCCTCCCTGTCCCTATCCAATCCGTTGCGCGTTCTGAGCTGTCGGCGTTATTCGCCGGTGCTGCCATCGACCACTTCACGAATCAGGTCGGCATGACCTACGTGACGGGCGTACTCCTCGATCATGTGAAGCACGATCCAGCGAAGGTTGGGGGTGCGGCCGTCGGGCCACGAGACCGCCGCGGGATGATCGAGGCCGCCATCAGCCATTGCCGTCGCAGCGAGCTTCCGTGAGTTGTCCACCGCGTCCTCCCACAACGCCAAGAGCTTCTCCGGTGAGTCGTGGGCAGCGGAGTGAAACTCCCAGTCCGGGTCGGCGTCCCAGTCGACCTCAGACCACGGTGGGATCTGATCCTGGTCGAACAGCCGTCTCCGAAACCACCCATCCTCCACCAGGGCCATGTGTTTGACGAGGCCGCCGAGGGTCAGATCGGAAGCCGCAACGGAGGTTCGCAGTCCTTCGGCGTCGATACCGCTGCACTTCCACCGCAGCGTGGCGCGTTGATAGTCGAGGAAGCCGAACAGCGCCGCAGCTTCGTCGCCCGAGGTTGGGGGCTCTGGCCGTCCGTGGTCGTCGATCGTGATCTCGGTGGACATCGCAGCCTTCTCGTGGTGAACTTCCCGTCACGTTAGCACCGGGTCCGATGTCCATAACTGGGGTTGGGTACGCTGGAGCAATGGATGGTGCCGTCGGCGTCGACAAGGTTCTGCTGTGCGCTCCGCGCGGTTTTTGCGCCGGTGTCGAAATGGCAATCAAGGCTCTGGCGTGGATGGTCCGAGCCTTCGAGCCGCCGGTGTACTGCTACCACGAGATCGTCCACAACAAACTCGTCGTCGATCGTTTCGTGGAACGGGGTGTCGTCTTCGTTGACGATATTGCGGAGGTACCCGAAGGTCGGCCGATCATGTTGAGCGCCCACGGCAGCGCTCCCGAGGTTGTTGCCGCGGCTCAGGAGCGCGGTTCGTATGTGGTCAATGCGGTGTGTCCGCTCGTTACCAAGGTCCACCACGAGGTGAAGGTTCGAGCCAACAAGGGCTTCCGCATCATCTACGTGGGTCACGAGGGCCACGAAGAGGCCATGGGCACGATGGCGGTCGCACCGACGTCGATAAGCCGGGTCGAATCGGTGGAGGAAGTGGCAGCCCTACCCGACTTCGACGAGCCGACGGCATTGCTGGCACAAACCACGCTGAGTCACCGGGAGTGGAGCGAGGTGGCTGAGGCGGCCAAGGAACGGTTCCCCGATCTGTGGCAGCCAGGTCGATCGGACCTGTGCTTTGCAACAACCAACCGCCAATCGGCGCTCACCGCAATCGCCGACAAGTGTGATGCGATCGTGGTGATCGGCTCTGCAAACTCTTCGAATACCAATGCTCTCGCCAAACTTGCCAGCGAGGCGGGCTGCAGCCGGGTCTACAGGATCAACGGTCCCGATGAACTCCCCGAAGATCTCTCGGGAACGGTGGGGGTGACTGCGGGGGCGTCGGCTCCAGATGATGTGGTTGCGGCCGTGATCTGCTCGCTTGATCCGACGGACGGCGTTGACGAGGTTCGCATTACCGAAGAGGACGAGTATTTTGCGCCGCCTCGAGATATCCGTGACCTTCTCGGTGCCCTTGACGTGGCAACGACTGTCGGCCTCGGAGGCGATCTCGACGTCAGGCCGCCTCTGGAGGACCGGCGAATCAACGCAACCGAGGTGCTGTTGAAGCTCTAGTCAGTACGCCCGGAGCTGCACCTGGACCGTGGTCCCCGTGGGCCGGTTCGAATGGATCGAGATCTCGCCGTCGTGAAGCTCCACGATTCGCTTGCAGATCGCCAGCCCAAGGCCAGCCCCGCCGCCGCCGGTAGGCCCGCTCCCATCGACCTGCCAGAAGCGCTCGAAGACCCGCGACTCTCAGCTCTGGCGGGATGCCCGGCCCCTGATCGGTCACACGGATCGTCACGTTTTCTCCGTCACCAGAGCCGGTGACAGAAATCGGCGACCCGACCGGTGCGAATCGCAGAGCGTTCAAGACGAGGTTCGTGAACAACTGGTGAAGGAGGTTCTCGTCGGCGGAGACTCCTAGCGGACCCGAGAGTGTGAGCTCTATCTGAGCTCCCGGGTGGAGAAGTTGGGCTTCGTGAACGATCTGCTTGAGGACCACGCCGCCGGCAACGAGCTCCCGCTGGGGCTTTGTCTGCGTTGCCTCGAGCCTGGACAGATCGAGCAGCTGGCCCACCAGACCACCGAGGTGTTGGGCCTGCTGCAGTAGACGGTGGAGAACCTCGGGCGTTGGCTCAGCGACCCGATCAACGATGTCTTCCAGTTGAGTCTGGATTGCGCCGACAGGAGTTCGAAGTTCGTGTGAGGCGTTGGCAATGAACTCCCGCTGTTGCCGGTCGACCTCTGCCAGCTGCTCTGCCATGTGATTCAACGACTCTGCGAGCCGGGCGATCTCGTCCTGGGAGTCGGGGTACACGCGACCGGCGAAGTCACCTTCGGCGACCTTCCGGGCTTGGTCGGACATGGCCCGGAGGGGCGATGTCATGCCCTTGGCGAGGAACTGCACGGCGATCAGCGCCAACGCTCCCGCAACGATGGGCCGAATCCAGACGGGCCAGCCCAGCGCAACCCCAAGTTGGCTCACCCCGGCAGTGACCGCCACGGCTGCGATGATCACCAGGGACCACTTGGTCTTGATGCTCGTGATCGAGCCGAGTGGGGAACGCAATCGTGTCATCAGGTTGAGTGTTCACTCGTGCTGAGCCGCTGCGGATCGTTCATAGAAACCCAGGGTAGATGAAGTTGTCGCCTACGGATTCCTCGGCTGCGATCGAGCCGTTTGATGGCAGATACTTGACGGCGCAAACCAAGCCGTGCATCATCGATGTAACGCAGGTTCGCAAGGTCCGGATCGCTCCCCGCTTTCTCTCAAACGAAGACACTTCCTGAAATGGGGTGTCGTCGAGAAAGTCAGGTGAGACTGCCGCACTTGGCGAACCTGCGCTGCTGTTTCGTTGCTTCTACACCGGACGTAGATCGAGTCCATTCGGTCGCCAGTCCGGACCCACGAGAACGATCTGGTTCACGGTGCAGTGTCGCTCGGCAAAGGCAGCCTCGCAGTAGGCCAAGTAGAAGCGCCAGAGGCGAATGAAACGATCGTCCAAACCGAGTTGGTGCAGGTCATCGATTCGATTGTCGAATCGCTCTCGCCACCGTCGCAACGTCTCGGCGTAGTGAGCGCCGAGGTCTTCGACATCGAGCAACTGGAGATGAGTATGTCGACTCACGACCTGTGCGATCTTGCGAATCGACGGTAGGAAACCACCGGGGAAGACGAATCGGGCGATGAAGTCCTCGGTGTGTTTGGTTCGCTCATACCTGCGATCTGGAACACAAATAGCCTGGAGTCCGACCATTCCGTCGGCGGTTGTGTTGGCTTCGATCGCCTTGAAGAACTCGGGGTAGTCGCGCCAATCAACGGCTTCGATCATCTCGACGCTCACCAACCGTTCTGCCGGTTGATCGACGGCGTTGCGCAGATCTCTCCAGTCATGGTCGAGCAGACGGACTTGGTCAGGTGAAATCAGTTCATGGGCTTCGGCCGACTTGACTCGACGGTTGGCCTCGGCGTACTGCTCCTGACTGATCGTGGTTGTTGTCACGGTCGCACCGAACTCGGTAGCTGCCCGCAGTGCCATCCCGCCCCATCCGGTGCCGATCTCGGTGAGTGCCATCCCGGGCCTCACGCCGAGCTTGCAGAGCAATCGGTCGTACTTGGCGTTGCTGGCCTCTGCCAGAGTTTGGTCGGGTCGCTCGAAAACGGCGCTGCTGTAGGTCATCGTGTCGTCGAGAAACAACTGAAAGAAGCTGTTGCCCAGGTCGTAATGGGCGCCGATGTCTTCGCGGTTCTTCGATCGATCGGGTGTGTGGGCGAGTCTGTAGATCCGGTCGGTGATCGGGTTGGTGAAGTTGGCCATGCGGTTGCGGATCTCATCGAGAGCCTTCATGTTGCGAGCAGCGACCCGGACGACGAGATCCGGATCCTGGCTCTGCCACCAACCCTCGATGTATCCCCGTCCAAGCCCGATAGACCCCTCGGTGGCCAGATGCCACCAGGCGCGTGGGTCCAGAACCGTCAGCGTTGCTTCGAGACCGCCGCCTGGCCCGTAGATGGCAACGTCGTTGTCCTCTTTGATGGTGAACAAATCGCTGGTGAGGCGGCCCAGCAGCGTGGTGACGATCGAGCGCGCCGCCCTGTAGCGGCGGTTGTATCTGGCCCGCTCACCCGAGGGTGTGGGCGGCGGATGGACCGCAAGTCGTGCCTTTTGGAGAAGGAGTTGGGGACGAACAGGATTGTGGGAGGACACAGTTGTCATGGTGAGCCTTCCTGTGGTTGGGAGGGAGGACTGCCGGTTGTGGAACGTTTTCGAGGATGACTGACGAAGGGAACCCCCTTCGCTGCCAGCCGGGCCGCTTGGGCGTGGATTGCCAGCGAGACAACCCGAGTGGAGAGGGCGCCGCGGGTCAGCGCCTGGGTGAGAGCAGTCGCCGTGGGTTCGGACCGAGTGACGCGAACGGCTGTCTCGACCACGGGTTGCTCGTGCTCGGCCTTCAGCACGTCGATTTGAACCTCGATCTCGGGATCTCTATCCGTGAGCGTGAGGCGATATCGATAGTCCTCGTCGAGGAAGGGGGACACATGGAGGGTCTTGTCGAAGTCGGTGCTCCAACGTTGTTCACCAATTCCGGCGAGCGCGAGGGGGTAGTGGGTTCGTTCTTTCCAAGGAGTGTTGGTGACCTCGGCTACCGCCCCGACGGGAACGTTTGGGTCGGTGTGCCATGCGAGGAAGACAGTGATGGGGTTGAACATCCACCCCCATCGCCGGGCTTGTCCCAGCATTCGTACCGCTCCTTCTGGGCGATACCCCAGAACGGGCTCCAGCTCATCCCGGACCTGTTCGACCAAGGACCCCGTGGGTTCCATGCCGTAGTCGGAGCGGCGGAATCTTCCCGGAGCCAGTCTTTTCGAAGACCAAAGCCGGTGGCGGCCGGTGAGTTCTTCTGGCCGGTCGGGATCGACCCATACGTGACTGATCTTGTAGGAGAACTCGTTCACCACCGGTTCATTCCGCCGGTGCCATACCGTGCCGTTGCAGAGTGCGGCGTGCCCGGCTCTCATCGGGTTGGCTCCGAGTCGGACTTCCACGGCGAACCGAGCTCGGCGCAGGCTCGTAGACCAGAAGCCATACCGTCTTCGTGAAACCCGAAACTCCAATATGCGCCGGCGAAATGGGTTCGGTTGGTGCCGCTGATCTCGCCCACTCGTCGCTGAGCCGCAATTGCTGGACCGTCGAAAACGGGGTGAGAGTACGTTGTTTCATACAGGATTTTGGACGGGTCGATGCGGTGGTCATTGAGACTCACCAGGTACTGCTGGGAGACAGGCAGTCTCATGAGATCGGTCATGTCGTAGGTCAACACCGCCGCTCCCGCATCGGATCCGTCGGCTCGACGGAAGTAGTTCCAAGCCGAGTGGGCCAGCTTCTGGGGCGGCAGTACTGCGGTATCGGTATGGAGAATGGCGGTGTTCGCTTGATAACGGATTGCGCCCAGGATTTCTTTTTCGGCGGAGGAGGGGTCGGTCAGCATGTGAAGGGCTTGATCACTGTGGCAGGCGACCACGACTGCGTCGAACGAAGCCGTGGTGGATGCGGTACGTATGTCTACGCCTTCGACTCGCCGTCGGATGCCGAGCACGGGCGTTCGTGTGTGAACAGTGCCGTCAAATCGATCCAAAACCCGGTCCACGTACTGAACGCTCCCCCCGACGATGGCTTTCCATTGCGGCCGATCGCCGACGCTCAGCAGACCGTGATTGTGGAGAAAACTCAGCAGGCTTCGGGCAGGGAATTCATCGAACGCTGCAGGATCTGCAGACCAAATGGATGCGCCCATCGGAATGAGATGTAGGTCTATGAATGCTCGGGAATACCTGCCGTGTGAAAGGAAGTCCCCCAGGCTCGTTGTCTCGTCTCCGCTGGCAAGGAATCGTCTACCACTGCGATAGAAGCGCGCAATATCGAAAAGCATCCGATAGAGCTGCGGGCGAATGAGATTCCTGCGATCGGCCAGCAACGTGTTGAGGTTTGTCGCTCGGTAGGCCAAACCGGATTCTTCGTCAGCGACCCCGAAGCTCATCTCGGTGTCGACCGTCTCCACACCGAGTTCGGCGAAGAGACGGGTGAGATTCGGATAGTTCCGGTCGTTGTGGACGATGAATCCCGTGTCGACCCCCAGATCCCCGACGACTGGGTCGTGCACGTTCACCGTGTTGGAGTGGCCACCAACGCGATCGTCAGCTTCAAACAGCGACACCTCGTGGTGTGGTCCCAGAACATGTGCGCAGGTCAGACCGGAGATACCTGAACCAACAATGGCGATCTTCATCGGCTGTTCGTACCCCGAAAGATCGGCCACTATCGCTTCTGATGAGAGTGCGCTGAGAACGTACGGTCAATCGTCGTCGTCATCGTCGTCGTCATCATCATCGGGAGGTGTGGTCGTGACGATGACAGTGGGGGGTTCGGTCGTCGTGGTCGGTTCGGAGGTCGTCGTGGTCGGTTCGGTGGTGGTGGTTGATGGGGGTTCGGTCGTCGTGGTCGGTTCGGTGGTTGTTGTTGGTTTGGCTGTCGTGGTCGGTTCGGTGGTTGTTGTTGGTTTGGCTGTCGTGGCCGGTTCGGTGGTTGTTGTTGGTTTGGCTGTCGTGGCCGGTGCGGCGGTGGTTGTTGTTGGTTTGGCTGTCGTGGCCGGTGCGGCGGTGGTTGTTGTTGGTTTGGCTGTCGTGGCCGGTGCGGCGGTGGTTGGTGCAGCAGTTGTTGCCGGTTCTGTGGAGACTGCGTTACCGAGTTCGGTGGTAGAGCTCGAACGAGCGGGGGCTTGGGAGACGCCGAGCACTTGTGGGCTGTCCGCTGAACCGCGCATTTGGCCAACGCCGATAGCCAGAACCGATGCGAGGAGGATGATGAGGATTGCCATCGCGGCCAGGTTGGCTGGCCGCAAGGGATCGGGCTGGACGATAGTTCGCACCGGACCGGGCGGCGTCGTCAGCACCGGAGAAGCTCGACCTACCACCGGAGCAGCTTGCCCTACCACCGGTGCAGCTTGTCCTACCACCGGTGCAGCTTGTCCTACCACCGGAGAAGCTCGACCTACCACCGGAGCAGCTTTTCCTTGGCTCGTCGAAGATGGTACGGAACGTTGGCGAAAGATGATTCGCCGTGTCGTCGGCTCGGGCGTACCGAACACGCCTAGGCCCGGTTTTTCCGATTCCGCCGTCCGTCGCTTCATTTCCACCGGTGGTGAGCCTAGTTGGCATGCGGCCGGCGTTGACGGCAGGCGAGTACACCGGTCAGTCGGATCTGTCACACGTGCAGCTGACCTCTGATCGGGTCTCCGCTGAGTCTGTTGTCCGAAGGTGCCTGGCGGCACCACTGCTGGCTTCGGGCAATCCTTAGACTGTGAGGATGTTCTCCACTGCAACCAGCGCCGACGCGCCCGTCGTCGTGTCGGTGGATCCCAACTCCCCAGCGGGCCGAGCCGGAATCGTCGTTGGCGATGTAGTGCGGGCCATAAACGGAGAACGACTTCGTGATGTCATTCAGTACCAGACGCTGGTCGATGAGCCTGACGTGGAGGTCGACCTCGACCGCGGGGGTCTCGAACGGACCGTTGACATCAACAAGGCGGCCGGCGAACCTTTGGGTATCGAGGTGCAGAGCGCAGTATTCGATCAAGTTCGCACTTGCGACAACCACTGTTCGTTCTGCTTCATCTATCAGCTGCCACCGAACATGCGGAAGTCGCTCTATCTGAAGGATGACGACTATCGGCTGAGCTTCCTGTACGGCAACTTCACGACGCTCACCCGTTTCACCGAAGCAGACCTCGAACGAGTAGTCACCGAACGTCTGTCCCCGCTCTATGTGAGCATTCACGCCACCGACCCCGACGCGCGGTCCCAGATGGTGCGTAACCGGCGCGGCGCCATGAGCCTTCGATGGCTCGACGCACTCCTGGCCAATGACATCGAGGTTCACGGTCAGGTCGTGGTCTGCCCCGGAGTAAACGACGGAGATGAGTTGCAGCGAACGATGCGCGGCATCATGGATCGCTACGCCAACTTGGCGTCGGTCGCAATCGTTCCGCTCGGCGTGTCCAAGTTCTCCCGGGAGGAGACGATGCGTTTTCACACAACCGCCGAGGCGCGATCCGTCGTGGCGACGGTCGAGGCGTGGCAACAGCGGTTTCTTCGGCTGCTGGACCGACGGCTCGTGTTCTGCGCCGATGAGTACTACATCCTCGCCGGTCTTCCTTTTCCGGCTGCGGACGTCTACGAGGATTTTCAGCTGCACGAAGACGGGATCGGCATGGCTCGAACGTTCCAGCGCGAGTTCGACGGCGAAGTGGCTACGCCAACAGAAACTCAACCAGGGTTTTTTGCATGGGTCGAGGGTGCGCCGGCGTTGGCCTATCGGGCCCCGCGGCTCAACGAAGAACAGAAATCCATCCACGGCACCCCGGTTTCGCTCGGAGCCACCCGCAGGGTCACGAGCCCCGCCCCAATCGGTATCCTCACCGCCAGCTACGGGGCCAAGGTGATCGCTCCCCATATCGCAGCTGTGCCTCACGCCCGCATCGTCGAGGTCAGGAACGAGTTCTTCGGAGGGAACATCGGCGTCACTGGGCTGATGGTCGGCGAAGACCTGAAACGAGCCCTCTCGGTCGAACCGGAGGGGCACCGATATTTGCTCCCCGACGTGTGCCTTTCCAACGGTGTGTTCCTCGATGGGCTCAGCCCCCGTGACCTTCCCCGTCCGGTTGAGATCGTGCCGACCAACGGAATCGCGCTGCGAGAAGCACTTGCCGGTTCTCCCGAGCGAACGGTGGTGCGACAGCCATGACCACGAGACCCCAAGTGGTGATTGCCGGACGGCCAAACGTGGGCAAATCGACGCTGATGAACCGGATCCTTGGTCGCCGCGAAGCGATTGTGGAGCAACGTCCCGGGGTAACTCGCGACCGCAAGCAGGTCGCAGCTGAGTGGCAGGGCCGCGAGTTCGACCTCATCGACACCGGCGGATGGTTGACCAGCGGTTCGGCAATCGACATGAAAGTATCGGCCCAATCCGAGCAGGCCATCGCAGATGCGTCCGCGATCCTGCTGGTGGTCGACGCAACTGTTGGCGTTACCGATGAAGATGAACACTTCGTGCGGTTCATCCGACGACTCGACGTTCCGGTGTTTGTCGTTGCCAACAAGGTCGACGATCTCAAACATGCTGACGATCTCTGGGAGCTCATGTCGCTCGGGTTCGGACAGCCATTCGGAGTGTCGGCGTTGCACGGCAGGGGAGTCGGCGACCTTCTCGACGCCGTCACGGCTGAATTCCCCAAGCTGCCCGAGATCGATGAGAACGGCGAAGAAGAGGAAGAAGATCGGATCTTCTCCATCGCGCTGGTCGGCCGCCCCAACGTTGGCAAATCGACGCTGTTCAACCTCTTGATCGGAGATGAACGAAGCGTTACCCATGACCTTCCAGGAACCACCCGCGACACGGTGGACACGGTGGTCGAGACCGCGCAGGGACCGATTCGGTTCCTTGACACGGCCGGGATGCGGCGGCGATCTCGAATCGAGGAGGACACCGAGTACTACAGTGTGGTCCGAGCCCTCAGCGCCGTCGACAAAGCCGACGTGGCCCTCCTCGTCCTTGACGGATCCGAGGGCGTCACTCATCAGGATCAACGACTAGCCGAACGAGTGGACGCTGCAGGCTGTCCGATCGTGGTTGTGCTGAACAAATGGGACATCACCGAGACCGAACAGAAACATCAGGTCGCCGCGCAGTTGGAGCGCAAGTTGAGTTTCCTACCCGACGTCCCACAACATCGGATCTCGGCGCTGTCGGGTCGGGGAATCGACAAGCTGCTCCCGTCGTTGTTCGATGCGATCGACGCCTACCAAACTCGGGTGCCAACCAAGAAAGTCAACGACTTGATCCGGTTGGCTCAGGCAGCCCACGCCGCCCCCAACGGGGCAAGGATTCTGTACGCAACCCAGGGGGCTACCGATCCGCCCACCTTCACGCTTTTCACCAATCGAGCGATTCCAGACTCGTATCTGCGCTATATCGAAAACCAGATTCGAGAGAACTTCGGCCTGGCCGGCACCCCCATCAAGCTCCGGGTCAGGAACCGTTGAGCGTTATTCTCGCCTGCAGCGTGCCCGTTTTCTCGCCTGCAGCGGGCCCGTTGCCACGGAGGTTCCGTTTCTGGCCTCCTCAGGCTGACCCGTGTTCTCACTCAGCGGGCTCGCTCCTTCGTCGCATTGTCCGCTTCGCTTCACGGTTCGCCCCTCGTCGGACTCGAACCGGGGGCGTAACAACATCCTGACTTGAGACTTACGGGGCGACTCATACGGGCCCGCTGACCGACTACGCGTGCCGGATGACGAGGATTGCGACATCGTCGGTGATGGGGCCGTCGCTGAAATCGCGGGCAGCTTCCATCAGCGACTTCGCCAACACGTCGACTCCTGCGGTTGGATCGCGGCGAATGATCGACGCAACTCCGTCTTCGCCGAAGAGCACTCCGTCCCGCCGAGCTTCTGCCAGACCATCGGTGTACAGGACCGCAACGTCTTCAGCGTTCCACTGGACCTCGCGCGAGTGATAGACCGCTCTGGGATCGAGCATCAGAAGCGGTCCGGTGGCGCCGAGCGGGCGCACTTCCTGGTGGTGCCAAACGAAGGCAGCAGGGTGGCCCGCTGACGCGTACCGCAGCGATTCGGCTTCGACGTCGAACACGAGCACACACAGGGAGATGAACTCCTCACCCCGCTCGAGCACCGACATCTGGGTGTTGAGCTGTTCTACCGCCTGTCCCGGGTCCCGGTACTGCATCAAGAACGTACGCAGGAGGTACTTCGCCTGAAGAGCGGTGATCGATGGCTCGATACCGTGCCCCGTAACGTCGCCGATGACCGCGGCGACGCGATCGTTGTCGATTCGGAAGACATCGAAGAAGTCGCCAGCGAGGGCGCCGGCGCCAGGGTTGTATTCCTGTCCGATCTCGAAGCCCTTCAGCTCGGGAAGGCTGTTGGGGGCCAAACGAGCCGCCCAGTGGTACGGAGCCAGGTTGGCCTGTTGGGTCACCTCTTTGGCTCGCTTCTCGATCTCGAATCTGTCCGCCGCAATTCGGCTCACCTCGTTGATCGAATTCCGTTGGGCGATCGTTCGGATCGAGGGGATCGCCAGCAGACCACTCAATACGCCGGGCCAGAAGGCGATACCAGCGGCACCGAAGAACCCAAGGAGAGCGCCGGTCGAAACCGCAACGACCGCTGCTTCGATATCGCGTCGATAGTCGGCGTCGGCGAGGCGCCACAGATCAGACTCTGCGCCCTCAGTAGCCAATCGATCAGCTAGCTGCCGGCGGCTTCGGGCGGCCCTGATCCAGAAGACGGCGGCGACTGCGCAGATCAGGGCGCCTGCGAGAGGCACCACGCGTTCCATACATTAAGGTTAGTCGGTCGAAACTGGGCTCGTCTTACCTGTTGGTTTGTGCGGCGCGGTGTCATGGCTGAGAAAGTGCCCGCCATACTGAGGTGGTGCCGTGGTGTGACAATTGCGATGAATACCGAGCACCTACCGCTCTCAAAGCCGACAAAACCTGTTCTACCTGCGGAAACACTGTCGATATGGAAGACGTCAAGGTTGCGGTTCCGGCCCGAGCGCCATGGCACTTCTGGCTGATGGTGTTTGCGCTGGTGGCGTATTTGGGGTGGCGAGCCGTCGAGGGTGTTATCTGGGCTATTGGGGCTCTCTGAACTGGGAGAACGTCGAATTCGCGTCACTGGTAGCGAGATTCTCTCCCGGCCGCAATCAGCTTCACCGTGAAGGAAGCCGTCGAGTGCTTTCTTGTGCCTCTCTCAGACCCAGGTGGTCGAGGGCGGCAAGATGGCAACCGCCGGCTCGCGTGAGAACTACAGTCGGCCAGCAATGCGGGATGTGCTGAAGAACCCGGCGATTCGTCGCATCCTCGCAGCTGCCGCCGTCTCTCAGATCGGTGACTGGGCAGCACGGTTGGCGATCGCTTTTATCGTGCTCGACGAAACTGGGCTGGCATCGGGCGTGGGCGTGGCCGGAGCGTTGTTCTTCCTGCCGTGGCTCGGGCCGGGCCAGTACCTTGCATCCTTCGGCGATCAGATGGACCGGGTGCGTCTGCTCTTTGGATGCGAGATCTCGCGTGCGGCCATGTACGCCCTTGTCGCTCTCGGTGTAGGCAGGGTCCCGGTCTGGCTGCTGCTGGGAGCGATCGCAGTGATCGCGGTGATCGACCCGGTATGGGAATCGAACCGGTCGGCTCTCATCGTGGACGTCACGACCGAGGACGAATACCCGAATGCGGTCAAGGTGATCCACACCGCCAACCAAACGGCGACGCTCATCGGTTGGGCGATCGGGGGGCTCCTCATCTCGAGATTGGGGGCTGGCGGCACGCTCGGGGTCAACGCCTTGACGTTCGTGGTGTCGGCGCTTCTGATCGGTGGTGTCTCAGCATCGGGTCAGACCGTGAGGGGAAAGCGGTCAGGGTCCTTCGCTGCAGCTCGCTCCTACCTGACCGGTGACCGGCTGTCCGCCATCGCCTTGCTCGTCGCTGCATTGCTCACGATTGCCGGCATGGCGATCGAGACCCAGGCCCCGGTGTTCGGGCGCTCGGTTGGCCTGTCCGAGGAGTGGATCGGGATCATGATCGCAACCGTTCCGCTATTCACAGTCGTCACGGTTGTTTTGGTCCCCACCAAGCCAGGGGACAGTCTGCTCCTGGCAATCGGCTTCGTGGCCGCCGGCCTCGGCGGAGTTGTAGCGGTTCTGGCGTTCGCCACGGGAGGTGCTGACCTGCGTTCCTTTGTTGGCTACGGAGGGGTGGGCATCGCGTTCGGTGCATCGATGGTGGCCAACATCGTTTTCGGGAGGCGACTGCCCGACTCTGACCGGGCGGCAATCTTCTCGGTAGTTCAGGGTGTGATCTTCATTTCGCTGTCAACCGGTTCGCTCATCGGTGGTTTGACGTCGGACGTATTCGGGATCCGCGAGGGCAATGTGATCTTCGCGATCGTCATCGCTGTTGTCGGTTTTGTTGGCGCTGCGTCGACATCCAGCCACGGAAAGCGAACTTCTGACAAAAGCACCCAGGGAATTGTTCCCGACCCGCTTGGCTAATTGGGCGCTTCGGATAAGCATGTCCGCATGCGGCGCCTGCGATGCTTTGGAAGGGAGAAAAATATGCGTGGTGGCAGCTGGCTATAAGCCGGAAGACGTTCGATTCGGGCCGATCACGAAAGTGATCGGCCCTTTTCCTTTTTCCCGCCAGTGATCGACATCATGTATCGCTCCACCCATACGTTGAAGCTGTCCAACGGCATCGGACGTCCGATCAGGTACCCCTGGAGCACATCGCATCCCATCTCCCGCAGGAGATCCCTCGCCTCCTCGGTTTCGACTCCTTCAGCCACGACCCGTAGCCCCAGACTGTGGCCCAGCCCCACGACAGCTCGGGCGATGGTTTCTGACCGGTCGGAGACTGCCAGGTCATACACGAAGGACTGATCGACTTTGAGTTCGTCTACGTCGAGATCCTTGAGGTAGCGAAGCGAGGAATACCCAGTTCCGAAGTCGTCGACCGACAGACGGATGCCCAAGGCTCGAAGCCGATCCAGTCCCTCGGCGGCTGTGTTGCCCTCACCCATCAGCACCGACTCGGTGATCTCGATGGTCAAGGACGGAGGGTCGATGTTGAACCTGCCAAGTTGCGAAGCGATCCGACTGGGCAGACGGGAATCCTCGAGTGACGATGGCGAGAGGTTCACCGCAACACCGATTTGATATCCGGCATCCCGCCATGTTGCGGCCGCCGCGAGCGATTGCTGCAGAACCAAGTCGGTCAGATCATTCATCATTCCTGCGGCCTCGGCAGCCGGAATGAACTCATCGGGCGGAATCCACCGATCGTCGTCGTTCCAGCGGCACAGGGCCTCGGCCCCAACGACGAGACCTGAGATCGTGTCGGTCTTGGGTTGAAACCACACCTCGAACGCCTCGGCGTCGAGAGCGCGGCGCATGCGGTGAAGGAGCTCGAGCTTGGACTCTGAGTGCAGGTCGGCCTCGGCTCGGTAGACCACGACCGGCGCTTGACTTTCGTTCGCCAGTTCGGACGCAACGTCAGCGGCTCGCAGTAGCTGTTCAGTTGTTGTTCCGTGGGTGGGGCCGATGGCCAGTCCGATCCGAACGATCAAGGTCAGTTCCAAGCCGTCGAGAGCCACCGAACCCTGGAGCGCATCACGGACTCGATTGGCGACATCGAGAGCTACGCCCCGATCGCTTGTCGGAATGAACAGTGCGAAAGAATCGCCATCGAGCCTGGCCAGGATGGCGTCAGGACCGAGGGCACTCGAGAGACGACGACCCGCCTCTCGCAGCAAGAGGTCGCCTGCCTTGAATCCCAGTGTGTTGTTGACTTCGGCGAATCGCGCCAAGTCCAACACCAGCATCGAACCTTCGCCATTGTGTTCTTGGAGGTGTCGGTCGGCGTGTCGCAATAGGCCGCTTCGAGCGAGCATGCCTGTGAGGGGGTCATGCGTCGCATCAAAGTCCAGTTGTATTTGCAGGTTGGCTCGATCGATGGCGTTCGCCAGGAGATCCGCTGAGCCGGAAACGATCCGTCGAGCGCGCCGCTGCGAAGCTTCCGATGCTGGACAGGACACGATCGATCTCCCAGCCGAGACCGAAGCCCGCAACAGGTTTCCGGATCCGATCGTGCCTTCGGACATCTGCTGGAGCTGGTTTCGAATGTCGTGCGGTACCTCACCAGCACCCTCGACGAGAACCCCGGATGAATCGATCAGCACGGCCCACCGGGAGTTGCTGATTCGTCGCAGCTCTTCGAGCCCTTGCTTGGCGACGTCGCCCGGGTCACGTCCAGAGAGCGTCTTGAGGAATCCATGGACTTCGAGAAGATCCTGGTAGGTCTGCCTGTCGGCTACGTGCTGCCGCGACGCCAAGCCGATGACAGCCATGACCACAGCCGGCAACACAAGCAGCGCTGGATGCTGCTGGGCGGTCATCACGCCCAGCGTGCCGATCGACGCCCCGATCACCGATTGTCCCGAGGCGATCAGGATCTCGGCGAACGGTGTTCGGCGGCCTGCGGCCCATCGGACGAAGACGGTGAGGATCGACGTGCTCACGGTTTCGGCTACGGCGATCGAGGTTGCAAGCGTGAACAGCCAAACCATCCCGGAGGTCTCCGAGCTGAGGGATCGAAGCAGCTGCACGCTGAGGCCCACACGGAACAGGGTGAGCGCCGCGTTGAAGAGCAGCTTGTACCACGCCGATCCGTATCGGGCCAGGTTCACGAAGGTTCCACTCACCCACACGACCGCCATGAGCCATGGGGAAAAGAACACCAGGGCAAATGCCGTGGGTACTTCGGTGAAGGTCAGATCAAAACGTTCCCCGCGAACCGCGATCTCGAAATTCGTCATGAGGGCCAGAAGCAACCCGCCAGTGATGATCAGTGCTATCCAGAACGGCGAGTGAGCGAGCGCGTCGGTGGCCCAGTGATTCCACGAGAGTGAAATCCCAAGAGCGGTCAGGAAGACCGAGAGTGCAGCTGCGGCGAGGCGCACGTCCGGTAGATCCTGCCGCTTCGAGGGAGCGGAAGGAGCAGGCATATACCTTGACACTCGGCACAAACAGGTACCTATTGAGCGTTTCGAGCCGACGACTCCCAGCCGTGCAATCTGCGTGCAACGACCCTGCGTGTTGGCTCACGAACCCGTCGGCGTGGCCCTGCTCAGCCGGGCACATTTCTGGCGGGCGATCAGTCACCTCTTCAGCGCAGGGCGGCAAGCACCGGGCTAGCAGTTGGTCGGGCTAGCAGGATTTGAACCTACGATCTCTGCACCCCCAGTGCAGCGCGTTACCAAACTACGCCATAGCCCGTGTTTGGAGAGCCAAAGGATAGCGCGGCGCAGGTGCTCCACTACGCTGATTCCCATGTGTGGCCGCTTCGTTGCTACCGCTCCGCCGAGCGAACTTGCCGACTACTTCCAAGCCGTGCTGAGCGAATCGGTCGTGGAGGCTGAGCTGGACCCGAGCTATAACGTTGCCCCCACCAACACCGTGCATACGGTCCGGGCCAAAGAAGGTCATCGCGAACTCGATGCGATGAGGTGGGGCCTGGTTCCCTCCTGGGCCAAGGATCCAAAGATCGGCTCGAAGATGATCAATGCGCGAGCGGACTCGGCCGCTACCAAACCAGCCTTTCGGAGCGCTATCAAGAAGCGGCGTTGCCTGGTGCCAGCCGACGGGTTCTACGAGTGGCACAAAGTGGAAGGCCAGAAGCACAAGCAGCCGTACTACATCACGCGCAACGACAACGAGCCCATCGTGTTCGCTGGGCTGTGGGAAGCATGGAAACCCAAGCCCGATACTGAAGCTTTTGACAAGGCAGTAGCCGAGGGAGCCGATCCTGACCATCTCGAGTGGCTGATCAGTTGCACGCTTCTGACCACCGACCCCAACGAGGAGATGAAACCCATCCATCACCGGATGCCGGTACTCGTACCCCCCTCTGAATGGGACCGGTGGCTGGATCCTCAGAACGGAGTAGAACGCATCAACGATCTCCTGGTGCCTGCCCCGGACGGGTTGCTGAGGGTCACGCCGGTGACGACCCGGGTCAACAACGTTCGCAACAAAGGGCCCGAACTCATCGAGGCGACACCCGTATGAGTCAGAGCCCGCTGCGGCGCAGACTACGTCGCCGGTTCACCGCGGTGCAGGCCCGCCTCGACGCAGGCGCTGGTGATCGCTGGATCCCCTATGTGATCAGCCTGACCCTGAGCGTTGTGCTGTCCCTGGTCAGCGTGAGCCGTTTGAACGGTCTGGAAATGGGACCGGACCTCGCCGGCTTCACCCAGTCGGTGTGGCTGATCAAGGAAGGAGTCACACCGACGGCCACGATCCTGGGCGATGGAGTACATCTGCTGCAGCTGCGATGGTCATTCCTCCTGTATGCGTTTGCGGTGCCGGCACTGGTCGTCCCGTCGTCGTGGCTCACGATTGCCGAGACACTCCTGGTTGCTCAAGCCATTGCGGTTTCGATCGCAGTAATCCCTATCTGGAAACTTGGCCGGGTGGTTGCCCACCTACGAGTCGGGGCCGCAACCGCTGTCTGTCTGGGGTACGCGCTACATCCTGCCACCCAAGCGATAGGTACGGTCGACTTCCATCCTGAGGCGCTCGCCCTTCCAGCGCTGCTCTCCATGGTGTACTTCGGTTCGGTGAAACGGTGGGTTCCGTACTGGCTGTCGGTCGCTGCGACCCTGCTGACCCAGGCCGACTTGGGGTTCGTGATTGCAGTTTTCGCGCTGCTGATTCTGGGGAATGCCGATCGGGCCGCAGGGTTGTGGACCCTGGGAATTGGTCTTGTGTGGTCACTTGGCCTGTTGCTCGTGGCGCAGCCTTTGATCGGCGACACCGGGGTGATCGGTGGTGTGTACGGCGAGTACGGGGACTCCTTCGGTGATGCGCTTCTGGAGATTGTGTCCAACCCGTTCACATTCACCGGCGACCTGCTCGGTCGAGAAAACCTCACGGTGCTGCTCAGCTTGCTCACCCCGATGCTGTTCCTCCCTCTGCTTTCGCTTCGGCATCTCTTGCCAGCCCTTCCCGCTGTCGTACTCCTGTTGATCACCCAAACCACAGGCGATGCCGACGGGATTGCACCGATCCTGGCTTTTGTCATGGTGTCGTCCGTGTTTGCCTTGAATCGGCTCGGCAATCTGGGGGTCGATCGGGTTTTCGTCGATCCCCGGCTGCTTGCTGCTCTTGTTGGGGTTGCCTCGCTGATGTTCGTAACCCGGTCACCGTTGTCGCCCTATGAGGAACCATGGAACCTCGGCGATGTCGATGCCGCCGACGAGGAGTTGATTGCGGCCGCTGCCAGGCTCGGTCCTTCCTGGCCAGTCCGTGCCTCCAGCAACGTGCTGCCGCTTCTGGCCGAACGTCGTTTCGCCTATCCGCTCGCTGATGAGGAACCGACGGTGGCATCGGTTGTCTTCCGCTCACGAGCGGTGCTCATCGATCAGCGAACGCTCGATCAACCGCTGACGATTCCTCAGCTCGAAGCGTTCACCGCCCAAATGACCTCTCTCGGCTTCAATCTGGTCAACACCGACAGTGACGGCACAGTGCTGCTCTACTTCAGACCCTGACCTGCGCTCATGCCCGAACCAACCGCCACCTCCCGAGGTTCATTTCCACCTCTCAATCGAGAGCAGCTACTCACCTGGCCGAACTTCTTCACCCTCGTCCGACTGCTCTGCATACCGGTCTTTCTGTGGCTCCTCTTCGCACGAGAGAACCGAGCTGCGGCAGCCTGGATGCTGGGCGTGCTGGCAAGCACAGACTGGGTCGACGGGTACCTCGCTCGCAAGCTCGATCAGGGAAGCGAGTTCGGGGCCCTCTTCGATCCGACGGTGGATCGTCTCCTGTTCCTCGTGGCCGTCCCCAGTGTCCTTCTCGACGGATCCATTCCCTGGTGGATTGCCGTTGCAGTCCTCCTCCGAGAGATTTTGGTGGCATTGGGGGCTGTGTATCTGGCGATGCGCAGCGTCGAACCCTTCGCGGTCACTTGGGAAGGCAAGGCCGGGACGTTTCTCCTCTTCTTCGCGGTGCCAGCGTTCCTCGGCGCCAACTCCACGCTCTCGTATGCACCTGTACTTGAGGTTTTGGCGTGGACGGCCACCGTTCCCGGCCTCGGGTACAGCTTCTATGCAGCCTTTGGCCAGTACCTTCCCCAAGCCAGGGCCAGTCTCGGCTAAGTTTGCTGGACATGAACGTTCCTGGCGATCTTCGCTATTCAAAAGACCACGAGTGGGTCCGAACATCCGATGACAACAGGGCGGTGGTCGGAATCACTGACTACGCACAAGATGCGTTGGGTGATGTTGTTTTCGTCGATCTGCCCGAGGTTGGTTCCAGCGTTTCGGTGGGCGATTCCATTGGTGAGATCGAGTCGACCAAGTCGGTGTCCGATGTGTACTCACCCCTCACCGGCACGGTTGTGGAGGTCAACTCAGAGTTACTCGACGCTCCCGAAAAGGTGAACTCTGACCCTTACGGTGAGGGCTGGATGTTTGCTGTTGAAGTCGCCGATGCCGCCGCCTTCGGTGAGCTGATGGATGCTGCCACATACACCGAACTCACCGAGGCCTAGGTCCTTCATGGCCGCCTCCTGTTCCATTTGTGGATATGACAATCCGCTGGGTGCGAACTTCTGTGCTTCGTGTGGTGAGCAGTTGCGACCGGCGGTCGATTCCGAGACCGAGCGGATCACCATCACCGACGTCGATCACGATCACGCTGGCGTGCACGGGGCAGTGTTGGTTGTGCGAGAAGGACCCGAAAGAGGAAGTCGGATCGCGCTCGATGCCGATCGAATCAGCATCGGCCGGCAGGAGGACAGCGACATCTTTCTCGACGACATCACGGTGTCTCGCGATCACGCCACCCTCAACCGTATGGGAGGCAGGTTCACTGTGGCCGACAGCGGCAGCATGAACGGGACCTACGTGAACAAGACGCTGGTCGAACATGCCGCTCTCGCAGATGGTGACGAACTGCAAATCGGCAAGTTCAAGTTGGTGTATCTGGAGTTAGGGGCCGGTAGATGAGTCGAGTTCGAGATCATTGGTCGATCGGTGAGGTTCTGGCATTGCTGCAGGACGAGTTTCCCGAGGTGACAATCTCCAAGATTCGATTCCTCGAGAGCCAGGGTCTCATCGACCCCGAGCGAACGCCGTCGGGCTACCGGAAGTTCTCCGACACCGACTACGACCGGCTGTACTGGATACTGGAACAGCAGCGAGACAACTACCTACCGCTACGGGTCATTCGTGATCGGCTCGACGAAGGTCAGGAAATCGGTTCTGCTCCCCGTCGCTCGGACCTGCGTATGGGCGACCAGATCGACGACGACGATGAGGACTCCACCGAGACCGATCCGGATGAAGCCGAACTCGACGGGTCATTCTCCGATGCGTTGGCCGACCTGACAGGACCAGTTGTCAGCACCGATGCGGGGCCTCACCATGTGCGAGACGAGAGCTCAAATGCACTCGCTGACGTCATGGGCGTTGGTGAGGAATCGGACGCCCCCATCGAGGGTCAAACCGAGGCGGAGATCGAGGGGGAGAGCCCCTCAGAGACCGACCAGATTCCTGACGGTGAAGAGGCCACCCTTGTGGTGGACACGAGCTCGCCGGACCAGCCCGAGGCTGCGGACACACACGCCGTTGCCGAGGACGACACAGCCGAGGTCGCCGCAACAACCGTGGATTCACCTCCCTCCGAAGAACCCTCGGACGACCAAGAGAACGGTGCAGATGACGTGACCAAGAAACCGGCCCCACGACTGCTCGGCACACGATCAGAGGCCCCACGCCCGGTCACCAAGACCACCGCCGAGGCGCTCGCTCCGCCGCCGCGCCCTTCATTGCCCGGTTCGTCGGTGGCGCTGACCGGTGCAGAATTGGCCGAACAGAGTGGTACCACGCCCGGCATGATCGCCGAATTGGAACGATTCGGAATGATCAACCCCCGACTGGTGGGCGGCACCGTGCTGTTCGACTCGACCGCTCTCACCGTCGCCCGCTTGGCGGTGCAGTTCGGCCGTTATGGGCTCGAACCACGCCACCTGAAGACCTTCCGCTTGGGAGCCGAACGTGAGGTCGCGCTGCTCACCCAGAGCATCGGTCCAACCTTGAAGGCCAACAACCCCGAGACCCGCCGACGCTCCTTCGACACCCTTCAGGATCTCGTTGAACTGTCGGCCAGTTTGCGATCAATCATCGCGCGGGATCTTGTGGCCGATCTGGAGCCCGGCGGCTAGCGTAACTCTCATGGCAGTGGAGATGGAGCTGGTCGGAGTCAAGGTTCGAATGCCAGCGACAACTCCGGTGCTGATTCTCCGAGAGGTTGAGGGTGGCCGGCGATCCGTGCCCATCTTCATAGGCGGACCCGAGGCGCATGCGATCGACCTGGCCATCTCTGAGACCGTCACTGCTCGTCCCATGACCCACGATCTTTTTCTCGACGTGGTTGCCGGCCTCGGTGCCACGTTTGACAAGGTGGTCGTGACCAAGTTGGTGGACGGGACCTTCTATGCCGATCTGTTCGTTCTCACCTCTGAGGGGACCGAGTCGGTCTTCTCCGCTCGCCCTTCCGATGCCATCGCACTCGCCGCACGAGCAAAGATCCCGATCTTTGCCGAGGCTGAACTCATCGAGGAAGTTGGTTTCGTCGATGAGGCAGACGAAGAGGTGGCCGACGAGGACAACATGGTCGAGGAACTACGCAAGTTCCTGGACGAAGTGAACCCGGAGGACTTCGAACCCTAGGTGTTGCTGGCCGCTAGTTGTTGATCGCCGCTAGTTGTTGATCGCGGTGGTCGGGCGGAACGGCCGTCGCGGGTCGTTCCTGGGAGACTCCTCCACCTCGACCGGGTGCAGTTCCACGATCGCGCTGTCGACCTCGTCCTTGACGCCCGAGAGGGGAAGAATATTGAGGACGCCCTGTCCTGCCTTGAGAATGTCGATGAGGTCGTCGCCGCTCTGCACCAGCACCGAGCGGTTTCCGTTGATGACGAGGTTGGCTGAGGCCACATCGGTTCCGAGTTGGTCCCGCAAGTAGTCGAAGACCTCTCGCACCATCTCCAACTTCAGGCCGGCGTCGAGCAACGTCTTGATGATCTTGAGTTCAAGAAGATCCTTGTAGCTGTAGGCCCGACGTGATCCTGAGCCGGCCGCTTCACTCACCGAAGGTTTGATCAGGTCGGTGCGAGCCCAGTAGTCGAGCTGGCGGTAGCTGATGCCGACGATCTCGGCCGCCTTCTTGCCGCTGTAGTGCTCCTTGACTGACATGGCCACATACTCCCTACGCTGATGTAATTACCACGGTGTGAACTTCTGCAGAGCCGACAGTACGCTCGGCGCAGAAAGCCGGTCAAGCCAATGGCCGCAAGTAGTAGTCAAATCGTCACATAGGGGGACGATGGCCGAACGTGATGAAGCACAGCTGGCGAGAGACCTTGCTGCCGCTGTGGCGGCAATGCCTGCCGATGCCCAGACCGAGCTCATCAGTGCCGGTCGGGGTGTCTTCTCCCACGTGTACAGAGTGTCGTCACCCGATCGCTCGGTAGCGGTGAAACTCCCACGATCGGGGCCCAACGGCGACGCCGCCAGAGTCAGCGGGGCCTACGAGCGGGAGCGGCTTGTCTACCGGCGTTTGTTGAACCCCGGGTTGCCCGTGCCGTTCTGCCACGGCGTGATCGACCTCGAAACCGGTCCGGCGTTCGTGCTCGAGGACCTGTCTGGCTGTGAGTCGGTGGATCAGATCGATGGGCTGGGGCCGATGCAAGCGATGGCGATTGTCGATGCGCTGATCCACTGTCACGCTGATCTCTCCGTACCGCTGGCCCGCGAGCTGGGGGTGCGCTCGATCACCCCGCTGGGTTTTGATCCGGCAGCGTTATCCAAAGGCGCCCAGTTGCTCCCTGAGGCCGAGGTGTTCCACAAGCTGCTGGCGCAACGACAGCAACGAATCGACCGATTCGGGCTCCTCGAAGATCCGGTTGTGTGTCACGGTGATCCACGAGCGGACAACCTGGTCGTCGGACCTGAGGTCAAGCTTTTCGACTGGCAACAAGTTGCGATCCAGGCGGGGGAGGCCGACCTTGCGTGGCTGGCAGCAACCAGCATGACCCCGCGTGTTCGGCGGTCCTGCGAAATCGATCTGGTGGAGCGCTACGCGGTTCGAATGAACCGAAGTTTCGATGAGACGTGGGACCGGTACAGGGCGGCGATGATCGTGCCGGGCTTGGCCGTCTTGTTGCTCGCCCAGCGGCGGACCGAGGGCAGGCTTCAGCAACTCGTCGAGGTGAGCATTCAGCGGATCGCCTCCGCCGTCGCCGATCACTTCTGAAAGACGGCTGCCGGAGGTCAGTTTCGGTCGGGCTCGATTTCGACCAACGGGTTTGCGAGGAGGGCACGGTTCTTTCCCATCCCCTTTGCTTCGATCAGCGCTCGGTCGGCGAGATCCAAGGTTTCGGCGCTGGTGGCGCCATCATGATGGAGCGCTACGCCGGCGCTGAGCGTGGTGTGATCGGCGGTCTCTGCCCAGCCCACGACGATACGTTCGGCCACCGTGAGAGGGTCGGCGAAGGCCTGACGGGCCACGATCAAGAACTCGTCTCCACCGAGTCGTGCGCTTGTGTCACTGTCACGAAGTGTCGTCTTCAGGTGCTTGCTGAGCAACCGCAACTCTTCGTCTCCGGCAGCATGACCCAAGGTGTCATTCACGGACTTGAAGCCGTCCAGATCGAGCAGCACCACCGCATCGCCGGGGGCGAGCGAACGAAGCAGGCGGTCGGCGTGGCGACGATTGCCGAGGTCGGTGAGCGGATCGATCAGCGTCCTTCGGTTCAACTGATCGATGACGTACAGATGGCCGATGGCGATGGAGACACTGTTCTGGAAGATGTACGCCATGTCGATCACGAACTCCTGGTCGACCGACTTCACCGGATGCATCAAGACGGCACCAGCGGGAGTGCCGTCGTCGGTCGGGAGGGGAATCAAGAGGATCTGGCCGTGACGATCGGTGGAGACCATCAGTGGATCCGAGCCGCTCACTGCGTCGGCGATGAGCTTGGCCGTGGTTGCTTCGGGGACTGCGTTCACAGTTGCACCCTGCGTGACGGTGAGAATGTCACCCGCGGCATCACGCAGAACGACTGTTGCTCGCTGGGCCCCGAAGGAGTCCAGCGCTGCGTGGGCGATCTGTGTGCCCGCTTCGGGAAGTGTGGATGGTCGGCGAAACTGTTTCAGCACACCGCTGAGCCGGTCGAGTTCTGCCAGCCGCCGATCGTTCCGAGCCCCGACTTCGGTTGTTCGGGTGGTGAGATACGAGACGAGTTCGGCCAGCAGCGCAAGTGCCGGCACCGCCACGATCGGCAGCGCCAAGGTGATGTTCTCCCGGTCAGCCTCCCGGGCGAGAAGCAACAGCACCAGGACCAAAGGTGCTGCGGCGAGAGCGACCCCCGGTGGAGAAACAAACCCCACATACACCAGAATGAAGCTGGCGATCAGCGTCAGACCGACGACCCCGGCTGCAGTGTCGACGACCCCACCAAAAAGAACCGCAGCGATCGTGGCGATCGCGACCAGGATCGGGGGCAACAGGCGGAACGTCCGATTCCTGCTGATGATGTGGGTCATCAAGGTGGCGGCTCCGGATCCGACCAAGACGATTCCGATGACGGCCAGTGCTCGTCGTTCCGCCGTGGTTCGCTCGCCGAAAATCAGATTCAGGAGGGCAAGCAATGCGGACGCGCCCAGCAGTGTCGCAGCCGCCGCCTCAATTCGCCTCGTCCAGAATCTCTCCGCCACGTTCTCTCCGTGTCTCGACCCCAAAACTAGGGCATTCGCCATGCCAGAGCCGGGAGGGTCTGACTCATAAGGGTGCCGCGCCCACCCAGAGTGGTTGAATGGGCAAAGGTCTGCATGGCGCTATCCGAGGTTGCAGGGGTCATGATCTGAGAAAAGTGACCCAATGTGACTGGCGTCGTTGAAGCTTCGAAGAATCCAATCGGAAGGGGTTCGAACGATTTCGGTGATCGATCCGTTCCTCGCACCCGACATCCGGAACGGGTTCACGCTCAACACATGGCCTACGGCTGCTCCGATCACGCCACCATGGCAAAAGACCACAACCGCCTCGTCGCGGTGCTGGGAGTGAATCCGGTCGAGCGCGCCGACGACCCGTTCGGTCAGCTGCAAATTGGTCTCCGCACCCGGAATCTCTCCCCACTCCTTGGAAGCCCGAACCGCCATGACAGCCGGATGCTCCTCCTGCACCATGATTCGAAACTGCCCAGCCTCTCCAATTCCGAGGAAGACCTCTCGAAGATCGTGTTCGATCCGAACCTCGAGTTCGTATCGCACCGCCAGCGGTGCCGCACTCTGCTGGGTGCGGGTGAGGCTTGAGGCGTAGATCGCTGCAATGTCCTCGCCTCTCAGGCGCTCCGCCACCCGCTCTGCCTGCATGATGCCTCTGGGCGACAGGGCCGGATCGCCATGCCCATCGACTACCGCAAACGGCTCATTTTCCACAAGCGGAACCGATTGCCCGTGACGGACCAATACGAGGCGGGTGGAGCCCGACGGAGGGGAGAACTCAGTTTGCGGATATGTCTTCGCCATCGGGTTCCACCGTAGTGATTCGACCTCGGAGTTGGTTGGGCTGCTGGGATTGTGGCCAAGGGCCAACACCGGTGGTGGTAGAGCTTCACGGTTGAGGATCGCTCCCACGGTGCGGCGCACGGCGTCGAAACAGTGATTCTGGTTCGTTGGTTGTGAGCACAGGAATCGGTGCGGCGAAGGGCAGACTGAGCGGCAGTGAGCACCGAACGTGAACCTCGTGTCCGTGAACTCTGGAACGACAGAGTTGAAGATCCCCACGCCTGGTTGGAGGATCCGGAGGCCCCGGACGTGCTTGCCTTTCTCGAAGCCGAGAACGAACGCGTCAGCTCCTTCAGCGCTTCTCTGAAGGAGCTGAACCAGAGCATCTTCGACGAGATCAAGGCGAGGGTTCAGGAAACCGACCTCAGCGTTCCGATCAAGAAGGACCGGTGGGAGTACTACGGGCGAACCGAGGAAGGAAAACAATACGGAGTGCACTGTCGCCGGCTGGCGCCGGTTCGAGGCGGTGACCCCGGTCCTGAAGTCGTTGTGATCGACGAGAACGCCCTGGCGGAGGGTCACGACTACTTCGATATGGGTGTGTTCGACATCTCCAAGGATCACACCCAGTGCCTGTACGGAGTTGATACCGACGGCGACGAAACCTACAAACTCCACCTCCTCGACATCGACTCGGGGATCTCAAAGCCGCTGAACATCGACGGGGTGATGTCGGGTTCGGCGTGGGACAATCATGGAACATCGTTCCTGTACGTGAGGCCCGACAACACCCACCGGCCGTTCCAGATCTGGCGGCACGTGCTTGGAACCAACCCCGTGAGCGACACGCTGATTCTCGAAGAGCCGGACCATCAGTTCTTTGTCGGGCTCAGCAAAGAACGAGATGACAGCTTCGTGCACATAGGGCTCGGATCAGCAGTCACCGACGAGATACTGCTGATTCCCGCCGACGATCTCAGCGTCGGCGCCGTTTGTGGTTGCGCCCCGTTCGTTCGGAATCGAGTACCACATCGGGCACCGAACCTCGCCCACGGGCGAAAGCCGGTTCTTCATGCACACCAACCGGGATGCGAAGAACTTCCGGCTGCTCTCGGCGCCCGCTGAGGTTGTGGCAGCCGGCAACCCCCCGGAGACGGCATGGGTTGAGGAGGTTCCCCACCGCGACGATGTCACCTTGTCCGGGTTCGACATCTTCAAACAGCACATGGTGCTGGTGGAGCGCAGCCACGGGCTACTCCAGCTCCGCATCCGCGATCTCGATGACGGCGAGGAGTACGTCATGGACCAACCCGAGACGGTCAGCACCGTGTACCCGGGGGCCAACCCTGAACCCGACGTAACGACGTTCCGTTACGTGTACGCCAGCATGGTGACACCGCCGATGGTCTGTTCCTATGACCTGATCACCAGGGATCGCACCGTGCTCAAACAAACGCCCGTGCTCGGCGATTTCGATTCTGCGACCTACGAGACCGATCGCATCTGGGCCACCGCCGAGGACGGCACCGCAGTGCCAATCATCTTGGTGTGGCGGCGAGATCGAGGGGAGGGCCCACATCCCGCCGTGCTCTACGGCTACGGCGCCTACGAAGCTGCGATGGATCCCAGCTTCTCGATCGCTCGGCTCTCGCTGCTCGATCGTGGCTTCACGTTTGCGATCGCCCACGTACGAGGCGGCGGCGAGCTCGGTCGTTCGTGGTACGAAGCCGCGAAGTACGAGAACAAGGTCTGTAGTTTCACCGACTTCGAAACCTGCGCTCGTGAGCTCATCGCTCGGGGGCTCACCACACCTGAACAGCTCGGCATTCGGGGCGGTTCGGCCGGCGGCCTCCTGGTCGGTGCGACACTCAATCGAGACCCATCCCTGTTTGGTGCTGTCGTGGCCGAAGTGCCCTTCGTCGATGTCGTGAACACGATGATCGATACCACCCAACAACTCACCCAGATCGAATGGGATGAGTGGGGCAATCCGCTCGAATCGGAGTCGATCTACCGAGCGATGATGTCGTACAGCCCATACGAGAATCTTGCCCAAGCCGACTATCCGGCGATGTTCGTGACCGCTGGTCTCAGCGACCCCAGGGTTCGGTTCTGGGAACCGGCCAAGTGGGTGATGGGATTGCGAGAGAGAAACACCGGAGACAAACCGATCCTCCTCAAAACCGAAATGGGGGCCGGACACTTCGGTTCCACCGGGAGATATGACGCCTGGCGTGATGAAGCCGAAGTGCTGGCCTTCCTGATCGACGCTCTTACCTGATCAGTTTCGGACCGGATCGGCCGATAGGGCTCATGGGACACAACCCGGTTCTCCCATGGTGCGCAAACGGAGTAGTCTCGTGGGGTGAGCGCCCGACAAATTGGGCGAAGGTTTCAAGGAGATCAGGCCATCAGTACTTCAGAATACGAGAAGCGATTGGCCAGCTACGAAGCGAGCCTGGCCGAGCTTCAAGAGCAGGTCAAAGGAATGGAAGAGGAGAACGTCGCACTGCGCCGTCGACTTCAGGACGCTCCGAAGCGAGTCCGTACCTTGGAAGAGCGGCTGCTCGACACCAAGGGACAGTTGTCCCAGGCGGTCAACCAGAACGAGAAACTCACCTACACCCTCCGAGAGTCGCGTGAACAAATAAGTGCGCTGCGGGACGAGGTTGACAAGCTGACCCAACCGCCTTCGGCCTACGGAACCCTGATCGGGGTCAACGACGACGAAACCGTCGACATCTTCACCAGTGGTCGCAAGATGAAGGTCGAGGTGCACCCGGCCATCGACGAGTCGGAACTTCAACGGGGTGCCGAGGTCGTCCTCAACGAAAGCCTCAATGTGGTGCAGGTGCGAGAGCCTGACACCGCCGGCGAAGTGGTCACCGTGAAGGAACTGCTGGCCGACAAGAAGCGGGCGATCATTGTCGGGCGAGCCGACGAAGAGCGGGTTGCCCAATTGGCTGAACACCTCTACGACGAACACATCCGGGCCGGTGACTCGCTGCTTCTCGACGGCCGATCGTCGTTGCTGATCGAGAGGTTGCCCAAATCAGAGGTCGAAGACCTGGTTCTGGAAGAGGTTCCCGATGTGGCCTACAGCGATATCGGTGGGCTTGACTCCCAAATCGAAGAGATCACCGATGCGGTCGAGCTGCCATTCCTCCACAGCGATCTCTTCACCGAGCACGAGCTCCCGGCGCCCAAGGGCATCCTGCTCTACGGCCCTCCCGGTTGTGGCAAGACGTTGATAGCGAAGGCGGTGGCTGCATCGCTGGCCCGCAAGGTCGCCGAGAAGAGCGGCGACACCGAACATCGAAGCTTCTTCCTCAACATCAAGGGCCCTGAACTTCTGAACAAGTACGTCGGTGAAACCGAACGTCAGATCCGGTTGATCTTCCAACGAGCTCGGGAGAAGAGCGAAGAAGGGATCCCGGTCATCATCTTCTTCGACGAAATGGAATCGTTGTTCAGGACCCGGGGCAGTGGCATCAGCTCCGACATCGAAAGCACCATCGTTCCCCAGCTCCTGGCCGAAATCGATGGCGTCGAAACCTTGAAGAACACCATTGTGATCGGTGCCTCCAACCGTGAAGATCTGATCGATCCCGCCATTCTCCGACCCGGTCGGCTCGATGTGAAGATCAAGATCGAACGGCCAGGACCCGAGGCAGCTCGGGCGATCTTCAACCGTTACCTGACCCCCGAGCTTCCGATCCATGCGTCGGAGACCGACGGGGCTCCTCACCGGGATGATGCGATCGCCAAGATGGTCAATCAGGCCGTCGACTTCATGTATCGAACCGACGACGGCACTCGCTTCCTCGAGGTCACCTATCAGAACGGCGACAAAGAGATCCTCTACTTCAGGGATTTCAGCAGTGGAGCGATGATCGAGAACATCGTGCGAAGGTCCAAGAAGCTGGCCATCAAACGGTTCCTGGCCGAAGGCGAAAAGGGCATCAAAACCGAGGATCTGCTCGCGTCGGTCACCCAGGAGTTCAAGGAGCAGGAAGACCTGCCGAACACCACCAACCCCGACGACTGGGCCAAGATTTCTGGGAAGAAGGGCGAGCGCATCGTGTACGTTCGCACGCTCATCGGCCCGGCAGGTTCGGACAACACCGGCGGCAAGTCCATCGAACAGGTCGCCACCGGCCAGTATCTATAGCTTCCCCTGCAGGGGGCCCGTTCCCCGCCACGGAGGCGTTAGCCGGTGGCGGCGGGTTCTGTTGGGCGTGGGCTTGCTGTGAGTCGTGGCGCACTCGCTGCGCATCCCACATCGTTCCCTGCAGCCATCAGGCTGGAATGATTGTTCCCGGGACCGAGAGCGTTGCGTCGAGGCGCTGGACTTGAGCCTTTCGGCTCATTGGTCCTGGTCAGCAGGCTCAACACCTGGCGGTGTAGGTCTCCCGCCTCTATTGGCGGATTGAGCGCGGAATCGCTAAAGGGCGGTGTGAGAGGGCCGATCAGGTCTGCATGAATTCTCTCCGTTTGTTTGTGGCGTTCGTCTGCGTGGTGTGCCTCGGCGCCACCACTAGTCCGGTCGGCGCCGGAATCGTCGTCGGTAATGACCAGCTGACGGTCGGTGAGGACAGTGGGCTTCACACGATCGATGTTCTGGCCAACGATCCGGCCGGGTCGGCAATCATTCGGATTCACCCAGGGGGACAAAGGTGAGGTCGGAGAGGTCAAGAACTGGCTCCGGGTTCCACCATCCTGCTGACGTACACGCCGGCTCTCGACGAGAACGGCGAGGACTCCTTCGAGTACACCGTGGCCAATGAAGGTGTCGAGTCGATCTACACCGTCACGGTGACCATCGAGGCGGTGGCCGATGCCCCGGTCGCTGAGGATGACGATCTTCCGCTCGTCGGGAACTCTCAGCGAGGGTGCACAGGTTGTGATCACGGACGATTTGCTGGCCAACGACTCAGACGTAGATGGTCAAGCAACTGACTGTTGTTGACGTGACCACCGCCGACGCTGGCGAGGTTTCTCTGGACCAGGGGGTTGTTACCTATACCGCCAGTGACGACTCAGCTACCGAGGCCACCTTCGGCTACACGGTCAGTGACGGTGATGACTCGACCGCCAACGCGAGTGCAGTCGTAACTATCCAGATCGTGCCGGTGGATGATCCACCGATCGCGGTGGAGTCCCTGTCCGCCACGGTTTCCGAGGGTGCTTCGGTGGAATGGACCTTGGATCAGTTGATCGCCTCCGATCCTGATGGTGGCCCCCGAACGGTGAGCATCACCGGCGAGCCTTTGGTGGGCGAGGCGGCGATCACTGAAGCTGGAGGTATCTCTTACACCCATGACGGCAGCGAGAACCTGGACGCCCAGACCATCACTTTTGGAGTCTCCGGCGACGCAGGCGAACCGAGCACAGGAGTTCTCAATGTTGAGATCACCCCGGTTGACGATGCACCAGTGGCCAAGGACGACGAGGCGACCGTGGCCGAAGAAGGAACGGTGGAAATAGATGTGCTTGTCAACGACACCGACACCGACGACAAGACGTCCAACGCTGTTGTATCGGTGACCGAGCCGGCACGGGGAACAGCGGCGATCAACGATGATGGTGGGATCACCTACACCGCAGTGGGCGATGTCCTCGGTGATGACACCTTCACCTACACCCTTTCCGGTGTGGATGGCAGCGAAACCGGTGGCAGTACTGCCACTGTCACGGTGACGGTCACCAACGGCGATGACGACGCTCCCGCCGTGGATGCTCCAGCTGAGGTCTCTATCGACGAAGACGCCGACCCGGCGACAATCGTCATCTTGACTGAGGGCCAGACCGACGTTGACGGGGAGACGTTGAGTCTCGCCGATTGGGATGATCCGGCCCTCGGTTCGGTCGAACTTGGCGTGGCCGGTACGTTGATCTACACCCCGACCCCTGACGCGTTCGGAACCGACGAATTCAGTGTTTGGGTCACCGACAGTACACCTGAAGGCGAGGTCACCGGAGATCAAGAACTCACGGTGACCGTCACGATCGCGCCGGTCGCTGACCGTCCGGTAGCCGAGGACGACTACTTCAACTCATACCCCGAAGATCGGTACTACGACGACGACTCTCGGCGGCAACCTCTTCAGTTCGACGAGGAATACTACGAAGAGATGGATCCGGACGGTCCTGGCGTCATCGAGGACACCCCAACGGTCCTCGAGATACTCGACAACGACACCGATGCCGACCCCGACACCAACCTTGCGGTCGTTGCCGACAGCCTCGAACTCGATGCCGAGATTGGAACGCTCACCGTTGTGGATGGTGGTGTCTTGTTCAGCCCGGCCGAGGACTACTTCGGCGAATTCAGTTTCAGCTACACCGCCACCGACGGCGAACTGGTGTCCGAACCAGCGACGGTTCAGGTTCAGGTTGTCAACACCGAGGATGAACTGCGAACCGTCGATGACGAGGGCGAGGTTGCCGAGGACGGCGTGGCCTACATCGATGTGCTCGAAAATGATATCGACGTCGACGACACTGGTTTCAGCCTGATCGAGGTAACCCAACCCGAGGGCGGTTTCGTCGCCGTCGCCGGTTCAGAGGTGAGGGTAGAACCCGACCCGAACTTCACCGGTGCACTCAATTTCGAGTACACGATCCAGGCCACTCATAGCCTTGAGGAAGACGAGGATTCCTCCGACGGTCTACGCACGTGCGACCCCAACGATCCCGACACCCAGTCCGACCCCGAGTTCGACCAATTCGGCTTCTTCGGCCGAGATGTCGACCCGCGCGGCCCACGGGGCTGCGAGTTGGTCACCGGATACGTCGAAGTCGAAGTACTCCCAGTCGGAGACAGGCCCGACTCTGCCAACGACGACGTCGAAACCGATGAGGACACCCCGATCACGATCGATGTCTTGGCCAACGACACCGACGCCGACGGCGATGAACTCTCGATCTTCCGGGTCAATGACCCCGAACTAGGATCGGTCGAGGTCAACGAAGACAACGAACTGGTCTACACACCTGACCAGGATGTTTCTGGTGTGGACAGGTTCGTCTACTACTCCACAGACGGGTCCCTCCTCTCACTCGCCATCGTGCGGGTCGAGATCGCAGCAGTCAACGATGATCCAACGATTGTTGGTGACACCGACCTGACCGTGCTCGAGGACGGCACCCTCACCTTCCAGGTAGAGGTCGACGATGTTGACAGTGAAGGCCTGACCATTTCCGCCCCCAGAAGAGGTGGCCAATGTCGAGGTCGATGGAACCACTGTGACCTACACCCCAACAGAGAACTGGTTCGGTGAGGAGTCCTTCAACCTGACCGTTGTCGACGGTGATGGTGGTTCAGCTACTGCCACGTTCATGGTGACCGTGGAATCGGTGAATGATGAACCAACGATCGAAGACCAAGAGATTGTTGTCGAAGAAGACGGTGATCTCGAAGGTGAGCTCGTGTTCGACGACATCGAAGACGGAACAGAGCTTTCGGTCGAGCTGGGTACCGAACCGACCAAGGGTTCAGTCGAGCTGGCCGGAAACGAGTTCTTCTACGTGCCGGACGAGAACGAGAACGGAGCAGATAGCTTCACCGTCATCGTCACCGACAGTGACCAAGCTACCGCTGAAGCGGAAGTTTCGATCTCGATCACACCGGTCAACGACGACCCAACCATCGTCGGTGGCGAGTACGACACCGACGAGGACGAAGACCTTACATTCCAGGTAGAGGTCGACGATGTCGATGGCGACGACCTCATCGTTTCAGTCACCGCTGACCCCGACAACGGTGTGGTCACGGTCGATGGAACCACCGTCACCTTTACACCAGCCGATAACTGGAATGGTGAAGACTCCTTCGAGCTGATCGTGGTCGACCGGGAGCCGAGTGAAGTTGCGATCATTCCAGACCCGTTCGGTGATCTGTTCATCGTTCCGCGGATCGTCGAGGACGATATCGGTGAGGCCGCAGCCACCTTCGAGATCATCGTGAACTCGGTGAACGACGAACCCACGACCGAAGACCAAGAGATCGTTGTCGAAGAGGACAACGACGTCGCCGGCGAACTGGTTGTCAACGACATCGAAGACGGAACAGACCTTTCGGTCGTGATCGGTACCGAACCGACCAAGGGTTCAGTCGAGCTGGCCGGAAACGAGTTCTTCTACGTGCCGGACGAGAACGAGAACGGAGCAGATAGCTTCACCGTCATCGTCACCGACAGTGACCAAGCTACCGCTGAAGCGGAAGTTTCGATCTCGATCACACCGGTCAACGACGACCCAACCATCGTCGGTGGCGAGTACGACACCGACGAGGATGAAGATCTTTCCTTCCAGGTAGAGGTCGACGATGTCGATGGCGACGACCTCATCGTTTCAGTCATCTCCCAAACCCAAAATGGTCATGTTTCGGTCGACGGTATGGCTGTCACTTACTCACCGCCACCTGACTGGCACGGTGACGCCAGCTTCGTGCTGGAAGTCAACGACGGTCAAAGCGACGACGGTGTGCAGGCGACGTTTGAGATCACAGTGAACTCGGTCAACGACGTCCCGGCCGTGTCTGCTCCCACGATCGAACTCACTGAAGACTCCAAGGGGTCCTCGCCGGTCAACGCATCCGACGTCGAAGACGACTTTGCCGAGCGTGCCATCGGCATTCAGATCTCCCGGAACCCGGCAAAGGGAACAGTCGAATACGCCGACGGCAAACTGATCTACACCGCCTATCCCGACGAGAACGGAACAGACTCGTTCAACATCGTGGCCATCGACAGCGACAACGCATACACCTACGCACGAGTCGAAGTCGAAATTGCACCGGTCAACGACAACCCCACAGCCACCGACTGTGAACCGGCTGCGATCATGGCCGCCTACACCGTCGAGATCGATGCCTCGGCATGTGGCACAGACATCGACGGCGACCGATTGATGGTCGATCCCCGGTCCGTCATCGCCGACAACGGCGACGTCGAGGTCGATGGGGCAGTGATCAGCTTCACCCCGGACTTCGACGTCGTCGGTGAAATGACCCTCGGATTCGTTCTCACCGACGGAAACGGAGGAACAGTCGAATCCTCAGTCCTCGTCAACGTCGAAGAGCTACCCAACCCCTACATAGGCTTGGGAGGACCAGACGGCGAAGTCGTCCGTATTTACTCCGCCATGCTCGGACGCCGACCCGACGCTACCGGATTCGACTACTGGAGCCGCCTGCGAGATGACGGGACCAGCCTCGATGACATCATCACCAACTTCGCTCAGAGCAAAGAGTTCCTGAACGTCTACGGTGAACATCTCCGCACCGACACCGATGCCGAATGGATCGAGTTCGTCTACCAACAGATCCACGGACGCAAGAGCGACGCTGCAGGTAAGGCCTATTGGCTCAACCAGCTCAGCACCGGCATGGTCACGCGGCAGGAAATGGTCGTCTACTTCGCCGAATCACAGGAGTACAAGAACAAGACAGAAACCCTCTAACCCCCCAACGACGTCAACCCCAAGCAGGGGAGGTGGTGCCACAACACCACCTCCCCTGAGTCTCGCCCCGGCCCACCCAACCGCGTAGGTCAAACACCCGCCGTTGGGATAGGGGAGGGCGTGGGGACCCTGCTGTAGCCTGCGGTGGTGGCAGTTCCGAAGATTGTGGGAATAGAGACCGAATACGGGATCATGATCCGTGGGTCCTCCGACTGGAACCCGGTTTCAGCGTCGAGCCTGTTGATCAATGCCTACCTCGGTGCCGGCGGGTCCGGAGCCGTCAACGAGCGCTCACCTGCAATCGCGTGGGACTTTGTTGACGAGACACCGGGAGCCGACGCCCGAGACTTCCTTCCCCCCGAGTTTGCCTTGCCGCCCGAGGTCGAGACCCATCTCGTCAACGCAGTTCTCACCAACGGTGCCCGCTACTACGTCGACCACGCCCACCCAGAGATTTCAACGCCCGAGTGTGCCGATGCGCTCAGCATCGTTCGGTGGGATCGGGCGGCAGAACTCATCGGTATCCGGTCGATGGCGGCGGCCAACGAGCTGCTTCCACCGGAACAAGAAATGGTCCTGTACAAGGACAACACTGACCGCAAGGGCAATGCGTACGGAACCCACGAGAACTACTTGCTCGACCGGAATCTTCCCTTCGGTCAGGTCGTCACCGGTGCCACATGGCATTTCGTCAGCAGACAGATCTTCACCGGTTCGGGCAAGGTCGGCTCCGAGCTCCCCGGCGTTTCGATCCGCGACGTTCCCTACCAGATCACCCAGCGAGCCGAACACTTCGAGGAGGAAGTGGGTCTCGAAACAACCCTGAAGCGCCCAATCGTCAATACCCGTGACGAGCCCCACGCAGACAGTCAGCGATATCGCCGCCTCCACGTGATCGTGGGCGATGCCAACATGTCCCAAACAGCAACGTTCCTGAAGGTCGGTACCAGTCAGCTGGTGTTCGCGATGATCGAGGACGGTGCGCTGAACCTCGATCGAGAGTTTGACGATCCCGTCACCGCCATGCACCAGGTGAGTCACGATCTCACCCTGCGCAAACCGTTGCACCTTCACGGTGGCACCACGATGACGGCGTTGGAGATCCAGTACGACCTGCTCGAGCAGGCCGAAAAGTACACCGCACGCCGTGGCTTCGACAATGTCGGTGGGGAAGAGGTCGGCAAGCAGATCCTCAGCACATGGGGTGAAGTTCTCGCCGGTCTCGAATCCGATCCCGGGTCGGTGGCATCGATGGTCGATTGGGTCGCCAAGCGACGGATTCTCGACGGTTTCCGAGATCGGCACAGTTGCGAATGGGATGATCCACGGCTGCGCGCCTTGGATCTTCAGTACCACGACATGCGACCTACGAAGTGTTTGGCGGCCAAGGCCGGTTTGGTCCGGATGGTGTCCGAGTCCGATGCCGAACACGCCATGACCCATCCACCCGAAGACACCCGGGCATACTTTCGGGGCCGTTGTCTCCAGAAGTTCGCTGATCAGGTTGTGGCCGCAAACTGGGATTCGATCGTGTTCGACGTGGGTGATGATCCGTTGCGGCGGGTACCGATGATGGAGCCGACTCGGGGGACGGCCTCTCATGTGGGTACTCTGCTGGATGAAAGTGACACAGTCACTGAGCTGCTCGAGAACTTGGGTAGCTAGGGTCGCCGAAGCGCAGAAACAATCGAGGCAAGGTAAGACATGGCTGAGCGTGAGCAAATCAAGAAAAATGCACCGCCCCGGGACGACAGCGGATCGGGCGAGGCTGGGCAGGCACAGAGGAGTGCCAAAGGCGAGGAACTGAAGGCCGAGCTGGACGACCTGTTGGACGAGATCGATGAAGTTCTCGAAACCAATGCCGAGGATTTTGTGAAGAGTTACATCCAGAAGGGTGGACAGTGACTCTTCCCAACTTCCCGCTTCACGAGGATCCCGGTCCCAGTTTCGCTGCTCTGGTCCGGAGTTACGGACTTGCCCCGGACTTCTCCTCGATCACTTCAGACGTCGAGATGACTCACGGGACCACAGTGGTGGCATGCACCTACGCCGACGGTGTGGTGATAGCCGGCGATCGTCGGGCGACAAGTGGAAACCTGATCAGCCATCGGAACATGAAGAAGGTTTTCCCGCCGACCGATGGAGTGGCGTTGCAATCGCCGGAGCAGCCGGTCCTGCCGTCGAGATGATCAAGATGTTCCAGCTGCAAGTGGAACACTATGAAAAAATCGAGGGCAACCAGTTGTCGCTGGAAGGCAAAGCCAATCAGCTCTCGATGATGGTGAGGGGAAACCTTCCCGCTGCCATGCAGGGGATGGTGGTTGTGCCCATCTTCGCCGGGTTCGATCGTCGACGCGAACGTGGCCGTGTGTGGGCCTTCGATGTCACCGGAGGCCGCTACGAGGAGATGAGCTACGTTGCGTCCGGTTCGGGCTCACTGCACGCTCGGACTGTCATCAAGCTGGGTCATCGCCCGGATCAGTCAAGGGAAGAGGCGATCGATCTGGTGGTCAAGGCGCTCTACACGGCTGCTGACGACGATTCGGCGACCGGTGGACCCGATCCGCTTCGCAACATCTATCCCATCGTGGCGGCAATCACGGCCGAAGGTTACGAAGAGGCCACCGAAGACGAGATTGCCGAACGGTTCGCGCAGTACATCCAGACGATCACCGATGGCGAGGCGTCGCAATGAACATGCCGTTCTATGTGCCACCCGAGCAGATGATGCGGGATCGTGCCGACTTCGCCCAAAAGGGGATCGCACGCGGCCGCAGCCTTGTGACCATCGAGTGCGCCGATGGAATCATCCTGTGCGCAGAGAACCCCAGTCGAAACCTCCGGAAGATCTCCGAGATCTACGACCGCATCGCGTTCGCTGGTGTCGGCAAATACAACGAGTACGACCAGCTCCGGATCGCCGGCATAAGAGCCGCCGACCTTCGTGGTTACTCCTATAGCCGCGACGATGTCGACGCTCAGACCCTTGCGAATCAGTACGCCCAGATGATGAGCCAGATCTTCACCCACGACGTGAAGCCAATGGAGGTTGAGATTCTGGTTGCCTCGGTCGGCGCCACAACCGCCGACGACAGGATGTTCCACATTCGCTATGACGGCTCGGTCACCGACGAGGACGGCTTTGCCGCCTTGGGTGGGGACGCCGACCGGGTTCGAGAAAGCCTTGGCGACGCCGACACCTCGGAAATGTCGTTCTCGACTGCTCTCAAGCATGCGGTTCAAGCGTTGTCGGGTGAAACCCCGCTGACCGCCGACCATCTCGAGGTCGGGGTGCTCGATCGGCTCGGTGAAGGGCGTTCTTTTCGGCGACTCTCGAACGACGAAATCTCCGATCTACTCGCCTAGAACACGGTGCGGGCCTGGGACAACCAGATGATCAGCGGGTCCTAGTGGCCGTCGAACCGGTAGAAGACGTGCAATAGAACAGCCGCGGTGCTGGACTTGGGAAGCAGGTCGGTTAGTTTGAGGCCGTGGGGTTCAGCCGTCGGATCTATGGGATCGAAACCGAGTACGGGGTCACATGCACACTTCGGGGTCAACGTCGACTCAGTCCTGACGAGGTAGCCCGTTACCTCTTCCGCAAGGTGGTCAGCTGGGGAAGATCATCGAATGTGTTCCTCGCCAACGGCGCCCGGCTCTACCTCGATGTGGGGTCACACCCCGAGTACGCAACCGCGGAATGTGACACGATCGGCGAAGTCGTCGTACATGACAAAGCCGGTGAGCGGATCCTGGAACAGCTACTCGAATCCGCCGAGGAGCGGCTGAGGGACGAAGGGATTCGAGGCACCGTTCATCTGTTCAAGAACAACACTGACTCGGCCGGGAACAGCTACGGATGCCACGAGAACTTTCTGACCCGTCGCAGCGATGACGTGAGCCACTACGACGAGATTCTCATCCCGTTTCTCGTGAGCCGCCAGATCTACGCCGGCGCCGGCAAGGTCCTTCAGACCGCCCGTGGTGCGAGTTATTCGGTGTCACAGCGGGCCGAGCACATATGGGAGGGCGTCAGCTCGGCTACGACTCGCAGCCGTCCAATCATCAACACGCGAGATGAACCTCACGCCGATGCGGAGAACTATCGCCGATTGCACGTGATCGTGGGCGACTCCAACATGAGCGAATACACCACCTACCTCAAGGTCGGAGCCATGGCAGTCCTCCTGAGGATGGTCGAGGATCCGAGCTGTGTCCTACGCGACCTCACGCTCGAAAACCCGATCCGAGCGATCCGAGAGGTCAGCCATGACCTCAGCTTCAAGCGGCGCGTCCGTTTGCGCAACGGGCGAGAAGCGACTGCGTTCGAAATCCAAAGCGAGTATCTCAATCGAGCGCTGCGGTATGCAGAAACCAAAGGGCTGCCAGATGACGAGATGAAAGCGCTTCACATGTGGGAACACGTGATGACCCATCTCGAGACCGATCCTTTCAAGCTCGATCGTGAGCTCGACTGGGTGATCAAACACAACCTGATCGAGGCGTACCGTAAGCGTCACGATCTGGCACTCAACGATCCGCGGGTTCAGCTCATGGACCTCCAGTACCACGATGTACGCACCTCGACGGGCTTGTTCTACAAACTTCAGAGTCGGGGCCTCGTCGAACGAACTCTCACTGACGACCAGATGAACGAGGCGATGGACCTACCTCCCCAAACCACGCGAGCCAAGCTGCACGGAGACTTCATCCGCAGGGCCAAGGAGCGCAAGCGGGACTACACGGTCGACTGGGTGCACCTCAAGCTCAACGATCAGGCCCAGCGAACCGTGTTGTGCAAAGACCCCTTCAAACACAGTGATGACCGAGTACAGAAACTGATCGACAGTCTTTAGTTCCACCTTCGGTGGGGAGCGTTCAGGTGCCACGCAGGCTTGAGCCTGCGGCCTCAAATCCCCATTGCCGCCGAGGCCATGCGCTGGGACTCGCGCTCGCTACGAAGTGCGTGTTCTCACTCGCTGGCGCTCGCTTCACGCCCTTCTCCGCGTCGCTTGAGCGAAACCGTTCTTCATGCGCTCGTGGAGACGGTCGCCGCACCCGCACTCGACCGCCACGGGACCGATCGGCCATCCCACGCTCCGGAAGGCGATGAATGCCGCCTAGGATCGTGTCGATGGCGACCAAGATCGACCGGACCGAAAGGGTTCTCAATCTCACCGCCATCCTCCTCGATGCCCGCCGAGCTCTCACCCGATCTGAGCTGCGAGAAAAGGTCGAGGGATATCCGGACAACGACGCCTCGTTCCGACGAGCGTTCGAACGAGACAAGGAACTGATCCGAGAGGTGGGGATTCCTCTCGAGGTTCAATCGATCGCCTATTCCGACACGGAGGGGTATCGAATCCCGCCCGAGAAGTACTACCTCCAAGGTGCAACGTTCACCCCCGCAGAGTTGGCTGCGCTGCACGTGGCCACGTTGGCCGTGCAGTTCGGTACCACCGATGAGGAGGCGCTATGGAAACTTGGTGGTCTCGGAGTAACCGATGCTGCGGGAGTGGGATTTGAGAGCCCGATCTCCGAGCTCCCGACCGACACT
>CAWDOA010000010.1:0-66070 GCA_963803875.1 uncultured Acidimicrobiales bacterium | reverse complement strand
GGCACTATGGAAACTTGGTGGTCTCGGAGTAACCGATGCTGCGGGAGTGGGATTTGAGAGCCCGATCTCCGAGCTCCCGACCGACACTGTGTTGCTCGATGTCTTTCAAGGCATCCAAGATCACGCCCCGCTCCAGTTCGAGTACCGAAAAAGCACCGGTGAATCCACAGTCCGAGCCGTTGAGCCCTGGTCGCTCAACTTCCAGCGTGGCCGCTGGTATCTGCGTGCACTGGATCGAACCGCTGGAGAACCACGCAGCTTTCGGCTGGATCGAATGGCGTCGGTGGAACAGCTGGAAGGTGAGATCGCTGCTCCGGTTGATCTCGAGATCGACCGTGACGTCCTGCATCCGTGGCAGATCGGAACAAGCGATCCGGTCGACGTCGAACTGTTCGTCGCTGACGGTGCCGTGGCCCCGGTCGCCGAACGAGTCGGCTACGAGCCGGTGCGCACCGAAACCGTCAACGGCCGTGCCGGGGCGGTCTTCGTGTTGCCGGCTCGAGCGATCGATGCAGCCATCAGCTTTGCTCTCGAATGGTTGGAGGACGCCGTCATCCTGGGTCCACCAGAGGTTCGGAAGGCCATTGTTGATTCACTCGAGGGCTCGGCTCAGCGGGGGGCATCATGAGCGGACCCGCCCGGGCATCTGACGCAATACGGCTGGTGCTGTCAATGGTGCCGTGGATCATCGACAACCCGGGATCGACCATCGCCCAAATCGCGGAACGGTTTGGCCAGAGCGAAGCGCAGGTCATGAAAACGCTCGAGACGTTGTCCTTTGTCGGAGTACCCCCCTACAGCCCGGATGCTCTGATCGAGGTGCGGATCGATGAGGACCGGGTGTCAATACTGTTTGCCGACTACTTCTCAAAGCCCCTGCAGCTCTCCACCGGACAAGCACTTGCACTGCTGGCCTCTGCCGATGCCCTCCGCCGAATCGAAGGGGCCGATGTCGACGGCTCGCTCAACAGCGCTCTCGAGAAGCTGGCCGAGGCCACGGGCGTCACCCCCGACCGACAACTCGACATACAGCTTGGAGCTGCTCCATCGGATCGGCTCAGCGTTTTGAGGGCGGCTGCGGAGGCCAGCGACGAAGTCACGATCACATACTTCAACCAGAGCAAGAATGAGACCGGCACCAGGACGATTGCACCGCGTCGGGTTCGCTCCGCCGGTGGTGCATGGTATGTCGATGCGTTCTGTCGCTCAGCCAAGGATGATCGGTCGTTCCGCCTGGACCGCATACTGAAGATCGGCGCTGCCGAGAAGGGATCTGAGCCCATACCAGAGGCCGAATTGAGTCCGGCCGGAACCCTTTTCAGGTCCCGGGGAGAGATGCCGTCGGTCACCCTTCGCCTCGGGCCGGGACAACATTGGGTGAAGGAGAGTATCCCGATCGTGCGAATGGTCGAGGTCGATGATCAAACCATCGATGTGACTCTCGCCGTCGCCTCCACGGCTTTTCTTGAGCGCCTTTTGCTCCAGCTTGGACCTTCAGCCCGGGTCATCGCCAGCGACGTGGTAGCCGACGGTGGCGAAACTGCCGACGAGCTTGTTGTGGCTGCGGCCCGGCGCGTTCTGGCCAACTACGCGGACTAGTCTGAACCGGTGACCGACGATCGTCCTGAGGACGCCTCTACGCCGGCGGCCGATCAACCCGAGTCACCGGCCCACAAAGCGGTTCACCATGGTGAAGCCCTCGTGGCTGCGTTGCTCAACACTCAGAAGATCGTTCAAACCGACGACCCAGCGCCGGATCCTTCGGTCGTCGATGCCCGTGTTCCCGGGACGCCGCCCGTCGCGTCGTCGGCGCCGCTGACCGCATCTACGGTGATTTCACACACCGACCCTGCGGTCTTTGCCCCCACCTCGGCCGACGCCATCGTTGATGAGGCGGGAGATGATGGCCATTCCACCAGTTCGAGTGATGGTTCGGTTCCTGACCCCGGAACCGCAGTGACCCCAGACAGCGCTGGCTCGGATGTTGCTCATGGCGAACATGGCCCCGGGGACCAGGTCGACGCCGGTCACCAGGTCGACGCCGACGATGAAGAGGCCGACGACGAGGCGAAGCCGAGCCTTGCGCGAAACCTTCTCGAATGGGTAGTCGTACTGGGGGCTGCGGTCGCTGTGGCGATCATTCTCCGCACGTTCGTGTTTCAAGCGTTTTTCATTCCATCCGAATCGATGGAAACCACGCTGTTCGAGAACGACAGGATCTTGGTCAACAAGGTCAGCTATCGGCTTCACGACGTGAACAGGGGTGACGTTGTCGTGTTCCGGCGACCGGACGACCAGCCTGGCGACATCCGTGATCTCATCAAGAGAGTCATTGGGCTTCCCGGAGAGGCGGTAGAGGGTCGAGACAGCACCATCTACATCAACGGGCAACTGTTGGTGGAGCCCTATCTCGATGGAAACCGTTTTGGTGACTTCGGTCCGATCACAGTCCCTGAAGGCGAACTCTTCATGATGGGCGACAACCGTGACCAGAGCCTCGATTCCCGACGCTTCGGAGCGATCGACGAGGACCGCATCATCGGCCGAGCCTTCTTCCTGTTCTGGCCCTTCGATCGGCTCGGAACGCTGTAATACCCCTGGCAGCGGAGCGTTCCCGGTAACTCTTCGGCCTACCGGCCTCGGGAGTTCCTCCGAGTTTGCTCGCAGACCTCGCAAACTCGCTCGACAGGCAGGCTTGAGCTTGCCGGTACCGCCCGCCGGTGCGAGTCGAGTTCTGGAGGGACCACGAAGCGAGCGTCAGCGAGTGAGGACGTGGGCCCGGAGGAACGAGCGATGACAACGGAACCTCCGTGGAACGGGCACGCTGCAGGCGAGATTACAGAGCCTTGATTGTATCCAACCAGAATTGGGTGGTGAGGGCGAGCGACTCGGTGTCGATCCGTTCGTCGTTTCCGTGGAATCGAGAACCGAAAGCTCCCGCATCGAGGGTGGGGGAGAGCAGGCCGGCACCGTAGGCGACCGCACCCATCTCCCGGTAGATCCGGGCGTCGGTGAATCCCACCGACATCCTGGGTGAAATGCGTGCGGTCGGAAACGGTGCGCTGACCGCCCGGGCGATGGCATCCCACAACGGAGTGTCGCTGCGGCTGATCGAGGATTCGTCGTTCATCAGCGGCTCCACTTCTACCCGGCCGGAGAGCTCGCCCAGGGCTGCGTCGAGGTGAGCTTGAACCTCTTCCTCGCTCTCGCCTGGCAGGGTTCTCACGTCGACGTCGAGCGAAATAGAGTCGGGAATCACGTTGGTCTTCATCAAGCCGCCGTCGAGTACGTTGCAGGAAAAGGTCGTGTGGGTGCAGGCATGAAGGAAGGACGCAGTCGCCGCTGGCATGGTTGCGAGTTCGGTGTCGATCTTGTTTGGGTTGAGCAGGGTTTCGGTCATCTCGGCGTCGAGCCCCATTGCGTCCACCTGCTCACGCCACAACTCGGTGACTGTCGCTGGCGGTGCGTAGTCGGTAAGGCGTTGGATCACGCCTGCGGCAGTCACCAGGGCATTGTCTCTGCGGTAGGGCATCGAGCCGTGCCCCGGAACTCCCTTGATTCGTAGGCGACGCCACGCCACCCCCTTTTCTGCAACGGTCACGGCGATTGATGGGTTGTCGAGCGAGCCGCCGTGAAGTCCACCGTTTTCGGTGAGCACGTAGTCGGCCATGATTGCGTCGCGCGCGTTGTCTGCCATCCAGCGCATACCGTGAGCGCTGCCTGACTCTTCATCGGCAACGGCGAAGAAGATGAGGTCGCCCTTCGGTTTGAACCCCGACGCAGCGATCGATCTGAACCCAACTGCCATCGAAGCGGTGAGATTGAGCATGTCGACCGCTCCTCGGCCCCAGACCTCATCCATGCCGTCGGTTGTGAGCCGCTCGCCGGCGAAGGGATCTCTGGTCCACCCCGATTCGTTCACCGGCACCACGTCCGTATGTCCCATGAGACACAGGCTCGGCGCATCGGGGTCAGATCCCTCGATTCGACTGACGAACGAGACCCGCCCGGGAGTTGGTTCGTAACGTTGGATGTCCAATCCGACACCGTCGAGGAAGGACTGGAGCGTGTCGGCGTTTCGAACTTCCTGGCCCGATTCAGGTGTTCCATCGTTGACACAGGCATTGCGGATCAGCTGTTGGAGTAGTTCTATTGTCTCCTCGGTCTTGGAGGATTCGCTGGGATCGGTCATGAAGCCAGTTCAGCCCGACCGAAGGAACCTGGTCAACTGCGTCGCAGGAGCACTCCTACAATGACGACGTGACCGACAAGACCACATCGAGCTCGGGGATACCGGTCTGGGTGTGGGGAATCCTGGCTGGCTTGGTCATTTTCGCAGGCGGCTATTGGCTTGGAGTCTCCGGGGAAGATGACATCGTCGATGTGGGCGGTGGCACGTTTCAAACCGAAACGACGCCACCGACGAGCCAACCGCCCGAACCGACAACAGCATCGACCGAGGCAACCACGACTTCGGACCAAACGAATCAGGTGGAGGTTCTGCCGCCCGCCCAGTACTCGGATCTGCCTCCGGTTCTGGTTACCGAACTGCCAGCCGAGGCGATCGACACGCTCGACCTCATAGCCTCCGGCGGACCCTACCCATTTGATAGAGACGGGCTCACGTTCCAGAACAGGGAAGGGATCCTTCCCGACTTTGCCCGCGGCCACTATCGGGAGTTCACCGTGATCACCCCTGGGGAATCAACTCGCGGTGCTCGACGCATTGTGTCGGGGGCCGACGGAGAGCTGTACTACACATCCGACCACTACAACTCCTTCCGCGAAATCGTGTTCGAGGACTGACCTTTCGCCTGCAGCGGGCCCGTTGCCACGGAGGTTCCGAGCTTCGATTCGTCAGAAACGAGTCATGTTCTCAGTCGCCGGTTTGCTCGTTCCTCGCTTCTACGGCTCCCTTCATGACTCGTTCTTCCTTCTCTCGCTACGGGTGCCCAGCCTGAGCGCTTGGAGCGACCGGGAGCGAGGAACGAGCGCAGGCGAGCGGAATCTTCATGGCTTGTCGCATGGCTGCGGAGGGACGGAGCAGCTCTGTGGTTGGTGGGTGCATAGCGAAGCGCTTGGAGCGACCGGGAGCGAGGAACGAGCGCAGGCGAGCGGAATCTTCATGGCTTGTCGCATGGCTGCGGAGGGACGGAGCAGCTCTGTGGTTGGTGGGTGCATAGCGAAGCGCTTGGAGCGACCGGGAGCGAGGAACGAGCGCAGGCGAGCGGAATCAAAAGAATTGCGAGAGGCATTCGGTCATTCGGTCCACGTGATCGCTGAAGACCCCATCGATGCCCATGTCGATCAGGGTTGTGATCTGGCGGTGCTGCTGCGCATCCCACCCGAGCGTCAGCCGCCCGAACCGATGCAGCAGCGCGACGTTGCCGGCATTCCAGTCGTTGGCGGGGCGGTTGAGGGCATCGATCCCAAGGTCGGCCAGGCGGGCGGCCCTGCGTTCGAGTCCTTCTTCGATTCGGTCACGACCGGGCGAATCGACAAGTCGTGCTGCGGTCTGGGTCCGCCACAGGATCAGCTGGTCGATGTCGGGATAACACAACCACAGTCTCGACTCGCCGCCCGCGTTGCGAGCTACTTCGACCGTCGCCTGAAATGCGGCCGGATCCTTGACATCGAGACTCAACTCGAGATCGGTGCCGACCTCGTCATAGAGCTCCTCCAAGGCAGGAATATGACTAGGTAATTCTGACCGTGTGAGGTCGGATATTTGCTTGCGGCGAAACCTCGAACCGACAACTCCGTCGTGATCGAGCACCGGAATCCCATCGGCCGTAACGAAAACGTCAGATTCCAAACCGGTTGCTCCGAGCTTCACCGCCAGGGCGAACGCCTGCACCGTGTTTTCCGGCGCGTGGGCCCGCGCACCCCGATGGGCGAAGGTTACTGGGGGTGTTCGCAAAGATGCGTGTCGTGGTGGGCGTGCTGTCGGCCCAGCCTGGCCGATTTCGTCTGTCATATCGGTTCCGATCGATATTGCGACTCTGTTGCGCAAAACGTAGGGGTCCACCGCGTCTCGCTATAGGCATTCCAGACTAAATCGCTTGTGGGGTGAGGTTTCACCGATGTTCTTCCAAAGTCTCAAGAGTTGCGCCCCAGGTGCCGAATCTACTTGTACGCCAAGTAGGAGGAAGTAATTCATGGCAACCATTCGGGCCAGCTGTCAAGACTGCGGTGATGTGGAACTGACCACATCGGACGTACACGTCCGCATCTGTGATGACAACAACGCTGGCACATACTCCTTCCGCTGCCCTCACTGCGAGATGACGGTGGTGAAGAGCGCAGAACCGCGAACGATTGACCTTCTCGTCGCTTCCGGGGTGGCCTTCACCACGTGGCGTCTGCCCGCCGAACTCGACGAGAGTCACAAGGGTGCACCCATCAACCATGACGACCTCCTGGACTTTCATGACCTGCTGAATGACGACACAGCGCTCGAAGAAGCCATGGCTCAGTTCAGCCGCTAGCTTCTCAGCCGCTGACGTTCTTGGTCCGTACCCTCGGCGGGTCCGGAACCCGTGTGCCTGTGACCTCGATCCGTCGAGGTCACTTCGCCGTTTTGGGATCGGCGCTCGTTGTTGTGGAGTCGTGCTCTCGGTGGTGGGAACGCCGCCGGTAGCCTAGAACCATGTTCAACATCGGGGGCCAGGAGTTTGCCCTCATCATCGTGCTGGCCCTTGTGGTGGTCGGCCCAGAGCAGCTTCCGGGGTTGGTCCGCAAGATGGGCCAATACGCGGCGCAGGCTCGCCAGATGAGCAGCTCGCTGCGGGCAGAGTTCATGGCAGCCACCGAACCGATGCAGGACACCTTCAAGGAATTCCAGGAGGGTATGAACGAATTCCAAACCGGGATGACCGATCTCAGCAAGACCGTCACCGAGGCAGCCAATGTCAACGAGTGGGGCTCGGGGACGGCGGAAGATCCAATCGTCCCCCATGGCTTTGCCGACACCACGACCTCTGAGAGCACGCCTACGACGGCTGAGAGCACGCCTACCACGGCTGAGAGCACGCCTACGACGGCTCAGAGCACGGTGCCCGGTGGGAGCGGCGATCCGTGGGCTGCGGATCGTGTTCAGCCGATCACCGAACCAACCCGAGCCAAGAAACTTGAGGTCACCCCACCGGTCAACCCGTGGGATCCGATTTACCAGTCCGGGGCTGCGGCCGCAGGTTCGGCCTCTTCAGAAAACAACGCTTCCGATGGCGCACCGGATGAAATCGACGACGTGACTGCCCAGGCCCAAGCAGCCCGACAGCTTGAAGACGGTCACTCCCTACCGAGCGCCGCCGTCGAAGACCAGCACGCCGCTGAAAACGCTGATGAAGAACCCGCTTAGGCGTTCCGAGAACCCCAAGGGGCCCGGTCCGAGCGAGATGACCCTCATGGGTCATCTGCAAGAACTGCGTACCCGTCTGATGAAGATCGCAATCGCAATCTTCATCGGTGCGATCGCCGTGTGGATCTTCTATGGGCCCGTTCTCGAGTTTCTATCCGCTCCCTACTGTGACCTCCGAGAAGACGTCGGGCAGGACTGCACGTTCCTTGCCACCGATCCGCTGCAACCGTTCAACGTCAAACTTCAGCTCTCGGGATACGGCGGCATCATCCTGGCTCTGCCCGTGATCTTGTTTCAGCTGGGCCGGTTCATTCTGCCCGGCTTGTACAAACACGAAAAGCGGGCCCTTGCGCCGTATCTGGTCGTAGCCACCTTCCTGCTCGCGGTGGGCATGACGCTGGCGTACTGGTTCCTTCCCCGGGCTCTTCAAGTTCTCGTACTGGATCTTGGTGGAGACCGGTTCGAGGCATTCTTCACCGCCGATCAGTACCTCAGCTTTCTCACGAAGATGATCCTTGCGTTTGGAATCGCCTTTCAGTTGCCGGTAATCCTCGTCTTCCTCCAACTCGTCGGATTGGTTCAAACTCAAACCCTCAAGAGCAATCGTCGAGTGGCGTTGATCTTCGTTGTCGTCCTGGCGGCGATCATCACCCCAACCGGTGACCCTTTCACCCTCGGTGTACTGGCCGTACCGATGTATTTGTTCTACGAACTCTCGATCCTCATCGGCTCGCGCCGTAAGAAGAAGGATCCCTACGCCCGCCCCGTCACGTAGCCGTGGCTCAACTGTCGTTTACTCCCGATCGATTCCAGATCGAGGCGACCGAAGCGGTGGACGCCGGCGAACACGTGATCGTGGCGGCTCCGACCGGTTCGGGTAAGACCTACATCGCCGAACATGCTGCCCGTAGGACGTTGAGGTTCGGGCGTCGGCTTTTCTACACCACACCGATCAAGGCATTGAGCAACCAGAAGTTCAACGACCTGAAGGATGAACACGGATCCGCGGCCGTGGGCCTGCTCACCGGGGACAACTCCATCAATGCTGATGCTCCGATCGTGGTGATGACCACCGAAGTCCTGCGGAACATGTTGTATGCGGGAGCCGAGCTCGAACGGCTGGCCACCGTGGTTCTGGACGAGGTTCACTATCTTCAGGACTCCTACAGAGGGCCAGTGTGGGAAGAAGTCATCATTCATCTGCCCCATCGTGTGCAGCTCGTCTGCCTCTCGGCCACGGTCAGCAATGCCCGCGAGCTTGCCGATTGGATCGAGACCGTCCGGGGACCGACCCGGCTGGTGGTGGAAACGACCCGGCCCGTCGAGCTGGAGAACCGCTACGTGGTCGCCGAGCGAGGCGGTCGGTCCGTGCAGGTCATCCCCACCCTCACGGGGTCGAAACCAAACTCCCGCGGCTTCGACTTCGATCAAGACGCCAACACGGCGTTCAGTGGTGGAACGCGACGAAAGCGCCCACCGGGAAAGCAGAAACGCCCGGCTCGGCGGTGGCGTACCCCAACCAGACCCGAGGTGCTCCGGGAACTGCGTCGAGCCGAGATGTTGCCGGCAATCCACTTCATCTTCAGTCGGGCTGCGTGCGACGACGCCGCCAGTGAGGTGTCGTCGACCGGCATCACCCTCACCACACCGCAGGAACGGGCTGAGATTCGAGCGCTGGCAGAGCAGCACGCCGCCGCTCTGACCACCGACGAACGTGACACGCTCGGATTCCACCGGTTCCTGGAACAACTCGAAGCGGGAGTGGCCGCTCACCATGCCGGGATGGTCCCGGTCTTCAAGGAGCTGGTGGAGGCTGCGTTTGTTCGCGGGTTGGTGAAGATGGTGTACGCCACGGAGACCCTTGCGCTCGGAATCAACATGCCGGCCAAGTCCGTCGTGATCGACAAGCTCACCAAATGGACCGGCGATCACCACGAGTTCCTCACCCCCGCTCAATACACCCAGCTCACCGGTCGGGCCGGGCGACGCGGAATCGACGATGTCGGCCAGGCGCTGGTGTTGTGGTCACCGTGGATCACCTTCGAACAAGTTGCCGGCTTGGCGTCGAGCCGACAATTCGTCCTCACCTCCGCTTTCCGTCCGACCTACAACATGACTGCCAACCTCGTGCGGCGGTATGAACCGGACCGTGCTCGACAACTCCTCAATCTTTCCTTTGCACAGTTCCGGGCCAACGCCGGCATTGTTCGCTCTGAACACGAACTGGAGCGGTTGCTGAATCGTCGCGACAACGTGATTCGAAAGATCGAAAGTGAGTTCGGACCGTTGGAGGAGCTGCGGGCAGCAGTCCGCGAGGTCGCAACACGCGCTGAGGACGACCCGCCGACCAACGATGTGAGCTTCGCTCTCAGTCAGCTCAAACCAGGTCAGATCATCGAAGTTGACGGTCCGGACCTACCGCCCCATCTCGCAGTTGTGTCGGTCGCCTACCGCAAAGGCAACCGGGTGAAAGTCGTTGGGGTCGACGTCGACACCGAGACCTACGAACTCAACGGACAGTCGCTCGATCAGATGCCGATCGTCGTGGGTTCGTTCGATGTTCCGCAGCCGTACCTGCCCAACAGCGTGACCTTCATCTACGAGATCAGCCAAGACCTTGCTCGGGCCCGACTCATCAGCCCCAAACGCCGTCGTCGCCCTGACCCCGGTTCCACCGGAGCCCAGGCCCGCCGTGATGGCGGTTCGATACCGCGACCTGCGATCAAGGCGCTCAAACGGCTGGAGCGGCTGGAGAAGGACACCGATCGGTTGCGGGGGTCGGTCGTGGCCGACACCGATTCTCTGGCCCGACAGTTCGACTCGGTCCTGGCGGTCCTTCGTTCCCGAGGTCACGTCGAGGATTGGACGCTAACGAGCTCGGGGAGGAGGCTCGCCAGCATGTATCACGAGGCGGATCTGTTGGTCGTGGAGTCGCTCGAGGACGGAGTGTTCGACGGTCTCACAGTTCCGGAAGTGGCTGCTCTTGCGTCGATCTTCGGCTACGAGGATCGCAGCCGAGGGTCCAAGACGACCATCGCCCGAGGGAGAAACACATCGTCGGGCCGTTCCAAGGTCAGCGTGGCGTTTCCGACCAGCGAACTCCGCCGCCGGTACAAGGCGGTGGAGAGGCTGCACCGGTACCTTTCCCGCGAGGAGCGACACGCCCACCTTCCCGAGACAAGGGCACCCGATCCCGGGTTCATGAACGTCGCCTATCAGTGGGCATTGGGAGTCGACCTTGATCCGGTGCTGACCGAGAGCGAAACGACACCGGGCGATTTCGTTAGAACGATCAAACAGGTTGTAGATCTCATGACTCAGATCGCAGTGCTGGCGCCGCTCCCACTCACCCAACGCGCTGCCCGTCAGGCGGCCGACGCTCTTTTCCGCGATCTTGTCACGGTGTCGCAGGTGAGCAACGAGGCTGGACCGGATCCTGAACCGGACGTCGAGCCCGATCAAGATGCCGATTCAAGCGCTTCCAACACCGGTGACGCCGCCTGATGGTGATCAGCAAGGGGAGTGCGTACGGTTCTGAATCCGAAATCGATCCAGCCTGGCCCTCTCTTGCCACCGACGCCGCCCTCGCCCAACACATCGAGGCGAACGGCACCGCTCCTTGCACGGTGACCGGGGGAGATCTGCTGCTGACCCTGGGCGGCGGGGCGACAGCGGGGCTACGACCGCTGGCCTACCCGGTTGACCTGCTCGAGGTCGAACTCGACGCAGACCACTATTTGGTCGCTGTGGCTCACGTCGTGGTCAGGCGTCGGCTGTGGGCAGGTCCGTTCCTGGTCGCCATGAACGCCGCATGGGTCGATGGCCTGTACCTCGGTCCCCGGTCCCATCCCAACGACGGGTTGGTCGACGTGACAACCGGGACACTGCCCTGGCAACAACGATGGATGGCCAGGCGGCGGGCTGGGACCGGAACCCACCTGCCACACCCAGCGCTCACCATGACCCGAAAGCCGTCGATGACCTTTCGGTTCGACCAGCCGACGATGGTGAGGGTCGATGGGCAGCGAACCAAGCGAGCGAGCCAGATCGAGGTGAGGGTTCGCCCTGACGCCGGTCTTGTCGTCGTGTGAGCCCGGAACTCCACGGAGGAACAATCTGGGGCTGCTGGAATAACAGCGCCTTGATCCGCGGCCGGGGCGTGTGGCCGCAATACCCTTGACCCCCGTGGGAGCCTACGTCGCAGAGGAGTTCACGTCGGCCGAGGCCGACGTGCTTCGCCGGTATTTCACCAATCTCGATGGACCGGTGTTCGCTCTCGTCAACCTGCCCGAAGTGGTGAAAGGGGCACTGTTCGCCCGGTACTCGCGTTCGGCCAAGAGCCTGCGCCGCCTGTTTCTCGACGAGTTCGTCAATGAACTCGACATCGAAGGTGACGCCACGATCGACGCCACGATCGGACTCGAACGAGCCGAAAGCCTGTACGAACGGATCTTCGTGGAGTACGGCGACGATTCGGTTGCCCAGCTGGGTGGGGTTCATCTGGCGTGTGAACAGGCGTCCAACCTCCTCACCAAGGTGCTCGAATGGGGACGGCTGGCTTCCTACCTCGAGCAGTCGACTCGATACATCCCCTACGACTCCCGGTACGGCGGTCGGTACCGCTACTACCGGGACCCCGAAATCCTCGCCTCGAACTTCGGCACCCGATACGTGGGCGACATGGATCGTCTGTTCGACACCTACTCCCAGATGGCGCCCAAGGTGGAGGACCACATCAAGGAGATCATTCCCAAAGCTCCGGGTGACAGCGACTTCATTTACCGGCAAGCCGTGAAAGCCAAGGCGCTCGATGCCGTACGTGGCATCCTCCCCTCCGCCGCACAGAGCAATGTCGGCATCTACGCCAGCGGGCAGGCCTATGAGCAGATGCTCCTGCGGATGCGAGCCAATCCGCTGCCGGAGGCAAATGCTTACGCAGATCTGATGCTCACTGAGCTGCGCAAAGTTATCCCGTCCTTCGTGCGGCGGGTTGACATAGCGGAGCGGGGTGGAGCACACAGCGAATATCTCCGCGACGTCAACATGCACATGTCCGAGCTCGCTTCCGAGCTGCTCGAAACCAGCCCTGCCGACCAAGGGGCTCGGGTTGACCTGGTCGATTTCGATCCCGAAGCCGAAGTGAAGCTCGTCGTCGCAATGCTCTATCCCTACTCCCGACTCTCTGAGGCCGTTCTCACCGAGCAGGTGCACGCCATGAGCGTCGAAGACCGCATGAGAGTGATGAGCGCCTACGCCGGCAATCGGCAGAACCGCCGGCACCGGCCAGGACGGGCGTTGGAGCGACCCGCATACCGATTCGACATCCTGGCCGACTACGGGGCCTTCCGTGATCTTCAACGCCACCGCCTCCTGACTGTCGAGTGGCAGCAACTCAATCCGAGCCACGGCTACACCCGCCCAGAGCTGATCGACGAAATCGGCCTGACCGACGACTTCGATGCGGCGATGCATCGCTCGGCTGCACTGTTCGGCGCGCTGGAGCCCTTTGGATCGTCAGCTTCGTATGCGGTATCGCTCGCCTACCGGGTGCGTTTCATGATGAATCTCAATGCGCGCTCGGCGATGCACATGCTGGAACTGCGGTCCACCCCCCAAGGCCACCCTGCCTATCGTGCAGTTGCTCAGCAGATGCATACCGCTATCGCCGAACGAGCCGGCCACAAAGCCATTGCGGCCATGATGAAGTTCGTGAACCACAGCTCCGAGGCTGATCTCGAGCGGCTCGAAGCCGAACGGCGTGCCGAAGCCAAGCGCGCCAGCCTCCACTAGATTCCCTCCGGGGGCCCTCCACGCTCGCCTTCGGGCCTCTTCGGTCCATGTTCTCACTCGGGCCTGGCGGCCCTCGCTTCATGGACACGGCCCTCTGGGTCGCCCGGGAGCGGATTCCCTCCGGGGGCGAGTTCGGCGCGTAGCGCCGATACTCGGTTAGAGAGGAGGCGCATAGCGCCGACGAACGGCGGCCTCTTCGGTCCATGTTCTCACTCGGGCCTGGCGGCCCTCGCTTCATGGACACGGCCCTCTGGGTCGCCCGGGAGCGGATTCCCTCCGGGGGCGAGCGCTAGGATACTGGTCAGAGAGGAGGCGCATAGCGCCGACGAACGGCGGCCTCTTCGGTCCATGTTCTCACTCGGCGCTGGCGCGCCTCGCTTGACGAACCGGCCCACCCCATCATCCCAATGTCGCCCGCGAGACGGGCGGGCGGCGCTTGTCCCGCGCTGGATCTGGAGGCCGGTTGTTCGAACCGCTTTAGCGACAGCGGTGTGGGCCGATAGGCCTAGATGCACTCCAGGATCTATCGAACCCTTGTTGTCCCCGCGCTTGCAGGCGCTGCTGTCCTCGTCTCGGCGTCGCCGGCGGCCGCTCATGAGTCCCACACGGTTCGTTCCGGCGAGACGTTGGGCCATATCGCACAGAAATACGACGTGACTGTCAACCAACTGGTGAACGAGAACGACATCTCGAATCCGAATCGGATCCGGATAGGACAAGTCCTGCGGATACCCCACAGCAGCAGCCAGTCGAGCACACCTGCTTCCAACCCAGCTCCCACAGAGCGACCCAAACCGGTCGATCCGGCCGACTTCAGCGGCGGTACCGGCAGCTACACGGTGATCGCTGGTGACTCGCTGAGCCGAATTGGCGCACGGCTCGATGTGAGCTGGCAGGAGATCGCCCGGTTGAACAACCTCACCAGCCCGTACCGAATTCGAATCGGTCAGACACTGAGAGTTCCGGGGGCGGCGTCGAACTACCCAAACCTCCCGTCGAGAATTCTCAATGATCCCGTGCGATTGGCGATTCTCCCGGATTTGGAACGCTGGAGCGTTCACTACGGGGTTCCGACAGACCTGATGATGGGAGTCGCCTGGCAGGAGTCGGGCTGGCGCAATGATCAGGTGTCCAGTGCAGGAGCGTTCGGAATCGGTCAGATCATGCCCGCCACCGGCGAGTGGATCGCCCGCAGCATCATTGGCGATCCGTCTCTGAGTCGAATCGAACCCGCCGACAACATTCGTATGAGTGCGGCGTACCTGGGGTGGCTGCTGAAGGAAATGGGCAACGAAGATGATGCCATCGCCGCCTACTACCAAGGACAGGGATCGGTGCGGGCAAACGGCTGGTACTCGAGCACTCACTCCTATGTGGCCAACGTGACATCCCATCGGGCCATGTTCGTCGCAAAGTAGATGCTGTCGTTTCTCGCCCGGATCTGAAGAATCGGACCCTCGACACGGTGGGAGTTGGCAGTGGAATCTGTAGAGTCCGCCCGATCCACACGATTGCGTTCAATCAGAAGGTTTTAGATGGCTGAAGAAATCGAAGACGAAGCACTCGACGAGGCCGACGATCTCGACGAGGACCTCGACGCCGACGACCTCGACGCCGAAGACCTCGACGAGGACCTCGCCGAAGACGACTTCGTAGCCGACGACGAGAGCGATGACGACGAAGAGGACGACGAGGCCGACGAAACCCCTGCTCCTCGGGCCCGTAAAGTCGCCACCGACGACGATGACGACGACGACGAACTCGACCCCGACGATATCGAGGCCGATCTGAGCGACATACTCCAGGATCGAATGGCCACCGACGATGACGACGAAGAAGAAGACGACGAGGACGCACCCAAGGTGATTGCACAGCGGGACCGTGAGTTCGTGTGCCAGAGCTGTTTCCTCATGGTCAATCGGAGCCAGTTCGGTTCCCCGAAGAACCCCCGCTGCCCGGTGGGCGATCCCGACTGCCCCTCAATTTCGCTAATCTTCTCCTGAGGGAGGATCAAACGGCCATGGCATCCAAGGAAAAGCACGATCTCGATCTCTTCGATGTCATGTTGTACGCGCCGATCGGCTTCGTGTACGAGTATCGCAAAGTGCTACCTCAGCTGGTCAAGAAGGGTCGATCGCAGGTGCAACTGGGAATGTTCCTCGGTCGCATGGCGGCGTCCAAAGGTGGTTCCGGAGCTGAGCGTGCCACCGCTGATGCCCTCACGACCTTGGCCACCGTTGCGGCACGCGGAATCACCGAGTTCGGCCAGGCGGTCGGTTTGGCACCACCCGAAGATGAAACGCCACCCATCGACGTCGTCGACGTCGATGAGGTACCGCCAGCACGAGCGAAGAAGACGGCGAAGACCAAGCCCATGAGCACACCGAAGAAACCGACCGGTGGGCCCCGCCTTCCGATAGCGGGATACGACGACCTCACGGCCCGCGAAATCGTTGCGCTGCTCGATGATCTCACACCGGCTCAACGTGACCGTGTGCGCGGCTACGAAACATCGAATCGGAACCGCAAGACGGTCTTGGCCAAGCTCGATCGTCTGAGATCCTAGGTGAGCTACGAGTCGGCACGAATCGCCACGGCCGATGATCTCGATGCCATCGCCGCAATTGGCGACGCCGTGCTCGAGCCTTTGCCGGAGGCACGGGGAGGGCCTATCTTCACGGCGTTGGAGATTGGGTTTGATACGCCGAGGGGGCGTGCCTCCAAAGCGATCTCAGAACCAGCCAATGCCGGCTGCGCAGTGGGGGAGTTCGACGGGGTGGTGTTCGGCTATGCGGTGTGGACAATCGAACAACTCGACGGTGGCGGCACTCTCGGGCGACTTCACGATTTCGCGGTCCATCCCGATGCAAGGAGTGTTGGCATAGGCGAAGCCATGATGGATCTACTCGTGGCCGACTTGGACGGCCGCGGTTGTGTTGGCGTCGACGCCTGGGCGCTACCCGGGGATCGTGCCACGAAAAACTTCTTCGAAAGCTTCGGACTCAAAGCCCGGCTGCTCACCGCTCACCGCAAGCTGAGGTAACCGTCTCCGGTGCTCTCTACGGGGTTTCAGGTTTGGGAGATTCGGAGCCTTCAGTCTCGATGGTGTCTGTCTCGGTGGCTTCGACGGCATCGGAGACCGCTTCAGCGTTCTCGGTGGTCTCTTCCGTTGCCTCTTCGGGTTGAGGTTCTGGTTCGACGACAACGGTTCCGGGGCGAGGTCGAGCTGGCTGGCGCAAAAGGTCCGCCGGACCCTTGTTCACATGGGGTCCCGAATCGCGATCTCGGCGCTCACGTTTGTCGCGACCGCCGCGACGTTCGCCTCCTTCACCTGAACCTTCCTTGCGAGGTCCACGAGAACCGGTTGGTCGAGCGCCACGGCCGCGTTGGCCGGTGGCCTTTCGGGCAGCCCTGACGCGTTTTGCCGCGGCTTTGGCCTCAGAAGGTTTGATCCCATAGTGCGCTGCAATGGTGGGCACCCGGTCCGCAACTGCGCGGATGACGTCGAGCGAACGCTCATCGAGATTGTCGGGGTAGTGCTCAGGAGTGACCGCGCCTCGAATCGGCGAGAAGGCCAGAGCATCGACGACCGATGCCCAGCGATCCGGAAGTGTTTCGGCTCCCAGCGCTGCGGCTGTCTGGGCTGCGAGCGGCTCTGCAATCTCAACCGGAATCGGCGATCCTGCCTTCACCGGGCGGGAGGTGAGCCTCAATGCCCGAATAGTCCGTTCTTCGTTCACCGCGGTCTGCAGATCGCCAAGCCACTCGGCATGGTCGGTCTCTACCCTGCGGTTCAGGCTCTCTCGAAGTTCGGCGGCCATCGCTCGAGTTTCTTCGTCTCGGGCCCCCTTGTCGGCGGCCACGACAACCTGGCGAAGATCCCGTAGGTCGAGCTTGTCGATATCGGCCAGAGCGGCTTCGGCTCGATCTCGCCATTCCGCTGTTGCCAGCTTGGGTTGGAGGCCCTCGGCGATGGCGATGATCGCCTTGGCGTTTGGATCATCCTTGGCAGCAGTCCGAACCGCTGGCAGACCGCCCTTCAGCAGTTGGTCAGCAATAGGCCGGTGTTCTTCGGGTACTTGGGCCACCACAGCATCGCGGTGGACAGCGTCGAGGCTTGAGTCGAGTGGGACGGGGCTTTGCCGGTTTGGTATCGCGTGGCGGGCGGGAGCTTGGCTCTCCCCGGCCTTTTCGTTCACCACGATCTCGGCGCGGTCGACCACGGTCTCGGTCGCCATCCCGACCCCGGCCGCGGCCCTTCGGTGCCTTGACTTCAGTGACCAGTTCGTCGTCGCGCACCGGACGCGAGAACATCTCCAGGAGGTCAGTGCGTTCCTTCTTCGCTTTCGGGGCGAAGACTTCGAGCACTTCGATGCCGTCCAGATGGAACTCAGCCTCGACCTTGCATACGTCGCCGATCTTTGCGCCGGGGTACAGAAGGCTGGCGGCAAGCTCGCCCTTTGGCTGTCGAGCACCGGCTGCCCTCCACGTCCAGGTATCTGTGTCTTGTGTGCTGGTGAGTTCGACCTCGATGCGGCGAGCCATAGAGGGCCAAAGGTTATCTCAGCGAAATCGCAATCGGTCGGGATCAACGCCTGTACTTCCTGTTTCCTCGACCGATAGATACAGGTGCAACCACTACCGATCGACGTGCAGTGCCCCACGTGCCGCATGACTGCGAGGAGCAGCGACCACAGACACCTTCGCCCGGTCGTCATCGATACCGACGTTCACATCGACTTTCGGGAGTGTCGGAACTGTGGTGCCACGCTCAGCCTCACCACGCAGGCAGTCATGCTGTAGGGATTTGTTCCTCACCTGGAACGCGAAGAAGCGCCGGGGTTGATCCCGACGCTTCTTCGCTTTTTGTTTCTAGTCCGTGGTTAACCGATCGGTGCGTAGGGCTTGCGGTTCACCAGCTCCTGGCTGAGTGCGACGTAGTAGACGAGCTCGCCACGGGTCTCGGCCTGGGCGAGATCGGGGTTGAGTCCGCTGAGGTTCGTCCCGTCCAGGATGTCGTTCCAGTAGCCGAGGCCGGCGGTATCGCCGGGGCGGCCCAGAACGTTGGCGTACACCGTGTCGACGAAGTCATCGTCGCTGACGGTCTCGAAGGCGTTGATGAACTCCTGCTGAGGCATGAAGAACTCGGCGATTTCGAGCGTGTTGAACACCCGTCGGCTGGCCGGATCGCCCTCTTCGCCCTTGCTCACGGCGATCCAGTACTTCACACCGGTTGCGTCGGGCTCACGGTCAAAGAAGGCGGTGTACAGACGCAGAATTTCCTGATCGGTACCCTTGTTGTCGGCCGCCGAACGGTAATCCGACGCCCGTCTGGATGTCTTCGACGGTGGTCGCTTCAGCGACCGTGCCACTGAATTCAGCCGGTGGTTCGGGTGCCACGGGTGCTGCACCCAAGACCGGGCTCAATGAGGCACACGCCAGCGCGGTGGTCTTGGCGTTGTTGGTAACCAGCACCACGTACTCGCTGTTGTTGAGCGCAATTGCACGAGTACCGGTGTACGCGCTGGCGTTCGACAGTACCGACTGGGTTCTGAGACGACCGGTGCTGCCATCGAGCCCGGCAGCTCCGAGTTCGGGATTGTCGCCACCGATCCCGAACGGTGAGGTGGGCGCTGTACACGTGCCGTCGTGCAGCAGGAACTTGTAGTTCGACTCGTCGGTGGGGGAATTGGCGCTCAGGTCGGTGATCATCTCAACGGAACCGATACTGCTGGTGGTGTCGTTCTTGAGATATGCGGAACCGGCAATGTTGGAGCCGTTCAACGATCCGAACTCCAGTGCGTAGTAGTTCCCTGCTATCGCAGTTCCGGCGTTGAATCCGGTGTTGAACTGGAGGCAGTTCGCCGGGATGGCTTCCTTGACGGTGAGTCCGTCGAGAGCGGGGGGACGACTGGTGTCGGTGTTTGCGTCGTTGCCATGGAGAACCATGGAGAATCCGGTGGTTCGAAGTGCGTCGGCCTCCGCTGGGGTCAGCACCAGTTCTGTGTCGATGGCAAGCTCATCAACAGGTTGCTAGTCCCGTACCTGCTGTGAAGCTCCAAAATGTATGGTTGAACACATCGAGGAGGGAGTTGGCTCCGCCGGCTCCATCGGCTGCTGCCAGCATCTCGGTCGAGCCGAATGTAGAGACGGTACGTGAGTTGTCGGCGACAAGGAAGGGGTCGGTGGCAGTACTGCACGAAGTCGAGGAGCGCAGCATCAGCATGTGCCGGCTGGTGTCGGCCAAGTTGTTGCCGGTGTAATCGAGATTGACCTGAAGGCGTGTACCTTCCAGCGTGACGCTACCGTCCGCAGAGATACCGCTCGCGTTGATTGCGACGCCGGGTCCGACTTCGATTGTCTGCGACTCAGGATTCACCAGAAGTGGATCGTCGGACACATCAAGCTCGCCGCACGCCAGTACGGCTAGGTCATCCTCATTGTGCACGTTGAAGTAAACGTTCTCCATGTCGGTTGTGCCCAGTGCGATGGAGCCTTCGAGAACAAACCGCTCATCGATCAGATCGATCCCGACACCGTCGGTGATGTCCAGCTCGATCGGACCGGCGTCGTCACAGGAGGTGCCGGTGTGCCAGTGCATGACGACACTTTCGATGTCGGCGCCGAGGTCGTCGGCAAAGATCACGTAGTCGAGCATCGTTCCGTCAACGGTGCCGGCGGCATTTCCCGACGATGATGCCGCGGCCTTGGCCTCCAGCGGATAGCTGTAGGTTTCGCCGTCGACGCTAGCTGCCTGCGATGGGCCGGTGAAACCGACCACCGCCGCGGTAGCGGTAATGAAGGCCAAAAGGGCCTTCAGGGTTCTGCTTTTCATGGATGCTCCTTGGTTGGCTTACAGCGCCCGTAGAAACCTCCACCCCACGGAGGGGAACGTTAGACCGTTTCGGATGGTTTCACTAGCGCAGTAGCCCAGATTTCTTCGGCGGATGAGCAAAACGGCCTATGTAGGGGGAGTGAGCCCGCAGTGCTCCCGTGCTGGCTGTGCCTACCGGTGGGACTGATCTGGCGCAGGTCGGCGCCGGCCACGGAGGCGAACCCCACGAAAAGGAGGCTTGTTGCTGTCACACTGACGAATGGCCAGCCGGAGGCTGTCCGCTGCTCGGGCGCCGATGCGCCCTCGGTCTGCTCCAGCGACGAACACAGCGAGAGCTTCCCGCAGCACCACGTCGTTGAAGTCAGCCGCCTCGCACAATGCGGTAGCCGCATCCTCGGCCACATGGATGGGGTCGTCACTGTCTGAACGTTCTTCGCGGTTGAGACGAATCGCCAAACGAGCAAGTGGTTCCCAGCGCGGTGCGCCCCCAGTGGTCATTGTGGTGTTCTCATGTCCTGCCTCACCGGCGCCCCAAACTGTGGTTCGGTCGTCAATCCGAAACCCTAGAGGCAAGATCAAGAGTCTCGCAACAGACCGGCGCAGGGCTCAACCCCTAGTTGAGAGATGACAATTGGAGGACTGGCGCAAAACAAACCCTGCTCATGGGCTGGACGAGGGGCCATACTTACCCGAATGCGAATTGGAATCGACACCGGTGGCACGTTTACCGACGCGGCGTTGCTTGGTGTCGAAGGTGACGTCGTTGCGTCCGCCAAATCGCCAACGACCCATGGCGACCTGATCGTTGGTGTGTCAGCTGCTCTTCATGAGGTGACCCAAGATGCAGCCCGGCTCGGCATACACCAGGAGCTCATCACCTCGGTTGCGTTGTCGACGACATTGGCCACCAACGCAATGGTCGAAAGCACCGGTGGTGGAGCGGCCCTGGTTGTCGCCGGCTTCGACGATGCATCGATGGCGCGAATCGACGGAGTGGATCGCGCTGTTCAGGTGATTCGAATCCCCGGAGGTCACAACGCCCAGGGTCGTGAGCGAGCCGAACTGGGGACTGCGGAGCTGCATGCGGCTCTTGATGTTCTGGGCGCGACCGATGCCATCGCGGTCGCATCGCTCTTCGCAGTACGGAACGAGGCTCATGAGGTTGCGATTCGACAGGTGCTCGCAGCCGATCCACGCACCGCTGGCCTGCCTGTCACATGCTCCCACGATTTGAGCGGGCGCCTCGATGGCCCCCGCCGCGCATCGACCGCACTGGCCAATGCCATGCTCACCGCCCCGGTTCGGCGATTGTTGGATGCGTTCGAACGATCCGTCCGTGACGCCGGAATTGATGCGCCGCTGGTGGTGGTGAGGTCTGACGGTTCGGTCATGTCACTGCCTCAGGCGGTGGAACGACCTGTCGAGACGATCCTGTCGGGACCGGCAGCGTCGTTGGTGGGCGGCATTCATCTGGCCGGTGTCGACGATGCAGTTGTAGTTGATATCGGTGGAACGACGACCGATGTAGCCATTGTTTCCAACGCTATTCCCGAGGTTGTCGACGACGGAGCGACAGTCGGGGGCGTCGCCACGATGATCCGGTCGCCCCGGATCACCACCGAGGGACTCGGCGGCGATAGCGAGGTGGCGTGGGACGAACAACACTCCCAGCTGCGAATTGGTCCCGGCCGAGTGATCCCACTGGGAGTTGCTCAGGTTCAGTTCCCCGAGATTGCCGATCGGCTCAAGGGGCAGCTCGAACGTCGCATCGTCTCCGATACAGACGGCCTGTTCTGCCTCACCGCCGATGGGGAGCTACTCGAAGCGACGTCAGCATTCTCTACCCGCCGCGACTACCTCGCGGCCCGTCGAAGCGCTGCCGTCGGGGGACTTCGGTTCATCGCACTCACTCCAACCGATGCTGCATGGGCTTTGGGGCGCGTGCAGCTCGATCAGTTCGGTACCACCTTTGACGTGCGGGCATCCGAGGCAGGCCTGGCGCTTTTTGCCGCAACGCTCGACCGGTTCGGCGATCACAGATTTTCGACGGGACCCGATGCGGGAGAGGCGATTTTGACTGCGGTCCAACGTCGCACCGGTGCCGCAGTCGCCACGGCGGCCGGCATCCCCATTGGTGTATGGAATCACGTCGGTGTATCCCATGAGCACTTCGACGTGCGGCTCGTGCTGGACCGACCGGTGATCGGTATCGGGGCATCGGCGTCGCTGTATCACCCGCCGATAGCCGAACTGCTCGGCACCGAAGTACTCATCCCGCCTTTCAGCGAGGTGGCGAACGCCGTCGGCGCAGCCGTCGGCAGCGTCAGAGTCCAACTCACCGCCGCCATAACTGCTCCGAAGCGGGCCGGATTCGTGCTACATCGGCCGGGTCACGCGGTCGCCTTCGAGACCCTTGAAGAGGCGGTTGAAGAGGGAACCCGTCGAATCGAGCAGCTGTTGCGGGAGCGATACGAATCCAGCGGGTTGGGAGGTTCCTCAGCAGAGGTGAGCGTTCAGGTGAAGCGATTCGACAATACGGTACGAATCGAGGGCTCCGACTTCTTCATCGAGTGTCGTCTCGAAGGGACACTCACGCATCAGGTGGGAACCGAACCTCCATCCACATCGTCGTAGAATCATGACAAGCACAAGACTGATCACCCGATTCGCACGCTGCCTTGGCGCTGCCTTGATCGTGTCCCTCTCGATGGTCTTCGCTACGACCACCCCTGCGTTGGCGTGCAGTTGCGTCGGTTTCGTCGATGCCCTCGAGTTTCAAGACGATTTCGCCGCCGTCTTTGTGGGTGAGGTGGTCGACCAACGCTTGGGTCCCACCGGACAGTTCGGGGATCGAGAACTTGAACTCACCTTCGAAATAGAGACGCTCTACAAGGGAAACCTCACGAGCCGGGCGCTCTTGTACAGCTATGAGGACAACGGTGCCAATTGTGGTTTCAACGCCCGTGGAACGGCGGCGATCCTCGCCTACGTCGGCGAGGATCAGCGACTTCGCACCGATGGATGTTCGGCCGCACCGCTCGGCAACGATGGCGTCGTCAGGGATGCGCTCGAGGCTCGTTTTGGACAGGGTGCTGTTCCACCACCACCGGATCCCGACATCGTCCCGGTCACAGGATTCGAGCAAGGAGGGCCCCCACCGCTTCTCTATGGTGGAGCCCTGTTCGTGGTAGTTCTCGGGATCGGCCTCGGATTGGCACTGCGGGGGGACAGGTCGACGGTCTAGTCGACCAGCCCGGGCGAGTATGGGCGCTACCGTTGCGCTCTATGGAAGACGCTGCAACGGACTCGGTCGACTTCGTCCGTGAGAAGGTTCAGATCGACATCGAGTCGGGCCGATTCAATGGCCGGGTTCAAACCAGATTTCCGCCCGAACCCAACGGCTTCCTCCACGTTGGGCATGTCAAGTCGATCTACCTGAATTTCGGGATTGCCGAGGAGTTCGACGGCAGCTGCTTCCTTCGCTTCGACGACACAAATCCCGAGACCGAAGACACCACCTATGTCGACGCGATCTGTTCGGACCTCGAGTGGTTGGGAGTGACCCCCGCCGGTGAACCACGGTACGCCTCTGACTACTTCGATCAGATCTATGAATGGGCTGAGGTCTTGGTTGAGAAGGGCCTTGCCTTCGTCGACGATCAGGATGCGGACACTATTTCGGCACAGCGCGGTGGCTTTGGTCGGCCAGGCATCGAGAGTCCCTTCCGGAATCGAACGCCGGAGGAGAACCTCGGCTTACTCCGCGGGATGCGAGACGGCGACTACGAAGACGGCTCCCGTGTGTTGAGGGCGAAGATCGACATGCAGGCTGACAACATGTGGCTCCGTGATCCGGTGCTGTATCGGATTCGCCGAATTCCGCATCACCGCACCGGTGACCGGTGGATCATCTATCCAACCTATGACTGGGCTCACGGCCAGAGCGACGCCATCGAAGGCACAACCCATTCGATCTGCACACTCGAATTCGCCGACCACCGACCGCTGTACGACTGGTGCCTGTCTCATCTCGATCTGCCCAGTGACACCCCCGAACAGACCGAGTTCGCACGGTTGAACCTCACCCATACCGTGCTGTCCAAGCGCGTCCTGCGCGCTTTGGTCGAGGGCGGACACGTGTCGGGCTGGGACGATGCTCAGATGCCAACCGTTCGGGGTATGCGACGGCGCGGCTATCCGGCCAAGGCCCTTCATGGCTTCGTGGATCGGGTCGGTGTGGCCAAGACCAACAGCACGGTCGAGGTCGAGTTGCTGGAGTCATTCGTACGGACCGACTTGAACACATCAGCGCTTCGTCGGATGGCGGTCGTCAAACCGCTGAAGGTCGTCATCACCAACTGGCCCGATGGCCAGGTGGAGTGGATGGAGGCGGACAACATCCCCGGTGATCCCGATGCTGGTACACGAAAGGTGCCTTTTACCGGTGAACTGTGGATCGAACAGGATGACTTCCGGCTCGAACCACCCCCGAAGTACTACCGGCTCACTCCCGGTCGCGAAGTGCGACTGCGGAACGCGTATTTCGTGACCGCCAACGACGCGCTCACCGACGAAGACGGCGAGGTGGTGCAGGTCAATTGCACCTACGACCCGGAGACTCGTGGTGGGAATTCGCCCGATGGACGCAAGGTGAAGAGCACGATGCATTGGGTCTCGGCCGCTCACGCCGTTGATGCCACTGTCAACCTGTATGACCGCCTGTTCAGCGACTCCCATCCCGGGTCCGACGGCGCCAACCCACTTGCGTCCCTGAACGCCAATGCCAACGAGGTTTGTTCGGCCAAGTTGGAGCCAGCCCTGTCCGAGGTTGACCCGGGGCAGGTTGTCCAGTTCGAACGGCTGGGATACTTCGCTGCCGATCTGGATGATCCAACCGTCTTCCACCGCACAGTCGGTCTGAGAGACGAATGGGCCAACATTCAAAAACGAAAGAAGTGATGTGCTCTCGCCCTGCGGCGTGATTCAGGTCTGATGGAGTGTGATCGCAAAGGGGTCGAAGCCGAGCGGGTTGGCGTTGGAAGAACTCGCAGCCAGTTCGGCTGCCTTTTGAGCCAGTTCAGCGGCTCGTTCAGCCGCTGACTTCCGTTCCTCCGCAACCTCGTCGTTCACGAAGTACACCGATGCGACGCGATCGATCATCCTGGTGTCCAGAGTGCGACCGATGCTCTCGTACTCACAGATGCCTATGGCGAGTTCGCAGAAGTCGACGGCCAGGTACGGACGGAGTTCACCCAGATGCTTCTCGGCCTGTTTGCGGAGCTGTTCGGCCCCTTCGGCTGTCACTTGGAGGCCCTTGGCCTGCGAAACACGGGCCAGAATCCAATTGAAAGCATCCTCTTCGACCGCTCCGACGTACACCTTGTTTCGAAGCCGACGAAGGAAGGCATCGTCGCCAAGAGAGTTCGGGTTCAGGTTGGTCGACGCAACCAGCTTGATCTCGAAGGGAACGGTGAACTTGGTGCCGTTGGCGAGTTTGAGGAAGTCCACACCGCGGCTCAACGGGATGATCCATCGGTTGAGGAGATCTGATGGCCGGATTGTTTGACGACCGAAATCGTCCACCACGAGGATTCCATTGTTGGCCTGCATTTGAAGAGGGGCTTTGTAGGTCCCCGACTTCTGATCCAGTTCCAGATCGACCATGTCGAGTGTGAGTTCGCCTCCGACGATGACGATCGGGCGGGCGCACAACAGCCACCGAGGATCCAGGCCGGCTGGTTGGTCCGGAACCGGGGTGTGAACAGCCGGATCGAAGACGGTGATGACCTGACCGTCCATCTCCACCGCTCGTGGGATCAGGATTGCATCCTTGTGAATCCGTATCATGCGTTCCGCCAAGCTGGTCTTGCCGGTACCAGGAGGGCCGTACATGAAGATGGCGCCATCGTTGAGGAATGCCGGACCCAGTTGATCGAGCAGCTCATCGCTCACGACGAGATCGTTGAATGCTTCCTTGATGCTCTCCCGATTGATCTGCAGCTTGGCCTTTTGGCTGTGAACCGTCCGCACATACAGACCGAGCGGGACGGGCAGGGTCTCGGAGTAGGTGGACTCCTTCATACTGTCCACGGTTGACTGGCGACCCTGATCGGTCAGGCCGATCATGTAGTCCCGGCCATCGAGTCCGTGGAACTCCATAATGTTGCGGCCGCGGAGGTCCTCTGCAACGCCGGTGGCCACACTCAAGCTCAGCCCGATTTCAGCTGCCGCCGCCCGGATCGTGGTTCGCCGGGCATTGAAGACCCGACGGCAGAACAGGTCCTCCACCATCGACGGTGGAATTCCCAAGTCCTCGAGCTGGGTAGGCATTCTGTAGGCAGGCCCGAAACCGGGACCTGTTGGCGCGGGCGTAGCCGCTGCGGTTTCTTCGCTCACACTCCAGCTGTCGGCACGAAATAGGCCTCGCTGTAGATACTCTCGGCTGATGATCGATCTGCGATCCGACACGATGACCAAACCCACGTCGTCAATGCGAGAGGCCATGGCTGGCGCTGAGGTGGGCGACGACGTGTTCGGAGAAGATCCAACCGTCAACCGGCTGGAAGCACACGCAGCAGATCTCCTCGACAAACAAGCAGGAGTTTTTGTTCCCTCCGGTACCCAGTCGAACCTCATCGGCATCATGGCCCACTGTCAGCGCGGTGACGAGTACCTCGTTGGTCAGCTGGCTCACACCTACAAATGGGAGGGCGGCGGAGCGGCCGTGCTCGGCAGTATCCAACCCCAGCCGGTCGAGATGAACCCAGACGGCACCATGGACCTGGAGCTGTTGGCGTCCTACATCAAACCTCAGCCCAGCCTGAACCACTTCGCTCACTCCAAGCTGTTGGCGTTGGAGAACACCCACGACGGACAGGCGCTTCCCCTCGACTATGTCGATTCTGCTCAAGAGCTGGCACGGACCGCAGGCCTGTCCCTCCATCTCGACGGGGCCCGGTTGTTCAACGCCGCAGTAGCCCAATCGGTCGATCCGGCCCGTATCGCACGCGGCTACGACACCGTGTCGGTTTGCCTCAGCAAGGGCCTCGGAGCGCCGGTGGGATCGGTCTTGGTGGGACGGGCTGAGCTCATCGAGGAAGCCCGTCGCTGGCGCAAGATGGTCGGAGGCGGCATGCGGCAGGCCGGTGTTCTCGCAGCAGCCGGACTACATGCGTTGGAGCATCACATCGACCGGATGGCCGATGATCATCATCGGGCGGTCGCGTTGGAAGACGGGCTGAACCTGGTCGATGGCGTAACCGTCACCTCGCGAGCCACAAACATGGTGTTCGTCACTGTCGATGTGCCCCCGGACCGGATTGAGGCCTTCAACCAGGTTCTCTCCGATGCCGGTGTTGTGGTGCGGGGTGGGCCGTCCTACCGATTGGTCACCCATCTCGACATCGACGACGCCGGCATAACAACCACCATCGATGCCTTCGCTCAGGCGATTGCATCGCTGTAAGTGTCGCCTGACGTCACCCGAAGCAGCCCGTAGAGCCCGAGGGCGGCGGTGAGTGCGCCGGCGGCGAATGCAGCCCGCTCGTTCCCGAAGGTGAAGATCAGGAAGCCCAGCAACGGTGGCCCCAGCGCGCTGGCCGTGTCGAAGAAGAAGCCGAACGATGCGATGGCGAATCCCCGCTCGCTCGGCTCGGTCCTGGCCATCACCAGAAGGAAAAGGGCCGGGTAGTTGAAGGCGACACCGAGGGCGAGAACGACCGTGCCTACGTAGATCCCCGTCAGTGATCCCCATGCTGCGACGATCCCGAGACCAACGGTGATGAAGATGAAGGCGAGAGCACCCGAGCGGCGTGCGCCCAGGCGGTCGGGAAGACTGGCGAACGCCAACCGAAAGAGAACAACGATGGCGCTGTACAGCAAGAACACCGGCCCGGCATTTCCGGTGTCCGGGCCGCCACCCAGTCGGTCGAGGTACAACGAGAGGAACGTGGTGTAGCCAACGAATCCCACCAAGCTGAGTGTCAACAGCACCCCGGGCAGCACGGCTGCCGGATGCAGGAATCCCTTGCGCCGGATCGCCGGGCGCTCTTGCTGGCGGTTCGGCGGTACAGCGAATCCGAGCACGGCACTCAGAAACAACAGCAGCGAACTTGCCGTGGCGACTCGATCGAAACCGCCGGACCGATCGAGGAACTCGCCGATGATCGGACCAGCACCGATTCCCAGATACACCGCAAGGCTGAAATAGCTCGTGGCCTCGCCGCGACGGTCATCCGGTGCCAAGTCCTGGGTGGATACGGCTGCACCGATGAACACTCCAGCCTCGCCGATTCCGCTGACAACCCTGAGGCCTACGAGGAACGGGATGGAGGCCCACACCGGATAGAGCATGATCGAGGTGCCGCTGATGATCGCGCCGACGACAAGCAACATCCGGCGCCCGTATGCGTCCCCGAGCCGACCGAGCCACGGCCGGATGAGGCCCGCAGAGACTCCGAAGATGCCAGCAACGATTCCAACCTCGACCGTGCTGGCACCGAGCTCGTTCTCGACATACCGGGGAAGTGTCGGAAGAAGGATCCCAAGTCCGAGGAAGTAGCCGAGAGCCGATGTAGTGATGATCGCAAAACGGGGTGTTACCAACCGCTCTTTGGGTCCTCGCCCTCTGAGAGGATTGGCTCCAACCGCGGTCACCGTTGAAACGTAACGACCAACTGAGGGGGCGAGGTCATCGAGAGCGCGGGTGTGACCGGAATCTCAGTCGGTGGTGAGCGCATCCCTTGGGGAATCGGAGTCTGAGGTTTCAAGCTGCTCCGGTTCGGGCTCAACCAGCTGCGGCGGGGGGCATCGGTAGTGCCGTTAGGGGATAGGCCTTTGATGGGGCAAGCACTTCACGATGTCCATCGATCCAGCGGCTTCGTTCAACGGTGTCCAGGTCGCCCACGATCACATGGAGCGCCAGGCCCGGGTCGTTGTCGATGAAGCGGATGTTATGGATCACATCCGGTTCGATGACATACACCTCCTCGGGCAGAACGTCGATTCCACCGGCGCTGCTCAGGGTGTGTGTGTCCTCGTCTTCGAGATACACATCAACCACGAGTCGGCCGGCAAGGACCCCAACAGCAACAGGTAGCTCATGACGCTGGGGGACCGGCACAAGGCCCGGTGCGGAGCGAATGAGGATCACGGAGACTTCATCGCTGCACGCCAGCTGGGCGACGAGCCCGTCGACCGAGTCCTTTCTCGCCGGATGAAAAGGATCATCCACCAACTCCAGCCCGCCATCGTCGATGAACTCGCTCATGACCACAGCCACATCGCGCATTGGCTCGCCAGAATTGGCGGCCCGACGAAGTCGTTCGGCAAGGGTCGAGGTTGAGGTCATCGGTTCGTCAGCAGGTATCGAAGTGTGAATCGGGACATTGGACCTACGAGGCTACGGCGGCGGAGGGACGACCCGGCGGTACCCTTTTGGCCGATGGGTGCCTACAAGAACCCGATTGTTCTTCTTCACGGGACCGGACTCACCTCCGCCATGTGGGATGGGTTTCGCGACGCACTCGTTGAGGACGGCGCCGAAAGGGCTTCGATCTACACCGTCGATCTTCTGGGCCACGGGGCGACCCCACGCCCATCACGTCCGCTTCACATTGACGATTACGTCCGTCAGGTTCGCAAGCTCATCCTTCGCCACAAACTCAGCGGGGTGCACCTGCTCGGTCACTCGTTGGGTGGGCTTGTGGCGTTGGCCATGGCCAACGCCCACCCTGACCTGATAGACGAGGCCGCCGTGATCGGTGTGCCCTATGGGCGCAGCGACGAACAGCGCAACGAGTGGCTCGACATCATCATGGCGGTCACCAGAGTGGACGAGAGCGGCGAATCCGCTCCGGTTGCCGTTGTGGTTCCCCAGTTGGTCGACCGCTGGTGCAACGGTCAAGCTTCTGCTGCATTTGTCGAGAAACATCTACCGGAGGTCGATCCCGTCACTTTCGGTCTCGTCTTTCGTATCTCGATGACATCCGAGCCGGTCATTGAAGAAATGGCTTCGGAGATACAGGTTCCGATCACGGTGTGTGCGGGCAGCCACGACAGTGAGGTCGATGCTGCCGGAGTCGACGAGCTCGCTCGTGCTCTTGAACGGGGTACCACGGTGATCATCGACGGCCATCATCACCTCGGCATCCTGGATCGCCCTCGCGACTTCCTATCGCTGTTGCGTTAGTCGTTCGGCCTCTCGCTCGGCGATCTTGGCCCACTCGATGTCCAGATCGCTGAGACCGCCCACGTCGTGGGTCGTGAGCCGCACCTCGAAATTTCGGCTCTCCAAGAGTGCGGGCCGTGGATCCTTGTCGGTCGGGTCGACAAAGCCGAGATTTGGGAGCGATCGGCGGTGTGTAGATCCGCCCAATCAACAACAGGGCCGTGGTTGGACAAGGTGGTCTACGTTGAGCACTGGCGACCGACATGGCTTCACGCATACGCCACCAGGGGCGTCGGCTCGACGGTCCTCAAGTTGGACCATGCACACGCCGATTGAATTTTGTACCATTTGTAAAGACGCCGGATCACGAATGTGAAATCTAGATTGGATGCCGCCATGACCACAACAACCATCACCCAGCGCAAGGCCCTGCACGCCTATCTGAGCGACGACGCCCACGAGCGGTGGCATACCTTCGCTGCTCAGGAGGGCGTGAGCGTGAGTGCGGTGCTCGAAGCGCTGGCCAACGAACTCGACTTCGCTTCGGATTCTTCTGAGGCACCAATCCGTGAGCGGTTGGCCGCGGTTGTTGCTACCGCCCGTCGCACCGACGCAACCCGGCGCCGGCGCCGCCGTTAGTCCGCAAGCGCTCACGGTGGACATCGGGGGAAGTCGGCCGTAGGGCCGGCTTTTCTGGTTTTTGTGGCCGTCGACGGCGGTGGTCTCAGGCGCCCATTTCGTTCAGCGCCTGCTCCAGGGTGTTCCATCCCAGCGTCGCACATTTGATACGGGTCGGGAATTTCACCACCCCGCGCAAGGCGGCGAGGTCACCGAGTTGACGGATCTCTGCCGAGGTCGGCTCGGCAAGGTCGGCACCGTTGTCGGCAATGCTCATGAGGCTCTTGAAATTGCTCATGAGATCACGGGCTTGTTCGGGGGTCTTGCCCTTGACCGCAGCCGACATCATTGATGCACTGCTCTGTGAAATCGAACAGCCCTGTCCGCCGATCTTGATCTCGGCGATAGTGCCGTCCTCGCCGAGAAGCAGGTACACGACGATCTCGTCGCCACACAGCGGGTTGAAACCCTCGGCTTTGTGGGCGGGGGGGTCGAGGGTTCCTGAGTTCCGCGGCGATCGATAGTGGTCGAGGATTATCTCTCGGTAGAGATCTTCAAGGTTTGACATGGAGTGCTTCCTAGATGGCGAAGAATGAATGCGCCTCTACGAGCGCATCGGCGAGCGTATCCACGTCGTTAGTGTCGTTGTAGAGATAGAAAGCTGGCGCGAGCGGTGGCGTTGACGCCAAGTTCCTTCATCAGCGGCTTCGCACAGTGGTGTCCGGGACGGACGGCGACGCCTTGGCTGTCGAGAATCTGACTGACGTCGTGAGCATGAACTCCATCCAGTTCGATCGACAGCACCCCGCCTCGTTCGGCCGGTTCGGAAGGTCCGTGGATGGTGATCTTGTCTCCCAGTCGGTCGGTGAGGGTGCGGAGCGCGTAGGCGGTGAGTTCAATTTCGTGTTTGCGAACCGCCTCCATCCCTACCGCCTCGAGATAGTCGATTGCCGCTCCGAGTCCGATCGCCTCCACGATGGGCGGAGTTCCGGCTTCGAATTTCGATGGAACGGCGTCAGGCATGAAGCCTTCGGTGGTGACGTTGCTGATCATTCCACCGCCGCCGAGGAACGGTGGCATCTTCTCCAATAGGTCCATGCGTCCCCACAGCACACCGATGCCGGTGGGCCCGAGCATTTTGTGTCCGCTGAAAGCAACGAAGTCGGCGTGCAGCTCGGCGACGTTGGTGGGCATGTGAGGAACCGACTGGCACGCATCAACACACACCTTTGCTCCCGCTTGGTGGGCTGCTGCGACGAGCAGTTCGAGCGGATTGATCGTTCCCAATACGTTCGACATCGACGTCACACTGAGGAGTTTGGCTCCGTCGAGGATCGAGCCGAGATCGGAGAGGTCGAGCTTGCCGTCGTGGCCCATAGGTATCCAGCGGATTTCGAAGCCTTTTTCAGCTTGCAGCATCTGCCAGGGCACGATGTTGGCATGGTGTTCCATGGTCGTGAGCACGATCGCGTCGCCGGGACCGAGGTTGGCTCGTCCCCAGCTCCACGCCACGAGGTTCAACGATTCGGTGGCATTCTTGGTGAAGATCACTTCACTGCTGTCGGGAGCGCCAATGAAGCGAGCGACTTTGAGGCGAGCTGATTCGTAGGCGTTGGTGGCGGCCTCCGCGAGCCCGTACACACCACGATGGACGTTCGCATAGGCGTGGGTGTAGGTGTAGTCCATCGCATCGAGGACCTGGGTTGGCCGCTGGGAAGATGCTGCGGAATCCAGAAAGGTGAGCGGTCTGCCGTGACGCTCGGTCTGGAGAATCGGAAAGTCTTTCTTCAGGGCCGCAAAGTCGTTTGAGCTCATCGGAAACTCTCATAACCGTCAGCGTCGATTTTCTCAGCGATCTCCATCCCCCCGCTGTGCACGATCTTCCCGTTGATCAGCACGTGGACAGCATCTGGTTGCAGAAATGTGAGGAGTCGCTCGTGGTGGGTGATCGCCAGGGCACCGAGCCCGTCGTTTTCGGCCCGGATCGCCTGAACGCCCTCGCCAACAACACGCAGCGCATCGATGTCCAAGCCCGAATCGGTTTCGTCGAGGATGGCCATTTCGGGTTCGAGCACCGCCATCTGGAGAATCTCGTTGCGCTTGCGCTCTCCGCCGGAAAACCCCTGGTTGAGATAGCGTTCCATGAAGCTTCGGTCCATCCCGAGGGTGTCCATCCACTCCATCAAGGAGAGCCTCAGCTCCAGCACGCTCATGTCGATTCCCTTGCGAGCGCTCAGCGCCTGACGGAGAAAGTTGAGCACGCTCACGCCGGCGACCTCGATGGGATGTTGAAACGCCAAGAAGATGCCGGCTTTGCCGCGAACATCGGGACCCCAGTCGGTGATGTCGTCACCATTGAACCTGATGGTCCCGTGGGTGACCTCGTAGTCCGGTGAGCCGAGAAGGACGTTGGCCAACGTGCTCTTTCCGCTGCCGTTGGGGCCCATGATCACGTGGACTTCGCCCTTCATGATCGTGAGGTTGAGTCCGTTGAGGATCGGTGTGGCCTCGTCTTCGATTTCGCTTGCAACGCGTGCATGAAGATCGATGATCTCGAAAAGAGGTGTGCTCATGACCACAGCCTATCGAAACGGCAAATTTCTCCTAACACCGTAGGAACAATTGATGCACGGTGTCACAACCGTTGTTCAAAGGAGGATTTCTTCGCCGACAACAGCGCCGGTGGGAAGCCTCACAACAAGGGCCATGGCCGCGGCGGTGAGCGCCCCGAAGAGCATCACCGTTCGCAGGCTCGTCAGCTCCACAACCTGCCCCGCAATCAAGTTGGCGATCGGGACCGTTCCGCCGAAGCTGAGCACCCACAACGCAGCGACGCGACCCCGTACCGAGTCGTTCACGTGTTGTTGCCACATCGTGTTCAGCGTCGTGGGGAGTGCGAAGTAGAAGAGGGCGACGAAAAAGATCATCACGAACCCGGGCGGCGCCGATGACACCGTTGCCAGTCCGGCCAGCGAGAGGCCAAATAGGGCCAGGGTTGAACGGGTGATCGCCGGCTTGCTCTGGTTCAGCAACACTGTTCCGACCAGGAGCGCACCGACCAGGGCACCGACGCCGAAAACGGCGTAGAAATAGCCATAGGTCGTGGACTCGGCGTCGATACCAAGCTGTTCCTCGGCGATAGCCGGCAGCTGGCCGACGAAGGGCAGACAGAACATCGAGAACGCAGTCATGAGCAGGAGTGGTCGGCCCACCTGGGGAGCGCGAGACGCCACCACGAACCCGCCCAGCAGACGATCCTTCAACGGGCGGCGGAGGGTAGCGGGGTCAGGAAAGCTGGTCATGAGCACGGCGCCGATCACGGCGACGTAGGTGATGCCGTTGAGGAAGAACACTTCGGCGTAGCCGAAACGAGCGACCAAGAATCCGCCAATTGCCGGCCCGATGATCCTGGCACCGTTCACTTGAACCGAATTCAACGAAACCGCTGCTGTCAGGTTCTCCCGACCGACCAGGGTGGGGAGAACCGAAGTGAACACGGGCGCGTAGATCCCCTGGCCGAGGCCGGTGATGAACACGACGACAAGAAGGGTGTTCCTGGCGATCTCCCCATCGAGCAGCAGAGCGGCGAGCAACAGAGTGAAGCCCATCTGCCAGATCTGGGTGATCACCAACAGAATCCGGCTGTTCATGGTGTCAGCGAGGCTTCCCCCGATGAGGCTGAGGAAGGCCATAGGGATCAACTGGGCGAAGATGAGCTGCCCCAGGAACGCATTGGAACCGGTGATCTCCCATCCGAGAACACCGACTGCGATCGTCTGCATCCACCGACCCGCATTCGAAACGAACGAGGCCATGTAGATACGTCTGAAGGCCGGGACTGCCAGCGCGTCACGGGTCGTGCCGTGGAGCGGGTCTCCCGGTCGGTTCGTTACACCGGTTTCGGATTGAGGTGTATGCAGCGGCTGCATTGGTCCTGTTCGGGCAGGCCCGACTGGCCGTGCCCTTCGACCGATGGGCCTTCGATCAGCACCAGACCCGCGATTCTTCACCAACCGCGGTCGATCCACTCTTGCAAACTGGGTCGCTCGACACCGATGGTTGTGTCTATGCCGTGGCCCGGCATGACGATTGTGTCGGGTGGAAGCGTGAACAATTTCCGGTCGATGCTCTCGATGATGTCGTCGAAGTTGCCGCCCTCGAACTTGGTTGCTCCCGGACCGCCGGGAAAGAGGGTGTCACCGCTGAACACGAGGGGTTTCCCCTCCACTCTGAAGCAGATCGAACCTGGCGTGTGCCCGGGCGTGATGATTGTGCGTAGTCGAAGTCGGCCGACCTCGATCACTGTGTCGTCCTCGAGGACATAGTCATAACTGGGCAGCATGTGTGCGTCTGCGGCTGTGACCCCCACCTCGTATCCCGCGTCACGTACTTCTGTCACGGCGCCGATGTGATCCCAGTGGCCGTGCGTTTCGAGCACGGTCCGGACATTGAGGTTAGTGCAAAGATCAAGCAGCTTCTCGTGTTCGTTGGCGGCATCCAGCAATACAGCATCACCGGTATGCCGACACCGCAGCACGAACACGTTGTTGTCCACCGGTCCGACCACGAGCTTGTGGATCTCGAGGTCGGAGTCTGAGTGGTGAAGAGTCGATGGCATCACCTCAGGCTACGCCTGTGGGTCGGGCCTCACGATTCCGAGCGATGCCAGATGACGACGGCAATCCGACGGCCCTTTGGCCAGCGACTGCGTTCCAACCTGCCGCGATGGCGGCATTCACATTGATTCTGTTGTCGTCGAAATAGAGGATGTCCTGTGGTTCCATGTCCAACGCCCCGGCCACCGCATCGAAGATGGCACGATCAGGCTTGACCAATTTCAACTCATAGCTGAGGAATGGCATCTCGAACAGAGAACGGATCAGTGCGGCGTCCTCCTGCTCGTACCAGTGCACAGGGTTTGAATTGCTCAGTGCGGCCACCACGAGATCGGATTGCTGGCCCAACTCGGTGAGGAGTTGTTGTGCGCCCGGAAACAGACCTTTGGGCCAGGTACGGAATCGATCGACGAGTTCTGATCCACTGAATGACAACCCGAATTCGGCGACGAGCCGATCTCCGAACTGCTGGGGATCACACCGACCACCTTCGAAATCACGAACCGCGTCGCTGTGCAACCACCGAAACCAAAACTCCTCCTCGGCATGCGACCCAGTCCCCGAGGATGTCCGAGAGCGGTCCGAGCTCGACGATCACTCCACCCAGGTCGAAGATGATCGCCCTGGGTTTCGATGCGTTTTCCACCACTCGCACCGTAGATGAGCGGGCGGGAAGAATCGCCCTTTCATGGCGGGGACATTGTCCCTAGGCGGTGTTCTGCCGATGCCATACGGTCGGTGTCGTGATGTGGGGAGGCAGTAGACGAAGGACTCGTTCCGTGCCGGCCACCAGCGCATCGATTGTTGCGTTGGTTGGCCTGGCCGTCTCTGTAGCGATCGGTTCCTGGTGGACCGCCATCGCGGCTCGGGACGGAATGGCCATCATGATGTTGGTTCGATTCAGCTGCACAGTCGCCGTCGGCACGTACTACATGGTCTGGCTCCGCAACCAGGGTCACAACGTTCCTGCTGTGCGACTCCGTCGACGGCGCTAAGTCGTCTCGGGAGCCGCTCCCACGTTTCGAACCCAGCACCCTCACCGCTCGAGAATCCTCTGCGGGATCGTGTCTTGCGTCAGAAACGGCTGGCGATGAACATGGGATGTGGACGATCCCGGCACTACCGAGCTCACTTCTCCCTTGATCGGGACCGTTCTTCGGTCTCCCTCCGTCGGTGATCACATCCAAAAGGGAGATCCGGTGGTGGTCGTGGAGTCGATGAAGATGGAGCATCCTGTGCTCGCTCCCTTCGACTGTGTGGTTCTCACGAGCAACGTGCCAGCCGGCTCGCAGGTGGACGCTGGTCAGGTGATGGCGACGGTGCAGAGATCGCAATCGGTCCCGGCCACATCGGTGGGGGACCTACACCCGACCGAATCGGCATCCCTGCACGAGGTCCTGGACCGCCGTGCGTACGGCCTCGACGAGAATCGCCAGGCTGCGGTGGACAAACGACATGCGGCCGGCAGAAGGACTGCGAGGGAATACATCGCCGCGCTGACCGATGAGGGAACGTTCGTGGAGTACGGGCCGCTCGTGCTTGCTGCCCAGCGATCACGGCGCGGTAAGGACGAATTGATCTCGAAGACGCCAGGCGACGGATTGGTGGGCGGCATCGCCGACGTCTCCGGGGTTCGATGTGTCGTCCTCACCTACGACTACATGGTTCTGGCCGGTACCCAGGGCCATCAAAACCACCGAAAGAAGGATCGCCTCTTCGAATTGGCCGAGCGCATGCGCCTGCCGGTGATCGTGTTTGCCGAAGGTGGCGGCGGTCGCCCCGGGGAAAGCGATGGGGTCACGGTCGCCGGACTCGACTGTCTCGCATTCGCACTGCTCGCCACGTTGGCGCTGTCGGTTCCGGTCATCGGGGTCAACACCGGCTACTGCTTTGCGGGCAATGCGGCGCTCTTCGGTATGTGTGATGTTCGGATCGCCACCAGCAGTTCCTTCGTAGGCATGGCCGGTCCCGCGATGATCGAAGGGGGTGGATTGGGAATCGTAGACCCGACCGACATCGGGCCGAGTTCGGATCAATCGACAAACGGAGTTCTGGACATCGTGGTTTCCGACGACAAGGAGGCGATCGCTGCTGTTCGACACCTCGTGGGTGCCATGACAGGGCGGAGAGGGGAGCGGACCGAGCGCGACGAATCGGAACGTCTACGACATCTCGTGCCGGAGAACCGGCGAGCGATCTATGACATGGGAAAGGTTCTTCAGGCCGCGTTCGACGTCGACTCGGTGATCGAGCTACGCCCCGACTTCGGGAGGAGCGCAATCACGGCGTTCGCTCGGTTCGAAGGCAGCCCGCTTGTTGTCATAGCGAGCGACCCATCCCATCTGGGGGGAGCAATCGACACCGACACGGCCCGTTCGGTGGCCCGTATGCTCAGGCTGGCCGAGAAGTTGCAACTGCCGGTGGCGTTCTTCTGCGACACCCCCGGATTCATGGTCGGCCCCGAGGTGGAACGAACAGGACTCGTCGATGCGGCCGGCGGGTTGTTCATCGACGGTGCGGCGCTGACCGTGCCGTTCCTCACCGTCGTGACGCGAAAGGGCTACGGGTTGGGTGCACAGGCAATGGCGGGAGGGGGCTTCAAACAGCCCATTGCCACCGTTGCATGGCCAACCAGCGAATTCGGCGGCATGGGCCTCGAGGGGTTCGTGAAGCTGGGATATCGGGACGAGTTGGCTGCGATCGACGACGACATCGAGCGAGAGGCGAGATATCAAGAAATGGTGGCCAGGATGTACGAGATCGGCAAGGGTCTGAGTATGGCGGACCACTTCGAAATCGACGATGTGATCGACCCGGCGGAAACCCCGAACTGGCTGCGTCTGCTCTTCTGAGCGGAGTTAGGTTGAGGTTGTGGCCGAAATCGGGGCAATGATCAGGCGAGATGTACCGCCCGAGCACGTCGGCATCCACGCTGCCTCTCTCGCCCCGGTGTACGGCGAGTTGTGGATTGTGGAAGACCTCCCGTTTGCCGGTGGAATCAGCCAACTCTCCGAAGTGCTACGCCACACCGACGACTGTGTTGTCGGTCATGGCATCGCACCCGGCCCGTTTCGGAATCCCATGGCGCTGGCGATGGAATGGGCCACCTTGGCCCGGATCCATCCGGGCCGCTTGCGATGCGGGATCGGCCACGGGGTGCAGAGCTGGATGGCCGCCATCGGAGAAAAGGTCGACTCGCCCCTCACGCTGCTCGAAGAGACCACTGTCGCGACCCGGGCCCTGCTCGCCGGTCGAGATCCCCGGCTCGAGGGTCGCTACCGAAAGATCTCAGGCTGGGAGCTGGAGTTTCCTCCCGACCCGGTTCCCGAGGTGTTCATCGGCGCAGTCGGACCCAAAACGCTTGCCCTGAGCGGACGTGTCGCCCAGGGCACGATCATTCCTGAAGGCCACGGTCCTGAACACGTTGATCGGGCGGTTGAGATCATTGCCGCCGGCCGAGCCGAGGCTGGCCGCACCGATCCTCACCGGCTCACGCTCTTCGTGGGCTTCTTCTGTGGTCCTTCCAACGAACATCCCCAGCCGCCCTCAGAGGAGATGATTCGGGGATGGGAGGCGATCGGCGAGTCCACGGATCAGGTGGCCGATCTCCTCGGCGAGCTGCTGGAAACCGAAGTCGACAGCATCATTCTGGTGCCCTACGGCGATCCGCAGTCCCAATTGGAGCTGATGGCCACCGAGGTTCTACCCCAGTTGGCCTAGGAGACCGACACGGCTGCGATCGCAGCAGCAATGACGCAAACCAGCACCAGTTCGCCCGCTCCCCACCGGTTCGGGCAGCTGGGTGTCGCCGCTATCTGAGCAGCGGTCGGAACCCCACCTCGGGCCTCGACGGCTTCGCCAATTTCGATGCCCCGCCGCACGGTCGCCACCGTTGCAGTGGCCGCCAGGTCCATTCCCCGCACCACGACATCCTTGTGTTGTCTGGTCCTGAACCGGTTCATCGCAATCACGGTCGAGAACTCCTCGGCAACCAATGGAAGGGCGCGGACTGCGAGCCCCAGGCCGGCCGCAATATCGTCTACCGGAACTCTCAGCTTGCGCAGCGGGGTCAACAGCCACGATGCAGCCACGGGCAGATCGGCTGTTGGGGTCGTCCAACCGAGGAGTAGCGACAAACCCAGCAGTCCGAGCGTGAAGCCGAACAGGCGCAGTTGCAGGATGACCCCGCCCAACCCGTACGGATCACCACCCGCGATCCATCCCAGACCACACGTCACGGCCAGTGTGACGAGCAGGATCCTCGGGGGTCGAGGCGTCACGCTCCGGGGAAGCCGGGCAAGACGAGCTCCGACCAGTACGAGGACCCAAATCAGCGCCACCGCATTCCATGAAGCGTCGAAGGAAAACACCCCCATCAACACGACCAGGGCAGCCACCTTTGCTCGAGGATTGAGTCGGTGGATCGGCGAATCGGAGTCAACGAAGCGCAGCAGGTTCAGACGGTTTCTCACAGCCGCTCCCGTTCGTCGACCCGCCCGCCCTGTATGTGCAGGATCCGACCCGAGCCGTGTTCCAAAACGGCCGATGTGGCCTCGAGGTCGTGCGTGACCACCACCATTATCGAGTCCGGTCGAACCGCTTCGAGCGAGTCGACAAGCCCCAGGGCGGACCGTCGGTCGAGTCCCGCAAGCGGTTCATCGAGCAGAATCACGTCGGCGTTGCGCAAGATGGCGCCGGCCAATCCAATCCTCCGTTGCTGACCCCCTGAGAGTTCATCGATCCGGCGGTGGAGGAGCGACCCGATCTCCAGCCGTCGAACCACCCCGGAGATGTCGGAGCGATCCTTCGCCATGTCGTCGAGTTCCTCACGAACCGTAGGGCGGTGCAGTTGGAGCCGAGTGTTCTGAATCAACAGGCCGATCCGACCGGCTTGTTCGGTGATCGGGAGACCATCCAGCAAGCAGGAACCGTTGGTCGGCACAATCAGCCCGGCGAGGAGCGACAGCAGCGTGCTTTTGCCCGATCCGTTTTCACCGACGATCAGAATCCTGTCACCGGCTCGTGCAGTGAGGTTCACCCCGTCGAGCGCACACCGTTCCCATGGGGTTCCCGCTGCATAGACGACGGACACACTGCGTAGATCTAGTTGGACCATCGGGAAACCCTCACCTGCCCCGCACCCTGATCCGACCCGTTCCGAGGTCGAGGTCGTCGTCGAGATGAGACGCGTGAACCACAGCCGTGCCTTGTTTCGCAACCCTCTTCAGGGTGGCCCGCAACGCCGTGCGACCAGCCGGATCCAGCATGGCTGTGGTCTCGTCGGAGAGGAGCAGTCGGGGCGACCGCATCAATGCGGCAGCAACCGCCAGTCGCTGCTGCTCACCTCCGGACAGAGTGTCGGTTTCGCGAGTCTCGAATCCGTCGAGCCCGACCGACGTCAGCGCGGCGGAAATTGCCTCGGCGCTCGGAATCGGATCGAGACCCCACACCAGGTCATCCCGCACCCGGGCACCGACGATCTGGCTGTCGGGTCGTTGGCCAATCCACGCCACTCCGCCTCGTGCGCCGAGCAATTCGGGTCGGGCGTGACTCGCAGCTCGAAGCAGCGTTGACTTCCCAGCACCGTTGGGTCCGGTGACGACCGTGAGCCCGGTGGCCTCGAGGACCGAGGCGACGAGATCGTCCGGGACATGAGGCCCGGATCCGGTTCGAACCGCCCGGTCAACACGTTCGACCGTTGGCCTTCCGATTCTCCCGATCAGTAGGACGACAACGACAGAGAAGAACAGTTGAGCGGCGGGTAACGCGATGAACCAGTTCTCTATCGACCAGCCAACGATTGGATCGGCAGCGTCTGCAAGCCGCCCGAGCCCACCGCGTGTCAACAGACGAGATGAGCCCTCCCACTGGGTTGCGGCGACATCGAGATTGAGTCGGCGAAAGCCGGGAAAGAGGGCGAGCACCCCGACGCTGAGCGCTGCCACAACGGTCCATCCAACAACGACGGCGGTGAGTGCTGTCCTGGTTTTCGACCATCCCGCTCGGTAGGCCCGACCTGAGACCGCGCCGAAGACCGCCATGACCAGAACCTGGGTTGCCGATGAGAACCCTGCGAGCAGGAACGTGAGGATCACTGCGATCCAGAATGCAACGGAAACCACCTCCCGCCGCTGACGGAGAGCAAGCACGGCGAAAGGAATCCCGCCCAGCACCGTGGTCATGTACAGCAAACGGGGTCAACTTGGCAATCACGACAATGCCGACCACAAGATCGGCCATGACCGCAGCGGCAGCGAGTTCTGTGGGGGAGAGGCGTTTTGACATCGAAGACGGGCCGGCAGGTTATGCGGGACACAAGGGTGCCACCGTTGTGCCCGCAACGAACACCTGAGTGCTTGAATACATGAGTGGCCGACGTTTCCTTTCACCAGCGCAGCGACCTTCGCGTGATCCTGCGATGAGTATCCGCGAGTTCGTCGTGCTGGGGACATCCTCGGCGGCTCCGACCCGCCATCGAAACCACAACGGGTACGCACTGCGGTGGGATGACCAGCTGATCTTCTTCGACCCTGGCGAAGGGTTTCAGCGCCAGTGCACGATCGCCGGCGTTGTGATCGCTCGGGGAAACGCCGTGTGTCTCACCCACTTCCACGGGGATCATTGCCTCGGCCTTCCCGGGCTCATCGCTCGGCGAGGTCTGGATCAGTGCCCCGATGTGCTCCAGATCTTCTATCCGGCCGCGGGGGACAAGTACTACGAGCGGCTCCGCACCTGCACCGCCAGCGCCATGGAAACCCGTCTCGCGGCACGCCCGGTCGTCGCCGCGGAGGAGTTGCTGCACGCCGGCGCCATCGGCCACCTGACCGTTGAAGTGGCTGCGCTCGATCACAGGGTGGCGGTCCAGGGGTATCGCATCAGCGAATCAGCCGGGCGGCGTTTCATTCGGTCCGCCCTGCGCGATGCGGGCCTCAGTGGATCCATTGTCGGTCGACTCGAGTCGGAGGGGACGGTTGTCGGACCAAAGGGGACCGTCCGATACGAAGATGTCAGTCAGCACGTCCCGGGACAGACGTTTGCGTTCGTGATGGACACCAGGCCGTGTAGCGGGGCGGTGGCGCTGGCCCAAGGCGTCGACATGCTGGTGTGTGAGAGCACATTTCTGGAATCAGAACGTGAGCTGGCGAATCGTTACCACCACATGACAGCCGCCGACGCAGGCCGGCTTGCTGCCGAGGCTGGTGCAAAACAGCTGGTACTCACACACTTCTCGGCCCGGTATCCCCGAGCGGAGGCGTTCGAGGAAGAGGCCGCTCGGTTCCACGACAATGTTTGGGTCGCCAAGGACTTCGATCGCATTGCTCTTCGCAGGACTCCCACAACCTGATCCGGTTGCAACTGGGCGATGAGTGGAGGACCATTGCACGGTGGACGAAGTCGTCAAGCTCGCCGAGGCCTACTCGGTGAGGTCACCAGCTGACAACCGGGATCTCTATGCCCGGTGGGCCGATACGTACGACGTGGCGTTCGCCGAAAAGCACAGGTACGACTACCACAACACGATTTCGGACGTCTATCTCCAGGCTGGCGGAACATCGGAACTGGTTCTCGATGTGGGGTGCGGAACCGGGTTGGTAGGAGTCGCATTGCGGCAGCGAGGTGTGACCGAGGTCCACGGGCTCGATCTTTCGGCGGAGATGCTGGCCCAGGCCGCCCGGAAGCGCGCAATCGATGGCGAGCCTGTGTACGCACGACTGCTCGAAGCCGACCTGACCACTACCGTCGAGATTCCCGATCTGACCTACCCCGGCCTGATCTCAGCCGGCACGTTCACCCACGGGCACGTGGGCCCTGAAGCGTTGAATCAGCTCGTACGGGTGTGCTCTTCAGGAGCTCTCCTTGCCATCGGGGTGAACGGGGAGTTGTTCAATACCGAGGGCGGGTTTGCCGAGTGGCTGGCGTCCGCCGAGGAGTCGGGTCTCATTCGTGAGGCTCGGACCACTTCAGTGTCGGTGTACGCACAGGGAGATCTCGGTGCGGCGAGCGAGGACGGTCTTGGTTCGAACAACGCCAGCGGCGCCGTGATGCTCTTCACAAAGGTCTAGACGTCGCGAAGGTGGCTGCGGTATGAACGAGGTACGAATCGATGTCGAGCAGGGCCTCGACCAACTTGTTGACCGTGTGGTTTCTCTGGCGGAGATCAACTCGGGTTCGTTCAATCCAGAGGGGGTCGACAGAGTTGGCGAACGTCTCGCTGACTACATCTCGATTCTCACACCCGATTCGCTCGAAGCGGTGCTCGTCGATCCGACACCCGAACTCGACCCGTTCGGGGTCGAACGCGGCCGAACCGTCGGATCAGCGATTCGGGCGAGAAAGCGACAGGATGCTCCGTTTCGGATCTGTCTATTCGGCCACCTCGACACCGTGTTCCCCGAGGATCACAGCTTCCAGAGCGTATGGGTCGACGGTCGCCGCCTCCGCGGGCCCGGCGTCGCCGATTGTAAGGGTGGCCTCGTGATCGCCATGGAGGTACTCCGGCAGGTGGAACAGAGTCGATCTGGCTGACACCGTGGGATGGGAGTTCCTCGTCGTGCCTGATGAAGAAGTCGGTTCGTCTGGTTCAAAGGCGCTGTTTGCCGATGCGGCTGCCCGTGCAACTGTGGGCCTGGGGTTCGAACCAGCGCTGCCGTCCGGAGGAGTTGCGGGAGCCAGAAAGGGATCGGTAACGGGGCACCTCGTCGTTCACGGTTTGGCCGCTCATGCGGGAAGGGCCCATCATGAGGGTCGATCGGCGATTCTTGCTCTGTCGCAGTTGATCGTGCGGCTCGAATCACTCAACGTGCACGACGGCGTGACCGTCAACTGCGGGCGAATTGCGGGTGGGGGTCCTCTCAACGTCGTTCCCGATCTGGCGGTCGGGAGCTTCAATATGCGGGTCGAAGCCGCTGAACATCAGCGGCTGGTCATCGAAAGCTTCGAAACGGCAGTTGCCGACTGCCCCCTTTCGGTTGAGTTGGTGTGGGGTCCAACTCGCCCGCCCAAGCCCCGAACCGCTGCGCTCGAGCACATGCTGGGCACTCTTGAAGCCTCTGCCACCGACCTTGGGTTGGACGTGCCAATCGAGGACACCGGAGGATGCTGTGATGGCAATGATCTTGCTGCCGCCGGACTGGCCAATATCGACAGTCTCGGGATCCGGGGCGGAGCCATCCACAGTGCCGATGAATTCGCCGAGATCGACAGCATTCCCGAACGGGTCTCGCTGGTGACTGACCTGATCCAGCGGCTGACGTCGTGAGTCGTGGAGTCGTCTTGCGACCGGCACGGGCGGTCGACGTCGAGTCGCTCTGGGCGCTCCTGGAAGCTGGTTCCCGGGACATCGTGGGAATGACGTCCCTCCCGAGTACCTACGAGGGCACCGCCGAACTCGTCAAACACTCGGCCCAAACTCTGGCCGAGCTGGCGACCGGCGAGTTCGAGTTGAGAAGCGGGAATCACGCCCATCTTCTGATGGTGGCGATCGATGTTTCCACCGGCGAGGTCCTCGGGACCTCCGGAATTACATTCAAACAGGGCGTGCCAAACCTCGCCGTGCAGGTGACCACCAGTCTCGACGGCCTGGGACTCACGATGCGCAGTAGCTCAGATCCGTGGACTCGAACCGAACTGAACTCCATCTTTGTGGGCCCAGCGGGCCGAAGTCGGCGCCTCGGAACGCTGTTGTCTCGGGGCCGTTTGCTGTTTCTTCATCTCGTGCGAAGTCAGACCCCGACGACCGTCGCTGCCCATATACGCGGCCGTTTCGATCCTGACGGGCTTGCTCCGTTCTGGCAGTGCTTCGGTGCCCGTTTCGTACCGTGGGCCAACTCGGTTGAAGCAGAGAAGGTGCTGGCCGCCGGGCCCGAACAGCTGAAGCAACTCACCGACCTGGTTCTTCCACTGACGCCGACCGATCTCGACTCACTTGGACTGGTCAATTCTGCGTCGCTGCCGGCGTTCCGAATGCTGATGGAAGAAGGCTTGCGTTCCAATGGTATGTACGACCCGATCGATGGCGGTCCAACCGTCGCGGCCGAAATCACCGAAACCTGGACCAGCCGCCATCGAGTTCACGGCCGCGCAGTCATCGACCGAGCAGGTCACACCGACGCGCTTGTGTCGGTACCGTCGGTAGCGAGGTTCGTTGCATTGCGCACCGGCATCGAAATCAGCGGTGAGTCCGAAATCCGTCTCGCTCGTGAGGACGCCGAGCTACTCGGCCTCGAAGCCGGTGCGCTCACGACCGCACTGCCTCTAGCCGCGAGGAGATGAGTCGATGACCGATCGTGCCTGTTTGATCGATGGCACCTGGACTCATGGTTCCGGCAGCGTGCTGACTTCAACCAACCCGGTCGACGACACCGTCGTATGGTCGGCACCCCAGGCAACCGGTGACGAAGTCGCGTATGCGGTTTCAAGCGCACGGTCAGCTCAGCCGGCGTGGGAGCGCACCTCGTTGCAGGACCGAGTTCTCGTGCTGAAACGGTTCGCCGAACTGCTCGACGCCAACCGTTCCGTACTTTCCGAGGCGATTTCGGCCGAGACCGGAAAGCCACGATGGGAAGCTGATACCGAGGTCGCATCCGTGATCGGGAAGGTGGCCTTGTCCATTGACGCTCACGCCGATCGGAACCCCGATGTTTCGGTGAACGACAATGCGTCGCTGACCTACCGACCTGTCGGTGTGGTCGGTGTCCTCGGTCCGTTCAATTTCCCTGCCCACTTACCCAACGGTCAGATCATCCCCGCGCTCATCGCCGGAAACGCAGTGGTCTACAAACCCAGTGAACTGACACCTCTCGTTGCCGCAGTGCACACCCAATATTTGACCGATGCAGGCGTCCCACCGGGAGTGCTGAACATGGTGGTTGGCGCCCGGGACGCTGGAGAGGCCTTGGTCAGTGGCGACATAGATGCCCTCGCATTCACGGGGTCGGTTTCAACCGGCCGGGCCATTCACCGAGCGCTGGCCGGTAGGCCAAATGTGCTCCTGGCCTTGGAGATGGGTGGCAACAATCCGCTGGTCATAGCGGACGTACCCGACCGCGACACGGTTGTGAACCTCATCATTCGTTCGGCGTTCATCACCGCAGGCCAACGGTGCACATGTGCGCGCCGCATATACATCCCACGTGGACCCGACGGCGATGCACTACTAGCCGAGCTCGTCGATCACACGATGCGGCTGAGGATCGGTACGCCTGGGGACGAGCCTGAGCCGTTCATGGGTCCGGTCATCAACGTTGCGGCCGCGGATCGGGTTCGATCGCATGTGGCTGAGCTGACAGCCCGTGGTGGAATCGAACTCACCGCAGGCTGCACCGACCTGGACGGTGCGTTTGTTCGGCCGACCATCGTCGCCGCTGACGGAATCGAACTCGATGATGACGAAGTCTTCGGTCCGGTGATCACGGTGCATCGATTCGACGATCTCGACGCCGCCTTCGCCGCTGCAGCCGATACCGAATTCGGATTGGCCGCCGGTCTCGTCTCGGCTGATCCGGCCAACTTCGACCGTTTCAGGCAGGTGATCAAGGCCGGGGTGGTGAACTTCAATTGCCCGACAACCGGGGCCTCGGGTCGCCTCCCGTTCGGTGGCATCGGGGCGAGCGGGAATCATCGACCTGCGGGCTGGACAGCTGCCGACTTCTGCGCATATCCGGTGGCAACCATGGCCTACGAAAACCCCGCCGACTCCGCCGTGCCGATCCGAGGCCTCAGCGAATGAGGTCACTCGATTCGGCACGGCTTCAATGAGCGCGGATTCAATGAGCACGGATTCAATGAGCACGGATGAAGCGGTAGAGGTCAACTTCGACGGGCTGGTTGGTCCGACTCACAACTATGCGGGGCTGTCGTTGGGAAATCGGGCGTCAAAGGAGAATGCCGGGGGTGTATCGAGCCCCCGAACTGCTGCCCTCCAGGGCATTGCGAAGATGAGACGACTTCATTCGCTTGGTCTGGTGCAGGGCGTCCTGCCTCCGCCCCTCCGGCCCGATCCCGTTTCGCTCAGAGCGTTGGGCTTCGAGACCCTGGGTGCGGCCGTGGCGGCAGCGCCGCAGTTGGTGCCAGTGCTGATGTCAGCGTCATCGATGTGGGCTGCCAACGCTGCCACGGTCTCGCCGTCAGCTGACACCTCGGACCGACGAATCCACTTCACCCCCGCCAACCTGGTGTCCACTATCCACCGGGCGCTTGAACCATCCGGAACCACGGCAATGCTGCGTGCGATCTTCGCTGATCAGAGTCTCTTCAAAGTCCATCCGCCGCTCCCATCGGCCCTCGCGTTCGCCGATGAGGGGGCGGCAAACCACGGCAGGGTCACGGCCCGTCACAGCGATCCGGGGACAGCGGTATTCGTCTACGGACGCGATGCCGATGAACCGATGATGTCCGCAGCGGTATCCCCGCCGGCAGTCACGGCTTGCGGGGCAGCTGATCGCTGCGGCTCATGGTCTGGACCAGGAGCGGGTCGTCCATGTGCGTCAGGCTGGGCAGGCAATTGATGCCGGAGCGTTCCACAACGACGTGGTTTCGGTCGTCAACGAGAACGTTCTGTTCACCCATCAGTTGGCCTTCGAGAATCCGGAGTCGGTGTACCGGGAACTCGGGGTCGACGTGGTTGAAGTGCGGGACGCCGAGGTGCCGCTCGCCGACGCCATTTCGTCCTATCTCTTCAACAGCCAGTTGACAACAATGCCCGACGGCACGATGACACTTCTCGCGCCACTCGAAACCGAAGAAACCACCTCGACCCGGGAGTACCTTGCCCGGGCCCTCGCCGATCCAGGCAACCCGATCAGAGCGGTTGAAACCATGGATCTTCGGGAGTCGATGCGAAACGGCGGCGGTCCGGCCTGCCTACGGCTTCGGGTGGTCATGACTCCCGCCGAACGAGCCGGCGTCAGGGGTCGTGTTCTGGTAGACGATCTGATTCTCGACGAGCTCGAGAGCTGGGTGATGACCCACTATCGAGCTCAACTGGATCCGGGCGATCTCGCCGACCCGGCCCTCGTGACCGAGGTGCGCGTTGCGCTGGCCGAGCTCGAACGCGTGCTCGACCTGCCCGGGTTGTACTTCTAGATCACCAACTTCGCGACAACCGAAGGTGACCGCCGCCATCGGCGCAACTACCTTTGTGAGATGGAGACGATCGATCTGAACTCGGATGGCAGTCATACAGTGGGAGCTTCCGAGCCGGCTCTACTCGAAGAGACGATCGGCCAGAATCTGGCCCGCACGGTGGGGTTGCATGGAACCAGGGAAGCGCTGGTGGTCAAACATCAGGACATTCGTTGGACCTACCACCAGTTCTGGAACGAGATCGACATTGTTGCGAGGGCGTTGGTGGCACGGGGGTTTTCGAAGGGAGATCGCATCGGAATCTGGGCGCCGAATGTGAGTGAGTGGGCACTGATTCAGTACGCAACGGCGCGAATCGGCGTGATACAGGTGAGTATCAATCCCGCCTATCGAACCCATGAGGTGGCCTACGTCCTGAATCAATCCGGTTGCAAGGGACTGGTGGCGGCCACCACGTTCAAGACCAGTGATTATCGGGCAATGGTCGCCGAAATCAGAGATGACGTCCCCGGTCTGGAACAGGTCATCTTCATAGGAACAGCCGATTGGGACGACCTTCTGGGGGCTGCCGATCGGGTCACGAGCGAGGAGGTTGCCGAGATAGAGGCGGGGCTGTTGCCGACCGATCCGATAAACATCCAGTACACGTCGGGGACGACCGGGTTCCCCAAGGGCGCAACCCTGAGCCATCGGAACATACTGAACAACGGTTATTTCGTGGCGGAGGCGTGCGGTTACACCGAAGACGACCGGGTGATGATCCCCGTTCCGCTGTATCACTGCTTTGGTCAGGTGATGGGCAACCTCGGGTGCACCACGCACGGCGCTGCGGCCATCTACCCGGCTGCTTCATTCGAGCCGATCGCCACGCTGAAGGCCGTGGCCGAAGAACGAGCAACCAGTCTGTATGGCGTTCCCACCATGTTCATCGCCCAGCTTTCCGAGGACAGCTTCCCCCACTACGACCTGTCGTCACTGCGTACGGGGATCATGGCTGGCTCCCCGTGCCCGATCGAGGTGATGCGACAGACAATGAGTGAGATGAACATGAACGAAGTCACCATCGCCTACGGCATGACCGAGACCTCTCCTGTCAGCACCCAGACCGCCACCGATGATCCGGTAGAGAAACGGGTCTCCACGGTTGGCCGAGTCCAACCCCATATCGAAGTGAAAGTGATCGATCCGGAAAGCGGGGATACCGTTCCGAGAGGCACCCCGGGCGAGTTCTGCACCAAGGGATACTCGGTGATGCTGGGGTATTGGGAGGAGCCGGAGCGAACCGCGGAATCGATAGATGACGACGGCTGGATGCACTCGGGAGACATTGCGGTCATGGACGAGGACGGTTATGTCAACATCGTGGGCCGGATCAAGGACATGGTGATCCGGGGCGGAGAAAACGTGTACCCCCGAGAGATCGAAGAGTTCCTCTACAGCCACCCCAAGATTCAAGACGTCCAAGTGGTCGGCGTGCCCGACGCGAAGTACGGCGAGGAGCTGATGGCGTTTGTGCTGGCCGCCGACGGCGAGACTCTCGACGCCGACGAAGTACGGGAGTTCTGCCGCGGCAAGATCGCTCACTACAAGATCCCCCGCTATGTGCAGATCACCGACGAGTTCCCCATGACCGTCACCGGCAAGATCCAGAAGTTCAAGCTACGCGATCAGGCCATCGACGACCTTGGTCTCGCTTCGGCCGCTGCAATCGAGACCGCCTGACGTGCGCCCAGCCGGCGACCACTACCGCCGGCTGCTGTGCGTGAGGACAATTCGTTCGCCGGTACTCCAAGGTCGGGCATGGGAGTGTCTAGCCTGAACGGGTGCCCACTCCGGTGAAAATCGACATTTGGTCCGACATCGTGTGCCCGTGGTGTTACATCGGGAAACGCCGCATGGAGTCGGCCATTCGGATGGCCACAGAAGAACACCCCGACCTCGAGGTCGAGGTCGAGTATCACGCATTTCAACTCGACCCCACGGCACCGGTGGGCGAGGACCAATTGGTCCGGGAGGTGTACGAGAAGAAGTTCGGCGGGCCCGAACGGGCACAGGAACTCATCGCCCACATGACCAACGAAGCCGCCGGCGAAGGCCTCGATTTCCGCCTCGACATCGCCAAACGGTCCAACACCATCCTCGGCCATCGAGTACTCGCCTTCGCCCTTGCCAAGGGCGTCCAGGGGGAGCTGAAAGAGCGCTTGCTCAGGGCGTACTTCGTACGAAGGTGCTGCAATTGGTGATCTGGACACACTCATCGGACTGGCGGCTGACGTGGGCCTCGATGGCGAGGAGCTCCGCGCCTGGCTCGACGTCCGGTGGGGGACAAGCAGAGGTGGCCGACGACCTGCAGGTGGCGGCCGACAATGACATCACCGCTGTCCCCACGTTTGTGTTCAATATGGCCTACGCCGTTCCCGGCGCCCTCGACGCAACGGCGTTGGCCCGTGTGTTGAAGCGGCTCCACGCCGCCGACGGGTCTGTTGCGACCTAGGAGGCTGCTGATCAATACATGCTGGGCCCAGAACACCCTTCCATCCGCCCACGCTTCGTCCTCAATCCTGCCATTCCGCTCACAAGGAGTGTCAGAATCTGCGTCCTTGCGTGAACGGCGCCTGGCCGCCCTGAACCTCAACGGCATTAATCAGCAGCCTCCTAGCGGGCGCCCGAGACGTTCAGCAGGGCCCCGTTCACGTAGCTCGACGCATCCGAGGCCAGAAACAAGATCGCTTCGGCAACCTCGTCCGGGGTGCCGGTTCGCTGCATCGGGATGTTTCGCCACAACCGTTCAAGCCGATCGCCCTCGTGCATATCGGTGTCTATCAGACCGGGTCGTACAGCGTTCACCCTGATGCCTTCGTCAGCCACCTCTCGGGCCAATCCGATGGTCATCGTGTCCATCGCACCTTTGGTTGCGGCGTAGTCGACATATTCGTTGGGGCTGCCCAGATAGGACGCTGCGGAGGAGACGTTCACTATTGATCCACCGTTGCCACCCCGCTTGTCCGACATGATCTTGACCGCTTCCCTGGCACACAAGAAGGCGCCCACGATGTTCACGTTCACCACCTCATGGAGTCGTTGGGCGGTGTAGTTCTCCACTCGGTCGAGGTTGTGAAGGATGCCGGCGTTGTTGACGAGCACGTTGGGCGGGCCGAAGTGTCCGATGCACTCGGCGTACATTGCCAGGACGTCTTCTTCGTTGCTGATATCCCCGGCGAATGCCGCAGCCTGTGAACCGGTCGCTCGACAGCGATCCACTACTGCATTGGCGGCATCATGATTGCTCCGGTAGTTGATGAACACGGCTGCGCCACGTTGTGCTGCCATCTCCGCGGTTGCGGCGCCGATACCTCGAGAAGCGCCGGTGATCAGCATGATCGTGTTCTCGAACATGCTCGCCAACCTAGGCCGTGGGCCAACTCAACGTGTGATCAACCAGAGCACTACAGCTCACCAGCTGCGATCTTGTCTTTCACCTCTCGAGCTCGTGACCGTACGTCGTCGATGTCGCTTCAGGCGATCGAGATTGGCCACCGCCCGGCTCATCCGATGATTGGCCTTCTCGAGCACCCGGTTTCTCGCCATGAAGTCCCAGTAGAGAGTGGTGAACGGACAGGACTGGTCGATCCGGTCCGCTTCTTCGGATCGAAGCGACAGTTCGCTGCAGTAGTCGCTCATGCGATTGATGTAGGCGCCGCCCGAGACGTAGGGCTTGGTCGCCATTCGCCCACCGTCGGCCCACAACGCCATGCCCATCACATTCGGGATCATCACCCATTCGGCGCCGTCGATGTAGTTTCGCCACATCCAGTGCATCAACCGCCTCGGCTCGATGCCGTAGAGGTTGGCGAAGTTCGACAGCACCATCAGCCGTTGGATGTGGTGCACGTATGCCCGTTCCTCGAGACCGTCGACCGCCTCGGAGACGCACACCATCTCGGTGGTCGGCCTCACCGGTCAGCATGCGGCGGTACGTGGCGGCGGTGGTCGAAGACGTTGGCATCGACGTGGTCGGGCCACAGCCAGTAGAGGCCCCACACGTACTCCCGCCACCCGATGATCTGGCGCACGAATCCTTCGACGGAATGAATTGGAGCCCGACCGGCCTCGTACTCGGCGATGGCCGCCTCGACGACCTCGTCGGGCATCAGGAGACCGATGTTCAGATAGGGGCTGAGGAGGCTGTGGGACAGATGCCAGCTCCCCGTGGTCATGGCGTCCTCGTAGGGCCCGAACGTGGGCAGTTCGTTCTCGACGAAGTGCCGAAGCCGCTGGAGCGCCGCTTTCCTGCTCGTCGCCCACAGCCCAACAGGTGTCTGGCCGCCGGTGACCGGAAGGGAATCGAGCACGGCTCGATCGACATCGTCGAGTGCTCGACCGTGACGGTCTGGAGAAGATGTCCGGGTCGTCGGGTGGTGGGTCGACGATTGTCGGCGTCGAAGTTCCATCGGCCCTGTTCGGGTTCGTCGCCGTCCATCAGATAACCCAGATTGGTTCTGGTCCAGCGATAGAAGTCCTCCATCTTCAGCGACTTCCGATCCCTGGCCCACGTCTGCGAAGTCGTCGTAGTGGCACAGGAACTGATTCGATCGGACCAGCTCGACGCTCCGAGGTCGTCGAGCAGGGTCCTGCGCCCGCCGACTGTTCGGTTCGGTTGCGATCAGGCCGGTCCGGGCCGTGCTCGGTGCAGGTGTGCCTCGATGCCCGATCCCGCATGGTCGGTGCTCGGCGATAGTCGACCTCGAATCCCCTGTCGGCCTCAGCTCGGCGGCGAAGCGTCGCATCGCCGTCGTGACGAGGTGGAGGCGCTGACGGTGGCGGCCCGATCGCGAGGATCGCCTCGCTCTCGACCATGAGGATGCGGTGTTCGTCCGGGTCTGGCTGTGGCCAGGGCGCCGATTCGCTCGTTCAGCTGGTCGCCGAGGACGACGATCGTGTGCACAGACCCTCCGTGCTCCGATGCCGTAGAGTCTAATGCGGAAGAGGCGGCGGGGCCGCTGGCGCTATGATCGTGGGATGCCGCAACTCGTGATTCGGGAGGTCGGCCCCCGCGACGGCCTCCAGAACGAAGCGCCGCTGAACGTCGAGCGGCGGGCCGAGATCATCAGCGCGCTGTGCCGGACCGGACTTGACCGAGATCGAGGCGGTCAGTTTCGTGTCGCCCACCGCTGTTCCTGCGATGGCGAACGCCGCCGATGTGTTGGCGCTCGTCGATCGCCGTTCGGAAGTCCGGTTGTGGGCCTTGGTGCCCAACGAGCGGGGCGCAGAGATGGCGCTGGCGGCCAACATCGATGCGCTGACCGTCACCGTGTCGGCCTGCCCGGTGTACAACGAGCGCAACGTGCGCCGCTCGATCGATGAGTCGGTCGAGGCGATCGGCCGGATCGTGGAGATCGCCGACGGTCGTGTGGTCGACGTCGTCATCTCGTGCGTCTTCGGCTCCCCCTACACCGGTGACGAACCGACCGGCACGGTGCCGGACCTCATGAGCCAGCTGGCCGAGCGGGGCGTCAATCGATTCACCCTCGCCGACACGACCGGCATGGCCACCCCCCATCGCATCGAACGGGTCCTCCACAAGACCGGCGTCGATGTGGGTCTCCACCTGCACGACACCCGGGGGACGGCGCTGGTGAACGCCTTCACCGCCATCGGCTACGGGGTGACCAGGTTCGACACCGCCGTCGGGGGGCTGGGTGGATCGCCCTTCGCCAGGGGCGCCGGAGGCAACCTCGCCACCGAGGATCTGGTTCACCTCGCCGACGACGACCCGATGCTCGAGACCGGTGTGGACCTGGCCGCCCTGCTCGCAGTGGCCAAGGACCTCGAGCGCGGCCGTCGATCATCGGCTGCCCGGTCGCATCGCCACCCACGGACCGGCCGCGTTGGCCGACCGGCGCCGACCGAACTCGGCCCGCTTCGTGCGGCCTGTCTACTGAGGTGCACAGGATCTCCACGGCGGCACTTCGGTGGAGATCACCGGTGGCACGGAGATGCCCGAGGTCCTCGGGTGGGGCCGCTACAGCGCAGCCCGAGGCCGAGGCCGACGCCTCGAGCTCTACCGGGCCGGCCTGCCGCCGGCCACCCTGGAGTCCCACCCCCCGATCGGGCTGTTCGCCGAGGAGTCGCTGGGCTTTCCCGGCGCTCCGGGGATCAGCGGCCAGCGGCCCGACGGAAGCGGGTGGTCGCCCCGGTTCAGTCAGAACCGAGGAGCGGATGCAATCCGATTCGATCTCGTTCGTTCTCGAGGACCGATCGCCGGGCTCCAACTGGTCGACCACGATCGCCGTGACCGCCGGGGCGGTCGTGACCGTCGATGCGGTCCTGACCAACACCGGGGACACGCCCTACATCCTGCCACGCTCTGTCGCCATCACTGCCGATCCCGACCCATGCCACCGAGCTGCTGACGCTGTCGGGTCGCTGGACCATGGAGTTCCAGATGGTGCGGCGTCCCTTCGTCGGGCCAGGTGATGTGGAGAACCGCCGCGGCCGTACCTCGCACGAGAACGCTCCGGTCGTCTTCGTCGGAACCGACGGTTTCGGCGAATCCGACGGTCACGTGTGGGGCGCCCAGCTGGCGTGGAGCGGCAACTACCGGGTGATCGCCGAGGAATGAGCGACGGCCGGATGTTCCTGCAGCTCGGGCGAGCTGCTGCTCCCGGGCGAGATCCGGAGCTTGGACCTGGTGAGGCCTACGACATGCCCCGGGTGATCGCCACCTGCTCCGACAACGGGTTGACCGGCGCCTGTCCGTTTCCATCGCTACATGCGCCAGAGTCGTGCGGCCCAAGGAGCTCGGACCCCGACCGGTCAACCTCAACACCTGGGAGGCGGTCTATTTCGATCACGACCTGACAGAACTCCTCGAACTCGGCCGACGCAGCCGCCGATATCGGGGTCGAGCGATTCGTGCTCGACGACGGCTGGTTCGGCAGCCGGCGCGACGACACCAGAGGGTCTGGGGGACTGGTACGTGTCGCCCGACGTCTGGCCCACCGGTCTCGACCCGCTGATCGAACGGGTGACCGGCCACGGGCATGGCGTTCGGCATCTGGTTCGAACCCGAGATGGTCAACCCCGACTCGCGACCTGTACCGACTGCATCCCGAGTGGACGCTCACCACCGAGGGCTACGAACCGGTCCTCGGCCGCCATCAACTCGTCCTGGACTTCGGTCGGCCCGAGGTGCGGGCAAACCTCTTCGACCAGATCGACGCCATCCTGTCGAGCCATCGAATCGGCTACGTGAAGTGGGACATGAACCGCGTCGATCGTGCAGGGATCGGGTGCCGACGGTCGGGCCGGTGTGCACCGCGCACGTGCTGGGGCTTGTACGAGCTGCTCGACGATCTACGGGCGGCCCATCCCGACGTCGAGTGGGAATCGTGCGCCAGCGGCGGTGGCAGGATCGACGCCGGAATCCTGGCCAGTACCGATCGGGTGTGGACATCGGACAGCAACGACGCCGCTGACCGTCAGCTGATCCAGCGAGGCGCGTCGCTGATCGTCCCTCCGGAGATGATGGGCTCGCACATCGGACCGCCGACCAGCCACACGACCGGTCGCACCCACAGCCTCGGATTTCGCGCGGCCACGGCCGTGTTCGGCCACCTGGGGATCGAGTGGAACCTGCTCACGATGACGGACGACGACCGACACGGCGCTGCGGGAGGTGATCGGTTGTACAAGGAGCATCGCCACCTTCTCCACACCGGCGTGCCGGTGCGGCTGGACCATCCCGAGCCCTCGATCGTGGCCCACGGTGTGCGTGGATGCCGAGCTGATCGGAGGGACTGTTCAGTGTGGCCAGCGATCGCCACACGAGGACCTCGACCACTGTCGCCGCTGATCATTCCGCTGGCTCGAGCAACTGACCGGGTCTACCGGGTGGAGCCGCTGTTGATCGGTGGCGAGGTGCCGGGCGTCGACTTCGCCCCGCCCGGCGATGGATGGGGACGAGGGCGCGGCGACCTCGGCCGGCGCGAGTTCCTGGGCGGTCACGGTCTGTCACTGCCGGATCTTCTGGCCCGAGCGGGCGCCTGCCTCGTCCAAGCTCGATCCAGGGTAACCCTGCAAGCGGGTGATCAGCCCTTGGTGGCGCCGAGCGTGAGCCCGGCGATGAAGTGTTTCTGGAGGGCGAAGTACACGATCATCACCGGGATGATGACGAAGATCGATGCTGCCGCCACCACGTTGGTGTCGGTCACGAACTGGCCGCCGAGGTTGGCCAGGGCCGAGGTGATCGGACGGTCGTCGCCGCGCTGTTCGAAGATGACCGCCCAGAAGAAGTCGTTGTAGATCCAGGCGAACTCGAGCGTGGCCAGCGCCGCCAGCGCCGGGCGGGTGAGGGGCATCACGATCCTGGAGTAGGTGGTCCACAGACTGGCGCCGTCCACCATGGCAGCTTCGTTGAGCTCCTTGGGGAGTAGCTTCATGTAGTTGCTGAGCACGAAGGTGCAGAAACCCATCTGGAAGCCGACGTGCAGCAGGATGATCGCCCAGGTGGATCCGTTCAAATTGCCCGAGTTGGACATGAAGTCGGGCAGCGGAATGCGCCGGAATGCCTGGAACAGCGGGGCCACCATGATCTGAGGCGGCAGCAGGTTGCCGGCGGTGAACAGCACCAGGAAGAAGATGTTGAGTCGCCAGGAGTACCGGCTGGCGACAAAGGCGATCATCGACGCCAGGAACAGCGTGAGCAGCAGGGACGGGATCAGGATCAGCGCTGTGTTCCAGTACTTGTCGATGAAGTCGCCCTGGTCGAGGGCCGACCGGTAGTTCTCGAGGCTGAGCTTGTCCGGCAGCGACAGAAATCCCTTGTTGAGTGTCTCGCTGAAGGGCCGGAACGACGCGTAGAGGGAGACGACGAGGGGGGTCAGCCAGAGGATGCCGAGCAGGATGAGGAAGACGTGGAGGACAACCCGGGCCGGGCGCAACGGCGCCTTGCGAGGTATGAACTGGGGGCCGGTCGAAGGCGGGGCGGCGGCCACCGGTTTGGTATCGGCGAGATCGGTCATACCGAGCTCTCCTGGTTGCGGTAGTGGTTGGTGACGTACCAGAGCACGAAGCCGAAGCAGAGTACGAAGAGCATCGTGGCGTAGGCGGATCCTCTGCCGATGTTGTCGGCCCCCTCACCGATGAGGTTGTTGGTGGTCAGGATCGAGAGCAGCTCGGTGTTGCGGGGGGTGTTGAGCACGTACACGATGTCGAATGCCCGCAGGGCCTCGATCACCGTGATGACCACGACGATCACGTTGATCGGCTTGAGGGTGGGGAACAGGACGAAACGGAAGGTCTGCCACTCGTTGCAACCGTCCAGCGACGCCGATTCCCGGAGGGAGGCGTCCACACTCTTCATCCCGGCCAGGTACAGCACCATGATGTAGCCGCTGTGGCGCCAGGCCATGGCGACGAGGATGGCGATGAAGTTCTTGGACAGACCGTAGCCACCGAACTCGAACAGGAACTCTTGGTTGCCGAGCCAGTCGACCGATTCGCCGCCCCCGAAGGCCCAGGTGGCCAGGCCGTGATCCTGGTTGTACATGATGTTCTGCCAGATGAACCCGACGACGGCAAGTGACAGGACGACCGGGGTGTAGAACACGCTCTGGTAGATCCGGGTGCCCCTCAGGTTCTTGTCGAGCAGGTAGGCGAGGAACATGCCCAGCGCCGTCGGCCCGAAGAACAGGAACAGCAACAACCACAGGTTGTTCAGCACCGCCTGGAAGAAGTCCCGCTGGAACGCCCCCAGGATGATCTGGTCGTAGTTCTGGAGGCCGACCCAGCTCAGATCCTCGAACCGGATGCCGTTCCACTTCGTCAACGACAGCCCGATCGACAGGATCGTCGGGATCCAGACGATCAGAACGTGGATCGTCGTCGGGATCAGGAGCATGGCCAGGAAGACCCGGCGATCCTTCCCCGAGAACTGCGACTTTCGACGCTGCCGAGGTGCTTCCGTACTCGTCGCTGACGGTTGGGCTGGTTTCTTCGGTTGATGGCGGCGTCGCCGTCGTCACATCATTCCCCTTTGTGCTCTGGCCGAGTGTGTGGGGCCCACCTACGGTGGACCCACAAAGTCACGGCGTGAGCTTCGTCACGACAGAAGCGCTTCGGCTTTGCCCTGCAGATCGTCCAGAATCGAGTCGATGTTGGACGGGTCGGAAATGAAGTCGGCGAACGCCTGGCCGCACTCGTCGGCGAAAGCCGGCAGAGTGTCGCGGTTCAGAAACTGCGTCACGTGAGCTGCGCCTTGCACCATGGCGGCAGACTTGGCCGTCATGGCGCTGTAGGAGCTGGTGTCGAAATCATTGTTAGTCGCCTGCAGCCCAGGATTGACCGTCAGGAAGGCTTCCTGGGCCTCCTTGCTTCCGAAATGGGCGATGACTTCCTTGGCTGCCGCCTCGTTCTCGGGGTTGGCGACAACAACCCAGACGTCGATCGGTGCTTCGACGGTGTCCTGACCGTGTTCGGGGTTGAGGACGGGGAACGGGAAGAAGTCCACGTCGTCCACATCCTCAGGCGCGGTCACCTCGTTGAAGAAGTTGCCGATAGTCATCATCGCGGCCTCGCCGTTGTTGACCGCAGCAGCGGCATCCTCCCACTTCCTGCCATTCGGGTCGGGCTGGTGGTAGGGGAGGAGCTGGGCCCACCGGGCGAACACTTCCTTGGTACGGTCGTCGGTCCAGCTTTCCCTCCCTTGAATCAGATCGATGTGATATTGGTAGCCGTTCAAGCGGAAGTTCAACTGGTCGAACGTCCCCTGGGCTGGCCAGAAGCCGTCATTACCCAAGGCGAAAGGGGTGACTCCCGCAGCCTGCAACGTCTCGCACAACTCCAGGAGCTCCTCGAAGGTCTCCGGCGGGGTGGCACCGAGTTCTTCCCACACGCTCTTGCGGTAGTGAATGGCCCAGCTGTAGAAGGTCCACGGCACGGCGTACTGCTTGCCGTCGTAGCTTGCGGCATCCTTGAAGCCCGACGAGAGCTGGCTGTCGAGTTTCTCGGTCCAGACGTCGCTGATGTCCATCAGCAGGCCGGGCGCAGCCAGCGGCTGCAGGCGGAACGAAGCGAACCAGGGTGCCACGTCGTCCGGTGGGTCCTGCATGTAGCCGACGATCTGTTGCTCGTAGGTGTTGTGGTCCACCTCGTTCAGCTCGATCGTGATGGCCTTGTTGGGGAAGCGTATCGAGCGCCGCCTTTAGCGCTTCGTTGGGCTTTGCGTTGTCGTAGTTGGAGCCGACCCGGAGCGTGCCCGAGGCGGCGGCGGTTCCGCCATCGCCGGAATCGCCGTCGCTGGCGGTGCTCGCTGTCGTCGCTGCCGCACGCAGCGAGCAAGCCACCGAAAGCGGCGACGCCGCTGACGGCGGCAGCCCCTTTGAGGACGTTGCGCCTGTCGACGGTGAAGCCGACCTCGCTGGGACTTGGTGACTGTCGAGTTTCCTCAGACATATTCTCCCCTGATCTCTCAGCGCCGTGGCGCTGTTGTTGCCGTCGAGAACCGTCTCGACTGTCCCGCACCGTGCGGGCAATCCCACAGAATCTTTCAGATTCGGACGGTGGAGTCAAGTCATTCGATGGGGACCAAAGCCCTCTATTCGTGCTATTGCCGATTTCACGTCCGGACAGATCCCTGCAGAACCGTCGTGCGTGCACTACCATCGCGGTGTGCGAATATGTTCGAATCATGGGCCAACCGAACGGTCCCCAAATCCCGCGTTCCGGTCTTTTCGGTCCGGGGCCGTCGCCGGTGTGCGATCCGGCCGAGGTCATGTGCGATTTTGCACCCGTCGGTCACCGAAGGGTCGCCTGATGCTCGCTCGTCGACGGCATGACGAAATCGTGAAGATCCTCCGCCCCGAGGGGATGGTGAGGGTGTCATGCCTTGCCAGCCGCTCGGGGTGTCGGAGATGACGATCCGTCGTGATCTCGAGGGTCTGCAACGGTCCGGGCTGGTGGAGAAGTTCCACGGCGGTGCCGCGCTGGTCGAGCGGCCCACCGCCGAAGAACCCGGCTTCGATGTGAAGCGCACGCTGCAGACCGACCTCAAGGAAGCGATCGCTCCTCGAGCAGCGGCACGGGTCCGGCCCGGGAGTTCGGTCGGGCTCACCGCCGGAACGACCACCTGGATGCTGGCCAAGATGCTCGATGTCCGGCCGCTCACCGTCGTGACCAACTCGATCTCGGTGGCCGAGGTCCTGTACCCCAGTGCATCGCCCACCCTCGACGTCGTCCTCACCGGGGGTGTCCGCACGCCATCGGATGCGCTGGTCGGACCGGTGGCGGTGTCGAGCGCTGTCCTCGCTGCACATCGACGTGCTCTTCATGGGCGTGCACGGGATGACCGAGCGGGCCGGCTTCACCACGCCGAACCTGCTCGAGGCCGAAACCAATCGGGCGTTCATCCGGGGAGCGGCAGAACTCGTGGTCGTGGCCGACCACACCAAGTACGGCGTCACCGGGTCTGAGCACGATCTGCCCGCTGTCGGCGGCCGATTCCCTGATCGTCGACGCTGAGCTTGACCCGGCCGCCCTCGAGGTGCTGAGGTCGGAGATCTCCGACGTGGAGCTGGTCTGACCGAGCAGCCAGAGAAGAAAGAACCGGCGTCCCCATGCCACATCGACAGAGCTGTCCGAACTCCTGTGGCGACCAACCGCCGACCGGGTGGTCAACTCCCACATGGATCGATTTCGCCGCACGGTCCGCCCGTCGGCGGAGAACAGCGACGAGCTGTGGGCGTGGTCGGTGCAGAACCCGGGACCGTTCTGGACGGCGGTGTGGGACTACTGCGATGTCCGGGGACCCGGGCGCCCGTGTGTCGAGGAGGCCGAGGAGTTCTGGCGCTGGCGGTTCCTCCCCGACGCCCGGCTCAACATGGCCGAGAACCTCCTGGCCGACCGGCACGACGTCGGTGGCCATGCGATCATCGCCATCGGTGAGGACGGCACGACGGTCCCATGGACATGGGACCGTCTCCGGTCCGACACCGCGGTCGGTCGCGCATGGCTCGGTCGGTCGGGGTCGGCCGGGGCGACCGGGTGGCGGCGTGGATGCCTCATGTACCCGAGACCGTGATCCTCTTCCTGGCGGCCGCGTCGATCGGGGCCGTCTTCACCTCCACCTCCGCTGACTTCGGCGCCGACGGCGTGGTGGACCGATTCGGGCAGACCGAACCCAAGGTGCTCCTGGCCGCCACCGGGTATCGTACGCCGGCAAGACCTTCGATCTGCGGGACCGCCTGGCGGAGATCGCCGGACGGCTGCCCAGCGTCGAGCACCTGCTGATCGTGGACGGACCACCCGAGACGGTCGGACCGATCCGGGCGAGCACCGCCACCGTGCGCCTCTGGAACCAGGCCGTGGATGATTCCGATGCACCGAGCTCGTGTTCGAACAGCTTCCCACCGATCACCCGCTCTACATCCTCTACTCGTCCGGGACCACCGGGAAGCCGAAATGCATCGTCCACCGGACCGGTGGGGTGCTGCTCAAACACCTCAGCGAGCAGCAACTCCACTGCGACGTCAAGGCCGGTGACACCGTCTTCTACTTCACGACCTGCGGTTGGATGATGTGGAACTGGCTGGTGTGGAACCTTGCGTCGGGGGCGACGATCGTGCTCTACGACGGCAACCCGGCCTTCCCCACGCCGGCTCGGCTGTTCGAGGAGGCCGAACGGCACCGCTTCACGTTGTTCGGCGTGTCCGCCAAGTTCATCGACGGGTGCCTCAAGACCGAACTGAGGCCGGGGTCGACGTTCGATCTCACATCGATGCGTACGCTCTGCTCGACCGGTTCGCCGCTGAGCAGCGAGGCCTTCGGGTGGGTGTACGACGCCCTTGCTGACGACATCCATCTGGCATCGGTGAGCGGTGGCACCGACCTGTGCGGCTGCCTGGTCGGCTGCGATCCGACCAAATCGGTGTACGCCGGAGAGCTCCAGGGCAAATGCCTGGGCATGGACATCGACATCTTCGACTCCGACGGAGTGCCTGTCCAGGAACTCCACGTCAAGGGAGAGCTGGTGTGCCGCACGCCGTTCCCGTCGATGCCCGTTGGAATCCCCTTCGTGTCAGCACAATCCCCATACACCCCACACCCACACCCACACCTGACACGAACCTTTGATACACAGCTGTACTCGTACAGTCATGTAGCTCCCCTCGCATCAGTTCAAAGATACCGCGCGTATCTTTGTCAGCTGCTGGCCGGACTTTTTCTTGCGCGCGCCAACAACATAATAAGAAAAGCAGAACAGCGCGTCGATGTCTGGGCCAGCTGTCGATGGCATTGTTCTGTTGAACCCTCCAGTCCCACCTCCACTTCGCTTGTTGGTTAGATCTACTAGTTGTAATAGTCTAGAACCACCACCACGATGATGCCGAACCTTGCTCTACGTGTTCTCGTCTCTGCTGGTGCTGTTCATCAATGCTTCGGCTTCCATCGTTCTCCTGCTCCTGCCCAGCTGACATCTTTCCCGCGCAATTCTCAATCTCATCAAAGTTCTGTTCCGATTTTGCAACATGTAGTAACACGCTACTACAGCAACAACCCCAACAATGAGGGCGCCGAAGATTGGAGAGACTTTCGGGCCAAGCTCGTGATGCAGTTCCGCGACGAGGATGATGATTCGTCTTCTTCTTCCACCTCATCCTCGTCTTCCTCCTTTGATCAGACGCTACTAGATGGCTCATGGGCCTACGAGTCCGGTGACGCCATCGAGAAGGGATCCATCATACTGGCCTGCCCCGAACAAGACTTTGGATATGGTCTTCGACAGCAGTACTTCCACAAGTGTCTTGTCCTCGTAATCTATCACGAGGAACTTGCCTTCACCAAGGGCATTGTACTGAATCGACCCACGGATCTTGTTTTGGGCGATGATGACTTTGTCAATTCCGACGGAACTCCACTCGACGATGCCGATCCCGATAGTCAGTGGAAGATTTGGTTCGGTGGGGAGGTTCGGGGTTTTGATAGTCCCGATCCGGAGCAATGCTGCCTCCATTCTCTAACGTCCGATGCTGCCCTGGAGGTTAGCGAACGAGTCCTAAAGAACATATCTTGGACGACCATGACCGGCGCACGGAAGCTGGTCCGTGATGGTCATGCCAAGGCGGAGGACTTTCTGGTATTTTGTGGCTATGCCGGATGGAATGCGGGTCAGCTCGTTGACGAAATTAACCGTAAATCATGGTACATGCTTCAGACGGACGATAAGACATTGCTAAAGGAAATACAAAAGACCGATGATGCCAAGGATCCTCAGAGGGTAGGTCTGGGTACCTGGAATATGTTGATGGATGTGATTGGTAAGGGCGAGGAGGCGAAATGTTCAGAGGGAGTCTTTGACGACTTAATGCTCAGAGAGTGGGCGAAACAACGTCTGGTGTTTCATGGCAATACCGACGCCACCAAGAGTGTGGAAGATGAAGTAAGTGCCATATCTGAACGTGCCGAGCGAATTGGTAATCTTAGCCCTGGAACAATCATCAGGGCGGCTTCTTCAGCCGATACTAGGAACGGTCAGCCATTCCTACTTGAAGACCAAGAGTTTCTTCAGTCCGTCATTATGATAATTCAAGACGATGAACACATCACTGTTGGAGTTATTTTGAATGTTCCATCTGCATACAAGATTGACGTAAAATTGAATGAACAAGGCTCGTCGGATGGCAAGAGGAAGAGCCAAGTCAAGCCGGAAATTATTTCGATTCCCCAACGATATGGGGGTAAGTTTGGACTGAAGGGTCAGACAGAAAAGCCCACGGTTTGGCTGCACAATTGTGAGGAACTCAAAGATGCCAAGGTCGGTCAACCACTGGGAGGCGACGAGTCCAACCGAGTTTGGATATGCACTCAGGAGGATAGTGAATTTGCATTGGGTATACCAGGACTGGTTGACGAAGCCGATTTCATGGTAATTAATGGGTTTACAGTGTGGGAAAAATCAAAGGAGGAAGGTGTGATTGGAGGACTAATGGGCGAAATGCTTGCCGGTACCTTTGAAGTTGTACCAAATGAAAAGACGGATGAAATATGGGCCATTCTGGAAACTCAGAATGAATTATTGAATGCAGATAATATTGATGCAAATCTTTCAGCGGCGCAGGCTGCTTGGGTTTGCGCTGGGGGGACATGTAACAGTAGTTCCGACTCAGCGAGTCTGGCCGACAAGGCGAGAAATAGCTGGTGGTGTACATTCTTGCTCGGGGACCCAAAGCTGCGATTTTCGTAAATTAAATATATGTACATAGTTATAATGTGATTCAATGGTGAAGTAAATGAAGTAGATTGAGTTTTTACATGTGTGTAAAAAAGTTGAACGTCTACCTAGCTGGTACTCTAATTCTTACTATCCTCTTCAGCAGCGCATGAATCCTGATATACAAGTGCTGCGTGTGTCGTGTGTTGAGTGGTTGTTGGTGGGGAGTGTGTCATGCATGCAGGGGGGGGTTCCCATATGCACGTGGTAGGGTGAGTTTCCCCTTATGCTGTTGTAGGATGGATGGAGGTAGGAAATTGGGTGGTACATATGTAGCATGTAGCACTGGGTAGTCAGTAACCTAGTGCACAGATGGCCCGGTCGCCCTCTAATGTTTGCAATGTGGATGATTGATAATGTGGAACTTAAAATTATAGGGGGAGTTAGTGCATGGCTGCTCCCCGGCACTCTGTGCTATTGTATTTTATTGCCACTCAGTATGTTTCAATGTGGTATCTTTTTCTTGCCACTCAACCTTATAGGGGGAGCAGGAATTGTGTCCATTGCTGCTCCCCCGCACTCAGTGCTATTCTAAATTTAATGCGGATATAATAGTGGGTAGAATCAAGGAGGTTCATACAGATATGGAATTTTCAGGATTTATGGGCATTGACCTTCGATGTGTCATGAATCTTGATGTGGTTCGAGAGCTTGAGCTCTCGACGGAAGCTTCTGGAACAAAGTTTGCACTTGTACGCATTTTTTCTGGGGACCTTGGTGAGGTCCGGCACCGCAAAAGGGTTCGGTGCGGACTCGTGCGTGCATACGATGACGTTGGACTTCTTACTGTCGGCCTTGATGCCCTTCGTGCGCTTGAGAAGATCGGTTGGATTCATTCGTCTGCGCCGAATCCCTAAGACCGCCTTTGGCCTACATACATGTACTAGCTACAGTAGGACCCTAGTAGCAAGTAGGCGCCGGATTATCAGCAGACGGCCTCTTCGAGCCGAGCCAAAGCTCAGGAGCAATACCCGCAGGAGGCGCGCACATGTACACCCTACCGGTACGGGTACAACATTTAACGGTAATTCCTAGCGCGTAAATCGTGTCGTACTTGCCTTTACACCACTAGGATAAGCTAGATAGTCGTACTGTACCTGTCCGTAACAAAGCCCTACTAGAGAGAGTGACACTCTACCCTCTTATCGCACTACTTAGACTACTTCCGGGTCCCGTCCAGCCCGTGCCAATTCGCTCGGTCCCCGCGAGTTGGTACTATATAGAAGTTCTCGACTCGTCTTACCGGCTAAGATCTCGACTTACGCAACTTTGCGAGACCTTAGGCAACCTGCTATAACTTACCAACCAACTCTTGTTGCAGCCGCTAGGAGGT
>CAWDOA010000009.1:0-365145 GCA_963803875.1 uncultured Acidimicrobiales bacterium | reverse complement strand
TGAAGCCAGCGCAGGCAACTGTTCGAACACAACCAGATCCCGATGGTCGAAGTGTAGTTGCGCTCGAGTTGGTGGAGGTACAACCGGCCGGCAAACCTCGCATGGATGCCAAAGCGTGGTGGAACGGCGCCCGGCCCAGTGGCGAGATTCTGGGTCGGTGAGTTCAGGAATCGAAACACGCAAGATCGCGATCGAGGCGATCGAGCGAGTCCAGGACGGGGGAGCGTTTGCAAACCTCGTGTTAGGACCCATGATCGACAAGACGAGCCTTTCGACTCGAGACCGAGGGTTTGTGACCGAACTTGTCTACGGGACCACCCGGATGCGCCGAGCCCTCGACTTCATCATCGAGCCGTTCTTGATGGGCGAGATCGACGCCCATGTGCGAGCCGTCCTCCAGATCGGCACGTACCAACTTCACTTCATGGACACCCCGGCGCACGCAGCAGTTGACGCAACGGTGAGTTCAGCGAGGAAGCGGGTTCGTGGTCTGATCAACGCCGTCTTGCGCAAGGTGGCGGCAACAACACCGGAGTTCCCGACCGATGGCGTACGTCTCAGCTATCCGGACTGGATGATCGAGCGACTGGCCGCAGACATCGGCCGAGCCGAAACGCTGGCGGCACTCGAGGCGATGAACAAGCCAGCCACCACCCACATTCGTCGCGACGGGTATGTGCAAGACCCGGCCAGCCAGGAGGTGGTGGCGATGGTGGGCGGCGAGCCGGGCGATCTGGTCCTCGATATCTGCGCTGCGCCCGGCGGCAAGGCCACCGGTATCGCCAGAACAGGGGCCAGTGTCGTCGCTGGCGATCTCCGCTTCAAACGGGCTCGTCTCATGGCTCGGAATGCAAAGTCGATCCGATCCGGAATTGCTTCTGTCGCCGCCGATGGTCGCTTCTTTCCGGTTCGACCAGGGTGCGCAGATGTTGTTCTGCTCGACGCTCCCTGTTCGGGCCTTGGAAGTCTTCGTCGGCGTCCAGACGCGCGTCGGCGGATCGATCCCGGACGTGCCCGACAGGCTGGGAGTCCTACAGCAACAACTTCTGTGCGCGGCATTGCCTCTCATCAAGTCCGGGGGTCGTTTGATCTACAGCGTGTGCACGATGACGGCCGCAGAGACCAGTGGAGTGGTCGACGCCATCGACTGGGAGCCGTCGGTGATCCGGTGGCCAGACTTCCTGACGGTGAGAGCGACGGAATGTGGAGTCAGGCGTTTGGGCCCCGTAGACAGGTCCGGCACTACGTGTTGGTTGGAAAGCCCAGATCTATCTCGCTTGTGGCCGGGTCCGGCCACCGTGATGTGATGACCTTGGGCCGGTGCAGACCGAATCCCTTCCGGTCCGTACATCGTTGTGTCGCCGAAGAAGCTGTCATTCGAGCCTCCGAAGCTGTGGTAACCCACCGGGACCGGAACCGGAACGTTGATCCCCACCATGCCCGCCTCGACTTCTTGCTGGAACTGTCTGGCAGCGCCGCCATCGCGGGCGTAGATGGCGGTGCCGTTACCCCATGCGTTTGCATCGATCATGTCGATTGCGTCACCGAACGTAGCCACGCGGACGACGCTCAACACCGGACCGAAAATCTCATCGCGGTATACGGACATGTCGGTGCTGACGTTGTCGATCAGGCTCACTCCAAGGAAGAAACCTTCGCTGTCGAAGACCTTTTCCCGCCCGTCCACCACGACCGTGGCTCCCTCACGGTTCCCGGCATCGATGTAGCCCGCCACACGATTCGATGCTCGGCTGTGATCAAGGGACCCATCTCCGATGCAGGGTCGGTGCCTGGCCCGATAACCAGCGAATCGGTTCGCGTTCGGATCGCCTCGACCAGCGGATCGGCGCTATCTCCGACGGCGACGATCACCGAAATCGCCATACATCGCTCGCCGGCGGAACCGTAGGCGGCTGACACGGCTGCGTCAGCTGCCATTTCGATATCGGCGTCGGGTAGAACCACCATGTGGTTCTTTGCGCCGCCGAGCGCCTGCACTCGCTTGCCGTTGGCCGCAGCGGTCGAGTAGATGTACTTTGCGATCGGGGTCGACCCGACGAAGCTGACAGCCCGTACCAAGTCGTGACTCAGAATGGCGTCGACCGCCTCCTTGTCGCCGTTGACAACGTTGAGAAGCCCATCGGGAAAGCCAGCCTCGTGGAACAGCTCAGCGATCGACATTGGCGTCGAAGGATCGCGTTCGGAGGGTTTGAGAACAAAGGCGTTGCCCGCTGCAATGGCGTTGGGAATCGTCCACAACGGGATCATTGCCGGGAAGTTGAATGGCGTGATTCCCGCAACCACGCCCAGCGGTCGCCGAACCGACAGGACGTCGACGCCGGTAGAGGCATTCTCACTCATTTCACCTTTCAGCGATTCTGAAAGGCCGCACGCGTACTCGATGTTCTCGAGGCCTCGGGCAAACTTCCCCGGCTGAGTCGGAGAGGACCTTTCCATGTTCCGATGTGAGGGTGCTTGCCAGAGCATCAACGTTGGCCTCGACGAGATTGCGGAACCGGAACATCGTCTTGGTTCGTTTGGCGATGCTCACGTCTCGCCATTCCAGGTAGGCCTCGTGAGCTACTCGGACAGCGGCATCTACTTCGCCGGCGGTCGCCAACGACACCGTCGCCGTCTGTTCACCGCTGGCCGGGTTGAAGACCGGCTTGGTTCTGCCCGATGTTCCGGCACGGATCCTGCCTCCGATGAGATGATCGATCGACTTCACTTGGATGCTCCTCCGCAGAAGGTTGGGTTACGAGATGTCTCGGGCTGCCGCCCGGATTCGAGCGATACCGGTTTCCATGTCTTCAGCGCTCACATTCATCATGGGCGCGATCCGAAGGACGTTTCCGTACAGGCCACCCTTCCCGACAAGCAGGCCGTGGTCCTTACATCGTTCCATCATCTCAACAGCGTGTTCAGGCGATGGCTCATTCGTACCGGGCTGAACGGTCTCAACCGCCTGCATGAGCCCTTTGCCACGAGCTTCAATGAGCCAGGGCGTCTCCTCCGCCAGCTCGTCGAGGGCGGCTCGGAGTTGGCCACCCATGCGAAGGGCGTTTCCTTGCAGATCGTTCTCGACCACCTCGTTGATCGTTGCCAACCCACCCGCAGCCGAGAGTGGATTTCCCCCAAAGGTGGAGAAGTGGGTGACGTTGATCGTGTCGAAGATCTCGGCTCTGGCCACGATTCCGGCCAGCGAAACCCCGTTGCCAACCCCCTTGGCAAATGTGAGCATGTCCGGCACGATCCCGTGGGCCTCATATCCCCAGAAGTGTTCACCGGTACGGCCCCATCCGGTCTGGACCTCGTCGGAAATGAACAGTATCCCGCGGTTGTCGAGCTCCTTCTTCATGGCCCCGAAGAAGCCGTCAGGGGGGGTGGCGAACCCACCAACTCCTTGGATCGGCTCGGCGATCATTCCGGCCACGTCGCCGGCTCCGGTCATGTCGAGCAGTTGGAGCAGGTCTTCGGTGCAGGCTTTGGTGTAGTCATCGCCGTGCAGCGCAGCGAACGGTGACCGGAGTTTGTAGGGGCCTTGCACAAAGGTGACCTTGAGGCCCGATGTGCTGGTGGCTCCCCACGAGGAATGTGAGGTGATGGCCTGGGCAGTGAAGCTGCGGCCGTGGTAGCTGTTTCGCATCGCCAGAATCTGATTCGACTTCCGGTACGAGGTAGCCAGCAGGATCGCAGTGTCGTTTGCTTCGGTGCCGGAGGGAGTGAGGAAAACCCGAGCGTCGGGTATCCCCGACAGGCTGGCGATGCGTTCGGCGAGCTGAATCATGGGCTCGTTGAGATACAGCGTGGACGTGTGCATCACCTTGGCAGCCTGGGCTTGGATAGCGGCGGTGACCCGCGGATGGTTGTGTCCAATCATTGTGGTCAGCACGCCGCCGAAAAAATCGAGGTATCTGTCTCCGTCAGGAGTGAAGATCCAACTGCCCTCACCTCGGTCGATCTGAAGTGGTTCGGCGTAGTACGGGCTCAGGAAGCCTGGAAGCACGTTCTTGTAGCGGTTCAACAACGACTGGTTCACGTGCTCAGCCTACGACACCCACCGATCCTGAGCATCGGCGACGACCCAACCGCTACAAATGGCGGAGGAAGATTCCGCTCCGGACCTTCGGCTCGAAGTACGTGGACTTCGGCGGCATGACGTCACCTGCGTCGGCGACGGCGAAGAGTTGAGGCATCGTCACCGGCGTCATCAACACCAGCAACTCGCCCGATTCGTCGACCGACCCAAGCAGGGCGTCCTCGTCACCGTGGGCCATCTGGTATCGGACAACCACGTCGGGACCCAATCGTGGTCGAACGATCTGTTCGAACTGCCACACATCGAGTCGCTCCAGGGGCCGATGAGCCCGTTGGTGGGGCAGCGTGATCCATTCCCCTCCGAAATACACCTGGAGGTGACCGCTCCCGTCACCGATACGGCCGTGCTGAGCACCCTCGATCTGGAGTAGGTCGGCCAATGGTTCATCTGCCATCGAACTGGCAAACCGATGGAAGGCTCGGTTTTGAAGCTGGTCGGTGGAGAACAAGGCTGCCAAGACCCATGGTGACCCGCCATTGGCATATTGAAGTGCTGCTGCGGCGGTTCGGTGATGGCCATCGATCAGGTACAGCCGGGAGTCCTCCAATACCTCACCGATGACCGTGTTGCTGGTCGGGGGCAGTGTCCAAATTGTCTGCTCCAGCCCATCGGGCATCGAGAACTGCACCTCGGGGTCCTGGGACTCGATTCTTTCCAAGATGTCGGCTATCTGCCGTTTCGGATGATGAGCGACAGCGATCGGACTGCTCTGAGCTCCGACAACCTCTGAATGTAATGCGAGATGTGCGGCCCGCTCGGGCTGGATTGCCTCGTGAATTCGGATGTTTCCGGACTTGTAGTCGTCGAGATGGACGCCACCGACGATCCCGATCTGCGACCAACTGTCCAGTTCGAGACGGTAGGCATAGAAGCATTCGTCTCGAATCTCGGAGAACGCGTGGGAATCGAGTAGCGCCTCGAGTGCTCGACGACCTCGGCCCACAAGATCGCGGGCCGAGAGTGCTTCGCCTCCCTCATAGTCTTCGGGTCCCTTCGTGACGCCGAGGTAGGAGTCGGGGTGGTCGCGAAGGTGGGCGCGTCGTTGTGCCGGCGTGAGTGCATCATGAGCTGGCGAAGGAACCCGGTCGGTCCAGTCGGACCGAATCAGTCGGAGCTCGAGGGGGGCGATTGCTGCCAACTCAACCCGCTCGTGTGGCAAAAACTGACATGAAGTTGATCAGCGCCTCGACGCTTTCGTCGGGTGTGGCGTTGTAGACGCTGGCCCGGATACCTCCAACCGAACGATGGCCTTTCAAGAACAGGAGCTTCTCGGCTTTCGCTTCGGAGATGAACCGCTGCTCGAGTTCTTCGGACCCGAGCCGAAACACAATATTGGTGTGAGATCGATCCTCGGCGTTCACCGGACTTGTGTAGAACCCGCCACTCGACTCGATTGCTGAATACAACCGGCCGGAGCGATCGGCGGCTCGACGCTGCATCGCTTCGACGCCGCCCATCTGTTCCATCCAGGACAACACCTTGCCTGTTGCCCAGATGGGAAAAACGGGTGGTGTGTTGGCCATTGAATCGGCGTCGGCATGGGTCTTGTAGCTGAGATATGCCGGATTCTGTGGTGCTGATTCCATTACCGACTTCCTGACAAATACCACAGCCAGGCCCGCCGGACCGAGATTCTTCTGGGCACCGCCGTACACCACATCGAACAGGTCCCAGGGAATCGGACGCGAGAGGTAGTCCGAGCTCATGTCGGCCACCACCCGGACGCCCGGATCATCGAAGCTCGACATGCGGATACCACCGATGGTCTCGTTCGAAGTGACGTGAAGATATCTGGTGTTGTCGGCGATCTCGAGATCATCGAGGGACGGCATGGCCCGAAAGCCGCCGCCGGAACCGTTCCAGGCTTCATACGTGTTGGGTCGTAGAACGCGAGCGTCTGCAACCGCCTTCTTTCCCCAGGTTCCCGCCACTACGTAGCCGATACTGTCTGCGGGCTGTGAAGCATTCATCGGCACCATGGCAAATTGCAGGGTCGCCCCTCCCTGAAGAAGCAGGATCGAGAAATCCTCGGGGACGGCGAACAGGCGCCGGAACCGGTCGAGCGTGTCGTGATGTACCGCGTCGTACTCTTGTCCGCGATGGCTCATTTCTATGAGCGACATTCCAGTGCCCTGAAAGTCGACCAGTTCGGCCGAGAGTTCTTCGAGTACAGCGAGCGGCAGAGCGCACGGTCCGGCGCAGAAATTGAAGGCCCTGAACGGTTGGGCGATGGTAGTAGAAGTGGTCACGGCAGTTTCTTTCAGGCTTGGGTCGTGGTGACATTGAGGACGTGTTCGAGATTGGCCAGAGACTCCAACGTTGATTTTGGCGGCATGTGGTTCACATTGACGGTGGCAACGGCCGCACCGTCGGGTCCGCTGAACAATTGGTTCTGCATCTCCTGCACGTTGACATTCTCGGACCGAAGTAGTTCGAATACCGACGCCAGAACACCCACCCGGTCCAGGTGTTTGATGATCAGGCTGGCCTCTCCGTGCGGTTGGGTGCTCATGTTCACGACGTTGATAGGGCTTCCGGCAATAAACGCCCGGATCGTCTCCACTGTCCCGTCGGCCACCGAACGTTGTGCCTGGGCTGTGCTGGCACCGATGTGATGAGTTCCGACAACGTTCGGGTGAGTGGCGACTGCGGAGGCGAACTTTCCGTCCTTTGCTTTTGGCTCGTCAGAAAACACATCGAGACCGGCTCGAAGGCCATTGTCGAGCGCGGTGAGCAGGTCCTGCTCGTTCACGACTTCTCCTCGGCTGGTGTTCAGGAGAATCGCGTCCGGTTTCATTTTGGAAAGAAATTCAGCATCCACCATGCCGATCGTCGACTCGGATTTCGGAACGTGGAGCGAGATGATGTCGGAGTCAGCGATGAGTTCGTCGAGGGTGTCTACCATTCGGATGCCGATCGATCGGATTCTCTGCTGAACCCGAGCCGAGCGGCCCTCTTTGCGCACAGCGGCGACGGTCAGGCTGAAGGCTTTGGACCGTTTGGCAACTTGCATCCCGATCTCTCCCAGCCCGATGATTCCAATCGTCTTGCCGAGCACACCATCGGCTTTGCTGTAAAGCCCCTTTTGCCATATGCCGTTTCGAAGGTCGGCGGTGTTGTCGGCGATACGTCGGTCGATTCCGAGGAGTAGGCCCATGGTGAGCTCGGCGACCGCGACTGCGTTTCGGCCCGGCACATTGCAGACAAAGATTCCCGCGGCGGAGGCAGAGTCGCAGTCGATGTTGTCCACGCCGGCGCCAGCTCGAACAATGAACTGGAGGCGGTCGGCGGCTTCGATAGTGGCGGCGAAGACCTTGGTGCTGCGAACGATGAGACCATCAAACCCGGGAATTCGATCGGGCAGATCGTCAGCGGAGAGCTGTGGCTCGACAACACACTCGACACCGCCAGCGATCAACGGTTCAAGACGATCTGCATCGATCGCATCTGCGAACAGGATCCGAAGTGGCAACATGGTTCACCTCACACTCAGCCCCCGCCCGGCTGATGCGGAGCGAGGGGGACGTTTCTGCGGCGATGGTAATGCACTTCGCCGGTCTTGGGAATCGTGAGCTTCGATGACGGTTCTTGGAGGGCTTTCCCAGCTCCCCGGGAACCAGACCAGGTGGACAGGAGACTTGTTAGACCATGAAATCTCGAATCCCCCTCATCTTCATGTCCCTTGTTTCCCTGGTGCTCTTCGCTACCGCCTGTGGATCGTCGGAAGCTCAACAGCCGGAATCTGGCACCGCGCTGACGATTTCTGACGCCTGGAGTCGGCAACCTGCGGATGGCCAAACCGTCTCCGCCGTCTACGGAGTCGTCAGCAACAGCTCCGATAGCGACGTTCGTCTGGTGTCGGCGTCGTCGCCCGCGTCCCCAGTGGTCGAACTCCACGAGACACTCATGGACGACAACGGAGCGATGTCGATGCAGGAACGAGAGGACGGATTTGTCGTTCCGGCCGGTGGCAGCTTCACCTTCGAGCCGGGCGGCCCTCACATCATGTTCATCGATATCGACCCGGCGACGTACCCGGATTCGGTGAAGGTAACTCTGACCTCCGAGGACGGCGAAGCGTTTGTGTTCGACGCCGAAGTCCGAGCCATCGCCGGCGGCGAAATGGGCGACATGGAGAACATGGACAGCTCCGGTGATGGCGAAAACATGGGAGAAGACTCGATGAGCGAGGACGGTTGAGCGGGACACCACTGCGACCTGTAGCGCCTCGAGCTGGCACACTGGACCGGTGAGCTGGGACAATCTCGACCAAACCCAAGATGAGCTGAAGTTGGCCAAGGTGGTGACCGTCTCCGATGGAGTGATCCACGGCACCAGGGAAGACAAGAGTGGCGACGCACTCTTGCACCGCCTGGAAGCTGCAGGTTGGCGGATCGTCGACAGGCGACAGATCGAAGATGGCGTCGAATCGGTTCGTGAAACGCTCATCGAGCTGGCTGAGCATTTCAACGGACTGATCGTGACGACCGGCGGAACCGGCTTCGGGCCCAGGGATCTGACGCCCGAAGGGACCAGTGAAGCTCTTGAACGACACGCTGACGGGATGGCAGAGGCAATGCGCCTGTGTAATCCCAACGGACTCGGCCGGCTCAGCCGAGCGCGGGCAGGAACACGGGGAGCAGCCGTCATCATCAACACGCCTGGCTCGACCAAAGGTACGGTCGAAACACTGGAGGCTGTCCTGGATGTGTTGCCCCATGCGGTCGAACTTGTCGGGGGCGGGCGTCCACACTGATGGCCGAGTCACTGTCTCACGATCGGCGCTCGGACGAGCGGTTCATGGAACGGGCGATAGCTCGCGCTGAACACAGCCGCCTTCTGGCTCCCCCGAACCCGTGGGTCGGATGTGTGATCGTGACCGGAGATGGGACCACGTTCGAAGGTGGAACGCAACGACCCGGTGGTGCTCATGCAGAAAGGGTGGCGCTGGATCGGGCCGGTGACCGGGCACGAGGTGCGACACTATTCACCACTCTCGAGCCGTGTTCTCATACGGGTCGGACCGGTCCGTGTGTGGATGCGATCGTGGCGGCCGGGGTGGCACGGGTGGTGATCGGGGTTCTCGATCCTGACGATCATGTCGCCGGCAACGGGTTGAACCGGTTGCTGGAGGCCGAAATCCACGTTTCGTTCGGAGTCGGACAAGAGGAGGTGGAACGACAGCTCGGTCCGTACCTGCACCACCGCCGCACCCGAAGACCTTGGGTGGTGAACAAGATCGCCGCCACCATCGACGGGAGGACGGCTGCGGCGGACGGTTCGTCGCAGTGGATCACAGGAACAGAGGCGAGGGCCGACGTGCACAGGTTGCGGGCCGAGAGCGATGCCATCGTGGCGGGTGCGGGCACAGTTCGAGTAGACGACCCGCAGCTCACTGTGCGTGGGGTCACCACTCCCGACGGCATGCAACCGAGAGAACCACGTCGAATCGTCCTCGGAACTGCACCTGAGGGGGCCAGGGTGCATCCGTGCACCGAATACTCCGGGGAGCTCGAGCCATTGCTGGAACAACTGGGAGCGGAGGGAGTTGTCCAGCTGATGATCGAGGGAGGCGCCACCGTGGCAAACAGGTTTCACGAAGCGGGGTTGATCGATCAGTACGTGTTCTATCTTGGGGCTGCCGTGATGGGGGGCGACGACGGAGCACCGGTGTTTCGGGGAAAGGGCGCAGCGAACATATCCACGTTGCTCCGAGGGCGATTTGAGGCGATTACTCCGCTGGGTGACACACTGAGGGTTGATGTTTACCGGAATAGTTGAAGAACTCGGATCCGTCGCCGGCCGCGATGGAGGTCGACTCCGGTTTGCCTGTCATCGTGTGCTCGAAGACGTGGAGATGGGCGCCTCGATCGCCGTGAACGGCTGCTGCTTGACCGTGGTGGCCTGGGATGTCGATGGTGGATGGTGGGAAGCCGATGTCACTCAGGAGAGCTTTGATCGCACCCAGTTGGGAGATCTGAAGCCGGGTGATCCAGTGAATCTCGAGCGACCGGTCCGGTTGGAAGACCGACTCGGGGGGCATCTGGTTCAAGGCCACGTGGATGCGGTGGGAGAGATCATCGAAGCAGTGCCCAACCTTCACATCCGGGTACCTGAGGACCTCCATCGGTACCTCGTGGAAAAGGGCTCCGTCACCGTCGACGGAATCTCGCTCACGGTCGTGAAACCAACCGACGACGGTTTCACCGTTGCGATCATCCCGCACACCTCCGACGTGACCACCCTCGGTTCGAAGGCGGCGGGCGATCGAGTGAATATCGAGGTCGATGTCATGGCCAAATACGCCGAGAAACTTCTGGAGGGTCACCGATGACCAAGCCGAATACCGCCGAATCCAACGATTCTGCCCCAGTCGTCGACGATCTCGACGATCAGTTCGATTCGATACCCGATGCGATTGCTGCCATTCGACGAGGAGAGATCGTTGTCGTCGTCGACGACGAAGACCGCGAAAACGAGGGCGACCTCATCATGGCTGCCCAGTTCGCAACCGAGGAGAAGCTGAGTTTCTTCGTGAATCACACAAGTGGCGTGATTTGTGCCCCGGTGACCGAAGAACGAGCCGACGAACTCGACCTGCCGTTGATGGTGCAACAAAACACCGAGCACATGCGGACGGCGTTTACCGTCAGCGTCGATTATCGGCATGGGACGACCACCGGGATCAGCGCCCACGATCGCGCGCTCACCTTGCGGGCGATGGTGGACACCGGCGCCCGGCCGACCGACTTCGCTCGCCCCGGTCACATCTTCCCGCTCAGGGCCCGCGAAGGTGGCGTTTTGAAGCGGGCCGGGCATACCGAGGCCTCGATCGACTTGTGCGAGCTGGCTGGAATCGAACCGGTCGGCGTGCTGTGTGAGATCGTGAACCAGAATGGTTCGATGGCTCGGGTTCCCGATCTGGCGGAATTCCGTAGGAAACACGAGCTGGTGTTCATCTCGATCGCCGATCTCGTGAGGTACCGACGCCGCACCGAGAAGCTGGTGCGGCGGGTTGCCGAGGCTGCGATTCCCACCGATGCCGGCGAGTTCAACGCGGTGGTCTACGAGTCGATGCTCGATGGTCAGGAACACGTTGCGTTCGTCAGCGGGGACCTTCGCCTCGCCGAGGAGCCGCTCATTCGAGTCCACAGCGAGTGTCTCACCGGCGACATCTTCGGTTCTCACCGGTGTGACTGCGGGCCACAGTTGAAGATAGCGATGCACCAAATTGCAGAGGCTGACGCTGGAGCACTGGTGTACTTGCGGGGCCATGAAGGCAGGGGCATCGGACTCGGCCACAAGATTCGCGCTTACGGCCTGCAAGAGAGAGGTCTCGACACTGTCGACGCCAACCTCGAACAGGGTTTGCCGGCTGACAGTCGCGAGTACGGGATAGGTGCGCAGATCCTTGTTGATCTCGGCGTGAGCAAGATGAAACTGATGACCAACAATCCGGCCAAGTACGGCGGGTTGGATGGTTTTGGTCTGGAGATCACTGAACGGGTGCCGATCCAGACCGTGCCAACAGCAGCGAACATTGCCTACCTTCGGACCAAGGCAGAGCGCATGGGACATCTCCTCGAGTTCGACGAACAGGGCGGACCGTAAGCGAACTCGCCCCGGAGGGCGCCGTTCGTCGGCGCTGCGCGCCTCCTCTCTGACCGAGTATCGGCGCTGCGCGCCGATACTCGCGCCCGGAGGGACAACTGTTCCGGGCCGACCCAAAGGGCCGTGTCCATGAAGCGAGGGCCGCCAGGCCCGTAGCGAGAACATGGACCGAAGAGGCCCGGCGGCGAGGCGAGAGGCCCCCGGAGGGTATTACAGAATCGCGTCGGTGGGCAGCGCGACGATGGCGTCGGCCCCGAGGTCTCGCAGTTCCTGAAGCCGCATCCACAGTTCGTTCTTTTCGATCACCATATGGGCCGCAACCCGATCGGTTCGACCCGCGAGCGGAAGCACGGTGGGGGAGTCGAGCCCGGGGAATACATGTGAAAGGTCGACTACTCGATCGGTGTCGATGTGCAACATCACATACTGGGTGCGACGGGCGTTGAGTGCTGCAGTGACCCGCAGTGCCATCAGCTCGACCACGGCGGCGTTGGCAGTGGGAGCGGTTACGAACGACGCCTGACAACTCTGCACTGTTTCAAGGACGCGGAGGTGATTGCGGCTGAGCGAACCCCCGGTTTCTCGAAGGTCAACAATTGCATCGGCCATGCCGACCGCACAAACCCCCTCGAGCGCCCCACCCATGCTCACGACGGTGGCGTCGATTTCACGATCAGCGAAGAAGCGCTCGGTCCAGATGGGAAGGTGCGTTGCGACGGTCTTCCCGGTGAGGTCAGAGGCGGAGGTCCATGGTTCGTCCTCGCGGCAGGCGACTACGAGATCAGACCTGGCAAACCCCAAGTTGATGGTGGGCCACGAGTCAATTTCATTCTCGAGCGCCGTGTCGGTGGAAATGAATGCTGCTTGGAGACGTCCTGCATGAAGCCAAGCCGCAGCGTCTCGTGGCCGCATTTCGATGAACTCGATGCCTTCGGCCAGTTTGGAGGCATTGGCACCGCGGCTGACCCGGTAGCCGGCCTGGCGCAGAAGTTCGATGGTTTGGTCTCGAAGCCGACCCTTCGAGGGAACAGCGACGCGCACGAGTGATTTCACGAACGTCGCTCCTGGAGCACGTCGAGGAATGCGGTGGGCTCGACTCCGGCACCGGCCATTGCGACCATCAGGTGATAGACGAGGTCTGCCGCTTCGCTGGCGACCAGTGCGGTGTTTACATCGGACCGCCCGAGTTCGAGGCAGACCTCGAAGGCTTCTTCCATCACTTTGCGTTGGTTGAGTTCGGCGTCGGCGAGCAGCGATGCGGTGTAGGACGTGGCGGGATCATCACCACGTCGACCTTCGATGACTGCAGCGAGATCATGGAGGATGGAGGGCATTGTGCTCAGCCGGTGATCTGACCTAGAACCGAAACGGTCTCTATGAGGGTGACCGCAGCCTCGGCACCTTTGTTTCCGACCTTTGCTCCGGCCCGATCGAGCGCCTGCTCGAGTGTGTCGGTTGTCAGGATGCCGAAGATGACGGGCTTGCCGCTGTCCATGGCCGCCCGTTGAATTCCCGAGGCCGCCTGGCCGGCCACGAAGTCGTAGTGACTCGTTGCCCCTCTGATCACCGCACCAAGGCAGATCACACCATCGATGTCATCACGGTCGGCCATGGCTCGGGCGACCAGTGGCGCCTCGTATGCACCTGGAACCCAGGCGATGGTGATGTCGGCATCAGCGACGCCGTGCCGACCGAGAGCGTCGACAGCACCGCTCAAGAGTCGGTCGGTGATCAGTTCGTTGAATCGGCCGCAGACGATGCCGACCTTCAGTCCGTTTGCGGTCATAGAACCCGAGATGGTCTTCACCCTGCTCAGGATACGCCCTCTCTTCGACGTACTCGCCCTCTTTGGGTCGAATCATCCACCACGGTTTGTGTTCGATCGACCGCCCGAAGAGGTTCTTTGACAGATCAATAACGAGTCGGGCGAAGCCTTGTTCCGACGACGGTTGACACCCTACTGTCCACGTCGGGTAACGGGTCCGGTGTTGCTGCTTGTAGCGGCAGATGGGTTTGTGCTGTCTTGTGGCGAGTTGTCGCCGCTCCGGCAGTCGATTTCTCGTCAACAAAGGAACCTGACTGCCGATGGATCAAGCGTGAGTGATGACTTCGCTACGGAGACGGCGAGCCCAGAGAATTCTGACGGCGGCTCGGCCGGTCGAGATGTCCTCACGGTCTCGCGTCCGCGCCTGCCTAGCCGGGTAGCCGGATTTCTCCTCGCTGCACCCGTTGCAACCGGCATTTGCGTGATCGGTGTAGCGCTCACCATGGTTGCCTACTTCGGAGTACGGGGCCTCGAGCACAGCCGCGCCCTGGTCGAATACGACCGAACGGTCCTGGAACAGACGACCGAGGTTCAACAACGGCTGGCCACCCACATCCGCAAGTCCGAGGAATTGGCGGCAACGCTCAACCTTGGTCCGATGTTCACGTCACCAGTGTTTGAGGGCTTCTTTGAATCGGGCGGACACTTCGGACAGAAACTGCAGTTCGACGGACTCGTTGTGGTCGAACATGTTGCCGGAACTGAAGCGTTCGCAACGTTGCGAGATCGCGAGATCTCCAGGGAGAACCCGGAGTTTCAGTATTCCTTCAACCCGTTGACGGTCGACGAGGCGCTCGTCATCACACGTCGGTTTGGCAACGTACTCGAGGAAGCACCTACCGGTTCCCAGCTCGACCCCGTGCTCTCCAGCTGGGTTCAGAAGGCCTCAGAAACAGGATCGACCCTTGTGCAGATCGATTCCAGCGCCAGCCTCCTGTTCCCTCTGTCCCAACCAGGGTCCATCGAGGCTGCGGGATACCAGTCGCTGAGCGGGCTTGTGTTGGTTACCCCGATCTACACCAGCGGTGACGAACCGGAACTGCGGGCCGCGATTCTGAGTCGGGTCAACTTGGGCGATTTGCTGCGAGCGGTTCAAGGGTCCGACGTTCTGGTGGCTCTCGACCTTCTCGTGGGGGACAAGCTTGCCGCATCCACAGTGGCGGAGGACGAAAGGGGCAGCGCCCTGTCCGAGGCCGCACAGTTCTCCGTCGGGGAAGAAACGATCATCTCCGTGCAGGGATATCGAACCGGATTCGACACACCCAGAAACCAGAGCAACGCAGTCCTCACCGGTGGCCTGGCACTCTCGTTCGTGCTGGCGTGGGTGGGACGAGCCACCCGTCAGCACGCGCTGACGTTGGGTCGCCTCGAACGCAGCGAGTACGACGCACGTCATGATGTGCTCACCGGTCTCCTGAATCGGGCTGGTCTGACGATCGCCCTGTCCCATCGAGTTGAAGATCGTCGACCGCCCGACTTGGTCGGTGTGTTGTTCCTCGATCTGGATCGTTTGAAGATCATCAACGACTCCATCGGCCATACCGCCGGCGACGAGGTGCTTGCGTTTGTTTCGGACCGTCTTCGCGAGGTCGCTCAACCCGAAGATGTGATCGGGAGATTCGGTGGGGACGAGTTTGTGATCGTCCCAGCCCAAGCTCGCTCGGTTCGCGACCTCACACGACTGGCCGATGCCATCATCGAATCTCTCGCTCAGCCGTGCGTGCTCAGCGACCGCTCGATGCAGATCGTGTCCGCCAGTCTCGGAATCTCCTGGATCGCCGATGCCGAGGGCAGTGCGGAGAGCATGTTGCGCGATGCCGACGTCGCCATGTATCGCGCCAAAGACGCAGGCGGAAACCGCTGGGTTGTCTTCGACGCCGATCTCCGGGAACAAGCGCTCGCCCGACTCGAGGTTGAACGAGAACTACGCAAGGCGATCGCAGAGGGTCAGCTGGTGGTCCACTATCAGCCGATCGTTTCCACCACCGATGGAACGGTGAACAAGTTGGAGGCGTTGGTCAGATGGCTCCATCCCATTCGAGGCCTCATCCCGCCCGGGCAGTTCTTGTCGGTCGCCGAAGAGACCGGATTGATCGTGGAAGTAGGCGAGCATGTGCTTCGGGAGGCGTGCAAGCAGGCCGCTCGATGGAGCGCTCAGGTCGGCCGCAGTGTGAGTGTCAGCGTGAACGTTGCTGAGCGCCAGCTGATCGACCCGGGTCTGATAAAGACGGTTCGAACAGTCCTGAACGAAACCGGACTGAACGCCGAACAGCTCGAACTCGAAATCACCGAAGAGTTGATCATCGAACGCTTGGATCATCGGCTCACAATCCTGAAGCGACTGAATCGTATGGGAGTGAAGCTGGCTATCGACGACTTCGGAACTGGACGAGCTTCGTTGTCTCAGCTTCGACATCTCGAGATGGTTGACACGCTCAAGGTCGACCGAGCCTTTGTCGAGAACGTCGCCGACAACGAGACCGATCAGAAGATCCTCACCGCAATCGTTGCACTCGCGGAAAAGCGTGGGGATGGAGACAGTGGCCGAAGGAGTGGAAGATGCTGACCAGGCCACCAGGATCAAGGAAAATGGTGTCGAGTTGATCCAGGGCTTCTACTTCCACCGCCCCGGGCCCGCAGCCGACGTACTTCCCGTTCTGTTCACGCCCTTCGAGCTTCCGTGGTCGGTCCAGCAGTCGGCCCAGCAATCGTTCCTCATCGGGTAGTGCTGCGACGCACTCTGGTTCGATCACACCGGAGCAGCCGAACTCAACCACCCTATTCGTGGGTGAGGGGACAGTCGGCAGTAGATTTGGTTGGGTGGACCCCAAAGACATAGACCTCCAGGCGGCATTCGGTGAGGCGGCCGACGAGGTAGACCCTGCGCAGGCCGAGGCAATGGCCCAGGAACTCACCGACGCCCGGGCTCGGCTCTTGGAAGCGCCTGTCGCCGACGTTGTGGTGAACCACGCGATCGGGTTGTACGAGCTGGCTGCTATCCACCTCACGGCTCCCGAGCCTGATTTCGACCAAACTCGACTTGCGGTTGATGCGTTGAAGGTTCTCGTGGAGAACCTGTCGGGTCGGTTGGGGGAGGGCGAGGAGATGCTCCAACAGGCTCTGTCCAGCCTGCAGATGGGTTTCGTGCAGCGGTTGGCAGAATCAGAAGACTCAGAGTAACCAAGCACCTCCCGGGAGTGTGTGAGCCCGACAGTGGTCACGTGTTGGCTTACCGTCGGCGCTGCTAGGCTTACAGCAGGTAGCAAGAGGGCTTTCGCCCCACCGGCCAGCAGATTCGCGAAAGCGGCTCACGTTGCGCCCGGTTACCGGACATCGGTTTCCGATGCCCGTAGGTGGTTCTCTTGCGCACCTGTCCTGTCGTAGCGCCTAAGGAGCCGCCTAGATGAAAAGTTATTGCCATAGCTGACAACACCCGGGAGCCCCGGATCAACGACCGCATTCGCGCTCGTGAAGTTCGGGTCATTTCCCCTGAAGGATCCCAGCTGGGCATCAAGCCTTTGCCTGATGCACTCACGCTGGCCCGCAATCTCGATCTCGATCTTGTTGAGATCGCTCCCGATGCTCGTCCACCGGTGGTCCGAATCATGGACTACGGAAAGAAGAAGTACGAGGACGCACAGCGAGCCAAGGAATCGAGAAGGAAGTCCACCCGTGTGGTGGTCAAGGAAATGAAATACCGCCCCAAGATCAGCTCGGGCGATTTCGAAACCAAGACCCGAAAAGTGGAGAAGTTCCTCCATGAGGGCCACAAGGTGAAGATCACCATCATGTTCAGAGGCCGAGAGGTGACGCATCCAGAACTTGGTCGCAAGATCCTCGATGCGATCGCCGAGCGCACCGACGACTATGCAAAGGTCGAAGCTCGACCTCGCCTGGAAAGTCGCAATATGACCATGGTGCTCGGACCCGATCACAAGAAAGCCAGCAAGAACAAGAAGTCAGAAAAACGGGAGCCAGCGGCCAACGCATCCGAGCGTCCCGCTCCTCCCACAGCTGAAGAAGTTGAAGCGGTAAGGGCCAGACGGGCTGCCGCAGCCGAAAGCGAGTCAGACAATGGGTAACAAGATGAAGTCCCACTCCGGGGCCAAGAAGCGGTTCAAAAAGACCGGCACCGGCAAGATCCGCCGCCGGAGCAAGAATCTCAACCACTTCAACGAAAAGATGACCAGCCGCCGGAAGCGTCGTCTGGGCGGTCCCCAGTTGGTCGCCAAGGTCGACGAGAAGCGCATCAACGAAATGTTGTCCAGCTGATGCAATGAAGGGGTTTGGACCCCGACCCCATGGCGGTCAGGCTTTCCAGAGAAAGTCGGACTCCGTCCACCGTACGTACGATTCGTTAGAGAAAGAAGAGAGACATGGCACGCGCCAAGAGAGCCGTTCACTCAAAGAAGCGCCGCAAGGAAACCCTGGCCAAAGCCAAGGGGTACTACGGCAACAAGAGCCGCAGCGTTCGCGCTGCCAACGAGCAGGTCATGCACAGCGGCAACTACGCATTCCGGGACCGCCGCGCCCGCAAGGGTGAAATGCGCCGTCTGTGGATCCAACGGATCAATGCGGCGTGCCGGGTCAACGGCACCACCTACAGCCGCTTCATCGCTGGCCTCAAAGCGCAGGAAATCGAAGTCGACCGCAAGATGCTGGCCGACCTGGCCGTGGCCGACGAGGCTGCGTTTGCAGCGCTCGTCACTGCGTCAGGAGCTGCTGAAGCCGCTGCCTGATGCCACTGGCTACCGCCACCAAGGCACAACTCAACGAACTTCGCACACTTCTCGGCAGCGCTGCGGCCCGTCGCAAACACGGAAGCTTCGTTGTCGAAGGGCCTGTGCTCATAGCTGAACTGCTGGCGTCCCCTGTGGAAGTGACCCACATCGTCGGCACCGCCGATCTTGTCGAGGTCTACGCCGATTCTGGTGTGGACCTCTTCACTGTCCCATCTGGACGCCTGTCCGCGATCTTGAGTACCCAGACACCGCAGGAGATCGCGGCAGTGGCGCGTCGCCCTGAGGTGCAGTCGCTCCCGGCCGGAGGTGTGCTGGCCCAGGTGGACATGAGCGATCCGGGCAACGTGGGAACCATCATTCGCAGTGCGGAAGCCGGCGGCATGGCCGGGGTCATCCTCGTCGGTGATTGTGTCGATCAATGGAATCCAAAGGTCATTCGGGCCTCAGCCGGTGCCGTCCTCCGGATGTCGGTGGTATCGCTGACCGTTGACGAGTTCTTCGACCTCGGTCGCCGGCCGGTTGTCGCCACCATCGTCGCCGGTGGAGACGACTACCGGTCAGCAGATCTGCACGACGCAGTGATCTGTGTGGGCAACGAGGCGCACGGCCTCCACCCCGGGTTCGTGGACCGATGCGACCACGCCATCACGATTCCCCTGGCGGGCCCTACCGAGTCGCTGAACGTTGCCGCAGCCGCCGCGATCGTCATATTTGCTGCGTTGGAACAGCGACGAGCCATTACGCTCGCAAAATCGTCGTGAGACCATGCCATGAAAGTACGAGGCGAGATGCCTGACCTTGTCCCAACGAATGCCGTCCTCGATGACCTGAACCAAGCGGTTGCGTCGATCCTGTCCGAGGTTGCGGAAGCTCCCGACAGCCAGACGTTGGGTGCCATCGAATCGGCTGCCACCGGTAGGAATGGTCCGATTGTGGCTGCCCGAAAGGCGATCAGCCAAGTGGTGCCGACCGATCGCAAGATCGTCGGTGTTGCCGTCCAAGATGTCAAGACGGCCATCCAGGCTGCGGTCGAAGAACGACGCAGCGCCCTGGCCGGAGCTGAGCGTTCAATCCTGCTCGAGTCCGAACGTATGGATCTCACCGAGGTTGTGGGCACGCCGACAGTGGGTCACCTCCATCCGCTGACCCAGGCATGGGAAGCGCTGGAAGACACGTTCATCGGCATGGGTTTCCAGATTGCGGAGGGCCCACACGTAGAAACCGACTGGCACAATTTCGACGCTCTCAACATCCCCAAGGGTCATCCCGCCCGCGATGCCTTCGATTCGCTGTATGTGAACAACGGTGAGCCGGGGAGTACGGTGCTTCGAACCCACACCTCACCCGTGCAGATTCGCACAATGCTCGAGCAAGATCCGCCCATCCACATCGTGGCCCCGGGCAGGGTCTTTCGCAGAGACACTGCCGACGCCACACACCTTCCCGTCTTTCATCAGATCGAAGGTCTGGTGGTCGATCGAAACATCGGGCTGGCAGACCTCGCCGGCACCATCGACGAGTTCACCCAGGCGTCTTTCGGTCACGACTTCCACAGCCGCCTCCGACCCAACTACTTTCCTTTCACCGAGCCGTCAGCCGAGTTCGATATCCAACGACCCGACGGCTCATGGCTCGAACTAGGTGGCTGCGGTGTGGTCCACCCAAACGTTTTGCGGGCGGGGGGAATTGATCCGGAAGAGTGGAGCGGCTTCGCATTCGGATTCGGAATTGATCGATTCCTTTCCATCAAGAACGGTGTCGACGACATTCGGGACGCTTTCACCAACGACATTCGCTTTCTCGAGCAGTTCTGAGAGGAGATCATCACCATGCGCGCCGTTCTTTCATGGATGCAAGAGTTCGCTCCGATCGAAGGGGACCCAAGCCACATCGCTGAGCAACTCACCAGCCTTGGGCTTGTTGTCGAGTCGGTAGAGGAGGTCGGAACGAACTGGGAGGGAATCGTTGTGGCCCAGGTCCTCGATCTCCGCCCCCATCCCCAAGCCGACAAGATCCAGCTTGTCGACGTGGATGCTGGAGACGGGCAGTCGCTTCAGGTCTGCTGTGGAGCGTTCAACATGAGCGTTGGCGACAAGGTCCCCTTCGCCACTGTTGGGACGGTGATGCCCGACGGAATGGAGATCGCCCAGCGCAAGCTCCGCGGCGAGATATCGAACGGGATGATCTGTTCGGGAGCCGAACTCGAGCTCTCCGAGGACCACAGCGGGATCATGATTCTCGACCCGTCGTTGGAGATCGGCCGGTCTGTTGCCGACGCACTGGGCGCAACCACTGAAACTGTTTTCGATATCGACGTCGAACCCAACCGGCCCGAGGCGTTGAGCGTGATCGGAATCACTCGCGACCTGGCCGCCAGGCAAGGTGTTCGGTTCGAGCTTCCCGAGCCATCCGTGCCGACGTCGGGTCCCGCTGCAAACGAGGTGTGTTCGGTCCGCATCGAGGCCGAGGATCTCTGTCCCCGTTTCACGGCCCGGATTCTTCGCAACGTGAAGAACGGACAATCACCGGGTTGGATGCAATCGAGGCTGAACGCAGCGGGTATGCGCCCGATCAGCACGATCGTGGACATCTCAAACTACGTGATGTTGGAAACTGGCCATCCCAACCACACCTTTGATCTCGACACGATTCCCGATGGTCATCTCACCGTTCGCCGAGCTCGTGAGGGGGAGTATCTCAAGACTCTCGATGGGGCCGATCGACCACTGCTTGCGCCGGACGGATCCGGCATAGGTCGGGGCCTCGGCGATGGCGTCATCACCAACAATGTCGACGCACCGATCAGCCTGGCGGGTGTGATGGGGGGCTTTGACACCGAGATTTCCGATTCCACCACCAACGTCCTGCTGGAGGCAGCGGTCTGGGACCAGATGAGCATTGCGCACACATCTCGTCGGCTCAACCTGCGGAGCGAAGCCTCGACACGCTTCGAGCGGGGCGTCGACCCCCTGGGTCTGGAGCGAGCACTCGATCGGTTCTGCGAGCTAGCGGTCGAGCTCACCGGGGCCGAGATCGCTCCCGGGCACGTGATCGCCGAACCATCTCCCATCGAAGCAACCGTCGTTTCCACCCGAGTTGATCGTGTCAATCACCTACTGGGAACCGAAATCGACGGTGAGCGCATGGCGGACCTGCTCGCTCCGATCGGCTTCGACTGCGGCCTTTTCTACATGGACGACAGCGGTTCGCAGACATTCGATGTCGTAGTCCCAACCTGGCGGCCCGACGTGTCGATCGAAGCTGACATCGCCGAAGAGGTGGGGCGGCACTTCGGGTACGAGAACATCGTCAACCGAGTTCCGGTTTCGCTCCAGGCGGGGCAGCTGACACCGGCCCAGAGGGCGCGACGACGAATTCGTCGAGCGTTCGCAGCAGCGGGTTGTTCTGAGGCCATACCGATGCCGTTCTTGGCTCCGGGCGATCTCGCCGCTGCGGGCCTCGGCTCGGATGGCCTGACCTTGGCCAACCCTCTGGTCGCTGAAGAGTCGGTGCTGCGAACCTCGTTGCTGCCGGGTCTGTTGAAGGCGGTTGCCTACAACCAGAAAAGGGGAAACGAAGCGGTTCGACTGTTCGAGCTGGGAGCGGTGTATCTACCCACAGCCGACGGGGAACTGCCGGACGAACCCTGGTCGGCCGCAGCAATTCTGGGGGGAAGCGACGCCGCCGGCGCGGTGGACCTTCTCCGCACTATTGGAGCCACCTTGGGGCTCGATCTGCGCATCAAGAACGCAGCCCGGTCAGGGCTGCATCCCACGCGATCCGCAGAGGTCATCTTCCGTGGTCGAGACGATCGGCGAGGTGGGAGAACTTGATCCCGGCGTAGTGAAGCGGTACGAAGCCGATGGGCGAGTCGGTTGGCTCTCGCTCCACATTGCCCCGCTCGTGCCGGGGCTCAGCTCGGTCCCGAAAGCCAAGAAGGTGAGCCGGTTCCCGGCGAGCGATCTCGATTTGGCCTTCCTGGTCCCCAATACAGTCGAAGCATCTGCGGTACGGGACTCGCTGATGAAGGTTGGACGACCGCTGGTGACCTCGGCTGAACTCTTCGATGTGTTCCGGTCTGACACATTGGGCATCGGTGTTCGCTCTCTGGCGTTCGCAATTCGCCTCCAGGCCGACGATCGCACTCTCAGCGACGACGACGTTTCGAGCACTCGAAACAAGATGATCAACGAGGTGACCAAACGACACGGTGCCACTCTGAGGTAGAACACGGGACCTCCGCCCGCGAAGGGCGGTAGAGACCGGGGTAGCGGCTATTCGAGTTGGATGGTGAGTGGGCTGTCGGTGAAGAGTGTGTTGATTGGTGTTTTGGGTCCGGGGTTGTTGTGGTGTTTCCAGCGGTGGTGGAATGGGCACAGCAACTGTGCGTTGTTGATGAGGGTGGGTCCGTTGGTTTCCCAGGGTTGGGTGTGGTCGTAGTGGCAGTTCTGGGCTTGGCGTTGGCAGCCGGTGTGTTGGCAGTGGTTGTCTCGTAACCGGATCAACCGTTTCTGGGGGCCGGTGAAGTGCCGGCCGGCGGGCCGGTCATCGGCGATGTGACCGTTGGGGGTGAGGGTGTGGATCCATACCAGTGCTCTGGTGGCGAGTTGGTCGACAACAACGGGAGGGATGAGGGTGCCCCGGGTGGTGCGGGGGTAGTGGATCTCTTCAAAGGTGGGGGTGTGGATGTCGGGGATGGCCCAGGCCCTGAGTTGGGGTGCCATCCATTTCTCAAACGCGGCGTCGATGATGGCATCGCCGAGGTCGACCCCTGAGGTCCACCCGGATAGCGGGCCTATCGCTTGGGCCCCAGCGGTTTGGGTGGCTGGTTGGTTGGGGTTGGCTTCTGGTTGGGGGTAGATGATTTCGATGTGGGGTCGAGGCCGGTCGTCGGCTTCACCGAGGACAAGGTTGATCAGGGCGTCGTGGCGGGCCTGGCGTGGCGACACGCCATCACTGACCAGCGTCTGGGCGTGTTGGGTAACGGTTCGTTCGAGCACTTCGCCCTGGATCGGGTCGAGTACACCGTCGATGTAGACAGACCCGAACAGGTCACGCTGAAAATTGACCTGCCGTTGTGCCTGTCTCCGGAGGAACTCTTCGTAGTGTTCATTCACATCGGCGTGGGCGTCCCACTCGGCCAGTTTGGCGGCGAACTCCTCCGGAGTGCAGCGAGCGGCGAGGTTGGCCAAATACGGTTCAGCCGCCGCGAACCTGGCGGGTGTCGGCCTTCTTGCGCAACCCGAACATCAGATCCACATGAGCCAGGCTGATGCTGCCGTGGAGGAGCATCACGTAAAACGTCGGAAACACGTGTTGGGCTTGGCCGGCCCGTTTCAACGCTTTCACCCTAGTCCTGGACAACCGGGACTGGCTGTTCACCATCCCAGACATGGTGGTTTCGCCCCTGACATAGGAACAGGCCCGGTCGGCGCCGACAGCCATAAAAGACCCGGCAATAGCGGAGCACCGCTCAGAGCTTTTCGAGATGGCGATCACCTGATCAGCCAGGTCTCCACGAGACATCCCCTCATCGGCCGCCTCGGCCACTGCCAACAACTCCAACGCCATCTGACGCAACGCAGCCCGCTCGACCGATAGATCGAAACCCACCACGTAGCCCGCACCCGAATCCATGACTCAAGTATGAACAAGGGGTGCGACAGAGAATGTCGGTCGTAGGGTCCACCGGTTGTTGGTGGGTCTGGGATCCAACGAGGGTCACGCTTCCTGGCTGTCCAGCGGCGACGTAGCACATCCCGATCACGATAAATACCCAATAGACGACCGCCATTGTGCCCTGTGAACACCCGCAGATCGTTTCTACTCTCCCGGACTCATCCCTAATGTTTGGCGGCGGAATATTGAAGATGCGTAGCAAGTGGTCGTCTCCGACGGTGTTGGCCGTCCTCGCTGTTTTGATGGCCGGAGGTCTGGCGGCAGTCGACTCCCCGTCGGGCGCTGCCGGAATCTTGACGAGCAAGGACAGTTCGCCGACATGGTCGAATGGCCGATCGTGCCCATCCACACCGCCCTGACCTCAGATGGTCTGGTGATGAGCTACGGCACAACCACTGACGGGGGAGCAGTCCGGGGCGCTGACCTACGACATTTGGGATCCGGTGTCGGGGACTCATCTGACGATGGACAACGTCACCCGGACCGATCTGTTCTGCTCGATCCAGGCGATCGATCCGTTCACCGATGAGATGGTGACCGTTGGCGGCGACAACGGCTCTCATCAAACAAGTGTCGGGAACAACTCGGTCACAACGTATTCCACGAGTCAAGGGCTGCGTGCGGGCACATCGATGAACTACATACGGTGGTATCCGACTGCAACCACCCTACCCAACGGCGAAATCCTCATTCAGGGTGGCGGCGAGTCGAGGGGGTGTACGGCGACGGTGTGCTCACGCCTGAGATCTACACTTCGGGGGTCGGTTGGCGTGAACTCACCGGAGCCACCAGCGAATACGCCTACGGCGACGACCAGAAGCGATGGTGGTATCCGCGGTCCTGGGTAGCTCCCGACGGCTCGGTGTTCGGTCTGAGCGGGGATCACATGTACTCGCTCGATCCGAGCGGCGACGGCTCCATCACGCCGCTGGGAACGTTTCCGGGCGACAACATCGGAGCCACGTCGACCGCGGTGATGTTTCGTCCGGGAAAGATTCATCCAGGTGGGTGGCGGAGCATTCCATACCGACGACTGGAGCCACACCGGCTCGACCGCAGCGACCGTGGTCGACATCAATGGGACGAGTCCCGATCCTGACGCCGGCCAGCCCGATGCTGAACCAGCGGCATTGGGCAACCGCCACGGTGCTGGCAGACGGTGATGTGCTGGTGTCGGGGGGCTCGACGGTTCAGAACGCCGACACCGGGCCGGTGGCGTATCAGCCCGAGCTGTGGGATCCCGACACCGACACCTGGACCACCATGGACTCGCACGAGAAGATGCGGCTCTATCACTCGTCGTCTCTGCTCCTGCCCGATGGTCGGGTTTTGATCGGGGGTGGAGGTCAACCCGGCCCGCAGCTCAACCTCAACGCAGAGGTGTATTCGCCGCCCTACCTCTTCGATGGAGACCAGCCAGCCGTCCGGCCCGAAATCACTTCCGCCCCTTCGAAGGTGCGTTACAACGAAGCCTTCGAAATCGAGGTCGAAGGGGATGTTGCCGCCGTTTCGTTCGTTCGTACCGGTGCGATGACCCACTCCTTCGATGCATCCACCCGGTGGATGGAGCTAGAAGTTTCCGGCACGAACGGCGAGCGGATTGTTCGAGCTCCGGCCAACGCCAATCTGGCGCCCCCCGGGAGCTACATGTTGTTCGCCCTCGACAGCGATGGCACCCCGTCGGTGGCCAAACTCATCGAAATCGACCCCGGTGAACCGGTCGGAGACTCTGACGATCCAGACCCCACACCGGAGTCAGGCACGGTTGCCGAAGCCGAGACCCTTGAAGAGATCCTGGCTGCCTCAGACTACGACCCTGTGGTGCACGGCAACATCCTGCGGCTCTACCGGGCGTTCTTTGGTCGAGAGCCCGATTTCGCCGGGGCGCAAAGTACTGGATCCACGATGTCCATCAGTCCGGCGAGGAGTTCGCCGACATCATCGAGTGGTTCGCCAGTCCCGACCAAGTCGAATTCGCAAGACAATACGCTGACATCGCGCTCGACGACCACGGGTCCTACCTCGGCCGGGTCTATGACAACATGCTCGGCAGAGTGCCCGACAGCGGTGGTTTCGACTACTGGCGTTCCTTGATGGACGACGGCACGCTCAACCGGGCCCAAGTCGTCCTCTACGTGGGCCTCGACACCGAATTCATCAACCGATTCCCGTATCGGGCTCCGTAGGGAACCGATCCCGCTGGGTTCGGTCCTGATCCTCGTCCCTAGTTGTCCGCTCTGTCGGTACCGACACCGAACTCAGCCGCACCTATCCGTACGGATCGTGATCGTTCAGCTCAGTCCTCGCTCGGGTCGAGTTGTTGGAGCAACAGGACACCGGCGATGTTCATGAAGTGATGTTCGGTGACAAGGCCGATCAGGAGTCCATTGTCGACAACCGGAAGCGCACCGATGCCGAAGGACCGCATGATCTCCAGTGCACGAAGCGGTGCCATACCGGGTGGCACGCAGACCGGATCGGTGTGCATCACATCGCCGACCGAAAGCTCGGTCCACTGCCGACTCTCATCCTTGGTCGCCATCACTCTCAGAAGTCGACGGTAGGAAAGGATTCCGATGATCCCCTCATTTCCGTCCTCCACCAGGATCTGGCGAAGGCGATGCCAGTCCATCAGGTTGGCAACCAGGTCGAGCGGATCCCCTGGAGTCACCGTGACGAGATCGGTCACCATGATCTGTTCAACCGAGCGGAAGTTGTGTTCCCAGCTACCGCCCTCTTCGATGGTGGCCAGAGGCCAGTCCGACACCGGATCCCCAACTTCCTGGCGGGATGCCATGGCCGCAGTGAGGCTGTTCAGGCGCTGACCCAGACCGCCTTTGGGTTTCATCGAGCGCATCGACGCAATCTGCCACCGATTGCCGGTTTGGCCTGACTCCAGCCGGCGCTCGATCACACCCAGGTAGCGCTGGATGTCGGCGGTGTCGACCCCCATGGAGCTCAAGCCGCTTTCCGCTATCGGCAGCAGAGTGTCGAGCATCAGCACCGGTGCGGCGTACTCCTGATCGTCGATCCAGGTCATCGAGGACGCGAGGCCCTCGCGGGCGCCGCTGACGAAATTGGCGCGGGCGGTATCGAAACTGGCGATCCTGCTGACCTCCCCGAATGCCGTGGCGCCACCCTTCATCAGTCCGAGCCATAGCGCAGCGTTCGCGATCTCGTCGGTTGTCGTGGGTCCCGATGGCAGGGTTCGGTTCTCCACCCGTAGGTGGGGGACTCCATCCATCACGCCATAACACGCCCGGTTCCAGCGCCATACTGTCCCGGTGTGCATCCGAACCGCCGCCAGAGAAGGGATCTCGCCCCGTTCGAGCACATCGAATGGGTCTTCATGATCATCGGGCGCCAACAGCGGTCGGTAGCGTGTGATGTCTTCCTTGAAGAGTTCGGAGACTGATCTCTCCACCCACCGTGAGCCGAAGGTGACCCGGCCCTCGCGCTGGCGCAGGTGTTGTCCGGAGCGACGGGTGTCGACCGACTGTTCGAACAGAGGAATTCTGGTCTCCGCCCAAAGGTGTTTTCCGAACAGTATGGGCGAGTTGGTGCAGGCCGCCAGGATTGGGCCGGCGAGGAACTGAGAGAGGTTGTAGGTGTTCGCGAACTCTTCGGGCGAGACCTGGAGGTGCACCTGGAAACTGGCGTTGCACGATTCGGACATCACCGAACCCTGGCGAACGTGCAACTCGTCCACTCCGGAGATTTGAAGGTCTACGTCTTCGCCCCGCATTTCCATGAGCGCTCGATTCAGAGCAAGGTAGCGAGGGTTCTGCACCATGTTGGAGAGTTGCAGATCGCTGAGCCGTAGGGTGGGCAGGATTCCGGCCAGGATGAGCTTGTGATCCATGGATTCAGCCATGAGGCGGCAGTGGCCCAGGAGCGTGTCGAGCTGGGCGTGGATCGCACTGAAGCAGGAGCCCTTGAATCGCTGCGGGTCGAGGTTGATCTCGAGGTTGTAGGCGCCGATTTCGGTGGTGAAATGGGGATCATCAATCGCTTCGAGCAATTCGATCGCGACCGGGGACGCCTGCCAAGCCTTGTCGACAAGGAACATTTCCTGCTCGGCGCCGATGTGGGGGTGAGAGGAATCGAACATTCCGGCTTCGAGCATGTGTTCAAGCGCATGGACGTCTCGCAACATCCAGTTCATTGCGATCTTCCGTTGCTCGATCGCTCCGGCTGTTTGTACTCCCATGACTAGGTCCTTTCGGTATCCCGGTTGCCCTTGTCCATCATCGTCAGACCGCCCGATCCAGGTACTGGGGGAGCATCTCCCGCCACAACGGCCAGTCGTGAGCCCATTCAGGACCCCACGGATCAACTCGGTTGGGAACTCCCACCGCTCCCAGCACGTGGGCAACATGCCAGGACTCACCCATGTCCTCATTGGGACCTTCGCCCGAGGCGAGCACTACCGAGCATTGGCGCAGCTTGCTCATGTGTTCCTCGTCCATCGAATGAAGATAGTGAATGGGCGATGCCCAGACGAAGTTGTCGTCCACCGGTCCATCCATGAATCGTTCGAGATCGAATGTGCCGCTCATGCAGATGGCATGGCGAAACGTCCCCGGATAGCGGCACACAGCGCTGAGTGCGTTGAACGCCCCGATCGAGGCGCCAGCGGTGATGATCTCGATATCGTCGCTCTGGCAGTCAGCGCGGATGGCAGGTGCCAACTCGTTGCCGATGAACTCTACAAAACGACGCAAGATCCACGAGCGGTGGAGGCTGCCTCCCTCTTTGGTGAGCATCGCTCGACCGTTGATGCTGTCGCAGGAGTAGAGCTTGATGCGCCTGTCCTCGATGAGCTGTGCGCACGAAGCTACAACGTCGAAGCGCTCGATCTCCAACGTGTCCCCACCCGCTGTAGGGAAGACGAGAACGGGAACCCCATAGTCCCCCCACCGGGCGACCTCGACGGTTCGATCGAGAAGGGGTGAGTACCAGCCGTCGACGACCCTTGTCATCTGGACCTCCGTGATCTCATTGGTCCTCACGCCAGTTCTGTATTCGGGACCAGAACATCTCGGTGAATTCGTCTACCTCGTGCTCGGGATACATTGCCACCACCTTTTGATGGACTGCGTCCCGGGCGGTGTCGCTACCGAAGAAGCTGTGGAGCAACTCATCGAGACCCGAGAGGTGGGTTTCGCAGAACTCATCGAACCGATCCGCGTCCAATCGTTCTCTTGCCAGAGCCGCATAGCCGCTCAGCTTGTCTTCATAGGAGGCATCGCTGTCGGCGATGTCGAAGTACGGCCGCCAATTCATGTTCGGCTGAACCGGCCGTTTGGTCGCAGCACAGAACAGCGACCACCGTAGGTTCGCACCGATCAGCCAGGGAAAGTGGTAGTGCAGCGAAGTGACCTGGGAATCGGGACATGGGTTGGCAAAATCGATGGGAAACCAGGTGGAACCCTGGCGGAGTGCCTCGCAGCTGTTGAAGTCCCATCCGAAGAAGGAGTTGATCGTGAGTGTTGTGTCGATGAGGTGCTGGCGCTGATCGTCGGGAATGCCGCCGTCGTCGGAGGTGTAGCGATCGTGGAGGGGAGCACCGGGGTCATATCGGACCACCCGAACCTGGGGTCCGAGCCCAATGCAGCGGATGAAGAGGTCGTGAGGGTCCACCGCCTGCTGGAGGTGCATCAGGTAGGTACCGCTCTCGTCGTAGATTCGTTGGAGGTCTTCGATGTTGTCGATTCGGCTCACGCCGGCCCAGCCTCCACCGTCATAGGGCTTGATGTACATGGGGTACCCAACCTTGTTCCCCAGTTCCTCGAGATCGAACATTTCCGCATAACGCTCGAGTGTCACCTGGAGATCTGGCTGAGAGAGATAGCTCTTGGGGGGCACCATCCAGGTTGTGGGGATCGGCATTCCAAGCCGCATCATCGCACAATAGGAAGTGTGTTTCTCGTTTGACTGGATCGACCAGGGGTTGTTGAAGACATACAGGTCATCGAGCAGAATCGCTTTCTTGATCCATTCCCTGCTCGTGCCGTACCAGTGGGTCAGCCGGTCGATCACCACGTCGTAGTCGGTCGGCTGGCGCAAGTAGAACGGCTTGATCCTGACCCGCTCCACGTCGAAGCGAATGGAGTCGCCATCCAGGTTGACGGTCAGGTCGAGCTGACGAAGGATTGCTTCGTAGCAGATGGGCCAACACACGTCGGCGCCAAGCGATAGACCGATCTTTCTTCGAACCTCAGGCATCGTTCTTGCTCCCCAACTCGTCCAACCCAACACCTACCGAGGAATCGGGTCTCTGGAATGGTCTCACATCTCGAGGCCGGAAGGAGTCGGCAAACAACCAGGGAAGCCCGAGGCCCAGATTGTCACGCCAACAGCCCCACGTATGCCCGTCCCGCGCCTCTGCCATCACAACAGTGGTGTCGGTTTTGGCCAGAATTGGTCGCAGCGCACGATTCTCAGTGATCAATGGCTCGAAAATTCCGCAACTCATGAATGCGCGGTCGGTCACTCGGATGGGGTTGGCCACGAAATCGGCCACGAACTCCGTGACCGGTTTCCAGATTGGTTCGGACCGGTCGGGACCATCCGACGATGCACCATCGAACGAACCCGACTGCAAGAGCAACTTCCCAAACGTTTGAGGGAACCGCGCCGCGGTGGAGAGTGTGGCGATTGCGCCGAAGCTTGCTCCACCCAAGCAGCGGCTCTCGCGATCCCCGATCAGCGGGAGATGCCCTTCCAGATAGGGGACCAGTTCTTCGGCGATGAAGCGGGCGTGTCGCTCGTCGTTGGCGTACTCGGCCAAGCGATCTCCCGGATCACAAAAGGCTACGACCAACTCAGGGGTCAGACCCCGATGGATCAGATTGTCGAGCACGGTCGCGGCGTCGGCATAGTGCAGGTAGTCGGATCCGTCGTGCATGATCAGCAACGGGTATCGATGCTCGGGTTCCATGGAGAACTCGTGGGGCAGGTACAGGCTCACGTGAATCGCCCGTCCGAGATGGACACTGGGGATCGTGAGGGACCGCTGAAGGCCTTCTTCTGCCTCGGGGTCACGGAGCGCCCACGGGGGTACCCCATACCCATAGGATCGACAGACGGAATTCTGTCCGAACGGGTTACGAGCCTCGAAGGGGTTCAGCGGATCCGCGGTGTCGTATTGATGTGTGCCGTCGGTGATGTGCAGTTTGTATTCGAGTCGACTTCCGAGCGGAAGTGAGAGGGAGAGAAGCCACCAGTCCGACTCACTCAACCGTTCGAACGACAGGTCATGGGGGAGGCCGAACCCGAAATGGATCAGCCGGACAGCGTCCACATCGCCTCGATACGCGAATGTGGTCGCGTCTTCGGCGGTGATCGGGAAGCCACGCTCGAACAGCAAGCGGTCCAACCGGGTCGGGATCAGGCTCGGGTCGGGAGGCACTCGCTGGGCGAGATTATCGCTCATTGCGAATGCACCGTCACTGACCGACCGATCTCGTCGAGAACATAGCGCAGGTGGTCGTAATCCTCATGGCGCGCCCGCACCCAGGCGTTGGCCATGTAGCCGGCATCGACACTCTGGGTCGATGTTCCAGGACCGGGCAGGTGTGTATCGATCAACAGGTCACCGAACCTGGCGTGCATCTCCTCGACGCCGCTGTAGCCGGTGATCACCCCGTCCCCCTCTGGCCTGAGCGCAACGATGCCGGCCGAAAATCGCCTCGATGGGTGCCGGTCGGTGGAGCCATACACCAGAAGTTGAGCCCATTCTCGATAGAGGTCGATGTCGTTGCCGGCGTTGTATAGATCCCACGCGCGCGCACACCGGGCGGCCGGCAACCGATCTCGGAGAACACCAGGCCCTTTGGCCCGGAGAACCATTCCATATGGGTCGCCGAGGTTCCGATTCCCAGCGCTTGGATCACACGTTTGCCCATTTCGCGTACTTCGCCATAGGTGGGCTCGGAGTCCAGTCGATTCGTAGCGATGAACTGGGGAGAGATCCAGCGGGTTCTCATCGCTTCCAGCACGTTCGGGTAGTAGTGGCTCACGAAGTCATGCACCACATCGCCATCGACCGAGATTGTGTCGTAGAAGCCCTCGTGGCCTTCCATGAACTCCTCGACAGCAACCGACACCCCTCGGTTGACCCCCGAGAGTTCAAGCGCAGTGGCGAGATCGCCGTCGCTGTCAATCCGGTATGTACCCGATGCGCCTGCGCCGTCCGGCGGTTTCATGATGAGCGGGTAGCCCACGTCGGCCGCGAAGACCCGAACCCGCTCGGCATCATCGGTCCCCAAGGATCGGGCGCAGGCAACCCCTGCTTGTCTCAGAACCTCCTTCATCGCTGGCTTGTCACGACAGAGGAATGCAGTCCTCACCGACGTTCCCGGAATCGTGCATGCCTCTCTGACCCGGGCAGCGGTCATCGTGTGCGCTTCAACCGTCGCTTCGAGGCGATCGACCCACAACTTGTCCTGAACCCACCGAACAGCACCTTCCACCGACCGATCGTTGGTCACTGAATCGACCTGCTCGTAGTGGGTGAGCCAGCCCTTCACATCATCGTCGAGCCAGTACTTGGGTCGTTCGCCGATGCCGATGACGGTGGCTCCGACCTCAGCCAGCGCACGGGCGAACTGTTTCTGGTTGTCCGGAAAACTGGGTTCCAGGAGAATGACGTTCACACCCCCTGTGTACAGCCGATTCGGCTTGGATGTAACAAGCGTCACACAGTCGACGCCGGGCGGGTACGGTCGGTTTGGTGGTGAACGTAGTATTCGTGGCCCCGTACTCGATGGAGGCGACCAACAGATTCTTGGCAGCCTTTCTGTCTCTCCCGGATTCGAAGATCGGACTGGTGAGCTCCGATCCCGCTGAGAGTTTTCCCCGGGAACTGCGACATCGGCTCGCAGCTCATTGGCGGCTCGATGACTGTCTGAACACCGACCAGCTCGCCCACGGAGTCGGTTCGGTTGGTGCCCAGCTCGGAAGCGTCGACGCGTTTGACTGGCATCTTGGAGAACCTGCAGGTAGCGCTTGCTCAGGTGCGGGAACGGTTGGGGATCCCCGGGATGGGTGAAGCGACGGCCGAAAACTTTCGCGACAAGGCTCGCATGAAAGCAGTCTTTCAGGCCGCCGGGATCCCGTGTGCTCGAAACGTTCGAGCCGACACCGCTGAAGCGGTTCGAATGATATTTCACGATTGGCAGACGCCGATCGTCGTCAAGCCCCTCGCCGGGATGGGGGCCCGAAACACCTTTCGGATCAGCGAGACGGACAGCCTCGATCGGTGGCTGAGTCACAGCCCTCCCAGTTCCCAGGCCCCAGTTCTCCTGGAGGAGTTTCTGGAAGGTCGCGAGTTCTCCTTCGAGAGTGTGCTGATCAACGCCGAGTTGGTCTGGCATTCCATATGTCGTTACGACCCGACGCCGCTGACGGTGGTCGAGAATCCCTGGATCCAGTGGAGCGTCGTACTGCCCCGTCACATCGACGGCAAGGAGTTCGCAACGATTCGCGACGTTGGATCGGCTGCGGTTCGGTCATTGGGGATGAACACCGGCTTGTCCCACCTCGAGTGGTTCCTGCGCCCCGACGGATCGATCGCCATCTCAGAAGTTGGGGCTCGGCCCCCGGGTGCTCAGATCGCTTCGCTCATGTCGTGGGCCCACGACACGAATATGTATGCAGCATGGGCCGAACTGGTTGCCTATGGTCGCTTTGACCCTCCGGAACGGCGCTATGCAGTTGGCGCTGCATATCTTCGGGCTCAGGGTTCGGGGCATGCGATTACTGCAGTCAGCGGCATCGATCGGGTCGGTGCGGAGACCCATGCAATGGTCGTCGAATCCAAGCTGCCGGATGCTGGGACGGCTCGCGCCGAGAGCTACGAAGGGGATGGGTACGTGATCGTGAGAGGCGACACCACCGAGCAGGTAGATACGGCACTCCGTGAGATCATCTCGACGATCCGTGTGGAGTGTGGGTGATGGAGGTCCTATTCCTGTCGCCCGACTATCCCACCGACTTGCCGCTATTTGTCTCGGGTTTGGTCGAGGTCGGCGCGACCGTGATCGGTGTCGGTGATCAACACTTCGATGGTCTTTCCGACCGGACCAAACGGAACCTCACAGGCTACGTGCAGATCGAGTCGTGGTCGGACGAGGAGGCGGCTCTGGTATCGATTCTCGCCCAGTTGCAGAGCCGCACTATCGACCTGGTGGAGACCTTGTGGGAACCAACCATGGTTCTCGCGGCGAGACTGAGAGAACGTATCGGAGTGCCGGGATTATCGGTGGCGGACACTGTCACCTTCCGTGACAAGGGCGAAATGAAGAAGCGGGTGGAAGCTGCCGGTGTGCGCACTCCACGATCGGTGCGAGCCTCCACCAAGGACCAGTGCCGGACCGCTGTTGCGGAGATCGGCTACCCGATCATCATCAAACCGATCTCCGGTGCCGGTTCAGCCGATACCCACCGGATCGAGAACGAAGCGCAACTCGAGTCTGCCCTCGCAACACTTGGTCATGTTCCCGAAGTGAGTGTCGAGGAGTTCATCGACGGGGACGAGTTCACCTACGACACTGTGTGTGCCAGCGGGTCAATTGCGTTCGAGAATGTGTCCGAGTATCGACCAAACCCGCTGATCGGCAAGCAAGTCGAGTGGATCAGCCCGCAGGTGATTGTCTATCGAGATCTCAACGACCCGTTCATTGCCGACGGTGTCGCACTCGGGCGCAAGGTGATCGACGCCATGGGTTTCCGGAGTGGATTCACCCACATGGAGTGGTATCGGATGACCTCGGGCGAGGTGGTCTTCGGCGAGATCGCTGCCCGATCGCCGGGTGGGCGCCTGACCGATCTAATGAACTACGCAGCCGACACCGATCTGTACGCCGGCTGGGCTGAAGCGGTGTGTTACGGCACCTTCAGTCAGCCCAAGGAACGCATGTACAACGTCGCTCAGGTCTTCAAGCGGGCCCAAGGCGCAGGTGTCATCACTCGCATCGAAGGGGTGGGTGAGATGATGGGCAGGATGGGTCAGCATGTGGTCAACGTCGATCTGAGGCAACCAGGCCAGGAGCGTCGCGACTGGAGAGCAACCGTCATCTCCGACGGTCTCATCGCGGTTCGTCACCGCAACTTCGACGACACCGTTGCAATGTCGGAATGGATCGCAAGCAACGTCCATATTCATTGCTAGTCCCTCCCTCGGGGGACAGAATGGAGTGGTGACCGATATTGAAACAGACCTCACCGCTGGACACGTTGCTTGGAACCTCGAGGGGCTCCTCAACGGTGCGGTAGATGCCGACGCCCTGCTCGACCAAGCTGATGAAGTCTCCGAATCAGTCGAAGCCACCTTCAAGGGACGGGTGGCGAGCCTGGATGCGAGCCAGCTGGCCGACATGTTCACTCAGCTGGCCGAGGTGAGTGAACTCGCCAGCAGGGCGGGCCACTACGTCATGCTGCAATTCAGTGTGGACACCCAGGACCCGGCGCTGGGGGCCGCCATGGCCAAGATGCAACAGCGATCCACCGACATATCCGGACGGCTCATCTTTGTCGATCTCGAGTGGGCTCTCGTTGACGATGACCGAGCCGCCCAACTGATCGCCGATCCCAAGCTGGCCTTTGTCTCCCATCACTTGGCGAACATGCGCAAGATGCGCCCCCACCTTCTCAGCGAGGATGCTGAGAAGGTTTTGAATGCCACGTCGGTGACCGGGGCGGCTGCCTGGGTGCGGCTGTTCGAGGAACTCACAAGCTCGATCGAGGTTGAGCTCGACGGCGAGACCCTGCCGCTCGACGGGGCACTGTCGAATCTCCAGCATCCAGAGCGGGAAGTCCGCAAGACTGCGGCTGAGGCGGTATCGGCCAGTCTGGAACCGGGACTACGGACCCGAGCCTTCGTGTACAACACACTGCTGCTCGACAAGTCGGTCGACGACAAACTCCGCGGCTTCCCGAGCTGGGTGAGCAGCCGCAACCTCAGCAACGAGGCGTCCGATGAATCCGTGCAGGCTCTCATCGACGCCGTCGTTGGTCGCTACGACATACCCCACCGCTGGTATGCCCTGAAGGCACAGGTGCTGGGGTTGGAGAAACTCGCCGACTACGACCGCGCTGCTTCGGTCGCAGATTCGGACGAGACGATCGGGTGGAGCGAGGCGTCGGGAATCGTCACCGATGCGTATGCGTCTTTTTCGGGGGAGCTGGCAACCGTTGTCGGTCGTTTCCTGCAGGAAGACTGGATCGACGCTCCCGCCCGCCCCGGAAAGCGAGGCGGAGCCTTTTGTGCCTACACCGTGCCGAGCCATCACCCATACGTCATGTTGAACTGGACCGGGCGCACCAGGGACGTTCTGACCTTGGCACACGAGTTGGGCCACGGAGTGCACGCGTATCTCGCCCGGGAACAGGGGATCTTCCATCAGACCACGCCGTTGACCCTCGCCGAGACAGCGTCAGTATTTGGCGAGACCGTCACAAACAACCGGTTGCTCAGCATGCTCGACGATCCTGCCGAGAGATTCAGTCTCTTGTCGAGCACGCTGGAAGACTCGATCGCAACTGTGTTCCGCCAGGTGGCAATGAACCGGTTCGAGGATCAGTGCCACACGATTCGTAGAGCAGAAGGTGAGCTCTCGGTCGAGCGATTCGGCGACGTATGGGCCGAGACTCAGGTAGCGGTCCTGGGCGACGCAGTGGAGGTCACCGATGGCTACCGGAATTGGTGGAGTTATGTGCCCCACTTCATGGGTACCCCCGGGTACGTATATGCATATGCCTACGGTCAACTTCTCGCTCTCAGCGTCTATGCCCGCTATGTGACCGACGGCGATGCATTCGTGCCCGCCTATCTCGATCTCTTGCGAGCCGGTGGCTCCAAGAGCCCCGAAGAGCTGGGGCGTATCGTGCAATGCGATCTTGCCGACCCCGGCTTCTGGGATGCCGGTCTCGACATCGTGGAAGGTCAGCTCAACGCAGCCACCGAAGCGGCGAAGGCAGCTGGACGGATCTGAGGTTGCCGTTGCCCGTCAGAGCTGGAGGGCTTTGCGAATACGACTGACCACGAGCTTGGCGGCCTCCCCGGCCTCGATGTTTTCGTGCCGGAAGATGACATCGGCGTGTCGTGCGGAGGGCGCCACATACCGGTCGTGCATGGGCTTCACGGTGGCGGCAAACTGCTTGCGAACCGACGCCTCGGTTCGACCCCGGTACATCACGTCACGCTCGATTCGACGGTCGAGCCGTACCTCCTCAGGGCACTGGCGGAAGATGCGCATGTCGAACTGGTGAGCCAGGCGCTCGTCAGCGAGCAATAGAATTCCGTCGACCACCACAACCGGGGCCGGTTCGATCCGTCGCGTCTCCGCCAACCGAGTGTGCGTAGCAAAGTCGTAGACCGGGCACTCGATGGGTTTCCCGTTCGACAGCCGGTTCAGGTGTTGAGCGAACAGGTCGATGTCGAGTGAGTCCGGATGGTCATAGTTGAGCTCGGCTCGTTCCTCGGGTTCCAGATCAGAACGATCGCAGTAGTAGGCATCGAAGGCGAGCATGACGGCGGTTCCGGTTCCAAGATGTCTCAGGATGCGAGCCGAGAGCGTGCTCTTCCCCGAGCAGCTACCGCCGGATACCCCAACCAGGAAACTCATCGCAAAGGAGTGTAGAACCCATGCACGCGGCACACTTTGTTGATGGCCCGTACTTTCGATCGATACAGAGCTCACCCGTGGCACGGGTTGTCAACCGGCGACAACCCTCCCGATCAGGTCGATGCGTACATCGAGATAACCCCCTTCGATGCGGTCAAGTACGAGATCGACAAGAAGACCGGCTACTTGCGGGTCGACCGTCCGCAGGGTTCGTCAGCACTTCCACCAACGCTGTACGGCTTCATACCTCGCACCTTCTGTGGGGACAAGGTGGCTGCTTTGACGCCGAAGTCTGAAGAAGGTGACCAAGACCCCCTCGACATCTGTGTGCTGTCACAGCAACGGATTGACCGGGCTGAAGTCGTGGTGCCGGCTCGTGTCGTTGGCGGGATAGCACTTCTCGATGGCGGAGAGGCAGACGACAAGATCATCGCCGTACTCAAGAGCGATCCGGTCTTCGACTACGCCACTGACATCAAGCACCTGCCGAACACGGTGGTGGAGCGGATCGTTCACTACTTCGCCACGTACAAAATGCAGTTTCGGGAGGGCGCCGACCACAACGCCATCGAGGTGGTAGGAACCTACGGTGTTGAACATGCCCGAAGAGTGGTCGGCGCGAGCATGACCGACTACACCGACACGTTCGCAATCGCTGATTCCACCGACTAGGAGATCGCCCGAATCAGAGTCCAACGAACGCTGTTGTCGAATTGAGTATGTCCCGGCCCCAAACCAGTGACACAGCCCCAAAAGCCACAAACAGCAAGGTACCAACCATGATCGCTTTCATGGGAATGGGACCCTCGACCGGAATTCCCGGTATCCGACGCCGGATCCATCGGACGAGAGCGTTGTCGGGTTTGATGAGGTTCAGCCCGACGATGATCGTGAGAATGCCTTGGCCGGGTAATACCAGCATTGCGATGCCGGCGATGACCAGGATTACACCCAGACCCACCCGGAGTATTCGTTTCGGTCCGTGAACGTCCTCACCCGGTTGAAGCCCGGGTTGGATTTCGGTGTAGTCGATGTCCACAGCCCCAATAGTACTCGGGGGTCCCCATGAAGTGCGGCACGACTCAACCGGTTGAGATTTTCAGTGACCCCGCCCTAGCGAGCGATCCGGCGGCGGATCCGTGCCGCACTGATCGGGCCGTCCGTTCCCAGATGTTGTGCCCACAATGACACACGAAGTTCCTGGATCATCCAACCGATCTCGAGGTCCGGACTCTGGATTGCCTCGGTCTCGAGTTGGCGTATCTCCCCGATCTTCAACAGGTCGCGATCTCGATCGGCCGGTAGCTGATCGAGCCGGTACTGCAAACCCTCCAGGTACCGCACGATGTGATCGGTCCGTTCGAGGCCCTGGGCGGTGAGGCTTCCCGGAAAGACCAGTGCCCGGAGCACCGCACGGCTGTCGAGCAGAGCGGGGGACAGGTCGACCGGTCCTGCTTCCAGTTCACCGAGCCGAACCACGATCGCGTTGGCGGTTGTGAGTAGTGTCGACACGCTCGAGACGTGCTCCTGCACGAGGGATTCGAACCGAAGGCGGGCAAACCTAACGAGAGCACGCATGTCGGTCGCCGTCCACGGTGCTCCGCCCGCAGCAGTCATGATGATGTCGATTGTTGCGTTGACCAGGTCGTCGATCACGCCCGCTCGTGAGATGTCGACCTCGGGAGAGTTCGCAAGGCCGACGAGTGCGAGATTCGATTCGGTCGAGAGAAGCTTCAGCGCTTGTCGTACCGGACGATCGAGCCGAAATCGAATCAGGCGACGTACACCCAACCAGTGTTCGTGTTCCTGTTCGTCGATGGTCGCCAGAACGCGTAGGTCAACCGAGTCGACCTGGTCGACCAGTGCGGGATACACCTCGATCTCAGCTCCGAGACTGCCTGCGTGAGCGGTGCGGGGGATATCCCCTTCGGTCCATTCGGTCAACCCTGATCGTTCGAGCGGATGTGATGTCGCTTCCAGGCGGCTGCGCAACGTGTCGTCCAAACGTTCGGCCAGGCGCTCAGGATCCCGACCAGCTGCGATCATCGTGCCGGTCGCATCGACAACGCGGAATATGGGACGGAGATGGGTTGGCAGGTCGTCGGGCTTGAGCAGCCCTGGTTCGATCGCAACTCCGTTCAGCACAAGGTACGGACGAACCGCTTCAGCGATGTCGGTATTGTCAGTGGGCCAGTCCGGCAGTGCATCGACAATTCGGGCAGCCGTACTGGGCAGTGGGATCAATCGGGTTCGCGTGTCCTTGGGAAGCGTGCGAAGAAGTTCGGTCACGAGTTCGAGCCGATGGCCGGGAACCAGCCAGGAGTACGGATCGGTGCCCGCTCGCAATTCTGCGGCGGTGAGCGTCACCGTCATACCGTCCGCGGGATCCCCGGGCTCGAAGACGTACCCCAGCCGAGCTCCCGAGTTCGACCATCGATCGGGGAAGTCGGCCGATCGGGTACCGGCAGGCAGCAGATCATCGAGCGAGAGATCCAACAGAGCGGGTTCGTTGTCGATCCGGCCCTTCCACCATTTCTCGAAGTGCCTCACCGAAACGACGTGAGCGGGTATCAGCCGGTCGTAGTGAGCGGTGACCGTTTCAGCTTCAACTTCCAGGCTTCGGTTTCTGGTCTTGGATTCCCACCGAGCCGCCTCGGCCAGCACATCACGATTGTGGCTGAGAAAGGCGTGCAGCTTGGACCCTTCGGGGACCTCCCAGTCTCGATCGACCAGTGCGCCCTGGATGAATACGTCTCGAGCAAGCTCGGGATCAACACGGTGAAGGTTGATGGTACGGCCCGGCACGATGGGAAGGCCGTACAGCGTTGCCCGCTCCACCACCGTGGCCGTACCACGGTCCGCCCTCCAGACCGGATCCGTGTATGTGTACGTAGCCAGGTGTTCTGCGGCATGTTCGATCCACCGTGGATCGATGGGGGCCACGGTGCGGGCATACAAACGATTCGTTTCCACCAGCTCACCGGCCATGACCCATCGCGGACCTTCGTGGGTGAGAGCAGACCCTGGAGCGATCACGAACCGTGCGTTTCTGGCACCGATGTACTCGGACCGAGATCTCGGCCTTCTCCCCGAGCTGCTTTGACGGCCTGTTTTGGCGGGCTCGCTCTCGTCCTTCATTCCTATCTGACTGAGCAATCCGGTCAGAACCGAACGATGCACGGCGTCACTGTCGACGTCCTGGACCCGACGGCGAACCGGCCTTCGAAGTTTCATCTCGGCAGCGACCCGCTTGAGCTGGCTGTAGAGATCTTGCCATTCCCGGAGTCGGTTGTGATTCAGGAACTCCCTCCGACACATACGCCTGAACGAACCCGAGGAACGTTGCCGCTTCTGGACGTTCGCGTAGTCCCACAGGCTAAGAAGCGACAGAAGATCACTGGACGGATGCCGGAAGCGCGCATGACTCTGCCGAGCCGATTCTCTCTTGTCGCTCGGTTCTTCCCGGGGGTCCTGTATTGACAGCGCCGCGGCGATCACAAGCACGGAGTCGAGACAGTTCCATTCGTCGGCGGCGACGATCATTCGAGCGATTCTCGGATCGACGGGTAGGCGCGCCAACCGGCGACCGAGGTCGGTGACCCACTGAGCTGCATCCGGGTGGAGATCAACCGCACCCAGCTCTTCGAGCAGCCGTACGCCGTCAGAGATGTTTCGGGTGTCGGGTGATTCCACGAACGGGAAGTCGATGATGTCCTCGGGTCCGTCAGGAGCCAGGCCGATAGAGGCCATCTGAAGGATGACCGACGCCAGATTCGTGCGGGTGATCTCCGGATCGGTGAACTCGGGCCGTAGCTCGAAGTCGTCCTCGCTGTAGAGGCGGATGCAGATACCGGGTCCGATCCGACCACACCGTCCCGCTCGTTGGTTGGCCGATGCCTGGCTCACGTCTTCGATCGGTAGACGTTGGACCTTGGTTCGCTGGTTGTAGCGGGAGATGCGGACCTCGCCAGGGTCGATCACGTAGCGAATGCCAGGCACTGTGAGCGAGGTTTCGGCGATGTTGGTGGCCAGGACGATCCGACGACCTTTGTGGGAAGCGAAGATTCGATGTTGCTCCGCAGCTGACAACCTGGCAAAGAGGGGCACGATCTCGGTATCGATCAGCCCAAGCCCGCCGAGGGCGTCGGCCGTGTCCCGGATGTCGCGTTCGCCGGGGAGGAAGACCAGGATGTCACCTCGTCCGTCGCGTGCGAGTTCGTTCACCGCATCGACGATCCCGTCGACCTGGTCGGAGCTTTCCCGTATCGGTCGGTAGCGCATCTCCACTGGGTAGGTGCGTCCAGAGACAGAAATGATCGGAGCGGGAGTAGAGCGCCGGTTGGCGAAGTGCTGAGCGAACCGCTCGGTGTCGATGGTCGCGGACGTGATGATCACCTTGAGTTCAGGCCGACGGGGCAGCAACGACCGGAGGTACCCGAGTAGGAAGTCGATGTTGAGACTTCGCTCATGAGCTTCATCGATGATCAGGGCGCTGTATCGCTTCAGTTGCGGATCTCGTTGGACCTCGGCCAGCAGGATGCCGTCGGTCATCAGCTTGATTCGGGTCTGCTTGCCCACTCGGTCGTCGAACCGGACGGCGTAGCCCACAGTTGAACCGAGGTCGCTGCCCAGCTCCTCAGCCACTCGTTCCGCAATCGACCGGGCCGCAATCCTCCGGGGTTGGGTATGCCCGATCCAGCCGCTGAACCCCAGTTCCTCGGCAACCTCGAGCAACATCTTGGGAAGTTGGGTGCTCTTTCCCGATCCGGTCTCCCCAGCAACCACCAGCACCTGGTGTGACCGCAGGGCGTCGAGGATCTCGTTCCGATGGACAACGATCGGGAGTTCTTCGGGGTACAGGATGCTCCCGACCTTCCCGCCACTGCTCACCGACACAATGTATTGGGCGTACGGCGAGTGGGATGTTCGGTTGCAGTTATGCGGCCGTTGGGTCGACACTGCCTGTATGACCGATCCAGTGATCGATGCGCTTCAGACTGCGTTGGCGAGTCTTCCCGACCCAGGGGGACCCGACGCACTTGCTCTACGGCTGCACTTGGGTTCAGAACTGGCAAATCGAAGCCGAATGCGTGAAGCGCTGGCTGAAGCTGAAGCTGTCCTGTCGGTCGACCCGGCCAATGTCCTTGGGCTGAACCTGGCGGTCCGAATCGGAACCGAACTGGGGGAACCTCGGGTTGAGGCCTGGACTGCCCTTTTGGAAGCCCTGAGTCCGGCGACGGCGCCAGAGCCATCGGAGTCCGACGAACCTTCGGCCAGAATGCCGACTGCGATTCGGTCCGAAGGGCCGGCGGATGGAGAACGATACGAGGACTTCGACGAATTCGACGAGTTCCTGATGGACACGATTCGTGATGACCGACGCAATCGAATTCGCCTAGCAGATGTCGGGGGAATGTCGGGAGTGAAAGCTCAGCTGGAGCGCAGTTTCTTCGGCCCGATCCGTAATCCGGAAATGCAAGCGGCGTACGGACTCACCGCCAGTGGGGGATTGCTGCTGTACGGACCACCGGGTTGCGGGAAGACGTTTCTGGCCCGAGCCATCGCCGGAGAACTCGATGCGAACTTCATGAATCTCGGCCTCCACGATGTGCTCGACATGTGGATCGGCAACAGCGAGAAGCAGCTCCATCAGCTCTTTGAGACAGCTCGGGAGAAGGCTCCATCGGTGCTGTTCTTTGATGAGGTGGACGCCATCGGTCAGAAACGCAGCTCCCACAACTCCTCGGGCATGCGAAACGTCGTGGCCCAACTCTTGAGTGAGATGGATGGGATGTCGGGCACCAACGAGGGCGTGTACATGATCGGAGCCACGAACGCTCCCTGGGATGTCGATGCCGCCCTGCGGCGTCCCGGGCGATTCGATCGAGCGGTCGCGGTCCTACCGCCCGACGCCCAAGCTCGGTCGGCAATTCTCGACTACCACCTGCGCGATCGACCGGTTCAGGGTGTCGATGTCGAGGCGATTGCCCGCCGAACCGCCGGTTTCAGCGGGGCCGACCTTCGCTTGGTATGTGAAAGCGCAGTAGAAGATGCGATGCAGCGAGCTCTCACGACGGGTTCGGTGGTGCCGGTCGATCAGAAACTGCTGATGAAAGCGGCGAAGTCGGTCAAGCCATCGGTAGGACCCTGGCTCGATACGGCCAGGAACTATGTGACCTTCGCCAACGCAGATGGTCAATACGACGACCTTGCTGCCTACTTGAAGAGCAAACCGAGCTAGAGCAGAAGTAGCAGGCCGATTCCCGCGGCACCGACAACCCCGACGAACCATGCTGCGATCGCCAACCGAATCCTGTTTCGGGTGATCGGGTCGGCCATGACCAGCTGACGAAGCTCGGGTGTCAACCGCTGATATCGCACTGCTATGACCACTCCGTACGTGAGGGCCACCGGGACAACCACGACCGCGCCCAACATGGCTGCGATACCGAAAAGGATGATCAGCAATTCCCAAGGCAGCTGGCGAGGAAAGGCGATGTCGAGCAACATCTGCCTCACGCTGGCCTGGGACGGGTTCTCCTTCAACACGCCAATCAACGTGCTGATGCTCTGATCGCGTCCACCTTTGGTTTCGGCGAGAACACCGGCCAGGAGAACTTTCGCCTCAGAGCTCTCCGGATCGAGCCGCAGGGCTTCCAAGAGAGCCCCCTCAGCGTCATCGAACCGATTGAGGTGGTAGTACACCCGCCCGAGCAACACCCAGTGATCTGAGTTCTCCGGTTCCTGAGTCAGTACCCATCCAACTTCCTCATGAGCTTGGTCCAGCTGACCCGATCGTGCCAAACAGGTGGCGAGCCGTGAGCGAATCAGCGGGGTGTGTGGCGCGAGCCTGACCGCAGCCCGAGCGTCGTTGAGAGCTTCCCATGGCCGATCCTTTGCCTCCCAGCTGAACGACCGCGCCAGGAACGAGAGCGACGAATCCGGATCCAGGGCCACCAAACGGTCGGCTTCATGATGAGCTTCTGACACCCGGTCGAGATTCAGGAAGGCAAAGACTCGCAGTCGTGCGGCCGGCGGGGACTCGTTGAGAGCAGGATCGGACAGAATCTGAAGGACCTCGTCATGCCGCTTGAGACCGGCCAGCTGCTCCGCCCGCTCCAAGCGCTCATCCCGCATGATCTGACCGTACCGGAGCCCAGCAGCGAAAGATCGCTAGTTGTTACTGCGTCCCAAACTCGTTGTGCGACCCGGTACCGGGTCGGAGTCGATCGTTGTCGGCTGGCCCGAGCACTCGGGACGGAGACCGGCTTGTCCGCTGCCGGTGTGCTCCCAGCAGGCGCTCAGATCGCTGTCGCCGCCGTTGGGCGTGAGGCTGATCGACTGCCCGTTCGGCGGCATAGCGATAGCTCCCTGGTAGGCCGAATCCCACACCGATGGTGGAGGGGTGCCCAGTTCGCCACCCGAGCCCCAGGCGACGAAGTCGACAAGCCGACTGCTCGGATCAAGAACCCACACTTCGTCGCTGTCGTCGAGGGCCCAATTGAAGGGGATGCCAGTCTCGAACTGAAGGTCGGCAAGTGGTGCATCGATGTCGGCCGTTTCGAGGTGGGTCGACACCCAGACCACAGCGTGGCCTCCGGGCGGCAGGATCGAGGGTGCGCCGCTGACGTCGACCGAAGGAAGGAACAGGTCGAATGGGTTGGCATCTGTCTCGCCGAGGTGACGGTTCACGTCCAGAACTCTGAAGTCGGTGAGATCAACTGCGGTCGGGCCGGTGTTGTGTAGCTCCACGAATTCCTCTGGCTCACCGAAGACAGTCCGCATGAGGATCTCGTTCACGACGATCTGGCCGGCGAATGGTGATGCGACGTAGAGGTTGTTGTTGTCGGTTCCTGGCGTCGCCTCGCGTCCAGTTGGGTCGGCGTCGATCGTCACCGGAGCGCCGGCGCATTCCGGTCGCCCCCCAGCGTCGCCGGACTCGGTTGCTTCCCAGCAGGCGCTGTGATCATTGTCTACGCCGTTGGCTGTCAGACCGATGCTTTGGCCCGGACCACCTGCCAGCTGGTTTGCGTCGCTGTACGTGTCGTCCCAGATAGTTGCCGGCGGGGCTGTGCCGAAGTCGGCCGCTGGATTGAGACGATCGCCGTATTCCATGTAATCGACGACCGCTCCAGCGGAGTCGAACAGGAAGAACTCGTCGCCGTCGTTGTCGACGACGAGGCCGGCACCAAGTTCGAACTCGAGAGCAGCAAGCGGCGCTGTCTCTGCGCCACCGCGAGTCTGGATCCAAAACACTGCGAAGCCTCCAGCCGGCAGGATCGCCGGTCGGGCAAGTTCATCTGCCGCCGGGATGACAAACTCGACGTCCAGTGGATCGCCGGCCTGGTTGTTCTGGCTGGCCAAGTTCCAGCCGGTCAGGTCGATCGGGCCTGCCGAGGCGTTGTAGAGCTCGACGAATTCCTCGGTGAAGCCGCCCCGCTGGTTGTACAACACCTCGTTGATCACGATGTCCCCGTACTGAGGTGAGATCGCCATGGTCACATCGAGGGTGAAGGTTTGGGAGTCGTTGAGGGAGCCGTCGTCGACGGTCACTGTGACCGAGTTGACTCCCACCGAACCCGGTGGCGGGGTGCCAGTGATCGTTGCGGTGCCGTCGCCATTGTCGGCCCACGCCGCCCACCCCGGCAGTCCGGTGATGTTGTAGCTCAGTGTCTGGGCCGGAAGATCGGCATCGGTGGCGTTCGTGACCAGCGAGAAGGCCGTTCCCATCTCGGTTGCAGTCGGGTCTGTGATCGCATCGAGAACCGGCGCAACGTTGACGCCGTTGACAGTGATGGTGATGGTTTCGGAGTGCGACAGGTTGGGGGTGCCGTCGTCGGTGACGACCACATCGAAGGTGTGCGGACCGTCCTGTGCTTCGGTCGGGGTCCAGGTGAAGTCGCCGGTGGTCGGGTCGATGGTGGCTCCGACCGGGATGGTGCCGGCGAGCGTGTAGCTGAGTGTGTTGGCGGGGACGTCGCTGTCGGTGGCAGTGGCGGTGAAGGTGATTGAGGTCAGCTCGTCGCCGCTCTGGGGTCCGATCGGGTCGAGCACCGGGGCTGAATTGACGTCGTTGACGGTGATGGTGATGGTCTCGCCATCGGCCAGGTTCGCGGTGCCGTTGTCGGTGACCAACACATCGAACGTGTGTGATCCGTCCTGGGTTTCGGTTGGTGTCCAGGTGAAGTCGCCGGTGGTCGGGTTGATTGTTGCGCCGGCGGGGATGGTGCCGGCCAGGGAGTAGGTCAGTCCGTTGGCCGGCAGGTCGGTGTCGGTGGCAGTGGCGGTGAAGGTGATCGCGGTCAGTTCGTCTCCACTTCGAGGTCCGATCGCGTCGAGCACCGGGGCCGAATTGACCTCATTGACGGTGAAGACCACGCTCTCGGAGGCGGCCAGGTTCGGTGTGCCATCGTCGGTGACAACCACGTCAAATGCCCTTGTTCCGCTCTGCCCTTCGGTTGGGGTCCAGGTGAAGTCGCCGGTGGTCGGATCAATGGCTGCACCGGCCGGGACGGTGCCGGCAAGACTGAACGTGAGCCCATTCGCCGGAGTGTCGTCGGGGTCGGTAGCGGTTGCGGTGAAGCTGAACAAGCTGGACTCGTTGCCGAACTGCGGACCGATTGCGCCCAGAAGTGGGGCTTCGTTGACCTCGTTGATTGTGATGGTGATGGTTTCGGAGTCGGTCAGGTTTGGGGTTCCGTTGTCGGTGACGACGACATCGAAGGTGTGGGTGCCGTCTTGTGATTCGGTTGGTGTCCAGGTGAAGTCGCCGGTGGTGGGATCGATGGCTGCGCCAGCGGGGACGGTGCCGGCCAGGGTGTAGGTGAGTGTGTTGGCCGGCAGATCGGTGTCGGTGGCTACGGCGGTGAATGTGAGTGGCACTTCCTCGTCGCCGGACTGTGGTCCAATCGCACTGAGAACCGGACTCTCATTCACATCGTTGATGGTGAAGACCACGGTTTCGGAGTCGGCCAGGTTCGGCGTGCCGTCGTCGGTAACGACGACATCGAAGGTGTGTGATCCGTCTTGGGTTTCGGTTGGTGTCCAGGTGAAGTCGCCAGTGGTCGGGTCGATGGTGGCTCCGGCCGGGATGGTGCCGGCCAGGCTGTACGTGAGCACATTGGCCGGGAGGTCGGTGTCGGTGGCGGCCGCGGTGAAGCTGATCAACGTGAGTTCGTCTGCCGATCTGGGGGCCGATCGGCGGCGAGCACCGGCGCCGTGTTGACCTCGTTGATGGTGACGGTGATGGTTTCGGAGTCGGACAGGTTCGGGGTGCCGTCGTCGGTGACGACCACATCAAAGGAGTACGAGCCGTCCTGGGTTTCGGTTGGTGTCCAGGTGAAGTCACCGTTGGTCGGGTCGATCGTTGCACCAGCCGGCACTGTCCCAGCCAGGCTGTAGGTGAGTACGTTCACCGGTACGTCGGTGTCTGTCGCCGTAGCAGTGAAGGTGATGGCGGTCAGTTCATCACCGGTCTGGGGACCGATCGCGGCGAGGGTTGGGGCGGAGTTGACGTCGTTGATGGTGATGGTGATGGTCTCTGAGTCTGTCAGGTTTGGGGTTCCGTTGTCGGTGACGACGACATCGAAGGTGTGAGTGCCGTCCTGGGTTTCGGTTGGGGTCCAGGTGAAGTCACCGGTCGAGGGATCGATTGTGGCGCCGGCTGGGACGGCACCGGCCAGGCTGTAGGTGAGTACGTTCACCGGTACGTCGGTGTCTGTCGCCGTAGCAGTGAAGGTGATGGCGGTCAGTTCATCACCGGTCTGGGGGCCGATGGCGGCGAGCACAGGCGCCGGTGTTGATCTCGTTGACGGTGACGGTGATGGTTTCGGAGACGGACAGGGTCGGCGTTCCGCTGTCGGTGACGACCACATCAAAGGAGTACGAGCCGTCCTGGGTTTCGGTTGGTGTCCAGGTGAAGTCACCGGTCGAGGGGTCGATCGTTGCGCCAGCCGGCACTGTCCCAGCCAGGCTGTACGTGAGCACATTGGCGGGCAGGTCAGGGTCGCTGGCGGCTGCGCTGAAGCTGAACAGCGTGAGTTCGTCGCCGACTTGTGCGCCGATTGGGTCGAGGACAGGCGGGTCGTTGTTGATCTCGGTGATTGTGAACGTGACGGTTTCTGAGTCGGACAGGTTCGGCGTTCCGTTGTCGGTGACGACCACGTCAAAGGAGTACGAGCCGTCCTGGGCTTCGGTCGGGGTCCAGGTGAAGTCACCGGTCGAGGGGTCGATCGTGGCGCCGGCTGGGACGGTACCGGCGAGCGTGTACGTGAGCACGTTGGCCGGCAGGTCGGGGTCGCTGGCGGCTGCGCTGAAGCTGATCAACGTGTGTTCGTCGGCGTTCTGGGGTCCGATGGCTGCGAGCACGGGGCCGGTGTTGATCTCGTTGATGGTGATGGTGATGGTTTCTGAGTCGGTCAGGTTTGGGGTGCCGTCGTCGGTGACGATGACATCGAAGGTGTGGGTGCCGTCTTGGGTTTCGGTTGGTGTCCAGGTGAAGTCGCCGGTGGCTGGGTCGATGGTTGCACCGGCAGGGATCGTGCCGGTCACGGTGTAGGTGAGGGTGTTGGCTGGGAGGTCGGTGTCGGTTGCGCTTGCGGTGAAGCTGATCGGAGTCAGTTCGTCGCCGGTTTGTGGTCCGATTGGGTCGAGCACCGGGGCTGAATTGACGTCGTTGATGGTGAAGACCACGGTTTCGGAGTCGGCCAGGTTCGGCGTGCCGTCGTCGGTGACGACGACATCGAAGGTGTGGGTGCCGTCTTGGGTTTCGGTTGGTGTCCAGGTGAAGTCGCCGGTGGTGGGATCGATGGCTGCGCCGGCGGGGATGGTGCCGGCGAGGGTGTAGGTGAGGGTGTTGGCCGGCAGGTCGGTGTCGGTGGCTACGGCGGTGAATGTGAGTGGCACTTCCTCGTCGCCGGTTTGTGGTCCGATGGCGTCGAGAACCGGGGCTCTCGTTGACGTCGTTGATGGTGAAGGTGATGGTCTCGGAGTCGACCAGGTTTGGGGTTCCGTCGTCGGTGACGACGACATCGAAGGTGTGGGTGCCGTCTTGGGTTTCGGTTGGTGTCCAGGTGAAGTCGCCGGTGGTCGGGTCGATTGTGGCGCCGGCTGGGACGGTTCCGGCGAGCGTGTAGGTGAGAACGTTGGCGGGAACGTCGCTATCCGTTGCACTGGCCGTGAATGCGAGGAGCACTTCCTCGTCACCGCTCTGAGGCCCGATGGCGTCGAGCACGGGGGCATCGTTGACCGATGTGACAACCAGCGAAACTGTGGCTGGGCCCGAGCTGTTTCCGGCGGGATCCGAGACCGTGTAGCTGAAAGAGTCGAGCGCCGCTGTAGTCCGGAGGGGGCGTGTAGATGATGTCTCCGGCGATGAGGGCCACGGTTCCCCCGGCTGCAGAAGCAGTAGGAACGACGAAGGTGAGGCTCGCTCCGTCGGGATCGGCGTCATTCGCACCGATCGGCAAGACCGTGGGTTCGTCTTCGACCACTGACAACGAATCGTTCTCAGCAATGGGCGGTTCGTCGACATCGACGATCGTGATCACGACGACGATAGATGTCACCGAGGAGCCGTCGGAAACATGGATCGTCAGCGGATACGACGGCGCTGTCTCGAAATCGAGTGCCGCAACCAGCGTGAAGGTGCCGTTCACGGGGTCGATCGAGAATCGTCCGGTTGGATCGCCGCCAGCGATCGAGTAGTTGATCAGATCGGCTTCGGGATCGGTTGCCGTCACGGTCGCTAGGACGATGCCAGGGACCGCTGCTTCTGATAGCGAAATCGGGGGCGAGGTCACGATTGGCGGGTCGTTGACGCTTGCGATTGTGACCGACACGATGGACCTGACGTCGGGATGGTGACCGTCGCTTATCCAGTACTCGAACGTGTCGTAGCCGTTGTAGTTGGCGACAGGGGTGTACAAGACTCTCCCGTCCACGATCGAAGCGGTTCCGTGCAACGGATCGGCCACAGCAACAATCGCCAGATCGTCTCCGTCGGGATCACTGTCGTTTGCGAGTACGTCGATGAGAATTGAACCGTCCTCTGCCATCGACGGGATATCGGGAACCGCAGCGGGAGCCTCGTTCGGTTTGGTAACGACGGCAACAATGGTGCCGACCGCCTCGGCGCCACCATCGTCAACGATCACATACTGGAACTGAACAGACCCTTCAAAGCCGTCGTCGGGCGTGAAATCCATCATGCCGTCGACGATCTCCGCAGTTCCTCCGACGAAGGGGCGTACCGCAACAAATCGGACTTGGCCACCTTCGATATCGGTGTCGTTCGGCGGTACGTCGAGGCGGGAGGTTTCGCCTGCGATGGCTGACACGAATACACCGGCCGCTACGGGGGCATCGTTGACTTCTGCGACGGTGATTGTGGCGGAACCGCTGTCACAACGTCCCTCGCTGTCGCACGCTTCGAAATCAAATCTGTCGTTTCCGGCGTAGTTCTCGTAGGGCACGTACGTGACGGAAAGGGTTGCCGGGTCGCTTACCTCGTTCAGCTCGTCTTGGGCCGTCTGGACTGCCCCAAGGACTATGTTCCCGCGCTCTGGTGTCCCGACCGCGAACGATAGGTCGCCGTTCCCACCCCTGGCCCGCAGAACGATCTCGATCGGCTCGTCCTCTACGGCGTCAACCGAGATGTCTTCAGCCTCCACCGGGGCAACGATTCCCAGAGCCTCGGGTGGGCTTGCTGGGGGCGGGACAGTGCCGAGGCTGCCGATCGCAACGCTTGCGGCCGCCGCCATGCCAGTTCCCACCGCTGTGACCACCGGTGCCGGCACCTGCAATGACCCGATCGCATTTGCTGCCCACGAGACGGGACCAACAATGGCGCGAATCCTGCCGAGACCTACGTTGAGGAATGCTCGCACGATCGCAGGATCGAACTGTGAGCCCGCACACGCGGTCAACTCGTGACGGGCGATCTCATAGGAGAGCGGCGCCTTGTAGCTCCGCGAACTGGTCATCACGTCGTATGCGTCGGCCACAGCGACGAGTCGGCCCGGGAGCGATATGTCCGTGCCGGACAGATTGGACGGGTAGCCGGCGCCGTCCCATCGGAGGTGATGCTGGTCCGCAGCGTGGACCCAGTCGCCGAGCCAGGGACGGAGTTCCTCCAGTCGGACACCGCCAGCGGTGGGGTGGGTCTGGAGAATCTTCCATTCGTCTTCGTCGGGCCGGCCATCCTTGTTCAGGATCTCCGCCGGCACGTCGAGCTTGCCTACGTCGTGCAGCAGCGAAGCCCACCGCAGCTTCTGCATGTCTTCCTCGGGAAGTCCTAGCTCCTCGCCGATCATTTCGGAATAGGCACGCACACGTTCGGAGTGACCTCGTGTCAGTCGATCGTGATTGTTGAGTTCGCGGAGCAAATGCACGAGTAGAACACCGTGCTCGGTCTCCCCGCTCTCTTCACCCCGTTCGCGAGCCTCTTCCATCTCACGAACCAACTTGCGTGAGTTCGATCTGCGAAGCATGGCCTTGGCTCGCGGGGGAGCATTGTCCGGGAACACAAGGGACAATTTGAGGAGTGCGATCAGCGGTGTCAGCCGGCGCGTGAGCTTCGCAGTTGTTATGAGTACACCGTTGGCGATGACGAAGGCACCGAGTATCCAGACCCACCGGCTGATCCCGAGTCGCTGTGGAGGCAGCCATTTGGCGCCGGCCCATGTGATCCCGAGCGAGAATGCGATCGGCGCGACGAAGACGAGGATGCGCAGTATCGCTGCGAGCCTCGGATGCGATTTCCACCGACGCACTGAGTCGGCGTGGCGTTCCGCGCCTTGTGTGGGGCCTGTTCTGGCCATTCTTTCTTTCTCGGCACAAAAAGGGGGCGGGTGAACAAGGAGACCAGGACTTTTGTGTAGGTCGAACGCCCCGACAACTGACGACCTGATCGCATACCGATCATCGATCGCCGGCCAAGTACGGTGAGCGCATCATCGACTTCCCCATCGGCGCTTCGATCAAGCGCACAGACCTCGAGTTTTCGCCCTATGAGGTGCTGTCTCGATTGCAGGCAGCCGAACCGGTGTCGTGGGTGCCAGCCATCGGTGCATGGCTGGTCACTGGTCGCTCTGAGGCGATCGAAGCGATGAGCGACGCCGAACGGTTCACGGTGGACGATCCCCGTTTCACCACCGCCGTCGTTCTGGGTGACAGCATGCTGAATCTGGACGGTCCTGAACATGTCCGACACCGAGGAGCGTTCGCTGAGTTCTTTCGACCGAAAGCCATTCGTTCGGGTTTCGAGGAATGGCTGAATCGAGAGGCGCGACGACTCATCGAACCTTTCACCGACGCCGGCACAATCGAGCTCCGAACGGCACTGGCTGGACCTCTTGCCGTGAACACCATCACCCGGTTCTTGGGACTCAAGGACGTGGATTCAACCGAAGTGCTCGCCTGGTATCAAGAGATCTCGGCCGCCATCGTCGGTCTCGCCGTTGGTGAAGCCGTCTCCGAGACAGGACAACGAGCAGTACAAGCAATTCGTGACAGGGTGACGACCACACTCGCTGACGGTGGGCACCGGTCTCTGATCCAGACGATCCAGACTCAAGAACGGCTTTCGGATGAAGAAATCGCCCCGGCTGTCGCTGTCGTGATGTTCGGCGCAATCGAAACCAGCGAAGGGATGACGGCCAACGCCTTCTGGCACGTGCTCAACGATCCCATCACCCTTCGGCGGGTCGCCGCCGATCGTTCCCTGGTCCGAGCCGCAGTTGAAGAGTCGCTCCGCCTCGAACCCGCCGCCGCCGTGGTCGACCGATACACAACGTCTGAGCTCAGACTCGGCGGAGTCACCATCCCGTCGGGCGACCCGGTGACCATCTCGCTCTTGGCCGCCAACCGCGATCCCCACATCTTCCCAGATCCATCGGCATACGACATTGATCGACCCAACCTGCAACAACATGTGACCTTCGTTCAGGGGCCACATCGTTGCATCGGCCTGCACCTCGCCCGAGCCGAAACCATCGCCGCGGTGAATGCCGCGGTCGACACCTTTCCCGACTTGGCGTTGTCGGCCGAGATGTCCTCCCCGCCTGAGGGCCTGATCTTCCGAAAGCCCGCGGGGGTGACGGCAAGGTTCACGCCAAAGCGCTAGACCCAACTGGCGAAGTCGTCCACGGGGGTCCGCTGCGACCGGAGCGTGTTCACCGGGTGGGCCGAGTCCCGGTAGCCGATGGCCATGCCGCAGAACAACATGAGCTCTTCGGGTGCACCACAGAAGCTCGCCACCCTCTGGGGATACAAACTCCAGGACTCCTGAGCACACGTATCGAGTCCTGCATCGACGGCTAGCAGCATGAACGTCTGCAGGAACATCCCGAGATCACTCCATTGGGGCTTGTTCATTCCTCGGTCAACGAAACAGAACAGACCGGCGGGAGCTCCGAAAAACTGCTGGTTGCGACCGACCCATTCGAAGCGGGCCGCCTTGTCGTCGCGCCCGATTCCCATTGTTTCGTACATCGCTTCGCCCAGCTGAAACCGGTTCGTCCGGTAGGGCTCCCACAACTTTTCGGGGTAGATGGGATATTCGGGGTCCTCGGGTGGTTTCCCGTGCACATCGTTCACAAGTCGGTCGCGGGCGTCGCCGTTCACCACATAGACCCGCCAAGGCTGAACGTTCCCGCCCGAGGGCGAACGAGATGCCACGGTCAACAGATCTCGGATCAAGCCGTCCGTGACCGGCGTCGAGGTGAACGCCCGCACCGACATCCGTCGTTCTATCGTCTCGCGAAGGTCCATTCGAGCGACTGTAGTTTGGGTTCCGCGGTTGCCCCTGTGCCGAACGCCCCGAAGCCTCCGAATTGCACGGTCACGGTCGACGTTTGGAACAATGGGCACCTATGCCAGCCCAACCCTTGAACACAGACGACCTCGGCGGAGCGATGTACAACCTCGCCATGAGCGAAAAAGCTCGGCCGCTTTTCGAGTCAGTGAAGAAGTTCATCGCAACCGAAATCAATCCAATGACCGACGAGTTCTTCGCTCTCGGTGAAGGTCGGGAGGATCGGTGGAGCTACGCGCCCGGACAGCTTGAACTACTCGAAGGGGTGAAGGCCAAGGCAAAAGAACAGGGTCTGTGGAACTTCTTTCTCCCCGATGCCGAGACCGGCGAGGGACTGTCCAACCTCGATTACGCCTATATCGCCCAGGAACTCGGTAAGAACCCACTGGCGTCTGAGTGTCTCAACTGCTCCGCACCCGACACCGGCAACATGGAGGTGCTCGAACGGGTTGGGACGGCCGAGCAAAAGGAGAAGTGGCTCAAACCACTTCTGGCGGGGGAAATCCGCAGTGCGTTCGCCATGACCGAACCCGACGTTGCATCATCGGATGCCAAGAACATCGCGACCGCGGCGGTTCGCGACGGCGACGAGTACGTGATCAACGGTGAGAAGTACTGGATCAGTGGCGCCGGGGATCCGCGCTGCAAGATCATGATCGTGATGTGTCGCACAAACCCCGATGCGGCCACCCACCTCCAACAGAGCCAGATCCTGGTTCCGATCGACACTCCGGGCGTCACCGTCGTAGGTCCGATGCACGTTTTCGGCGCCGACGACGCACCCCACGGGCACATGAACATCCTGTTCGAGGATGTGCGGGTCCCGGCGTCCAACATGCTTCTCGGTGAAGGTCGCGGCTTCGAGATCAGTCAACTTCGGTTGGGGCCGGGCCGGATTCATCACTGCATGCGTTCCATCGGTGTGGCCGAGCGGGCCCTGGAGCTGATGGTGCAACGGGGCTTGTCTCGACAGGCGTTCGGCAGACCCCTGGTGAAACTTGGGGGCAATACCGAAATCATCAGCCGGGCTCGTATCGACATCGAGGCCATGCGGCTGATGGTTCTCCGGGCGGCGAAGGCGATGGACGTCCTGGGCAATGCCGATGCGCGTGTGTGGGTGAGTGCCATCAAGGCGATGGTGCCCGAGCGGGTATGCGAGATCGTCGATCAGGCCATTCAGATGTACGGTGCCACAGGCATCAGTCAGCGCACACCGCTGGCGGAGATGTACACCGGTCAACGGACCCTGCGGTTCGCCGACGGTCCTGACGAAGTGCACCACATGGTTGTGGGTCGGGCCGAAATCGCTCGGTACTGACACGGCCTTTTCAACCAACCGGGCTGACCTACACTTCGGTCGGTGACGGACCTGTGGGATTCGCTGCAGTCGGGATGGGATTGGTCCCAGGGATTCGTCGACAGTCCGTGGTTCTATCTCCTCATCTTCGCGGTAGCCATGATCGATGGGTTCTTCCCTGTCGTTCCCGGCGAAACGACCGTCATCGTCGGCGGCGTCACTGCTGGCGCCGGTGATCTCACTCTCCTGCTGGTGATAGCGTGTGCTGCCCTGGGAGCGATGGTCGGGGATTCGATCAGCTACGGAATCGGTCGTTTCGGTACCGTTCGATTCCCCGGCTTTTTCGAAAACCGTAGGTCTGCAATCGACGTGACATCCAGGCAGATCCGACAACGAGGCGGGCTTCTGCTGATCACCGCCCGCTTCATTCCGGGCGGGAGAACGCTTCTCACTTTGGCGTGTGGGGCAACTCGCCAGCCGTACGTCGACTGGTTTGTTCGAGGTGGGACGTCCCGGCCGGTCTGATTTGGGCTACCTACGCCGGAGGACTGGGCTACCTGTTCGGTGACTGGCTGGAGCAACGCGAGAACGGCGAGACGATCGCGTTTGCGGCAGCGTTCGCCTGCGCCTTGGCCGTGACCGGTGCAATCGAGTTGATCAGATGGCAGCGCAAACGGCTTCTAGCGTGACGGGTCTCGCTTCAGGAGCCGACACCTGATGTGCTGCCAGCCCTACTCCTCGTACCGGTTGTCGACTTCGATCCTCAGCCACGTGGTGAGGTACACCGGGTCGGCCAGGTCGTTGGGGTGATGTCCAGGGAGAGCGGATACGACGGCCAGGGGCATGAATTCGAACATGTACGTGATGCTCCACACGAACAGGTTCCAGTGGGCTCGCGGTGAGAACAACCTGCGTTCGACCCACAGGAGACTGAGTGTGCCGATCACTGCGAACAGTCGCCAGAACCAGGACGCTGCTCATGGTTGCCAGGATGTATTTCATCCGGCTGCCGCTGAACGACTGCCACACGTCATGGGCGACACCCTTGTGTTCCACCTCCTCGGCCAGATGCCACAGGAAGAGTCGGCGGGCGTGTCGGCTCAGCATCGTCGAACAGAGAACCGATCCGTTCATCGGTCCACCGGGCTCCCGCGTAGGCGATCGTTTCGAAACCGGCGGCGAAGGCCACGCTGAATTCGTCACTCCGTCGATCCAACACTCGGAATGAGCGCTCCATGAGTCGATTCAGCCATCGCAGACCGGGATGTTCGGCGAAGACTCGGTCATTGAATCTCTGATGTTGGGCATGATGCTGACGTTCCTGCCGCGCGTAGGCCAGGGCTGCTGGTCGAACCTCATCGTCAAGCCGGTCTGCCACACGTTCCACGGACCGCACAACGAATGGTTCCACGTGGGGCATCAACAGCGAGACAGCATTGCACGCACACGCAAACTCAGGAATCGACTTGTGCCATTGAAGGGGATAGTCCTCGGTCAAAGGAGAGGCTTCGGATTCCTGGTGCGAATGCGATGTGATTCACCGGCCGGGAGCGGAGAATAGACACCTCGTTGGCCATCGGCCCGGTCCACACAGCTGAACGGTCTCTCCGTCGGAGGCATCGAGACGGGACTCACGGTGCTCCTGCACGAGTGGAATAGGTGAGCCCCGCCCGGAAGCAGGTATTGTGCCCCAGTCACAGACATGTGAGATCCGAGGGGGAGGCGTTCGTGAATTCGGTCGGATGTACAGGGGGAGGGACACTATGGGCCTGACCAATCCAGTGGACGTCGAGGACGTTCTGGAGCACATCACCGCAACCGAGAAACGGGAACTGGTGACCGACGGCCTCGACGGCATCGTCGGCAAAGTCCATCCGCTGGGATGGGTTGCGCTGGCGCTCGGTGTCATTGCGCTGGTGTTCACGTTCTTCTCGAAACCCGACTTCCTCCTCGGGAACTTGCTGTGGTGGCACTGGCTGTTGATCGTTGTCATTGGGAGCTGCTTCCACCCAGTTTGCAGTGTTGGATGGCATCCGCGCTGCAATCGAAAAGCTCAGCGACTTTGCGATTCGAGGCTTCGGAGTAGGGGTGGTGCGGGGAACGTATGCCGCGCTGGTCGCCGCGGCAATTGCGGCAGTGGTCTTCGGGCTCTCCTACGACATCGAAGTGGGGATCACCTCGGCATTCGGTTTCGGGCTGCTTGTGGCGTCGGTTCTCATGGGACCGGTGTGGGTGCTCACGTGGGGTGTGTTCCTGCTGGCGTTGTACAGCTCGCTCAGCCGATACATCGCGCGCTTCGTCGAACGTGATCTGATCATTGCCGAGGTCAGCGCGCTGTCGTGGCAGACATTCGCCCTGATCGCCCTCCTCGGCGTGGGTTACGGAGTGCGGGAGGCCATCAATCCCCGGATCGACTTCTGGTGGGCCGACTTCAGCAACCGTCGCAAAGCGCTCCTGGACTTCACGCTTCACGTCACCCTGTTCATGCCCTTCCTCATCGCTGCGCTTCGGATACTCCGGCCCTACGCCAAACTCTCCTTGGGATTCAAGCGTGACTTCTCGGGCGAGACCGACGGTTCGTGGCCTTCAGGGTGGAGAGTGTGGGAGACCTGGGAGCAGCAGGGCGACGCCGGTCAGCTTCCCACCGGCCCAATCCAGGCCATGATCTTCGTTGCGTTCCTTCTCTTCTTCCTCCAGATCTTCGCTGACACGATCAAACACGGGTTCACGCTGATCCACCGCGAAGACCTGGGCCAGATCCCCGAACACGATGCCCCGATGCGGGTCGAGTAGAAAGCGCGCTCACCCATGCTCGATGCAGTAGGACTCGACCTCGGCGAATTCTTCGCAATGATGATGTTCCTGATCTTCATGATCATGATCCTCACCGGCTACAACGTGGCCTTTTCGTTTGCGTCGACGGCGGTCGCTTTCACGTTCTTCGGAGATGTGCTCGATGTCTTCAATTCGCAGTCGTTGAACACCCTGCCGCTGCTCTGGGCTCAGAATCTGGGCCGCTCGGGCGACACCGTACTCCTAGCGGTTCCCCTGTTCGTCCTGATGGGGGCGATCCTGGAACGATCGGGACTGGCGGAGCGCCTCCTACGCGCCATCGGTATGCTCATGGGCCCCCTCCGCGGGGGTGTTGCGGCAGCCGTCATCGTGGTCGGAACCCTGCTCGCTGCTGCGACCGGTGTGGTCGCTGCGACCGTGATCGTCATGGGGCTCTTGTCGCTCCCCGCCATGGTGGCGCTCGGGTATGACCACAAGCTGGCAACAGGGGCCATCACGGCCTCGGGCACCCTGGCCCAGCTTCTGCCGCCCAGCTTGGTCTTGATTCTGCTCGCCCAGCAGATGGGCGTCGGCATCATCGGGCTTTTCGCCGGCGCGCTGATTCCGGGGCTGCTGCTGTCGGGCTTCTACGTGGTCTATGCGCTCGGAATCTCTGCCATCAAGCCCGAGGTCGGGCCGGCGATGCCAAAAGATCAGCGGACCCTCAACGGCGACGTGTCAACGGCCCACGCTGTCTCGATCGGAGGTGTGCTCGCGCTCCTTCTCGGGATCGTGATCCTTTCTTTGAGCAATCTGACGATCGCCCTGATCATTGCGGGCATCGGTTTTGTCGTCCTGACCGCACTCCTCATGTACGGGTCGATGTTGGTCGCCGAAGTGATCGTCTCCATCATCCCTACCGTTCTCCTGATCATGGGAGTGCTGGCAGCGATCTTCCGCGGTATCGCCACCCCGTCCGAAGCCGGCTCGATCGGTGTATTGGGCGCATTGCTGCTGGGCGGGTTGAACTACTACTTCGACAAGGTCCTTGCCGCCGACGGTGGCGACCACATCGACCCAACGTGGCGCCTCACACCCGAGGCCATGCGCGAGGCCGGAAAGAGCACGGGAAACATCACGATCCTCGTGTTGACCCTCGTCTTCTCGTCGACCTTCTTCAGTCTGGTATTCCGCGAACTCGGCGGATCGGACAAGACGTCGGAGTGGCTGACATCCATCGGCGGCGGGAAGACAGGCTTCGTGCTCGTCGCGATGGTCGCTGTCTTCATCCTCGGGATAAACCTCGAGTTCCTGGAGATCACCTTCATCGTCGTACCGATCTTTGTTCCCGCCCTTCAGCAGTTGCAGTTCACCGAGGTGGAGATCATCTGGTTCACCGTACTGATGGCGGTGAACCTGAACATGGCGTTCATCTCGCCCCCGGTCGGGTTCTCCCTGTTCTACCTCCAGAGCGTGGCCCCGCCCGAAGTGAAGACCGCCGACATACACAAGGGAGCGATCCCTTTCATGGTGCTCCAGGGGATCGCCATCATCGTCCTGGGGCTATTTCCCGGTATCACCGAGTTCTCCTATGACCTGTTCGTCACTGCACCCGGTGGCGGTTGACAGACAGACCCGCACACTTCAACTACCCTCACCTCGAGGGCTTCGAATCTCACGACAACACAGGGAATTTTCCAACAACCAAGGAGAGGTACATGCAAGAAGATCAGATGGGAACCGAAGAGACTGAACTCAGTCGCCGTTCATTCCTCGGCAAGGCTGGGATCGGCGTGGCCGGTTTTGCGGCGACTTCAGCAGTCCTTGCGGCCTGCTCCTCAGACGAGGGTGAATCGCTGGAAGAACAGCTCGACGGCAACGAAGACGGCACTCCGGCCGAGGGAACCGACTCAGACGAGGAGACGGTCGAACTCGTTCAGGACTCCGACCTTCCCGAAATCGAGCTGGAGATGGCCACCTCGTGGCCGACCGGCTTGGTAACCCTTTTCGGTGCGGCTCAGATCTTTGCCGACGAGGTCAGCCGCCTCACCGGCGGTCGTTTCACGATCAACGCACGTCCTGCCGGAGAAATTGCTGGCGGACTCGAGGTCCTCCCCATTGTTCGGGATGGTGGTGCGGGAGCCGGTCACACCGCGTCCTACTACTACACCGGCATCAACCCGGCAACCCAGTTCGGGACTGCAGTGCCGTTCGGACTCACCAGCCGGCAGCAGAACGCATGGCTGTACGAGGGTGGTGGCCTCGAGATCATGAGGGACTTCTACGCAACCGAGTTCGGCCTCATCCAGTTTCCGGCAGGAAACACCGGGGTTCAGATGGGGGGCTGGTTCGCCAAGGAGATCAACAGCGTCGCCGACATCCAGGGTCTCACGATGCGGATTCCGGGCATCGCCGGGCAGGTCCTGAACAACCTCGGTGGGGAGCAGGTCTCCATCGCCGGTGGCGACATCCTCCCGTCGATCCAGACCGGAGCGATCGATGCGGCCGAGTTCGTGGGTCCGACTGACGACCTCATCCTCGGCCTCGATGAGCTGGGCAGCGAACTCTTCTACTACCACCCCGGCTGGTGGGAACCAGGCCCGTCACTCGAGGTTCAGTTACAGCTGTCCACGTGGAACGACCTCCCCGAGGTCTACAAGGCGGCGGTTGAGAATGCAGCCGCCACCGCCAACGTGCGAACGATGGCCAAGTACGACGTGCTCAACCCGCGCGATCTCCAGACGATCAAGGAGTTTGCCGAGATTCGCCAGTTCAGTGATGAGGTGCTCAGCGCGTTCAAAGAGGAGACTGAAAACGTCCTCGACAGCATTGCCGCCGACAACCCGGTGTTCAGCGAAATCCTGGGCCCGTGGCGCGAATACAAGGCCGCAGTCCAGGAGTGGCACGGTCTGGCCGAGACCTCGATGCTCCGTGCGGCTGCGCTGTAATTCGGGAACAACCCGCTCGCATGCGGGCTAACAACCGCTGAGATGGATCGCCTTAACGGGCGATCCATCCGCGTGAGGTCAACCGGACCTGGGATCCTCCGTGGTCCTGGCGGTGATGACCGCAATACGTTCCATCGCCTTCTGTGAACCCTTTGGCACCGTGTACTCCGCGTCACCGATCTTCCAGTCGGTGGTGATCAACGTGTCCCGTTGAATCGTGACCGGTGTGCCGGGGTCGAGTCTGCGGATCTTTCGTTTGGCAACCTGTCGCAGTTTGCCACCCTCGAGCAGAACCAGACCCTCGCTGGTCGAAGCGAGAACCCGATACATGGTGGTTGCGGTGAACGCCACCGCCCCGCCCATCACTGCGATCGCCAGCCGGCTGGGCCACTGCTCGAAGCCTGCAAGAATCGCGATGACCAACAGGCCCACCGATGCCGCCACCGCATAGACATAGGCAAGGCGGTGTCGGGACCACATGAAGGCTGCGTCGTACAGCCGTTCACCGGGATCGAGGAATCCCTGGATCGAACGAAGCAATATACCGTGACGCATAGGGACCAACCAGTGTAGGCAGGGCATCTCCAGCCGATGGACCTATCGACGGCGTCGGCAGGGTATACTCCACACCGATAGCCGAGAGGCCCTAAACGATCGCCCCTGGCAATCCGATAGGTAGTCAACCGGAAGTAGCGCAGCTGGCGGGTGCCAGTAGACAGCCTTGGACTCTGTGGTCCACCGCTGTTCGTCGCTGCAATCACCATCGTTCTCTCGATGGAGCGTCGTCGCAATGACAGCGCACAACCCCGATTCTGCGTTCCAGCAGTAGGAGCCCCCCATCGCACCTCTAGAGTCAACAACGTCATCGAACCGGTCGTCCTCGGATCGGCTTCGACCCGCTCGAGGGGCGGCGACCACCGAAGTAACATCGCCTGCACCGAGAGGTTTCGGCGTGCTCATCCAGCGTCACTTGGATGGGGTTGCAACCCAAGCGGATCTGGCGGTGCTTTCGGACAACAGACCTCACTGGGTCAATGGACTGATCCGCATGCTCGACGACGTCGAGTTCGCCATCGAGGACACCAAACGGTTCGTCCCTCGACCTACGAAGTTCCTCGTCCTCGATGACCTCGCCAGCGAGGCTGACCGTATCGACGCTGTGCTGACCGAACTGGTCGGCCCACCCCGTCGAGGTGGAAGAAAGTCCGCACCGGCACCCGGCGAAGCCGTTGCCAGCCTCCAATTGTCGTGGCTTCCGGGCCGGGTTGTTGCGTGGCTGGGAGGCTGGAATGCCGAGACCGACCAGACCGACCACATCGGCGACCACCTGACCAGCGCCGGCTCGGTGCTCAAGTGGAGTGAACACGACGACATCAAGCTCCCTGACGGCAGCTCGGTACCCGCAGTGCAGGCACCACTGGATCAAGCTCTGGGATGGCTGGTTTCATTGGCCAACACCAGGGAGGATCAGACCATTGGAGTGAGTGCCACTTGGTTCGGCCTCGTCGCCGCAACCGCAGTTCGAACGGTTACTCAGGGACGGATCGTCCCAGCGCTACGCAAGGCTCAGCGGGGTGCGATCGCCGAACGGCCCACCCAGGGCCACAGCCACTACGAGGTCGTATGGAAGCCTGCGCTTGTTCCGCCCGAGACCATGCGGCTGCTGGCAGAGTCGTGCCCCGGCGCCGCATCTGTGTTCGAGACCAAAAGAGACAACAGAGCCTTCACCGACACGGTGTTGTCCGACTTGACAGACACGATCGTTGCCACATCGGCCCGAAGCTTGGAAGTGCCGGCGCCGCCTCCGTCGTTGGCCAACCGTTCGGACATGATCGAGGCGGTGTTGGCCCGTCTGGACGGGGAGCCGTTCACCGCACCGACACGACTCGGTTCAGACCTTGCCCGCCGGCTCGACCAGTGGACGGCCCCGGTCACCCAAGCGACCAAACATCCCCTCGTTGTTCAACTGAACGAGCCCGACGGGAGCGGCGCCTGGCATCTCCGAGTTCTGGCACAGGGCGACAAGAAGTCGCTTGATCCGGTGGAACAGGTGATGGTCACTTCGTCCAACGTGCGTTCAAAACGGATTCGTGACCATCTGGTTCGCCTCGAACGGCTCTACGACGTGCTGCTACGGCCCGGCAGCCGCCGAAGGGGAGAAGTGCTCCTCTCCCAAGACGAGGCGTGGACCTTCATGACCAAGATCGGCGATGTGCTCCTCGCCAACGGCTACGACGTGCGGGTCCCGAATCTGTCTCGCAAGAAGGCCACCGCTTCGCTGCGCCTGACCTCGGAGGAGACCGCCGATTCCGTAGTTGGTGCTCAGCAGCTCGCCGATGTTCGGTGGTCGGCCGTTTTCGACGGGGTCGAACTGACCGCCGCTGACATAGCTCGGTTGGCCCGTGAAGCTCGGCCTCTCGTGCAAGCTCAGGGTCAGTGGGTCGAGCTCGACAAGGCCGACCTCGCACAAGCAGCCAAAGCGTTGGCCGACCGCGAGGAACAAAAGAGTCTCTCCGGGGCTGACATGCTTCGGCATGCGCTCGGGCTCGAGGGTTCACCCTTGGCTGGTGGTGTCTCCATCGCAGGCACCGGTTGGGCGGTCGATCTGCTCCGCAGTGCCCAAGACCTTCCGACCGATCTTCCTACATCGCCCGAGGGATTCTCTGGTCAACTTCGCAGCTATCAGGCCGATTCGCTCGCCTGGCTTGGCTTTCTCGACTCCGCAGGGCTCGGAGGTTGCCTTGCGCTCGACATGGGACTGGGCAAGACACCCACAATGCTTGCTCACATTGCGTTGTCGACAGCCAAGGGTCCTGCACTCGTGGTCGCCCCACCGGCCGTGGTCGGCAACTGGGCTTCGGAAGCCAAAAAGTTTGTTCCCGGCGTCAAGGTGCTGGTCCACCACGGACCAAATCGAGCCAGCGGAGTTGGTATCGCACAAGCGGTCCGCAAGGTCGATCTCGTGATCACCACCTACGGCACTGCCATCAGAGACATGGCCAAGCTCGAAGACATCACATGGAACAACGTTGTGCTCGACGAGGCCCAAGCCATCAAGAATCCTGCCAGCGAAACCGCTCAGACTCTCCGACGCTTGAACGCACGATCCAAACTGGCCCTCACTGGAACACCGATCGAGAACGGACTCGGCGATCTGTGGGCAATCCTGGACTGGGCCAACCCCGGCCTCATGGGGTCCCGCAACTCCTTCATCGCCAACCTGTCCGCCAACAAAAATGGGTCGATGGCGACCCGAGAGAACGCCGAAGGAGTACTACGAGCCCTCAACGGGTTGCTGGTGTTCCGTCGAACCAAGTCCGAGCCGGCCATTGCAGCCGAGCTGCCAGATCGGATTGATGAGCTGGACCATTGCGCAATGACTCCTGAGCAGGTCGGTCTCTACCAGGCAACATTGGACGCACTGATCAAAGAAACCAGTGACGAAGACTCGCCAAAGAAGAAGGGCGCCGTGTTGGCGGCGATCACCCGGCTCAAGCAGATCTGCAACCATCCAGCCAACTTCAACAAAGAAGATGACGGTCCGATCGCCGGCCGGTCAGGCAAGCTGGCCCGACTGGAAGAGATCCTGGACAGCGTCTTTGCAAACGGCGAGAAGATTCTCATCTTCACTCACTTCGCGTCGTGGGGAGAAACGCTGGCGAACCACCTGAGCGAACTCACCGGTATTCCAATTGCCTGCTACCACGGTGGACTTGGTCGCTCGGCCCGCGACAAGCTGGTCGACGAATTCCAGGCTTCCGAAGGTGCAGGAGCCATGGTTCTCTCGCTGAAGGCAGGCGGTACCGGCCTCAATCTGACTGCAGCGTCACACGTTGTCCTGTACGACCGCTGGTGGAATCCAGCAGTCGAGGATCAGGCTCGAGATCGGGTGTGGCGAATTGGGCAGAAGAACACCGTCATCTGCCATCGTCTGGTGTGTCCGGGCACCATTGATGAACGGGTTGAAGAGGTGGTTGCCGGGAAACGTCAGATCGCTGATCTCGTACTGCCCAAGAGCTCCTCGATCGGGGACCTCGATACCGATCAGCTGCAGGCCGTCCTGGGGATCGACCCGGATGCCCTTCTCACCGTCGACGAAGTCGACAACACCGAAATGGCGGTTGCGTGATGGCACAACAGACCAATCAGAACCACAACGGCAACAACTCCAAGGCCGGGAAACGCAAACGGGCCCGGAACCGGAAGAGCAAAGCCAAGCAGAACCGGGCCTTCTGGGGCGACGAAGGACGTTTGCCAGAGCCCCCAACGTGGGCCCGAATCACCGAGGTGCCGGCGTCGGTCATCACCTCGCTCGGTCGACCTCCGATGCCCGGATTCGAGCAACAGGCTCAGCACTACTTCGACGCTGTCACAATGAGAGCTGTTGCAATCGGTGCCGCCATCGCGGCTGCTGGAGACATGGTCGACGCCGACGAGCTGTAATTTCGCCTTCACTCGCCCTCGTGCCTCGCTTCGGGTCGCTCCAAGCGCTTCGCTATCTGACATAGGCCGTGTGCTGCTCCGTCCCTCCGCAGCTCAGGGCTCGTTCCTCGGGGTCGTTCCGGACTCGCTCCGCTCGGACAATCCCGCAGGATGTCCTTGCTGCTTCGTCCCTCCGCAGCCTGCCGTTTGTCGGCGCTGGGGCGCCTCCTCACTAACCGCCTTTCGGCGCAGGGCGCCGAAACGCTCCCTTCGCAAGACTGACGTCCGCCAAACCGCTCCAAGCGCTCCGCTATCTGGCTAGCAGGTCGGTGTGCTGCTCGTCCCTCCGCAGCCTGCGGTCGTTCCTCGGTCCGGGTCGTTCCAAGCCAACTACTGTTCGGTCATGGATGATCCACTAACAGCACCAATAGCAGGAGCGACATCGCAGCATTTTGCCGGCAGCGACATCGAGTTCGCCTCGGTAGGCAATGCACGAGTGAAACGGATGGTGTTGCCGGTCGGTAGCCGGTGGTCCGAGAAGGTCAAGCCCATCGTCGGTACCGACTTCTGTGAACACGCCCACGTTGGTTTCCTGGCCAGGGGTCGGTTCGTCGGCGAATACGCCGACGGCGAAACGTTCGACCATCAGGCCCCGGCGTTCGTTGCCATCGATCCCGGCCACGACTCCTGGGTCGAGGGTGATGAAGAGGTGGTGCTCATCCAATTCGACTTTGAAACCGAGACCCACGACAAACTCGGCCTCAGTACCAGAACCGCCGGGTAGAGAAGGCTCTACTACCGACGTTGGACCCTATCGACGGCAGCCATGACCGGCTTTGCTGTGATTCGGCCGTGAAAGAAGGAGGCTGCAATGAATTCTCGAGATTTGTGGAACGAACGTTATTCGGTCAGCGACCTGGTCTGGACTGACACCCCGAACCAGTTCGTCGAAACCCATCTTGCCGACCTAGAACCTGGCGCGGCGATCGACCTCGGCTCAGGCGAGGGGCGCAATGCAGCCTGGCTGGCTGGAAGAGGGTGGAACGTGACCGCTGTGGATTTCTCACCGGTCGGACTGGAAAAGGCCCGCACGCTTGCCTCCCACAAGGGAGTGACCGTCGATTTCGTCGAGGCTGACGTCCTTACCTACCAACCAACTGGGCTGGTTGATCTCGTACTGATCTCCTACCTGCAGGTCGATCAGGGCAGCCAACGGACAGTTCTCGAGCACGCCCGGTCCTGGCTTGCATCTGGCGGCACGCTCTTCGTTATCGCCCACGACCGCTCCAATGTCGAGCACGGCTACGGCGGACCGCCTTCGGCCGATGTTTGCTACACCCTCGATGAAACCGTTATGGCTCTCGCTGGCCTCGAGATCGACACTGCCGAAGTGGTAGAACGAGTTGTCACCAATGAAACGGGGAACCACACGGCTCGTGACACCCTTGTAATCGCGCGCAGGCCCGGTGGCGAAGAGCCCTAGACGAACTGCATCCCGATGTCGGGCCGGTCGGTGATGAAGCCGTCGACACCATCGTCGACCAGCTTCTGCATCTCCTCGTGGGTGTTCACCGTCCAGGGGAGTACCTCGAGCCCCAATGCGTGAGCTTCCGATATCTGGTCTCGGGTGAGCAGGCCGTAGTACGGAGACCAGATCGAGGCACCGATGGAAGAGATTTCCGCGAAGTCGGGGGCGAACTGGGTGAGGGCCGAAAGCCTGATGTCGGGCCGTGTCTTGTGAATCGCCCTGAGCGATCGGAAGTCGAAGCTCTGGATAGTGGAACGTGTGGTCATTCCAGCTGAATCGATCGCATCGATGAGAACCCGCTCGAAGGTTCCAACAGTTTCACCGTCGAAGCCATCGCCGATGTACTCGGGGTGGTCGAGGACCCGTTTGGTCTCGATGTTGAATTCGACACTCCGAGCAGCTTGGCGCTGCGCTTCGGACTTGGCGGGAGAGAGCGCATATTCGCTCACGAACTCGAACAGATCGGAGAGGCGAACCACTCTGAATCGGTCACCGGCGAGCACGGTGGGTTCGGCCACCTGCACATCGAACCGTTCCGGCTCAGGGTTCTTGTCACAGATGAAATGGTCGAAGTCGGCAACCGACAGCGACCGCATCGGGGTCGGCAGGCAGATGTGCTCCGGAGCACCCTCGCCAATCCGACATTTCTGGTCCCAGAGCTCAGCGTCGTGCCAAATGACAACCTCGTCGTCGGCGGTCAGGTGCAGGTCGAGTTCGAGGGTCGTGACCATCAGATCGAGGGCCACCTCGAACGCCGGCAGCGTGCTTTCCGGACGCAGTCCGCGCGACCCGCGATGACCCTGAACATTCAGTGTTGGCATGGGGACACCCTAAACGGTCCAGGTGGCTCCGCTCCGAAGGAGTTCGGAGAGATCGCCGGTCCCGTCTACCTGGGCAGCGGCGACCTGAGCTTCGAGCAGGTCGGTGTACTCGGGTACCTCGACAGAACGGAACACTCCGAAACACGTGGGGCTCTGACGGTCCTTGGCAAGCTCAGCAAGAGCGAATGACACGGATGGATCAGCATCATTTCGGTGTACAAGAAGTGCGTCAACACCAACGGCCTCGACGTCGACTACTTCGGCCCGTCCGTGGTTGATGGCAATTCCCAGTTCCTTGTCGGCCCCGAATCGGATCGGTTCCCCATCGACCAGATCGACCATCATTCCGTCACGGTTGGACCGTTTGGTGATTGCGTCGAACGCACCGTCGTTGAAGACGTTGCAGTTCTGGTAGATCTCAACCAGGGATGCACCCTTGTGAGCGTGCGCCTGTTTGAACACGTTCATCATGTGTTTGCGGTCGAGGTCGTGGGTGCGAGCGACGAAGGTTGCCTGGGCGCCTATTGCAAGGCTGATCGGATTGAACGGCCGGTCGATGGAGCCATCCGGGGTCGACTTCGTCACCTTCCCGATTTCGCTGGTAGGGGAGTATTGACCCTTGGTGAGGCCATAGATCTGGTTGTTGAAAAGCAGAATCGTGAGGTTGATGTTGCGTCGGAGAGCGTGAATCAGATGGTTGCCGCCGATGCTGAGCATGTCACCGTCACCGCCAACCACCCACACGTTGAGGTCCGGGCGGGCGACAGCCAGTCCCGTGGCGATCGCAGGAGACCGTCCATGGATGGTGTGCATGCCGTAGGTATTCATGTAGTAGGGGAACCGGGCAGCACACCCGATTCCACTCACGAAGACGGTGTCTTCGGTTTTGACTTCGGTGGCCGGGTCTTCGGCCAGTTCGGCATGCATGAATTGCATGGCTGCCAGGATTCCGTAATCGCCGCACCCAGGACACCACCGAACCTCCTGGTCGCTGGTCCAGTGACCACGTTTGGTCGGATCGAGTGTCACGTCGGTCATGCCGTTACCTCCAGGAGAGCTTTGGTTGCCGCCACGATTTCGTCGCCGGTGAACGGCAACCCTTGCACTTTCGATAGCGGCGTAGCGTCAACCAGGAACTCAGCCCGCAGCAGCTTCACCAGCTGTCCTCGATTCAATTCAGGGACGAGGATTCGTTCATAGTTCTGGAGCACATCGCCGAGGTTCGACGGGAACGGATGCACATGGGTGAGATGGATTTGATCGACGCTGATGCCATCGGTGCGAAGGCGCTGGACCGCAGAAGTGATCGAACCCATGGTTGATCCCCAGCCGACCAATAGAACGTCAGCCGATCCGGAACCGTCGACCTCTACGAGTGGGATGTCGGACGCAATACCACTAATTTTCGCCTCTCGGAGCTGGGTCATCAACTCGTGATTGCCGGGGTCATAGCTCACGTTGCCCGTGCCATCAGCCTTCTCGAGTCCCCCCAATCGATGTTCCAGTCCCGGCGTGCCCGGAACTGCCCACGGGCGAGCGAGGGTGTCTGGGTCTCGGAGGAATGAAAGGAACTGAGGATTGCCGTCGCCGTCGGTGCTGTTGGTTTCGGTGGTGAACTCGACCGAGATGTCGGGTAGGTCCTCCACGGCGGGCAGGCGCCATGGCTCGGCACCGGTAGCCAAATACCCGTCGGTGAGAAGCAGCACTGGCGTTCGATACTTCAAAGCCAACCGGCTGGCTTCGATGGCCGCAAAGAAACAATCCGAGGGACTATTGGCGGCAACGATCGGCAGTGGCGACTCGCCATGTCTGCCATACATCGCCATCATCAGATCACTCGCTTCGGTCTTGGTGGGGAGGCCGGTTGAAGGGCCTCCCCGCTGAACGTCGATGATCACGAGCGGCAGTTCCATACTGACCGCCAGACCGATCGTCTCACCCTTCAGCGCCACGCCTGGCCCAGACGTAGTGGTGAATGCGAGGGACCCGCCGAACGCTGCGCCGAGCGCCGCACCGGCGCCAGCTATTTCGTCCTCGGCCTGGAATGTGCGCACTCCGAAGTGTTTGTGACGGCTGAGCTCGTGCAGAATGTCCGAGGCCGGAGTGATCGGATAGCTCCCGAGAAAGACCGGCAATCCACTGAGCTGACCCGCTGCCATCATTCCCCAAGCGGTCGCCGTGTTACCTGTGATGTTCGTATACGTACCAGGCTCGGCCGGGGCAGCGTGGACCACATACTGGTTGGCCAGCATCTCGGTTGTTTCGCCGTAGTTGTAGCCAGCCTTCAAGCGCTGCGACGTTTGCTGCACTGACCGCTGGCTTCGACGCGAACTTCGACTCGACCCATTCGATGGTGGGACCGAGAGGGCGGGTGTACATCCAGCTGATCACGCCGAGAGCAAAGAAGTTCTTGGATCGCTCCGCGTCCCGTTTCTTCACATCCAGGTCGGCGGTGGCATCGACGGTGAGTTTGGTCATTGCGATCTCGTGGACGATGTAGCCGTCGAGAGAGCCGTCGGTGCGGGGATCGACCTCGTAGCCGCACTTCTCCAGATTTCGCTGGTCGAACGAATCCGAATTCAACAAGATCGTGCCGAGATCCTTGAACCGGATCAGCTGGCTCTTGAGTGCGGCGGGGTTCATAGCAACAAGAACGTCGGAGATGTCGCCCGGGGTATGTATGTCGTGGTCTGAGATATGGACCTGAAATGCCGACACCCCGGCGATCGTTCCCTGGGGGGCGCGGATCTCGGCGGGGAACTCGGGGAGGGTGGAAATATCGTTTCCGACCATTGCGCTGGTGGAAGTGAAACGATCACCCGTCAGCTGCATCCCATCACCGGAGTCCCCTGCGAACCTGATCACCACACGATCAAGACTCGTTGGCTCGACACGGTCATCCGTAGACGTCACGAGACAAAGTTAACACTCCGTGAATGTGAGTTGTATGAGGCAAACGAGAACATTCGGGGTCAGTTGCCACAGTTACGTAGCGTTCGACGGGACCGTTACGCTTTGGGCATGAGTGCAACACGTACCGAGACCGATTCGATGGGTGAGATCGAGGTTGCCAGCGACCGATACTGGGGCGCTCAGACCCAGCGCAGCATCCAGAACTTCCCGATCGGACGTGACCGGTTCGTGTGGGGCCGGGCGATCATCGAAGGATTGGGGCTGCTGAAGGCGGCAGCCGCCCAGGCGAACGGAGAACTCGACCAGCTCCCCGCCGACATCGCCGAACTGGTCGTGGCGGCCGCCAACGAAGTGGCTCAGGGTGATCTGGACGATCATTTCCCCCTGGTTGTGTTCCAGACCGGTTCCGGGACCCAATCCAATATGAACTCCAATGAAGTCATCTCGAACCGGGCGATCGAGATGGCCGCCGGTGTGATGGGAACCAAATCGCCCGTACACCCCAACGACCATGTCAATCGGGGCCAGAGCAGCAACGACACGTTCCCGACCGCCATGTATGTAGCCACGGTTCTGGAGCTCGACCGAGAGCTCTACCCGAAGGTGAAGGTTCTTCGCGACACGCTGGCAGCCAAAGCGAACCAATACAGCAACGTGGTGAAGGTGGGACGTACCCACCTCCAGGACGCCACCCCCATCACACTCGGTCAAGAGATCGGAGCATGGGTTGCACAGATCGATCAGGCGATCGAAGGGGTTCGAACCTCAACTGCGGGACTCATGGATCTGGCCATCGGAGGTACTGCGGTCGGAACCGGGCTGAATGCCCACCCCGATTTCGGAGACCGTGTCGCCGCCATCCTCGCCGAGCGCACCGGACATCGGTTCCGTTCCGCGGAAAACAAGTTTGCAGCGCTCTCCGCTCACGACGCCTTGGTCACCTGTTCAGCTGCTCTGCGGACACTGGCTGGTGCGCTCCTCAAGATGGCCAACGACGTTCGGTGGCTGGCCAGCGGTCCCCGAAACGGGATCGGTGAGATCACCATTCCCGAAAACGAGCCGGGCTCGAGCATCATGCCCGGAAAGGTGAACCCCACCCAGTGCGAAGCGATGACGATGGTGGCGGCTCAGGTGTTCGGCAACGACGCCACGGTTGCCTTCGCCGGCAGCCAGGGCAACTTCCAACTCAACGTGTTCAAGCCGGTGATGGTTCACAACGTGATCGAGAGCATCCGCCTCCTCGGTGACACGTGCGTCGCCTTCAACGACAACTGCGCGGTTGGAATTGAAGCGAACTTGGAGAAGATCCGCGAGAACCTCGACTCCAATCTGATGCAGGTCACAGCACTGAACAAACACATCGGCTACGACAATGCGGCAGCGATCGCCAAACACGCTCACAAGAACGGCCTGACCCTGAAGGCTGCGGCGCTGGAGTTGGGCCACGTCACCGATGCCGAGTTCGATCAGTGGGTAGTTCCGCTGGACATGACCTCGAACCGGTAGGACAAATTCTCCATTGTCGGGTGCAATCCTGCCCATAGCTGCTGACGAGCGATAGCCGTTGGTTCCACACTGGCCCGATGGAGTCGGCGCCACGCATAATCGTCCCACCTGAAGTGAGCGCTGCTGGCCCTACGCCGCCCCCGGCTCCGTGGAGAGACCAAGACGACAGCGGCGGTCGAGTTCTGCCGCTCGTACTCCTCGGCGTTGTTGGCATACTCTCTATCGGCGCGATCGGCTTCGCACTACAAGCGCGCAGTTCCTCCGACGGTGCAGAAGCGATCGACGTGGCTGTCCTGAACGATCCGGCTTCCGCCACCACCACAACCCAGTCGGCTTCGACCACCGACGCGCTGCCCGAAACGGCCACGACCTCTACGACACCGGCGAGTCCGGAACCAACGACGACAACACCCACCGCGGCGACCACTTCAACTCCGCCCGTCCTCGAAGGGCCACCGATACGAGATACCGGCACGGTTCGCCACGCCGTGTTGTCGGACGGCGTTCTCTACCTGCGGGGCAGGGTCCCCAGCGAAGCATTTGGTGGCGAGATCCTGCGGCAGGCAGAGCTGGTCGTGGGGGCCGGAAATGTTGTGAATCAGTACGAAGTAGACGCCACCGCTGCGCCTGTTGACAGCGCACCTCTCTACGTGGCCGACACTCTGCTTTTTCCAACCGGGGGAACTCAGATCAATCCGGCGTTTCTGCCCTTGCTCGACCTTGGAACGAAATTGCTGAGCGTCAACGAGAATGTGAGGATCACGGTGGTCGCTCACACCGATTCAGCTGGTCGCGCCGACCTGAACCTCAGGATCTCCCAACTCCGTGCCGATGTCGTACGTCAATACTGGACCGATCAGGGGGTCGATGGCACCAGGATCATTGCTGAGGGGCGGGGCGAATCTGAACCGATCGCCGACAACGCCACGCCAGAGGGAAAAAGGCAGAATCGCCGGGCCGAGTTCATCGTTACCGGAATCCTCGGTTAGGTCCCAACCTGTACCACGGCTACGGCCAGAACCACTCCGCGTGCGCTCCAGGCGACGGTCCGATACCAGTTGGTTCGCACCAGCCGTTCGGCTGCGGCCGAGTCGTGCCCCTGGGCCAGCGCGCTGTGCTGAGGGACCGAGAAGATCACCGTGCTCAGCAGTGCAACTCCCAATAGAACTCCAGCTGTCCACATCAGGATCCAGCTGACCCCGGCGGGCGGCGCAACCATCAGTGCAAGAGCGGTCACGCCCTCCACTGCCATGAACGGCCCGACAACCGGTGTGATGCGCCGCGCATGCTCGGTAGCAGCTTCGCTCGGGAGTACCGCAGAATAGTCGGCCAGCATCGGGTAGTGGACTACCTGAATGAGCCAAATGAGGCCAACCATTGCCCACGCGGTGACGGTGCTCAGCACCAGGACAACGAACACGAACGCCCTACTGGAATGATTCCGATGGGAGCTCAGCCTCAGATCCCACGATTCCGGCAATGATCCGCGCCGCAACACTCTCGGGTGAGAGACCCTCGGGCATTTTGGGTGCTGTTCCTTCGATCGGATGATCAGCTAAACCGGTCTCGGTGTGGGGCGGTCGAGCGTCGATCACCTTCACCTTGCTGCGTCGGGCTTCCCTGGCGAACGCCTGGTTGAACGAACGAAGAGCAGCCTTGCTGGCGCCGTAGGCGGCCATTCCGGGCAGATTCTGTTCCGAGATCACACCGGAGATCTGGACGATCGTCCCGCCTGGAGACATGGCGGGCAGCGCAGCCTTGCTCAACATGATTGGAACGAAGGTGTTGGTGAGGAACACCTCCTCCATGCCGTCAACCGAGAGGTCAGCTACCGAACCAAAGGCAACAACCCCGACCGCATTGACGAGAACGTCGATGGGCCCAGATTCAGCAGCCCACTGGATCGCTGCAGTGCACGACTCCGGAGATCGCAGGTCCAGCGAACGTGTTCGTACACCGCCGAGCGCAGCCAAACGGGCTTGGTCTCTTCCAATTGCGCTCACCGACGATCCGGCCTGGACGAATTGGTGTGTGATGGCCGTACCCAAGCCACCAGTTGCGCCACATACGAGAACATTGGCGCCGGCGAGCTGAATTGATGAATCCACGGTCGCGAAGAATAGTCGTGGCGACGTGTTTCAACAGCACCCAGCGGGCACGAGAAGCCCCGGTCAGGATCGGCGGCTCCGGCCACGACGGACTCGTCGGGGCGGTGAAGAACCCTCGGGCCCGCGACCTGGCTGTGTATCTCCGACGGGAGCTGGAATATCGGGTGGCGGGACCACACCATCGAGTACTCGGCGCATATGAGCCAGATGATGCTCAGTAGAGCCGCAGCATCCGCCGATCACCCGCACTCCGAGTTCTGCCAGGCGATGGGCATGCGCCGCCATGACCTCGGGGGACCCCGAGTACACCAATCCCTCGCCCTTCCATTGCGGAATACCGGCGTTCGCCTTGCATATCAAGGGGACATCGGGTGCAACGATTCTCATTTCGGCAACAGCTGCCTCGGTGTCAGCGAGGTTGTTGCCGCAGTTTGCGCCCATTGCGAAAACCTCCAGTACCAACAGCTCGCGCGCCATTTCGGTGGCGGTCAGTCCCATCATTGTTCGCCCGTTGGTATCGAAGCTCATCGTGACGGCGATGGGCAGTGCACTCACCGAGCGGATCCCCTCGACGGCTGCCTTCACCTCACCCATGTCGCTCAGAGTCTCCAGCCACAAGACATCAGCACCGCCAGCCGCAAGCCCTTGGGCCTGCGCCGCGTATGCGTCAGCGCAGCCGCGGGAGGTGAGAGCACCCATCGGTTCCAAGAGTTCTCCGGTGGGTCCCATCGAACCCGCAACAACCATCGGACGTGTTGTCTCCCGGGCTGCGGATCGCGCGATCGAAGCTGCTGCGCTGTTCAGCTGGTGAACCTGATCTTGGAGTCCGTGCAGCTTCAATCGGAACGTGTTTCCTCCGAAGGAGTTCGTCAAGAGGATCTCGCATCCGGACCGGACGTAACTCCGATGAACCTCGAGCACGCGCTCGGGCGACTCGATGTTCCATCGTTCCGGCGACTCTCCCGAGACAAGGCCTCGTTCGAACAACGAGGTCCCCATCGCTCCATCGGCGAGGACGGCCCGGTCGGACGAAAGCAACTCCACGAAAGGATTCACAGTCTCTGTTGTACCCGGCATGGCCAATCACCACTTTCTGAATCGCAGGTCACAAAGGACCACTCGAGCGCTGAATGTGATGGCGAAATCGGTGTTGACACCACCGATGGATCAAGCATCAACCCAACCCGCCGACTATGCCACTATAGACCGGGGAGGATAGGTCGAGATCACCTGGTTCTTGAGACGTTACGCCCACAGACTGCGAAAGGGTTCAGAAACTCATGGCGAAGAACAACAAGCCAACTACCAGGGGAAATGGCTTCCTCAACCCCACTCAGCAATGGCTTGCACTCACCTTGCTCGCGGTGCTCGTTGTTGTCGCGATCTTCTATTTCGGTGTCGGAATCGGTGGCGACGGACAGTCCGGCTGACCAGGCGCAGTAGCACCGGGTGGCATGTTCGAAGTGGTACCGGGGGGACTACTTCATTCCCGCCGGGGCGACGTTGCGCTGACTGACCTGAGTGAGACCTTGCCTGTCGACCCGGTAGGAAACCACCCGAGTGACCTGGTGGCCCCCCGCACGCGCTTTCCCGGCGACGACATCGATAGCCGTGCCAGTTGCTGCCGGGATCAACGCAATCGCTCGAAACCCGTCCCGAGATCCCGGCGTACTGCGTTTGTCCTCCCGGATCAGCTCGACCGAATCCCATACCCACGTGTCGTTCACGCTCACGAAGCGGCACGTATGGCTGCTCTTGGACGTCCACGTGAGTCCACCGGGGCAAACCACGATGTTGCCGACGAGATAGGGATCACACCCCAACCCGTCGCCACCGAAAGAACTCTCAAATCCTGCTGAGATGATCTCGTCGATGTCGCCACGCTCGACCGCTCGCTGGCTCTGCAGTTGTCGAGCCAGTTCGATGATGTTACCCAGCTCGGAGTCATCGAGTCGGGAGAGGACCCGTTCGGCGTGGGCGGGCTCGACCAGCAGCTTTGCTGCCGCATTGATCCGGCGTGACGAAACCTCCTCGGTCACGCCAGCGAACCAACGGCCTGGGATGCGGCCCGGTACCGAGCGCGAACCTCGTCGGGTGGTTCACCGCCTTCGGTTCTGGGCTCAACTACCCGACCGGCATCGAGCTGCCATCGCGAGGCAACTTCTCCGGGAGATTCGCCGCCGTGTGCACAGGCCGCCTGAACCGCAGCTCCTCGGGCGACAGTCTCGTCGTTGTGAGGGACCAGCACATCTCGAGCCGACAGGGAGGCGAATACTTGCCCGAACGCCTCGGATTTCGATCCACCTCCGATCAGGAAGAAACGGCCCTCGGTGGTCACACCGCAGTTCAACAATGCGTCGACGCCGTCGAGCAGTCCGCAGGTCACGCCTTCGATGGCGGCTCGAGCAAGACCGGAGCGATCAATGGGGTTGCGCAACCCCACCAAACCGCCACTGGACCCGGGAAGGTTCGGAGTGCGTTCGCCATCAAAATAGGGGATGAGCGTGAGACCGCCGGCTCCCTGGGGACTCTGTAGGGCCATCCGATCGAACTCTGCATAGTCCACGCCGAGAAGAGCCCGAATCGACTCGGTGACCTTGGTGGCATTCAGCGTGCACACAAGTGGAAGGAAGCGACCCGTGGCGTCGGCGAACCCCGCTACAAGTCCCTGGGGATCTCCAGTGGGCGTATTCGACACCGAATACGCCGTTCCCGACGTTCCCAAGGAGACGACCAGGTCGCCGGGCGCGACACCCAATCCCAACGCTGCGCACATGTTGTCGCCACTGCCGGGGGCGATGACACAGGATGGTGACAGTCCAAGATGGAGCAGTTCAGCATTGGTGCAGGACCCAATTGTTTCGAATGGGTGTGCGACGCGGGAAACTCGATGTTTCCAATGTCGAGTCCCACTTCGCTGAGGAGCTCGGTTGTGTAACGGCCCTCGGGCGGCGACCAATACCCGGTCCCTGAAGCGTCACCTCGGTCGGTGACCCATTGCCCCGTGACCTTCAGATTGAGGTAGTCGTGCGGTAGTCCGACGCGGCGGACCTTCCGATGTAGATCGGGCTCGTGGGTTGAGAGCCATGCGAGTTTGGTCACCGTGAAGGATGGGCCCGGTACCGAACCGGTGGTCGATGCCCACCTGTGGGCGCCTATTGCAGCGATGAGGTCCTCGCTCTCCGAAGCTGAGGTCGTGTCGTTCCAGAGTTTTGCAGGCCGTACCGGTACGTCAGACTGATCGAGCGCCACGAGCCCGTGTTGTTGCCCCGAGATTCCCATCGCTCGAACGCGGGGAGATGCTCTACGACCGACTCCAAGCACGAGACGAGAGCACGCCACCACAGTTCGGGATCTTGTTCACTGATCGGTGGAGTAGTGGGGGGATGAGGAGCGCGACTGTGTGCCACTAGCTCACCGGTATCGATGTCTACGATCTCCGCCTTGGTGGCGCCGGTGCTGGAGTCGACGCCAAGTACGTAGGAGCGTTCGCTCACGGAGTAGACCATTCAAGCGTGAACGTGCGGATGAGTTGTTCCCCTGGATGAAGCACTGTTGGCTCGAGGTCGAAACCTGCCGGATTGAAGATGTTTGGCGGGCCACTTTGGGGCTCCACACAAAAGGCGTGCTCGGGCCGGTTGTAGATCACCCAATGATCACATGTTGAATAGAGGTTCAGGCACAGCTGGTTTTCCCAGTTGAGGCGAATCGGCTGTGCCACCGATCGGAACGGGTGATCCCACGGTCCGGGATCGGGAGGCGACACGACTCGGCCGGTGGGGATCATGTCATCGTCGACCTCGTACATCTGGGTCGCGTCGAAATCCTCGAAGATGATCTCTGCATCAGGTCCGTCGGGAGTCAAGCGCCGTTTGAACCACGGATGCCATCCGACCATCGCAGGCATCGGTGTCGCAGTTGCCATGACCGAAAGCTCCAACACCAGTGATCCGGCGGCCTCATCACCGGATATTTCGCCGCGGTGGGACACCGTGCCGCCCAGGGGCCATCGTTGGTCCAGCTCTTGGACAAGGTGGCCAGGACCAAGTTCCTCCCATTCAGACGTGAACCCGGTGCCGTGGATGGCGTGATGCGTGTGGTTGATTTCGAGCTGATGTGTCACCGAATCGAACGTGAATCGCCCGTGATCGACCCGACCAGCGTAGGGAACCATCGGATAGGCGCCCCATGACGTTGGCTCGTGCGAGGGGTCACCGTAGATCAATTCCCATTTGCCGATCAGTAGGCTGGACAGTCGACCGCCGTGTTCGGGATCGAATGCGAACGATGCGGTCACGATGCCGCTTTCGCCTCGATCACCTCGAGGTTGCCTTTCATGGCCGACGCCATGAACTCGAGACGTCGCTGAATGATCGATTCCTCGAGTTCTGGCTTGCGATCGATCGCGTCGGTGAGGCCGGACTTGCCGGGCCCCAACCTGACCTTCTGGGTCACGGTGACCGTCCCGTCGCCATGATCATCGAGTGTGTACCACCACCGACTGGCAGCATCCTCGCCGACCCCGACCTCGTAGCTCCAGCCTCGATTGGGTTCCCATTCGACGACGTAGGACGTTGTGGTCCACTCGGTGTCACCACGTCGATTCGTGCCCAACAGTCGAGCACCGATTCCTGGTGGCGGGCCATCCGGATCCCACCTGGCTGCAACAAGTTCGGGGCTGTTCTCCAACGGAAGCGCCGGATCGATACACGCCTTCCAGATGGCCGATGGCGATGCTCGCATCGTGAGGGTCACTTCTGTGGTGGGGCCACCGCGGAACAGCACGACGTCATGCTAATGCCAACCATGGCTGGGGAACTGCTTCCTTTGCGGGACGCGGTGTCCTAAGGCATGTCGCATATGAGGCCGATGCCTCCATGTGCTCGCTCCCACAATGGCCGAACAGGCCCGCAGCGCCCTCTCGGTTGCCGCAACCGCCACCCTTGCGACCATCGATACTGATGGCCGACCAATCGTGGCGCCCGTTCCGATTGTCGACGACGGTGCCGGTCAACCAGTCACCGTTTTGTCAAATCTCACGACCCACACCGAGCGAGCTCGGAAGGACAGCAGGGCGGCGATGAGCGTCGCCGACCGTCTGCTGCTCCAGGGTGAGCTGGTTGATGTTCCCGGACTCCAACAGTTCGAACTCCAACCGCGTTTCGTCGCGTTGCACCCCACCCTCACCGCGCAGGTCGAGTCCCTCGACTACAGCTGGTTCCGGCTTCAGATCGATCGAGTGCGCTGGACCGACGACGACCACAACGAGAACTGGCTTCGACCCGAGGATCTCTTCGGTGCCGAGCCGGACCCCTTGGCCGACCTCACCGCTGTCGATATCGATGACGTCGCCGAACGGCTCGATGACGAGCTCCTCCTGATCTTTCGGACCCTTGGTGGGCGATGGCTTGCTCGGTCGGCCGAACTGGTTCACATCGATCGCTACGGCATCGTGGCGCTTGTTGATGAGCCGGGGCGTCGCAGTCGCGGCCGGGTCCCTTTTCCTGAGCGCCTCGACGAGGCGTCCGAACTCCACGCATCTCTCGGAGCACTGCTGCGTGCTGCCCGCTCCTCTCCCATCGCTCAGGCGACGGCATAGGTCCTAGACTGTGGCCATGGCCACCCAGCGATATCGCATTTCGATTACCTACTGCGTCCCTTGAGACTATTCGGGTCACGCCGTGAGCGCGACTGCGGACTTGTTGGCGAACTACCAGCATGTCATCGATGAGCTGACGCTCAAGATGGGCGGTTCTGGTGTTTTCGATGTTGTCGTCAACGATGCGATGCTCTACAGCAAGGCCGAGACTGGCCGTCATGCCGAGCCCGGTGAAGTACTCGGACTCTTCAAGGAACTCATCGGTCCCGACGTAGCCGTCTACGGGACCTGAGGTTTGTTCGACCACTGGATCCCAGTCGTGGATCCAACCGACCCCCGGATTTCTGTTTTCCAAGGGCTCCGGGATCACCAACTCCGTCAGCTTCGAGAAGCTGACGGAGGCGACATGGAGGGGGTCTTCGTAGGCGAAGGCGACCTGGTCGTGGAGCGTGCTCTGGATGCCGGCTACGAGCTGCATTCGATACTGGTCGACGGCGCACGACGGAAGCCGATTCCGTCTCGGATCGAATCGACCGGGACACCGATCTTCGCAGCAGCACCGAACGTGCTGCAGCACATCACTGGCTACCACCTTCACCGGGGACTTCTGGCGTGCTTTCGGCGACGACCACTGCTCGATCCGGCCGAGGTGCTGGCCCATGCAACAACGCTCATCGTTCTCGAGGGGATCAACAACCCCACCAACCTCGGCGTGATCCTGCGATGCGGTGTGGCCCTGGGGGTGGACGCCTACGTGATGGACAGCACCTGTAGCGACCCGCTGTATCGCCGGTCCGGACGGGTGAGTATGGGGGAGGCGTATCGCCTGCCGTATGCGCGTCTGCAGTCATTCCCCGACGATCTCGATTCAATCCACAACGCCGGTTTCACCACCCTGGCCTTGACCCCCGGAGGTGAGGTGGATATCGGGGAGCTGTCGTTCGAACCCGCGGCAGAAGGTGGGTTTGGTGTTGGGCAGCGAAGGTCCCGGATTGAGCGAGGGAACGATCGCGGCCAGCATGTTGGGAGTGCGCATCCCCATGAGCGGCGGTGTCGACAGCCTCAACGTCGGTTCGGCGGCCTCGGTCGCGTTCTACGCCATTCAACAAGCCAGGCGCGTCAGCGTCCGCTGAGTGGGTCATCGGTCCTGAATCAGCGGGGCTGCGGAGGGACGGAGCAGCACTGAGGGCTGGCATCTGATAGCGAAGCGCTTGGAGCAGTGCGGAACACCTTCCCGGAGCGACCCGAAGGGGTCGTGCCCATGGAGCGAGGGCCGCCAGGCCCGCAGCGAGAACATGGACCGAAGAGGCCCCGTAGGCGAGCGAGAGGCCGCCGTTCATCGGCGCGACGTGCCTTTTCTCCAACCGAGTATCGCGCTGCGCGCCGACTGCCGGAGGGAGTTGGTTCCGCTGCGGAGGGACGGAGCAGCTTGGTGGCGATACCCGGATAGCGAAGCGCTTGGAGCGACCCAGAGCGAGGAACGAGCGCCGGCGGGCGGAGTTGGGCTGCGCTGCGGAGGGACGGAGCAGCAAGTACGGCGTGAGTCAGATAGCGAAGCGCTTGGAGCGACCCAGAGCGAGGAACGAGCGCCGGCGAGCGAAATCGAAATCATGGAGGATCTGTGACGTAGCGGTTGGCGGCCTCGGTAAGAGAAAGACCCAGTTGATTCGCAAGCGATGCGGTCCAAGCGAGCACATCGCCGAGCTCGTGAAGCTGATCATCGGCGGTGCCCTTTCGAACAGCTTGGGCAAGCTCACCGAGCTCTTCACACAACCAAGCGACCGTTGCGGAGATCCCACGCTCCCTATCAGCCTCGCCGTAGAGGTTCTCCATAAGCGATTGAAACTCGTCGATCCTCATTTCGGGACTCTACTATTGGCCCTATGAAGGCAATCGTGATCTACGAGTCCCTTACTGGAAACACCCGCGATGCCGGCAACCTCATCGCTTCGGAGCTTCGGAACTGCGGAGTCGAAACGATGTCGTGCGCCGTGGATCGAGTTGATCTCCAATGGCTGAGCGAATCCGATCTCGTCATCGTCGGCACATGGGTCGACGGGTTGTTCTTCTTCGGGCAGAAGCCCGGCAGGCCTTGGAAACTGGCCAAGCTGCCGGTTATCGATGGCAAGAAGACTGCGATCTACTGCACGTATGCCCACGATGCCGGCAAGGTGCTCGACAAGCTCCAAGGTGTGGTGGAGCGGCGCGGTGGCGACGTGATCGGTGGGTTTGCCATCAAGCGAAACGACATCATCGGCGGAGCCGCCGAGTTCGTCGATCGGTTGATGGGAGCTTCAGCGCTGCAAACCGAGCTTGCGTCGGCGTAGTTGATCCGATTTGGCCAGTCGCTGACAGAGGCCTTGTCCAAAGAGGTGCCTCTTGTCGCACTCGAATCCACCATCTTCTCCAACTTGGGCCTGCCCTCACCGGCGAACGCTGAGGCGCTCGACCGGTGTATCGACGCGATTCGCCTGAGAGGTGCCGAACCTGCACTGACCGCAGTCTTGAACGGTTCGGTTGTGGTCGGGGTCGAGCAGCACGAATTTGCCACGATCTGCGGCCCGGCCCGCAAGGTAGCCGAACGCGATCTCGGTGTAGCCCAGGCGCAGGCATGGCCCTACGGCGCAACCACGGTGTCGGCATCGGTTGCGGTCGCAGCTGGCGCCGGAGTAGAGGTCTTTGCCACCGGCGGTCTTGGTGGAGTCCACCGCAACGTCGAGGCTTCGATGGATGTGAGCGCCGACCTGAACGCGCTGGCGCGTCATCCGGTGATCACGGTGTCATCGGGAGCCAAGGTCTTTCTTGATCTGCCGAGAACACTGGAGTACCTCGAGACAGCGTCGGTCCCGGTGCTCGGGTTCGGCTGCGATGAGTTTCCGGCTTTCTATGCCCGATCCTCGGGTCTACCGGTTCCCCATCGAGTGGACTCGGTCGAAGAGGTTGCTGCCATTGCGGCGAGTCACTGGAGCCTTGGTGGGGCTGGACTGCTGGTGGTCAATCCAGTGCCCGAGAAAGACGCCATTCCGGCCGATCTCCTCGACGAGGCGGTAACCACTGCTTTGGAGATCGTTTCGTTGTCCGGAGCGGTTGGGGCTGCCATCACCCCGGTGGTGTTGGCAGAGATCGCCCGGGCGACCGGCGGTCAAAGCGTACGAACAAACCTTGCTCTGGCAGAATCCAATGCCTCGGTTGCTGCAGCAATAGCGGTTTCGCTCAGGGCTGGGAAACGCTGAACGTGTCGCAGCGGTCGGGGTTGCCCGAGGTGAAACCCTCTTTGAACCAGTTGATGCGCTGAGCGGACGTCCCGTGGGTGAAGGTGTGCGGATCCACATATCCCGATCGTGATTGGATCGAATCGTCACCAACCGCTGATGCAGCGTTGATGCCCTCGTCGATATCGCCTGGGTCGAGGGCGTAACCCAACGTCGCATCACCCTGTCGTTGATTGGCGTAATAACCCCACACACCTGCAAAACAGTCGGCCTGCAGCTCTTGGCGCACCGAGAGGTCGTTCTTGGCGTTGGGGTTCTGGGCCTGAAGCGAACGCACCTGATCGCTGATACCGGTGATCGATTGGATGTGGTGACCCACCTCATGAGCGATGATGTACGCCTGGGCGAAGTCGCCGGCGGCACCGAGGCTGCGCTGCAGGTTCTCCATCGCTCCGATGTCGATGTAGACCTTCTGATCATCTGGTGCGCCACAATAGAAAGGTCCGGCCGCGGCCCGGCCGATCCCACAGCCGTCGGTTCGGGTTTCGCCCGAGTAGAGAATCAGCTTGGTTTCTGTGTACTGCCTTCCGGCGTTTTCGAAAAGGGCGGACCACACGTCTTGGGTATCTGCCATGAGACCTTGGAGACAGGCCTCCACTTCCACGTCACAGCTCAAGATGTCGTCGGGGTCGCCTGTGCTCGGAGACGCGTCGCCACCAAATGAAGGTCCGTCGATGTTGAAGGCGCCCCCGCCAGACGCCGAAGGTGTGTCGACTGTTGTCGTGCCACCATCGCCAGTGAGGTTCACGCCGAAGAGAAGGCCAATGACTGCGATGATGATCGCACCCAGCCCACCAACGGCTTTCCCGCCGGCGGGCACTCGGCGACCGGTTGTCATTCCACCTCGTCCAAAGGAGGTTCCCTGGCCACCACGACCGGTTGATCCCCGCCGATCCTCCACGTAACGCTTGCCGCGCTCCGCCTGCCTTCTGGAAATCCTTGCCATCAGTCGCCCTCCCTGTTCAGCTGGACCAGCCTAGCCCCAGCAGAGGGTGGGGCAATGCTCGCTCTGGTCAGGCTGCGAGGGGCCGGCCGAAGGGCGTGTAGTCGGTCCAGGTGGCAAGAAAACTCTCGGCCCGAACAAAGGCCCCCATCAGTACGCCCTGTTCGTGGTTGGAACAGTCGCTCAAGATCGCAGCCATTTGAGTCGAGACGTCGCGACCGAGATCACTCTCATCTGGCGCAAGCTGGAGGTAGGGAGCGACGAGACCAGCGGCCGCCGAAACGAAATCGGGAAGAACCCGGGTGCCGGACCGTTCGAGCATCAGATATGCCTTCGTAGTGACCGGGATCGGACCCCACGGGACAACCGTCTTGGCCTTCACCATCGGTGCTCCCTGATGACTGAGAGTTCCCGGCTTGGTCCCCACCAACAGAAGGTCGACCTCGGAACCCCAGATCATCCACGGTTTTGCTTCGGGTCCTTGGGTCACGATGTCGGCACCGGCGCGTTCCATGGCTGCGGCAACGAGATCGGCCATGGGGCTGGAACCCTGACCTTCAACTGCAACCGTCGTTCCCGCCAGCGATCCGTCGACGGCCCACGTTGACGCGGCCACGATGCCTTCGACGGTGAGCTCTCGGGAATTGGTCTCGATACGCCCGGTGGACAGAGGTTCGAGCTGGTCAGCGGTGATGCCCTTTCCCGGGGTGAGGTGGACTCCATCGATTGTCAGCGCCTCTTTGACAAAGGCGTCGACAGCATCGGCTTCGGCCTCGCCTTCGGCGTTGATACCGGCCGATGCGCCGCTGCGCTGAATCTCAAAGACAGCAAAGGAGTAGGTAGCAGACCGGGCAAGATCCTTGGCGCTCGATTGAAGAATCTTCCTTCCCATACGAACGACGCCTGTGGCTGGAACGTCGGGAATGTCGGTTACAACGAAGGCATCGGTCGTTGTGAACTTCGTGAGGGCCATTCCTCGATCCTAATCACCCCAAAACGGCGTCTGACCCTCCACCGGTGGAGGGTCAGACGTGAACTGGAGGTGCTGTGGAGTTAGAACAAGCCCGAGTCGACGAAGGCGGCCGCGAACACGAGGCTCACGATCGTCATGACCTTGAGCAGGATGTTCATCGCAGGACCGCTGGTGTCCTTGAACGGATCTCCCACGGTGTCGCCGACGACGGCAGCCTTGTGGGGGTCAGACCCCTTGCCGCCATGAGCGCCGGCCTCGATGTACTTCTTGGCGTTGTCCCACGCTCCGCCGGCATTGGCCATGAAGATTGCCAGCGCAAAGCCGGTCACCAACGCTCCGGCCAGGAGACCGCCGAGAGCGTTCACGCTGATGAAACCGACCACGAGAGGAGCGACGATGGCAAGGGAGCCAGGAACGATCATCTCGCGCAATGACGCCTTGGTGGAGATTGCGACACAGCGAGCGCTGTCGGGGACGACACCGGGCTTGCCTTCACGCAGCCCGGGGATCTCGCGGAACTGTCGGCGGACCTCCTCGATCATCTCCTGGGCAGCACGACCAACCGCGTCGATTGTCAGCGCAGCAAAAAGGAATGGGAGCGCTGCACCGATGAACAGCCCGATGAACACATCAACACTGCCGATGTTGAGATCCAGAGTTCCGGCGCCGCCGGCCTTGTTCACGGCGAATTCGAAGCTCTTGAACAGCGCAAGTGCGGTGAGTGCGGCCGAACCAACCGCAAACCCTTTCGCTACGGCTGCGGTTGTGTTCCCCAGTGAGTCCAGAGCGTCGGTGACCTCTCGGACGCTCGGATCGAGTTCGGCCATTTCGGCGATGCCACCGGCGTTGTCGGCGATCGGACCGTACGCGTCGACGGAAACAACGATGCCGGTAGTGGCCAGCATGCCGATCGCCGCAACGGCGATCCCGTAGATACCGCCTTGGAGCTGCTCGATGTCACCATCGGCGCCAAAGGTCAGTTCACCGCCGTAGTAAGCGACACCTACGCCGATGAGGATGAGGATGACGGAGGCGGCCACCGAGACCATTCCAGCGCTGATGCCACCCAGGATGGTGGTGGCGGGACCGGTTTCGGCTTGCTGCCGCGATCTTCTTGACGGGGCTGAAGTGATCGCTCGTGAAGTACTCGGCGGTCTTTCCAAGAGCCCAACCAACGATCAGGCCACCGATCACGGAAATGCCGAGACCGATCGGATTGCCGCCGAACTCATCACCGCTGAACATCCAGTAGGCGAGTCCTACGGTGGCCACGATGGTGAGGCCCATGGCGACGTTGGTGCCGAGGTGGAGGGCGCTGCTCAGAGCCCGGCTGTCGGTCGAGGTGCCGCCCTTGACCAAGAATGACCCGATGATTGAGGAAATCATTCCTGCAAATGCAACGGCGATCGGGAACATGAACAACGGCAGTGCTGCGCCCGTTTCGGGAGTCGCAGCTGCCGTGGCAGCGGCGAACGCTACCAACGAGATCGGTGCGATGAGCGAGCCGGCGTAGGACTCGAAGAGGTCGGCACCCATTCCTGCGACGTCGCCAACATTGTCGCCAACATTGTCAGCGATCGTGGCGGGGTTGCGAGGATCGTCCTCGGGGATTCCGGCTTCGACCTTGCCCACCAGGTCGGCGCCGACATCAGCGGCCTTGGTGTAGATGCCACCGCCGACACGGCTGAACAGGGCGATTGACGATGCGCCCAGTCCGTAGGCGGTAACGATCTCGAACGCCTTGTCGACGTCGAGCCACAGCACGAAGACGACGTACACGAGCATCAAACCGGCGAGAGCCAAGCCTGCCACGGAGAACCCCATCACCGCGCCACCTCGGAATGCGATTGGCAACGCCTTGCCCGGCCCATCTTTGGCGGCTTCGGTGGTTCGAGCGTTTGCCATTGTGGCGACCGTCATTCCGGCATAACCCGCTGATCCCGAGAGCAATGCACCGATCACGTAGCTGACCGCCGCCAGGGGAGCGATCGCAACGGCGAGCAGCAGCGCGAGTACAACGACGAACCCAGCAACCCAGGTGTACTCCTGCTTGAGGAATGCCTTGGCGCCTTTCTGGATTTCGGTCATGAGGAAGACCATCCGGTCATTGCCGGGGCTGGCGGCCTTCACATCGTTGAAATAGAAGACAGCCAGTCCGAGCGCAGCCAGGGCGGACAAAAAGGCCAGATACGGAATGAGTTCCACGGATAACTCCTGCTAGGGGAATGATTGCGCAGGCGCGTACACCCTGCGACCGAGCGAGGGTACTGTGTCGCACGCGAAACCGCCAAAGTGTGACACCCCCGAAGTGACCATCGGTGTCATGGAAAATCCCTGCTCAGACAGGTGAATACCCTCACAGCGCCCAAACGTGTCAGTCTTGTGACGGAATGAGTAGCCAAACCCCACAACGACGACGCAAATTTGGGGGTTCGCGTCACTCGATCGTGGCCCGGGATGACTTCTACCGGCCGCTGCCCGTGAAGTCCGAGCCGGTGGTTGCGGATTGTCGAGATCGAGACCTCTCCCTTGGGGTGCTCAACCGACTTGTCGAGAGCATGCGAAGAACCGATCATCATCGATGAGTCCGAACGACTTCTCACCGCTGGTCAACTCTATGCAGACGCGCTGGCCGGGGTGGAAGCCGACGTCGCCACCAGGCAGAAACCTCGGGTACGTACCGCAAACCCTCAACGAATCCAGTTGTGGGGGGCCGGCACGGACGGGTTACCGCGCCGAGGGTCCCGCACGATCCGCCTGTTCAGAGCACAGCCCGAGGAAGTCTTCGCCGCGCTACGAGCTCAGCCGTTCGGTCAGGGGCTGCGGCTCGACGCCGGAACGTTCAACGTCTTCGAGGACCTCGATGAGCCAGAGTTGCGCGTCGACGGAGAGCTAGCGGGTGCGTTTGCGCTGCGCTCGGCGATGGTTGAAGTCAGTGTGCGAGCAGTTCGGTTCAATTCGATGTTCACTGCCATCGAGGTCCGACTGACCAACAGAGGTCATCCGCGACGTTTCTTTCGAGCCGCTCATGATGCAATCCAGTCTCTGCCTCTGCCTGGTCGAACCTGATCAGGCGGGTTGCCACCCCATACGCTTGTCCCATGGAATCAGGCGAACCCGATGACCGGTACGTGCATCACCTGCTGAGCTCGATCGCAGCCAGTCCGACGCCGTATCACTGTGTTCAAACCGTGGCTGCTCAACTGGAGTCAGGTGGCTTCACCGGTGTCGATAGAACTGCATCCTTGCCAAAAGGTGAGGGGCAGTTCTACCGAATTGACGGAGGCTCACTCGTTGCGTGGGCAACCGCGGGCGGTAACCCAGATCGTTTCATCGTCGTGGGGGCCCACACGGACTCACCCAATCTGCGGATCCGGGCCAACGCAAATCAACAGAGCGCTTCGTGGGCTCAGCTCGGGGTGGAGGTCTACGGCGGAGTGCTGCTGAATAGTTGGCTCGATCGGGATCTGGGTCTGGCGGGGAGGGTTTCGCTGTCCGAGGGTCGTACTCGCCTTTTCCTCGACGATCGTCCGGTTATCAGGATCCCTCAGCTTGCGATCCACCTCGATCGCGATATCCGGGAAACGGGACTGAAACTCGATCCGCAAGTACATCTCAACCCCCTGTGGGCCATTGAAGATCACGACCTGCGGTTCGCCGACTATGCCGCACAACAGGTGGGCTGCGGACGAGAAGATGTTCTGGCATGGGACGTGATGGCATTCGATACCCAATCACCGGCCCTGGTGGGCTTGAACAACGATCTCATCGCTTCGGCCAGAATCGACAACCAACTGAGCTGTTTCGCCGGCACACAGGCGCTGTTGAAAGTGGCGTCTTCAGAACAGTCCGCCCTCGCCGATGGGTCGGTCGCCGTTCTCGCACTGTTCGACCATGAGGAGGTTGGTTCGGGATCAGCCACCGGAGCAGCGGGCACTGCTCTGGCCTCACTTCTGGAGCGCATCGGAACTGCGCTCGGCATGGACCGCACAACCTTTCTGGAAGCTCTCACACGCAGCTATGTCGTATCTGCCGACGGCGCGCACGCTACCCACCCCAACTATCCCGACAAGCATGAGCCGAATCATCAGATCGTCATGAACGCAGGCGTTGTGGTCAAACGCAACGCCAACCAGCGTTACGCGTCAGACGCCGTTAGCGAAGCACCGTTCAGGGCAGCGTGTTCAGATGACAACGTTCCGGTGCAGACCTACATTCACCGCAACGACCTACCGTGCGGATCGACGATCGGCCCGGCGACCTCGGCCCAGCTGGGTGTGCGTACCATCGATATCGGCGCCCCTCAGCTGGCGATGCACTCAGCTCGTGAAACCGCCGGCGCCTTGGACGCAACGTTTTCGAGGGATGCTCTGATCGCAACCTGGAAACGCGTGTAGTTCGGGCAGCCGAGCGACGCTGTTGTACCTGGTGAGCGCTCTCAGCAGAGTGTGGTGGCGTCACTGGGCGAGGATCGGTTGAGACCACCGTCCTTTCGGGGTTCGAGAGGACGATCGTGGGGGTGGGGTCCACCGCAGGTAAGATTGGACTTCCTCCGTGCGGGCCAACGTCGTCCCGTCGCTTCGACGCCTCCGGGCTTCAAAGGTTCGCTACAGGAGCAACAACGTGAATCATCTCCCAAAGGCCCAGGGTCTTTACGACCCACGCAAAGAACACGATGCGTGCGGTGTTGCATTCGTCGCAGATCTCCACGGCCGCAAGAGCCGCGACGTCGTTGATCGGGCCCTGAACGCGCTGGTCAGACTTCAACATCGGGGAGCAACCAATGCTGAACCGACGACCGGTGATGGCGCAGGAATTCTCATACAGATTCCCGACGGTTACTACCGCACCCTGATCCCGCAACTCCCCGAACTCGGCAGCTATGCCACCGGCATCGTGTTTCTTCCCCGCGACGAAGACATCGCGCTGAAGGCACGCGAATCGGTGGTGAGGGTCTTTGCTGAACAGGGATTGGAAACGATTGCTTTTCGGCCAGTGCCCTATGAAGTAGGCGACCTTGGTGAGCAGGCAAAAGAGCTGCTGCCCAGGTTCGAGCAGGTCTTCATCAAGTCCGAATATGGGCGCGCCGGACTTCAGCTCGACCGCCAGGTCTATCTCGCTCGCAAGCGGGTGGAACACGAGGTTCCCGACAGGACCGGCGCCGAACTCTATTTCGCCAGTCTGTCCAGTCGGACTGTGGTCTACAAGGGAATGCTCACGACTCCGCAATTGATGAGTTTCTTTCCCGAGTTGGCCGACGAGAGGATCGAAAGTGCCATAGCACTGGTTCACAGCCGGTTCTCCACCAATACGTTCCCAGCGTGGCCTTTGGCTCACCCGTACCGTTTCATCGCTCACAACGGTGAGATCAACACCGTCATGGGAAACCGCAACTGGATGCGAGCCAGAGAGGGTTTGATCGAAACCGACTTCTGGGGACCCAAGCTCGACCACGTCTTCCCGATCTGCACTCCTGATGCGTCCGACACCGCCAGCTTGGACGAGGCTTTGGAGCTCCTGTATCTCGGTGGCTATCCGATCCATCACGCCATGCTCATGCTGATGCCCGAGGCGTGGGAACGAAACGAGAACATGCCTCCTGATATCCGGGCGTTCTATGAGTTCTATGCCTCGGGAATGGAAGCGTGGGATGGTCCGGCATCGGTGACCTTCACCGATGGCGAAGTGGTTGGTGCAGTGCTTGACCGCAACGGTCTGCGTCCTTCCCGCTACTGGGTCACCGCCGACGGTTTGGTGGCCATGGCATCAGAGGTCGGAGTGATCGATGTGCCGAGCAGTGATGTGGTCAAGAAGGGTCGGCTTGAACCAGGCAAGATGTTCTTGGTCAACACCTCCGAAGGCCGGATCGTTGGCGACAAAGAGATCATGTCGTCCCTGGCCGCCGAGCATCCCTACCAGCAGTGGTTGCAAGGGTTGCATGAGATCAGCGATTTTCCTGTACGCCCTTACTTGAGCGTCGCTCACGACCACCTCGTCGCCGAGCAGGTTGCCAACGGGTTCACCGAAGAGGAGCTCCAACTGCTCGTCGCCCCCATGGCAATCGAAGGTAAGGAGAGCATCGGGTCCATGGGAACCGACACTCCCATCGCGGTCCTCTCCAAACGGCCACGCATGCTGTTTGACTATTTCAGCCAGTTGTTCGCTCAGGTTACGAATCCACCTCTCGACGCCATCCGCGAGGTGATGGTGACCTCATCGGAAGTTCGGCTGGGCCCGCAGGCAAACATCCTTGCGCCCGGCCCCGATTGGTGCCACCAAATCCGTCTTGACCGACCAGTCCTCACCGGCGAGGAACTTCGTCGAATCGAACGGGCCGACGACGAGGGACAGTTTCCTCGCTTCGGCTCGGTGAGCATAAGCGCGCTGTACAACGTGCACGAAGGTGAACGCGGTCTCAGACGTGCCCTTGATCGAATCCGCACCGAGGCAGCCGACGCAGCCGATGACGACGTCAGCATCCTGGTGATCAGCAACCGAGGTGCCACGGCTGATCGGGCTCCGATTCCTTCGTTGCTGGCGGTCGGCGCGATCCACCACCATCTGGTCCACCGCAAGGCTCGCTCCAGGGTTGGGATCATTGTCGACGGTGCCGATGCACGGGAGATCCATCACCTGGCGTTGTTGTTGGGATTTGGAGCCAACGCGATCTGCCCATCGCTCATCATGGAGACGCTGGAAGATCGCGTTCGTACTGGTGAGATCGGTCCTGACATCGCGACCGCAACTGCCAACTTCGTGAAGGCCGCCACTACGGGGATCATCAAGGTCATGTCCAAGATGGGCATTTCGACCGTCGCTTCCTACACCGGGGCGCAGATCTTCGAAGCTGTCGGTCTCGGCCAGGAGATCGTCGATGAGTTCTTCAGCGGAACCACCTCGAAGCTCGGTGGAATCGGGCTTGCCGAGATTGCTACTGAATGCGCAGAACGTCACAGGGTTGCGTTTCCGGACCGCCCGGAGCTACTCGCCCACCGGGAGCTTCCGCTGGGAGGCGAGTACAAGTGGCGCAGGGAGGGCGAGTACCACCTGTTCAACCCGGACACGGTCTTCAAGCTTCAACACGCAACAAGGACCAAGCGATACGAAGTGTTCAAGGAGTACACGCACCTGGTGGACTCCCAGGCCGAACGATTGGCCACGTTGCGCGGGCTCTTCTCGTTCAAAGCGGACCGCACGCCGATTCCCATCGACGAAGTCGAGCCGGTCAGCGAGATCGTGAAACGTTTCGCTGACCGGAGCGATGAGCTACGGCAGCATCAGCGCAGAGGCACACGAGACCCTGGCCATTGCCATGAATCGCTTGGGCGGTAAGTCCAATACCGGCGAGGGCGGTGAGGATCCCGAACGTTGGATCCCTGATGAGAACGGTGACTCGCGTCGATCCTCGATCAAACAGGTGGCGTCGGGCCGCTTCGGCGTGACGGCTGAATACCTCACGAACTCCGACGACATCCAGATCAAGATGGCTCAAGGAGCCAAGCCGGGCGAAGGCGGGCAGCTGCCCGGTCAAAAGGTGTGGCCCTGGATCGCAAAGACTCGGTACTCGACCCCGGGAGTGGGCCTCATCTCGCCACCTCCTCACCACGACATCTACAGCATCGAAGATCTTGCTCAACTCATTCATGACCTGAAGAACTCCAATCCCAACGCACGTATCCACGTGAAACTCGTCGCTGAGGTAGGCGTCGGCACCGTGGCCGCTGGCGTTTCCAAAGCCAAGGCCGACGTGGTTCTCATCTCCGGCCACGACGGCGGCACCGGTGCCTCACCACTCACCTCACTCAAACACGCCGGCGGGCCATGGGAGCTGGGGCTTGCTGAAGCCCAGCAGACCCTGCTGATCAATGACCTACGCGACCGGATCGTTGTACAGGTTGATGGTCAGATCAAGACTGGGCGGGATGTCGTCATCGCCGCGTTGCTCGGTGGCGAGGAGTTTGGTTTCGCAACCGCACCGCTGGTCGTCAGTGGCTGCATCATGATGCGCGTGTGTCACCTCGACACGTGTCCGGTGGGTGTAGCGACGCAGAACCCGGTGCTTCGAGAAAGGTTCAGCGGGAAACCCGAGTTCGTCGAGACTTACTTCGAGTACATCGCAGAAGAAGTACGAGAGATTCTTGCAGAGCTCGGGTTTGCGTCGGTTGCAGAAGCTGTTGGTCAGGTTGAGGTTCTCGACACCACACGTGCCATCGACCACTGGAAAGCGTCTGGCCTCGATCTGTCGCCGATACTTCACGTCCCCGACATTCTTCCCGGGGCGTCCCGTCTGAACGCAGTCCACCAGGACCACGGCCTGGATCGTGCGCTCGACAACCAGATCATCGCCGATGCCTCGGATGCGATCCACCATGGGACCCCGATTCAGCTTCGCTACCCGATCAGCAACGAAAACCGCACGGTTGGAACGATGCTGGGACACGAGATCACCAAGATTCACAAAGGTCGAGGTCTGCCTACTGACACTATCCAGATCGACCTCGAGGGTTCAGCTGGCCAGAGCCTCGGAGCGTTCGTGCCCTCCGGCGTGACGCTCCGCCTCACGGGCGACGCAAACGACTACGTGGGAAAGGGTCTCAGCGGAGGGCGAATCGTGATCCGCCCACCGCTCGACGCTCCGTTTGCAGCCGAGGAGAACATCATCGCTGGCAACGTCATTCTCTACGGCGCAACTCAGGGTGAGGTGTATCTGCGCGGCGTGGTCGGTGAACGGTTCTGCGTTCGCAACAGTGGCGCCACCGCGGTCGCCGAGGGTGTCGGGGACCATGGCTGTGAATACATGACCGGTGGTCGTGCTGTGATTCTTGGAACCACCGGCAGGAACTTCGCTGCCGGGATGAGCGGCGGTATCGCGTATGTTCTTGATGAGGACGGGACCTTCCCATCTCGTGTGAACCGGGAACTGGTAGATCTCGAACCGCTCAGTTCTCAGGATCAGAACGAACTGCGGGCCCTCGTAGAGAAACACCTCCAAGAAACCGGGTCAACGGTTGCCGAGCGGTTGCTGGCTGCGTGGGGGAGAGATGTTGAGAAGTTCGTCAAGGTCATGCCACGGGACTACAAGCGAGTACTTGCGGCGATGAGCGAAGCTGAAGCTGCTGGGAGAGATCCTGTGGCTGCTGTGATGGGAGCGAGCAATGGGTGACCCAAGAGGGTTCCTGACCCACACCCGGGTGACACCCACTCGGCGGCCTGTTCCGGTTCGATTGAAGGACTGGAAGGAGGTCTATGAGGACTTCAGCGATGACGAGTTGAAAACTCAGGCGTCACGATGCATGGACTGTGGAATTCCGTTCTGCAACAACGGATGCCCGCTTGGCAATCTCATCCCCGATTGGAACGATCTGGTCTACCGCGATCATTGGCAAGATGCCAGCGAACGGCTTCACGCCACAAACAACTTCCCCGAATTCACTGGGCGTCTCTGCCCCGCTCCCTGCGAAGGCGCGTGTGTCGTCGGGATAGCCGATGATCCTGTGACCATCAAACAGGTGGAAGTCACAATCATCGAACGTGCCTTCGACGAGGGCTGGGTCGAACCGGTCTTGCCGTCCAAGGTGACTGGAAAAGCGGTCGCCGTGATCGGATCGGGTCCGGCCGGGCTGGCAGTTGCTCAACAGCTCACGCGGGCTGGCCATCGAGTGGTTGTGTTCGAGCGTGCGGATCGGATCGGTGGCCTGCTCCGATATGGAATCCCCGAGTTCAAGATGGAGAAATGGGTGATCGACCGCCGCCTCGACCAAATGCGAGCCGAAGGAACCGAGTTCTGTGTCAACGCAAACGTGGGCGGACCTGCCGGCGAACAGACAACCGTTGCGGTGGCTGAGCTGCAAAAAGAATTCGATGCCATCGTTCTCTCCGGAGGTGCCACCCAGTGGCGTGACCTTCCGGTGCCAGGACGTGAGCTCCGAGGTATTCACCAAGCAATGGAGTATCTCCCGCCCTCCAACCGCGTACAGCTCGGCGATCTCAGCGACTCGCCCATGAGCGCCAAGGACAAGAACGTCATCATCATCGGAGGCGGTGATACCGGCGCGGACTGTCTCGGGACCGCCCATCGTCAGGGAGCGTCATCAGTTCATCAGTTCGAAATCATGCCCAGGCCTCCGGACACCCGCTCGGAGAAGACGCCGTGGCCCACTTTTCCACTGGTCTACAAGGTCACCTCGGCCCACGAAGAGGGGGGCGAGCGGATGTACTCGGTGAATACCACCCACTTCACTGGGGAAGACGGGGTCGTCAAGAAGCTGCACGGCAATGAGGTCGAATCCACGACCGTGAACGGTCGCCCAACGTTCGTGCCCGTGCCGGGATCTGAGTTCGAGCTCGACGCCGACCTCGTACTGCTTGCAATGGGATTCACCGGACCCGAGCAGGGTGGTCTCATCAGCGAGCTTGGGGTCGAGCTCGATGCACGAGGCAATGTTGAACGCAACACCAGCTGGGAAACCTCGATCGACGGTGTGTACGCCTGCGGAGACATGGGTAGGGGCCAGAGCTTGATCGTGTGGGCAATTGCCGAGGGTCGATCATGCGCTGCAGCGATCGACACGAAGCTGATGGGTGACACGCTTTTGCCCAGCCCGGTGAGACCGACAGACCGGCCGCTGACCTAACGCACCGTGGAGATATCGATCAGTCCTCAGCGCTGACGAGCACGACCATCTCATTCACGAGGCATAAACAATCGCTGGGTGAGAGGCGCAAGTACTTCATGAAGGTGTCCGGTAGTTCTTCGTCGCTGAGGTCGAGCACCTGTGCGAGCAACGGCAGATCCGTGGCCCGGAGCTGAAGTGGCGCATCATCGGCGAGGGACCGCATCGATCTCAACGCCGCTGCGACCGAACGAACAATCTGATCGTTGTCATTCTCTGTGATGTGGATGGCGCTCCATCCCAACCACAATGTCTGCTTCTCTCGGTCGTACTTGGGCGGAACCCTGGGGACCCAGGCCCGGCTGACGATCCGACCGATTTCTACGCCATACAGCGCCAGCATGGCTTCCACTACCGCATCACTGGGCGTTCGAAGCCCCGATTCGAAGTCTCCCAGCGTACGAACAGAGATTCCGAGCGCATCCGAAGCTGCCTCTGAGGTGAAGCGGACGCGCCGGCGCGCCTTTTCGAGCGCCTCGCCAGTCGGTACCTGATGAGATCGGACCTCGCTCATGAATCACCAATCGGCTGCTGGTCTGCGGATGTGAGATGTCAGTGCACGCCCATCGGTCCCAGCCGCTGTGCGGAGATGTCGCAGCCCTGTGGGGAGATGTCGCAGCCGCTATGTGGAGATTTCGTGAATGAGATCCTCGAGCAACAATCGATAGAGCCCCGAACAGACCCGAAATGCACTGTCACCGGTTTGGGCAATGACATCAGCAACCGTGTTCTGACCGTTGAGCCTTGCGAGATAGCGCCACTCGTCGTTGGTGATCACCTGCTCATCACTAGGCAGGTGTGGATTGAGGCCGAACTTGACCGAGGTGTTCGGAATGCGCTGAGCAATCTTTTTCCAGATTTGGAGTCGCCGTTGGGCTTGGTCGACAAGGCCGGCGGCGGGCTCGGCAAACGTGGTTCCCAGGCGGTGAGTCGCTCCGTCGTCGAAGGAGAATTGTTCTTTGCTCGGCACGAGCAGTTCGAACATCGCGGTGAGATTTGCCTCATGGATCAGCCGCTCCAACACCTGCTCACGATCGGGGTTTTTGGCGAGAAGCGTGTCGAGTGCGCTGTGGGACCCAGCACCGTTCAGAGCCGAGCTGATATCGGCAAGGGTTCCGACATTGGCCCCGAAGAGCACATCGGCTATTCGGGGACCCTGCGCAGACTGGGCGAGATAGATCCTGCCCTCTGCCATCCACACGGCGCCTCCGTTGCGGATACGGAGCGCGCCAGTGGACCGGCTCTCCGCCAGGTCAAGGAGCACCTCGCTGAGAGGCTGCTCGGAGAGGGAGCCTTCGGAGATCGGGGAAGCTGGCATCACCCCTGAAAACTACCGCACTTGAGAGCCCGGGCGGTTCACCCAGACCCCCAAGCACCGAATTGAACGAATCCGATGTTTGTGGCTAAAGGAACTCTCCTGAGCGCCGACTGATAACGAGACACCCAAAGTGTGAGAGGCCCATGTCGAAGAAACTCAAGCTCAGAAACCTACTGGCGCTCATCGCCATCCCACCGATTCTCCTGCTGGCCTTCATTGCCGCCTTCGGGGTTTCCGCATTCTTCCTCGGCGATCCCTCTGCCGATGAGCTGAAGACCGACGCCCTCACCCTTGGTCTTGTGGCCATCGCCGGCATGCTCTTGAGCGCAGGCATGGTTCTGGTGATCGGGCGTCGAGTACTGGATCCGATCGATGAGGTCTCCGACGCTGCCCGCGAGCTCGCTGACGTTCGACTGCCCAAACTCATCGAATCACTCTCCAACCCCGGCGTCTCGATGCCCGAATTCGAACCGCTTGCTGTGAGCGGACAGACAGAGCTGGCCGAACTCGGCGAAGCCTTGAACAGCCTTCAGAACCGCGCTGTCACTGTCGCCAACGAGCAACAACGGGTGGTCAAACAAGGCATCAGTGAGCTCGTTGTCAATCTGGCTCGACGCAACCAGAGTCTCCTCGATCGACAGATCGAGAACATCGATACTCTCGAGTCCACCGAGGAAGACCCTGATCGACTCGAGAGCCTTTTCCGGCTCGACCATCTCGCTACGCGGATGCGACGGAATGCCGAGAGCCTGCTCGTCCTCGCCGGCGCTGAACCAAGCCGCCGGCGTGGTGGTCCTGTGGTCCTGGCTGACGTTATCCGCGTGGCGATGAGCGAGATCGAGGACTACCAGAAGGTCTCGATGGGTGAGATCAAGACCGCCCACATCGGACCTCAGGGGGCGGTCGACGTTGCCCACCTCATGTCGGAGCTGCTCGAGAACGCCACCCAGTTCTCGCCTCCCGATGCACCGGTCAGTGTCAACGCCGACTTCGACGTGAACGGGTTCTACGAAGTTGTCGTAGAGGATCACGGCATCGGCATGAGCGCCGAACAACTCCTGGTGGCGAACCAAACGATCCTGAGACCACCCGAATTGGGACTGGCTCTGACCCGGTCACTCGGCTTCCAAGTGATCGGTCGTTTGGCCGACCGCCTCGGAGTGACAGTCCATCTGTCCCACACCGAAGGTGGCGGTACGACTGCTTCGGTGAAGATCCCCGGTGGAGCGCTCTCCAGCGGTGCCGCAGCCAACGTCCCGACAGCCTTCCAATCCATGGCAGCCACCGCACCGCCGGTTGCGCAGAGCGCGATACCTGCGCAAAGGCCGAGGCATCAACCGGCACCCATCGCCCACCCCGATCACCAGGCAGTTCCCTCGGCCGCAGTCGCTCCCGAGATCCGGCCAGAACCGCAGGCGGCTCCGCCCGTTTCATTTGCCCCAGAACCTGAAGCAGAGAGCCCCTGGGCCGAGGATCCGGTTGGATCACGTCCCGGCCGTCCACAGGAGATCGACCGACGGGCACCGCAGGCAGAACAACGGCCTGCACCGCGTCCCCAACCCGCACCCCAGGCTGCGCCTCGGGCGATCCAACAGCCTGCACCGCGTCCCCAGCCCGCACCCCAGCCTGCGCCTCAGGCGTTCCAGCAGCCTGCACCGCGTCCCCAACCCGCACCCCAGGCTGCGCCTCAGGCGTTCCAGCAGCCTGCACCGCGTCCCCAACCCGCACCCCAGCCCGCACCCCAGCCTGCGCCTCAGGCGTTCCAGCAGCCTGCACCGCGTCCCCAGCCCGCACCCCAGCAGCAAGCACCACAGGCGGCGCAACGGCCTGCACCGCGTCCCCAACCCGCGCCACAGCAGCAAGCACCACAGGCGGCGCAACGGCCTGCACCGCGTCCCCAACCCGCGCCACAGCAGCAAGCACCACAGGACTGGTCGGCTCCACAGGTTCCGGATCCGGCGGCACCGCCTGCAAGCATGGATCAGGCGATGCCTTCCGGTCAGGTGTTCGAACAGGGGATGGATGCGCTGCTCGACGATCCCGCAAATCGCACCAACTCTGGACTGGTCCGTCGCGACCGATCCCAGAACCATGCACCACAGAGTGAAGGGCGATCGATTCCCACAGCTGGTGCGGCCCCGGCCGCAGCCGCGAGCAATCGCAGTCCCGAAGAAATTCGAAACATGCTTGCCAGGTACCGAGACGGCCTCAAGGGTCGGCCCGAAGCCGACCAAGGCCACCACTAGCCAACCAGGAGAATCCACATGAGCGGATTGAGCAATCAAGCAAACAATGTCAACTGGCTGGTGAACAACTTCGTTGAACGAGTTCCCGGAGTCACAGAAGCAGTTGTGGTGTCCAGCGATGGCCTCCCGATCGCCGCATCGATGGGACTCGATCGAGACGGGGTCGACCGATTCTCTGCGGTGTCGTCCGGGTTGATCGGATTGGCATACGGCGCTGCAGGCCGTTTCGGTGGTGGCGCAGTGACCGAAGTAATCGTGGAAATGGAACATGCGTTTCTATTCGTGACGGGCATCAGCGACGGATCACTCCTGGCCGTGAAGGCCACGGCAAGCTGCGACGTCGGAATGGTCGCGTACGAGATGGCGGTGCTGGTCGACAAGACCGGGGCCGTCCTCACCCCAGCACTTCGAGCCGAGCTACAGGCGGCACTGCCACGATGACAACACCCGAACCCGATGCACTACAGGGGCTGCGTGTGCGGCCCTACATGGTGACCGGGGGTCGGACGCGCAGCGAAGTAGAACTACCACTCGAGACCATCATCAGGGTCACTCCTGAGGGTCAGAAAGCAGTAGGGTCGCTGAGTCTCGAGCCCAGGCACATTGTTGAGATCTGTCACGAACCCCTCTCGATCGCCGAGGTTTCCGCTCATCTGCACCTGCATCTTCAGGTAGCGAAGGTGCTCGTTGGAGATCTCGTTCACACCGGCCATCTGGCCACCCACACAGCTTCCGCCGACGCCACCGACAGGCCCGACCTCCAGCTTCTGGAACGGGTTCTGGACGGTCTGCAATCACTCTGAGGTTTGATGACATGAGTGCTAATCCAATCCCAGTAAAGATCGTGGTTGCCGGCGGCTTCGCAGTTGGCAAGACCACCTTTGTCACTGCGATTTCCGACATCGATCCTCTGACCACAGAAGCTGCGATGACGAAGGCGTCAGAGGGCGTCGACGATTGGGGTGACGCGACAGGCAAGAAGTCGACGACGGTCGCGATGGACTTCGGTCGGGTAGGTCTGAGTCAGGAGCTCGTTCTGTACCTGTTCGGAACCCCGGGTCAGGATCGGTTCCATTTCATGTGGGACGAACTGGTTCGTGGTGCAATTGGGGCCTGTGTGCTCGTGGACACCGGACGCATCGATCAGTGCTTCCCGGCAATCGACTACATGGAAAACGCCGGCGTGCCATTTGTTGTCGCCATCAACGCGTTTGATGGCATGCTCCGGCACCATCCTGAGGACGTGCGAGAGGCCCTGGACCTTCCCCGCCATATCCCGGTCGTGGTCACCGATGCCCGTCACAGGGCCGCAGTGCGTGACACGCTCGTGGCTCTGGTGCGCCACGCCATGACCATGGCACACGCTACCTAGCGAACTCATAGAACGGGCGACCGGCCTGCTAGACCCAGAGTCCACGAGAGAGCAGAACCTGCTTCAGTAGCTCGCACTCGTCGGTCATGATGCCGTTGACTCCGAGATCGATGAGTCGGTGCATCTCGGACTCGTCGTTCACCGTCCAGACGTGAACGCGATATCCCTGTTTCTGAAACCGGCGAACCAGGCGTTTGCCAAGACGATAGTGCCCCATTGTGTTGGGGATGCTCACGCACGGATGTTGCCCTTTCGCAGTCCAGGGCAGGATGGCGCTGATCGTGAACCGGGGCCCCGGAGATGTGCAGAGACGGGGCCCCAACAGGGTTTTGGTCCGCTCGATTCTGGCGTCGCTGAACGAACCGATACAGACGCGATCGATGGCGTCGTTTTCCTGGATCAACTGCACGAGTGGATCGACGGCGTTGTCGTCCTTGGGGTCGATGTTGAATCGAGCGCCCGAGAATCTCCCGAGGAGTTCGTCCATCCGGGGAACCGAATGGCCACCGAATTCGATCTCGGCGAGCTCGGCCCACTCGATCTCACAGATCCTTCTCGTGTCGTCTGCAACACGCTCCAAACTTGGATCGTGAAACGCCACGAGAACTCCGTCGGCGGTGCTGTGAACGTCGGTCTCGAGGTACCGATACCCCAGCCCCACTGCATTCTCGAACGACGCCATGGTGTTCTCGGGTGCAGTGCTGGTTCCTCCGCGATGGGCGAACGCGATGATTCCCTCGAAGTCGAGAAACGGGAACGCATCGGGACGCGGGCCGCTCATTTCACATAGGGGCAATGGCGGCAGCCCCGATCACAACACGGTCGGGACCCCAGATACTCCGCCGTCATTGCGAACAGGCCTGAGACCGGATCCATGTACCCCATCTCGGCAGATTCGCATGCGGCGGTGTGGCGACGAATTATCTCCTCGTACATCGGATGGTTCGGCGACAAACGTTCTGGATGGGGAACCCGCAACCCGTTCGAACGAAAGGTGGTAACCGGCGCACCCTCGTGGTGGTTGGTCATGGATCTTCAGTCATTGACATCTGGGTCGGCGAAGTCTGGGTCGCGCTTTTCGAAGAATGCAGCAACCGCTTCGATCTGATTGGGTGAGCTGATCAGTTTGGAGATCTCGGCACGTTCGCGCTCGAAGCTCGTGGCCCGATCGAATCGAGCTGCCTCGGAAAGAAGACGTTTCGCTGCTCGAATGGCGTGAGGGGACTTCGAGGCGATCACAGTGGGCGAGCTCCAGTGCATCGGACCGGGGGGTCTCCGATACCTGAGTTGCCAGACCAAGCTCCTTGGCCTCGGTTCCCGATACTGACCGTCCCGTGAAGGTGAGTTCCTTGGCGACGTCGACCCCGACCAGATCCACCAACATCTGTGTGCCGGTCATGTCAGGAATGATTCCCCACCGGATCTCGAGAACGCTCATCCGAGCCTCTGGGTGGACGATTCGAATGTCAGCTCCCAAAGCCAGCTGAATCCCGCCGCCGAGGGCATGGCCCTCCACGGCGGCGATCACCGGCACAGGGAGTTCAGTCCACCCGAACACTGCCTGTTGTGCGAAATGCGTGATTCGATCCTCAGCGATCGCCGTGAGGTCGAGCGTTTGGGACGCGTCTCCCATCGCCATGAAGCTGGCGAAGTCGAGCCCAGCACAGAACGACGAACCTTCCCCACTCAAAACTACCGCCCGAAGCGTGGTGTCCTTGGCCAGCATGTCCGACGTCTCGACCAGAGCAGAGAACATGTCTGGGTCAAGCGCGTTCAACTTGTCAGCCCGATCGAGTCTGACATCGGCGACCCCTCCGATGCGGTGGATGTTGATGCGGTCGCGAACACGTAGGACTTCGGGTTCCATTCGTTCAACGCTACTGGTCAGCGACTGCATCAGACGAGTTAGGTCATAACCTCCGTACATGCCTGCAACGCCCACAACTCAACTCAGCCGGCTCACCCGATCGGTCAGGGATCGGGTGGTCCTCGTCACCGGAGCAGCCTCGGGAATGGGTCGGGCTGTTGCTCACCTGTTTGCTGATGAAGGGGCGAAAGTCGGGCTCATCGACCGGACCGCTGGAGGCATCGAACTGGTGGCCGACGAGATATCTGGCGCAGGACTGATCTGCGCTGGTCGGGTGGCCGACGTGACCGACCGTGAGGCGATCTCGCGAGCGGTCGAGGGCATTCGCAGCGAACTCGGTCCAATCGACATCCTCATCAACAACGCCGGCGTGTCGATCCCAGCACCCATCGATTCCGATGACTACGAGGCAGCCTGGCAGTCGACCATCGGCACCAACCTCGAGGCCTATACCTTTCTGATCCGTTCGTGCCTCGAAGACCTGCTCCGCAACGGTGATGGACGTATTGTGAACATCGCCTCCACGGAGGGTCTGGGAGCCACCCCGTTCATGACCCCGTACACCGCATCAAAGCACGGTGTCGTCGGCCTCACCCGAGGTCTTGCAGTTGAACTCGGCCGCCGGGGGGTCACGGTCAATTGCGTTGCTCCAGGTCCGATCCGAACGGGAATGACTGCTGCGATCAGCGAGGTCGACAAAGAAGCGTTCGCAAAACGCAGAGTCCCGGTCGGCCGGTACGGGTCGCCCGAAGAAGTGGCCCACGCTGTCCTGTCCCTCAGTCTTCCCAGCGCCTCCTACGTCAATGGAACCGTGCTGGTGGTCGACGGTGGGCTCACCGCCCAGAACACGTGAGCCAGATCGGGCTTCTCGACGGGTTGGCCTCAACCCGGGCAATCAGGAGATTCACCTCGGACCCAATCCCGGTTGAGGATCTGAACACGATCCTTTTCGCTGCGAGCAGGGCACCATCGGGGAGTAACCGGCAACCGTTCCGATTCTTGGTTCTCAGGGATAGCCCGAACGCCGGCGTGGCCAAGGAGCTGCTCGCAACAGCGTTCGCACAGGCATGGTCGGCAAAGCAGGTCGCCGACGGCTACAACCGCAGCGATCCACAGTCGCCCAGGGGACGGGTGAGTTCTGCGATGCAACATCTCATCGACCATTTTGGTGAGGTTCCTGCGGTCGTGCTCGCTTGCACCACTCCCCGCTACGGCGAACTGATCGATGGCGCTTCGGTCTATCCGGCTTGCCAGAACCTGCTGCTGGCAGCACGTGGCCTCGGATACGGAGGAGTGCTCACCGGCTGGCACTCGGCGGTCGAGGCCGAGCTCAAGGAACTGTGCGGGATCCCTGACCACGTAGCGATCGCAGCAACGATTCCACTCGGAGTACCCCAGGGACGACATGGACCGGTTCGCCGTCGTCCCCTCGCTGAACTGGTGTACGAGGATCACTGGGGCAACCCTGCTCAGTGGGCAGCCGATCCCGAAGGAACACGGTTCACCACATAGTCGTGGGTGCGACTCGGGCGCCGTGGCCCAAAGAGGTGCCCTATCGGGTCAGACCGGCATCGCAGTGGCGCCACGACCAGTCGTCGAGCCGTTCCATGGCTTGGCGTGCTTCGGCCTCGCGACCCATGCCGGTAGAGCTGTCGTTCAGCGTGCCACGCACATCTTGCAGTTCTGACTCGGTGAACAGGTCGCGCCACTCCGTGCCTGTTCGCTCGAGGTACGCAGCTTGCTCGGCAGCGTTCAGTGGTCGAGCGATGTCAATAGTTGTCTGCAGATCGACGGCAATCTCGGTGAGCAGTGCTGCATCGCTTGCGTCTTCATCAAGTTGGTCCTGACTGGTCAGTGGGCCAGGTTCGATCGCTCCGATCAAGCCGGTCGCAGGTTCGAAACGGCTGAGCACGTTGGCGAACCGCTGAGCGTTCGCCACGTCGACATCCCGCAGCATTCGTACCCGCAGGGGTTCACTGAGGGTTCGGCTCGTGGCAGCAGCCTCTGCCGCCGTAGTGGCATTCCGGCTGCGCTCGTCGCTGGCGATCAGATCCCTGCTCACGGAATGGATGAAGTTGCACATCTCGTTCTCCGGACCGGTCAATTCCGGCAGGCCCAGGTATTCGAGCGTCGAAGGGATTGTGGTTGGGGTCGTGACCAGCGTCGGTGATGTGACACGAAACGTTGGGGCGGTTTCCTCTTCGACCGCACACGCGGTGAGTCCTAACAACAAGCCCAACAATGCGATCGGCACGCCGATGAATTTCTTGCCCATGATCTGGTCATCGACATGGAATGGGACGCCCTTGAGCTTGCTCGTGTGGTGGACGTTTCCACCGGCGTGGTGACGATTTCCACCGGATTACCACCAGTCGTGGTACTTCAAATCCACAGGGTGGTCGACCTAGGTTCATGGCATGGCATCCTTCACCGTTCAGTTCCGCTCCAGCGAGACGACCACCACGATCGACTGCGATGGGTATGCCCAGGAAGGAACCATGCTTACGTTTTTCCTCTTCGGAAGTGAGTGCACCACGATCGATGCGTGGAGCCTGCGGGTAGCCAGCTATCGGATAGCCGATGTTGCCAGTGTCGTGCGTAGCTGTGACCGAGTCGTTCCAGAGGTTCCCGTACTCGTCGCCTGCTAGGTGTACTCAGCTAGGAGGCTGGTTGTCGCCGAGGTGCAGATCCCGGATATGACGGGAAGCCGCTCCGTGACTACGTTTCTGCTGTATGTACCCGGGAGCTTTCGCCGCCACCAAGCCTGATCATGCCGCCATAATCATGGCGTCTGACGGCTCGGTGATCAGTTACGCCGAACTCGACGCCCAGGCGAACCGGATCTCGCATGTGTTGCGCGGAGCAGGTGTCGAGGTTGGCGACCATGTGGCGTTCTGCATGGAAAACCATCACCAGTTTCTCCCTATCGCATGGGGCTGCCGCTACGCAGGTGCGATCTTCACAGCCATGAGTTCACGGCTGACGACTGACGAGATGGAGTACGTCATCGACAACTGTGGAGCCAAGGTCTTCATCACGTCGATGTTCAAACAGGCCCAGGCCGAGGAACTACGAACGCTGAATCCCGGTGTCGTTCATCGGTTCATGTTGGATGGAACGATCGATGGATACGCCCCGTTGGAGGATGCCGTGGCAGCTGCATCGGCGGATCCTCTAGCGAACCGGATCGCAGGAAACGACATGCTGTACAGCTCAGGAACGACCGGGCGGCCCAAAGGAGTGCTTCAGTCGCTACCACCCCAACCTCTCGAAGAGGCTGACCACGCGGTGGCGACCATACAGGTGCTGTTGTTCGGGCAGGTTGAACAATCGGTGTATCTGTCTCCCGCGCCCCTCTACCACGCTGCCCCGTTGCGGTTTTGTATGGGCAGCCATGTGATCGGTTCCACCGTTGTCGTGATGGACCGGTTCGATCCGGAGAACTTCCTGGAACTGGTTCCCCAGTATGCGGTGACCCATGTCCAAATGGTCCCGACCATGTTCGTACGGCTCCTGAAGCTCGATGGTTCCGCCCGCGCCGCGGCAGACATGAGTTCGCTCCAGACCGTGATTCACGCCGCAGCCCCGTGCCCGATTCCGGTGAAGGAGCAGATGATCGAGTGGCTCGGTCCCGTTCTGCATGAGTACTACGCCGGAACCGAAGGAAACGGCTTGGTGTACTGCAACTCCGAGATGTGGTTGGCCCACCGAGGGTCGGTCGGCACACCGATCAACTGCGAGATCCACATCTGCGACGATCTCGGCAACGAGCTGACGGTGGGGCAGGAGGGAACGGTCTTCTTGAGCGGGGGCAGTGATTTCGAATATCACGGCGATCCGGACAAGACCGCCGGATCTCGCCATCCCAACGGCTGGTCGACACTGGGTGACATCGGCAAGCTCGATGAGGACGGTTTCCTGTATCTGACCGATCGAAAGGCCCACATGATCATCTCCGGAGGGGTGAATGTCTATCCTCAGGAAGCCGAGAACGTACTCACGATGCACCCCTCGGTCGCCGACGTCGCCGTCATCGGGGTCCCCAATGAAGACTTCGGTGAGGAAGTAAAGGCCGTTGTCCAGCCGGCAGATGGAATAGTGGCGGACGACGCGTTGGAACAGGAACTGATCGGCTTCTGCCGACAACAACTCGCCGACGTGAAGTGCCCCCGTAGCGTCGATTTCAGGAGCGAGCTACCCCGGCATCCGACGGGCAAGCTCTACAAGCGTCTGCTCCGTGACGAATACTGGACTGTCCAGAAGGCGGTGGACTGAGTTGGCTGGCGGCGACGTCTTCCATGGCGGCGGAGGTGGGTTTCTCAAGTGCTCCGACGGGAAGGTGAGGTGGGGCCTGTACGGAGCAGCAGGAGTGGTCTTCGTCCATCGCAACGATCGCGGAGTGATCACCGTTCAGCTCCAGAAACGATCTGCATTTGCCCACGAGGGCGGAACGTGGTCCTGTGCCGGGGGTGCCATCGAACCGGGGGAGAGCCCGCTCCAAGCCGGTCTGCGGGAGGCGAGTGAAGAGGTCGGCGAGATTCCCCAACCCGTCGTCTTCCACGGTGACTACGTCTTTGCACCAGCATTCGATTGGAAGTACGTCACTTCGGTCGTCCAGGTCACCGAACAGTTCGGCAACTCCATCAATTTCGAAACCGACGAGGTGGAATGGTTCGAACCGTCCAGGGTGGCCTCGCTCGACCTTCATACCGGGTTCGCCGCTGCGTGGCCAGACATATTCCTGATCGTCGATCAGGTCGAAAGGAACGAACGATGATCGACCGGATTATCAAACGCTCGTTGGGGCAAATGATCAAAGGGGTACAGGTCGTCGGAGCTGCCCATGAGGGCACTGTGCGGGCATACACGAGTCACTGGGTGAGCCAGGTTTCCTTCGACGAGCCGATCGTGATGGCATCGGTGAGCCCCAAACACGACACCTATCCGCTGATGGTGGAGTCGGGCCGGTTCAGCGTTTCCCTTCTCGCCGCCGATCAAGTCATGGCGGGGCAGTACTTCAGCTACCCGGGGCGAAAGTTCAAGTACGTTGCGCCCGAACTGCTCGAGCTCGACCCTGACTCGGGGCTGCCGGTGGTGCCCGATTCGATCGCTTACCTGACATGTGAAACCTTCGATCGAATCGAACGTTTCGACCATGATCTCTTTCTTGCCAATGTCGTCGCGGTTCGGGAAGGCCGGCTGGGAGAACCGCCGCTGCTCTACAGCGCCCGGCATGGCTGGAGAGTGACCGGTGACAATGCCAGAAAGAAAGGCGTCTCGATCAGAGATGAGCTGCTGGCCCGCCTGGACGAAACGACAGTCGGCGGTCAGAACCCGCACGAACCGAACGTGTCAGGGTAGTTGAACCGGTCTGTCTCCGCCGCTCTGTCCCTGTAGCCCTCGAGAATGGGTTGTGAATCGAAGTATGCGAACTTGGCCTCGAGATTTGGGAGGTTGACACCGTGGACATAGGCGCTGAAGGCTTCAGCGAAGTCCTCATAGGGTGAGGTGGTGGCGTAGGTTCCCGCGAAGTCGTGGCCATCGACACACAAGGTCTCAGAATCAACGTCGTTGGATGGATCGTAATCGTGGTTCGCTTCGTACACGGCCAGCTCCTGGGCTGACCAGAAGTTGGACACCCACTGATTCATGAACGACTCAGACTGAAAGCACCAGTTGAAGGCCGGAAACCTACCGTCGCAGCCGTTTCGGTTGAAGGAATCGAAATCAATCTGGTCGTCCAACTGGGTGAAGACGTGGGACAGCTCATGTGACATCGTCAGATCAGCCTCCACAGGGTTGATCCTGGTGGCGGTGTCCTGGGCGGCGATGAACCAGAGGTCGCCTGCGTAACTTCCGCCGTTCCCGGACGAAGGACCGGCATAGGCGACGACACCGGCTCCATCGCCCTCGTACACCGCCAGCAAAGCGATGGGGGACTGATGAGCGGGATCGGCCAGTTCAGCCAACCGAGCCCACGCCTCTTCAACGTTTTCGTCCCGGAGGCCGTAGCACAACTCCCGGATGGCCCCGTCCCGTAAGCGATAGATACCGGTGATGTTCAAGCTGTTGAAGGTCACGTTCTCCACCGCGCAGTCGGCGAGGTCGGATGAATGCTCGGAGAGATCTGTTTGGCCAAACGGGTACAGACTCACGAACTCAACGTCGAGGGTGACCCAGCGCATCATGCCACCCTTGGTCAGTTCGACGCCGGGCTGTTCTGGGTTGGTTCCCTCGAGATAGCTCAACCAGTAGTCATAGCCGTCGGCGTCGGGGACACGGCCCAACATGTTGTTGTAGACCCGGGTCAGGAACTCGGCGTTGCCAGCGTCACCGTAGGTATTGGTGAACTCTGGAACCTGGGTGAAGAACTGAGCGAACTCACCCAACAGGTCGTGACCCTCGGGCCGCTGCGGGGTCGGACCCGCAGCCACAACGTTGTCCCACTGGCCCAACCAGTATTTCGCACCCACGAGATCCGGGGGTCGGTTGAAGAACGCCTGATAGAGGCGCAGGAGGTTGGCGTGTTCAGGTTTGAAGTCGGGCGCAAACTGGAGTTCCTCAACGGTTGTGGCCGACTGGTAGGTGGACACCCATTTGGCCCGAAACGCCTCCTGGGCAACGTTGTCCGACTCGACTGACATCGATTCCGCATCGGCAGGAATCGAGATGGCCAGGATGCCAGCAAGGAGAATGACTGCTGCTGCGAGTCGCTTCATCGAGTGTGTGCCTTTCACTACGCAAAGGTCGTGTTGAGAGCGCTCAGACGACCCGGAGTTCTGAATCTCTATCGACACCTATGACACCGATCTGGAGGCGAGAAGCCGATGCATGGGCGTGCTTCCTGCGGTGTGATGTAAACCCTCGGCACTCATGCGAAGGTAAATCGACGTTGTAGCGATCGATTCATGACCCAGCAGGGCCTGAAGTTCGGCGATCGTACCGCCATTGTCGAGCACTCCGACCGCATAGGTGTGGCGAAAGAGGTGAGCCTTTTCTTGATCAGGGGGAGCGATGCCGGCGGTGCGCAACCACAGTTCCACGACGTAGTCGAGCGAAGTGACGGTGAAGGGTCGAGGCTCGCCGGTTCGCAAGAAAACGACACCATCGGGCCGGAGGGGGCCCTCGGCGGCCTCCCGCTCGGTCAGATAGTCGTCCACGACGTTGAGAACCTCGCTGCTGAGCGGAAGGCTTCGAGTTTTGTTGCCCTTGCCTGTCACCCGAAGCCGCGGTGGATCCTCCCATCGAAAGTCACCGACACGGATTCCGATGAGTTCCGAGGCCCGCACCCCGCACCCGGCGAGAACAGCCAGCATCGCCAGGTCCCTCGACGGCCAGAGGACCCGCGACCTGGTGGGCGGGGAGCTGATTGCGTCGAGCACTCGTTGGAGTTCTTCGGTGCTGAGCGCCACCGGCAGACCCTTCTCCTTCGACGGTGTCTCGAACCCGAGGGTGGGATCTTTGTCGAGGTGATTGTTCTTGACCAACCAGTTGGAGAAGCCTCTGAGCGCTGACAACATCCTGGCGCGAGAGGCGTTGCGATATCCCTCACCCACGAGGTCGGACATGACTTTCAGAAGGTTGTCCTCGGTGAAATCAGCCACTGAAATCCTCGCCATGTGACCAAGGTTGACCGCATTGGGAAGGTCGGGATCGATGTTCGGAGCCGGCCGCATTTGGGCGTCTGCGACCCGCTTCGCAAACGTTCCGATATCGGTGCGGTATCCCGCTTCTGATCGCACCGAAAGGCCTCGAGAGGATCTCGCTCGCTTCTCGAGAACCCAACGCTGAAAGAGATCTGCGACCTCATTCGTTGTCGTCGTCGACGCCGGCACTCTCTGCACCCTAGTGCGGTCCGCCTACCACCACGGTTCGGTGCCGTAGTGAATGGATATCTCTTCACCAGAGGCTATGGGCTGCACCGCGAGCAATGTGATCTGAAGCAACTCCGAATCGAGTTCGAAGTCGGCGTTGGGCTGGTCTTCATGGTTCAGAAATGAGATCGGTCCGAGAGCGATGAATGCGTCGTCGTCATGTTCGAAATAGTGGTCATACAACGCTGTCTGATCCAGAAACCTCCGCTCCTCGGAAGGAATTCGAAACAGGGGATTGACGCAGAAACGTTCCCCGGGTTCTATGTATCGGCGTGCAAAGACGCCACGGCCATGCACACCGGAGTCTGTCACAAAGACCGCGTCACTGATCTGGTCGTGTGAGGACTCGAACCAACCCTCAGCCACGTCGGCGTTTGCTCCGGGACTTGAACTGCTGGTTCTTTCGGCTCTTCGACTTCGGACGCGGCTTTCCCGACCGGCGCGACCTCGCCTTGTCCTTTGACGGCAGGTCGCCACCAGACGAGCGTTTCTTGGCGCCGGACCGCTTGCGAGACGGGCCGGGGGAAGAGGCTCCTGACCCGATTGACTTCTTGGCCGAGCCCGACCTGGGTTGCTTGCTGTCGGCATTCTCGGCCCTCCGTTTCGAGCCGCCTCGCTGGCCTCGGCCCGACCGTCGTCCGGCGCCGGTCCTGCCTTTGTCGGGCCGCCGCGATTGCGGCTTTGAACCGAGACCCAGTTCGTCATCGGTCACTGGGCTGTGACCGCTTCGCTCCTGCGGATCAACGCCTTTTTCGATCTCCACTTTCAGACCGACCTGGCGCTGGAGAGTCGAGACTTTCTTCGTTTGCTCGGGAGTGACAAAACAGACCACATCGCCTGACGAACCCGCCCTGGCGGTTCGACCCGATCGGTGGACGTAGTCCTTTGGGTCGGCAGGGGGATCGTAGTGAAGTACGCAGGCAACCTCGTCGACGTGGATGCCACGAGCTGCCACATCGGTGGCAATCAACGCGCTGATTCGGCCATCGGTGAAGGCAAGCAGGGCTGCATCTCGCTGATTCTGGGAGCGTCCTCCGTGTATCCAGCCAGCTTTCACACCTTTTCGCTTCAATTGTCGACACACTCGGTCGACGCCGTGCCGGGTTCGGCAAAACACCATGGTCGTGCCGTGTGAATCGATGATGTCTGCGGCCAAGGCGATCTTGTCGCTTTGGGCAACCTCGATGAATCGGTGGGACATCTGGGTGATATCGGGCTCATCACTGCCGTACCGGTGAGTCACCGGGTCCACCTGATAGTGCTCGGTGAGAACCGCAACCGCCTTGTCCAAGGTCGCAGAGAACATCACCGTTTGGCGGTGAACCGATGTCAGATCCAGGATGTGACGCACGTCTGGCAAGAAGCCCATATCGGCCATTCGGTCGGCTTCATCGACGACCACTCTGTCGACCTTGTCGAGCGATAGTTCGCCCTGTTCGAGCAGATCGATGAGCCGTCCCGGCGTAGCGATCACTACGTCTACGCCCTTGCGGAGGGAAGCGGTTTGTTTACCCATGCCAACGCCCCCGTAGATGGCTACCAGCGACCGGTCGACCGCCACCGCCACCGGCAGGAGCTCGCGTTTGATCTGCTCGGCAAGCTCCCGTGTTGGGGCCAGCACCAACCCACGAGGTCGGCGGGGCTCAGCACGGTCTACAAGCTCCAGCAGGGGCAGTCCGAAGCCGAACGTCTTGCCTGATCCCGTGGGAGCCCTGCCCAGCACATCACGGCCTGCCAGCGCATCGGGAATCACCGCCATCTGAATAGGGGTTGGTTCGACGATCCGCATTGCTTCGAGAACGCGAACAACATCGCTGGAGATATTCAGCTCGGCGAACGAAGAAGTCACCTATCAAGGCTAGGAGCAGGTACGTGTGTTACGTGACGGTGTCGCTGCCACGAAACTCGAACCAATCTCCGGACAGGATCGGCTGAAGCTCGAAGGTCGGATCATCAAGCCCGAGACCGTACTGATAGGCCCATGCCTCGCGACCAGCGTCGGTGACGATGCGGATTCTACGGTAGAGACCGGTAACGGCCGACTCGACCTCGTCGAGTCTTCGTAGCGCATTCTCCGACTCTTCTGCGATCAGCCGATATCGATGTCCGACGATCGCCATCGACTCGCCTGGTTGATCCTCGGGAGCCGCTGGTCCTGAGGCAGCATCAAAGAGCGCTGCGGGGTATCCGGCCCCGGTATCGAATAGCCTCCCGGGGGCCGTATCGGGCACTCCATGGTCTAGGACGAATGGCTCGAGAAACCTCCACCGCACATCACCGAAACGGAGAGTGCCGTAGACGAACAGCTCGTGTACGGACGTCATGAGAACGGTACGGGGATCGTGCCTGTCCACAGGCGGACGAGCCAGATCATCAAACCCATCGCAAGATTGCACACCACCACGGGCAGCGCAATCGATGCCACACGAGTTCTGGACAGGAACGGTATGGCGACGCCCATCACCATGAGCTGAACAGCGACCAGAACAGTCCACGGGTGCTCTGCCCACGCCTGTCGGGGCTCGCCTCGAAGCAGGGTGAGCGCAGCCCTTGTTCCTCCACATCCGGGGCAGTAGCCGCCGGTGCAGCGCCGAAAGGGGCAAAGCACCGGACCGTCCTCGACAAGGACGATTGAAGCGAGAGTGACGGCCCCGAGACTTGCGCCCAGGTACAGCGGAACTCGATCCGCACTGAATCGGTTCGGGATCCAGAACACAATGAAACGGTAGGCCATCGCAGTCTCCGAAGTGGGATCTGTCTACGATCGCGACCAGTTGTCGCAGCTGTCGAAGAGCGCAGAGGAGGCTCGATGACCGACCAGTCAGGCTCATCGATACCGGGGTGGTACCACGCCGAGGGGGATCCGCCGGGAACCCACCGTTACTGGGATGGCACGCAATGGCGAGGTGGGCCCCAGGTCATCGGGGCCGGTCAGCCGGGTGTCCCGTCCACGGTGCCGTCAAGCGTTGCGTCTCGGGGCGGCCCGTTCGCCGAGGGGAGCCAAGCAGTCACTGCGCTCCTGCTGTCGATCTTCGGGTTCTTCTGTTGCGGCTTCCCCGCTGCGATCGGTTGGTACGTGAGTTATCAGGAAACCCAGCGAATCGACCAAGGACTCCGGGACCCTTCGAACCGGGGTACTGCGACTGCGGCCAAGGTGATCGCAATCATTGCGGTCGTCCTATGGGGCGGAGTGTTGCTGTTGTGGTTCCTCGGTGCGGCGGTGGCCACGATCTAGCCGTAGCGGGAGGCCATCGCCCATCGTGCTTGCATCCCATCATTGGACAGCGTCACAATCGTGCAGTGAGGAACGAGTACGAGACCGAGGGGTTCTGGCAGGGCATTCGACGACCGGTTGAAGCGGCGTCCACGCTCCCGGCCCAAGCGTATGTGTCCGAGACGTTCTTCGAGGCCGAGCAGGCAGCTGTCTTCGACAGGGGTTGGGTGGGTGTCGCATGTGTCGACGAGCTCGACGGGCCAGGAACGGTGCTGGTCCGACCCATGGGAGCACGCTCCGTACTGCTCTCTCGGGATGTCGATGGCGAGGTACGGGCATTCCTCAACGCCTGCCGCCATCGCGGCACCGAACTTCTCGACAGCGACACGACCGGGCTGTCCATGATCCGGTGTCCGTATCACCGATGGGGTTACAAACTCGACGGGACGTTGATTGCAACCCCCCGCTTCACCGACGTGCCAGTCGACGGGTTTGATCCAACCGACTATCCGCTGCGCTCGATCCGTGCACAGGTCTTCGCCGGCATCGTGTTCGCATGTCTGGACCCTGCCACTGCGCCGCTCACTGACTACTACGGTGATTTGAAAGATCGCCTTTCGGGGTACGGATTGAACGACTGGAGGGTCAGAGAAACCTCCACAATCGAGATCGAGGCCAATTGGAAGCTACTGGCTGAGAACTTCCAGGAGTACTACCACCTCACGTGGGTTCATCCCGAGCTTGCAAAGGTTTCGCGGGTCAAGGATCACTATCGCTACCAGGGGCCCGGTATGTATTGCGGACAAACCACGACGCCGGTGTCGGGCGATGACCGCAACGACTGGCTGGCCATGCCACCGGCTGCCGGACTGCAGAGATCCGACGCGGAGAGCGGCCGCTTTCTTGCGTTGTTTCCGAATGTGTTGCTGAGCGTGCTGCCCAATCATGCGTTCGTGATTCAGCTGGAACCGCTGGGACCGGGTCTGACCCGGGAACGGTGCACGTGGCTTCTGCCACCGGGCGACGTCGCAGTCACCGACGAAACGTTCGAGGTCACACGAGATTTCTGGATCGACGTGAACAACGAGGACATCGACATCTGTCAGCGAAGCCAACGAGGAATCAGTTCCGGAGGGTTCACCGAAGGCCGCTATTCGGTGCGGTTCGAGGAGCCACTTCACCGCTTCGCCAACATGCTGGCCGACCACTTTCAATGCCGTCAACAGATTCCCTACGGGGACCGACCCGGCGACGCAGCCCGCTTCGGTGATGGCTAGCGTCCCGTCTGATGGCTACACGGGCGATGTTGTTTGAACGACTGGATTCGCGGTCTGACCGGGATAGTAGAGTTTGTATTGTTCGGTACCCACCGGACGTTCACACGTAAGGAATACCCACAATGGCTACCGGAACGGTCAAGTTTTTCCATACCGAGAAGGGATACGGCTTCATCTCCCGAGAAGACGGAGACGACGTATTCGTGCACTACTCGAACATCGATGGGTCCGGGTACCGCAGCCTCGAGGAGGGACAAAAAGTCGAGTTCGACGTTGGCCCGGGCCGCAAGGGCGATGAGGCCCTCAACGTCCGAATTGTCTAGAACATCGACCCGCCTCGGGAGAGGCTCGTTGCCCGGTCAGGCTCTGTTGCGACGCTGGTCCGGTTCGATATCCAACGATCGCCGGAATCGTGCGAAATCATCCGGGCTCGACCTTGGCTAGAAGGCCTGGGAGCCGATAGAACAACAGTCCATTGGGGGAACCCCGCCATGCCCTCGTCGTGGATGATTTTGCCGACACACCAGGAGGGAGCCTCAGTACCCGATGCGCACGACCCTGCTCTCGACCGTCGCAGTGTTCCTGGTTCTGCTAGCCGTCGCATGCAGCGACAAGAGTACGGCCGGAGAGCAGATCGGCATGGACACAACAACCGCACCGGCGACAAGTGCACCGTCCTCAACTGCGCCGTCCACAACTGCACCGTCCTCAACTGCACTGTCCACAACCAGTTCGGTCAACCGCTTGACCGAAACCACCACCCCCACGACGTCTACCACGGCATCAACCCCGACGTCGACAGCGACCGGCGAAGCTGAGCAACCCGAATCGTCGACCACGGTTCTGACCTACCCCTCGACCGGCTTGGTGCCCGGTGATCGGGGAGCCGATGTGACCCAACTTCAGGAAGCGCTGGAGTCGCTCGGATTTCGCACCGGGAATTCAATCGACGGAATCTACGGACCAGGGACGTCATCGGCGGTGCTCGCATTCCAGAAGTATCAGCGGCTCGACCGCACTGGTGTTGCCGATCCGAACACGCTCATCTCCCTCGCTTCTGTCGAGACCATTGCTCCACCTCTCGGTTCTGCCGGGCCGACGATCGATATCGACCTCGAGCGTCAGATCATCTTCGCAACAACCGAGACCGGCGAACGCAAGATCTTGAGCACCTCAACCGGCAACGGTGAGTTGTACCGCTCAGCGAACGGACAGCTGGTGACCGCAACGACCCCAACCGGCCAGTTTCGCATCGAGCGACGTATAGACGGAGTCCGCCGCTCCTATCTGGGTTCGTTGTATCGGCCCCTGTACTTCAAGCGAGGGTGGGCTATTCACGGTTCCAACTCCGTTCCGGCCTATCCCGCCAGTCACGGCTGCGTTCGGGTTCGGAACAACGACCAGGACTGGCTGTTCGGAAACTTCGACAACGGGACTGCGGTCAACGTGCAGAAGAGTCTCGCCCATGTCGGTAGTGTTCGCGATCAGTGAAGATTCAGCAAAGCCGCTGGATGAACCCACTTCTCGCAAGCGCGAAGGGTGATCTTCGATGATGACCGTGGGTTGGCTATCGAGGGGTGCATCGGTGGCGACGATGATTGAACCGCAGTTCATGCGCTGAAACCGACCTGAGTGCCCGGAGCAGCGTTTCGTCGCAGTTGTGTCGTTCGTCGGGCGACTTTCCTGACAGAACATCGACAGCGACGACCCTGACCGATCGCCTATCGACTCAGGGGTTGATCAGGGTTTGCCCCGATAGTGGCCCCCCGGCCGTAACGCCACACTTGGGGCATGAACAGACTCTTCGCAGCACCCAACAGTGGTCATCTCGCCGCGGTTTTCGTGGCGATCTTGGCTCGCATCATTCTTGGAGGACTCCCGCTCGTCGGTGGGCTCATCAGCTTTCTGTTGCTCCTCGTCATCCTCTATCACCTCGCCCGCGTAGCGATGAACATGATCAGATTCGTTCCCTCGGGCAGCTGACGTGTTGGGTGCCCACGGCGCTGACCTTCGCAACCAAGACTGGGTCAGGTCAGGCGTCGAGCGGTTTCGGACAGTGGCACCGCTGATTTCGATACCGGGTAGGAGCCAAAGAGTCGATCACCAAGGTTGGATGTAACTCCTAGCCAAAAACGTTCGTTCCGATAGTGGTGGAGTCGATGATTGCGAGCCAGTCGTCGGTAGTAGGCGGTCTTGGGTCGGTAGCGGGTGTGCACCAAGAGATGGGTCCACTCGTAGTGGACCAGCAAGAGGTATGCCAACAGGAGCCCTGTCAGGACGGGTCCGAAGATGGAGCCGCTGGTTACGAACTCCGACATCAGAAGGGACAGGGGTACTGTCCACGCGGCGGTCCCGGCGGCGATCAGCAGACCGAACACTGCTGTGTCAATCGGGCCGAGCAACACGAATTCCAGAGCGCCGGGATCGAGGTGGTGTTGACGGTGGCCGACCCCGGTCTTCAATATTCTCATCCGCCGCGATTCCACCGGGGCGTGAAGAAGAAACAGATGTAGGACCCATTCGACCACCCCGACCAGCATGAGCGAGACCGCGACGACGACTGCATCAGCCCACGACAACGTCCATACCGTCACCCTGGCGATCGCTGCGATGGCGACAAGCACGGCCATTACCTGAACAGACGCGGTGGCACGGAACGTTGTCAGCACCTCACGCTTGGTGCTCAGGGTGTCAGCGCGCATCGAGAGAATGTTAACCGATGCAGTCTTTTTGTTCGTTCGGGTTTACCGACGGGTCACATTCAGATAGGAAGTGGCGGGACTTTAAACGGAGGAAATCTGATGACCCGCTCACTCAAGACCCTACTCGCCCTTCTTACAGTGCTGGGCCTGGCAGCCGCAGCATGCGGCGACAGCGCCGAAAGCGGCTCCGAAGACACCAAAGCAGCCTTCGTGATGGTCGCCCCCGTTGGAGACGCCGGCTGGAACTTCATGCATGACCAGGGCCGCCAGGCCGCCGAGGAGGCGACCGGCGTGGAGACAGCGTTCGTCGAGGCTATTCCCGAAGGCGGCGCCGAGTTCGACAACGCCGTCCAGCAGTTCATCGACGACGGTTACAACGTGATCTTCGCAACGTCGTTCGGCTACATGGACGCAACAGAGCAGTTTGCGACGGACAACCCTGATGTCATCTTCGAGCACATTTCCGGGTTCAAGATGAATGACACCAACTTCGGGAACAGCTTCGGCCGCATGTACCAACCCCGGTACATCGCAGGCATGGCCGCCGGAGCTGCCACGACAACAAACAAGATCGGCTACGTCGCTGCCTTCCCGATCCCTGAGGTGATTCGCGGGATCAATGCCTTCACGCTCGGCGCTCAGCGGGTCAATCCAGAGGCCGAAGTAGAGGTCGCGTGGACCGCCACATGGTTCGACCCGACCGTTGAAGGCAACACCGCGCAAGCGCTTCTCGATGCCGGGGCCGACGTCCTCACAATGCATCAGGACTCCACCGCCACTGGGCAGGCCGCCACCGATGCCGGTGCCACCTTCATCGGCTACCACAGCGATATGAGTTCTCAGGTCGGAAACTATCTCACGGCCCCGGTCTGGGATTGGACCAACCGCTACTCAGACGTGATCAACGCTGCCAAGGACGGAAGCTATACACCCGAATCGTGGTGGGGAGGAATGGCTGACGGGGTCGTCGACATCGAGATCCCGTCCGAGTCGCCGGTTGCGGCCGAGATGCAGGAGGTCAAGGATCAGATCATCGCCGGCGAATTCGACGTGTTCGAGGGTGAGATCCTGGCCCAGGACGGCAGCGTGATGGTTGCCGCCGGCGAGAAGCTCGACGACGGAGCAATGCTCGGAATGAGTATGTTCGTCGAAGGCGTGATCGGCTCGGCCGAAAGCTGAGGCTGACACCGAGTTCGAGGGCTATGCCGTGATGGATATCTCGTCCGGTCCGCTTGCGGTCGAACTCCACAACATCTGGAAGCGATTTCCGGGCGTCATAGCGAACGCTGGGGCGGAACTCGAAGTCCGCCCCGGCTCCGTGCACGCCGTTTTGGGTGAGAACGGAGCCGGGAAGACAACCCTGATGAACGTCCTGGCCGGCGTGTACCGGCCCGACGAAGGAACGGTTCGGCTTCACGGAGTCGAACACAGCTTCGGTTCCCCAGCCGACGCTCTGCGCGCCGGTGTGGCCATGGTTCACCAGGAATTTCGGCTGATCCCCACATTTACGGTGGCCGAAAACGTTGTTCTGGGATCGGCCCCCACCATTCTCCACAAGCGCGAACTCGAACAACGCGTGGCTGACCTGGCCGAACGATTCGGACTGCAAACCGATCCCGGTCGAGAGGTGTGGAACCTGTCGATGGGGGAACGTCAGCGGGTCGAGATTCTGAAAGCGTTGTGGCGTGATGCCAGAGTCCTCATCCTGGATGAACCGACTGCAGTACTGACCCCCGCCGAAGCCGATGAACTGGGGCGCATCGTTTCTGCCATGGCCGCCGATGGTCGGTCGATCATTTTCATCAGTCACAAGCTTGGGGAGGTAACCCGATTCTGTGACGAGGCCACCGTTTTGAGAGGGGGCGCAACGGTCGCGTCGTCGCTACCGGTGGAGTCTCTCGACGCAGGCCGCTTGGCCGAACTCATGGTCGGTGAGAGCACCGAGGTCTCCCAGCGCCGTACCCGGGCTCATCCTGCAGACCCAGACGATGCCGTTCTTTCGGTACAAGATCTCATAGTCCACGACGTCCACGGGATAGCGATCGTCAACGATGTCTCTTTCACGGTAGGGAGGGGGGAAATCCTCGGAGTTGCCGGTGTCGCCGGTAACGGCCAACGGCCGCTGGCGGATGCGATCGCCGGCCTCACCACGCCAACATCGGGCCGAGTGGAGATCGCCGGTTCCGATGCGAGCGATACAGGCGCCAGCACTCGCATCTCGATGGGCTTGTCCTATGTCCCCGAGGACCGGCTGGGCGTGGGTCTTGCTCCCAAGCTCGCGGTCACCGAGAACGCAATGATGCGTTCCTACCGCGGTATCGGCTCTGGCCTCTTCGTGGACCGTGCGGGCGCCCGAGACCACTGTGAGACCCTCGTCGCGGACTACAGCGTGAAGACCGGTGGGATCGACCAACCGATCGCGGGACTCTCGGGCGGCAATCTGCAACGCCTGCTCGTCGGACGAGAACTGAAAACGCATCCCAAGGTCCTCGTTGCAGCACAGCCGACTCGCGGACTCGATGTGCAGGGAGTAGCCGCCATCCAGGAGGTGCTCGTCTCCGAGGCAGAGTCCGGTCTGGGAATCCTCCTCATCTCCGAAGACCTCGACGAATTGCTGGCGTTGAGCGACCGGATCATCGTGATGCGCGAAGGTGAAGTCACCGCTGAACTTGTTGCGGCAGATGCGACTCGAGCGATGGTGGGTCAAGCGATGGCGGGTAACGCGTCAGAATCCAAGAACGATCTGTGATGTTCGCTTTCGTCCTCCAGAAACGTGAGCGGCCTCTCCGCGGCGGACAAACGCGTGCAGTTCTCACCGGGGTCTTGTTGGCTCTGCTCGTGGGCGCAGTGCTTCTGATCGTGAGCGGAAACGATCCGATCGAGGTGTACACCAAAATGGCCGATGCGGCGTTTGGTTCCAGGCGGGCCTGGTCCAACACGCTGGCGCGAGCGGTTCCCCTGGGATTGGCCGGTCTTGCGGTCGCCGTGGCGGGTTCCATGGGCCTTTGGAACATCGGCGCTGAGGGGCAGATCATCGCCGGTGCGATCGGTGGAGCATGGGTTGCCCGGGTCCTACCCGATGCGGACGGCGTCATATTGATCCCGCTGATCCTGCTCGGAGCTGTGCTGGGTGGCGGCTTGCTCGCTTTGTTACCAGCTGTTGCTCGAGCTCGTCTCGGCGTGAATGAGATCATCACAACGCTCATGCTCAACGAAGTCATCATCAGAGTTGTGCGGTATCTGGTGAACGGAGCCTGGAAGGATCCTGCCAGCGCCGGTTTCCCGCAAGCACCGTCGCTTCCGTCCCAAGCGGCACTTCCCGGGTTGTTCGAGCGGTCGAACATCGGAGTACTGATCGCAGCTGCCGTTCTTGCCGGATTCGGATTCTACGCATCCCGCAGCAAGTGGGGCTACGAACTACGGCTGGCTGGATCCTCGGAGAAGACCGCTGAGTACGCCGGGATCTCGCTGCGAGTCAAGATTCTCACCGTTCTCACTCTCTCCGGTGCGATCGCTGGTCTGGCCGGTGGAATCGAACTGACGGGATCCTCCACCCGTTTGGTGGAGGGGGTGGCGAACGGATGGGGCTTCGCCGGCATCATTGTTGCGGCGCTCGCCCTGATGCGCCCATCGGGGGTAGCCCTCGTTGCGGTCTTCTTCGGAGCTGTGCAGGTGGGTGGACTCGCCATACAGGTCAGCGGAGTTCCGGCATCGATCGCCAACATCCTGCAGGCTTTGATTCTGTTCGGCGCCCTCGCAGCGGGAGTCTTCGGGCACTACCGGTTGGTCCGCACCAAACCAGCCGTTTCCCACCCATCTGGAGCAGTGGCCTGATGAACGAGGTGACACTTGTTGGACTGATGGTCGACGTGGTCGCCTTCGGGCTGATGCTCTACCTTGCGGCCCTGGGGGAGCTGATCGCCGAGAAGGCGGGAGTCCTCAACCTGGGGGTCGAGGGCATGATGGCGGTGGGAGGCGTTGCAGCCTTCTGGTCCGGTACCGAATTCGGAAACCCGCTCATTGGCCTCCTCTTCGCCGGTTTGGCAGGGGGCCTGCTTTCGCTCATTCACGCCCTCGTTTCAGTTGTGATGGGTGCTGATCAGGTCGTCAGTGGGCTGGCTCTGACCATTCTGGGGTTGGGTCTGTCGGCCTTTGCCGGCCAGAACTATGTCAGTTTGCCTGCAGTCCCTCAATTCGGAGCGTTGCCCCTGGGGCCGCTGAAGGATCTGCGGATCGTTGGTCCAATCATCTTCAACCAGTCGTGGCTGGCGTGGTTCGCTGTCGTCGCTGGCTTGGCCGCGTGGTTCGTATTGGAGCGCACCAGGATAGGACTGGGCTTGCGTGCCGTGGGGGAGAGCGCAGCGACAGCAGACGCAGCAGGACAGTCGGTCGTGCTGACACGAGTGATCGCGGTGCTTGTAGGGGGCGTCTTCGCCGGGTTCGGGGGTGCGTACCTCACATTGAACCTCGCGAAAGGCTGGACCGAGGGCGTAACCGCCGGTAGGGGATGGATCGCAGTCGCACTCGTGATCTTTGGGGCCTGGCGACCGGGCCGCACCGCACTCGGGGCGCTTCTGTTCGGTGGTTTGCTGGCACTCGAACCTCGACTTCAGACATTCGGTGTAGAGGTCAGCCCAATCCTCATCAGCATGTTGCCCTATGTCCTCACGATCGGCGTGTTGATCGGATTCTCCATCCAGTCACGCCACCGTCCCAGCGCTGCACCTGCCGCAATCGGACGGGCGTATCGGCGGGAGGAACGGTAGTCATCCACTATCGGAGCCGGATAGTTCTTCTTGTGGCAATCGTTCTTTTCGATGTTGCAGTGCGGTAAAGCAAAGGCAGGTTCCGGTAGCTCGATTACCCTCGGGGCCGATGCGGTATTCCTCCAGGGTCGAGCGGCTGTACAACAGGGCTGCATCGGGATGGGATGTCCATTTCGAGGCATGGGAGGCCCAAGCCCGCGGTGAGGACGTACTGGTACTCAGTGTCGGCGATCCGAACTTCGATACTCCCGTTCCCATCACCGACGCTTGTGTGGCCGCGCTGCGAGCCGGCGACACCCATTACAACGCCATCAGAGGTCATGCCGAACTGCGAGCCGCCGTGGCCTCGGATTTCGCGTCACGGACCGGCTTGGAGCTCAACGCCGGGAACGTGGTGATGTGCGCGGGAACGCAGAATGCGCTGCTGGCCGCATCGATGTGTCTGCTCGACGCCGGCGACGAGGTGATCGGACTCGAACCGATGTACCTCACCTACGAGGCAACGTTGACGTTGGGCGGAGCGCACCTCGTACGTGTGGCCCAGTCAGCCGACAGCGGATTTCGGCCGGATCTGAAGGCGATCGAGGCGGCAGTAAACGACCGGACACGAGCCATCGTGATCACCACTCCGAACAACCCGAGCGGCGTGACTCTCAGAACCGACGAACTGGAGGCGATTGCGGCCATCGCGATCGAACACGACCTATGGGTCATCGCCGATGAGGTGTACGGCGACATCGTCTTCGAAGGAACACACAATTCGATCGCTGGGTTGCCAGGGATGGCCGAGCGTACGGTGACGGTGAGCAGCCTCTCCAAATCCCATGCGATGACCGGTTGGAGGGTTGGCTGGGCCGTTGGACCGACCGACCTCATGGAGCATTTGGCAGCGCTGCAAATCAATGTCAACTATGGGCTTCCTGCCTTCGTGCAGGCCGCCGCTCTGACCGCTCTCACCGAACATCGCAACGCCTACATCCCCATGAAGGAGGCCTATCGGCGCCGACGTGATCTCTGTGCAGAGATCCTGAACTCCGCTTCATCACTGCGAGTGCTCACTCCCGATGCCGGGATGTACTTGATGGTCGACGTGTCAGCGGTATCAGACACCAGCGCCTCGTTCGTGAGGAGTCTGTACGACGCAACGGGTGTTTCTGTTCTGGACGCCGGGGCGTTCGGCTCCTCCAGTGACGGGTGGGTGCGTCTCAGCTTCACGATCAGCGATGACGATCTGGCGGAGGCATGTCGCCGGATCGTTCGTTTCGTCGACCAAAAACCGATTTCGGTGCCCTAGGCCACCCGATCGATCGCCCGGTTGATCAGATTCTCGATCATTTCCTGTCGTCCACTGGTCGGAGGTGGATCGATGTTTCGGGCCAGGACCTCGGTATGGCAGTCGGCCAGGCCGATCTCGCCACTCAGCAATTGCCGGCCCGTTGCCTCATCCCACCCGGCATATCGAGCCTCGATCAGCTCTTCCAGCTCGCCGTCCTCGATCAGTTTGGCAGCAACCAGCAGTGACTTGGAGAGCACATCCATCGCGCCGATATGCCCGTGGAAGAGGTCGTTTCTGGCCAGGCTCTGGCGTCGAAGTTTGGTGTCGAACATGAACCCGCCCGTGGTGAACCCGCCGGCCCGCAGAATCTCATACACACCCAGGCTCATTGCTTCGACGCTGTTGGGAAACTGGTCGGTATCCCAACCAAGCCGGTCATCGCCTCGATTGGCGTCGATGCTGCCAAAGATCCCACATGCCACGGCTTGGGCCACTTCGTGATTGAAGTCGTGCCCGCTCAGGTTGGCGTGGTTGGCTTCGATGTTCACCTTGATCTCGTCCTCGAGTCCATACTGTTTGAGGAAGCCGTAGACCGTGGCGCTGTCGTAGTCGTACTGATGTTTGGTGGGTTCTTGTGGTTTCGGTTCGATCAGGATCGTTCCTTCGAAGCCGATCTTGTGCTTGTACTCCACCACCATGTTGAGGAAGCGGCCCAGCTGATCAAGTTCCTGTGGCATCCGAGTATTGAGGAGCGTCTCATACCCCTCCCGTCCTCCCCACAGCACGTAGTTGGCCCCGTTCAGTCGAGCCGTTGCGTCCAGGCAGTGCTTGACCTGGGCGGCAGCGTGCATGAACACCTCCGGATTGGGGTTTGTTGCAGCGCCTGCGGCATACCGGGGCTGCCAGAACAGCTGCGCCGTTCCCCACAGCACCCGTATTCCCGTTTGATCCATGTGGTCCGCGGCGTAGTCGACCATTGTGTCGAGGTTGGCGCAGCTTTCTGCGAACGTGGCTCCTTCAGGAGCGATGTCACGGTCGTGAAAGCTGAAGAACGGCACACCGAGCTTGGTGAAGAACTCGAACGCAGCATCCATCTTCATCCGGGCTGCATCGAGCGGGTCCATTGAATCGCTGAGCCAGGGACGGTCGAAGGTTCCCGAACCGAACACGTCGTTGCCGGGCCAATTGAACGAGTGCCAGTAGCACACGGCGAAGCGGAGGTGTTCCTCCATGGTCCGCCCCATCACCACTCTGTTCTTGTCGTACCAGTGAAAGGCCAGGGGATTATGCGAGGTCGGCCCCTCGTAGGCAATCGGTGTGGTCACGTCGCTGAAGAACTCAGTCATCCTGCAAATCTAGTAGCACCCCTTCGCTGTCGCCTAGAACGAGAGCCGGACGGTACTGTTCGACGGTGACCGGACCGGAGCTCGTGATTGTGCTTGCCGCTGTGATCGTCGGTTCGGCTCTCAAGTCCCTCACCGGGATGGGTCTTCCAGCGATCGCAATACCGGCGATCTCGTTCTTCGTTGGTATCGAGGCCGCAGTCGTGGTGGTCGCCCTCCCGAACTTTGCCCTCAACGCTGTTCTTGCGTGGCAAGAGCGATCATCGTTCTCCACCACGAGAGATCTTCCGGTTCTTGGAGTCTCCAGTTTGTTGGGGGCGGCGTTGGGCAGTGCACTGTTCGTCTCGGTCTCAGAGCGCCCTCTGGTGGGCCTTCTACTGCTTTCAGTTTTCGGCTACGTCATAGCGTTCTTCACCCAACCCGAGGTTGCGGTCAGCCCGAAGCAATCAAAGCGGCTCGCACCTGGGGTCGGGTTGGTGGGTGGCGTGTTTCAGGGTGCAATCGGAATCAGTGGTCCGATCGTGGGTAGTTGGATTCACAGCTATCGCCTCGACCGGGGCGCACATGTCCTTTCGCTGACCCTGCTCTTTCTGATTTCAGGTACTACCCAGTTCGTCATCCTGGTTGCCGGCGGTGAACTCAGTGGTTTCTGGGTCGCATCGGTGCTGTCCTGCCTGCCGGCCCTGGCAACGGTCCCTCTCGGCAGACGAATGCGGAGCCGACTGAGCACCCGTCTGTTCGACTATCTGGTGATTGTGGCGATCACGGCAGCAGGCGTCGGCCTTGGTGTTCGTGCCTTCCTTTGAACAAAACCGCAGGCTTCGGGCCTAGCCGCTGTGCCGTGACCGGTCGATCGGGGAAGGCCACCGGGTCAGCGCCCAGCGAGGCGGACTCTTCGATTCGCTCCACCACCAGGTCGATGGTCGCTTCACGGTTCATGTACACCGGGGCGGCCTGGACTGCGGCGACTCGGATGGATTCACGCTAACCCCCGGTGCACCAACGGACCAGTATTCCCTCTACCCTCAACCCATGGCCCGACCCCGACGCCGATCGCTTCGAGCCGTGCTGGCGGTTCTCGGGTTCACACTTGTGACGGCAGCGTGCAGCGGAGCCAGCGATGACGTGTCGACAAACGCGTCCAGCTCTGCCGAAGAGGCTGCCTTCCTCGATATCACTGTTGCCACCAGCGACGGCGGTCAGCTCGAATGGGGCACCCTCGAGGGCCAGGATGTCGTGGTCTGGTTCTGGGCTCCGTGGTGACCCACCTGCCGTTCCGAAGCCCCTGCGGTCGCAGAGGTGCAAGCAAAGTACGACGGTCAGGTCAGGTTTGTCGGCGTCGCCGGACGCGATGAGCTAGAGCCGATTCAAGACTTCGTGGCGAACCTCGACGTAGGTTCGTTCCCACACGTTGTTGATGACGAACTGGAAATCTGGGGGGCCTACGGCGTTCGCAGTCAGCCGACGTTCGCATTCCTGAACGACGACGGAACCGTTGAAGTTCGGGGCGGAAGCCTCGGTGTGGAAGGGCTTGGCGAGCGGATCGAAGGACTGCTCGCCCGCTGAATCTCAGCAGGCGATAACCCAACTCCACCAGCGCTCACCGGCGGAGCGCCGCATGGTGAATCGGTCACACCCCGAGGATTGGTGCCGGTGAACGCATAACGTCGACGCGTTCGTGTTGCTGCCCTCCGGCTGCACTGCCCCCCGACCCCCCTGAATGGACGTTGAGTGACTACGGAGACGGCTTCCCCCAGCCTTGCGCCGCCCGCTGAGGACCCCACAAGTGTCCGCAGCGTGCTGCGCTCACCAACCAAGCTACGCGTCGAGATCCTGGCCGGGGCCGCTGTGGCACTCGCTCTCATTCCCGAGGCGATCTCGTTCTCGATCGTCGCCGGTGTCGACCCCCAGGTAGGCCTGTTCGCCTCGTTCACCATGGCGGTGACAATCTCGATCGTCGGTGGGCGTCGAGCCATGATCTCCGCCGCCACGGGTGCGATCGCCCTCGTGGTGGCACCGGTCGCCAAGGACTACGGCCTCGACTACCTGATCGCAACCGTGCTCCTCGCCGGCGTGCTACAAATCCTGCTCAGCCTCGCCGGGGCGGCGAAACTCATGCGGTTCCTGCCGCGCAGCGTGATGGTCGGGTTCGTGAATGCCCTGGCGATCCTCATCTTCCTCGCCCAGATACCCGAACTGGTCGACGTACCATGGATCGTCTACCCGCTCGTCGTCCTCGGCATCGCAATCCTGGTCTTCATGCCGAGAATGACCACGATCGTGCCCGCCCCTCTGGTCGTCGTCGTTCTCCTGACCATTGGAGCGGTGGTCCTCGGACTCGACCTGCCGACCGTCGGCGACAAGGGCGAGCTGCCTGGCAGCTTCCCAACCCTGGGATGGCCCGACGTGCCCTTGACTATCGAGACGATCAGGACAATTGCTCCGTATTCCTTTGCGATGGCGCTGGTCGGACTGATCGAATCGCTGATGACCGCCAAACTCGTCGACGACATCACCGACTCCCACTCCGACAAGAGCCGCGAGGCCTGGGGACAGGGTGTCGCCAACATCGTCACCGGTTTCTTCGGCGGCATGGGCGGGTGCGCCATGATCGGTCAGACCATGATCAACGTGAAGGCCTCGGGTGCCCGAACCCGGGTGTCGACGTTCGCCTCCGGCCTGCTGCTGATGGTGCTGGTGGTGGGCCTGGGCGATGTCGTGGCCCGCATCCCGATGGCTGCACTGGTCGCGGTGATGATCATGGTGTCGGTGGGCACCCTCGATTGGCACAGCGTGGCCCCGGCCACACTCAAGCACATGCCGCTGAGCGCCACCACCATCATGGTTGCGACGGTCGTCGCCACCATCGGCACCCACAACCTGGCCTATGGCGTGGTCTTCGGTGTCGTCGTCGCCATGATCTTCTTCGCCCGACGCGTCGCCCACTTCACCGAGGTCGTCGAGCTCCTCCCCCCGGACGATCGCACCAAGGTGTACGCGGTACGCGGGGCGCTGTTCTTCGCGTCGAGCAATGATCTGGTGTACCAGTTCGACTATGCCGGTGATCCCGAGAACATCGTCATCGACCTTTCGCTGGCCCAGATCTACGACTCGTCGACGGTTGCAGCCCTCGATGCGATCGTCTTGAAGTATCAGAACAAGGGCAAGCACGTCGAGATCGTCGGGATGAACGAGCCCAGCGAGCAGTGGCACACCCTGAGCGGCAAGCTCGGTGCCGGCCACTGACCCTACGCGTGAGCGGGGGGCGGTGCGGCAGAGAATACAGTGGCACCGGCTCGCTCAAGCCCAACGTGCGCGCCCGGTAGTCGGTCTTGGCTCGTCAAGCGGCTTTCGGTTCGGCCATGGATTGTTCGGTCAGCTCTCCGGCGCCGGGCTCGCCGAGGAGCGGGGTCCGCTGAACTGGGCCTGGTAGAGGTTGGCGTAGGCGCCGCCCGGCTGCGATCAGCTGATCGTGGCTGCCCTGCTCGACGATGCGGCCCTCCTCCATGACGAGGATCAGGTCGGCGTCGCGGATGGTGGAGAGACGGTGGGCGATCACGAAGCTCGTGCGTTCGGTGCGCAGTGCCGCCATCGCGTGCTGCACGAGCAGCTCGGTGCGGGTGTCCACCGAGCTGGTGGCCTCGTCGAGGATGAGCAACGCCGGGTTGGCCAGGAAGGCGCGGGCGATGGTGATCAGCTGTTTCTCACCGGCGCTGATGTTGGCGCCCTCGTCGTCGACGATCGTGTCGTACCCGTCGGGCAGGCTGTGAACGAAGCGGTCCACGAACGTGGCCTGCGCCGCCTCGAGAATCTGGTCCTCGTCGGCATCCAACATCCCGTAGGCGATGTTGTCGCGGATCGTGCCTTGGAACAGCCACGTGTCCTGCAGCACCATGCCGATCCGGGAGCGGAGGTCGCTGCGCTGCATGTGGGCGATGTCCACCCCGTCGAGGCTGATCCGCCCCTCATCGAGTTCGTAGAACCGCATGATCAGGTTCACCAGCGTGGTCTTGCCGGCCCCGGTCGGGCCGACGATGGCCACCGTCTGACCGGGCTCGACGGTGAGCGACAGGTCCTCGATGAGCGGCCGATCCTCGTCGTAGCGGAACGAGACCGCCTCGAGGACGACCCGGCCGTGGGGCACCTCGACGATCCGGGCATGGTCGCTGTCGCTCTACTTCCTCCTCGGCGTCGAGCAACTCGAACACCCGCTCCGCCGACGCCACACCCGACTGCAGCAGATTGACCATCGACGCCACCTGGGTGACCGGCTGGGTGAACTGGCGGGAGTACTGGATGAACGCCTGGACGCTACCGAGGGTCATCGTGCCGCTCGCCACCCGCAACCCGCCGAGCACGGCGATCACGACGTAGTTGAGATTCCCGATGAACATCATGATCGGCATGATGAGCCCGGAGAAGAACTGCGCGCCGAAGCTCGCCCGGTACAGCTGCTCGTTCTCCTCCTCGAACGCCTGCTCCGCCTCCGCCTGATGGCCGTACACCTTCATCAGGGCGTGCCCGGTGAACGACTCCTCGATCTGGGAGTTGAGGGCACCGGTGCGGCGCCACTGGTCGATGAACCGGGTCCGGGAGTGCTTCATGACCGTTGCGGCGATGGCCATCCCGGCCGGGATCGTCACCAGGGCGATCAGTGCAAGCGTCCACGAGATGGAGAACATCATCCCGACGATGAACACGATCGTCAGCAGTGAGGTCAGCACCTGGCTCATGGTCTGCTGCAGGGTCTGGGCGACGTTGTCCATGTCGTTGGTGACACGGCTGAGCAGTTCGCCGCGGGGCTGGCCGTCGAAGTAGCGAAGCGGGACCCGGTTCAACTTGTCCTCCACCTCGGCTCGCATTCGCAGCACCGTGTGCTGGACGACGTCGTTGAGGAGATAGCCCTGCAGAAAGCCGAGCAGGGACGACCCGACGTAGAGCGCGAGGACGATCAGCAGCACGGTGGCGAGCGCACCGAAGTCGATCCCTTGCCCCGGCACGAGGTCGATGCCCGACAGCAGGTCGGCGATCCGGCCCTGACCCGATGATCGGGCGTCGGCGATCGCCTCGGCTCTTGGTCATACCCGCAGGGAGCGTCTTGCCGATGGCGCCGGCGAAGATGATGTCGGTGGCCCGCCCCAGCACCCTGGGGCCGATGGACGACAGCGACACGCTGACGAGCGCGGCGACGACGATGGCGACGACCTTGGGCATCTCGGGACCGAGACGACGCAGCAGCCGTTTGGCCGATGGACCGAAGTCCATCGACTTCTGGCCGACGATCCCCATGCCGTGCGGACCGCGGCCGGCCCCGATCGGGCCCTGGATCCGCTCGGTCTCCTTCATCCTCTTGGGGGCGGTCATGCCACGTCCGCCTTGAGCTGGGACTCGACGATCTCGACGTAGGTCGGACACGATTGCGAGCAGCTCATCGTGGGTGCCGAGTCCGACGACATGGCCGTCCTCGAGGACGACGATCTGGTCGGCGTCGGTGATCGTGAACACCCGCTGGGCGACGATGACCACGGTGGCGTTCTGGGTCACGGGCTCCAGGGCCCGCCTGAGTCTGGCATCGGTGGCCACGTCGAGGGCGGAGAACGAGTCATCGAACAGGTACAGCTGGGGGCGCCGGATCAGCGCCCGGGCGATGGCGAGGCGCTGTCGCTGGCCGCCCGAGACGTTGGTGCCACCCTGGGCGATCGGCGAGTCGAGTCCCCGTGGCATCTCCCGGACGAAGTCGGCAGCCTGGGCGATCTCGAGCGCCGCCCACATTTCGGCGTCGCGTGGCGTCGGGCTTGCCGTAGCGGAGGTTGGAGGCGACGGTGCCGGTGAACAGGTAGGCCTTCTGAGGAACCAGGCCGATCTTGGACCACAACGTCTCGGCGTCGTACTCGCGCACGTCGACACCGTCGACCAGCACGCTTCCTTCGGTGGCGTCGAACAGACGGGGCACGAGGTTGAGCAGCGTGGTCTTGCCGGCTCCGGTGGAACCGATGATGGCGGTGGTGGTGCCGGGGCGGGCGGTGAAGGTGACGTCGGTGAGCACCGGTGATGCGGCGCCGGCGTACGTGAAGCCGACGCCGCGCAGTTCCAGCTGGCCCATGCCCCCGACGGTCGTGACGCCGTGTGGTCGGCGCCACAACCGAGGTCTCGGTGTCCAGCACCTCGCCGATGCGTTCGGCCGAGACCGACGCCCGCGGCCACATCACCAGCATGAAGGTCGACATCATCACCGCCATCAGGATCTGCACCAGGTAGGAGAGGAAGGCGGTGAGCGCGCCGATCTGCATGGCGCCGGTGTCGATGCGACCGGCTCCGAACCACAACACGGCCACGCTCGAGGCGTTGAGCACCAGCATGATCACCGGGAAGATCGCCGCCATCCACCGTCCGACGGTGATGGACACGTCGGTGAGGTCGGTGTTGGCGGCACCGAACCGCTCGGTCTCGAACGGTTCACGCACGAAGGCGCGGATCACCCGAATGCCGGTGATCTGCTCCCGCAACACCTGGTTGACGGTGTCGAGGCGCTTCTGCATCGACCCGGAACCCGGGGATCATCCGCGAGACGATGAAGCCGATGGTCACCGCCAGCACCGGGACGGCGACCGCCACCAGCCAGGACAGGCCGACGTCCTCGCGCAGCGCCATGATGACGCCGCCGACCATCATGATCGGGGCGGTGATCATCATCGTGAACGTCATGAGCACCAGCATCTGCACCTGCTGGACGTCGTTGGTGTTGCGGGTGATCAGCGACGGGCGCCCCGAAGCGGTCCACCTCGCGACTGGAGAACGACGAAACGGTGTGGAACAAGCGCGCCCGGACGTCGCGTCCGACCGCCATGGCGGTGCGGGCGCCGAAGATAGACGGCGGTGATGGTGCAGGCGATCTGCACGATGGACACGCCGAGCATCCGGTGCCGATGCGCAGGATGTACGCGGTGTCACCCTGGACCACGCCGTTGTCGATGATGTCGGCGTTGAGGCTGGGCAGGTACAGCGAGGCGATCGTGCCGACGAGTTGCAGGACGACGACGACCCAGATCCACCGTCGTGTACGGCCCGAGGTGGTGGCGGAGCAGCCGGACGAGCATCAGCGGACCCCGGACCCGTCGACCGGTGCCGGGTGGCGTGCGGGGTAGCTGGCCGGAGTCAAGAGCGCAGGGTATCGAAAGAGTGGCGAGGCTATGTCGCTGAACACCCGGTCAGATGGCGACAATCGAGACGTTTGGATGCGGTGCGGGAGCATGGAGAGGTCGTCGGAATCGTGTGTGACTACGACACCGCCACCGAAGCGGACTGCTGCGGGGATTCGTACGGGAGCATTCCGCAGATGCTCTGGAATCAAATGCCCTTGAGATAGGCGTTGGCCATCTGATTCAAGACCTCACCGAATTCGTTCATGCAGTTCTCGATGACCGCAGCTACGGGCTCGATCGAATCGATTCGGCCCATCACCTGACCGCCGAGGGCGATCGCCGCATTCATGTCGCCGCCGAAGTACAGATCCTGGGGTGAGCCGAAGTCGCCAAAGACGTTGTGTTCGGCAAACTGGAGGCGTGCCGAGCGCTCGGTTCGAATCGCTCTGAGAGCCGGAGAGTGCCGTTGGTTCAACATGATCGTGCCAGTCTCGGCGCCGTCGACTATCGCATCTTTCCAGTTCTGATGAACCGGACTCTCCGCTGCGCTCACCATTCGCGTACCCATCTGGATCGCCTCGGCGCCGAGCGCAAAGGCTGCAGCCATCGACGGTCCATCAATCATGCCTCCCGCCGCCACTGGAGGTCTCGATGATCCCCATCCCACCGGCGTTGCTCACCGCCGATGCCAACTGACTGCGCGCGATCCAGCCCATGGGTGCCTGAACGATCGGGTGTTCGATACCCAGCGCCTCGGTGATTCTGGTGCTGACCGTGAACGTCATGGAGGAGAAACTATCCGGTTGGCTTGGGTGAGCAGTAGCGTGACGCCGGTGCCCGCTGAAACCGCCGAGCAGGGTGCGACCGGCTGGCGGGAGTTCCTGGGATACCGATTCCTCCGGCTTCGCACGCCGGTGGTGAAGCGCATCGTCCAACTTGTTCCCGGGCTTGCACTGTTCGGAGTAGCAATAGCGTTGATGGTGGCCTCTGATCTCGGCACCAACCCGTGGACCGTCTTTGCCCAAGGTGTCGCCGAGCGAACCGGAGCATCGGTGGGGACAATCGTCGCCTTGACAGGGCTCACCCTGCTGATCGGCTTCGGACCACTCGGAGAACCGTTTGGATTGGGAACCCTGCTCAACGTTCTGATCATCGGGCCCATCATCGACATCGCCCTCAGCGTTATCGGCGAAGACCACGGCCTCTGGACACGAATCGTGTTCCTAGCGGTCTCACCGCCCCTCCTGGGTCTTGCGACGGGCCTGTACCTGGGGGCGGGGCTGGGCCCGGGGCCTCGAGATGGGCTGATGACGGCATGGGCACGGAGGGGGGTGCCGATCGCCAGAGCACGGACGATGATCGAACTCACCGCCCTTGGGATCGGCTGGCTTCTCGGCGGCGTTGTGGGAATCGGAACCATCTACTTTGGGCTGACGGTCGGGTTCTGGGTTCGAACGTTCCTGCGACTTCTACAAATCGACCAGCCTGGGGCGAGTGTGTGAACCATCCGAGGGTCCGCCCTTGGGTTGTCGATAGGATCGCTCGGGTCATGCCTCGAACAAGCAGAGTCTCTCAATGAACGATCGGCAGCCACCACAATTCGGTGTTCACGTGGGCCAGCAGAACGCTTCTATGGACCAGCTGATTGCGCTCTGGCGCCGGCTCGACCCCGCAGTCGACTGGATCTCGATCTGGGATCATCTGTACGAGGCTCCGCCCAACGGGGGTCAGACCCCTCATTACGAAGCCGTGGCCAGTCTCGGCGCTCTGGCATCAGTCACCGGTTCTGCTCGAATCGGTTGTCTGATGTTCTGTGTTCCGTTCCGCAATCCTGCGGTGCTCGCCAAGTCATGTGTTGCAATCGACCACATCTCCAACGGACGATTCGAACCTGGCTTCGGCGCGGGCTGGCATGAGCCCGAGTTCAAGGCCCACGGAATCGACTTCCCCCACATCGGAGCCCGGTTCGACATGCTCAGCGAGGGTCTCGAAATTCTCACCGCCATGCTCAATCGAGAAGAACCCACGACCTTCTCCGGTAGCTATTTCCAGGTCGAAGACGTCACGTGTGTTCCAGGTCCGTTCAACCGAACAATGCCAGTATGGAGCGGGGGTCGCGGTCCAAACCGCACACCGGCAATTGCGGCCCGCTACGCCGACGGCTGGAATGTCCCCTATGTCGGACCCGGTGAGTTCCGCCGACTGAATCACCGCATCGATGAGGCGTGCGAACTGGTCGATCGTGACCCTGCCACCCTCGAACGTTCGATCAATCTTGCGTTCCATATGGGAGCCGATGAGGTGTCGGCGACCGCGGAACGTCGGAAGATCCTCGATCAGTGGGGCCCTGAAATGGCGGAGCGAATTACGGCCGGCGCGCTTGACAGGTACACCCGATCACGCCATCGAACAGCTTGCCGCGTTTCGGGATGCCGGGGCGGACCTCATCAACATCGCGGTCCGCTTTCCGGTCGACAGCGAAGCGCTTGAGCTGTACTTGGACCAGGTCATCCCCGAGGCGCGAAACGCGTTGGACTAGTCGCAGTCCGCCTGCGTCCTGGCACACTGGATCGATGTCCTCCTTGCTCCTTTTCCTGCTTCGTATCGCTTCGCTACTCTTCGTGGCCCGAGCGATCATGAGCTGGGTGAAGATCGGCCCTGATTCAACGTTTCGGCCTATTGCCGACCTCGTCTATCGGGCAACTGAGCCCGTCTTGGCCCCGGTCCGTCGGATCATCCCACCCATGGGTGGAATTGACATCTCGATCATCGTTGTCATCCTTGGCATCAACCTGATCCTGGTCCCGATCGTCGGGGCGTTCTAGCGCACCAACGGTGAGCTGTCAGGCGTCGGTTCGATCGGTCCAGTCGGTCCAGTCGATGCCGTAGTCCTCGACGTACGCATCTGTTGCAAATCCGATTGAGTCGTAGAAACGTTCCGCACCTATGCGATCGTAGAGGCCGTAGGCGTACAGATGATCTTTCACCGGCCCCCTCAGCGTGGCGAACCCGAACTCGATATTGCGTCTCTCGAGCCGTCGGAGCAGCGTCAACAGTGCATCCGCACCACTGGTGTCGACATCGGTCATCGGGTCCGCCGCAATAATGAAGCGCCGAACCGGTTCACCTTCGGATTCGGCCTCGCTGATGATCTCTCCAACCCGTCGGAGGAAGTAGTCGGCGTTGGCAAAGAACAACGGAGCGTCGAAGCGGAACACGAGAAGTCCCGGCACTTGCTGCGCTTCGGGGTGTCGTCGGACATCGTGGTGCCCGGGTCGCTGATCGATCCGCCCGAGAACGGCGTCATAGGGCCGCCAGACCTTCCTGACGAAGTTGGCGATGGACAGACCAACAGCAATGAGAAGCCCATTGAGTACTCCAAAGACAACCACAGCAACCATGGTCGCAATCGCCATACGGAATTCACTGCGGCGCACGTCTCGCATCCAGCGGAGCTGAGTGAGATCGAACAGGTTGATAGCCGCCGCGATCACAATCGCAGCCAAGACGGTGGTGGGGAGGTCGGCGATAAGGTCGCCACCGACAAAGAGCAGAATCACCAGTAGCACGGCGCTTACGACTCCGACGGCTTTGGTCCGGCCGCCGCTGGCGAACGCGAGGGTGGTGCGGGTGGTGCTGGCGCTAACGGGGAATCCAGCAAAGGCACCCGCCGCTATGTTCGATGCGCCCAATGCGATGATCTCCCGGTTCGGATCCACCGACTCACCTGTACGACGGGAAAACCCACGGGATAGCGCTGTGGTATCCGTGAGGGTCACCCACGCCAGCCCAAACGAAGCCGCAAAGATGATTCCCAGATCACCACCGTCGAGGTCGGGCACGGCCGGGGTAGGGAAGCCACGGGGAACCTCACCAATCACCGAGAGGCTGGAAAGATCCAACAAACGAACCGCCAGGGTGGCGCCCGCGACGGCGAAGAAGACCATTGGAATCTGGGGACGCTCGGCGAAAAGGATGATGGCGAGCAGTGCTATCGATCCGACCAGCAGTGCGGCGAGATCGGTCTTCCCATCGAGAATGCCTTGGAGGGTGTCCACCAACCGGTTAGGCGGAGAACCCGACGGCACCGAGAAGCCAAACAGCTTCGCTAGTTGGCTGAGGACCATGACGATGGCCAGGCCATTGAGATACCCAAGCTGGACCGGGCGGGACAACAGTTCGGCAATCGAACCCAGGCTGGCGAACCCGGCAAGCATGCAGATTGCACCCGAGGTGAGGGCGAGCAAGCTGCCGACGGCGATCGCTTGGGCGGGGTCAGGACCCGCAACCGCGAGGGTGACTGTCGCAGCAATCAGGGGGGCGAGTGAGGAATCGGGTCCGAGCAAGAGATAACGCGACGGACCGATGAGGGCGTATCCGATCAGCGCAGCCACCGTTGTGTACAGCCCGTTGATCGCAGGCAATCCGGCGAGTTCGGCGTATGCCATGCCGTGGGGGACCATCAGCGCTGTCACTGCGATCCCGGCAACGATGTCTGCCCGTAGATCGTCGGTCCGGTACCGAGTGCGTTGTGGCTTGGTTTCCATCGCCTACGCCTTCACGAGCGTGCGACGAGCTGAACCGATCAGATCCCACCTCTTGATGCCCAGATCGAACCATGTCTGGTTGGCGTGCCGGGCCGGGATTGAAGCAGCGCCGCTCATAGGCTGATCGTAGGTCACCGCAGACCGCACAGTGTTGTCCGTACGAGGTTTACACCGGCTCAGCCTCGCGCTGTTCCTCTTGGTTCATCGAGCCAGATTGTGGGTACGTGGGATGACCCCCTCAGGATCGTACGGTCTCCGGTACCAGATCCTCGGCCTGCTCAGCGGCCACCTTGAGCCACAGCGGCCCTAGGACTATGGCCATCGGTGCCCACGCCAGCCGAGGCTGGCCCGGCTCAGCCTTCGCCCAGGAGCACACCAGGCCGGTGAGCATCCAAGCAGCGATCATCATGAGTTCGATCACGAGGGTAGTGGTCATGGTAGGTCCTTTCGGCAGGTGCCTGAGGGGCTGCGGGTCCGGTTGGTGAACTGCACGTGACCTCTACGAGATCGACCGGCAATCACTTCCCTTGAACACATACTATACGAAATACCTAGTTTGTCACGTACTTTCCAAGGATTTTGCGTTTGTGCAGTGCCGCAAGCCGCTGGTCAGGGGGAACTGCTCACGATCGATCGGCTACGTGGCGTTCGCGCCGGTAGCAGGTGTGAGAACTTCGAAGCCAGAGGTCCAAAGACAGCCGATAGCAGCACATAGCCGGCGGCCAGGGCGCCCAACTCGGGGCCGTCCGCGAGGCCTGAAGCCAAGCGCCGCGATCACGATGGAGAATTCGCCACGAGCAATCAGGACCGTTCCCGCCCTGAGTCGACCGGAGGTTCCAATCCCCATCCGTCGTGCGCTGTACCACCCGGTCACCACCTTGGTGAGTGCTGTGATCACCACCAGACCACTGGCTGGAAGCAGTGCATCGATCAGGTCGGTCGGGTCGATCTGAAACGAGAAGAACACAAAGAAGGTAGCTGCGAACAGGTCTCGAAGCGGCGAGATCAAACGGAGGGCTCGTTCTTCGGTCGGTCCGGAAATTGCCAGCCCAACGAGGAACGCCCCGATCGCTCCGGAAACCTCCAAGAGCTGTGCACCACCGGCGACAAGCAGTGTTACGCCGAAAATTCCGAGCAGTAGTGCCTCATCGGAACCACCCGCAAGCAGCGCGCTCAACCGCTGACCGAATCGAAGCGCGGACAACAAGATGACCGTGACGGCGACCAGCGCGATCGTCACGTTACCCAGAATGGTCATTACCGAACCGCCCACAATGAGCGCCGCAACCAACGGCAGATACACCGCCATCGCAAGATCTTCGATTACGAGGAGATTCAGCACCGCCGGCGTCTCGCGGTTACCCAGCCGACCGAGGTCGGAGAGCACTTTGGACACAACTCCCGACGATGAGATCCACGTGACCCCCGCGAGTAGCACTGCTGCGAGTGGTTCCCAGCCCAGTGCGAGACCGAGCAGGAGCCCGGGCGTGGCGTTGAGGAACATGTCCAGAAGCCCAGGGGGAATACCGGTACGAAGTCCCTCTCGGAGTTCTGATTCGGAGTATTCGAGGCCGAGCGTGAACAGAAGAAGTAACACACCGATCTCGGCGGCGAGTTCGACGAAGCTCTCGCTCACGTCTACTTCGGCCACGCCCCCTTCGCCGAAGGCCAGTCCCGCAATCAGGTAGAACGGGACGGCGGTGATTCCCAGGCGACCCGAAAGGCGAGCGAGGGAACCGAGGACCAACGCGATTGCGCCGATCTCCAGAAAGGCAAGCGCAGTATCGGTACTGCCCGCAGCGAGAATCACTGATCCGGCAGAATCAGCTCACGAAGCGCTCGTAGCACCCTCGTGGGTCGCCACCGCCACAACGGTGTCGCCTCCTCGAAGGACAAAGTCGGGACCTGGCGCCGGGATCGAGTCACCATCTCGTCAGGACCGCCACGATCGATGCGCCGGTTCGTTGTCGATACTCGCCATCAGCGATCGTCGACGACCCCAGCTGGGAGTCGCCGGGAATCTCGATCCACTCGATTGCCAATCCTGCCACGTCCTGCTGCACTGCCCGTAGTGACTCGGCGATCTGACTGGCGCCTAACATCTCGGCCAGTGCGCGACTGTCCGGCGAACTGAGTTCGGTCGTCGAGGCGCATGAGTCGGGATCGACCCGGTCATACATCAAGAGGTCACGGCGACCGTCGTGATGCACCAACACACCGATGACATCGCCTGCATCGGTGGTGAATTCGTGCCGCACGCCCACGCCGGGCAGCTTTGTTTCGCGCACAAGGGCCATGACCAACTATGCCAAACCGAACGCGCTTTCGCAGAACTCGTTCGGTCAGTTCTCAGGCGATGTGGACCTTGCGATCAGCCAGAACCTCGAAGGTGCGGTCGGATCGGAGGAGAGCTTCTGCGGCTGCCAGCTCCGGAGCAAGGTAACGATCGGGCCCCGCGCCGGGAACGGTGGTTCTCAGTAGTTCGATCAACGCTCCAGTGGCTGCCGCCGGCTGCAGCGGGCTCCGGGCCTCTACCGCCCGGGCTGAAATGACGTACTCGACGGCGAGGATTCGCCGGAGGTTGTCGATGACCCGCCGGAGTTTGCGAACTGCTCCCCATGCCATAGAGACATGGTCTTCCTGCATGCCTGAGGTCGGAAGCGAATCGACTGACGCCGGAGCAGCCAACCGCTTGTTCTCCGATGCCATTGCGGCGGCGGTGTAGTGGCCGATCATCAGGCCGCTGTCCACCCCAACCTCATGGGCGAGAAATGGTCGAAGACCGTGATTCCTGGTCTTGTCGAGTAGGCGATCCATACGGCGCTCGGCGATCGCTCCGACTTCAGCCGCGGCGATGGCCAGGAAGTCGGCAACGAAACCCAACGGTGCTCCATGGAAGTTGCCACAGGACTCCACTCGGCCATCAGGCAGGACCATCGGGTTGTCGATCGCCGATGCCAGTTCGATATCGGCAACGCGGCGGGCGTGATCGAGCGTGTCCCGTGCTGCGCCGTTCACCGCAGGCGTGCAGCGAATCGAATACGCATCCTGGACCCGGGTATCACCTGCCCGATGATCGGCAACGATGGGCGAGCCCGACAGCAGTGTGGTGAGGTTCCCAGCGCTGGCTGCCTGGCCCGGGTGGGGGCGCAGCTGCTGGAGATCGGCGGCAAAGGGTGCGTCGGTAGCGAAGAGACCCTCGACGGTGAGCGCAGCAACCATGTCGGCCTGGGCCAGGAGTTGTCCCAGATCTCGAATGGCAAGGCACAACATTCCGAGAATGCCGTCGGTTCCGTTTGTCACGGCCAAGCCCTCTTTCTCCGCCAGTTGGATCGGGGCCAGTCCAGCGTCGACCAGGGCTTCGCCGGCGGGCGTGCGTTTGCCGTTGTGAATCGCCTCGCCCTCGCCCAACAGCACTAGTGCGGCATGAGCCAAAGGGGCAAGATCGCCGCTGGCCCCGAGGGAACCGTGTTCGGGGACGATGGGAGAGATCCCTGCATTGAGGAGATCGAGCATTGCCTGGGCGACCAGTGGCCGTGCCCCCGAGGCTCCGAGGGCGAGGGTCCGAGCTCGCAGGAAGATCATGGCTCGGACTACTTCCTCTTCCACCGGATCACCCATTCCGGCTGCGTGGGAACGAACCAGTGCTGCCTGAAGGGCGGATCGACGATCGGGTGGTATCGACACCGTGGCAAGAGCTCCAAAGCCGGTGGAGATCCCGTACTTGGGTTCTCCTTCGGCCAACCGTTCCACGATCGCTCGAGATCGCTGCATTCGTTCCAGGGCGTCAGCACCGAGTTCGACCTCGGCCCCGTGCCGAGCGACCTGCACGACATCATCGATGCGTACGCCGGTTCCGTGCAGGATGATCCTCATGACACCACTCGTTTCTCGAGTCCCAGATTCTCACTGAGCGCATCGACGGTGTTCCCCAGCGACACCGAGATTCGGCGGATCGCTTTCGCGTCGAGACGGTGGAGCGGACCGATGACCGAGATCGCCAGTGTCGGATCGTCTGGCCCGACGCTGAGTGAAACGGCCGTGATGTCGGGCTCGACCGCGCCGGTTCGGTAGGCCACCACACCGGGTTCGGCAATTGCTGCGCCAACAGCTGTGCCCGAGAGGGGAACGGTCTGACCAACCCATCCCACATGACGGATCGCCCGATCGCTTTCGGCGGTTGCGACATAGGTGGCAACCCGATGATCACAGATGGCCAGGTAGGTCGACTCGCCGGTTTCTCCGGCGAGCTGTTCGAGATATGGCTGCGCTGTGGCCAAGAGGCGATCGAGCGGCTCGGTCTCCCGAAGCGACACTGCGATGCGCTCGAGAGTCGGACCGGCCGAGAACTCACCATTGCCACCTCGTTTCAGATATCCCCGTGCCTCCAATGCTCTGAGATGTCGGAGTGCAGTCGTCGGGGTGAGTTCACACGCTTCGGCCGCCGCCGACAGTGTGCACGGCTGCAGCTCGAGGACAGTCTCGAGAAGATCGATGACTCGACCCACTGATCGTGGAACCGAACCGTTCTGCACGGACTTGGCCGTCACGAGGACCTTTCATCTGCTGACAATGATTGTTGCACGTTGACAACATATGAGAATGGTGCGCAGACTTCAACCGATGACATCTTCAGCGACGGAACCCGGCTCCATCGGCACTCCGGTCACGGGTATTGCCGCTCCACGAGGCTCGGCCCTCTCGTGCAGGGGCTGGCCCCAAGAGGCTGCCTACCGCATGCTCCAGAACAACCTTGATCCCCAGGTTGCCGAGAATCCGGATGGGCTGGTCGTGTACGGAGGGACCGGCCGAGCCGCTCGTTCCTGGGACGCATACCGGGCCATGTTGCGCACCCTGCAAACCTTGGATCGCGACGAAACAATGCTCGTCCAGTCTGGCAAACCTGTCGGGGTCCTCCGCACCCATGAGTGGGCGCCTCGAGTGCTGATCGCCAACTCGAACCTCGTACCGGAGTGGGCCAACTGGGAGGAGTTCCGCCGTCTCGAACACCTGGGACTCACGATGTACGGGCAGATGACCGCCGGATCGTGGATCTACATCGGCACCCAGGGAATTCTTCAGGGGACCTACGAGTGCTTCGCCGAGATCGCCCGCAGGCGGTTCGGAGGATCGCTGGCCGGCACGCTCACGATCACGGCCGGGGCCGGAGGTATGGGCGGAGCCCAACCGCTTGCGGTCACCATGAACGACGGTGTGGTGCTGATCATCGACGTTGACCAACACATGCTCGAGCGTCGCGTGGAGCATCGTTACCTCGACGAGATCGCCCCCGACTACGCCACGGCAGTGCGACGGGTCAGCGAGGCCAAGAAATCTGGCACCGCTCTGTCGGTCGGGCTGCTGGGCAACGCAGCCGACCTCCTGCCCCGCCTTCTCGCCGACGGAGTCGATGCCGACATAGTCACTGATCAGACAAGCGCCCACGACCCGTTGAGCTATGTCCCCAACGACCTCTCGCTCGAGGCCGCCGCAGAGCTGAAGTCCACCCAACCGGACGAGTTCACACGGCGGGCGCGTGTTGCGATGGCCAGCCACTGTCAGGCCATGGTCGGATTCATGGACGCCGGAGCCGAAGTGTTCGACTACGGCAACAGCCTTCGAGCCGAAGCCAAGCTGGGCGGGTTCGATCGGGCCTTCGACTACCCGGGGTTCCTCCCCGCGTACATACGTCCGCTGTTCTGCGAAGGGTTGGGACCATTTCGGTGGGTCGCTCTCTCCGGAGATCCTGCCGATATCGCTGCGACCGACCGTGCGGTGCTGGAGGAGTTCCCCGAAAACGAGTCGCTCGCACGCTGGATCAGGCTGGCGGGGGAGAAGGTGGCGTTCCAGGGGCTGCCGGCGAGGATCTGCTGGCTCGGCTACGGCGAACGACACCGTCTCGGTTTGCGATTCAACGAAATGGTGCGGTCGGGTGAGCTGAAGGCACCTATCGTCATCGGGCGGGATCACCTGGACTCCGGTTCGGTTGCGTCGCCCTACCGCGAGACCGAGGCGATGCTCGACGGCTCCGATGCGATCGCCGATTGGCCACTCCTGAACGGTCTGGTGAACGCCAGTTCGGGCGCCACGTGGGTGAGCATCCATCACGGTGGGGGAGTAGGAATCGGCCGGTCGATTCACGCCGGCCAGGTGAGTCTCGCTGACGGCACCGATCTCGCATCCGAGAAGTTGGAGCGGGTGCTCACCAACGATCCGGCAACCGGTGTGATGCGCCACGTGGATGCTGGATACGACCGCGCCGCCGAGGTTGCATCTGACCGCGGCGTGAAGGTGCCCATGGCGGGAGGGCAGAAGGCATGACGGTTCAACCGATCCTCACGATTGGCGATCCGCAACTCCGCGAACCGGGAGTTCCGGTTTCTCGGGAGTCGATCTCCGAAGGCGACACCCAACGGGTCATCGACGATTTGATCGACACCATGCGTGACGCCAACGGCGCCGGCCTCGCCGCCACACAACTCGGTGTCGGTGCCCGAATCGTGGTGATGGAGGTCAACTCCAACCCTCGCTATCCCTACAAGCCACCGATCCCTTTGACCGTTGCCATCAACCCGGAGATAGAGCCGCTCGACGACGAACTGGTGGAGATCAACGAGGGTTGCCTGTCGGTCCCGCTACGAGGAAACGTCATGCGGCACGTGAACATTCGAGTTCGCTATTTCGATCGTGACGGGGTCGAGCACGATGAGATCAAGCGAGGTCTCACCGCCGGCACGTGGCAGCACGAGGTTGATCATCTGGACGGGGTGTTGTTCATCGATCGAATAGCCGATCCAACGACGTTGTGCACCTGGGACACTTTCCAGAAGCACCATCGCGAAGCGTTCATCGAACGGATCACCCGATTCACCGAACGCGTCGGGTCGTGACCACCTTCTTCTGCGATCGAGCCCTCGTCGGAACAGAACTCGAAGAACGGGTTCGCATCACGGTTGATCAGGGTCGCTTCACCGCTGTAGAACCGGGATCCGAGTGGGGTCCGAACGCAATGCACCTCCGAGGAACGACGATCCCAGGGTTGGCCAACACCCACAGCCATGCGTTTCACAGAGCCCTGCGATCGAGAACCCAGGCTGATCGGGGATCCTTCTGGACCTGGCGAAACCTCATGTATGCAGCTGCTCACCGCCTCGACCCTGACAACTACCATCGGCTGGCCAGGGCGGTCTACGCAGAGATGGTCCTCGCAGGGATCACTTCGGTGGGGGAGTTCCACTACGTCCACCATCAATCAGGCGGAACACCGTACGAGAACCCCAATGCGATGGGGGAGGCGCTGTTGTCAGCCGCCACTGAAGCTGGCATTCGGATCACACTTCTGGACACGGTCTATCTGCATGGCGGACTGACCGCCGACGGTCACCAGCCGGTCAGTGACGTCCAGAAACGATTCGCCGACGGTTCGGTGGATCGGTGGGCCGAACGGGTTGATGCCATCACACTCGGGCTGCACCAAACGCTCGGTGCCGCCATCCACTCGGTACGTGCTGTGGACTCTTCTGCGATCCAGACGGTTGCCGCCTGGACCGACGCTCGATCGGCGCCATTGCACGCCCATGTCTCAGAACAGACCGCAGAGAACGATCAGTGTCGGGCCCACTACCGAAGCACTCCGGTCCAGCTGCTCGACGAGGCTGGCGCTCTGAACGACCGATTCACCGCTGTGCATGCCACCCATCTGGTCGAGAATGACGTACGACGCTTGGCCGAATCGGGATCAACGGTTTGTTTGTGCCCGACGACCGAGCGCGACCTGGGTGACGGGATCGCAAACACGCTTCAGTTCACTGCGGCCGGTGTGCCGATCACCCTGGGCAGCGACTCTCACGCAATGATCGATCACTTCGAGGAGGCCCGTTCGGTCGAGCTCCACGAACGGCTCCGCTCGCGCCTGCGGGGTACGCACCGAGCAAACGATCTGTTGTCGATGGCAACGGCCGGACATGCGAGCCTGGGGTGGGCTGACGCTGGAGCGATACGCCCAGGTGCCCGAGCTGATCTAGTCACGGTGGACCTCGATTCTGTGCGAGGAGCTGGCACGCCGTCAGAGTTGGGTATCGAAGCGATTGTCTTCGCAGCCAATGCCGGAGATGTCACCGACGTGGTGGGCGACGGTGTGCACATCGTTCGAGATCGCTGCCATGTGAGGGTCGACGCCGCAGCAGACTTGAGCACGGTGATCGCTGAGCTGATGGATACTTGAGTCGTGCCTTCTCCTTCCTCATTGGTCAGTCGACAACATCGGGTCGCTCATCACCAACGATCCGGCGTTGGGTGCTGGCCCACTCGGCGTTGTCGAGAACGCGTCGGTGGTGATCACCAAGGGAGTTGTTGAAGCGGTTGGACCTGCTGGCGCCCTCGCCGATGATCGCATCGACGCCGAGGGCCGATGCGTCCTTCCCGGCTTCGTCGACTCTCACACCCACCTGGTCTTCGCCGGTGACCGCGCCGAAGAATTCACTGCTCGTATGGCCGGCACGCCCTACGACGGCGGCGGCATCCGAGTCACCACCGATGCCACCAGAAACACGTCTTCGGCAGAACTCGATCGACTTCTACGGCTTCGGCTTCAGGAGGCGCATCGAGCCGGCACCACAACCATCGAGATCAAATCGGGCTACGGGTTGAACGTGACCGACGAAGCTCGCACGCTGGAGCTCGCATCGGCGTACACACCAGAGACCACATTCCTGGGGGCCCACCTTCTACCTGCCGAGTTCGAGGGCCGTGCTGAGGACTACATCGACCTGGTGACCGGCGAGATGCTCGACGCAGCGGCACCGCACGCTCGATGGGTTGATGCGTTCTGCGAGATCGGCGCTTTCGATGCCGACCAATGCCGGCAGGTCCTCGAAGCTGGACGGGCAGCCGGCCTCGGTCTCCGGCTCCACGGAAACCAGTTGGGCACCGGTCCCGGGGTGCAGTTGGCGGTCGAGTGCGGCTGTGCCTCGGTCGATCACTGCAGCCATCTCACCGACGCAGACATCGAAGCACTCGCCGGGAGTGACACGGTGGCGACGCTGCTGCCCGCCGCTGACTTCTCCACCCGCCAGCCGTATCCGAACGCCCGTCGACTGCTCGATGCCGGGGTGTCGGTGGCGATTGCTTCCAACTGCAACCCCGGATCCAGCTATACCACCTCGATTTCGTTCTGTATCGCCATCGCGGTGCGGGAGATGCACATGACAATCGACGAGGCGATCCAGGCAGTCACGGGTGGGGGAGCGGCTGCCCTGAAACGTGCCGATATCGGAAGCCTCAGCCCGGGCAAGCTCGGCCACGCCACGATTCTCGATGCACCTACCCATCATCACCTCGCCTACCGTCCCGGCGTTCCTTTGATCCACCAGACGATCGGACCGCTCGGTTCAGTTTGATCACGGCGAATGTGGGGCTCCCCGGTTCGAATTCGGGAGCGATCGCCGGCGGGATTCAGGGGACACCGGTGCGGCTGCGATGTGCCATCGGCAGACGAAGGTTCAATCGACCGTGGGGTAGGGACTTTTGGCTCTATATCGCGAGCGGAAAACGGAGAATGCTCGTCTCACAAGAGGAGCCGCTCCACGGGGCAGAAGGAGCGGCCCGGAAGAACTGGTGCCCTGACCTCTACCGCCTGCACGACCCGGCTTAAGGGAATCCGCCACTGTGCGGACATTCGAGCGAGCTCGGTCAGGGCACCAACTACTGCCACCACTTCACTCACTCCAGCCGGGAACACTGCGCTATAGGCTCCGGTCGTGAACCGCAGTCGGGAGCGAGCGAATCGTGCTCCGTCGGAGTACGTGTGGCTGTGCCTCACCACCAAACTCCGACAATTCAGTGGCCGATCCAGAAGGATGGAGTACGGCTCATTCGTCTTGTTCGGAACGATCTATTTCGGCCTGGCCGCAGTCGTCGAGATCGGCCTGATGTCAATCTCGAATACGGCTGCCCTCCTTGGCCTTGTCGCGCTTGGGCCCTTCGCGATGTGGATGATCGTTGGTTGGTCCGCAGCCACGGCGCGACGACTTCACGATTTGGGCCGATCGGCTTGGTCTGTACCGCTCACGTTCATTCCGGTACTGGGCCTGGCTATCAGCCTGTTCCTGATCTTCAAGGACGGACCGCCGACGTCCAATCGATTCGGTACATCGCCGAAGTACTTCGCTCCGCAGAACGCTTGGGCCGGAACTGGGTTCTAGGGAATCGACACCCGATTCGTTGCGATGCGCCAGTCCACTGACGGGGTCGTTGAACGCTCAGAGCATGTCGGATTGGGAGTGCGATCTCTGCCGTTTCGATCGGCGGGCGCGCTCGCTCTCGAGCCAGACCTTCGGGTCGATCTCGCCCGCAGGTGCGTTTGGATCCATCTCACGCACGAGCCGCCATGCTTCGTCAGCGCGGGCTCGAGCGTCGAGGTAGCTGCGCTGGGCCGCCGCAGCTGCGGCGGCTGCTTCGTTCACCGCTCTCTCGCCCTCGGCATCGCCGTCCCGGCAGTTCATTCGAGCGAGCTCGGCGCTCACCATCAGCGAGCTGGCTTCCCGATCGAGCGCGTTGGCGCGCTCACTGGTCCTGGCCGCCCGAGCGTGGGCATCGTCGAGAGCGATCATCTCAGCGTTCTCAGGCTGTACGTCGAGCCGGGTTTCGATTGCGTGTTGCACGAAAACGACCGTGGGCAATAGATCCACCGTGTCGTCGATCGAGACCCCTCCTGGTCCGAGCATCGCTTGATTCCGCACCCGCAGCGGGGCCAACACCAGCGCAGCCGAACCAGCCTTTTCGGTGAACTCCTCAGCCGCGGCGGTGCCTACGATCGTGGCAGGGATCCTGGCGTCATCGATCAGCCCGGCAATACGTTCGGTGTCCCGCTGTCCGCTGGCGGCGTCGTCGCTGGCGATCCAAACCTCGATCGTTGCCCCTGACCACACCGACGTTCTGGTCGCCATCCATGCGAGCAGGGTGAGTAGTTGGCCGTTGGCGTCGTCGGACCACCAGACACAAATGCGGAGCCGTTCGCCTTTGGCCGGCACGCCGCCGTCGTGGCCCTGGGCGTGGACGATGCCGACATGGGAGCCGAACCTGACTCCGGTTCTGACCATCGTTTCGTACTCGTGTGAATTGGCACGTTCGGCGTCGCCGAGCTCGTACCAGCTGTACAGGGCGAGGTTCGGGCTGATCGGCCCCAAGCCGTGGGCCTGCAACATCGCCGACACGCCGGCCTCGAGGTCGTTGGCGACGATGACCCGCCCGTAGACCCCCAAGCCGGCTTCGTCGATCTCATTCTGGAGTTCAACCCGCACCCGGGCGGCGTGCTTGCGTGCCACAGGGCCACGGCCCGGAATGATCCTGGCAGCGGTGGTGAACCCTGAACCTCCTTCAAGCCACGAACTCACGGTCAGCAGCTGAGCCCTTCGCTCAGGATCCCGAGGGACGAATGCCACCGTCACCGGTCGCCAGTCCCGCCGAGCGTCGGTCTGGGAACTCATCATTCGCAGATGCCCCCGCACCTTGGAGGCGTGGAAGCTTCGGGTGCTGTCAGCCCACCGGACCTGCTGCACCGAGTTGCCGAGATAGCGGTAGAGACCGAGGATGGCGACGCCGGCCAGGCTGCCTGCCAGCGGATCGATGGCGATGATGGCGCCCAGACAGGCGAGGGTTCCGAGGAGGCTGAGGCGCCAATCGAAGAAGCGGAACCTGGGCCGGAACGAGGTGCTAGCCGCCCGAGCCTCGGAGTAGGTGGCGTAGTTGATCATTCCGTAGCTGGCGAGGAAGAACATTGAGATGACCGGTGCAACAACGTCGAGGTCGCCGAGGGCCACGGTCGTGAGCGCAATACCGGCGGTGAGCAGCACAGCCCGACGTGGATTGTCACCGGTCGGGCTAGTGACTGCAAACGGGTTGAGCGGCTTGACCACCCTGTCGGCGGCGAGCCGCTGCAAAACCCGCGGGGCACCGAGGATCGATGCGATCGCCGAGGACAGCGTGGCGGCGACGACGCCGAGGTCGACCAGCCCAGGCGCCAACGAGAGCTGGCGCATGATGGCGGTGTCGTCCTGCAGCACCTGGAGTGGCACTGCAGCGACCATGGTGAGGATGACCAGCAGATAGACGACGGTCGAGATCCCGATCGCTGCGAAGGTGCCGGTCGTGATGCTCTTGCTTGGCGTGCGCAGGTCGCCCGACATCGCAACGCCCTGGGTGAATCCGGTGATAGCGGGGAAGAAGATGGCGAAGCCCACCCAGAACGACCCACCGGCAGCCGGTTTGCCAACGCTGTCCCTGAACAGGTCCATCGAAAGATCTGGGGTGACTCCTATGAAGTAGGCGGCGATCGCGATCGTCAGAAGGACCATGACGACGTACTGGAGCCGGGTAGCGATGTCGGCGCCCGCCCAGGCCAGGCCGACGAGCCCAACGATCACGACGGCGGCGAAGCCTTGGGGGAGATTCGGGTTGTCCCAGCCGGCCGCACTAGCTACCGCTTCACCGAGCCCGATGGAGTAGAACGCCACCGAGACCGACATCGCCAGGTACAGCACCAGTCCGATGGCGCCCCCCGCAGCGGGACCGAGCGTCCTGGACACGAGGAAGTACACACCGCCGCCCCCGACCCTCAGGTTGGTGGCAATCGCCGCCAGCGAAATCGTGGTGAGCAGTGACACAGAGGTGGACAACACCAGAATGGCCAGCATCTGGGTAAGCCCGACGTTGCCCGTGACGAAGCCCAGGCGAAGGAATAGGACCAAACCCAGAATGGTCAGCAGGCTGGGTGTGAAGACGCCGCCGAACGTGCCCAGTTTCGTGGGCTCGTTTGACGATCGCTCGAGCGTCGTCATGGGCTGGGCCTCATACCGTCCACGCTCCGGCGACTGTACCGCAGTGTGTGATCAGACACCGGTTAGACACGAGCCTTCGTTGTCGATCGCTACGTTCATTCTGTTGCTCGCCTTCAAGGACGGACCGCCGGCACCCAACCGATTCGGCCGTCGCCAAAGTACCTAGTGTCCCCGAAGTACAGGCGCTCAGAGACGAGGACAGTCTCTTGACGAACCGGGGTCCGGACAGATGGGGGAGAAGCGCTGGTCGGCAGAAGCTCCTTCCAGCTCATGACAAGATTCGATGCGTCAGTCGAACCGAGGTGCCCGCATCATGACTTCACTTTCTTCCCGATGGAGTTGTTCGTCGTAGCCGATCTGACGGAAGACGTCCGCCAGCGAACGATAGGAACCAAAGTCGCCTTCGAGATCGCTTGCGAAGTCCTGATCCTCCCACTCGGGGTGCTCCCGCACCAGAAGGGCATATTCATGTGCAGCGTGGTCTTCGAAGTCGGCGTTGAGTGCGTAGCTCCACTTGGGGCGAATCACGTACAGGATCCAAGACACTTGGTAGTAGACGAGCGCGAGGATTTGGGGGATCAGCCGACCGCGAATCCACGTTCGACGTTGGGCGGCAGTCAGTTCCTCGAGAATGAGGAGGTGCCATTGTTCGTTGTCCTGCTCGAGTCGCGCCGCTCTGGCCCGGTCGTAGATACGCCGAGCGAAGTCGGTGCGCCGAGAGGTGTGGGTCAGCGCAACATAGGCGACGCTCTCCCAAGCTTGATACGGGACTCGAGCCACGACTTCGAGGACCCGGAACTTCTCGAGGGTGCGTTCTTTGCCGTACACCAGGTCCATGGAGACGAACAGCGCTCGGGCTGCCAATGAGTACTGCCGCCTCGGCGATGACAGTTCCTTGGTCTGAATCTGGACGAGGTCATCATGACCGCGGCGATCCAACGGACCTATTGGGGGTCGCTCAGCCAGAACACGTGATACCGGGCCAACGACACTGGGGGACGAGCGCTTCATCGGGTCAACCTCATTTCCACATCTGGTGTAGCTGAGGAACCCCAACCTTGGCCATCCCAACGAGATCGACAACAGTCACATCGCAGCCACGGCCCGGTGACAGCCTTTGATCGCAAACGACGCCATACGACGGCTCTCATCCCAACGTAGTGTGACGACTGGTCTCGGTTTCCCCGTCGCGTCAGTTCGTCGATCAATCTCGAAGTCCCTGCCTCGACCTGACCTGGAACTACCCATATTTCCGAAATAATGTTGATTGAATCGGAAACGTTGATTCGTGATGGTGCGCTCCCCCCAGGGCTTTGGCCCTTTGGAACGGCGGCTGGGCCTCGAAGATGCGTCGGAAGTGTTGCTGTCCAACACTCGCGACGCATCTCAATCTGCTCGGATCGAGGAACGCACTGAGCGCAGTGTTGGTGAGGAAGTATCGCAACCACAGCACGAATCGAGTCAAGCCGGCGACTGCCGCCATGATCAGGTGCCCAACGGCGAGCGTCCGCAGTTCGGGTGTGCCGACCATCGGTCTGACCCGGGTTGACGTATCGGCACTCACCTGCTCTCTATCGACCGAAGCGGCCTCCCGGGTGAGTCAAGCACAAACTGGTGCGCATGCCTGTGTCACTAGGCATCGAGTCGTCTACCTGACCTCTTGCTGGTTCATGTCGTTGGTCACATCCCCACTATTTGCGCTCCTGTCCCCTACGGTTGGACCTGCTCGGTGACATCGTGTCGCCGTGGGTTCGCAGGCTGAGGTTCACTTTCTCGGTGACGGCTGAGCCGCCCCAAACGAGAAATTGAAACACATGTCCAATCCCCTTTCCTTCGCCCAGTTGGGCGTACCCCAACCCATAGTCGCGGCACTTTCCAAGCGCGGCATCGACGCCCCGTTCGAAATCCAGGCAGCCACAATCGCTGATGCACTGGCCGGTCGTGATGTCCTGGGCCGGGCCCCAACCGGTTCCGGCAAGACCATCGCATTCGGCATCCCTGTAGTCGCAAACGCTGTGCCAGCCCAGCCCAAACGGCCGACGGCCCTCATCCTGGCGCCCACCCGTGAACTGGCCGAACAGATCCACACAGAACTCAAGTCGTTCGCCGGCAAGGTTCGGATCGGCGTCGTCTACGGCGGGGTCGGCTACGGCCCTCAGGTGAACTCGCTTCGAGCGGGAGTGGAAGTGCTCGTGGCCTGCCCGGGCCGGCTGCAGGACCTCATCGATCGGCGCGACGTTTCGCTCGAACGAGTGGAGCACGTCGTCCTCGACGAAGCAGACCGCATGGCTGACATGGGCTTCATGCCCGCAGTTCGGAAATTGCTCGACCAGACCTCATCTGACCGGCAGACCGTCCTCTTCTCCGCCACCCTCGATGGCGACGTGAAGAGGCTGACCCAGCAGTACCAGTCCGATCCCGTGCGCCACGAGGTCGGCGAGAAAACCCCGGACATCACTGCGGCCAGCCACCTGTTCTGGTCGGTTGACCAGAAGGCGGACCGAGTCCCCGTCACCGCGGATGCAGTCAACGCTGCCTGGCCGGCAATCGTGTTCTGCCGGACCCGCCATGGCTCTGACCGACTGGCAAAACAACTACGTCGAGCCGGTGTGGAGGCTGCCGCCATCCACGGAGGTCGGAGCCAAGGTCAACGGACCCGTGCGCTCGCCAGCTTCGCAAAGGGTGAGGTCCAAGCGCTGGTCGCAACCGACGTCGCTGCCCGCGGTATCCATGTCGACGGAGTCGCTGCCGTGGTCCACTACGACTCCCCAGAGGATCACAAGACCTACATCCATCGCTCCGGTCGCACGGCCCGCGCCGGCGAGGGCGGGGTCGTTGTGTCATTGCTTCTCCCCGACCAGGTTCGAGACGCCAGGAAGATGCAGCGTCAGGTAGGCCTCGACGAACCGGTCACCAAGCCCGATGCCCCGGCGATGCGAGAACTCTCGCCGCACCTTCAAAGCCGAAGCCGGCTGCCCAACCGGCCCAGCAGCAGGAACGCATTCACAAGCCGAAGAAGAAGCACGCAGGCAAGCCGAACCGACCCCGCCGAGGTGGACCAACGGGCAAGAATGGATCCAAGCCGGCATCTGCTGGTGGTCCTTCATCGGCCAAGCGGGGCGAGAAGAACGCGGCTGGCTCTCCCGGTCGGTCCGGCCAACAGCAGACACGGACGCGGAGTTCGTCCAAAGGAGCAAGCGCAGCCGCAAGGAGGCGCCGGCGCGCCCACCTTCAGTGGGACTCCAACACGAGCTAGGTGAGCGGACGTACGGCTAGTCTCGCAGCGGCTCGAACAGGTCGAAGTACTCAACCAGTCGACTGCCGATTTCAGTTCGCTGCGAAGGCGTCGAGTTCTGCCACCGGTTCGTGCGAGACCACTATCCGGTTGCCGTCGGTGAGATCGATGGCGTAGCCAGGATTGTTTCGATAGACGGCCACGAAGTCGTTGGTCGATCGTGTGCGCCACGATCCGAGTGCGATGACACCGGGCAAACCGGTTCCGGGAAATCGCAGGCCGCGTACTGCGTTGCGGGCGTTGTCGAGGTACCTCACCGTTTCGATGGAACTGCGGGGCACGAACCGGTCGCCGCCGAGGGCGCCCAGCTTCTCTTTGAGCGACAGTCGCACATAGAGCCCGTCCGCTTTCATCTCGAGTTTCTGCCATGCACCTAGCGTCTCCGATTCGCGAGCCGATGGCAACCTGGAGATGCCGGCGACCCACAGTGCTCCAGTCCCCAACCGGCGATCGAAGTGCCCGGCTGCCGAGCATTTCCATCGCCAGTTCTCGCCGGTCACCGAATCAGCCCGCCGATGGACCTTCGGTTGTTCAAGGTCTAGAGCATGAGATCGTGAGGCACTCGGTCTCGCTACTGCCCAAAGAAGGATCTTCATCGCCGGTCAACGTTGTCGGAATAGACCATCGCGATATATCGTTACATCCAGCATGGCTACCCGTACTGGATGGCCAAATCAGAAGGAGGTACCCAGATGGGTACGCACAATCATCACGAAGAAGGCCCCTACGAAGACCGCAGTCCATACCAAGGCGTAGGGCCGGACCCGAGAGGGCGTGGCCGACGACGCAAAGGTCCGGGTGGCCACGGTAGAGGCCCAGGCGGCCGTGGCCCTGCTGGTCGAGGTCCTGGCCGGGGCCGGGAGCGAGCAAGACGAGGAGCGGTTGCCAACGGTGTGCTACTCGTGCTCGCCGAACGCAGTCCGCTACACGGCTATGAACTGATCTCCGAGCTCGAAGAGCGAAGCGGGGGTCAGTGGCGACCTAGTCCGGGCTCGATGTATCCCGCGCTCGGTCGCCTGGAAGAAAAGGGCCTGATCGCCGGGACTACCGACCAGACTCCCGACGCCGAAGGTGGAGGCAAGCGAACCTACGAGCTGACCGAGGACGGTCGGGAGTGGGTGGCGCGTCGAGACCCCGACGCCCCAGTGCCGTGGGGTGAGGCCGAAACCGGACCCGGAGGAGGTCTCCGTCCGCTTGTGGCCGAGATCATGTCGGCAACGAAGCAGATCGGTCGATTCGGCACCGACGAACAACGGGCCGCCGCGGTCGAAGTACTGCGTACTGCGAAATCCGAGCTCTACAAGATCCTGGCCCGGTGACTCTCGAGATCATCAACTCTGTCCGAGCGCGAGGACCAAGGCCCATCCTGGCTCTTCAACCTGTTTGACAGCCCTGAGGTCACCGTGAGGTGGAACGAGCGGCGAGGCGGGAGAATCAAATCCCGGGAGCTGAAAGCGCTGTGGGCCATGGGGAGCGTTCGTCGACTTCGGCCCACCAGACTCCCCCGGCCCTGTTGGGCTCACCAAGCCGAAACCTAACGGGCGCCAGCGTCGACGCAGCAACGTGATGTCGGCTGCGCTGCGACTCAGGCAACGAGACGCTGCACTGATGTTCGCATCACGTGTCTCGCCAGCGTCGGGCAGGCTTCGAGCAATGCGGAAAACGGGATCTCGTCGAAGATCAAGACGACGGTATCGACAGAGGCGAACACGTCGGCGTTGTATCGCATGCCTGCGAGGAGTGAGATCTCGCCGGCGAATTCGCCGGGGCCGAGTTGGGCAAGTTTCTCGGTTCCGCGCTCGACCGATAGAGCGCCATCGACGACTACGCATGCCATCCGACCGTCGGTGTCGTGCCCGATGAGCTTTGAGCCTTCCTTGACGTTCAACAGTGTCCCGAGTTCTTCCAGACGGGCTAGCTCTGCAACGGGGATTTTGCCCGACAACGCCGACTTGACCAGCAGTGCCGCCATTGTTGGACCAAGCTTCGCCGCTATCTGGTCCCGGATCGTGAGTCGAGCGAGGTTGGCCGTTGGCGCCTGCATCGTCGACTGCGGCCGGAGGACGCGGCGCGTCGGATATGTGCGCTCGAGCATGGCGAGCTCGAGTGTGGCGTTGCTGGCGTTGAGGACCGCACGCTCGATCTTCCTATCAGGCCCCTGCACACGAGCGATCACTTGATCGAGGTAGATGTCTGCCGCCTGCGATACGGAGATGTTCTCCGCCTCTGCGAACCGACGGATCGCGAAACTCGACTTGTCCCACAGCAACAGCACCAGCGTGATGTGAGTGTCGCGATCATCGAGCAGGTCGAGTGCAGATCCTCCGTCCTCGACGGTGGGGTCCAACAGAACGAGGGTGGTTGGCTCCGCCAGAGCCAGTTCGGTGGGCACGGCTTCGAACGATGTTGTTGATTCGGCCATGACTGGCCTCCTGAATTCTGGGGTGAGAGGAAGAGGGTAGGAATATCGGAAGCGAAAAGCAATTGCCATACGCTAGCGTTTGGTATATGGTAGCAGACATGACGCGAACCCGTGGACGACCTCGCGATCCCAGCCGGGATCGGGCGATTCTGATCGCGGCGCGCAGCGTCTTCGCATCGAACGGGTACACCGGCTCCTCGATGGAGGAGATCGCCAAGCTAGCCCACGTGGGCAAAGACACGCTTTATCGCCGGTGGTCGAGCAAAGAACAGTTGGCGATCGACCTCATCAACTCGCTCGCCCTCGAGGCCGTGCGACCGGCACCGATCGACCCCGACCCACGACTCAACCTCCTGCTATTCCTGAAGGACATCGTGCGCCTCTGCCGAGACACCGACTTCGGTCTACTCGTAGCCGGCATGGTCGGCGAGGCCGCTCGGAACGACGACTTGGCCCAACGGTTTGCTGAATTCTGGTCGCGACGGCGTGCCATCGCAGCCGATCTCGTCCGAGATGTGCTCGAACCAGGGGCCGCAGACGGCGACATCGAGGTCATCCTCGATCGCCTACTCGGGCCCATCTTCTACCGAATTCTTCTCACTGGAACCGAACTATCGGATGCATACCTGTGGGATCTCGTCATCTCGATTCCATGGACGGCCGAGGGCGATCAAAACGCCTGGTCGCATGGCAACCAACCACACCCAAACAACGGCGACGTCGTGTCGGCCGTCTCAAGCTGAAAGACACATGAATGACAAAGCAAGAGCACCTACTCACGATTGTCGAGCCCGTTCCTGGTGGGGATACCACCCTCGACCTGGCCCAGGAAACTGTGGCCCGAGGCGGCAGGGCGACCGTGCTCGTAGTCGTCACCGATCGCGTCGAGCGCAACATCAAGGCATACGCCGAATCACAGGGACTCGGAGTTGGCGAAGCGGAGGCGATCTCTCTCAAGCGGCTTCGGTCCGAATGCCGCGATCGAATCGGCGATGTCCCTTGGCTCGTAGCTCACTACGGGTCGGTTGGCAGTGACGTTGTGAAGTACATCACCGCCGACACAACAGCGGTCGCAATCCCTGCTCGGCTGGTGAACGACAGGCTGGTGGAGCGCATTGCGTCATACAGCGGTCGGCCAGTGACCGTGGTTCCCTACCGCGTCCCTGTGAAGGTAGCGTAGTCGGGGCCCACCACGGGCTGAACACGAATCCGTTCGCTACACATCGACGGCGACCCTGCGCATCGAGCGCACTCACGCAAAAGGGACGACTCTCCGCCAGCGCAGCCCGGTATGAGCGGTCCGAACCACATAGTGTGGCTGTCATGTCTGCCGATCGTGATCCTGAGAAACAACCGGATTCCCCGTTCCTCCCACCCCGGTGGGTCATTCGCTCGGCGTGGAAGATCCACCGCGCGTTGTACCGCTGGAGCGATGGCCGGTTTGGGCTCCGTTCCCCCGGGCCCGGCCGGTACGGGCTCGCCCAGCTCACCACCATCGGACGCCGCAGCGGTCTCGAACGTAGTGTGATGATCGGCTACTACGAGGACGACGGGAACCAGGTCACGATGGCCATGAACGGATGGGGGGCACCCGAGCCTGCGTGGTGGCTCAACCTGCAAGACCAACCCCGAGCGACACTGACAACGGTCGATGGCCCGATGAAGGTAACCGGCCGAGTGGCTGAGGGCGAAGAGCGGGAGCGGCTCTGGGAACGGTGGCGCCAGATCGACAAAGGCCTCGACGGCTACGCGGGGCGACGCCCGACCCAGACTGCGGTGGTCGTCCTCTCACCAACCCAAGAGCCGTGATCACCGCGAAGCTCGCCACCATCGTCCTCCACGGGATCGAGGCCGAGCCCCAGTTGTTCAGAATCCGATCGTGAGCCTCTCCCTGACCACGCTCGGCGCCTATCCCAAACCACAGGGTTTGCCGGTGGTCGACTGGTTTGCCGGCGAGTCGACCATGGGTCCGCATGCCACGCTCGCCATGAACGCATTGGGCAAGCGCCGCGACCAGACCGATGTCGTCGCCGAACTCGATGCCGCCACCCGGGATGCGGTCGCCGATCAGATCGCCTGCGGCGTCGATGTCCCGACAGACGGGGAGATGCGGCGGGAGAACTACCTGCACTACCACTGCCGGCACCTCAACGGCATCGACTTCAACCGGCTCACAGAGCGGCTGCTCCGCAATGGTTCGTGGCGGGGCGAGGTGCCGACGTTTGTTGGCCCGATATCGGCTCGGGACCACTTTCTTCGCCGGGACCACGAGATCGCAAGCGAGGGCGTTGCGGTTCCTATCAAGATCACCTTGCCCGGCCCGATCACCCTGATGGACTCAACGGCCGATGCGTTCTACGGCGACGACAAAGGCTGGGGAGCGGCTCTTGCTCGCGCGATCAACGACGAAGTGCTCGACCTGGTCGCCAGCGGCTGCACTCAGATCCAGATCGACGAGCCTGCGTTTGCCCGCTACCCCGAGCGTGCCGCTGCGTTCGGTTTCGACCTGCTCGACCAGTGCCTCGCCGGCATGCCCAACCACGTGACCACGACCCTGCATATGTGCTGTGGCTACCCGGACCGACTCGACAACGAGAACTACCCCAAGGCCGACCCGGCCGCATACGCCCAACTCGCGCCCCATGTCGACGCTACAGCTATCGACATCGTCTCGATCGAAGACGCCCACCGACCGAACAACCTTGACCTGTTTCGCCGATTCGAACGGGTCCAGGTGGCACTAGGGGTCGTCGCTATCGCTCGCTCCAAGGTGGAGACATCCGGCGAGATCGCCCGACGGCTCAGCGACGTCGCCGCGGTGCTCGGGACAGACCGCCTCGTCGTCGCCCCCGACTGCGGTCTCGGCCTGCTCGACCGCGAAACGGCAATGGCCAAACTCCGAGCCGCACGCGCCGCCGCCGATCTCGCCGCCTGATCGGCGAGATCCAACGCAGCCGTGTTGCCCGCTACCACGTCGCTGAAACTGGCGATCGAAGTGCCCGACCAGCGAGCACTTCGATCGCCAGTTCTGCCGGCCCGACGGTTCAGGCGGCGTTGATGGCCTTCAGCAGCTGTGCCTTCGACATGCCGGACCGGCCGGCGATGTCGAGGCGGGTGGCCTCCTCGTAGAGCCGGGCCTTATTCCAGCTCGCACTCGCAGCGCTGGGCTTCTTCGCAGCTGCCTTCTTTGCCTCCGGCTTCTTTGCAGCTGCCTTCTTCGCAACCGGCTTCTTCTTCGCAGCTGCCTTCTTCGCAACCGGCTTCTTCTTCGCGGCAGGCTTCTTCGCCACGGGCTTCTTCGCCGCAGCGGTCTTCTTGGCGACGATCTTCTTCTTGCCCTTGCCCTTGCCCTTGCGCGACCCGTGAGACGTTCGGTAGCGTCGCCGAGCGCCTCTACGGCCTCCTTCGTGGCGTCGAGGGCCTGTTCGGACACCGATCCCAGACGCTTGCGCATGGACCTGTTCATGTCCCGCACCCGCTGCAACATCTCCGCAGCGTCGTCAGGGAGCTGTTCCTGCACGTCGTCGAGTGCATCGCTGAGCTGCTTCTCCATGTCGTGAAGCTGCTCCTCGATCTCGTCGACTAGTTTGCGGTAGCCATTCTGTACCTCGTCGAATTGATCTTCGAGGTTCTGCCGGACGGTCATGGTGCTGTGCTCCTGTTGGTAGGGGATTCTTCTTGCTGCCTAGGACGCTACGACCAGACGCGGGGTCTCCCACAAACCGGCGACCGAAACGCCCGTGGAGCGGGAGCTCCGATCGCCAGCTTGGGCGGTGCGGCCTCACCGCTGAGAACAACTAGCGGGTGCGGTGATTGGCCCAACGCAGGACTCGGAGCGCTCTGAGGGTGTTCCATCTGCTGGGTCCACCGGTCTTTTCCATGTCGAACCAGACCTTTCCGGGATACTTCTGTTGGACCGGCCATCGGCGATCTCGTCGTTGACGCCCGACGAGGACCTCGAGTGCGTCGGCATATCGCTCGTCCCACGGGGAATTGATCGCTGCGAAGTGGTCGAGTCCTCTGAGGATGTCATAGTGCCACCGTGGTGGAAACGACAGGCGGGTGAACGCGATGCTGACGACGTCACCGGTCCGATGAGACCGGTAGAGGCGGTGGTTCAAGAAGAACTCGGTGCCGGCTGCTATCGCGCCAGTGAGGTCGGTTCGGTTGGGCTCAACACGGTGGGCCTCGGCCAAGGCCTCGAGGGCTGAGATCGATGTGTGGAAGGAGCTATGTGTGTCTCCGGACCTGATCGCCTGGCAGTTCCAGCCACCGTCGGGCAATTGATTGGCGAGTAGCCATGCGAGCGCGGTGTCCACTCGAGGATCGTCGAGACCGAAGTATTGGGCGAGGGTCACGTACATCGATGTGATGCATGCCTCTGGGGAGTTGATCGTGACTTCCGCTGTCAGCCCTCCGTCGAAGTAGCGGGCACGATCCCACAACAGGTTGACCCCCGCCAGCGCCTTGGGGTGCCGTGGGTTCAACCCCAGCCGCCGCAGCAACAGCAGTGTGTAGGTGGTTGAGGTCCACTTCGGGCCGTAGAGACCTCGGCCATGGAGGCCTCCGGCCCATCTACCGTCGGGGTCTTGACACTCCAGCAGACGGGCGCCCCAGCCGGTGGTGGACACTCTGGCCCGTTCGGTCTCTACGACATGGTGTGGAGCGTCGAGGAGATCCCGCAGTGTTTGCCACCGAATCGACGGGTCCCCCTCGAGAAGCCAATCAGTCGTTGTCGAGGCGATGTGGTGTTCGGCGGCCAGTGAATACCTTCTCTGTCGGCGGTGGAGCTGTCCACCACTGCGTTCGGATCTATGGACACCGGTGACCCTAGTTCCAAGCATGACGAAGGATCGAGTCAGCTACCCGCTGCTGCGCCGGCCGCTTCGAGGGCACCGTCGACGATGCGTATCGTGCGGTCGCCGTAGTCGAGTACCCGATCATCATGGGTGACGACGATCTTGGTTCGGAAACGAGAACGACTACGCCGCGTGTCCTGCCGCCACCCTGTCATCTCCAATGATGAGAGGGATCAGGCGCGACGACTGCGGGCCGCAATCCACCGGGACCGTGACATGAACAGTGCGCCCATCGTCATCAAGAGTCCTGCGTAGAGCAACAGCGTACTCGAGGTGCTCCCGGTGTTGGCCAGGAGCGCAGGCGGTGCGTCGGGGTCGAACACGGTGGTCGGCGGCGCCAGGGTGGTCGGCGGCGCCACGGTGGTGGCGACTGGTGGCGGCGGAGCAGCCGCGGTGACAAGTCCGGCGTCCACGGAGAAGTCCGACGATCCCCCGGGCAGAACGATCGTTGCCGTTCGCCCCCGACCCGAGCCGTCGAGGACCGCGTCGGAATCACGTATGTCGTCGTCGCAGTTTGGCTCGGTCAGTTCCAGTCCGGCGGGGATGTCGAACTCGACCGAGTAGCTGCCCGCCAGCAGGCCCGGGAAAACGTAGAGTCCGTCGGCATCGGTTGTGGTCGACCCGATCGTGGTTCCGGCATCATCGAGTAGATTCACGGCAACACCGCCGATCCCCAGCTCGCCGGTGTCCTGTACGCAATTCTCGTTGCTGTCGGACCAGACCCGGTCCCCGATCGCGCCGACCACCGGCCTCAGAAATGTCTGAGACGCTACCCACGCACCGGATTCGCCACCTTCTTCGGGTTCGGACTCGAACTGGAATGCGATCCAATCACTCCCGGGGGGTATGACCACGTCGATGATCGACAATGCGATATCTGGCCTCGGAGACGGTCCACGCGGTGGACGTATCGATGCTGCCCGATACGGAGCCGTCGAGGCTCCGCCGGGATAAGGATGCCCTGCCTCATAGGAAACGTCGGGTGGCGCCTGGTTGAGCTTGGCGGTACACGTGCCCGATGGGTGGGAAAGGGGTCGTTGACGATCTCCACTCCCTCATTGATTCCAAAGCCGGAGGCCCCGGAATTGTCAACCAGATCGAAGGCACCGTAGGTCGGTACGGTCCCGGAGCCGGCAAGGTACCAAAGGCCGATCCCCCGACAACCAACGAAGTCCACCTGGGATCCAGCCAGACCGAACGGTAGGGAGAGTATGGTCTCTTCGACCGCGTTCATGACCGGGATGAACACGGTATCGGAATGAGGTTGTCCGAAGCCTTCGTAGAAGTAGTCGACTCCCTCGTACTCTTGGACGATTCTGGGCTCCAGGCAAGGGCTTGTGTCGTACACGATCGAAAGCAGAGCGCCGTTTCTTTGGAAATCAGGACCCGGTCCCCCATCCCAGCCAGACACGTCGAGTCGGGTCGTATCCCGGTCGATGATCCCCAATGTGTCCGGCCCGATCCTCGCACTCCACGAGTACCACGTGGTGCCGACGGCGGCGGCGAATCCAGCTGCACCCGTGGGTTGTCGACCAATCACGGGCACCCCGTTCAAGATCAGTGTCGAGTCGGCGCGGTCACCCCCGGGAGCCACGTCATCAGGTGTCGTGTCGTTGGTTCCGGTCCAGGCGAGCGAGGCGAAGACGACCGGACCCGGGCCCGGGGCGATGTCGATCGAACCCATCCCGTCACCCTTCAACCCGACCGAATACCACTCGGCTTCGAAACAACCGGGTTCGGAAGTGAAGACGAGCTCGACGCCGTCGGCGTCGGCCGGCGGGACAGCAAACCCCCCGTGGAGCAGGGATGCAACAATTACCAGGAAGAACACCAGGGAAGACGACGGACGGATCATCATCAACAATCGGCGACAAGCATGAGAAGATGATGAGTCGCAGCCGTCGATGTAGGTCGGACTGACACCGGCTAGCGATCCCGATTCATCCTGCGGGTGAGAATCACGTGCATCTCGGGCAGATTCCCACGCTCGACAAGGTCAACCTACGGCCCCTCGGCCGGACGCTGACCGACACGTCCCGCCAAGTCACCTTGGGAACCTGGGAGCCAGGTTCAGAGCAGGCGACGAACGATCCGCTCCTTGAGCGAACTGTACGGCGGGTATCCCAGGCTGTGCTCCAACCGGCTCGACTTGCGGAGTACACCCCTGAGGTTGGAGAAGGTATCGAATCCGCTCTGACCGTGATAGATCCCGATCCCCGAAGGACCCACACCACCGAAAGAGAGTTCGGGCGGTGAGAAGTGATACAGCGTGTGGTTGACGCAGGCCCCTCCCGAACTTGTCCGGTCGAGCATTCGCTGCACCAGGTCGTCATCATCGCTGAACACATACAGCGCGAGGGGCTTGGGTCTGGCGTTGATGAAGTGAATCGCCTCCTCGGCGTCAGCCACCGTGACCACCGGCAGGATCGGACCGAAGATCTCCTCTGTCATCAGATCCGACTCGAGGTCCGGGTCCACAACGATCGTTGGCGCCAGATACCTCGTCTCACGCTCGTGCTCGCCGCCGAAGGCAACGTTCTGGCCCTCGAGCAGGCCGACCAGTCGTTGCTGATGGCGGTCGCTTACGATGCGTCCGAAGTCCGATGTCGATGAGTGGTCTTCTCCATAGAACCGGTTCCAAGCGGCCCCGATCGCGGCCACTAGTGCATCCCTTCGATCCTCGGATACGAGCACGTAGTCCGGAGCGATACAGGTCTGCCCGGCGTTGACACCCTTGCCCCAGGCGATCCGATTGGCGGCGACTTGGACATCCACGTCATCGGCGACGTAGCACGGCGATTTGCCACCGAGCTCCAGGGTCACCGGTGTGAGATTCTTGGCTGCTGCCTCCATCACGATCCGGCCAACGTGGGTCGAACCGGTGAAGAAGATGTGATCGAATCGCTCCTGCAACAGTGCAGTCGCCACCTCAGGCCCGCCCTCCACGATTGCGAATGCATCGTCGTCGAGGTACGGGGGCAGGTTTCGGGCGATCAGCTCCGACGTTGCCGGCGACAGCTCCGACGGTTTGGCCACCACCGCATTGCCGGCCGCAAAGGCGGCCATGATCGGTAGAAGCATGAGGTTGACCGGGTAGTTCCAGGGGGCGATGATCAGCGCCACGCCCAGCGGTTCGGGAACGAGCTCAGCCTTTCCAGGCTGAGCGGCCAGCGGGATCTTGGTCTTTCTCGGCTTGGCCCACTTCCTGAAGTTCTTCTTGATGTACTTGCCCTCGGCCAACGACGGGCCGATATCGCCGACCCACGCCTCGACCGCCGGGCGACCGAGGTCCACGTTCAACGCCGCGATCAGGTCGTCGGTGTGATCGTCGACGAAGCGGATCAGGCCGTCGAGTTGGGTCTCTCGCCAGTCGAGTGACTGCGTGGTGCCGGCGTCGAAACTGGCGCGGACCGAGCGCACAATTGATGCGACCGAGTCTGACGGTTCGGAAGTGACTTGGGGGTCGTCGACGAGTGCCATGGAGCCCATCGTAGGGACCTGTGAACCGGAATTGCCTGCTGGAGCTTGGCCCCGGGTGGACTGGCCTCCATAGGATTGGGACCGTGACCATCTCTCACACGATCAAGATCAACGCACCCATCAAGAAGGTGTGGGAGATCACCACCGACATCGATCAACTGCCGGAGGTGACGCCAACAATCGAACGGGTCGGGCGGCTCACGCCCGGAGAACTGGCGGTCGGTGATCAGTTCAAGTTGTGGCAACCCGATCTGATGGCGGCGGTATGGACCGTCACCGAGGTCGATCCGAAACGGTTTGTCTTCTCCTGGAAACGAAAACTCGGTTTGGCCACTCTCACCGCCACCCATCGCCTCAAACAGAACAAGAAAGGGTGCGACAGTCTGCTGAGCCTCGAGGTCACCGGCCTCGGATCAAGCTTGGTCGAGCGGGCCATGAAATCGAAGGCTGAGACATCGCTCGAGGCGGAGAATCAGGCAATCAAAGTGGCTGCGGAAGGCTAGAAGTTCGCTGCTCTTCTTCGTTTGCGGAACGTTCAGGACGTCCGTAGAAGCCGGAAGCGACTCCCCGGACCGTCGCAGAAGGACCCCCACCGGCTCGCCGGCTGGTTTGGGTCAGAGCCGCTCCCCGGGCTGCTTTCCGGCGATGATCATCGCCAGGACCTCGTCCTTGGTGACGTCGTGTTTGTTGACCGTTCCCACAAGTTTGCCTTGCAGCATCACGCTGATTCGATCGGCCAAGTCAAAAACGTCATGTATGTCGTGACTGATGAGGAAGATCCCGATGCCTTCGGCTTTCAGCTGACCGATCAGTTCTCGAACTTGTTCGGTTTCGGCGGGGCCGAGCGCCGCAGTTGGCTCGTCCATGATCAAGATCTGGGCATTGAAGTGGACGGCCCGGGCGATCGCAACCGATTGCCGCTGTCCACCAGAGAGTGACTGAACCGCCGTCTTCAGGTTCTTGAATCGTGGATTCAAGCGCTGCATGACTTTCTGGGTAGCGGAGGTCATGGCTTCGTCGTCGAGCGCACCGGTTCTGGTGAGCAATTCACGTCCCAGGAAAACATTCGAAGCAGCATCGACGTTGTCGGCAAGGGCCAATTTTTGGTAAATCACCTCGACTCCGTGATGACGAGCATCACGAGGGTTGTGAATCACAACCGGCTGACCACTGATGACGATCTGGCCAGAGTCAGCAGCGTGCGCACCCGAGAGGGTGTGGACCAACGTTGACTTGCCGGCACCATTTCCTCCGACAATGGCAACGACCTCGCCCGGGTAGAGGTCGACCGTGACCCCATCAACGGCGTGAAGACCGCCGAACGCGACCTTGATGTCGCGCAACTCACACAAAGGTATTCCACCAGCAGCGCTCGGGGTGCCGGTGGGTGTGGATGTTTCGGTCATAGGTGTGTCACTTCCAACTACGGACGGCCGGTTTGGATGAGGATCACCGCAAGAACGACACCGACAGCCAGCGCCGCAAAGACCGCAACACGACGACTCTGCCGTAGAAGGGCATCGATAGCCACTGCCGTGACCAGCACCACTGCAACAACAATGTCCTGCGACGGTGAGTCGATGTTGAGCAGCGACATACCGGACCGCAGCGATTGCATGACGACCGCCCCCAGTACCGCCCCCGGGATCGTGCCGATGCCTCCGGAGAACGAGGTGCCGCCGATCACGGCTGCCGCGATGACGTCGAGTTCGTTCTGAATGCCGAGGTTGGTGGTCGATGAATTGAGGCGAGCGGTTTGGATGGCCGCGCTGACCGCGCAGAGCATGCCCATCAGACCAAAGGTGTAGGCGATAGTACGCCGGGTGTTGATGCCACCAAGTTCTGCCGCTTCGGGATTACCGCCGTAGGCGAACACATACCGTCCGAAGCGGCGCCGTCGGGCAAGATAGGTCATCAACACGGTGACGCCGATCAGAATAAGAACCGGATAGGCGATCCCGACCGGGTCACCGGTCACCGGGGAGTCGTAGCGGATAGCGATCGACCAGACACCGATTGCCACAATGCCACAGCCCAAGGAGGCCAGCAGCCCATCGAACCAAAGGGGTCGTACTGCCAGATCATGTTGACTGCGGCGTCGGCGAGCCATTGTCATGCTGAACACTATTGCGAGACAGGCCAGCAGGATGATGATCCAGCTTCTTGCTGCGCCGAGCGAACGGTCAGGGGCCCCACCGAGGTAACGGAAGGTGTCATCGAGAGGAGCCAGAGTTTGCCCTTGTTTGCCGCCGGTGCGAAAGATCATGCCCCGCCAGGCCAGAAAGCCGCCGAGGGTCACGATAAACGAGGGCACGCCTACGTAGGCAACGAGGTATCCCTGAAGGCCACCAATTACCGCCCCCAGGACCAGACCGACTGCGAGGGCCACCAGCCACGTGGACCACCGGCTGTCGGCCAGGCTACCGATGCTGAGGTTGGCGCCGAAGGCCGAAATCATGCCGTCGGTCTGCACCAGAGCCATCGTGTAACCGAGGAACCCGAGCAGCGAACCGACCGATAGGTCGATGTTGCGGGTGACGATCACGAGCACCATGCCGGTCGCCATGATCGCAATCGACGTGCTCTGAACCGAGAGGTTCCAAAGGTTGCGCGAGGTGATGAACTTGCCGTCTGACATCAGGTGGAACCCGATCCAGATGACTGAAAGGGCTGCGACCATTCCGAGCAGACGGGTGTCGATATCTGAATGGGATATCAGGCTGCGCCAGTCGGTGCGACTCGACCCAGCTTCGGACTGTCCCCCTCGACCGGGCACGGTCGTCTCGGCTGTTTCACTCATGATCGTTGCTGTTCATCGTGTTGAGACCCTAGAACACATCGTCCCCCGCCCCAAGCGGGGCGGGGGACAAACAGTCCTGAAACTGTTAGTGGACTAGCCGCAGGCTGCGACCGAACCAGCCTCCACTCCGGCGCATGCGTCATCTTGACTGATCCAACCGGCGTCGATCACGAGATTCAGGTTGTCCTGATCGATCGGCTGGGGAGCCAGAAGGTTCGAGGTCATGTCGACTCCATCGGGTGTGGTGAAGATGGCGGTTCCCGGAACAGCGGTTACGTCGGTGTTGGCACAGAGAGCGATGGCCGCCTCACCGGCTACGGTGCCGAGTTCACGGGCGTCCTTCCAAACGGTGAGGGTCTGGGTTCCGAGGGCGACACGGTTCAGAGCAGACTGCTCGGCGTCCTGGCCTGATACCGGGATTTCCCCGGCGAGACCCTGGGCGTCGAGTGCGGCTATCACGCCACCGGCCATGCCGTCGTTCTCGGAAAGAACGGCCTGCACGTCGTTGTCGTTGGCGGTGAGGAACTGCTCCATCGATGCCTGGGCATTGGCTGGATCCCAGTTGTCGGTGTAGGTCTCACCGACGATGGTGATGTCACCGCTGGCCACTGCCTCACCGATCACGTCTTCGTATCCTTCGCGTAGGAAGTCTGCGTTGGCGTCGGCGGAGTTGCCCTTGATGATCACGTAGTTACCCGTTGGCACAAGATCGAAGATGGCGCGAGCCTCGATGCGGCCGACTTCGATGTTGTCGAAGGTCAGGTAGAGGGCGCCGGGATCTTCGATCAGTCGGTCATAGGCGATGACGGGCACGCCCTGCTCGATCGCACTGGCGACCGCCGGCTTGATGGCGGTTCCATCCTGGGCGAGAACCACGAGGACATTGGCCCCCTGGGAGATCAAGTTCTCCAGGTTGCTGGCCTGGGTTTCGGCCGACGATTTGGCGTCGTTGGAGATATAGCTGCCACCGCCGGCTTCGATAGCGTCCTTGAGTGCGGGTTCATCCCACTTGGCCCAGCGCTCTTCTTGATAGTTGTTCCAAGAGACGCCGACGACGCAATCGTCGCCACCACCGTCTGTTGACGCAGCCGAATCATCGGCTGCTTCGTCACTACCGCACGCACTGAATATCAGTCCGGCGGCAACAATGACTGCGCTCGCTTTTTGAAATCTCATTTACAGTTTTCTCCTCTGTCTGCGGGCATTCGCCAGCGACCAACGAGACTGTAATCACGGAAATCGCGTTTTGTCCCGCAACCCGGTAAAACGGCACGTTTCCGACACGGAGTTCACGGACGGGCCGATCCGTCGAAATAGCGGTTGGCCAAGACCCACGCTCCACGACCGCATTCGTGGCCGATCTCGCGCCCGATCAGGTCATCGGCCGAGATGTGAATTCCGCCGTAAAGGCGAGAGACACCAGCCTGATCAGAGGCGTCGTAGTACGTGGCCCATTCAAGCCTGAGATCGGTTGTCGGCCCTTGCTCATGCACCAGGTCACCGGCGGAAACGGTGGTTCCGGAGATTCCTCCGGGGAAGTACGCACTGCCGGTCATCGACTCCAGAACCACCGCAGCTGCTCGACTGAAGGCGCTGTGGCCCGAGACATACCCGGCAAATGACGGGCTCACGAAGTTCGGTCTCTGATAGGGCACCCAGTCGACTGCACGGATCCAACCGACCCCGCTTGTCTCGGTCGTCGGGTCGGCGGGTGCCCCGCGCCACGCCATGATGGCGATTTCCCCGAGGTGACCGGCTAGAGACTCATGGCGCTCCCCGGCAAGCTCGATGCTTCGCTCACCACCTCGATCAGTCCGTCGACCAGGGGCAGACCTTCCGGGTCGAACGCCACTCCCCCAGGATCGCTCGACTGTCCCCTACCGCCCATGTAACGAATCATCGAGATCGGACGAACCGAATCGTAGAAACCTTTGGCTCCCCACGCAGCAATGGCAGCGTCGTGGAGCGCTCCGTTCAGAGCGAAGTACGTCTTGACATCCCACTCCAGTGGATCGACCTCTTGGCCCTCCCCACCGATCCGCCGCTCGAACCCCGCTGTCTCGCTGACGTTGTTCGCCAGCAGGTTCCAGTGCCCGGGCGGGGTTTCCGACGTCGGTCCATCGGCCCAGTACTCTGCTAGCGACCGTGCGAAGTCCGCACGAGGCACAACCTGCGGATCGTAGGGTTCACCAGTGACTGGGTTCGGGTTGTAGCCGTTGCCGTCGTTGCTTCCCAAACTACTTCCGCCCTGCTGGTTCGGTGAGATATCAAGCACCTCGCCATCGGTTGGATCGAGCATCGAGCTCAAGCGAATCACTTCGACGGCAGCTCTTTTGAACTCATCATCGGTCGTCGGATCACCGAGGCGTGGGGGCGGACCCGGGTCAATCGGAGTGCCGGTCGTCGACGGTTCGAGTGCAAACGGCGTGACAAACCCCCAGTGTGGGCCGATGAACGACTGCACTTGGCCCGGAATCAGCAGACCGTTCTGGGCCACCTGCAATCCGAGCGAGAGGGGTTGCCACGCGTTCGGGTCCCTCATCTCTGTGCCAGGGTTTGCAACGACCATCGGATCGTTGCGGGGACGGTATGAGTTGTCGACATACCGTTCGTTTTCCAGGGCTCCATCGTTCTCCCCGAAGTCGATGACTGTGCGAGCGATGCGGTTACCGAGTGCCGCCGGTGAATCTCCCTCCGTCGACTCGAAGTCTGTGCGATAGCAGAGCGACAACATGACCGAGTCCAGCGTTTCGGAGGCGGTCGGCAAGTCCGAGACCGTCCGGTATCTCCAATCGAGGATCCGATAGGCGCTGAAGCTGATAGCCGCCTGGCGAGCCGCGGCCACATCGTCAGCAGAGAGCTCTTCGGTCACGAAATAGCCGTCTGCAGCAGGATCGAACGCTGCCCACGCATCCCACATCGCCGCCGAGGTATGAAACAGGTTCCGAGCATGCACGGTGGGTGCGGGGATCACCTCGCGGATCATGCCGAGCAAGGTCTCATCCCACACCCTCGCCACGGACACGCCACCGCGATCTTCTGGCTCGCATCCGGAGATGAGGTAGTCGGGCGTTGGGCTCGAACACCCCACTAGCACCGAGCTCACGGTCACCACTGCAACAAACATCGCAGTGAGCCGCCGCAACGCGAATATCGAGCCAACCATGATCGCTCCAAAACTATCCGCATCGACATCAGTCCCTTGCGCGCCGATCCGGTTCCGCTTTCTGTGTGGTTAACTCCATCCATGCGCCGCAGGTTCTTGTTCATGGGAGGCGCCGCAGCGTTGGCCATGATCGGCGTCGTGGCTGTGGTGGTTTCCGAGCGCGAAGGCTCGGGTTCCACGGCTCAGCCCACCCCGGAAACGCCGCTCTTCGTGGACGAGACCATCACCTCCGGCGTCGAGCACTCATATGACGGCGAGTTCGAATTCTTCGTCGGCGGCGGCGTCGCTGCGTTCGACTGCGATGACGACGGCCGCTTCGATTTGTACTTCGCCGGCGGGAGCGAACCAGCGGCGCTCTATCGAAATGAGAGCCCGGCGGGAGGAGCGCTCCAATTTGCTCGGCTGGCTTCACCAATCACCGATCTGGCCGAGGTGACCGGCGCATATCCGATCGACATCGATAGCGATGGAAACAAAGACCTGGCGGTGTTGCGTCTTGGCCGCAACGCCATTCTGCGCGGCCTCGGGAACTGTCGATTCGAGGTCGCCAACGAGCACTTCGGGATCGAAGCCGATCAGAGTTGGACAACCGCGTTCTCAGCGATGTGGGAGGGGTCCAACACCTTGCCAACGATGGCGTTCGGGAACTACCTCGTACCCGACCAGACGGTATGCGACGACAGCACGTTCCTTCGGCCGGCGCCAGACGGTGACCGGTACGCCTCGCCAGTTTCGCTCTCGCCCGGGTACTGCACACTGTCCATCCTCTTCAGCGACTGGAACCGGTCGGGTGAGGCGGACCTCCGTATGGCGAACGACCGCCACTACTACACCGACGGAGCGGAGCAGCTGTGGCGGGTAGGCCCGATCGACTCCCCGCAGCAATACACCGAAGCCGACGGGTGGAGGCCCCTGCGGATTTGGGGTATGGGTATCGCAAGTCGCGACCTGACCGGTGATGGGCTTCCCGAGGTCATGATCACCAGCCAGGGGGACAACAAGCTCCAATCGTTGTCGGCCGGGCCGGATCAGCCGAGCTACCGCGATATCGCCCTCCGCCGCGGTGCGACAGCGCAGCGACCCTTCACCGGGGGTGACGTTCTGCCATCGACGGCCTGGCATCCCGAATTCGCCGACGTCAACAACGACGGCCTCGTCGACCTGTTCATCTCCAAAGGGAATGTCGAGGCTCAACCCGACTTTGCGGCGAAAGATCCCAACAACCTCCTTCTAGGCATGAGCGACGGCACATTCACCGAGAGTGCCGACGCCGCCGGCATTGCCGGCTTCTCGAGATCGCGTGGCGCTGCGCTGATCGATCTCAATCTCGACGGCATGCTCGACCTCGTTGTGGTGCACCGCCGCGAGAACGTGACACTTTGGCGCAATACCGGCCTCGGCGAAGGAGAGCAGTCCAAAGCCGTAGGCAACTGGATCCAGCTTCGGTTGGAGCAGCCTGCGCCCAATGTTGATGCGGTGGGATCCTGGCTGGATGTCCGAGTTGGCGACAACCTGTGGAGCCGTGAGATCACGGTTGGCGGGGGCCACGCCGGCGGCCAGGCCGGTTGGATCCACGCCGGGCTTGGTGATGCCGACCGAACCGAGGTCAGGGTCCGCTGGCCCGACGGGGAGGTCGGGCCGTGGGTCACCGTAGCCGCCAATCAGTTCGTCACGATCCAACGCGGGGCGGCCGAGGCCGAACCGTGGGTGTCAGAGTAGTTGGTGACTGTGATCGGGACCCTCCACCACCGAGCAGATCCGCGGTAACGCATTTCACCGGTCAATGACGAAGGTCAACTATGGCCTTTGGGCTGCAACGCGATGTTGTCGAACGCCGCCCGGATCTTGGCGTCGTTCTCTGCCGGGACGTGATCGGGCCAGTGGTTGGCCAGGGTGCGGATCACATAGTCGTGGGCCACTTCCTTCACGTTCTTGGCGCCGGCATCCACCCAGTCGTCAGGGCTGTTCCGATCACCCACAAGTGGATAGGTGTATTCGCTCTGCATGATCGACAGGGTCTGATCATGGCCGAGGAAGTGTCCGGCGCCGTACACCACGTCTCGCATGGCTTGGGTCGAAAGGCTGTCGGGGGTGATGTCGATACCCCGCACCGTGCGGTTGATGGCACCGAGCATGTCGTTGTCGATCACCATCGCCTCGAGCGAACAGGCCATGAGGCTCGCCAGCATCCCTGCCGACTCGTACACGATGTTGGCGCCGGCGTTGGCCGCAAGCGAAATGGCGAGCGCCTTTTCGTGCCCTGCCTGATTGTCCGGGAGCTTGGAATCGGCCATGCCGGCCGCCACCCCGGTGGGCAGCCCGAGATAACCACCGGAGACCTGCGCCGCTGCGGCGTTCAGAATCGCCTCCTCGCCACTCCCTCCGCTCATCGCACCGGTGCGGAGGTCCGAGACGAACGGCCACAGTCCCATGATGCACGGATGTCCGGGAGAGATCAGGTTCACACAGGTCAAGGCCGCTAGGCATTCTGCGAGGGCCTGCACCAACGAACCGGCCAGGGCTGCGGGCGATGTGGCCCCGGCCTGACCGGCTGACAGAAGGTTGATTGGCATACCCACCCGGACCTGCTCGGCCATACACAACGCAGAGTCGTGGGCGAACCGCAGCGGAGGCACGACGAAGGTGTTGTTGGCCATGACGAAGGGCCGCCTACGAAACTCCCCCTCTCCCCCGAGGGCCATGTCGTACATGGCAACGATCTCGTGCACATGGCCCGGTTCGAACATCGAGGTTCCCTGAGGCTTCGATGTCCCGATCATGGTTGCGTAGGCGGTGTTGATGTCGACGTCACGCGAGAGTTCCATGTCGCGGGCAACCACCATACGAACGAACATGTGAATGTTGTCGAGCGTGTCACCGATGCGAGCACTGTCGTACACGTCTTGAATGGTGCTGTGTCGAAAGCGCTCAGTTTCGTGCTCGAGCACCAACACTGCGGCGCCGGCGGTGCTGAAGTGAACCCTGTTGCCGCCGAGTTCGACCCCCTCGTCGCTGTTGAAACCGTGGAGGGTGAACTCCTTGGCTGCGAGATCCATACATCTCTGCACGAGGTCGCGCGGGAACCGGAGGCGCCCGTGCTCGTCCATACGGCCACCGGCGGCTGTGACAATCTCGATGAACTCGGGGGTGGCTTGCCCCATGCCGAGGTCCTCCAGCATGGTGAGAGCAGCCTCGAAGACTTCGCCACATTCCTTGTCGGAGAGCGGCTTGAACTTGCCACCCTCGATACCTGGCCAGACCGCCCGTGCTTCCTTCGCCAGCGGTGCCCCGCGAAGTGCAACTCGTGCAGCCCGTCCTCCTGAGCGTCGTGCCATCGTACTTCCCTACGCTCGCGGCTTCTCGTTGGCCGGGTCGTATGCCGCATCGGCCAGAATTCTTGCCGGGCGCATCTCCCCCATCATTTTGATCTCCAGCTCGGTACCCGGTGCCTTGCATGCGGGGTCGACGTAGGCGAATGCCAGGCTGGTACCGACGCTATGGCCGTACGTACCTGAGGTGGTGAGCCCAATGCGCTCGCCGTTGAAGTAGACCGGCTCGTTGCCCCGCGGGTCGTTGTCGCTGGCGTCGACCGAGCAGTAGACGAGAATCATCTCGATGTCGTCACCCATGGCGAGACGTTTCTGAGCGGCCTCACGGCCCTGGAAGTCGACGTCGTAGTTGACGAACCGACCGAGGTCCGCTTCAACCGGCGTGATTTCCGTTGTGAGTTCCGAGCCCATGGCCTTGTAGGCCTTCTCGATCCGCATGCAATTCATCGCATATGCGCCGTAGTGAACCATTCCCATCGGCTCGCCAACCTCGACAACGGCGTCGTACAGCTCTGGGAGCCGGTCCATCGCACAGTGCAGCTCCCAACCCAGTTCGCCCACGTAGCTCACTCGCAAAGCGATCACCGGCACGCCCGCCAGGGTGATTTCCCGACCGGTGAGCCATCGGAATGCATCGTTGGTGAGGTCGGCATCGGTGAGGCCGGCGAGGATCTCTCGGCTCTTTGGCCCGGCGACGGCCAGAATGCCTCTGTCCTCGGTGACGTCGGTGACGGTGACGTCTTCACCCTCAGCGATGTGATGAACCAGCCAATCACGGTCGTGGAACTCCGAGGTGATGCCGGAGTTGAGATAGTAGCGATCCTCGGCAAGTTTGGTGATGGTCATCTCCGCCTCGATTCCCCCGAGACTGGTGAGGAAGTGGGTGAGTCGCATTCCCCCTGGTTTCACCGGCATCTTGTTGGCAGCCATTCGTTCGAGGAAGCTCCCAGCGTCTTCTGCCGGTGACTTCGAACTTGGCGAATGCGGAGAGATCGGCGAGGCCCGCTGTCTCACGGGTGCCCCTGACCTCCTCGGCAACGATGTCGAATGCGTTGGAGCGCCGGAAACTGTGAGCTTCGGGTTCACCGAAATACTGAGGACGTTCCCAACCGAAGATCTCCTGCCACTGGGCTCCCCTGGCATCCAAGCGGTCATAGATCGTGTCCACCTTCTGAGGGCGGCCGGCGAACCGTTGCTCGCCCGGCATTCGGGTTGCGTACATTTCGTGGAACTCGTCGATCGCCTTGTCGATCGCATATCGACCCTTCGGACCCGCATGATCACCGAAGCGGCGAGGATCCATCTCGGCCACGTTCACTTCGGTCTGCCCGTGCACCATCCACTGGGCGAGGTGTTTGCCGGCTCCGGGGCCTTGGGTTACTCCGATGGAGGCGCCAGAACAGTGCCAGTAGTTGTTGTGTCCCGGAGCGGGCCCCATGAGGAAGCCGCTGTCGGGAGTGTGGGTGATCGGCCCCGAGATCACAGTCTTGATCCCAGCCTCCTGGAACGCAGGTATCCGGTTGCCGGCCTCGATCAGCCACGGCATGAGCTGATCGAGATCGGGAGGAGTGAGATAGAAGTGTTTGTCCCAATCGATTCCGTCGATGCCATAGGTCTGGGCGTTCTCGCGTTCGTAAGGGCCGACCAACAGACTGTTGATCTCGCGCCGGTAGTACGCCGAGGCGCGAGGGTCGCGAACGATCGGCGGTTGGAAGGTGCCGAGATCGGTGATCTCCTTCATAGGTTCAGTGATCAGATACTGGTGGATGACCGACACGATCGGCACATCGATGCCGGCCATGGCACCGACCTGCGGTGCGTAGCAACCGGCGGCATTGACCACGTGCTCACACACCACTCGCCCCTTGTCGGTGATGACTTCCCAGCGGCCGTCGGGAAGTTGGTTGGTAGCGGTGACGAGGGTGTGCTTGTGCACCTTCGCACCGAGCTGGCGGCCGCCGGCAACCATTGCTGCCGATGACATCGACGGGTCGGCCCACCCATCGCTGGGGGTGTGGAAGCCCATCTTCACGTCGGAGACGTCCATGAAGGGCCAGTGATCGAGTATCTGTTTGGGTTCCAGCAAATAGCTCTCGTTGCCCACCAGTTCCATGATCCCGTGCACGTACTTGAACCAATCGACCTGATCCTGTGTGAGAGCAAGGCGAATCGCTCCGGTTGGATGCCAGCCGCCGCTCATTCCGGTCTCGGCTTCCAGCGCCGGATACAGATCGGCGGCCACCTGGTGGTTCTTGGCCATGTTGAGGCTGCCGATGAAGTGCGGAATGAGCCCGGCAGCATGCCACGTGGAGCCCGAGGACAGCTCGCCCTTTTCTATGAGCAGCGTGTCGGTCCAGCCCTCGTGCGCCAGGTAATAGAACAGGCCGGCGCCCATGGCACCGGCACCGATGATGACAACTTGCGCTTCTTCTTGCATTGCTGAGGTGCTCCTACTGGCGGGTTTAGACCTTCACGCGCTCGTTGCGCGGGTCATAGAACGAACGGATTGATGGCGTAGCTGTGATAGGCACCGTGGCCACCTCTATTTCGAAGTGTCCGCTGTCGAGCCAATCCTTGGTGACGCCGTCTGCATGGTTCACATAACCCATCGCCAGGGCCTTGCCCTCCACGTAGCTGAACATGCCACCGGTTGTGCGGCCAACGGTCTCACCGTTTCGAATGATGGGTTCATCGTGGTACAACAGCCGCTCGGTGTCCTCCAGGCGGAATTGGATCAACCGTTTGGTTCGGAGCGGCTCGGCCTTCTGAGCGAGCAAGGCCTCCATGCCGCGGAAGCCACCAACTTTGCCATAGGCGCAGGTGAACCCGAGGCCAGCTTCAATGGGTGTGTCTTCGTCGGTGATGTCGTGACCCCAGTGCCGATATCCCGATTCCAGGCGAAGCGTGTTCATGGCGTGGTAGCCGGCGTGTGCGAGACCGTAGTCCTGCCCGGCTTCCACGAGCGCATCGTGAAGGGCAACCGCATCGTTGTTGGCGATGTACAGCTCCCATCCGAGTTCGCCCACGTAGGTCATGCGAATCGCAAACACATCGATCCCGGCAACCGTCATGTGCATCGACGTGCCGAATGGAAAACCGTCGTTGGTGAGATCCTGGTCGGTCAGTTGGCTCAGAACCGCTCGACTGTTGGGCCCCATGAGACCGATCATCGCTATCTCATCGCTGCGATCGGTGATCCGAACGTCGATGTCACGGGCCGTGCGGCGCAGCCAGTGCCAATCGCGGTTGGCGACGGCAGCGCCCGTTACAACGAGATAGTGGTCCTCTCCGCGACGGGTGACCGAAAGGTCGGCTTCGATTCCGCCCCGGTCGTTGAGCCATTGGGTGTACACCGCCCTACCGATGGGAACATCCACCTCATTGCAGCTCATCCAGTTGAGCATCTTCATCGCGTCGGGGCCGGTGACCTCGAAGTTGGCGAATGAGGTCTGATCGAACAGCCCCACCGCATGGCGAACGGCGTGACACTCTCGACCGCTGGCCGCCACCCAGTTCTGCTTGCCCCAGCTGTACTCGTAGGTGGGATTGTCGGCATCGGCGGCGATCCAGTTGGGGCGTTCCCATCCGGCCACCTCACCAAACACTGCGCCGGCCGCGGCGAAACGTTGGTGCAACGGCGAGACCCGCTGGTCTCGGGCACTCTCGTATTGCCGGAACGGCCAGTGCATGGCGTACAGCAAACCAAGACTCTCTGAGATTCGCTGCTCGAGAAACTCGGGCTTGTTCTGGAAAGGGAACGTGCGACGGATGTCGACTGCGGACAGGTCACTGGGAGGATGACCATCGATGATCCAGTCGGCGAGGACCCATCCCGCTCCCCCGGCGCTCTGGATTCCGACCGAGTTGAAGCCGGCAGCCACGTAGCAGCCATCCACTTCGTTGGACTCCCCCAGGTAGTACACCCCATCAGGGGTGAATGCCTCGGGCCCATTGAAGAACAGCTGTATGCCAACCTCGCCGAGCCTGGGCATCCGATGTATTGCCCGTTCGAAGATCGGACCGACGTGGTCCCAATCCTCTGGCAGGGTGCCGAACATGAAGTCGCGAGGAATTCCGTCGAGATTCCAGATCTTGCCCCGCGGTTCGAAGAATCCGGCCATGATCTTGCCGGTTTCCTGCTTGAAGTAGGTGTAGTTCGTTGGGTCGCGCACGGTGGGCATGTTCGGGTGCACCTCGGCGATCGGCTCGGTGACGAGATAGAAATGCTCACAGGCCTGCAGCGGTACGCGTATTCCGGCGGTGTCGGCCAGTTGCCTTGTCCACATGCCGCCGGCGAGCACCACCGTTTCAGCCTCGATGTGACCCTGTTCGGTGTTGACACCGGTGATGCGGTCAGCGTCTTTGGTGAGGTCGGTAACGGCCACACCCTCGACGATTCGGGCGCCCTTGGCCTTTGCTCCTTTTGCCAGAGCCATCGTGGTGTCCACGGGTGAGGTCTGACCATCTCTGGGGATGTAGAGCGCACCCACCAAGTCGTCGATGTTGAGCAGCGGCTGCATCTCCTGTGCCTCGTCGAGTTCGAGCTCACGGATCTCGATTCCGACAGTCTTGGCCATCGACATTCCCCGCAGCAGTTCCTCCCACCGCTCGTTGTCCGAAGCAACCGAGATCGATCCCGGTGTGCGGTAACCGGTGGCCTGGCCGGTCTCGCCCTCGAGGTCTTCGAACAGACGAGCCGAATACTCCGCCAGCTTGGTGAGGCTGTGCGACGATTTCAGCTGGCTGACAAGGCCAGCGGCGTGCCAGGTTGTTCCGCCCGTCAGCTGTCCCTGCTCGATGACAACGACGTCGGTAACCCCTCGCCTGGTGAGGTGGTAGGCAATCGAGCAGCCGATGATGCCACCGCCGACGATCACCACCTGGGCGCGATCTGGAACAGTTGCAACCATCGATTCCCCTCGGTCGGATCCCCCTACGGGTCCGTTCGGACAACCGTAGCAAGCGAGCGGCCAGTATGCCGCTATTCACATGGAGCGAATGACAGGTATACGCTCAACGCATGACGGGATCGAACCTCGCCCCCCGCCAACTCCACGCAATCGTCGCCGTGGCCGAGCTGCAGAACATCTCCCACGCTGCGGTTCACCTGGCGTTGTCCCAGCCTTCGCTCAGTCGTATGCTCGCCAAGATCGAGCGCGAACTCGGCGTTCAGCTCTTCAATCGTGACAGCAGCGGCGCTACACCAACAGAGGCCGGAACCCGGCTTGCACTTCGGGCGTCGGAAATCCTGCGACAGCTCGAGGACGTCGAGGAAGAGATCCGATCGCTGGACGGAAACCTCCACGGGCGAATTTGCGTAGCAATGCCCGATACCACCGGTCATATGCTGTTTCTCCCGATAATCGATCGTTTTGCCTCCGAACACCCCGATGTCGAGTTGCGCTTGATGGGAGCACACCCCAACAACATTCCACTGGCGCTCTCGGCTGGAGATGCCGACGTTGGAGTTGTGTCGAGTGCGCATCGACACGAGGGTCTCGAGGTGCGAGCGCTTGCTACCGAATCCCTCCATCTCGTTGGGCCACCGGGATCGAGACCCACCGGCCCCGTCGATCTCGCAACTGCTGCCGAGCTGCCTCTGGCGCTTCCCGGGATCCAACCCGGCTTACGCCACCTGATCGACCAAGCGTTTGCGACTATTGGCCTTCGACCCACAGTCGCCATCGATGTCGACTCCCAAGACGCCTTGGTTGAGTTGATCAGGGAAGGACGAGCGTTCTCGATCATGTCCTACGCCGGGGTCCAGCGCCCGGTAATACGAAACGAAGTCCAAGCAAACGAGATCGTGAACCCTACGATCGAACGGGTTCTCAGCACTGCGTTCCCTCGTGGCCGAACGCCAACCCGTTTGATGCGGACCGTAGAGGCGACGCTCCAACAACTCGCAGCCGAGCTCGCGCCGGACGCACACTGGAGTCCGGCCAACTGACGTGCGCCGACCGTACTCAGAACAGCGAGTGCTGAGCCGAGAGCGTCGGCGTCTCGAACGAACCTCGCTCCAGCCGGATTCCGTACAGCTGTTTGAGGTCGGCGACAAACCGATCGGCGTCTTCTTCAGGCCGCCTGAGGAGCACGATCCGGCCGCACGCACCGTCGGCCACGAGGTTGTGGGATCCCATAGCGAGGTTGCGCGGGTAGGGAAACACCGGATCCCACTCTGCCTCGCTCAACACCGGATTTGACCACGACTCTTGGAGCCGCTCCCATCCTTGGACCCCATCCAGAAGCTGATGGACCTGGGTTGCCTGCCCGTTGATCCGATCTTGCAGTTCTGTTCCCGGCCGTGGGTTGGTCAGGCCTCTCAGCTTGCGCGCTGCCGACACGGTTTGTGCGATCTCAAGAGTTTGTGTCACCAGATCTTCCAGCACCCTCACTCTCACTCCGTCGCCGGTGCTAGCCACGACCCGTGCCAGTCGGGCACCCTGTTCCATCAGCCTGGTGTGCAGCCGGGAGGCGACGCTGGTACCGATCTTGGTGGACCCATCGCCGAACCCCGCTACATAGAGCACGTTTGGTTGGTTCAAGTGTTCGGAAAGCGCACCGGTCGGTTGTCGCGTGTGCGCATGATGGAGGTCTGAGGCAAACAACGCCGATTCGATCGCACACGATCGACAGAGTCGACCGCCAGCTTGCACCGGTCGAGAACAGACCTGATCGCCCCGGTTGAGTCGGTGACCGAGGCACACCTTGGCGAGGTCGGGCCTCGCCCGGTAGCCAAACTGGAATCCGGTCACGGGAACCCGATCGACCTTGGCGGCATCACCCACCTGGGCGAGCAGGAAGCACTGGTCATCCACCCATTCTGTCCCGAGTATCGCCAACCACTCCCCCACCCCGCCACGCTAACAACCCGAGTTGATGGTCGGCAGGTCGGCCAAACTGGCGATCGATGTTCCCGTTCTACGGGCTCAACGATCGCCAGTTCGGAAACGGTTCCTAGAGTCGGCTGGGCTTCAAGATGGCAATCCTGGCGGTGGCCCGTGCCATGCTGAGCCGATGACCGAGCGACGCACGTTCTATCCCGAGATCGAGCCCTATGACACCGACGAGCTGGCAGTCGATGAGATACACACCCTGTACTACGAACAGTGCGGCAACCCCGATGGCAAACCCGCGGTCTTCCTTCACGGGGGTCCCGGAGCAGGGGCGAACGCTACCCACCGACGCCTCTGGGATCCGGCTGCATACCGCATCGTCGTCTTTGATCAACGGGGGTGCGGTCGGTCCGTTCCCCATGCCGAGCTGACCAACAACACCACCTGGGATCTCGTGGCTGACGTAGAACGCCTCCGCGAGCATCTGGGGATTGAGCAGTGGCAAGTCCTCGGTGGTTCGTGGGGTTCCACGCTGGCGTTGGCCTACGCCCAGTCCCACCCGGAACGAGTCACCGAACTGATCCTGCGGGGGATCTTTCTTCTTCGCAGATGGGAAATCGAATGGCTGTACCAAGAGGGAGCGAGCGCCCTTTTCCCGGACCGGTTCGAGTCATACAGAGACCACATCCCCGCGGCCGAACAGGCAGATCTGCTCGAGGCCTATCACCGCCGTCTCACCCACGAGGACCGGTCGATAGTGGAGGCGGCGGCAACCAAATGGGCGAGCTGGGAAGGGGCGACTCTGGCACTGCTACCCCGGGACGATCTAGCCGACCAGTTCGCCGATCCACATCTGGCCGTCTCGTTGGCGCGGATCGAGAGCCACTTCTTCAGAAACGGTGGCTGGTTCGACTCCGAGACACAACTTCTGGATCGAATCGATCGGATCCGCTACATCCCGAGCGTGATCGTGCACGGCCGCTACGACGTGATCACTCCGATGCAGAATGCATGGGACCTACATCTCGCATGGCCCGAGGCCGAACTCCACATCACTGCCGATGGGGGTCATTCATTCGACGAACCCGGCAACCTCGACATGCTCATCCGTGCTACCGACCGCTTTGCCGGCTGACCGAGCTCTGGCGAAGGGCGCCTACTTCGTGAACAGGCCGTTCCTGATGCGCTCGGCTTCGATCAGCTCAACCTCATGTGCGCCTGAAATCACAACCTTGGGGTCGGGCACGAAATCGAGGCCGTGATCGCGGCCCTCGTAGTCGACCGAGTCGAGGATCACGCGGATCGCATTCAGTCGTGCAAGGTGTTTGTTCTCCGACCGGATGATGGTCCACGGGGTTTCGTTGGTATGGGTCCTGGTCAGCATCTCATACTTGCGGCTCGTGAAGTCGTCCCACAGTTCCTGGGCCTGAACGTCGATTTCGCTGAGCTTCCATTGCCGTAGAGGATCATTGCGTCGACGTTCGAATCTGCGTTGCTGTTCTTCCTTGGTGACCGAGAAGTACAACTTGATCAGGATCGTTCCCTGCCGAACGAGATCTTTCTCGAACCCGACCACTCCTCGCAAGAAGTTCTTGTGCTCTTCGACCGTACAGAACCCGAAGATAGGCTCGACGATGGCCCGGTTGTACCAACTGCGATCGAACAGCACCACTTCTCCCGCGCTGGGGAACTGCCCTACATACTTCTGGAAGTACCACTGTGTGCGCTGCTCGTCGGTCGGTCGGCCCATCGCCACGACCCGGTAGTGCTTTTCGTTCATGTAGCGGGTGACCCGGCGGATCGTGCCGCCTTTGCCGGCAGCGTCGCGGCCCTCGAACAGCACGATCATCTTGTTGCCGTGTTTTTCGAGGTGATCCTGCAACTTCAGCAGTTCCACCTGGAACGGCTCGAGCTCACGCTCCCGCCGATCTCGCCGATCCAGTTTGCGGAGCCGCCGCTCCTCTGGGGTCTGGGCCATTGTGGTTCCTCCTCGGGAATCCGCGCTGCACATCATTGTGGATCATGGGCTGACGAACGCCACTATTCGATGCTCGTCGCTACCTCACACAATCGGCAGCCCTCTTGCATTCGTTAGATCACGCCATGACCATCGCTCTACGCTGATGGCAGGGCATCAACTTCGATCCCCGTAGCAGCGCTAGATGCCGTATCGCACTGGGCCTAGCCTGACGGTGTGCCTCAACTCGACCTTCCGTTCATCAGAAGCCAGTTTCCTGCATTCGCAGAGGCGAGTCTCGAAGGGTGGGCGTTCATGGAGAACGCCGGAGGCTCGTACGCGTGCCAACAGACAATCGATCGACTCCACGACTTCTACACCAAGACCAAGGTGCAGCCCTATGCACCGTATCCGGCCGCCATGGCCGGAGGCCGGCAAATGGACGAGGCGCACGCCCGCCTTGCCGCACTGATGAACGTCGAAGAGGACGAGCTACACATCGGCCCGTCCACCACCCAGAACACCTACGTCCTCGCTCAGGCATTTCGGGCCATCTGGGCCGGGGGGGACGAGATCGTCGTGACGAACCAGGATCACGAGGCCAATTCGGGGGTATGGCGGCGCCTCGAGTCAACCGGCATCACAGTCAAGGAATGGCAGGTCGATCCCGACACCGGCGTGCTCGATACAGACGACCTTCGAAACCTCGTTTCCGAACGCACCCGTCTCATTGCCTTCCCTCATTGCTCCAACATCGTGGCTCACATCAACCCGGTTGCCGAGATCTCCGGGATTGCCCACAGGGTGGGGGCTGTGGCTGTGGCAGATGGAGTATCCGCAGCGCCCCACGGCCTACCCGATATCGATGCGCTCGGCGCCGACATCTATCTGTTCTCGTCTTACAAGACCTACGGACCCCATCAGGGAATCATGGTGGTCCGGCGCCACATCGGCGAGTCGCTTCCCAACCAGAGCCATTGGTTCAACGACGACCAGCCTCACAAGCGGCTCGTTCCTGCCGGCCCGGATCACGCCCAGGTGGCCGCTTGCAACGGCATCGCCGACTACATCGACCTGCTGCATACGCACCATTTCAAAGACGAGGTCGAACCAGCCGAGCGGGCTCGTCGAGTACATGATCTGATGCGAGCACACGAGATCGAACTCGTGACCCCACTGCTGCGGTATCTCACCGAACGGGGCGACGTTCGCGTGATGGGTCCAACCGACCCGACCATTCGGGTGCCCACCGTGGCCTTCGTGCCGGACCGAGCACCCAACGAGGTAGCCGAAGAACTTGCTGACCACCGTGTGATGGCGAGCTCAGGACATTTCTATGCTCGACGTCTCGTCGAGGCAATGAGGCAACCCGCCGATGCCGGTGTGGTGCGGCTGAGTTTGGTTCACTACAACTCGCCCCACGAGGTGAGTCAGGTTGTCGAAGCGCTCGAAGCGGTTCTCAGCCCGGCGCTTCCGCCCCGCTGAGTCGAACGCCGTGGTGGGAATGTCAACTCAACCCGGACAGAGTTGATCGTGCGCCCTGTAGCCGAAGAGGGCCGGCTCCAGCCGTACGCACCTAGCTCGTGTGGTGGACTTCCTGCAGTTCGTAGACCGGGGTCGGGATCCCCTCGTAGCGAGCCTTGAGCTGCAGCGCCAAGAACTGGGAATAGTGGCGCGACTGGTGGAGGTTGCCGCCGTGGAACCACAGGTTCTCCTGCTGGGTGGGTTTCCACATGTTGCGTTGCTCGCCCTCCCACGGACCGGGATCCTTGGTGGTGTCCGATCCGAGTCCCCAAACCTTGCCGACCTTGTCGGCGGTCGCCTGATCCACGATCCTGCCCACGAAACCGTTCATCGACCCGAACCCGGTGGCAAGGACGATCAGGTCAGCTTCGAGTTCGGTTCCATCGCTCAGCACAACCGAGTGAGGTTTGATCTCGGCGATGTTCACACCGCTGCGCAGCTTCACGCTTCCGTTGGCGATGAGTTCCGACGCACCCACGTCGATGTAGTAGCCCGAGCCACGGCGAAGGTACTTCATGAAGAGGCCCGACTCGTCGTCACCCCAATCGAGCAGGAAGCCAGCGTCCTCGAGGCGCTGGTAGAACTCCGCATCACGCTCCTTCATTTCGGCGTACACCGGAATCTGGAACTGGTGCATGATCCGGTACGGAATGGAGGCGAAGATCAGATCGGCGATCTCGGTGGTGACCCCATCGGCCAGCGCCCGTTCGGAGTAGAGATCACCCAGCGCAAGATCCATGAGGCTGTCGGACCTGGCGATGTGGGTGGAGGATCGCTGGATCATCGTGACATCGGCTCCGTTCTCCCACAGGGCAGCGCAGATGTCGTGGGCGGAGTTGTTCGAGCCGAGCACGACACACTTCTTCCCCTTGTACTGCTCGCTGTCGCGATGGGCCGACGAATGATGGATATCACCCTCGAATGCGTCGGCTCCGGGGATCTCCGGGACGTGGGGTAGGCCACTCATGCCGGTTGCGAAAACCAACTGTTTGGGTCGCAACGTCACCAGCTCAACCGAGTGGTCAGCTTTCTTGTGCTGGATGTCGACGCTCCACTCTTTGGTCTCCTCGTCGAAGGAGGCACCGGTACACACCGCCGAACCCCAGTAGTTCAGCTCCATCACCTTGGCGTACATCTCCAACCAGTCGCCGATCTTGTCCTTGGGTGCGAAGACCGGCCAATCCTCGGGAAACTTGAGGTACGGGAGATGGTCGTACCACACCGGGTCATGGAGACACAGGGACTTGTAGCGGTTGCGCCACGAGTCCCCCGCCCGCGGGTTCCGCTCGATGATGATCGTGGGAACGCCGAGCCGGCGAAGGCGAGCCCCGAGCGCGATTCCACCCTGGCCACCCCCGAGGATCAGCACATACGGCTGTTCGTCGTAACCGAGTCGTGCCTCTTCTTCCTGACGAAGTTCCAACCAGGACTTACGACCTGGCACGATGCCGTGCTCGACACCTCGGGGCCGATTCTCACCGACCCGTTCCTCGAATCCCTTCAGCTCCACCAACGTTGTGAGGATCGTGAAACACTTGCCGTCGACCAGTCGGACCTGACCGTGCCCTCGACCAACTCCGGTCTCGAAGTCGAACCAGCCATCTACGACCCCGTCGGCTTCGTTGGCGTCACCGGCGATCGTGAAGCTCGACGGTGCAACATCGGCGAGCGTGTGCTCGAGCAAGTCACGGACGCCGTCTTGTCCTTCGACGGTTTTGAGATTCCAGGTGAACGACACGAGATCACGCCAATAGCTTTCCGAACCGAACAAATCGACCGCTGCGTCGATGTCGCCCGCCTCCAGCGCAGCTCCAAATGCGTCGAGCCATCCAGTCAGAACGGTGGTCGGAGTGCTGATCTCGGTGACGGTCATCTTTGCCCTTTTGTTTGCGGCCTGTTGTCGGGCCCCGATGGACCCACACCGAATGTAAGTCGGCCGGCGCTGGGCTTGTCAATCGGCCCGCAATCCGACCTTCAAGGGGTCTTCGGTGGCGCTCCGTTCCTGCCACAGAATCGATCCGAATGTCCTACAGTCGGACACAGTGAGAACTCGGCGCCGCAAACTCAGCACGATCGGGATCGCCGTCCTGTCCCTGATCGCTCCGATTGCGGCCTTCGTCGGAGCCAGGATCCTCGACGGTGAACGGATCACGAACTACTGGACAGCCGTCGAGATCACTCAGACAGACCGCGACGCTGTTGTCACCGAGGCGATCGACTACGACTTCGGACAGTCAGCACGCCGCGGCATCCTCCGAAGTGTTCCCGATCTCGACCCGGAAAAGGGCGTGGTGGTTTCGTCGGCAACCGCACCCGATCAGGTTCAGATTGGTTTCGGCTCCGCCCCAACCGTGAGAATCGGAGATCCTGACCAGACCATTCGAGGACGCCATCGCTACCTGCTCGAGTACTCACTTGACACCCTCCTCACTGGCAACAGGTTCTCATGGAACGCCGTCGGAACCGAGTGGAACGTGTCGATCTCCAGAGCGGAGATACACATCATCTCCTCCCGTGAATTGCTCGACGTTCGCTGCGACAAGGGGCGATTCGGAAGTTTCGGCGGCTGCGACGCCGACGAAGTCGAACCTGGCCATCTGGTTGTGCAGACCGGCCGTCTGGCCCGAGGCGAAGGGGTCACCGTGTCCGCCGATATCGGCAACGCACTCGCCGATTCTCCGGTCGCTCCGAGCCCACCGCCATCTCGAGAGCTCAGCTCGGGTATGCCACTGATAATCGCAGTCGCAATCGCCTGGGGTGCAGCACTTGCAGCCAGCCCGGGAGTGGGTCGTCTGGTCCGGGAACGAGGCCGTGAGCAAATCCGCGACACCACCGCCACCACGCTGGGGTACATCGACGACGTAGGGGCGATCGACAGCGTGCGACTGGCAGACGAGTCGGAAATGGCTCGCTTGATCTACCCGTCTCTCGATCCGCCCCGAGGCATCTCCGCATCCCAAGGTGGGATCATCATCTCCGAACGAGTCACCCCCGCACATCAAGTGGCATGGTTGTTGGAGGCCGCAGAACTCGGTGAGGTGGAACTCGAGGATCTCGGGAACGAAGAGCTGATCCTCCGCCGCGGTGCGGCGGCTCCCCGGCCCACCAGTGCCCGGCGAATCGAATCACTTTTCAAACGGGGCGACGAGGTGATCCTCGGTGAGTACGACCCCGGTTTCGCCAGTTCCTGGAGCGGTCTGGAACGGGACCTCGAGCAATGGAAGGAACGCAGTGGATTCTGGGATGTATCCGGTGATCGCCGACGTATCACGGCTCTCGCAGGCGGGTCCTTCGTAGTTGTAGTGAGCGCGATCGCGATAGCGGTGACCAGCGGTATCGCCATGAGGTGGTCTGTGCTGTGGCTTCCGCTCCTGATCGCTGCCGCGGGGCTCTTCGGTGCCGGACTCACCTTGGTCCTTCGATCGTCGGAGCTGCGGGTTCGGACACCGGAAGGCACGTCGAAGTGGATCGAGGTGGAAGCGCTGCGGCGTTTCCTGAGCGAACTCGAGCCCGAGAGTGCCCTCAACATGATCGAACCCGATCGCTTTGCTGGCTATACGGCTTGGGCGATCGCATTCGGCCTTGACGACAAGTGGAAGGAAATCATCGCAGCTCTGCGTACGGATCCCCGGTTCCAACACGTCCCGGTCCACCATTTCCATCTCGCCAGCATCGGTCCATCGGTGTCACGGGCAACGAGTTCGGCATCCACTGCCCCCTCATCCTCATCGGGTGGTGGCGGCGGGGTCGGCGGAGGCGGTGGGGGCGGTGGCGGAGGAAGCTGGTGAATTCGGACGCAACAACGGCCGGATCAGTGCCCCTCCGCCGAGGTCGCCTGGGCTGAACAGAGGGCACGATCGGAACCTGTGAGGTGTCTGACAATGAGCAACAACGCAGCATTCAGCGACACACTGACCGTATCTGACGACGGTTGGCGGTTGATCGAAACAGGGTGGGATCCCGACCGTTCTGTTGCTGTCGGTTCCAACTTCATGGTGGGCAACGGATACCTCGGATACCGCGGCACGTCGCCCGAGCAAGGTCCCGAGGACTTCGTGGCTCTCGTGGTCAGCGACACCTACGACTGCGCAGACGGCCGTTGGCGGGAGCTCACCACGGCGCCGAACCCGCTCTATGTTTCGGCTTCGATCGACGGCCGTTCATTGGTGGTTCGAGACGCAAGCCATGTTGAAACCACCCTCGACCTGCGTAGCGGTGAGTTCAGCAGCACCGTCATCCGCACCGTGGGCGAGACCGAGATTCGAATTCATGGTCGAGCGGATGGCCAGCTATACCGACCTGAACCTCATCGCCCAACGATGGACGCTGAGCACATCAGCGACATCTCGGTCGAGCTCGCTGCCGGGATCGATGGACCGGATCTGGGATCTGAATGGCATCCATCTGCCGGACATCACCTTCGGTCAGGATCGAGAGACTCTCACTGCGATCGGAACGACGGCCGAATCGAGGTCACGGTCGCGGTGGCAGCCCACATCGATCTGCCAGGAGCGGAGCACACTGATGGCGGCGGGCGCGCTCCTCAGCAAGACGGTGTCAGTCGATCCATCGTCGCCGTTGGTGATCGAAACTGTCGCTGCGGTGTCGTCGTCGAACGACGGCGACGACCCAGCCCGAAAGACGTTCGAGCTGGTGCAGCAGCGTCACGAACTGGGATACGAACGCCTTCGTGACCTCTCACAAGCAGCATGGGCGGGGATCTGGGCAGCAACCGATGTGAGGATCGAGGGCAACCTACTCGACGATGCTGCCCTCCGCTTCAGCAACTACCACAACCGTATCTGCACACCCGCTCACACTGATCATCTCCCAATCGGCGCCCGCGGGCTATCGTGCCAGGCCTACCAGGGATCGGCGTTCTGGGATCAAGAGGTCTACAACCTGCCGGCATTCCTGTTCACCGAACCAGAGATCGCCAGGTCGCTACTCGTCTACCGGCATCGCACGCTGGACGGAGCGAGACGCAAGGCGGCTCGGCTCGGCTATGACGGGGCGTACTACGCATGGATCTCGGGCGAGACCGGTGACGAGCTGTGTCCCGACGTCTTCTTCAAAGACGTCCTGACCGGCCGGGAGATCCGAAACCACTTCAACGTGTGGCAGATCCATGTGGCACCCGACGTCGTCACCACCATCGCACCGGTACGTCGCAGTCACCGGCGATACCGGCTTCCTGCTCGATCACGGAGCCGAAATCGCCTTCGAGGTGGCTCGCTTCCTTCGATCCTTCGTCCGATACAACGATTGGAGGGACGTGTACCACTGCATCCGATTGCTCGGTCCCGACGAATGGCACGAGAACGTGGACGACAACGCATTCACCAACTATCAGGTCCGTGCGGCGCTCGATTTCGCGATCGAGACATGGGACACGATGGAGAGGGATCACAGCCGATCGGCTCAGCGACCTTGCAACTTCGATCGGTCTACGTGCCGAGGAGGTCGACGCATGGCGGCGGGTTCGCGACAAGCTGGTCCTTCCCCAACCCGATCCTTCCACGCTGCTCGTCGAACAGTTCGATGGGTTCTTCGATCTCGAGGACATCAGTCCGGACGATCTCCGAGAGCGGCTCATCGATCCCTCAGAGTACTGGGGCTGGCCCAACGGAATCGCGGTGCGGACTCAAGTCTCCAAACAGGCTGACGTCGCGATGCTCATGTGGATGCAGCCCCACCGTTTCACCACCGAGACCCTGCGAGCCAACTACGAGTACTACGAGCCTCGCTGTTCCCACAACAGCTCCCTCAGCCACGCAGCATATGGAATGATCGCCGCCCGCATCGGCAAGACCGACGTTGCCCTCGCCCATTATCGGGCCACCGCCCGTGTGGACCTGCTCAATACCAACCATGCGGTTGTGGCCGGCACCTTCATCGGCGGCATGCACACTGCGGCGTGCGGCGGTACCAACCAGTTGGTGATTCAGGGATTCGGTGGTCTCGATTTCGACGGCGAAAAGCTCGTTCTCACTCCCCGACTTCCGCGCCGGTGGTCGTCATTGCGATACCCGGTCAGGTGGCGGAACCAGCGACTCGTCGTCGAAATTGATCAAGCAGTGGTGAAAGTGACGGCCGACGGCACAAACTCCGTGACCGTGAATGTCTGCGCCAACGGCACCGACCTCTCCATGCACCCTGGGGCCACGACGACGATCGGTGTTGCTGACCACATCTAGTTGGCCGCATCCCTCCACACCGCTACCCAGTCGACGGTCACATGTCCGGTCAAGCTGTCCGAAGGACATCATGGCCAAACTGTCGGCCGACCTGCGGTTCCAGCAGCTGCCTGGGTACCACTCCTCCACTGGGCAACTCACCTCACGGAAGTCTCTAAGGACTTTTACCCAGCTTGCCAGACCGCTTGGCCTGGAACACTGTCGAAACACACTTCTGAAGGCGGATCAAATGCGGAAACTTATGGTATTCGGCGTCTTTCTGACGCTCTTCGCTGCGACGGCTGCACCGGTTGGGGCGGCGGTTGGGTCGGTGGTGATCAATGAGATCATGTACAACCCGGCGTCCGATATTGACGGCCACGAGTATTTGGAACTCCACAACCCTGGGGACACGCCGATATCGCTGGCCGGGATGTCCTTCACATCTGGTATCGAGGGCACGTTCGGCAATGTGACGCTGGGTGCTGGGGAGTATCTGATCGTGTCGCCGTCGTCGGCCACGAGTCAGAGCGTCTATGGAGTTGTCGCAGCATTGGAGTACCTGGGTGGAATCAAGAACAGCGGGGAAACTGTCACGTTGACCGATGCGGATGGAGTGACGGTTGTCGATTCGGTGACCTACACAGACGCTCCTCCATGGCCATTGTCACCTGACGGGGATGGTCCATCGCTTGAATTGGTCAATCCGTCGTTCGACAACGATGATGTTGCTAGTTGGAGCGCGTCGACGACGCCTACTCCGGGCGCTCAGAACAGTGTCTATGGTGACACCCCGGGCGTGCAGTTTGGGCAGGTCAGCGTCAACCCTTCGTGGCCCGACGCAAATACGGCCGTCACCATCTCGGTGGACATCGGCGAGACGACCAGCGCCACGTTGTTTTATCGGGTGATGTTTGGTTCTGAGGTTTCGGTTCCGATGTCCAGGTCGGGTTCTGTGTTTTCGGCCCAGGTCCCGGGGCAGGCTGCGGGCTCTTTGGTTCGCTACCGAATCGAGACAGGCAGCGGTGCCACTCTGCCCACCGATGATGACAGTATTGATGATCTCGGGTTCGTGGTGAAGAAGCCGGTGACGACGAATCTGCCGACCCTGGAGTGGTTCATCACCGACGAGGACTATGCGGGTCTCAATTCGGAGGAGTCTCGCCTTGGTCCGGTCGAGCTGTTCTTCCCGGCAACAATTGCCTATGACGGCACCGTTTACACCGGGGTCGAAGTGAAGATCCGTGGCGGGGGATGGGCCCGCTCGAACAACGACAAGCAGGGTATCTCGGTCGAGTTCCCGAGCGGACGCGATTTTGTTGCCCCTGACCTGTTTCCGTATCCGGTTGATGAGTTCGCTCTCAAGTACGACTTCACCGTGGCTCGTGCCATGGCCTCGTGGGATGTGTTCGATCAGGCCGGGTTCCCCGGCTACACCACCTTCAACGCACGCGTACAGAAGAACGGTGAGTTTCATGCCCAGTATCGGGTCAAGGAGAAACTCGATGGGACCTGGCGATCCGAACAGGGATACGACACCGGACAGTTCTTCAAAGCCGAAGGTGGTTTCAAATACCACGACGACAACGGTGGTTTCGAAAAGAAGAACCCCGACGACGATGACTACACCGACATAGACGATCTTGTTGATCTGGTGAAGAGCAATCCGTCGGCGGCGGTGTTGTGGGAGACCTTTGATGTGCCCAACATCGTGAACTACTGGGCTGTGTCAGCTGTGATCCGCCACCAGGACCAGGACCACCACAACAAGTACATCTACTTCGACGAGTTCGGCACCGGAGAGTGGAGCCTTGTCCCCTGGGATCTCGATCACACCTGGGGCTCCAACGGCAACACGCCCTGCACCGGGGAATCCATGGTGACCCTGACGTGCCTGGACAATCCTCTGTATGACGCATTCTGGAATATCCCCGAATTCCAGACGATGTACTTCACGCGTATCCGATCCCTCCTGGATGGACCGCTGGAACCGCCACGGATCGAAGATCTCAACGCTGCTATCCGTGCCGGTCTGGAAGCTGACGCTGAGGAGGAGCGCCTGGAGTGGGGGGAGAACCCGTTGTGGGGCACCGATCTTGATTTCCTTGGGAACGTTCAGTCCCGCCGTGACATCTTTGAAGGCGACAGTCGTGTGCCTGAATCACAGCCGGCTGCTCCGGGCATTGTGATCAACGAACTTCACTACAACCCCCTCGATGACTTCCCCGAGTTCTTGGAGTTGTTCAACACGACCGATGAATGGATCGACCTGTCACTTTGGGAGCTCGATGGGGTCGGTCTCACAATCCCGGGCGGCACCATTGTTGAACCCAACGGTCACATCGTGTTCACCGATGACCTGCCCCTGTTCCGCTCACTGCATGATCCTGGTGCTGACTACCTGGTGGTCCAGTATCCCGGCGGTTTGAAGGGTGGAGGAGAACTCATCGAGTTGCGCACCCCTGATGGCACGGTCATTGACTCAGTCGACTACGACGACTCCAGTCCATGGGAACCAGTTCCCGATGATGGTGTCTACTCCCTCGAGCTCGCAGACCCGGCCCTGGATAACAGCCAAGCCGTGTCCTGGCATGCCTCCATCCCCGAGAACGGGACACCTGGACAGGCCAACAGTGATGGCCAGGAGCCAACCTTGACTGGCACTATGGCCAGGGCGACGACGCTTGAACAGATTCAGCAAGCCACCGACTACAACCAGGCTGAGCACGAAGACGTCCTACGGTTGTATGCGGCTTTCTTCAACCGTCAACCCGACGCCACCGGTGCACGCTACTGGATCGTCGACATCTATGAAGGGCTCGGAGCCAACCTCGACCAGATCGCAGCCGAGTTCGCTCTCAGCCAAGAGTTCCAGAACACCTACGGATCAGTGAACAACGAAGAGTACCTGAGGATCCTCTATCAGAACGTGCTCCTCCGGCAACCAGACACCGCCGGTTTCAACTACTGGCTGTCACTACTCCAGAACGGACAACTCAACCGAGGATCAGTAGTCCGATGGGTCGCAGCCGGCGAAGAATTCGAACGCCGAGTCCAATTCCCCGACTTGACCCCCTAGGACCGATAATCCAATCCCCAGGCTCATAGTCGAGCACCGAGAGGTGTTCGACTATAAGCCCTTCCCGATGGCGAACAATCACCAACATCCACCTTGAAAAGAGTGGGGTCGGCGAGCTAGGCACAGCTTGAAGATCCGCTGTCGTGGGTGTTGCCAGCAGTATCGATGAATCGCCACGAGAAGGATTCGGATGTGAGATCGAGGGCCGCCACATCGTGGTGGCCCTCGACAGTCTTTTGGGACTCAGCGATTGGAGATCCGGCCGATCGCAGACCTGCGCCTCCCGTGCCAACGACGAACTCATGGGTCGTGCCGAACTTCAGATGCTCGTACATGTGCTCATGGCCGGTCAGGATCACATCGACATCAGCGGCCACGAGCAACTGGTGCATGACGGCAGTCCGATTCTCCCGGTCGTAGTTTGGCGATGACACCCGATACGGCCGGTGCATCGCAACAGCAGTGCAGAATGGAGCGGTCGGAAGCTGCGACCGCAGCCACTCGCTGCTACCAAGAGCACTACCAGCCCGACTACGGGCATCGGGCGAATGGGATCTATCGGAACCGGTCTCACAGGCTGTTCATCAGAGCGGCCGGCGACTCCCTACGACAGCTTGCGGGGATAGGGCCGTTCTGGTTCCCAGTCGAAGTGGCGGCGGAGCGTGCGATTCCATTTGGCCGCAGGAAGGTCGGGTCGCATCGACGCCAGACCCAGCGCGTACTTTGAAACCTTTAGTGGCCGATGGCCCGATGCCCAGAGGCTTCGATCGACGAGAGAAGGACGACCCGCAGTCTTGGTTTCAACCACGGCATACCGCGTCAGCGACGTGTGCTGACCGGTGGGCAGCTCCAGTTCGAGGCCGGTGTCGATGGTCGCTCGGCTGTCATCACCCGGCAACAAGAAGGTGGTACGGACGTACGAGGTTCCCAGACTGGGTTCGAATCGGTCCAGAAGCGCCCGAGAAAGCGCTACCCGATGACCCAATTCCCGCTCACCCAGTACCTGCAGCACATAGTCCTTTCCGCCGGTGGAGAAGTGTTCGTAATCGCTCGGCGAATGCGGATTCCGGAGCTTGATGGTCTCGCCATTGCGGCTCTTGGTCTTCACCTCCAAGAAGCACAGATTGGAGTCGACATATGTCCTGGTGCGTATCTTGAATCTGCGTCCCCGACGCTGTGCAGCTGCCCGATAACACATGAGCTCGGGTGAATCGAAGTACACCGACAGGTACCCGAACGACCGGTGGCCACCGATCTCCAGCACGTGGGCTTGATCAACCATCCGATCCAGTAACGCGGCCAGCTGATCGACGGGCAGAAGATATTTCCGTTCGAACCGGGTTTGCAGCCCTGCCCGGATATCGAGTTCCTCCAGGCTCGTGGGGGTAAACGCGTCCACCCCAGGGCCGTTCGGCTCCGCACGTTCAGCACGGAGGTTTTGTGCTCGCCCACCAGGCTCGGCGCCAGACTCATGAAGCGCTGTCCGTGCGGCTCAATAGCTTCTTCGTCACCTTCTTGTGATTGAGGGGCTCAACGGCGTCAGGCAGAAGCTGATATCTCACCTCGGCCACGGTGGTGTCCATAACAAGATCGACTCTTCGGACGTTGAGTTGCCGCACACGGGCGTTCAACAGTTCTTCCAGGTGCGCCTTGAGCGCAGCTTCGTCGGTGAATGCAGTATCAAGGGTCATGACCTGTAGGCGATAGTTGGCAAACAGGCGTGGGTGATCGGCAACGAAGACGGTGGCTAGTATCAGTGCCATGAAGACCGGCGTCAGCCATTCGGGGGTCACCGGGATTCCGCCAAGGAGCCCGAGGCTGAGCGCTCCGAAGAAGTAGGCGACTTCATTGTGGTCCAGCTCCGATGATCGCAGGCGGATGATGGATAGAACGCCGAAGAGACCGAGTCCCAGCCCTGCGCTGACTTCGGTTGACGCCAACGCGTTTGCGACTGCGAGAACGCCGACGTTGACTCCGAGGTAGGCGACCACAAGATCGCTACGCCGGTGACGAGGGAAGTACATGCCGAACGAGAGCAGGAGAACCGCACCCAAATCGAGGATCAACAAGAGAGATCTAGACACCGCAACTCCTCATAGACGAACAGTCGTCTGTCTTGGCCCGCAACTACTCTAAGCGTAGGGCTCCCACCAGACGCGCCGGCCAACTCGACCTACCCACGAGCGGCAGAGTCTCCCATCCCGGCGAACGCGAGGACGCGTTGTGATGCTCCGACAATGAGCGCCAACGCAGCCTTGAGCCACACCCTGGCTGGCATCGACACGATCGACCAACGTGCGGTTGAGCTTGACCATCCCAGGTCACGGGGATCGCCGAGGCCAGAAGACTCGCTATGGCCCCGGTCGTCACAACTAGCCGGTGTCCAAGTTCCGCTGGAACGCATCAAGCTCTGCGTCCTCAATTGGAACCAACCGTGACGGATCGGGGAAGTCTCCACTTGCAACTTCCGCCGCAAACGATTTGAAGGCCTCGACTCGAAGCTGCTGGACCCGATCGAGTTCGGCGCCGATCGCACCATAGGTCTTGGCATGCCGGGGCACATGCCCCTTGTTCGTCCCCAGGATGTCGGTGCTGAACAGATATTGGGCATCACAACCCGCTCCGGAGCCCATGGAGATCATCACCAATGACGTTCTCCTGCTGATCTCGGAGGCGACCGCCTCAGGCACAACCTCGATCTCGGCTGCAAACGCGCCGGCGTCCTCCAGGGCCTGAGTTTGCGCCCAAACTTGTTGGGCCGAAGCTGCAGTTTTCCCGACTGCCTTGAACCCACCTGTCCAGGTGCGACGAGGAGGGATCAAACCGACATGACCGACGACCGGGATTCCCTCGGCACGCATACGGCTGATGGTGTGCAGGCTGGCCGCAGACCAGCAGGCATCAGCGCCTGCGTTGATCGCAGAAAATGCGGCGCGAAGATAGTCATCGGTTGTCACGACCTGCCCGTATTCGAGCCCGGCGACCATGAATGCAGTTGGAGCCGCATTGCGGAATGCCGGTGACATGATCGAATCCTGAACGGTGACGATGTCGATCTCGGCCGCTTCGGCCGCGGCGCATTCGAACACGTTGTCGACGTAGACGTTGGTTAGCTGTCGTTGCCCTTTCCACGCTTGAAGATCAGCAACCGTTGGCCGAGTGCGCTGCATGGCTGGTTCTCCTAAATCCGTTTGGGCTGTACCGGTACCGGGCCGGCACCCCGCACAGACTGATCGAAATCAATGATGCTCCCGGTCATCATTCCAGCGTCGTCGCTCAGCACGAATGCGAGCGTCGTCACGATCTCATCGGTCTTGATCAGCCGTCCGAACGGCATCGTGGCTTCGGCCTCGGCCAGCCAAGTGTCGCCGCCATCGTGGTACGTGCGCTGAATCAGATCTTCTCCGGGCGTGTCCATCCATCCCGGGTTGACGGCTACTACCCGAATACGGTCCCGCATCAGCGCATATGCGGCATTGCGGGTGAGCGTCATGAGTGCTCCCTTCGATATGGAATACGGAGCAAGCATTTCCGGGCCTCCCCACGCCACAACGCTTCCGATGTTCACGATCGACGCCGGCACTCCCGCCTCCCTCGCGAGGCGAGCAACACCCTGGATCAACTGAAACGGCGCTCGCACGTTCACAGCCATCATCGTGTCGAAGAGTTCCATGTCGGTGTCGAGAATCGATCCCCGATCCGTGATCGCCGCACAATTGCCCAAATGGTGAACAACCCCGAGTCTGTTCCTCGCTGCGTCGACGAGTACACGTACATCGGTCGGGTTCGAAAGATCGGCTGCCACGAAGGATGCGGTGCAGCCTCGCCCAGTCAACGACTCGACGACCTCGGCTCCCCTTTCCCGATTTCGGCCAGTGACAATCGCCGCGGACAGGCCCTCGTCTGCGAGCCGCTCCAGAAGGGCTCGACCCAAGCCTTGAGTGGATCCCGTCACGAGTGCGTTTCGGCCGGCAAATCTCGAGGTCATGGCAGCGAACCTACTTCGACCTATCCGTGGGTTCCACTTGCATTTGCCGCCGGTCGTCTCAGAAAATCAGCAATCCGAGTCGTACCGTGTAGCCGCTCATGACGGCCCAGAACAGAATCGCAAAGCGATGCTCGCCGACTCGTTCGTTGAGGCTCGAGCCGGTCCACGTCCCGAGAGCCATCAGGGGCACGGCAGCGAGTGCCAGCATGAGCGACCCCCGGCCGAGGAGGTTTGCTTCAGCGAAGATTGCAGTTTTCGTAGCGTCACCGGCAAAGGAGGCCAATGAAGCTGCTCCCACGAAATGACGTCGATCGAGATTCAGATTTCGGATTGCCACACCCTTCAAGGGACCCGATGTGCCGGAGAACCCACTGGATGCCCCCGACACCAGAGCCAACAGCGGCGCAAAGCCGGCCCGAACCGGCGCTAGCTCGAGCCGTTCGGCCGCGATGGTGGCGGCGAACATCGCGACGACTGCGATCGTCACCACGATCGTCGGCGCCTTCACCAGGAGGGTCGCGCCCACCGTTGCTCCCACCACGATGAGAACAGTGATTCCGGCCGCAGCGCGGAACGGCAACGTTCGGCGGTAGGCGATGATCTTCGCCACGTTGTTACTCGACAGAAGCAGCGCTGCCAGGGCTACACCCTCTTTTGTGCCGAGGTAGAGCGCCAAGGTAGGAACCAGAACGAGCGAGCCGCCCAAACCGGCCGATGCCGACACGGTGAACGACAGGTACACCAGGACAAGAACACCCAGCATTGCGAGGACTTCCACAGGCACTCCCGAAACTGATCCGACAAACGAACCGGATTCAGACCCCTATCGTGCCGATCTCCAGCTGCGCCAGGGATCGGTTGAGGTCGGACAGCTCACCATTGACGATGTCGTCGAGACGGGCCAACTGCTCGTCGGCCTGGCGGGCCAATTTGTCGTAGACCTCGTAGGACTGCTTGGTTGGCGGCTTGTCAGCACTGCTCACGACGGGTGCAAGCCCGCTGAGCTTTTCGAAGATCATCTGCCGATGGTTGAGGGTGTCTCCCGAGGAGGTGAATTCAGCCTGAACCAGGGCGGCCTCAACATCGACCAACGATGCCGTCACAGTTTCGCACGACTTCGCCAGGCCATCGTGATTCGCGACTCGATCGGCCCACGCAGCGAGTTGTGGCTTGAGGTTCCGAATTGTGTTGACCGCTGCCACGATCTCGGACAGCTTGGCTTGAATCCGGCCACCGAGTTCGAACTGTTCGTGCAGTTCAGCGTCGCTGGTTGTGACTCGGGGGTCCTTCAGGAGTTTGAACGATCGCTTGAGTTCGGAGCCACCAGCGCAAAGCCGAACCTCGTACTCGCCCGGTGTGGCCAGCGGTCCTTTGGGACGCCCATGGAAGTCGCTGTCCACCATCTTCTCACCAGAGGGATAGAACATCGGCCATTGAAAGCTGTTCATGCCTGGTTGGGCGGTGATGTAGAGGCCTTCCCGGCTCTCGGGGTCCTCGGGAATCACACTCGAGAACGTCTGAATGTGGTTTCCGCTGCCATCCACGAAGCTGAGGGTCACCTCACCCTCTACATCGTCGGGCAGGTAGTACGTCACTCGAACTCCGGGCTCGAGGTCTTCGCCGCCGTCAATGACTCGCTTCACCTTGTGGCCGGTCTCCTGCTCCTCCATGTAGAACGTTGCGTTCTGGCCGAGGGTGACGTGGTAATTCTTTCCGTTGGGGCTTCCCCAGAAGTCAGCAAACATGTCGGGCGGCGTCCGGACGGCGTCCCGCGGCCTGAACAAGTGGGCGGAATCGGCGCCGCTCATGTCGTCATGGATCTGATGGAGCTGAGTGAGATCGTCAAGGATCCAGAACGACCGGCCATGGGTGGCGACGACCAGGTCGGAGTCCTTCACCACCATGTCGTAGACGGGAGAAACGGGGAGGTTGGCTTGGAGTGACTGCCAGTTCGCCCCGTCGTCGAAGGAGACGAACAATCCCAGTTCGGTACCCAGATACAAGAGTCCGGGCTTGTTCGGATCTTCCCTGACCACACGACAGAAGTCGTCTGCCGGCAGGCCGTCGGTGATCAACGACCACGACGCCCCGAAATCGGTGGTCTTGTACACATACGGTGCGTAGTCCCCCATCTTGTGACGGGCAACGGTCATGTAGACCGTGCCTTCGAGGTGGGGGGACTCGGCCAACATGGTGACCTGGGAGAACTTGGGCAACTCGGGCGGGGTTACGTTGGTCCACTCGCCACCGTTGTCGTGGCTGACATGAACCAGCCCGTCATCGGAACCGGCCATCAATACGCCGGGCCGATGGGCCGATGCCATGAACGAAAAGATGGTGGCATACATTTCTGCGCCGGCAGTATCCATTGTGAGCGGACCCGACACCCCCATCGTGTCAGGATCGGCGTAGGTCAGGTCGGGACTGATGGCATCCCAGCTGTGCCCCTCGTTGGTGGAGGTGAAGACCTTGTTGCCGCACGCGTACAGAACATTGGGATCTTGGGGTGAGAACACGATCGGATAGGTCCATTGGAATCGGACCTCGGCGGTGTTGCCATCGTTGTATTCCTCGGGCCATACCGACACCAACTGAACTTGATCGGTGGTGCGGTCATAACGCTGGAGAGCGTCGCCACCTCCCATGGAACTCCCGATTGCTCCCACGTACACGATGCTGGGGTCACCCGGTTTGGGAGCCACGTAGCCGCTTTCGGCCGTGCCCGGCGGATAACAATCTCCCCAGTTGATGGCCCCTTTCCCGGTTCGGCTCGGTACTGCGATGCTGGAGTTGTCCTGCTGGGACCCGTAGACCAGGTACGGATACTGATCATCGACAGCGACATGGTAGAACTGCGCGGTCAGCTGGTTGTAGACCGAGGACCACGAGTGCCCGGCGTTCATCGACACCCACGCGCCACCGTCATCACAGCCGATCATCCGATCCGGATTCTCGGGATCGACGACGAGTCCGTGGTTGTCACCGTGAGGGGTGTGGAATTCGGTGAATTCCTTTCCGCCGTCGATCGATTTCCATGCCTTCATGTTCATCACAAAGACGGTGTCGGGATCGGTGGGGTGGGCGACGACGTGTTGGTAGTACCACGGCCGCCAGCACAGCTCGGGCTTCGATGAGGTCTTGATCCACGTTTCGCCGCCATCGTCGCTCCGGTAGAGGCCTCGTTTGCGGCCCTCGGCTTCTATCACGGCCCACACCCGCCCGGATTGGGCCGGTGAAACCGCCACGCCCATTTTCCCCAGCGTTCCCTCCGGAAGTCCTGGGCTGCGGCTGATGTCCTCCCAGGTATCGCCACCATCCCTGGATCTCCACAGTCCACAATCGGGCCCGCCGCTGGTGATCGACCAGAAGTTCCGCCGGGTCTGCCAGATCGTGGCAAACAGAAGCCGTGGATTGTTGGGATCCATCGAGATGTCGACCGCACCGGCGCCTTCGCTCACATGCAGGATCAGTTCCCAATTCGTTCCGCCGTCTGTGGACCGATACACCCCCCGTTCGGGGTTGTCCCTTGCCGAATGGCCCAGGGCAGCGACGTACACATGGTCAGGGTTGTCGGGGTGGACCCGGATCGCACCGATGTGACGAGACTCCTTCAACCCGAGATGTGTCCAGTGCTCGCCTGCGTCGGTAGACCTGTAGACCCCATCGCCGTGGGAAACGTCGATTCGAATGGTCGACTCACCGGTACCGGCATAGATCACGTTCGGATCAGACGGCGCCACGGCAAGCGCTCCGATGGAGCCGGTGGTGAGCTGGCCATCGGAGATGTTCCGCCAGTACTGGCCGCAATCGTCGCTCTTCCACACTCCCCCGGCCACCGCACCGAAGTAGAAAACAGCCTGGTTGTTGGGGTCAGCCGCTACCGCTACCACACGACCAGCTCGGGTCGGACCGATGCACCGGTATCGGATCTCGCTGAGGTACTTGGGATCGACGGTCATTGGATGAACGTAGCGGGAACACCGGTCCGGTCAAAATGCTCTGCGAGGCCTGAGACTCGGCTTCAGGAGGTAGAACGGGGCCATGGCCTCGCCACGGTTCGACGGACCGATTCACATTGTGAACTGTCATGCCGAGGGCGAGGTAGGTGACGTCATCGTTGGTGGCGTAGCGCCACCGCCGGGAACGACCATCGCCCAGCAGGCGGCCTGGATTCAGCAGGACCAAACCCTGCGCAGATATGTTCTGAACGAACCTCGCGGCGGGGTGTTTCGCCACGCCAACCTGCTCGTCCCTCCGATCCATCCCGATGCCGACATCGGTTTCGTCATCATGGAACCCGAGGACACCCCGCTGATGTCGGGATCCAACTCCATGTGCGTCGCAACCGTTGTCCTGGAGACGGGCATCATTCCGATGGTCGAGCCGACAACCACTGTTGTGTTGGAGGCGCCAGCAGGCCTCGTCACCGCCATCGCACGGTGCGAGAACGGCAAGGTCATCGAGGTGACAATCGAGAACGTGCCTTCGTTCGTGAGCGAACGTGACGCTTCTCTCGACGTCGAGGGAATCGGCAGCCTTCGGGTCGACACCGCGTTCGGCGGGGACAGCTTCGTCATGGTCGATGCCGCCGATCTCGGAATTCCGATCGAGCCGGCGAGGGCACGACAGCTCGCCGACACCGGCTCCGCCATCACCAGGGCTGCCAACCGCCAGCTGCAGTTCAACCACCCTTCTGCTCCCTGGGATCATTTTTCGTTCTGCCAAATCGCCGAGCCAGCGACACTCGCCGACGATGGTGTGCTGGAGATGATCAACACGGTCGTCGTCGAACCGGGCAAGCTCGATCGGTCCCCGACCGGTACAGGGGTTTCGGCGCGAATGGCGTTGCTGAGAGCGCAAGGAACCATGGCTGTTGGCGACACACTGCGCATGCGAAGCGTGATCGGCAGCACGTTCTTCGGCACGATCGCGGCTGACACCGAGGTGGATGGCAGATCAGCGATCGTGCCTCGCATTACCGGTCGAGCCTGGAGGACAGGCACGACGACGTTCCAGTTGGACCCATCGGATCCCTGGCCGCTCGGTTACCGGGTAGCTGACACCTGGCCGATGGCGCCCTCGGACTAGAACCCCGACCAGTCCTCGACCGGTCGTCCCAACTTCTCCAGACGGCGCTCGGCCCACACCGGGATACCGATCGATTCTCCCCGCAGCGCAGTCTGAGCCAGAGCGCTGTTCTCGTCCCATACGTGGCAGCTGTTCAGATTGAAGACCATCGCTTCCCGACGAGCCTTCTCGTCCTCCGCAACCAGATTGACCGATGAGTTCTCCGGATCGATGTGGTGCAAACTCCACATACTCTGCACAGCCACCGGTGCCATCGCCCGGAGCAAAGCACCGATATGGGTGCAGCCGTTGACACCACTGAAACGTTCGGTGAGCTGACGAGTGAAACCGCGTCCGATGGAAAGACCGACCAGCTGGTCATAGCTCCCCTCGATCTTCGTGCAATGAAGATGGGGAGTCACTTCCATCACCACATCGACATCGGTGATCCTCAAGTTCGGAACTTCCAAGAACAGGTCGACAACCATTTCGTGGATCGCCAGCGGTTCGTCATCCTCGGGAAAGAAGAGGCGTTCGGGCTTCTCGTCCAGGATTGCTCCCCGCAGACGCATTTGCCCCGTCGGTTCATAGAACGATCTCACGGTGTAGGTGCGCGTGTGCAGAAGAGGTGCTACTGGTTCGGGAGGTAGTCGGGTCACGGCGTACAGCATGCGGATCGCAACCCGATTCCTGCAAATCCAGATTCATGCAAATCCGACGGACTCGACTCCGATCAGACGACGTCCAAGCGGTTTGGGAGCCGTACCTAGAATGGACGCGTGACGACTCAGGATTCGCCGGCGGCCGAGATCGAAATCTCTGCGGCGATGATCCGCTCGTTGCTCACCCAACAACATCCCGACCTGGCCGAGCTCGAAGTCAGCTTCCTGGCCGAAGGCTGGGACAATTCCCAGTTTCGGCTCGGGCACGAGCTGATCGTGCGTCTCCCCCGCCGCAAGCTGGCTGTTCAGCTGATCGAGCACGAACAGGAATGGCTTCCACGGATCGCTCCGGCTCTCCCGCTCCCCATCCCGGTACCGGTTCGGTTTGGACGCCCCTCAGCGCTGTTCCCCTGGCCATGGAGCGTCGTGCGGTGGGTTGCAGGAACCGACGCCATCGGCGCGTCGCTGTCGGATACCGAAGCCGAAGGGATTCGGCTGGGCCGGTTCTTCGCTGCGCTTCACACGCCTGCGCCGGCGAACGCACCGGAGAACCGGTTTCGAGGGATCCCTCTGGCAGAACGAGCCGATCGTGATGGTCATGCGCTTCAATCGCTGCGAACCAACGGGCTTGTGCCCGATTCCGCCCTGGCCATTTGGAGTGAAGCTCTGGCCGCTCCGCCCTATGACGGTGCGCCCCTATGGCTCCATGGGGACCCGCATGCGGGAAATCTGGTGGTTGACGACGGGCAGATTGTTTCCGTGATCGATTGGGGTGACATCACCTCGGGTGACCCCGCATCAGATCTCGTCGGTTGTTGGATGGTGCTCGACCAGACCGGTCGCGATGCCGTCCGATCCGTTCTGCCCCACGATCAGGACACGTGGAAACGTGCCAGAGGATGGGCGGTGTCGTTTGCCGCCATGTTGCTGAACAACAGTGCTGATCGTCCGCACTACTTCGAGCTCGGTCAACGAACAATCTCAGAGGTGATCAGCTCAACGAGCTGAGCTCGTCGCCCGATCGAGGTGTGACGGATCGCCACGGTAGTGAGTCGCCCCAACCCGGAGACGAGCGTTAGCGTGGTGCGGTTATGTCGGATCGCTTCGCCTCTCTTCAGCAGCGCAACTTCCGAACGCTGTGGCTCGGCGGGGTGTTCAGTTTCATGGGCGTCCAAATGCAGTTCTTTCTGCGCGGCATTCTTGCATGGGACCTGACCGGCCGGAAAGACGCACTGGGACTGGTCTATTTCGTGTTCGGTATCGCCCTTCTGGTCTCGACCCCGCTCGGAGGGGTTGCGACGGATCGCCTTCCCAAGCGCGGTGTGATGCTCGTGAGCCAGACGATTCTGGTCACTTCGGCAGCGCTGATGGGCCTCGCTGTCCTCACCGGCCGCGTGGAGTTCTGGATGCTGCTCGGCGCCGGGATAGCACAAGGTACCGCTTTCGGCTTCTTCGGCCCGGCGCGGGTTGCAATGGCCAGCGACCTCGTAGGCCGAGCCAATCTTGGCAACGCTATAAGTCTCCAATCATTGGCCATGAACGGATCTCGCGTCTTTGCCCCGAGCTTTGCCGGTGCCTTGGCGGGATGGGCTGTCTTCGGGATCGGCGGCGCGTACATCGTGGCCGCCGGACTGTCGGTCTTCAGCCTGATGCTCACCCTCGCACTGCCCAATCCCCCAGCCGCGCTTTCCGGGAAGGCTCGACCGTTTGCCGACATCGCCGACGGCGTTCGATACGTTCGAGCCGTTCCGGCCATTCGAAACATCGTGCTCGCCACATTTGCGGTTCTGATGTTTGCATTCAGCTACGTGAGCTTCGTACCGGCGCTCATCGAAGGCGAGTTCGGCCTCACAGAAACCGAGGTTGGCATATTCACTTCAGCATCGTCGGTCGGTGCGCTCGCAGCCGGTTTCTGGGTTGCAGGACTCGCCGACTCCCATCGGGCAAAGAACATCATGACCGTCGCCGGAGTCTCTTTCGGGCTCATGGTCATCGCTATGGGAGTTGCTCCGGTCTTCGGACTTGCCCTGATCATTGCGGTCCTTGCCGGCGCCGGAACCACAACGTTCCAGACGTTGTCGAACACGCTCGCACTCCAAAACGCCGACGACGAGTTCCAGGGCCGGGTTCAATCCATCATGCAGTTGGGTTTCGCCGGATTCGGCATGACGGCGTTGCCCCTTGGTGTTCTGGCGGAGCGGATCGGACTTCGCCCGACTCTGGTCATCATGGGAACGATCGCCTCCGGAGCTGTCGCCACCTACGGTGCATTCGAAGCGAGGTCGAGCCATTCGGCGTCGACGGGCCAGGACGGATCGGTGACCGAGCAACACCTGGTCCGGCGCTAGGTCCATATTCTGCCGGACCGCGCCGCGTAGAATGCAGGTGTGCGTGACGCCGAGCTCGATCTGACCACAACCCCTGCCGACGTCGAGTTCGAGTGTCCCCGGTGCGGTGTTCGTGTCTCGGCCAGGCTGTATGGACCCTGTGCTGAATGTTCTGCCCAGCTGCAAGCAACCATTACCGGCGTCCGCGACATGGATGCCGCCGCGCCGGAATTCGAACCGAAGATGAACGTCACTCCCAATGCGGTTGCGTTGAAAGACGACTGATTGCCTCGGTAGGCCCCGCGGCCTATCTGATCAACATGGCTCATGAGGGGCTACGTCCTGTCGAAGGGACAGTATGGCCTCCGAGACCGATCGTTCCAGCGGAGCCGCTGCCGACGCCATCCTCGACGCCGCAATCCTCGAGTTCCGCACCCATGGGTTTGTCGGCACATCCGTGCAACGACTCGTCGACGTCACCGGTCGTTCCCGCAGCTCGTTGTACAACCGATTCGGTGACAAGGACGGCCTGTTCGTGGCGGCGCTCGAACGGTACCTGGAGCACATGTGCCCCGTTGGCGAGGGCGAGCCGACCGGTACTCAGCTACGACTCTCGATCGAAAGCCTGGATACCGGCGATGTGCTCGCACCGTGTCTGCTCGCTCGGAGTTGCGCCGAACTAGCCGACCTCCCGGGGCCGGCGCGTGATTTGGTCAGCGCAGCCCTGGAGCGTCAGTGGAACGCAATGATCGACTCTCCTTCGAGCGGAGGAGACGTCGATCGTGGCACTCTGGCGCTTGCGATTCGGTACGGACTCGTTGCCCTCGCCGCCGCAGGAGTACGCCGCGACATGCTCCATGCCGCTGTCGACACATACTCATAGTCGAAGCCTCATAGTCGAAGCCTCATAGTCGAAGCGATAGTCGAGGCACCCGACGCACCCGCACTCGGTTCGCTACGATCCCAAGATGAGAGCAGTCAGTTTCGTCGACTCGGTTCCCGTTGTGGTTGAGCTGGATGACCCCGTTCCCAAGCCGTCAGAGCTGCTCGTCGAAGTTGCCAGCTGTGGGCTCAACGGTGCCGACATGTTGCAGGCAACCGGGAACTATCCGCCGCCGATCGGTGCGCCGGACACACCCGGTCTCGAAGTCGCCGGAACAGTGGTTGCCAGAGGCAACGACTGCCAGCGCTTCGATGTAGGCGACACAGTCATGGCCGTTGTTTCCGGCGGTGGTCAAGCCCAGATCTGCGCGGTCGATGAGAGCTTGGCAATACCGGTTGCCTCGGTCCATGACCTATCGGTGATGGGTGGGGTTCCCGAAGTGATCGCCACCGCCCACGACGCCCTCTTCACCCAGGCTGGGCTCGAGATGGGCGAACGGGTTTGTATACACGGCGCCGCCGGCGGCGTGGGCACGGCGGCGGTCCAGCTCGCAGCCGCTGCCGGCGCACGGGTCACGGCTACGGTCCGAAACAAGGAACTGCGATCGGAAGTGGCTGCCCTGGGGGCCGATGTCATCGATCCCGCTGACCTCGCTCACGCCGGACTCTTCGATGTGATTCTCGAATTGGTCGGAGCCCCAAACTGGCCGGGCAATATCCGAGCCCTGGCGGTCGAGGGCCGGATCTCGGTGATCGGCGTCGGTGCCGGTTCGAAGGTGGAAATCAACCTGGTGCACCTCATGGGCAAACGGGCCAAACTCTACGCGTCAACCCTGCGAGCTCGGCCGCTCGCCCAGCGGGCAATCGTTGCTCGTCGGATCGAACGTCACGTTCTGCCCTCTCTGGACGACGGAACAATCCGCATCCCGGTCGCTGACCGTTTCACTCTCGATGAGGTTGAGGCGGCCTACGCACGTTTCAAAGCCGGCGGCAAGTTCGGCAAAGTCATACTGAACCCATAGACGGATCAGGTGTGAGGCAGAAGTTTGCCCGGATTCATGATTCGGTTCGGGTCGAACAACAACTTCAGTTCGCTCATCATCTGCCACTCGATGTCGGGCTTCTGGGGGCGAATACGATCCCTCAGCTCCTGTCCCACGCCGTGTTCGGCGCTGAGCGTGCCGCCGAACTCGATCGTGGCGGCATCGATCCGCTTGATCAACTCTGACTTGCGCGCTCTGAACGATGTCACCTGATCGGTGGAGGTGGGCAAGATCATCATGTGGATGTTTCCATCCCCGGCATGCCCGAACCCGTAGCACAGAGCGTCGGGCACCAGGTCTCTGGCGATCGAACCGACGACGCGTTGATAGTCCGCGATTCTGTCGAGCGGTACGGCCGTGTCCATCTTCAAACCCTCATGTTGGGTCTCTCGATAGATGCTGTGAGGCGGGAGTTCGTCTCTCATCATCCACAGTTGGGCGGTCTGCTGGGGCGTGGACGCCACCACGGCATCACAGATCAACCTGCTGTTCTCCGCAGATTCCAGAAGGTCAGTCATCGCATTCCCCACCGGTGTAACCGACTCGAGTTTGATGAGCGCGTAGAACTCGGAACGTGTTTCGATCGGTCGGCGCACACCGAAGACCTCGCACACCCGGTCCAACCCGACATCGGGGATCAGCTCGAAGGCCGTCAGAGACGTGGACGCACTCGACATGGCCAACGCAAACAGTTCCGACAGTCGGGAAACCTCGGTGATGGCAGCCAGGGCGGTGACCGAATGTGGGGTTGCCGGCCAGAGTCGCACCACTGCTCGGGTGACGACACCGAGGGTGCCTTCGGAGCCGATGAACAGCTGTTTGAGGTCATAACCCGAAGAGTCCTTTCGGAGCGACCTGAGACCATTCCAGATGCGCCCGTTGGGCATGACCACTTCAAGACCGAGGATCTGCTCGCGCATGTTGCCATAACGAAGCACGTTCATCCCTCCTGCGTCGCAGGCGATCGCCCCTCCGATCGTTGCGGAGCCTCTGGCTCCCCAGTCCGGGGCAAAGAGTCGATCCACGTGATCAGCAGCCTCCTGCACGGCCTGGATCGTGGCGCCGGCTTCCACTGTCATCGACCACCGATGAGGATCAACCGACTCGATGTGATTCATGCGGGTGAGGGACAGAATGATCGCTGGGCGATCGGAGCTCGTTGGGGTCGCACCGCCGGAGAGGCCTGTATTTCCGCCCTGGGCCACGACTTCAACGCCCTCGCGGGAGCAGACCTGAAGTACCTCGGACACTTCTTCGGTCGACGCGGGACGAACGACAGCCTCGGCAATGCCTGTGTAGACGTTTCGCGGTTCGATCAAGAGCGGGGTGATGTCATCACCGACCAGAACGCCGCGCTCACCGACGATCGAGCGGAAGTGATCCAACACGCGTTCGGTCATGTCCTCAAGACTATGTCGAACTGTAGACCGCAGCCGAAGATCGATCAGACCGTCGCGCCCGTCTGGGCAACGCCAAGATCGCTTTTGCGTCCCCGGGACGCATGAAAGCGATGTAGCCGATCAGCATCCCCGGAAAGAAGTATCCCAAACGCATGGCGTAGTCGAACACGAAGTGCATCCCAACGCCCAGCACGATCCCGATCAGTCGCGTCCGCCGATTCCAAAGGAGTAGCGGGAGTGTGACCTCGAGACCGATGGCCAACCACGTTCCAATGTTGCCGATGACGATGTTCTCCCTGACAAAGTCGGGAACGTAGAACCGCTGGAACTCCTCGAGACCCAACGCGATGGTGGCGGCGGTGCCGTTGTGCCAGCGACTTCCCGTCGATTTCTCGATTGCGGTGTCAACATAGATGGCCGTCAGCTGGAACTGCATCAATCGCAGCAACCACGCCGGCCCAACCGGCCAGCGTCGACTCCCATCGGCCCGCTTGAGCCCGAGTGGACCCAGCGACAGATAGCGGGAAGGAGTGAGAACCGCAAACACTGCGAAGTAGAAAGCCCACAGGCGAAGGAGGTTGTCGCTGGCATTCATCAGGACCGTGATGTCTTGTTGGAGTGACATCAGTGAGTAGAACAGCACCGGTGCAGCAAGCCTGACCAACGTTCCGAACACCAACAGCGTTGCTGCCAGAAGAAGTGCTGAGAGGGTGACCACGGCGGCCCAGTCGGCTCGGAACCACTGAAGGATTCCCATCGGGTATGTGCCGTAGGTCGGCTCGGCGAAGAGTCCATCGGCGAAGAAGAAGGTGTTGAAGTCGGGAATCAAAGCCAGGCCCCACACCAGCGATGTGATTCCCAACAGGATTCGGATCCAGGTGATGTTCACCGTTGATTTCGGTGCGAACCAGAAATCGCTCCATCGTCTGGCCAGGGTACGGAGAACGGTCATTCCGATGCCTCCTCCTCAGACACGTCCTGTCCGTCAGGGAACCGGATGGTGAAGAACTCTTCCTCTTCCCATACGGTCTGCTCGCCTTTCCCCGGCTCGGGTATCGCGCGCGAAAGGCGCACCAATTCAACTCCGACCACCACCTGGTCGCCGTATTGTCGCCGAATCCACTCCGCTGTCGGCTTCCAGCGACGGCGGTTGTCGTCCTTGCGCACCCGACTCTCAAACTTGCGCCATCGAAACTCGCGATAGGCGCCAACCCAGGGGTCACCGTCGGGGAACTGATACCGCTGCACCGTCCCATCCTTCATGGTCACGTCGGCTTCGACCCTGTATGAGGTACTGACCGGATTGGGGGCGAACACACCCCAGTCCTGGGCGATCCCGATCGTTCTCACCGCCGGTGACAGCGGGGGGCGAAGCTGATCCCGGATCTCGCTATCGGGCAGGTTCCAGACGATCAGGAAGTAGATACACAACGCCCCCAGAACCGACAGGATGAGGCGTCCCAACCGAGTGTCGACAAACCATCCCGGATCGTCGGTATAGCCCTCCTGGTCCACGTCAGGCAGGGTACCTTCACGACCGTGGCCGAACGATCAGCCCCCCGGTGACTGCGCGGTGACCGGGTCGCACAGGGAAACACATCAGGGGGTGAGGAAGACTTTGCCTCGAGGATCTCCGATGACCTCCACGAGCCGTTCGGGAGCTTCTGTAATCGAGAGGGTCGCTCCCACATCGGTATGCCAGCGCCCATCGCCGAATCGGGCCTGCACTTCGGCGAAGACTGCCATCTTGTCTTCCAGGGACGTCTCTCCCAACCAGGGCGCAAGCCAGAAACCCCGAATCACCTTGTGCATGAAGATCAGATCGCCCGGATTCGACAGCGGAGGAACTTCGGGGCTCAGCGATCCATAGATCAACCACGTGCTCTTCGCACCCATGGCGTTGAAGATCTGGGTGCTCGTCGAATCAACGACCGCATCGATGAAGAAGCTGGGTTTGTGCTCTTTCATCGTTGCGCTCAATTGGCGGGTGAAGTCGACGTCGGTCTGATTCAAGATCACCGTGGCACCCATCGCAACAAGTGTCTCATTGTGGACATCCCTACGAACGATGCAGATGGACTCGAGCCCCGCATCTCGTGCCAACGCAACGATGAACTTGCTCACCTGGCTGGCGCCAGCTGTGAGCACGACACCGGGCGAACCGCTGGCCTTCACCTGCTCGAACATCGCCGCTGCCGTAAGGGGATTGACGATGAATCCGGCCGCGTCGGGATCGCTCACCATCGCAGGCATCGGGATACACAGCATCGCCTCGGCGACCGCGTGGGTGGCCCAGGTTCCGGTCCCTGCCGGAGTAGCTGCAAAACTGACTCGCTGGCCGACCAGACTCTGGGCGTAGCTGTCGTTCCCCGCAGCGATGACGGTGCCAACCCCTTCAAAGCCGGCCGGTTTGCCCTTGATCCTGGGTTGTCCGTACTCGCCTTTCAAGAAGTGAAGATCGGAGGGGTTGATAGGTGCCATGCTCATCTCGACAAGCACCTGACCCGCAGCCAGATCAGGCGTGGGGATATCGCCCAGCTCGATGTAGGGGTCCATCGATTCGAATCGGATGTGCCCCTCAGGCTGGGCGGTGTTGTAGCCATCCTGCTTGACGAGGAGTGCAGTGATCCGATCTGGAGTTGTCATATGCAGATCCTACGGGACCGCCGGTCAATCTAGAACAACTGACGGGTCAGCGCTGTGGCAGCTGCAGCCAGGACAACCACAACCACAAACGGCAGTCGGCGCCACAACGCAACCGAGGCCACGAGTAGACCGACCACCCGGGCGTCAACGCTCCACTGGCGATCGGTGACAAAGGTCGACGAAACCACCAGAGCGGCCAGAAGTGGCGCCGGAAGCAGCAACGCCAACCGGTCGACCCACATCGGGATGTTTCGGTCACCGCCCAGGAAGAGTGGGCCGGCCGATTTGAACGCATAACTGATCCCGGCAAGGACCAGTACAGTCGCCAGTGGTGCGCTCATCGATCGAGTCGCCCGAACCGGAACGATGTCGGCCTGCTGTGCATCGACCGCCACGGCCGGTAGACCAGCACGGCCAGCGCAGACGCCACGATTGGCACACCCGCCGGCAGGATCGGAGCGCTGAGGAGCGCGATGGCGGCGCCAAGAACCATCAGAACCCGTTGCTGGGGGTCGTGGATCCTTGTCCACAGCAACGCAACGAACGAGGCGGGGATGGTGGCATCGATGCCGTATGTGATGACCAGATCGCCTGCGCTGCCCAAAACGGTGAAGCCGAGGACGGTGAACAGATTCCACAGCACGAAGACACCCAACCCGCCGGCCAGATAGCCGTAACGCCGCCACCGCTGTTCGGTTTGAGTACTTCCGATTGCGGTCGATTCATCGATCATCAGCTGGGAGACCAGCGCCCGCCACCACAACGAACCCTTCAATGCCGGTGCCATGACAACACCAAATGCCATCGAGCGCATATTTAGCAGCGCACCGGCCGTGACCGCGGCCACCACCGACCCACCGTCGGCCAAGACCGTGGCGGACGCGAACTGAGCACTGCCTCCGAATACCAGGGTGGAAAAGCCGACTGCCTCGACCAGCCGGAAGTCCGCTTCGGCGCAGATGATCCCAAATGCAGCAGCGAACGGGGACACCGCCAACGAGATCGACCCCGCCTGTCTGAGGATCCGATTCCGTACCGCAGCGTCGTCCTGAGACGACTCTCCAGGTTGGCCGGCGGCTGACACCGGGGACAGCGTACTCATCGGCGGTCTCGCTTCTATCGACGAATGCAAGGCCTCCCAAATGAGCCTCCACTACTGTCCGCCCATGACGATTCGCACGGTTGGATTCATCGGTCTTGGCAATGTCGGCAACAAGCTCGCCGGCAGCTTGCTTCGCAATGGATACGCGCTCATCGTGCGAGACTTGGATCCTTCGGCCGCAGAACAGCTCCTGAAGCGAGGAGCGTCATGGGCCGACTCGCCCAAGGACATGGCTCAATCATGTGACCTGGTCATCACCTGCCTACCCAGCCCAGCAGCGTGCGCTGAGGTGATGGAGGGTCCGGACGGGCTGCTCCAAGGCCTTTCCGCAGGCAGGATCTGGGCGGAGATGAGCACCACCGATGCAGGCGAGGTCACTCGAATGGCTGCCCTCGTCCGGGCCTTGGGCGCTGAGGCGATCGATTGCCCTGTCTCGGGTGGATGTCATCGGGCCGACACGGGCAACATCAGTATCTTTGCCGGCTGCAACCGCCCAACGTTCGAGCGGGCGTTTCCGGTACTCACCGCCCTGGGTCGCAGAATCCTTCATACGGGCGAGGTAGGTTCTGCCTCCGTCTTGAAGGTCATGACCAACTACCTCGCCACTGTGAACCTGGTTTCTGTGGCTGAGGCGCTGACCACCGCCAAGGCAATGGGTCTCGATCTCAACACCACCTATGAAGCGATTGCAATCTCGTCGGGAACGTCATTTGTGCACGAAACCGAAGGGCAGGTGATCCTCAACGGTTCGCGAGACATCAGCTTCACAATGGATCTGGTTCAGAAGGACATCGGCCTCTTCCAGTCGCTGGCCGAGAAGTACGGGGTGCCGTTGGAGCTCTCGCCGCTGATAAACCAGATCTTCGCTGACGGCATTGAACGGTATGGTCCGCGCGAGCTGTCGCCCAACATCATCAAACGACTCGAAGATGCAACCGGCCTCGACGTGACCGCTCCTGGCTTCCCGCCCGAGATGGTCGACAACGAACCCGAACAAGCCGGCTACGAGGTGGTACCACCGGGCCGAGACCGCTGACCCACCGAACACGATGGGACGATAACCTCGGGCGGTGGCACAACGACGACTCGCCCTCGTGGCATCGACCGATGCCATGGATCTCGACACCGATGGTCCACTGCTCTTTCCGGCGTTGGATGCCACCGGTCTGAACTATGACGTGGTTGCTTGGGACGACCCGAAGGTGAAATGGAACAGCTATCACACCGTCGTCCTGCGGGCCACCTGGGACTACTTCCGACGGGTTGATGAGTTCACTGAGGTGCTGGAGCAGATATCTGAACAGTCCACCCTGCTCAATCCGCTCGAGGTGGTGTTGTGGAACATCGACAAGCGATACCTCGCCGAGCTGGCCAGGGCCGAGATCCCGGTTGTGCCCTCGGCGTACGTTTCTCATCTGACACCGCCCACGGAACTCGGCTCAGCTTTGGGACAAATCGTCAGGTGGAACTCCCACGAAGTAGTCGTGAAGCCAACCGTCTCCGCCGGCTCGAACGACACCTTTCGCCTCGACGCGGCCGACGGCTCGGCCGTGAGCAAGGCGGTTCAGGCGATTGTCGATTCCGATCGAGTGGCGATGCTCCAGCCGTATCTGGCCGCTGTCGACGAATACGGAGAACGTGGCTGTGTTTATGTGGACGGCATATTCGATCACGCCTTCGGGAAGGCAGCGTTGTTGTCCCCCGGCGCCCAGGACGTAGAAGGGTTGTTCGTGAAGGAGGACATTCGGGCGGTCGAACTGTCCGATGCCGAACGACGGGTTGCAGACCGGACCAACAGCTGGCTGACATCCACATTCGGCCCACTCCTCTACTCTCGAATCGACCTTCTCCCCTCCGACCATGGACCCGTAGTCGTCGAGGTCGAACTCATCGAGCCGAGCCTGTTTTTCGAAGCCGACCCTCCCAGCGCCGGTCGGTTTGCATCGAGTCTGGCGGCACGCCGGTAGGACATGGGACACTACTTCAGCGACAAGGTCGAAGCCGACTCGAACCCGCAGGCTGTGGTACTCACGGTTCCCGGGCTCTCAACCAGTCTGACAACCGACCGGGGGGTCTTCTCTCCCGATCAGATAGATCGCGGCACTCGTTACCTTCTTCGAACCGGTCCTCAACCCGTATACAGCAACAAACACATCGTGGACATCGGTTCGGGCTACGGGCCGATCACGTGCGCCCTGGCGACCTGGAATCCTCAAGCAACCGTGTGGGCTGTCGAGGTCAACGAACGCGCCCGTGAGCTGTGCGGTACCAACGTTGCCAATCTCAACCTCACCAACGTCAAGGTCATGAGCCCGGATCATGTTCCCCCCGATCTACTTGTCGATCAGATTTGGAGCAACCCGCCAATACGTATCGGCAAGAAAGCGCTCCATGAACTACTGCTGTTCTGGCTGAGGAGGCTTCGTCCGTGGGGCTCTGCCCACCTGGTCGTGCACAAGAATCTCGGCTCCGACAGCCTCCACAAGTGGCTGGAGACCCAGAACTTCGCGGTCGTACGGCGCGGCTCTGAGCGCGGCTACCGAGTCCTCGACATCACTCACGCAGACCCCGAGGCCGTCAACCGGGCTCAGACCAAATGAAACCGCTGTCCGCCACCGAATTGAAACGTCTTCATCGCAGCTGGCGCAAGAGGACCGATCAGCGTTTGGCGATCGTTCTGGACGGCGTGCAACAACCCTTCAACCTAGGAAGCATCCTCAGAAGCGCTGCTGCTTTCGGTGTCGAGGATCTCTGGCTCGTTCCACCAACGGCAGATCCCAAGGACAGAAAGGTTCAGATCACCGCCAAAGGCTGTGACCGGTTCATCCGAATTCATCGAGCTCAAAACGGAGTCGACGCTGTCCACGCGGCTGCTGCGGCGGGATATCGAGTGGTCGCCATCGAATTGGTCGACGGGGCTGTTCCCCTGTTTGCGGCGAACCTGGGGTCAGACCCGGTTGCGCTGGTGGTGGGTCACGAGGAGCGCGGAGTACATCGGGAGACTCTTGACGCGGTCGACCTCGTGGCGTTTCTTCCCTTGGTCGGCAACATCGGCAGCCTCAACGTGGGGCACTCAGCTACGGCTGCTCTTTTGAACTACGCCGTCAAGGTTGGTCTGGGGCAGCCCCCGGCGCGCGGTCCTAGGCGCGGACCGGATCCACCCAGACAGATACTCGCCCGCCCTTCGGGCGCGGCAGCGCCCTCAACACAGTCGCCACCGATCGGCGATCGTCACCTTTGACCATCAGTCGGCCCTCACGATCGGGCCCCACCACCTCAACATCCAGTCGGTCCTTCAGCGGTGCCACGAACTCATCGGCACCGGTGCCCCTGATCATCGCCAGGCCTCGGAAGGGTGGAAGCCCGGCGCCGGACCGCAGCGCCAGTTCTTCGTCGGTGAAGATCTCTGGTTGGGCCCGGGTCGCCGCCCGCAGGACTCGATGATCAGGAATCCTCGTCTGCACCAAGACTCGACCGTCGCCAGCCCGCGGCCCAACGATGGCAGCGGCCCGTAGCAGGAGCGTCATCGCCTGTTCGGCCGCTCGATATCGAGCACCGAGCAGTTCCTGGTCGTAGTCCAGAAACGCCACTGTGTCCGCCACGGCGACCCGGTGGAGCAGCGCCTCGGTGCCCACGACGACCCGGTGATCCAAACCTTCGCCGCCGGTGGTGGTTCCAGTGACCTCGCCAACCGATTCGCGCAACAGAACCGACAACTCCTCCGCCGCCCTGCTCACCCCCAATCGAAGTCGTTTCAGGTGTGTTCCAGAACACGCAAGACAGATGCGCGGCCTGGACTCGCCGGAACGATGAGCAACGAGTCTGCCGTCCTCTTCCGCCATCAGCTCATCCCCGGACTCGGAACGAACGAGCTCGCCGCAGCTACCGCAGGCGAGCATGACGGCCCGGCCCTTGCGATTGAGAATGCAGAGAACCCGTCCCTCACCTCGGATTCGGCGCACGAGCGGTGTACTGAACAATCCAGACCGGCCCGGTTGGTCATCGCGTCGATCGATGACCTGCACCAAGGGCCATCCCCGCCGTTCCTCGCTTCTGGAAGGAACGCGTACATCCGAGGTCGAATGCAGCGCCGCGGTGCTGGGAACAGCAGACACGAGCAAGCACGGGATCCTGGCCCGTTCGGCGCGTTCAATGGCAACGTCGCGTGCGTGCCAGGTGGGGTTTCGTTCATTTGCCAAGGCGTCGTCGTGCTCATCGAGAACAACGATCGAGGCGAGGTCAGGGACCGTAGCGAAGACGGCCGACCGCGCCCCGAGAACGACACCACCCTCAAACCCACCAGCCCAATCGTCGGGATGCCGGTGGGTACGGACACCGGCCCTGCTCAACCGACCGGCGTAACCTGCTGCGGTCTTCTGATCCGGAGCGACCACGATGGCCGGTCCGATCTTGGCCGCTTCACGGATGATCTCGAACCGGTCAGACCCAGGAGCGCTGCGCACGATTCGTGCACCATGGCCATCGAACAACACATCCAGCCCTGTTGTCGGGCCGGTGGCGATCCCGCGGGAACTGATCGTTGACACCGACTGGACGAACCGGTCCGGGCTGGCGGTCTTGAGCACCGCTGACCATCGACCGGCCCACTCCTCTGCGACCCACTCGGCCAAGGAGACGACGTCGCTGCTCGGCCCGATCGACGAACTTTTCAACACCGGCTCGAGGGTCACTCCTGCCGGCGGTTCCACATCCACATCAACGATCCACCCGGCGGTACGCCGCCCGTGCAACTGAACTCGCACCAGGGTCCCGACCTGTATCGGCGGACCTGGCAAGTGACCGGGCACGTAGTAGTCGAAGACCTTGCTCAGGCCCGAAACGTCTGGAAGAACCCGGACGACTCTCACATCGACAAAGGCGGGGTCAGACCCTCAGCGGTCAAAGTCCCAAGGCACTCTTCAACGCATCGCTGCGATCGGTACGTTCCCATGTGAAGAAGCCGTCGTCGGTGGCGGGACGGCCGAAGTGTCCGTACGCTGCGGTTGGTACGTAGATCGGCCGACGCAGATCCAGCTTGTCGACAATGGCCCCCGGACGCAGGTCGAACACTTCGTTCACCGCCGCCCTGATCTTGGCCGGGTCCACCGTTTCGGTACCGAATGTCTCCACCAGGACCGAAATGGGATGAGCGACACCGATGGCATAGGCCACCTGCACTTCACAACGGGATGCCGCTCCTGACGCAACCACGTTCTTGGCCACCCAGCGGGTGGCGTATGCGCCAGACCGGTCCACCTTGGAAGGGTCCTTACCACTGAAAGCGCCGCCACCGTGACGGGCCCATCCGCCGTACGTGTCGACGATGATCTTGCGTCCGGTCAGACCGGCATCACCGACGGGACCTCCGATGACGAAGATGCCGGTTGGGTTCACGAGAACCTCGTAGTCATCACCGGCAAACCGATCGGGAATCATGGGTCGGATGACGTGTTCGATCAGGTCAGGGCGAATCATGCTGTCCCGATCGATGCCGGGATCGTGCTGGGTGGAAACCAACACGGTCTTCAGACGAACCGGTTGACCGTTTTCGTAGTCGAAGGTCACCTGGGTCTTGCCGTCGGGACGTAGATACGGCAACGTGCCGGCCCGACGGACCTCGGCCAACCGTTCAGCCAGACGATGACTCAGGTGAATCGGTAGGGGCATGAGCTCGTCGGTCTCATCGCACGCGTAACCGAACATCATCCCCTGGTCGCCGGCTCCCTGCTCGTCGTACTGGTCACCCGACGCAGTTCCGGAGCGAAGTTCTTCGGACTTGTCGACACCCTGGGCGATGTCAGCTGACTGTTCATCGAGGCTCACCATCACGCCACACGTAGCGCCGTCGAAGCCGTAGCTCTCGGAGTCGTAGCCGACTTTCGTGATCCGGTCACGAACAACCTTCGCAATGTCGACGTAGGCGGTTGTAGTCACCTCACCTGCAATTATCGCCAGTCCGGTGGTAACAAGGGTCTCGCACGCCACCCGGCTGTAGGGATCCTGGGCAAGAAGGGCGTCGAGAATCGAATCCGATATCTGATCAGCAAGCTTGTCCGGATGTCCCTCGGTTACCGATTCCGATGTGAATGTGAAGTTGTCGGCCATTGCATACTTTCTTTGGTTTGTTGGGTCATAGACGAGCGGAAATGATGGCGCACAGCTCGGAGCCGACTTCGGCTTTGGAGCGAAGCGACAGCGAAGTCTCGGCGCCGTCTGAAGAGTAGATGGTGACGGCGTTGGTGTTGTGGGCAAATCCACTGTTGTCGCTGGCCACGTCGTTGGCGACGATCAGGTCGGCACCCTTGCGTTCAAGTTTCGAACGAGCATTGACGGCGATGTTCTGGGTCTCCGCTGCGAATCCCACCAACAACGCGTCGATCTCACCAGCGGCCTTACGCCGACCGAGGTCGGCCAGAATGTCAACTGTGGGGACGAGCACGATTTCGGGAACCCCGTCGGCCTTCTTGATTTTCTGGTCTGCGGTTGCTGCGGGTGTGAAGTCGGCCACTGCGGCAGCCATCACAATGGCATCTACGCCCGCAAGCGAGGCGTTGACCGCATCGTGGAGTTCTGCTGCGGTGGTGACGTCGATCCGGTTCACCCCCACACCCGAGGGCAATGTCGAGGTCGTGATGAGCGTGACAGCAGCGCCCGCCCGGGCCGCAGCATCGGCAATGGCATGACCCTGTTTGCCCGTCGACCGGTTGCCGATGAATCGAACGGGATCGATCGGTTCTCGCGTACCTCCCGCAGTAACGACGATCGACCGGCCCTGGAGGATCGATGGCACCGGTGTGCCGACGGTCTCGATCGCCACCCGCACGATTTCTTCGGGGGAGGCCAGTCGACCCTTTCCGATATCGCCACCGGCCAGCCGGCCCTCTTCGGGAGGGACGATCACGACGCCACGGTGGGCGAGAACCCTCAGGTTGTCTTGGATCGCAGGATGTTCCCACATCTCTGTGTGCATCGCAGGGCACACGATTACCGGGGCCTCGGTGGCCACCAGCGCTGCCGAAAGCAGGTCACCGGACCGCCCGGTTCGCAGATCGGAGATGATCCTCGCCGTGGCGGGGCACACCACCATCAGATCGGCGGTCTGACCCAGGTAGGTGTGAGGAATTGTCTCGTTGTCGGTCCAAAGCGAGGTCTTGGGAGGCTCAGAGGCCAGGGCCCGGAACGTGGCTTCCCCGACCATATGGTGCGCAGCTTGGGTGAGCACAGGAATGACGTGAGCACCTGCATCAACCAGTCGGCGGCAGACCTCGATGGACTTGTATGCCGCGATTCCGCCGGTGACACCCAGGACTACCCGCTTGCCCGACAGCGGCATGGGATCGTTACTTCTGTTCAGCGGCTTCAGCCTCGGCCGCGTCGGCTGCGGCCTGGGCCTCTGCTGCCGCGGCTTCCGCTTCAGCTTCGAGATCTCGTTCGACCCGAAGGATCTTGTCGGCCGCGATTTCTTCGAAGGCGATCGAGAGCGGTTTGCGTGCGACGGAAGGAACCTGAGGCGGCACGTGAGTGCCAACTCCCTCGGAGTTCAGGTCGCCGAAGTAGGCGTTGATTTGGCGGGCCCGTGTGGCAGCGAAGGTGCACAACCCGAACTTGGAGTCCGCCCGCTCCATCAGTTCCTCCACCGAAGGCTCCATCATCGAATCAGTACGCTCACTCATAACCTGTGCAGCCTAGTGCCTAGAGTCGGTCTTTTGGCGGTGTACCGCCAGCTACGCGATCTGATCGGGGTTTGAAGGGACCTATGTCGCCTCTGCGGCCGAAATGATGCGGTGGAGTTCCTCGACGGTCCCCTCGACCGTGTGGTTGACAACGACCGTGGCGCCGAGTTCGGCGCCGGCGTCAGCCTCCTCGGCCGCCTTGGCCACTCGTTCGGCAACCTGTTCGGGCGGGTCACCTCGATACTCGAGTCGAGCTTGTTGAGCCTCCGGCGACGGCGCCTCGATGAAGATCAAAATCGGGTCGTCGACCAGCCTCGCGACCTGGCGGGCACCCTGCACATCGATTTCGAGAATGACGTGTGCACCCTCGGGGGCGGTCGGAATGGGGGTGCCATAAAGATTGCCGAGAAACTCGGCCCATTCGAGAAACCCGCCAGCTTCGATCCGCTCGACGAAATCATCACGCGAGACGAACACGTAGGCATCGTCTGACTCACCGGGACGTTTTTCGCGGGTTGTCCAGCTTCGGCTCAACCACAGCTCGGGATGTTTCTTGACCAGGGCCGCCACCACGGTTCCCTTCCCGACACCGCCGGGACCGGAGACGACGACGACCCGCCCGCTCAGGAGAATGCCTCCAACAGCGCGGCCCGCTGCTTGGCGCCTAGTCCGGAGAGCCGGCGAGATTCGGCGATCCCCAGATCTTCCATGGATCGACGAGCCCCGACCTTGCCCACCCCGGGCAGCGATTCGAGAACGGCAAGGACCTTGATCTTCGCAATGACCTCGTCGGCATCGGCTTGATCGAGGAGCTCTGGCAACGTGACACTGCCCATCTTCAGGCGGTGTTTCATCTCGGACCGGATCTTGCGGACCTCAGCAGCCTTCGCCAGGGCGGCCTTCCGTTGTTCATCTGTCAGCTTTGGAGGAGTCGGCATAGCACTACCGTAATGGAACTGAAACGCAAGGGATAGTCACCCCCGGTTATGCAAGGCCTGCGAACAGGGAGGATGCCGCAGCTGCAGGATCAGAAGCGGCCGTCACGGCCCGACCGATGACGAGCAGGTCTGCTCCCAACTCGAGAGCTTCGCTGGGGGTGACTGCCTTGGGTTGATCATGTCGTTCACCCTCGGCCGCTCGGATTCCCGGCGTCACCCGGATGATTCGAGGTGCGAGTTCTCCAACACTCTTGAGATCCCGCGCCGAGCACACGATTCCACCACATCCGGCCTCGATCGCCAGCCGAAGTCGGTGCGGCACAATGTGGTCAGGAGCGGTGTCGTCGCTGGTGAGAACGGTGACAGCAAGGGCGGTGGGTGGGGCGAGACCGGCATTGGCGGCGCCTTCGGCCAACCCTTCGGCCCCGGCCCGCAACATGGCCGCACCACCGTGGGCATGCATCGTGAGATAGCTGACCCCCAGCGCGCCGGCGACTCTGGCTGCCTTTTTGACGGTGGTGGGAATGTCGTGCAACTTGAGGTCCAGGAACACATCCATGCCCTGATCGATCACGGCACCGATCGCATCTGGACCGGCAGCGGTGTAGAGCTCCAGGCCGATCTTGGCCACTCCGAACCACGGCTTGAGATCGCGCGCCAATCGATTCGCCTGAACGAGATCATCGACGTCGAGCGCCAGCGCCATCTTTTCGCGAAGAGCTGCGGGAAGCCCGCCGGTTGCATCAGTGGACATAGGTTCTCCTTCAAACGTCCCGCCGAGACGTTAGTAGATCAGGTCGCCGTGCTGGTGGTTTGCCCAATCTCAGCCGAGCCCGGCGGCGCCGTTCATACCCGACCCAATCGGCCGGTGCGCGGTGCTTGTGAGACTCACGGTCAGGTTGGCGAGAGCCGCAGAGCATGTTCTGGCAAGCAGTTGACATGGCTTGTAGAGGTTGTGCACAGGCGACTACAACCATGGGATGACCGACCTCGTTTACCTCCGCGACGCCAGCCTCACAACCCTGCAGTCGACAGTAACCAATATCGACGACGGCAAGGTCGAGTTGGATGCAACCGTGTTCTACGTCCTCGGGGGTGGCCAGCCTGCCGATGTCGGGAAACTCTCCTGGGATGGCGGCGAGGCCGCAGTGACCGACGTTCGCAAGAAAGACGGACAGGTCTGGCACCACATAGAGGGCGACATGCCGCCGGTTGGAACCGTCGTCACCGGAGAGATCGACAGCGACCGCCGCCACCAACTGATGCGAACCCACTCAGCAATGCATGTCCTGGGCGGCGTGGTCTACAACCGCTACGGGGTGGCATCGACCGGCAACAACATGGAGCCTCTCAAGGCCAGAATCGATTTTGATTTCGGGGTACTCCCCGAGAACTTCGCGGCAGACATCACTGCGGCCGTGAATCAAGAAATCGACGCCGATCGGAAGATCGAGGTCAGCTTCCTGCCGCGGGATACCGCGGTCGAAGACGCCGATCTACTGCGGACCAAAGTGAACCTCATCCCCGAATCGGTGTCCGAGATCCGTGTCGTTGACATCGTCGGTCTCGACAAACAGGCCGACGGCGGAACTCACGTGGGATCGACCGGAGAAATCGGCCACTTCGAGATAACCAAGACCGAGTCGAAGGGGGGCGGCAACAAGCGCATCCGATTCGTGCTCACCTGATCGAGCTACAGCACCGGTGGCGGCAGCGGTGTCAAGTCGGCCTGTCCGATCAGATCGGTGAAGCGCGGCACTCCCTCGGCATCACACCACACCGCCAGCTCTTCCGTGAGGCGAAAACAGGTTCGTGGATCCGCAAAATTCATGGTTCCGACCTGCACCGCCGAAGCGCCGACCAGTGCGAATTCCACCACGTCATCGACCGTTGCAACTCCACCGGCCGCAACGATGGGTGCGGTGGGAAGGGCTCGATGCACTTCGGCTACAGCCTTCACAGCCAGCGGATGGATTGCGGGACCCGACACTCCTCCTGCTCCGTTTCCCAACCGAGGTCTTCTGGTGAGCGGATCAACGCTGAGTCCCAAGTACGTGTTGGAAACCGTCAAGGCTTCGGCCCCGCCTTGAATCGCAGCCTTGGCAACAGGGGTGAGTAATGGTCCGGCGTTCGGGCTCAGCTTGGCCCAGCGCGGCCGGTTGGCCCCCGAGGTCGCTGAAAGGACCGCCGACGTTGCGTCGACCGAGTGAGCAAATAGTTCATTGCCCTTTTCGGTGTTCGGGCAGCTGATGTTCACTTCGACAGCGACGACTTCCTCGGGGAGGTTTGCCACCATCCCGGCCGCTTCCTCGTATTCCTCCACCGATCGACCCCAGATCGACACCACCACCGACGCACCGGCTTCGATAAGAGCTGGCAGGTCCTCAGCCGCCCACACTGCAATACCGGGGCCCTGCAGACCCACAGAATTGATCATGCCGCTCGCAGTCTGATGAACCCGGATCGACGCATTGCCAGCCCATGGGATCGGGAGCAGCGACTTGACAACCACGGCTCCCAGGTCTGCCAAGTCCCCGAACGCTCCGAGCTCGGCACCGTGGCCTCCGGTTCCTGACGCCGGCATGACCGGAGCGCTCAGCCGCACCGAGCCGACGGTCGTGGCGATGTCGGCCATGCTCAACCGGCCGAGCCGGAGCGGACGCTCTGCAACGAGCGGACCACCAGCGGCGCCCCAGCCCACTCAGCAAGACCTACCGAGATCGCTTTGGCGGCGGCGACCGTGGTGATCAGAGGAACGTTGTTGATCGATGCTGCGGTTCGAATGTACGAGCCATCGGCCCGTGCGCCTCGGCCCCTCGGAGTGTTGATGACCAGGGCCACCTCACCGGCTGCGATCGAATCGAGAACAGTGCGACCCGCCGGTTCCACGACCCCGTCGTCGCGCAACTTGGACAGCACTTCCACCACTTCGATACCCACACCGGCCAGGGCGGCAGCGGTACCGGTAGTAGCAATGAACCCGAAGCCGAGTTCGGCGAACGACTGAGCAAGTTCCATACCGCGTTGTTTGTCTCGATCGGCCAACGAAAGGAAGATCAAACCCTCGTTCGCTGTCTCGGGCGACAGCTCCATGCCAGCTCCGAGCTGTGCCTTCAGGAACGCCAACCCGGGCGAAACATCGAGCCCCATCACCTCGCCGGTGCTCCGCATTTCGGGGCCGAGCAGGGCATCGGTATCAGGGAACCGGCTGAACGGGAGTACGGCCTCCTTGACCGCATACAGCCCCGAAGGCTTGAGGTTGCGATCTACCAGGCCCTCGGCCTCGAGCTCATTCAGTGTCGAACCAGCCATGAGTCGCGCTGCGATTTTGGCCAGCGGACGACCGGTTGCCTTGGCCACGAATGGAACCGTTCGAGAAGCCCGTGGATTGGCTTCGATCACAAAAACTGCGTCCTCGCCGTCGGGGTTCAGCTGGACAGCGAACTGAACGTTGATCAAACCGACGACGTCGAGTTCTTCAGCGATCGAGGCGGCATGCGATTCGAGGGCGGCAACAGTGACTGGCGACAAGTTCGGTGGCGGAAGGACGCATGCGGAATCCCCGCTGTGGACCCCGGCCTCCTCGACGTGCTCCATGACCCCGCCGATCATCACCTCGCCGGTCTTGTCCCGCAATGCATCGACGTCCACTTCGACGGCATCGTCGAGGAACTGATCGATCAGCACGGGTCGATCTGCGGCGAGACCGCCTTCTCGACCCAGGGTTCCATCCGCGGCCATCGCCTTCATCGCAGCACTCAGGTCTTCGTCACCGAACACGATCTCCATCGCCCGGCCCCCCAGCACATAGCTGGGGCGAACGAGCACCGGATACCCCACTCGGTTGGCGATCTCTATGGCTTCGGCGGTCCCGTTGGCGGTGCCCCCGGGGGGTTGAGGAATACCAGCTCGTGCGCACAACCCAGCCCATTCCTCTCGGTCCTCAGCCAGATCGATGCTCCGCGGTGAGGTACCCAAGACCAGTTCGGCGGGGAGTCTGTCGGCCAGTTTCAGGGGCGTCTGCCCTCCCAACGAGACGATGACACCGACGGGTTGTTCCATGTCGATCACGTTCATCACGTCTTCGTAGGTGAGCGGTTCGAAATAGAGCCGATCAGATGTGTCGTAGTCGGTGCTCACAGTCTCGGGATTGCAGTTGACCATCACGGTCTCATAGCCCGCTTCGGCCAGAGCGAAGCTTGCATGTACACAGCAGTAGTCGAACTCGATTCCCTGACCGATCCGGTTGGGCCCAGAACCAAGGATCACCACTCTTGGCTTGTCGGTTGTGCGCACCTCATTGTCGTCTTCATAGGTTGAGTAGTGGTAGGGCGTGAACGCTTCGAACTCACCGGCACAGGTGTCAACCGTTTTGAAGGTGGGAGCAACTCCGGAGGCCAGGCGGTGCGCCCGGACCGTTGCTTCGTCGGAGTTGAGTATGTGGGCCAGCTGAACGTCAGAGAAGCCCAGCTGCTTGGCGCGCCTCCATTGAGCCCGGGTGAGCTGGTCCGAACTGAGACCATCAAGGGCCGCCGCCTCTTCGGTGATGTACGACATCTGGTCCACGAACCACGGGTCGATCGCCGTGATCGCTGAGACGTCCTCGATGCTCATACCCCGCCGCAGGGCTTCCTCGACTTCGAACAACCGATCGGGAGTTGGGATTGCAATCTTGGTCCGTAGCTCATCCAAGGTGAGCTGAGCGAACCGCTCCGCCCCGGGCCCGTGATTCAGTCCGGTGTGACCCTGTTCGAGCGAGCGACACGCCTTCTGAAGGCTCTCGGTGAAGGTCCGACCGATGGCCATCACCTCTCCGACACTCTGCATCGCGGTACCCAGCACTCCTTTTGTGCCAGGGAACTTCTCGAAGGTCCACCGGGGAATCTTGGTCACGACGTAGTCGATCACGGGCTCGAAGCTGGCCGGGGTGACACCGGTGATGTCGTTGTTGATTTCGTCGAGGGTGTATCCGACCGCCAACTTGGCTGCGATCTTTGCGATCGGGAACCCGGTTGCTTTCGAGGCCAGCGCTGAGGACCGCGAGACGCGCGGGTTCATCTCGATGACAACCATCCGACCGGTCTCGGGCTCAACGGCGAACTGCACGTTCGATCCACCGGTCTCAACCCCGACCCGCCGAAGCACAGCAAACGCCTGGTTGCGCATCTCTTGGTATTCGACGTCGGTGAGGGTCTGGATCGGTGCAACCGTGATCGAGTCGCCGGTGTGGACTCCCATCGGGTCCACGTTCTCGATTCCGCAAATGATCACCTGGTTGTCCAGGCGATCACGCATCACCTCCAGCTCGAATTCCTTCCAGCCGGTGATCGATTCCTCCACCAAGATCTCCGTGATGGGGCTGGCATCGAGCCCGTTCTGGCAGACCTTCGCGAACTCCTCGGCCGTTGAGGCAATACCGGTACCACGGCCACCGAGAATGTACGCCGGTCGGATGATGACCGGGAGGTCGATGTACTCCAGGACGGCGTGCGCCTCCTCCATCGAGTGGGCGATGCCGCTGCGGGGCACGTCGAGACCGATCTCGAGCATGGCTTCTTTGAATTGATGACGATCCTCGGCCGTGGCGATCGCCTCTGCGTCAGCGCCGATCATCTCCACGCCGTGTTTGTCCAGGACTCCCAGTTCCTGAAGCTCCATTGCCAAGTTCAGCGCCGTCTGTCCACCGAGTGTGGGCAGAACGGCGTCGGGCGCTTCTTTTTCGATGATCCGGGTGAGGACGCGTGCTGTCAGCGGCTCGACGTAGGTTGCGTCGGCGAAGTCAGGATCGGTCATGATCGTGGCGGGATTGCTATTGGCCAGAATGACCCGATAGCCCTCTTCCCGCAGCACCCGACAGGCCTGGGTTCCCGAGTAATCGAATTCGCACGCTTGACCGATGACGATCGGGCCGGACCCGATGACGAGGATGTTGTGGATATCGGTTCGCTTACCCATTACTTGGTGGCTCCGTTGTCATGCATGAGGTCTTCGAATCGCTTGAAGAGATAGCGACTGTCATGCGGTCCGGGGCTGGCCTCGGGATGATGCTGCACGCTGAACGCCGGAGCTCCGATCACCTGCAATCCCTCACAGACACCGTCGTTGAGGTTCACGTGGGTAACCCGTGCCTTTCCTTGGATCGAGTGCGCGTCGACAGCGAAGTTGTGGTTCTGGCTCGTGATCTCGACCTTTCCGGTGGTTTCATCCCGAACCGGATGGTTGGCGCCGTGGTGACCGAAGGGCAGCTTGATGATCGCCGCGCCGATCGCCGTGGAGAGCAGCTGATGGCCGAGGCAGATTCCGAAGATCGGAACCTCACCGATCAGTCCCTTGATGGCTTCGGTGGCATAGGAGACGGTGGCCGGATCACCAGGACCGTTGGAGAGAAACACTCCATCAGGATTTCGAGCCAGCACCTCGGCGGCCTGGGTGGTGGCCGGAACGACCTCGACGTCGGCGAACTTCGCCAGCTGTTGTCCGATGGCAGTCTTCATGCCGAAGTCGTAGGCGACGACCTTCAACGAACCGCTACCGGTGTTGGGCAGCGAGTAGGCCGATCGCGTCGTTACTTGGGCCACGAGGTCGACACCCGCAGTGCCCGGCTCGGCGTCGGCTGCTGCTTTCAGTTCGTCGATCGAGGTCGCCTTCGGTCCTTCCAGCGCACCGAAGGCACCGATCATCGCTCCGCTGTCGCGCAGCAATCGCGTCAGCCGTCGGGTGTCGAGGCCGCTGATCCCGGGCAGCGAGTGCGCCCTCAGGAACGAGTTGATGTCCTGTTCATTGCGCCAGTTCGACGCCCGACGGGCTATCTCCCTAACGATCACACCACGGCTGAACGATCCCCTGCTTTCCGCATCGGTGCGGTTTGTTCCGTAGTTGCCGATGTGCGGGTACGTGAAGGTGATGATCTGACCGGCGTAGGAGGGATCGGTGATGATCTCCTGGTAGCCGCAGTGGGCGGTGTTGAAGACCACTTCGCCAGCGGCAATCCCCGATTCGGGAACAGCTCCGATGAACTCGCCTTCGAACACCGATCCGTCTGCCATTACGAGCGCGGCGACAAGAGGATGTGTTGCGTCGTGAGTCATCGAGTCACCGTGAAATCAGCGAGAACCTGTTCGCCGTTGTAGAAGGTATGACGAGCCTTGCCGCGGAGCTTCCGGCCCTCGAAGGGTGTATTCGATGCCAGACTGGCCATGTCTCGACCCACAACCTGCCATTCGTGATCGAGGTCCAGAACCGTCACATTGGCCAGTCGACCCTCGGCCAGCGCCGCCCCTTGAGTCTCGGTGATACCGGCGATCTGGGCCGGCCGGTGAGTGAGCAACGAGAGCAGCTCGGGTAGGGGAAGGCCGAGTTCTTCATGGGCCAACGCAAATGCGGTCTCCAGGCCCAACATCCCAGGAGGCGCGTCATCGAAGGACCGCTCCTTTGACTCTGGAGTGTGGGGAGCATGGTCGGTGGCGATCGCATCGATGGTGCCGTCGCGGAGACCCTCCTTCACCGCTTCTCTGTCGGCTTCGGTTCGCAGCGGCGGGTGGACCTTGAACACCGGATCGAATCCCTCGCAGCATGCCTCGGTGAGGCTGAAGTGGTGAGGGGTGGCCTCCGCCGACACCGACAGCCCTCCCGCCTTGGCCGCCCTGACCATGGCAACCGCGCCCGCGGTGGAGACATGCTGGAAGTGAACGTGCACGCCGGTCAGCCTCGAGAGTGCAATATCGCGCATCACCATGAGGTCCTCGGCTTCCGACGGCTGTCCGCCCAGGCCGAGGCGAGCCGACCACTCGCCCTCGTTCATGACGCCACCTTTGGAGAGGGCCTCGACCTCGCAATGCTGGGCCAGCACGACCCTGCGACCCCGATCGGGAAGGCCGCCGGCATACTCGAGCGCGGATCGCATGAACTTTGCGTCCTGAACCCCGTTGCCGTCATCGGTGAATATCCGCACTCCGACGCCCATCAACTCGGCCATCGGACTGAGCTGAACTCCCTTTCGGTCCACAGAAATGGCGGCGGAGGGTACTACCTCGCACAGCGCTCGACGACCTGCGCTGAGCACCTGTTCGACCACTGCCACAGAGTCGGTCGTGGGCGTTGTGTTCGGCATGGCCACAATGCCCGTGAACCCACCTCGCACCGCTGCTCGACTGCCGGTGAGAATCGTCTCGGCGGCCTCGAGCCCAGGTTCCCGGAGATGGACGTGGAGGTCGACAAAGCCGGGAGATATCACCAGACCGTCACAGTCGATTTCGTGATCAGCGGCCAGACCGCGACCCACACCGGTGATCCGCCCGGTCGATTGATCCAGTACGACATCGGCAGTGCGATCGCCGTTGCTGTCGACGAGGCGTCCGTCCTTGAGTACCAGTGTGGTCATCCGATGCCCTCCATTTGGTCTGTGTCTGAGATCGCCGTTTGGCTGGGTTCAGGTTCGAGATTCTTTGTGTCGGCAAGGTTCAGATCCTCGACGATGGTCTGATCACCCCGGGTGGATTCAGATCCAGAAGCGAACTGTCCCGGCCCCAGCAACTGAAAGAGAACCGCCATCCGGACAACGACTCCGTTGGCGACCTGCTGAGTTATGAGTGATCGTTCACTGTCGGCCACGACGGCGTCGATCTCGACGCCGCGATTCATCGGTCCGGGGTGCATGACAACCGCATGGGGCGCCATTCGTGCTGCTCGCTCTGCGGTGAGGCCGTACACCGTGCGGTACTCCCGAATGCTGGGGATCACCGACTCGGCGATTCGTTCCTTCTGAATCCGAAGCATGTAGGCCACGTCTACGGTTTCGATCACCTCATCGAGGTCGGCGACCACCGTGACAGGGTGACCGAACATCTCGTTGTTCGTGGCTGGAGGTAGGAGGGTGCGTGGACCACAGACCACAACCTCGGCTCCGAGTTTGGTGAACAGGGCGATATTGGATCGAGCCACTCGACTGTTCAGGATGTCGCCGCACAGCAGAATGCGGCGACCCTCGATCTCACCGAGCGCATTCTGAAGGGTGTACGCATCGAGTAAAGCCTGGGTCGGGTGCTGATGCCGACCGTCGCCGGCGTTCACGATGGATGCGGTGGTGTACCTACTGATTGCCGCGGGAACACCGGGGTGAGGATGTCGAACAACGATCGCATCGACTCCCATAGCCGTGATCGTCTCCACCGTGTCGCGCAGCGATTCACCCTTGCTCAGTGAGGACGCACCGGCTGCGAAGGTTGCGACATCGGCGGACAGACGCCGGGCTGCGAGGTCGAAACTGGATCGCGTACGGGTGGAATCTTCGAAGAACGCCAGCACTACGGTCTTGCCCCGAAGCGCAGGGACCTTGGGAACCGAACGTTTCTGAACCTCGGTGAAACTGGCTGCAAGATCGAGCAGCCCTCGTATATCGGATGGGCTCAGATCATCGACGGAGAGTAGCTGGTTCACTGGTGCCCCTTTTGCATCTCGCCCAGTTCAACGCTGTCCATGGTGGCGTTCACCACTTCGATCCGGCGGGTGGGAAGGTTCTTGCCGACAAAATCCGGTCGGATCGGCAGCTCGCGATGCCCTCGATCGACCATGACTGCCAGCTGAACTGCACGAGCCCGGCCCTGATCGATCAATGCGTCGAGCGCAGCCCGAATCGTGCGGCCGGTGAAGAGCACATCGTCCACCAGAATCACAGTTTTCGGTCGACGTCGAAGGGGATATCGGTCACCGCCTCGGGAAGCACCGGTCGTAGGTTGATGTCGTCGCGGTAGAAGGCAACATCGAGTTTTCCGAACGGAACATCGGTCCCCTCGATCTCGGCCAACTGACGCACGATCGCCGACGCAAACGGCACGCCGCCGGTCTGGAGCCCCACGACACAGACGTTTTCGAGTCCTTCGTTCCGTTCGATGATCTCGTGAGCCATCCGGCGAACGGCTCTGGCTACCGCGGCACGGTCGAGCACAGTGCTTCGTGGCACGAAAACGCCCCCGTACGGGGGCGTGAGTTGACGTTCGCGTTCAGCCATGATGGCCATCGCCGGGGTGATTCATTGTGTCTCCTGGTCCGTATGAGCCTCTCGGACTCATTTCACGGTTCTGCACCCACACTCTATCGTCGAGGAGGGTCAGGAGCGGTGCATTGGGGAGTGTGGAGACGACCAAAAACGGCTAGTAATCCGAGACAGAACCTCCGGCGGTTCGACCCTGCTTCACCGCCTCCACCGAGGAGGCCACAAACAGCTGCGCCGCCTGAACATCGCTGGTCACAGTAACCATCTGGAAGCCAAACTCCAGGCGCTCAACGCTCAGCGCCGGAGTGCTGTGCACTCCGGGAGCGATTCCATTCGCCCTGGCTACCTCGATGATCCGCTGGCAGGCATCGAGGAACGGCTGGTCCATCTGTTCGAGGCTCGGCGGGATTCCGAGCGATCGGCTCATGTCGGCAGGTCCGACATAGAACGCATCGATGCCGGGAACCCGTGCGATGTGATCGACGACCCCGAGCGCCTCAACGGTTTCGATCATCGGAATACACACGATGTGTTCGTTCGCCTCAGCCCCGTAGTCGGGTCCGAGGGCATCCGCTGCGACGATCGGCCCATTGCTCCGCGTTCCCAGCGGTGGATATTTGCAGGCCGCCACCGCCGCCTCAGCCTCTGCCACCGAGTTCACCATGGGAACGATCACGCCCATGGCACCAGCATCCAGGACTCGGCCGATGATTCCCGGTTCGTTCCAAGGGACGCGAACAATCGGTACCGCCGACCCGCCCTCCATCGCCATGAGCATTGCAAGAGTCTGCGGATAGTCGGCCGTGCCGTGCTGCATGTCGATACACACGTAATCGGCACCACTGCGAGCCAGCTTGCGTGCCACAAGAGGGTCGGTTCCCGATATCCAGACTCCGACCGTGTCCTCGCCTCGTAGCCAAGCCGACTTCAGAGTGTTCTCACGCATTCAGGCAGGCTAGTCCGATGGGCTCAGGGCAGGACCTCGTCGGCTTCGTTGAGTTGGCGGTTGATCGTTCCGAGTATGCCGTTCACGAACCGGCTGCTCTCCTCGGTTGAGAACAACCCCGTGAGATACACGGTCTCGGCGATGACCACGCCAGGTGGGGTCTTCGCTTCGATCAACTCGGCAACTGCGAGGCGCAGGACCGTGAGATCCATGACCGGCATCCGGTGAAGGTCCCAATGCTCTGACGCATTCTCGATCAGTCTGTCTGCCTCGACCCGATGGATCTCGGCATCGGTGAGTATCCGGGTGGTCAGTTCATCGGGCGGCAACACACGATCGGCAAGCAGCTCCGCAACGGACATGCCCCGCATCTGCTGTTCGTAGCCGAGTTCGACCGCGTTCTCGCGGGCCGCCCGCCGGCTTCCGATCTCACCTCGAACCTGTGCCTTCATCAGGCCCTGGTGATGTAGTCGCCAGTTCGAGTGTCCACCTTGACAACATCGCCCTGTTCGACGAAGAGAGGCACCTGAATCACCAGGCCGGTTTCGAGGGTGGCTGGCTTTCGGGCACCGGAGACACGGTCGCCCTGAACGCCAGGCTCGGTCTCGGTGATGGTGAGTTCCACCGCCGCCGGCATGTCGGAGCCCACAATCTCGGATCCGTAGAACTGGATGGTGATCGTGTCACCCTCGCGCAGGTAGTTTCCAGCATCGCCCATGGTCTCTTCGGGCACCGTGAGCTGCTCGTAGCTTTCGGTGTCCATCACCACAAACCCATCGGCATCCCGATAGAGAAACTGCTGATCTCGCTTCTCGATGAAGGCTCGCTCCATCTTCTCGCCGGCCCGGAAGGTTCGGTCGACAACTGCACCGGTGCGCATGTTGCGCAGTGTGGTGCGTACAAATGCACCACCTTTGCCCGGCTTCACGTGCTGAAACTCGTTTATCTGGAACAAGCCATCGGACCCCAGGTCGATTGCCATACCGTTCTTGAAGTCAGAGGTGTTGATCGCCATAGCCCGTCCACTCTACGCCGGGCGCGAGGCGCTCAGGGCCCGGCGGCACCAGACCGTCCCGTCCCTAGGGCGCTGGCACCAGACCCTTGGGAAAGCGGGTGAGGACTTCTGGTCCATCGGGGCCGGTGACGATCAGGTCTTCGACGCGGACTCCACCAACGCCGCTCACATAGGCACCCGGCTCCACCGTGAGCGCCATCGATTCCTCAACGGTGCCTTCTGCCCGGGATGAAAGGATCGGACTCTCGTGAATGAACAACCCGACGCCGTGCCCGGTTCCGTGCTGATACACGCCGGCCTGGCCCGACCCGGATAGATGCTCCAGCGTCACGTCGTGGATGGCTCGCAAGGAAGACCCGACAGTTGCAGCTGAGACGCCTGCCTGCTGGGCGGCGAGAACATTTCCGTACCACTCGCTCTGCTCACCGGTCGGCGTGCCGCCGACCACGATCGTCCGCGTCATATCCGATCCGTACCCCTGCACCGTCGCCCCGAAATCGATGACAACCAAGTCCCCGTCGGCCAGCCTGTTGTCCGAAGGGCGGGAGTGTGGCTTTGCCCCATTCGGTCCGCTGGCCAAGATCGTGTCGAAGCTGGGCCGTTCCGAACCCCGCTCGGCCATCTCCCACTCCAGTTGTCGCGCAACGCGACGTTCGGTTTGGCCGGCCCGCAGCATTGGCAGAACCGCCGCCAATGCCTCATCAGCTATGCGGCTGGCGGTCCGAAGGGCAGCAATCTCGTCGTCGTCCTTCACCCGTCTGAGATCGGCAATCAGATTCTCCGTGCCGACCAACTCGACCGACGATCCTGCTTCCGAGATCGATTCGGCCAGAGCGTCCCGGCCCGAAACAGTCATGTGATCGGCCTCGAACCCCAGGGTTTCTCGTTCCGCCGCAAGCCGCACGACGTGATCGTTGGCCCGGTCACCTACCGCTGAGCTGGTCACCACAATCTGCACTCCGGCGGGCACTTGTTGCCCAGCCTGTTCTGTGTAGCGACTGTCGGTCAGCAGCGTCACGGGCCCGGGCCCGAAAAAACCAGCCCGTTGGAACCTGTGAATCCGGTGAGCCAACGCACATTCAAGAGGCTGGAAACCACGATCTGGTCGAGTTCGCCTTCCTTCAACTGGTTCGTGAGCCGCTCGATTCGGGCACCATGATTCATCGGTCGAACACCGAGAACGCCTCGAGCAGCAGTTTGTGGTCGTCGATCGGGACAGACTCGACACCGTTCGGGCCGTCGAGCACAAAGGTGATCCCGTCGATTGCCTTTTTGTCCCGGCTGAACAGGTCGACGAGCTGCTTTGGACTGACGTCGGGTGGTAACGATGCGTCGAGCCCATAGGCCCTGAGCACTCGAAAGTGTTCCGCTACCGCATCACTGTCGATCCGACCCAGCCGGCGGGCCAGCTCCGCTGCATACGGGAGCCCAATCGCCACAGCCGAGCCATGGCGCAGGGTGTACCCCATTGCGGTCTCCAGGGCATGAGCGAGGGTGTGTCCATAGTTGAGGATTGCCCGACGCCCGGTATCGGTTTCGTCGTCGGCAACAACATCGGCTTTGAGCCGAACGCAGGCAGCCACTCGGGCCGCGAGGTCGAGTTCATCGAGCCGACCCCCTCCCAAGAAGTGATACTTGGCGAGCTCGCCCAGTCCAGCGTCGTACTCAGCCTTGGGCAGAGTGGTGAGGGTCTCGGTGTCACACAGAACTGCTGATGGCTGCCAGAACGAACCGACCAAATTCTTGCCCTCGGGCAGGTTGACACCGCATTTACCTCCTACCGATGCGTCGATCTGGCCAAGCAACGTTGTGGACACCTGGATGACATCAATCCCTCGGTGGTAGATCGAGGCGACGAATCCGGCCAGGTCGGTCACCACTCCCCCGCCGACACCGATGACGACATCGTTTCGGGTCATGCCCCATTCGGCCAGGGCGCTGGTCAGGTGGGAAACCGTTTCCAGCGATTTGGCAATTTCGCCGTCAGGCACGTGGAAGACGCGGTGCTCGATCCCGGGTTCGACGTTCCACGCGAGATGCTCCTGAGTGATGACTGCTGCTCGCTTGGACCGCTCGGGGATGACTTCGGCCAGGTGATGCCGAACACCGTCACCAACGTGCACGGTGTAGCTTCGACCCCCGCCAACGTCGACCGGTTCATAGAAGACCGATCCACTGGTCACGCTTGGGACACTCGCAGCCTTGGCCACCAGGTCAGTCGTCCTCGGCAGCGAATGACCGTCGACCGTCACGGTGGCATCGGCGACTGCGGCATAGAGAGTCTGTCGTTCCCGATGGAGATGAGTGAGAGCTTCAAGAGCATCATCACCGAGCAGAGGCCGATTCGGATCCTTGCCAACTCGTTGGGCGAGAACCGCTGGCGAACCGTTGAGATACACAACCGTTGCGTCCGCCAATTCAAGGGATTTCCGATTGACCTCAGAGACCACGACCCCTCCACCGGTGGCGAGGACGAATGGTTCACTCTCGGACAGGACCTCCAGGAGAGCACCTGTTTCGCGACTGCGAAAGCCCTGTTCAGACTCCTCTGCGAAGATCTGACGAACACTCCTGCCTGAGCGTCGTTCGATGACGGCGTCGAGGTCCACGAACCGTCGGCCGGAACGTATGGCGAGTCGACGGCCAACCGTCGACTTCCCCGAGCCCATCAGCCCGACAAGTACGACCGATCTCATGGACCCGAGCGTATCTTCGGCTCGAAAGACAGGATGCCTTCAAGGGTTGCCGGTTTGGAACTCACGTGGGTGACTTGAGGGCGGGTGCCGGCTTTGGAGCGATCGTCACCGACTGACCGTCGAACAGTCCCGGATACCGAACCTGGAGGAATCGACCGGTGCCAGGATCGGCGACCTCGGTGTAGGTACGATTGTGGGCCACCTGCTCGTCGTTCAGATGGGCTTCGAAGTCGTTCACGACGGTGACAGGCACGTCGGCGTCGGTGAACCGCTGCTGCCATACCGTGGATGCCTCAGCCAGTAGTGCCGGCTCGAGCAGCTTCAGCATCCTGGGCCATATCAACTGGGCGCCGTCGGCCTTGATCTCCTCCCACCGGTCGCCTTCCCCGATGGCGTTCAACACGCTTCGCAGCTGCCTGCCGGTGACCGGAACCAACGTGATCCAGCCATCAGAGGTCTGAAAGACGGTTCGTCCGAGGCTTGTCCGGGCTGGGAACGGATCCGCCTCGGCTCCGGGCACTCGGTGGCCGGTGCTGATGTCGCCACCGTAGAAGTATGCGTTGGCGTCAAGCATCGAGACATCACACACCATGCCCTCCCCGTCGTTGTTGGCTCGAGCCAACAACGCGGCTGTAGCGGTTTGCGCAGCGGTCATGGCCGTCACTTTGTCGGCGATATTCGAGTTGGCTTCGAACAGCCCTGCCTCTCCTCCGGCGGCCAACATGGCCCCCGACTGAGCGTGAATCACGTTGTCGTACGCGGGCTGGAACGCCTTGGGTCCGGTCTGACCGTATCCGGACACCCGTACCCAGATCAGCTTCGGGAACTCGGACCGGAGGTCCGCCTCGGAAAGCCCCAGCGATTCGGCAACACCGGGCCGCCAGTTGGTCAAGAAGATGTCAGCAGTGGCCAGCAGGGTGCGCAGTTGGGCCAGCCCATCAACTGTCTTGAGGTCAATGACGACACCATCCTTGTTCTGGTTGACGCCGCGGAACAGCAGGGACGAATCACCGAAAAGGTCTCCGAGGCGCCGATACGCCTCGCCCCGAGGGGGCTCCACCTTGATCACCTCGGCACCCAGGTCAGCCAGGATCATCGTGGCAAACGGACCGGCGATGAACGCTGAGGCCTCCACCACCCGAATCCCGGCGAGAGGAGTCATCGTGGAAGGCCCAGAACACGATCGCCGATGATGTTCCGCATGATGTCCGAGGTCCCACCCATGATCGTGTAGCTCGGCGCGTACATCAGGTTGGTGCTGTAGGGGTTGGCGAGGGTTGCCTCGGCTCCCAAGACCTTTCCGGCGAAGTTCGCCACGCGCTGTTCGTGTTCGGTACAGAAGGCCTTGGTGGCGGCGCTGAACCCGCGCGGCGCCTGCTTGAGGACCTCGCGGTAGACCATCAGGCGACCGATTCGATAGTCGATTTCGAGTTGGGCGATCTCGTTCCGAATGATCGGATCCGATGTGTCGGCAACCGATACGGCATGATCGAAGATCAGACGGTTGGAAACCAGCCGATCGATGCCCCCTCGCTCGTGTTCGAGCTGCACCATCGTCTGTTTGAACGCATTCCCCTCCACGCCAACCAAGTTCAGTACGGGAACGCGAACATCGGTGAAGAACACTTCGCAGAAGTGGCTGTTGCCGATCGCGTCCTTTATGGGTCGAATCTCGACCCCCGGGATGTCCATGGGCACCACGATCTCCGAAATCCCCTTGTGGGGCGGACCATCCGAACTCGTCCTACAAATCAGGTAGCAGTAGTCCGACAGAGCGGCATAGGAGGTCCATATCTTCTGGCCGTTGATCACGAACTCGTCACCGTGCCGTACCGCCGACGTCTTCAACGACGCAAGGTCCGATCCGCTGTCGGGCTCGCTCATACCGATGCACCAGGTGGTCTCACCGGAGAGCATTCCGGGCAGGTACTCCGCCCGTTGGTCCGCGGTCCCGTACGTGATGAACGACGGGCCCATCTGCCGGTCGGCAAACCAGCTGCTCCCGATAGGGGCACCGATGGTGATCATCTCCTCGGCCATCACAACCCGTTCGATCGGTGGCCGGCCCCCACCGCCGAACTCGACCGGCCAGGTCATGCCGATGAATCCTTCAGCGGCGAGGACCTTGGAGAATTCAGGTGAGTGGCTGTTCAGCCAGCAGTCATAGTGGACACCGTGGTCAGCCACGCCTTGACGTGCGACCTCTCTCGCCCTCAGCCGTAGAGCCTCCAGCTCTGGACCCAACGAAAAATCAAGACCGGTCATACGCCCCAAACGTACCCCGGTGGGTCACACAGAAGTGAACTTGGGCATGTTCGGATCGGTTACAGGCTGGCAGGGACTGTTGCACCGATGACAATGAGCGTACCGAGCACCATGAAAGGGCCGAAGGGGACTTCCGCTTTTCGACTTCGTTGCACGATGATCCCGATCACCCCTCCCAACAACAAGCCGAGAACCACTGCCACCAACATGCGCTGAACGGCCAGGAACGGATCCGTGAAGAGCCAACCGATTGCCAGTCCGAGGGTGGGGGCAAGCTTGACGTCTCCGAATCCCATCCCCGCCGGGTAGACAAAATGGACCAACAGGAAGAACAGCAGGTACAGACCTCCAGCCCACAATGCCGGCGCGATGCCAGCTGAGTAATCGTTGGGTGTGCTCAGGGCGAGCACTGCAAACAAGAAACCGAGAGCAGCTGGATAGGTCAGCACATTCACCAGGAGTTTGGTTTCGATGTCGATGACGGCCATTGCCACGAGCATTGCGAACAGCGCAAGGTAAGGCCACAACTGCCAGTTGAACCCAAAGCGATACCCGGCCAGACCAAAAGCCGCAACTGTGCCGGCGGTGGTCAGAGGGTAGCGCCAACCCCTGTGACCCTCTGAACAGAACGCCCGCAGCCCGATCACGGGGATGAGGGACTGAGGCCCCAGCGATCGTCCGCACGCGGCGCACCGAAGTTCGAGCTCGATGGACTCGCGCTCCACCGCCCGATCGACGACGATCCCCACCAATGGTGCGAGCACCAGACCGAGAACTGCACATACCGCCGCTGTGAGCGGCATCGGTTAGGTCTCGCTCTGGAGATACTTCATGAGAAGACTGGCCTCGTCGTCTGCGGCTGCGGAGCCATCGGAGTTGGCGGTGTCCGGAGGCGGAGGTGGTGGAGGCGGTGCATCACCCAGGTCTGATACATCGTCGACCGACTCGGAGAACTGCCGGATTTCTTCCGGCGAGGGCGGGGCAGGCGGTGGTGTGGGGGGAATTGCAGCCACAACTGGGTTGGGCAACGCCGGCGGTTCGGGCGCCTCGGGAACCGAGGAGTGACCGCTCACCGGCAGCGGAACCACATTCGACTCCTCCGCGACCGGGGAAGATTGGACGAGGGAGTGAGTGTCGACCGCAGCTTCGGCCAGCGCCTCTGGGCTCGCGGTGTCGGCGGAGCTTCGCCGAGCACTGGCTTCGTCGATCCGAACCAAACCGCGCTCCAAAACACTCTTGATCCGCCGGCAGGCCTTGAGCTCACCAACTCCGAGGAGGCTGCACGTCTGCGAGACCGAGCGACCTTCACCTATTGCGATAACAGTTTCCCATTCGTTGCTGGTGAGCATGACCTGCTCGATCGGGAGCTTGGCCACCGGCGAAATGAAGTGTTCGGGCGAGGGAATGACCGATTCGATCGATTCCCACTCGAGGAGAAGCTCGCGTCCCCGCTCCACCAGCGGCTGGATCTCCACTGCGTCTGAGGGTGAGGGAGCCATGTCATCGGCGACAAAGGAGAAGTTCCCACTCTCGAACCGAAGAAGCTCGAACATGACATCTTCCCACTCGCCACCGGTCACCGTGTTCGAAGCCTCGGCTTGCACGAGAAGACCTTCATCGATCCACAACGAACCGGTCCCGCGGTCACCGCTGAGGCGCACGTGCCCGGACTTATGCGTTCCCGCCAATAGGTTCAACACTTCGTCGAGGCTGAAGTTATCGAGTGATCCCTGAAGCATTTCTTTTCTTCCCGTCTAGAACTGCCCGCCGCATAGTTTCAAGCGGAGCCGGTTGCCCGGTCCAATGAGTGTATTGGCGTGCTGCTTGGTGAACGAGCATTCCGACGCCTCCGAGTACGGTTGCCCCCCGTTGCCGAGCTAGGGCCATGAAGGGGGTTTCCCGAGGTTCGTAGACGATGTCCTGCACAATCTGATGTTGGCCTATCAGGTCGGCCGGAAGCGGGATTCCGTGAGGATTCGGCCCGCCCGTCATCCCGACAGAGGTCGCGTTGATCACGATCTCGGCGTCGCCGGCCTGATCGATCGGACCGGTACACCCAGTTGGGGCCAGTCTCGCAGCGGCGATGGCGGAAGACTCGCTCCTGCTCCAAACATGAACCGAGCCCGCTCCAGCTCGGCCGAGAGCTTCGATTATCGCTCGCGCCGCTCCGCCCGCTCCCAGTACCGACACCGACCGATCCACGACCGAAACGCCCGCCTCGTGTTCCAGCGCTGCTACCAAGCCGTCGCCATCGGTGTTGTCACCATGAAGTTGACCGTCGGACCAGTACACGCAGTTACATGCACCCAAGGCAGCCACGGCCCCGCTGGCCACATCGACGGCACTGGCCACATCGGTCTTGTGCGGCATGGTTACCGACAAACCACCTATGCCAAGTGTCCGCATCGCCTCGATCGCTGCGAAGCCCCTGCCGGCAGCCACTTCAAGAGCCACGTACGCCCAATCGGCCCCGGTTGCGGCAAATGCGGCATTGAGGATGGTCGGAGAAAGAGAATGGCGGACCGGCGAACCGATGACTGCGGCGAGGCGCGTGGAACCGGTGGGCGGAGGGAACACTCGCTCAGTTGTCAACACAGACCGAGGTCGCGGCAAATCTTCACCTGTTCGGTGAACTCCTCCTGGGTCTCGACGAAGGTGTGTCGACCAGCCGGGTCGGTGAGGACGTAGTAGAAGTTGTCGGACTCTGCCGGGTTGAGCGCTGCCTCCAGCGACGCCCGACCCGGACTGTTGATCGGCGTGGGCGGCAAGCCGCGGACGTTTCGACATCCGTACGGCGTTTCCTGATCCAGAACTGAACGGGTCAACTCGACGTCGCGGTCGCCGGCACCGTAGATGCAGGTTGCATCGATGCCGAGAATCCACTGCTCCCGCAAGCGGTTGTAGATGACCGATGCAACCATCGGGCGTTCCTCGTCAACGCGGGTCTCGGCCTCGATCAACGACGCCACGATGAGGACCTCGTAGGCGGAGTAGCCGAGCTTTGTTTCCGCAGCCCCGTACCCGACCCCTCCGGTCACGCGCGCGAACTCATTGCTCAACTTCTCGAGAACTTCAGTTGCAGTTGCGCCCTTGTTGACCTCGTAGGTGTCAGGGAAAAGCAACCCCTCCCACGAGGTTTGGCCCGGCGGTCGATAACGCGACTCGATGGTGCCACCATCGAGCGCGGCCTGAAGTTGCTCGACTGTGACGCCGGGCAACTGTTCGGCGATCGCAGCAAGAATCTCACTGAGCCACAGCCCCTCGCGGACGATGAACTGGTCGACGTCAGGGGGTTTTGGCCCCTCATTGAGGACTGCGATCGCTTCTCCGGCCGAGGAGTTCACGTAGAAGGTGTACTCCCCCGCCTGGAAGTTCCCTTCGTTCTCCCACTCGACGTAGTACCGAAAGAAGGTGCTGTTGGGAATCACACCGTTGTTGGCCAGTTGGACACCGATGTCCGACGTGGTCGCACCTCGAGGAACGACGAGGGTGACTGCTTCACCCGGTTCGCCCACGGGATCGAGTTGCCGATCGAACCAACCCCTTCCCTCCTTGATGGCTGTGTAGCCACCAAAGAAAATCAGAATCACAGCGAGGAGCCCACCGGCGATCCTCCAACCTCCGTGTCGAACACGCACGAACTCGTCCTCTTCGTCCCAGGTGAGCTCGTTGGGCGGCTCGGTGGGCGGTGTCTGAGTCGGCGCCGTCACGCCGACCATGGTACTCACCGACACGCCGGTCACGGAGGCATGCCGGCCACCGATCACAACGCCGGCCGGTCGCACAAACGTTCGACGACGCCGGACACTTTGTGTGAGATCGATCGACGCATGGCAGCGCCGGTCGCTGCCTTGCCAGCGTGCTGATTTGCACCGCGTTGTCGATGTTGCTTTCTTGAAGATATCTAACTACATTTGTGTGGTTTGAAGCGAACGTCTGTTATACTTACTCATGGCGATGTTGGCGGACATCAAAGCGACGCTCGAGGCATCGGTTTCGATGGATCCTGGTCCTCAGTTGGCTGCGCTGCTGACCGCTCGGGACCAGTTGAACGCCCTTATCGGAGCCAAACTTGTCGACTATCACGACAACGGCGCGCTCGCCGATTCCCGGTACTCCAACCCCGCTTCATGGCTCGCGCACGAAGCAAACATGTCGAAGCACGAAACATCTCGGGTGTATGCCACCGGCCGTCTCGCCAGCCGATTCGACGCGATAGCTGAAGCGATCGACGAAGGCGTGCTGACCGCAGATCACATCGGCTGTCTCAAGAAGTGTTTGCCCTTCAACCGGACCCGAACCCGGGCCGAGCTGTTTGAGCGAGACCACAAAATGCTCGTCGATTTCGCCCGCGAACTCCCCTTCAGCGAATTCACGCGTGCCTGCGCCGCATGGTGCCTCGCGGCTGAAGCATGCGACCCGGACACAAAAGCACCAGAAGAAAAGGACCTCCACCTCACCTTCTCAGACAACTTGGACGGAGTCGTTCCTCGGCGCCGGGGCGCCTCGGCACTTACACAGTTGCTCGCAGAGCTCACAACTGCCTAGAGCCCAAGCAACCGTGGCCAGAACGTTCCGGAGCGACCCGTAAGGCCGGGTTCGTGAAGCGAAGCAACGACGAGGAACGAGGAGGCGCGAAGCGAGAACACGAACAGGAAGGCCTGCAGGCGAGCGAGAGGCCCCCGGAGGGACAGAAACACCATGGACTTCGAGACGTTTAAGGCCGAGGCCGACAAATACGCCGACTGGATCCGAACCGGCCAACCACCACCCCCCGACCCAGCCGACATCTTCAGGCCCGGCTACCAATCAGAAACCCTCGACCACACCGCGGTAACACCAACCGAAGCATTCCGACTCGCACTCAAACACCGAATCATGCGCTGCGTCATCGGAACCGAATCTCGCAAAGTCGACCTGGGCCGAACCCAGCGTCTCTACGCCGGAGCATCCCGACTAGCCGTACTCCTCCGAGACAAGACCTGCCGACAACCAGGCTGTGACCAACCCGGAACCCAAATAGACCACATCCAAGAATGGCAACACGGCGGCGGCACGGACACCTGGAACGGCAAACTCCTCTGCACCGGCCACCACACCCAAAAGACCGAAGCCGAAAAGTACCGATGGCGCTACCAACCACCCGAATACGCCGATCCATTCTAGTGGTCGCCGTCCAGCCAGGTTTGCAGAATCACCGCAGCCGCGATCTGATCCACCAGTTGCTTACGGCGAGCGCCCTTGATCCCCATTTCGGTGAGCCGTTGCTCCGCGGTCACGGTGGTGAGTCGCTCGTCTTGAAGGTGAAGCTCACACCCGTCCGGTAGCTGGGTTCGAAAGACCTCGATCTCGTCCACGATGGCTTGGGCAGACGGGCTGAGGCTGCCGTCCCTCAATGCGTAGGGAACTCCGACCACAACGAACGTTGCCTCCGCCTCCTCGATGAGAGCGAGAAGACGGCCGTGATCGGCTGCGGTTGTGCCGGACCGCTGGACGGTCTCGTAGGGCGTGGCGAGGGTGCCGTTGCTATCGCATAGGGCAACACCAATTCGCTTGGAGCCCAGATCGATACCGAGCCCGCGGCCGCTGAAACGGGCCATCAAGATTTGGCCAGCACTCCCCTGGCGACCTCGAGGGCAGCGTCGAGTCCGTCGGCGTTCTTGCCGCCGGCCATGGCGAGGTCTTTTCCTTTGCCACCGCCGCCCTGGATCTCCTTGGCCGCCGGAGCGACCAGTGCGCCGGCTTCGATTCCGGCTTCGGGTGTCACCGCGCTCACCACTGCAGCGCCGCCACCCGCGGGGGCTCCGGCGATCACTACCACATTGATTCCGGGCTGATCGCGCACGGCGATGGCGAGGTCCTTGAGGTCGTTGCGGTCGACGCCATCGACCCGGGCGAACACAGCGCCGTCTTCGGCCGATGCTGCGAGCTCAACCGAGCGTCCGGCGGCCAGCTGGCGGCGGAGATCGGCGATATCGGTTTGTTGTTGTTTCATCTCGGCGAGGCGTTTCTCAATCCCCGCGGTGACCGAGCCCACCGGCACGTTGAGAAGCGCCGCAGCCTCGTTGAGGGTGGCCTGTTCGGCCCGAATGAGGTTGATTGTCTCATCACCGGCGACGGCCTCGATACGACGAATGTTCGAACCTATCGAACCCTCTGAAACGATCTTGACAGGGCCGATGTCGCCGAGGGCGTGGACGTGGGTGCCACCACAGAACTCCACCGATGGACCGGCGCTCAGCACCCGCACCCGGTCACCGTACTTGTCGCCGAAGAACGCGACCGCACCCATTTCCTCGGCCTCGTCCTTGGACATTTCGGTATGCGGGGTCTCGGGGTTCTTGAGAATCTCGGTGTTGGCGAGATCCTCGATCTGTCGAATCTGCTCCTCGGTGAGGGCCTCGTAGTGAGAGAAGTCGAACCGAAGCCGATCGGGTGCTACGAGCGATCCTTGCTGCTTGGCACCCTCGCCCAGCACCTCCCTCAGCGCCCAGTGCAGCATGTGAGTTGCGGTGTGGTGTCGCCTGATCCGATTCCGACGGTCGACGTCGACGCTGGCGAGAACCTGATCGCCCGGGCCGAATTCACCCGACACGATCTTTGCGACATGCCGGTGGACGCCCGGGGCGGCATAGGTCGTGTCGAGGACTGTGGCCTCGGCCTCGGTCGCACCGTCGGCATCGGTGATCCTGATCGTTCCGGTGTCGCCGATCTGACCGCCAGCCTCGGCGTAGAACGGGCTTTGCGTGAGGAAGATACTGACGGGCACGTCGTCGCCGTTTTGTGTGCCACCACCGGTGACAGCGAGAATCTCTGATTGCACGTTGGTGAGGTGGTCCCGACCGACGAACACCGTGAGATCGCCGTTCTCCACCAGCGACGCCACCGTGTCGGCGTCGCTTGCTACGGCAGCACCCTTCTCCGCGGCCTTGGCCCGCTGACGCTGCTTTGCCATTTCGACCTCGAAGCCTTCGAGATCAACGGTGAATCCACGTTCGGCTGCAACCTCGGCGGTTACCTCCTTGGGAAACCCGTAGGTGTCGTGGAGGAGGAAGATGGTCTCTCCGGGAACCGCTGTTCCAGCCTCGAGATCCGACAGTTCATCGTCGAGGATCTTCAGTCCGTTCGCCAGCCGCCGACGAAACTGAGCCTCTTCACGCTCGGCGACAGTCCGTATGAGTTGATGATTCTGCTGTACCTCGGGGTAGTCGACACCCATGATGTCGACAACGGCATCGACCAGAGTGGGCATGACAAGATCGGAAACTCCCAACAAGTACGCGAATCGGACCGCTCTTCGGATGATTCGGCGGAGGACGTAACCTCGGTCCTCGTTGCTGGGGAACACCCCGTCAGAAATCAGAAAGGTCGTAGTCCTGGCGTGTTCGGCCAGCACTCGTAGGGCGAGATCACTGTTGTCGTCCGCACCGAGTGCGTAGCCAGTGGCTTTGGAGGCCACCTTGACCAATTGATCCATCTCGTCGATCTCGAAGACACTTTCCTTGCCCTGAAGCACACTGAGAATCCGCTCGAGGCCGGCTCCGGTGTCGATGCTCGGTTTCGGCAGTGGTCTGGACTCGCCCAGCTCGTCGGTCTCGAACTGCATGAAAACCAAGTTCCAGATCTCGACGAATCGATCTTCAGCGTCGGGGTTCTCCGGCCCGCCGTCAGGGCCGTACCGGGGACCCTTGTCCAGAAGATCTCCGAACTCGGTCCGTTCGGTCCGGTGTCAGCCATTCGCCACCAGTTGTCTTCATCTAGCCGCTGGATGCGCTCCTTCGGTACCCCAACACGCTCGTGCCATATGTTTGCTGCCTCGTCGTCGGAGAGATGAACCGTTACCCACAAGCGAGTCGGGTCGAGTCCCAGGACGTCGGTAACGAACTCCCACGCATCGGGGATCGCGGTTTCCTTGAAATAGTCCCCGAAGCTGAAGTTGCCCATCATCTCGAAGAAGGTGAGATGGCGAGTGGTGCGACCCACCTCGTCGAGATCGTTGTGCTTCCCGCCGGCCCGTACGCACTTCTGGATACTCACCGCTCGCGGTGACGGCGGCTTCTCTTCGCCCACGAAATACGGCTTGAACGGCACCATTCCCGAGTTGGTGAACAGCAACGTGTTGTCGTGCGGAATGAGGCTGGCCGACGGAATCAGCTGATGATCTCTCTCGACGAAGAAGTCGGTGAAGGCTTTGCGAAGTTCCTGGGCACGCACGGATTCAAGTCTACGGCCGCTCGGTGATCACACGATCCGAATTCCGGACGGGCGCGTCAGCGCCGACGAACGACAGTGAGGCAAAGAGAGCAGCGTCGAAGAGATCGGCAGGTTTGGGGCCAGAGCGTTTCGGCGCCCAAGCGCCGAAAGGCGGTAAGTGAGGCGGCGCGTCAGCGCCGACGAACGACAGTGAGGAACGAGCGAAGGCGAGCGGAATAATGAGAGTGTGACGAGCGACAACCTCAGCCTCCTCGGAGAAGAGTTGCGGCGGCTGGCCGCCGTACCGGTCTTGCTGGTTGCTTCGGACTACGACGGGACGCTGGCATCTTTGGTTGATGATCCCGATGACGCAGTTGCCAATCCCGAGTCGGTCTCGGCCCTTCGAGCGATCGGCCGTGCCGACCACACATTCGCAGCGCTGATCTCCGGTCGGAGCCTGTCTGATCTTCGAGCGGTTACCTCCATGGACGAAGCGATCCGGTTGGTCGGTAGTCACGGCAGCGAGTTCGATGTCGGGTTCGTCGCCGATCTCGATTCGGGACGTTCCGATCTTCGGGTCCAGATCATCGCTGCCGCCCATCAGATCTCGAGTGACATCGGTGGTCGCGTCGAGGAGAAGCCTGCCGGTTTGGCCTTTCACCTGCGAGGTGTGGATCCAGACACTGCGGCGCGCGCAACAGCGGCCTTGGAGTCCGGCCCTGGATCCTGGGACGGAGTGTTCTGCCAACACGGGCACGACATCGTCGAACTCACGATCACCGCCACCCACAAAGGTGACGCTCTGGAGCGAATCCGGGGAGAGGTCGGCGCAACAGCTGTTCTGTTCCTTGGAGATGACACCACCGATGAGGATGCCTTCGCCACCTTGCGAGGTCCCGACGTGGGGATCCACATCGGCCAAAAGGAAACGGCCGCAGGTTTCCGAGTCGATTCACCCGACACCGTTGCTCGTATTCTGGCTCTCCTGTCGGAGTTACGTTCCGACTGGCTGACGGGATCGGGCCTTGCACCGATCGAACAGCACTCGCTGCTGTCGGACCAGCGGACCGCCGCCATTGTCGATCCGAACGGCCGCATTGTCTGGATGTGTGTACCTCGCATCGATTCCGGGGCGGTGTTTGCCGAACTTCTTGGAGGAGCGTCCGGCGGATCATTCGACATCCGACCCCTCGACGGCTCAGCTGCGGTCGCGCAGAACTATCGAACTGGCTCGATGATCCTCGAGACTCGGTTCGAAGACTTCGCGATCACCGATTACATGGACGTATCTGGCAACCGAACGCGTCAATTCGCCGGTCGCACAGACCTGGTCCGAACACTCGAGGGGACCTGTGAGGTGTGCATAACGTTCGCTCCTCGACTCGATTTCGGACGGATCCCGACGGCGTTGGAAGCCGTTGACAACGGGGTGCGAATCAGAGGCGCGGTCGATCCACTGGTCTTGAGCTGCGCCGGCGACGCCTGGGAAGGCTGCGAATGGGTCGTCACCGATGACGGCAGCCATCAGACTGCTCGAGCCAACGTCGACCTCATGAAAGGTGCCTTGGTGCTGGAGCTGCGGGCGGGTACCGACTCCATTGACGCACACCCCCGCACCGAGTTCGATCGACAGTCGGACACCCATCGGTTCTGGACCCAGCGCAGCGAACAGCTCCACCGCACCACGAGATATCCGGAGCAAGTCGAACGCAGTGCGATCACTCTGCAGGCCCTTCAGCACGGGCCCACGGGCGCAATTGTCGCAGCTGCAACTACCAGTCTTCCGGAGTACTTGGGCGGGGTCAGAAACTGGGATATGCGCTACAGCCGCGTTCGCGATGGTGCGCTCTCGAGTCTTGCTCTCTTGGAGCTCGGGTCCACCATCGAAGCCCGACGTTTCATCGACTGGTTGAAGAGGGTGTTCGATGTCCGGCCCGAGACCGACCGGCTCTCGCCGATCTACCTCGTGACCGGCCGCCACCTACCGCCCGAAGCTGAGATAACCGGCCTCCCCGGCTACGGCGGGTCGCGGCCGGTACGGGTCGGGAATGCGGCCGACATGCAGGTGCAGCTGGATCTGTACGGGCAGCTGCTCCAAGTCATCAACGCAATGAAAGACCAACGGGTGAAGCTGAGCGTTTCAGACTGGCGGCTCGTGGAGAATCTGGTGGTGTCGGTGGCCCATCGATGGGAGGAACCCGATCATGGAATCTGGGAGAACCGAACCCACCCCGAGCACTACGTTCACTCCAAGGTCTACTGCTGGTTGGCCGTTGACCGTGGGATAAGGATTTCAAAGCAGTTCTGCGATCGAGTGCCGACCACGTGGAAAGCTCTCCGCAAGAAGATTGCAGCCGACATTCTCGAGCGGGGGTGGAACGATCGACGACAGTGTTTCACCGAATACTACGGCAGCAATGAACTTGATGTGGGTGCGCTTGCGGTAGGACTCAGCGGACTGCTCGCCCCCAACGATCCTCGTTTCATAGCCACCGTCGATGCAGTGCGTCGTGAACTCGTGACCGACGGAACTGTCTACAACTCTCACAGCGACGACGGTCTACCCGGTCGCCGACACGGTGTGCACCTCGCAACATCCATGCTGATCGATGCGCTACTGCTCATCGGGCGTACCGGCGAAGCCGAGGAGCTCCTGGACCGACTCGCACGGGACGCCGGCCCTACCGGGTTGTTCAGTGCTCAGATCGACCCGAAGGATCGTCGTGCGCTCGGCAATCTACCGACAGCCGCATCCCATGCCGGCTTCATCATGAATGCTGTGCATCTGTCTCGCTAGCGTGCCCCTGGTGTCCTGAGCTTCCCATCCACAATGCTCAGCCGAGCTTCTCGTGAGCCTGTTCCCATTCGCTCATGGCACGTTGCAGCCGTCGTTCGAGGGTGTCGTTCTTGTCGATGAGTTCGTGCATGAGTTCGTTGTCGGCGTACACCTCGGGGTCAGCGAGCCGGGTCTGCACGGCGGCAAGCTCCGCTTCGAGCCGGTGCACCGAGGACTCGAGCTTCTCGACTCTCTTTCGCAACTGGCGCTGCTCATTCCCGGACAGACTGGTACGAGCCGACGAGTCGGGTTTGGGGACCGCAGATGTGGTCACGGTCGATTTGGTCTCCGCCTTCTTCTTCGATTGTGCCTTTTTGGATTGCACCTTTCTGATCGGCTGTTGGCCGAAGAGATGCTCCTCCACTTCGCTGTAAAAGACCGCTCTACCGTCACGAACCTCGAGCACCTGTTCTGCAACATTGCGAATCAGATGACGGTCATGGCTGACGAGTAGCACGGTGCCCGGATACATCCGCAGCGCATCCTCGAGAACATCGCAGCTCGGGAGGTCGAGGTGGTTGGTGGGCTCGTCGAGAATCAGAAGATTGACCGGGTTACACATGGTCTCGGCCAGAGCGAGCCGCGTCCGCTCGCCGCCGGAGAGCTGAGCAACCTGGCGTTCGACGGCATCGCCTCTGAAACCGAAGGAACCAAGAACAGATCGCACGCTGCGTTTGCTGTCGAGTCCCTCGCCGACCGCATGACGGAACTCCCGTTCGACCGTGAGGGACAGGTCGAGTGCGTCTACCTGATGCTGTGCGAAATAGGCGACGTCGACATTGTTTCCGATCGTCACCGAACCGGTCCGCGGCTCGAGCAACCCCAGTACCGATTTGAGAATGGTGGACTTGCCCGCTCCATTGGGGCCGATCAGCGCAAGCTTCTGGCCCCGCTCGACCACCACGTTCACGTTGGAGATGACCGACGGTTCGTCGTCGTATCCGAAATCGGCGGAGTCGATATCGATGACGACTCGGGAGGACCGACGCGGCTCGGGATAGGCGAAACGGAGTTTCAGCTCGGCATCCTTGGGTACTTCGATCTGCTCCAGCTTCTCGAGAGCCTTGATACGACTCTGGACCTGGCGAGCCTTGGTCGCTTTGTAACGGAATCGCTCGATGAACCGCTCGGCCTGGGCACGCTGACGAGCTTGCTGGGCCGCCTTGGCTTCGGCCTGGGCGAGACGGTCCTCGCGTTGGACGATGAACTCGACGAATCCTCCGACGTATTCAGTTGCGGTGCCCCAGGCCACCTCGACGACCCGCTCAGCCACTGCATCGATGAAGTCGCGGTCGTGACTCACGAACAACAACGAACCACGAAAGGAAGTCAGCTGCTCTTCGAGCCAGCCGACACTGTCCACATCGAGGTGGTTGGTGGGCTCGTCGAGTACAAGTACATCCGGGTTCTGCAGCAGTAGCCGGGCGAGCGCGGCACGCATCTGCCAACCGCCCGAGAGCTCGGCGAGGGGCCGATCCATCGCTTCTGTGGTGAAACCGAGTCCGCCGAGAATTCGTCTGGCCTCGGATTCGATCTGGTATCCGCCCAGCTGCTCGAATCGACTCTGAAGCGAACCGAACCGTTCGAGTCGTTCGTCGTGTTCTGGGTGGTCGGTTTCCACCAACGAATCCCCAACCGCAGCGATCTCGTTCTCCATCTGGCGCAGATGCTCGGCGCCGCCGAGGACCTCATCGAGAACCGTTCCGGTCCATGACTCGGTGAGCTCTTGTGGCAAGTAGCCGATCACGTAGTCGGCAGGTTTGTGGATGGCGCCGGAATCGGCCTCTTGAAGTCCGACAACCATCTCGAGCAAGGTGGTCTTGCCCACCCCGTTCCCACCAACCAGCGCCATTCGACGCCCGGGCCTGAGCTCGAATGTGACGTCCTGGAAAAGCAGCCTGTTTCCGTGCTCTTTCTTCAATCCCGACACGGTCAGCACCGAACAAGCCTAGGGGCCGCACATCGGCTCGAGACCGTGTTGACCGGCGGGCTGACCGGACTTCGGACCGCGTGGCCAGTCTTGGAAGACTGCGTCGGACGGGCGACACGCCGACCCCGTAGTCGCTGGAACAGAGCTTCGCTCTCGCTATGTAGACTGATGTAGGTGCAGCGGCTACCTGACAGCGTTCAGAAACTCTGGAGGGTCGGAGGTGTTCTCTCCGGCGGAATTCTTGGGCTGTTTCCCGGCTCGTTGATTGGCGGAACTCTGGTTGCGTTCGGCTCTCCCAACTGGTTGTACCCGGGGGCGGCGCTCCCAGCCTTGGTCGGAGCCGGCATCGGATACTGGTGGGCCGGGGTGAAGTTCCGCAACTGGGGATGGCAAATCACCGATCGCTGGATCGAGGCCAAACATGGGGTTCTCGGCCATCATCGCGTGGTGATTCCTCGGAACCGTATTCAAACCGTCACCACCAACAGCGGTCCGATCGATCGGATGCTCGACCTGGAGACGATCACGGTCCACACCGCCGGAGCGGGAGCGCCCAACCTCACTATCCCCCATCTGGCCACGGGCACAGTCGGCAACATCAGATCCCAGCTCGGCCAGGGTGTCCGTGACTGACCAGCCGCCACCCGGGGCACCGCCACCCGCCCCGATTTCGCCGCCGAGCCAGGTACAACCACCACTCTGGCCGCAACCATCCTCACCACCTGCCAGCGCGCCGCCGATCGGCGAAATCGAGTGGAAACGCCCGCACCCCTACACGCTCCTCATCGAGTTCGTTTCGTCGGTTCGAGATCTCATCTTCCCGATTGTCTTCATTCTGGCTTCGGGCGGCTCCGGCGATGCGCTTGCGACCGAAGCCCTTCCCGCATTGGCACTCCTCGCGCCCGTCGGGTTTGCCATGGCTCGTTACTTCACCACCCGCTACGCCCTTACCGAAGAGGCGTTGCTACACAATTACGGGGTCCTGCGCCGCAACAAGCAGGTCCTGCCCCGCCGCAACATTCAGAACCTGTCCACATCTGCCGGTTTGATCGCCCGTGCCACCGGGTTGATGGAGCTGACAGTCAGTGACGCTTCGAAGGGCGGCGATATCAGCCTGCGACTTCTGTCGGTGGAGGACGCCGAGGGACTGATGACGCTGCTGCGCCGAGATGCTATGGAGTCTTCCGCTGCCGTCAGCGACGTCCCGCCGAACTCCGGCCAAATGCCGGGAATGGCTGCTCCCTCGGGTGCGAGCGCATTCGTGGCCGACCCGATCCACACACTCGATCTCATCGATCTCGTGAAGCTGCGGGCAGTCACGTCCAGCGGTTTGGTCGGCAGCGTCATGGTTGTTCTCATCGTGGTCGTCGTAGCGATCAGCGTTCCGGACGCCACTCGCGAGGTGACCGACGAGATGTCGTGGAGCAGCGCCATCTTCATCCTCGGTCCGATTGCGGCCGGGTTGTTCGCGGCAGCATCACCGGTTCTCGCCTTGGGAGGATTTCGTTTGTGGAGTGATCCGGATCGGCTTCGGATCAAGACCGGGCTGCTCACCGAGGTGCAAGTGAACGCTCGCCGCGAGCGTCTCCAGCTGATCGAGGTGAACCGCCACCTGCTCGCCCAGAAACTTGGGCTCGAGGCCATACGGTTCGAAACTGCCGATGTGGAGGGCGACAACGCCAATGTCAACTATCTAGCTCCCGCTGTCGCAAGGGATTCTTGGCCAAGGTTTGCCGCCGATGCCCTGGGCAACGTGGAACTGAGCGAGACCAACCTCAATCGGGTCAGCCCGTTGACCGAGCGGCGCTCGCTGGTGCGGTTCACCCTCGGCGGAATCCCGCTCGTTGGCGCGTTCGGAGCACTGCTGATAGCCGCCCCCGCCGGCAATCGTGGTCCGGTCGTTGCGTTGTTGGCACTCGTCCTCGTTTTCTACGTCGCAACCGCCGTCTTCTACTCCAAGCGGAGGGCAAAGCGGTTGGGATGGGCGGTCGGTGCCGAACAATTCCTGTTCCGTACCGGAGTCATCGCAGAACGGTTGATCTTGGTTCGCAAGGAAAAATTGCAGGTCCTGCGACTGCACCAGAGTTTCTTTCAGCGTCGTCTGGGCCTTGCCAGTGTGCAGGTTGGGACCGCCGGAATGGGCCTCTTGGGTGTGGTCACGCTCCCTGACCTCGAGCTGCACACCGCTTCTGAGCTCATGCACCATCTCGCGGTTGCATCGGCGGAAACCCCGCTGGCGAGAACCCTCTGAGCGAATCTTCGGACCGTACGTTCAACGGTCGGTCAGCATGGACAACAGGGTGCGCATCCGGAGTGAGAACTCTTCGAGCCCCTCTACCCCGGCAAACACCTCATGCTCGACGCTGTTCTGCTCGGCATAGGTCTCGGTCAGAAGGTTCACGCCCAACGAACTCAGTTTCACCCGAACGAGCCTCCTGTCGGCGGTGTCTCGTCGTTTGTCGACCAGCCCCTTCGATTCCAGAGTCCCCAGCACCCCCGACACAGCTGCGGTTGATACTCCCGAGAGCCGAGCAATCTCACGAGGCTCGAGTTCGTCGTAGACCCACACCGTGAAGAGCACCCTGAATCCAGCGGTGGAAAGGCCGCGAGGGCGATGAACCCTGCTTTCCAAGAAACTCAGGTACTGAGTTGCGAGGCGAAACAGCAGGAATGAGGCGCTGAAGGACTCGACGTCGACCCCTTCGACCTGTTCCAGCCGTCGGCGCGCTCGTTCTTCAAACGGGTCCATTGTCAGTGCGTGGAGACCTGGATTGTTCTACCCCGGAACTCGGCAATGATCTCCGCTGAGCCATCCGATTCCACGATCGCCACCGATACATCCCAAATCCGCAGTTTCTTTCGATGGCGCCGCAGTTCTGCCGTGGCCCGCAGGCGTGAACCGTTCGGCACCGCGGTGAGGAAATCGACCTCGGCATGACTGGCCAACGAGCTGACGGTCGTGTTGCTGGCCCGCCCCATGGCCGCATCGGCAAGAAGGAAGATGATGCCACCGTGACAAATCCCGTGGTCGTTGGTGTGGTCGTCGGAGACGGTGAGTTCGACCGTTGCTCCCGTGTCGGTCTGCACGACAGGTTCAATTCCGAGTAGGGCCTCAACCGGCTCTGCGGGCCAAATGGGTTTGGTCACCACCGAACACTACCCCACATGATCTGCCGATTCGTCGAATCGTTAAGGCATTGACGATCTCGTGGTTTAAGATCAAGTTGTGACGAACGTGGTGACGGGATTCCACAAACCCGAGATTGAGAAAATGCCTCGCGACCAGTTGGAGACCATTCAGCTCCAGCGTCTCCAGACAACCGTCAAGCGGCTTCGAGACCGCGTTCCGCTCATGGCCGAGCGACTCGAGGGAATCGGTGACCCATCCAGTCTCGATGAGCTTTCCGGGTTCCCGTTTCTGAAAAAGTTCAGACCTCCGCGACACCTATCCATTCGGTCTGTTCGCATCCGAGCGCAAAGACCTCGCCCGGATTCACGCCAGTTCGGGCACGTCGGGCAAACCCACCGTCGTGGGATACACCCGTGACGACCTTGCGATCTGGAACGAATGCGTAGCCAGATGCCTACGGGGCGCAGGCGTCGAGCCGGGATGGTGGCTGCACAACGCCTACGGCTACGGCCTGTTCACCGGGGGCCTTGGTTTGCACGGTGGTGCCGAAGCCGCCGGCATTGGTGTGATTCCAGTGTCGGGTGGCAACACCGAACGCCAGCTCACACTCATCGAAGACTTCCAACCAGAGGCGATTTGTTGCACGCCCAGCTACGCCCTCACCCTGGCCGAGAAGCTGGCTGAACGGGGCCGGCTCAGCAACTCCCTGCGGGTCGGGATTCTCGGTGCGGAGCCCTGGACCGAAGAAATGCGCCAGCAGATCGAGGACCGCCTCGATCTGGTCGCCGTCAACATCTACGGGTTGTCCGAAGTGATCGGTCCCGGGGTGAGTTGCGAAACGGCGGATCGAGACGGATCGGTGATCATGGAAGATCATTTCCTTCCCGAAGTCGTGGATCCTGAGACCGGCGACCCTCTTCCCGATGGTGAAGTAGGGGTGTTGGTACTGACGAGCCTCACGAAGCAGGCGTTTCCGGTCCTTCGCTACTGGACCGGAGACCTGTGCTCGATCACACGTGAACCAGCACCATGTGGACGCACCCACGCCCGGATGAGCGCAATCGTCGGCCGAGCCGACGACATGCTCGTGATCCGCGGTGTCAACGTCTATCCCAGCCAAGTGGAACACACGCTGCTCGCCGTCGATGGCGTGAGCCCCCACTTCCAGCTGGTTGTCACCCGCGAAGGAACCCTCGACACGCTGACGATCCGGTGTGAAACCGACGGATCGGGTGCCGATCACGAACATCTCGTGAGAACAATCGCCACCGACATGCACTCGTCTCTGGGAATCGGGGTTCGAGTCTCGGTTGAGCCCGGCGGTTCACTTCCGCGATCCGAAGGCGGCAAGTTGTCTCGCCTCGCTGATGAAAGGAAACTTCAGTGACACACACATGGTCCGATCTCGACGACTTCCAGTCCTTCATCGACGGTGGCGGAATGGTGGAACCAAACGACCACATGCCCGAGGAATATCGAGCCGAGGTCTTCCGGTTCATTGAATTCCATGCCAACTCCGAATTGATGGGTGGTCTCACCGAACGGGACTGGATTCCGCGAGCTCCCGGAGTTCGGCTCAAGCAGATCTTCCTGGCCAAGACCCAGGACGAGATCGGGCACGCCCACCTGCTGTATCAAGTCGCCGCTGACATGGGTCTCAAAGACCGGACCCAGATGTTGGAGGAGCTCTTCGACGGACGCAGCCGGTTCCACAACGTGTTCCACTACAAGGCCGTCACCTGGGCTGACCAAATCGCCATCGCCTATCTGGTTGATGCCGCTGCCTTCGCCTCCCAGCGAGCCGTTTTCGCCGAGTGCACCTACGGGCCCTACAAGCGAGTCCTCAAACGAATCGTCGCAGAGGAAGGATTCCATATGCGCCACGGAGAAGAAATGTTGCTCCGTCTCGCTGAAGGCACCGACACACAGCGATCGATGTTTCAGGCCGCGCTCGAGCGCTGGTGGTGGCCCGCCGTGCAACTGTTCGGGCCCGACTCAGATCCTGCGGACCCGTTGTTGCGATGGAAGATCAAGAGCCAGCCAAACGAGCAGTTGCGTCACGCATACATCCAGAAGTATGTCCCGCTTCTCCAGAGTTACGGTTTCGACATCCCTGATCCAAACCTGCGCTTCGACGAGAACGCTGAGAACGGAAAGGGGGCTTGGGTCACCACAGATATCGACTGGGAACCGTTGATCGCAACGATGCGCCAGGGCGGCCCCGACAGCCGTCGGAGAATCTCCAACGCAGCCGCCAATTACGCGGACACGGCGTGGGTCCGCGCCGCTCTCGACCATTCTGGGGTGGCTGCGTGAGTTCACTGGTCGAGCAGGTACGGGCAGCTGTGTCCACGGTTCACGACCCCGAGTATCCGGGAGTATCGGTCACCGAACTGGGGCTGCTCGAGAACGTCGAAGTCCGGGGAGATCGAGCCTCAATCGGAATGATCCCGACCTACGGCGGCTGCCCTGCGCTCCATTTCATCGCCGACGACGTACGAAGGGCTGTGGAGGCGGTCGACGGGGTTGGGTCGTGTGATGTTCAATGGCTCCGCACCCCTCTGTGGAGTCAGGATCGGGTTGCCCCCAGCGTGGTGCGATTCCTCGAACGCGAATTCACGGTCACGCTTCGCCGCCGGGATGGTTCGCTGGTATGCCCCGTGTGCGGATCCGGAACCGTTAGAGACACTGCGCCCATGGGACCCAGCCGATGCCGATCGCTGGCCTATTGCGACGACTGTCGTAACCCAATCGAGGTCATGCGATGACCGTATTCACGGAGGCCAAATGAAGACATTTGAAGTGTTTCTGAAGAAACCCGGCAAGGACGAGTTCCGACATGCCGGCAGTCTGCAGGCGTCGGACCCGGCGATGGCCCGGATCCTGGCCCGAGACAGCTATTGCCGCCGGGGTGAGGGAGACCAGATGTGGCTGGTCGATCGGAACGATGTCGTGGAAGTTGACCCCGACCTCCTCTCCACCACCGCCGACCTGGCCCATCGCAACAACGACGGCAGCGCAGTGGCGGCCCGACGCAAGCGTCTCCGGGAGCACGCTTCATGATCGAATTATCTCCAGCGGGCCGGTCCTACCTACTTGCATTCGCCGACGATGAACACATGGTCGGCTCACGCCATGCCAATTGGATCGGGCTCGGCCCATTCCTCGAAGAAGACCTCGCATTTTGTTCGATCGCCCAGGACGAACTGGGCCATGCGCTCGCCCTGTATGAGATGTTCGTCCCCGAGGCCGAAATCGATCGGTTCGCACTTCTCCGGGATCCCCGGGAGTACCGATCGTGTGCCCTGGCCGAACTCGAGTGCGGATCGTGGGATCTTGCTCTGGTCAGGCATTGGCTGTACGACACCGCCGAACAGCTGAGATGGAGAGCTCTTCTGCAGTCGTCGATTACTGAGGTTGCAACCTTGGCTGCACAAGCGCTGCGGGATGAGGCATTCCACACCGAGCACGCCGCTATGTTCCTTTCCCGCATCTCTGCTGACCCTGAAGCCACGATGCGAGTCGAGGCAGCCCTCCAGCAGATCCTGCCGGTCGCCAATTCGGTGTGGGCAGCCCCCGATCACGAAGCTGATGCGATCGCTGAAGGAATCGTGGCCCACAGCAGCGTCACATTGAGTTCTCAGTGGTCCCAACTCATCACCGAGCAGCTTTCCGACTTCGGATTGACCGGCGACCTCACCTTGCTCGCCGAGCCCACCAACCGCAACCGGCGCATCGACGGGTTCAACGTGTTCCATGAGTCCCTGGGCGAAGTCATTTCGCTCGACCCCGTAGCTATCTGGTAGGAAACCCCTATGCCCAAACTGACAGAATTCGCCAAGATCTCCGGGACCCTCAACTTCACACCTATCGGCAACGTCTCAGCCGGCTTCCGATTGGACGTGCCCTTCGACGGGGTCGCAACTTCTGCGCATTGGGAGGGAGAGCGCCCGGTTGCCGGCGTCGACCGAGTGACCGTCGGTGCCGACGGGGTGCAATCCCTCGAGATCATCGCCCGCATCGGCACCGGCAAAGAAGTGGTTTCCTATCGGGCCATCGGTCGGGGTACCGCCGATGGAGGTCCGCGCGAATTGCTCACATTCGAAACCGCGGTCGAGGATCTCGCCTTTCTCAATAGCGCAGTGGGTTGCGCTTTGGGGACGATCGAGAAGAACAAGATCGAGCTCACCGTCTACCTCATCGAGGACTGAGCAACCCCGGGTCCTGCCCATTCTCAGTGATGTGTTCGTTCTCGAAGGACTCAAAACTGGCAAAACGAGAATGTTGCCAGCAAGTTACGAAGGTCACACCTTGTTCTTCGCATTGGGTCAGTCGCACGATAGTCTCTGGCGCAGCAGCCAAGAACCGGGGAGAGTTTTCAGCCAAGAACTGGCTGACCCATGGCCGCGAAAGGAACCAATTCATGCGTACATCACTTCTGAAGCTCTTGTCGCTTCTGTTCGCCCTCGCCCTCGTGGGCGCGGCCTGCGGCAGCGATTCCGAGTCTGCTGACGACGACGGGAGCTCCGACGATTCGGCCCAAACCGATGACGGCAGCAGTTCCGACGACTCGGGCGACAGCTCCGATGACTCCGGCGACGACACCGTCGACCTGACCCAGGGCGGTGGCATCCTCGGCGCCGTTCAAGCCAGAGGAAACCTCAACTGCGGTGTCTCCGGTGCCGCGGTTGCGTTCTCCTTTGTCGAGGCCGACGGTTCGGTCAACGGCATCGACGCCGACTACTGCCGTGCAGTTGCTGCCGCAGTTCTTGGTGACTCGACGGCCGTGACCTTCGTGAACCTCACCGCCGCCGAGCGATTCGCCGCCGTCCAGGCTGGCGAGGTCGATGTCCTGATGCGTAACAGCACCTGGACCCAGAGCCGCGACACCGATGTGGGCATGGACTTCGGTCCTACCACCTACTACGACGGTCAACAGATCATGGGACGCGCCAGCGATGGCTTCAGTGGAGCCAGCGAAGTTGCCGAGGTCGACGGAGCAATCATGTGCACCAATGCCGGAACCACCACCGAGACCAACATCTCTGAATTGGCCGGCGAGCTGGGCATCTCCATCACGCTCAACACCTTTGAGGACTACAACCAGGTCGTCGACGCATTCATCGCCGGCACCTGCGACGTGATCACCACCGACGGTTCGGGCCTCGTGGGACGCAAGGCCCAGCAGGAGCCAGCTGATGAAGAGTGGGTTATCTTCCCCGCCACTCCGATCTCCAAGGAGCCCCTCGGTCCGGTGTACGGGCAGAACGACAGCGAGTGGGCCGACGTGGTCAACTGGACCGTGTACGCAACGATCATCGCCGATGAGAACGGCGTGTCCTCATCCAACGTTGACGCTGCCCTCGCCGGCGACAACCCTGAGAGCGTTCGCCTCCTCGGTGGTGAAGGTCAGCTCCAGACCTCCATGGGTCTGAGCGCCGACGCCTTCTACAACGTGATCAGCCAGGTTGGCAACTACGACGAGATCTTCGCCCGGAACCTCAACCCGGTCGGCCTCGACCGTGCCGGTTCGGCCAACGCCCGTTGGACCGAGGGTGGCCTTATCTACGCACCACCGGCCCGATAGTCGGACAGGTATCTCGTTAGATGAAACTGAAGTGGGCGGGCCTTCGGGTCCGCCCACTTCATGTACTGAGAGATGGCTGGGGATTTTCGGCTTGGTTCTTGGTACACACGGCAGTCGCATGTGTCACACTGCCGCAATGACAATTTGACACACAGTGGAAAGAACTAGTTTCGTGTGAGAGGTCACCGAGTTCGGTGACACGCTCCTATAGGGGGAGATTCGTGGCGATCGCCAACACGCCTGCACCGGCGAACCAACATGCTCGACCGCCACTATGGCGGGATGCAGCAGTACTCAAGTGGCTCATTCAGATCGCAGTGTTTGTCCTCGTGGTCGGAGTCCTGTGGTTTCTGGCCGACGTCGCCGGCACGAACCTGTCCGACAAGGGATTCGAGGTCAACTACGACTGGATCGAGGGGCCTGCGAACATCCAGCTGAGCGAAGGCATCGACACAGTTCCAACAACAGCCGGTCGGGCGCTCTGGACCGGCATGGTCAACACACTCCGTATGGCCAGCGCTGGAATCGTGCTCTCCACCATTCTGGGAGTCCTGGTCGGTTTGGCTCGACTGAGCCACAACTGGCTTGCCAACAAAGCCGGTTCGGTCTTCGTGGAGACGCTCCGCAATATTCCGGTGCTGGTACAGATCATCCTTTGGTTCGCGATCATTTCATCGCTGGGAGCGCTGGTCAACGCCGATTCTGAACTGGGCGAAAGCGGCCCGATTCCCGGTTGGCTGTACATCTCGCAGAGAGGCATCTCGATCCCGAGGGTCTTTTACGCCAGCGGTTTCTACCAGTTCATGGCACTGATGTCGCTGCTCGCCATACCGATCTACTTCGTGTACCGAGCGCTTCAGGCAAAACGTGATCGGGAAGGAGGCACCAGCATTGCCGGGCGGGTGACGCTTGGCCTACTCCTGATCGCCGGCATCATCAGTTGGTTCCTCAATGGCGCTATGGCGTTCCTCGAGAATGTGTTCTACGGCATCGAAGACGTCTGGCGGGAAATCCCCCAGGCTGCGATGCAGACGCTGCTCACCGTCGTTGCTGTTGCCGCGGCGGTGGATTTCATCCGCCGGTTCCTGAACTCTCGTCGCACCCCGGCCGGCTTGGCCAAGCTCAGCGACGACGACTATTTCCGGATGATCTTTGCCGGGGTGGCAGCACTCATCGCCACGGTGACGATCTGGATCATCTGGCCAGGATTGTCGAGCTGGATCATCAACAGTGGGGCCGACTTCTGGGGTTGGTTCGGTGACAAGTTTGGCGCTGATGTGAACGGTGTCGTACGCGGCTCTCGACCGATCGACGCCATGAAGCCCTCCATTGCCACCGGCCGTTTCGCCAACTACGGACCGACCGGGCTCACGATGACCGTCAACTTCGCAGCAGTCTTCATCGGCCTGGTGTTCTACACCGCCTCCTTCATCGCCGAGATTGTTCGAGGCGGCGTCCTGGCCGTTCCGAAGGGCCAGTCCGAAGCGGCAGCTGCCATGGGTCTGAGCCGGTCCCAGGCACTCCGCAAGGTCATCCTTCCCCAGGCATTCCGGATCGTGATGCCTCCGCTTGGCAATCAGTACCTCAACCTCACAAAGAACACATCGCTGGCCATCGCGGTCGCGATGACCGACATCGTGCAGGTTGGTCAAAGCGTGTTCAACAAGAACAACCAGTTCCTTGCAGTGTTCAGTATCTGGGCTGCTTTCTTCTTAGCTTGCTCGTTGACAATCTCGTTGGTCGTCAACTACATCAACGGCCGTTTGGCCATCGTGGAGCGTTGATATGACTGATCTCGCACTTCCAGATTCCGCCCACGACGCAATCCTGTCGCATGATCTCGCTCCGCGGCAGTCGATCCATTCTCCGGGCAAGTGGGTGAGAGAGAACCTGTTCTCCTCTGTCGGTAACGGAGTCCAGACACTCGCGTTTGCGTTGGTTCTGCTGGGGATTCTGCGCTGGATTCTCGTGCTGATCTTTGCCGAGGAACGCGACTGGCACGCGGTGACCACGAACATGCGGCTGATGTTCACCAACAACTATCCGACGTCTCAGTACGGTCGGATTTGGTTTACCTTTGCCGCCCTGCTCGTCACAGGAATGCTGACTATCGGGGCGTTCAACTTTCGCCCCCGGTACACCGTGCGAAAGACCCTGATCAACCTGGCCGGAACCGGGGCTGTTGTTGCAGTGCTCGGGTTATTGTCGCCAATCGGGTTCACCCCACGGCTCGTGATGGTCGTCGTCGGGGTGGCGGTCGCCGTAGCGCTGACGGCGTACATCCAGAAGACTCCGCATCTCGACGAACACTACATACCGTTCTGGCAGGCTCTACTGGCAATCGCAGCCCTTCTCCTGCTCGTCATCTGGTTCGTCCCGTTCGGCAACGACCGTCTCGTCAATCTCGAGGCTGTCCTTGAACCGGGAACCATCCTGACCGAAACCAAGCTGTGGCTGTCGCTGATGATCGCTGTCACGGTCGGAGCACTTTTCCTGGGCAGGCTGCTCTACCCCATGATTCCGGACGGTGTGTTCTCTCGAATCATGATCGGCTGGTGGGCCCTGGGACCAGCCTTCCTGATCTTCTTCGTGGTTCGAGAGCCTGAGTTCGACTGGAACCGCATTCTCACCGTCGACATTCCCCTCGCCCTGGCCTTTGGGATCGGCGGAGCGGCACTGCTCTACTTCCTCGCCATTCCCGGCAACGAGGTTCTGGCTCGAATAGCTGGAATGTTCGTCCTCGCAGTGGGCGTAGGGACCTTTGTGCTCGGCGCCACGGGAACTGTGTCGATGCCTCAGAAGGTTCGGCTCAGCCTCCTCGCTCTCGGGTTGGCTGGACTACTGGCACCAACCTTCGCTGGGGAGTCCCGTGTTCGGCTGAGGTTTGCGTTGTTGTGGGCCGGCACTGTTGCCATCAGCCATTTGCTCATCACCGGGATCAACACTCCGAACGCGCTGGATCTCAACTCCCCCAATTTCTTGGGAGGGTTCATGATCTCGGTGACTCTGGGTTACTACGTAATGCTGGCGTCGTTCCCCGTTGGGATCCTGATGGCGCTGGCGAGAACATCCAAGATGCCACTGTTCAGAGTGATGTCCACGTTCTACATCGAGGTCGTTCGAGGTGTTCCCCTCATCGTGATCCTGTTCTTCTTCGACAACCTTCTCAACCTCTTCCTTCCCTCCGGAATGAGCGTGTCGAAGATCGCTGGTGTATTCCTCGGGTTCACGCTGTTCTCCGCCGCCTACATGGCCGAGAACATTCGCGGTGGTTTGCAGTCGGTGCGGCAGGGTCAGTTCGAAGCGTCCGATGCCTTAGGGCTCACCACACTTCAACGGACAGTCTTCATCATTCTCCCGCAGGCTTTGCGGGTGTCGATTCCGAACCTCGTCGGTCAGGCAATCGCAACGTTCAAGGAAACATCGCTCGTGTCGATCATCGGCGCCTTCGACATTCTGTACATCGCCCGAAATGTGGTGCCGTCACAGACAGCATTTATCGGGCATTCGATCGCACCTTTACTCTTCGTCTCCGCTGTGTACTGGATCTTCGCCTACTCGATGTCTCGGGCGAGCCGTACCCTGGAAATGCGACTGGGAGTTGGCAGCCGATGAAGTCCTGCACAAGACCGCAGCGAACCGAACTACCGAAGGGAAGTAGGAAATGACCATCCTCGATGAGAATGCAATGTCGCCCGAACTCGCTGCACGCAACGACATGATCGTGTGCAGAGGCGTCAAGAAGTGGTTTGGAGATTTCCAGGCGTTAAAGGGCGTCGACCTCACGGTGAAAGAGAAAGAGGTGATGGTGGTGCTGGGCCCATCGGGTTCTGGCAAGAGCACGCTGATCCGTTGCATCAATCGACTAGAAGTGCATCAGGAGGGCGACATCATCGTCGATGGGATCGAACTCACAAACGATCTTCGCAACATCGACAAGATCCGGTCTGAAGTGGGGATGGTGTTCCAGCAGTTCAACCTTTTCCCCCACCTCACCGTGCTCGACAACATCACCCTCGCCCCGATCTGGGTGCGCAAGAAGCCCAAGGCCGAGGCGGAGAACTTGGCCAAGGAGCTTCTGACCCGGGTAGGCATTCCCGAGCAGGCCAACAAGTTCCCCGGCCAGCTGTCTGGCGGTCAGCAACAACGAGTGGCGATCGCCCGTTCATTGGCGATGGAGCCAAACGTGATGCTCTTCGACGAGCCCACCTCGGCGTTGGACCCCGAGATGATTTCCGAGGTGCTCGACGTCATGAAGACGCTGGCCGAGAGCGGCATGACAATGGTCGTCGTCACCCACGAAATGGGATTCGCCCGTGAGGTCGCCGATCGCTTGGTGTTCATGGAGGAGGGCGACGTCATCGAGATCAACGAGCCCGAGGGCTTCTTCACCAACCCCAAGTCCGACCGCACCAAACTCTTCCTCTCCCAAATCCTCTAGCCGAAATTGCGTACCCAACCCACCGATTTGGTGTGGTGGGCACGCAAGAATGGCTCCCACGTGGACTGAGAACGCAATTCCGGCTGCGCGAGTGCGCTCCCCGGTATCCAGCTAACCTCGGGAACGTCGGGGCGGACTCCGCCCACTCGCGGCTCACGCCGCCAACCCTGTTCTACGCTCGCAAAGGATCCGGGGATGGCCGCATTCGCCGACGCACGTATTCTCACCATTTTCCGAGACCAAGCCGGCGTCATCACACGCGCTCAGGCATTGGCGCTCGGTTTCACCGACCGCCAGATCTCGGCACGTCTGCGCTCGGGATCTTGGACACAGCTGCGAAGAGGTGTGTACCGCAACGCCCTCTTCCAACAGAGCGCCGAGATGCACGTTCACGCCCTCACATTGGGCGGACGAGGCTACGTCAGCCACAGACATGCGGCGCGGCTTCACCGGCTCGATCCGGTCCTGATGCGATCCTCCGAGATCACGGTGGGCCGCAACATTCACGACCACTACCCGGGGGTGATCGTGCACCAATCAACCCAGGTTCGAGAAACCGATATCCAGTACATCGACAGCTTTCCCGTCAGCACGGTGGAACGGACAATCATGGACGTCGCCGCGGTCGAACATCGACTGTGGAAGGTGCTTGCGCTGATCGACTCGGCCCGTGAACAGGGCAAGACAGACCCCGAGCGGCTCGAGTTGTGTTTGGAGCGTCATGCGAAGCGAGGGCGCGATGGCACCGCAGCATTCCGTCGGGCTCTGAAGCTCATCGCTCGCGACGAGCGGCCGGCCGCAAGTCCGTTCAGCCGCGACGTTGCCGGCTCGCTGCACGCACGTGGCTTGCCATATCCGAAGTTGGAAGAGGAAATCCGAGCCTCGACCGGCGAGTTGATTGCTCGCGTCGATCTCTCATTCGATGTGGCGGTACTGATGTTCCTCGACGGCTTTCGCTACCACGGCCAGCGTCGCCGTCAGACCAACCGTGATCGGCGGCAACGACAGGTCCTGAGAAGCATGGGATTCACTGTCCTCGAGTTCACCTACGACCAGTGGCTCCGTGACCCTGCCTTCGTCATCGGACAAACTCTCGACGCAGTCTCACGGGCCCCGAGGCGCTCCGTGGCATAACTCCTTCGCTTCTTGCGTACCCATCCCACCGGCGGTCGGTTCTAGCGTGCCCAGCACTCCGAAACGGTGTAGTCGGTACGCAATTTCGGCGGAGGTGTGGGGTTAGGCGAAGGCGGAGCCGGAGCCGGCGTCGGCGGTGAATTCTTCACCCAAGTAGGCGGCCACCACGTCAGGGTTGTTCTGGACTTCTTCAGGAAGGCCGGTGCCTATCGGTTTACCAAAGTCAACCACCAGGATCCGGTCGGCGATGTCCATCACCAAACCCATGTCGTGCTCTACGAGGACCATCGAAATCCCGAGTTCGGAGCGAATGTCGAGGATGAACCGAGCCATGTCCTCGGTCTCCTCGAGGTTCATGCCGGCAACGGGCTCATCGAGCAACAGCAACTCGGGATCCATAGCAAGGGCACGGCCTAGCTCTACTCGCTTCTGGATGCCGTAGGGCAGGAGCGCCACCGGGAGCTTCCGATACGGCTGGATCTCTAGAAAGTCGATGATGTCTTCCACCCGTTCGCGGTTGGCCATCTCTTCCTTCTTGGCCGCACCGAACCATTTCATCCCGGCAAACCACGATTCGTGCATCTGGATGTGCCGACCGGTGAGGATGTTGTCGATCACGGTCATATTGCCGAAGAGTGCGATGTTCTGGAAGGTGCGAGCGATTCCGAGCCGGGCGACGGCGTCGGGCCGATATCCCATGATGGAGGTGCCCTTCCAGCGGATGTCGCCTTCCTGGGGTTTGTAGACCTGCGAGATCGAATTGAAGACCGAAGTCTTGCCTGCGCCATTTGGGCCAATAATGGCAAACAGCTCCTCGGGGTTCACATGGAAATCCAACGCCGTCGATCGCCGTGACGCCGCCGAAGCGGAGGGTAATATCCTCGACCTCCAGTAGAGGTCCACCAACTCTGGTCTGGTCGCTCATGATGCCCACTTCTTCTTGCGCTTGTAGTGTTTGACGTTCTTGAACGATTTGCGACCCCCGTCGAGGTGTTCATCGTCGTCCCCGCCGTGGAGCCCGAGGTAGAACTCTTTGACGTCTTCGTCACCAAGGAGTTTCTGGGCGTCACCGTCCATCACAACCTTGCCGTTTTCCATGATGTAGCCGGTCTTGGCGATCGAGAGGGCCATCATGGCGTTCTGTTCAATCAGCAGAACGCTCATACCCTCGGAATTGAGCTCCCTGATCACGTCGCGGACCTGCTGCACCAGCAACGGTGCGAGCCCCAGAGACGGTTCGTCGAGGATGAGCAGCTGAGGCCTGGCCATGAGGGCCCGCCCGATGGCCAGCATTTGCTGCTCGCCGCCTGACATGTACCCCGCCAGTTGGTCGCTGCGTTCGGCCAGGCGAGGAAACAAGTCCATGACCTTGTCGTACTGAGCTCGGTTCTTGGCTCTGTCCTTCACCGTGAAGGACCCGGTTTGGAGGTTCTCGTCGACAGTGAGCTCACCGAAGCAACGGCGACCCTCCATCACTTGAGCAACACCGGACCTGACGATGGAGGACGGCTCATGACCAGTGATGTCGACACCTTTGAATTTGACCGAGCCCTTGGTGACTTTCCCTTCGTGTACATCGAGAAGTCCCGTCACGGCACGTGCAGTAGTGGTCTTGCCGGCGCCGTTTGAACCGAGAAGGGCGACAATATCGCCCTCGGGAACCTCGATTGAGAGGCCGCGCAGCGACAGGATCACCTCGTTGTATACAACCTCGAGATTTGCTACTTCGAGCAACCCTTGCCTCCTTTGTTAAGCGACCACCGTGTTTCGGTGACCGATTCGGTTGGGGTGCACCGGGCACCCCAACCGATCACGGTGAGGTCTCAGACCTCAATGACTTCTCAGACGCAGGGTTCGCCGAACTCGTAATCGGCGGCGATGTCGGCGACAAACGGACCGTCGACAATAGTCAGGCCAGAATCTCCGGGATCGGAGAGCGTGCCAATGCTGAAGACCGAGGCATCAAAATCGTAGATGAAGGTCTCCCGCACCACGATGTCGTCGTAGTCGCCGGCCCAGCTCTGGTTGGGCGCCAGGCCCTTGAAGTCGGTCTCGATCTGGCTGGCGGCCTCGACCATGCCGGCCCGAGTCATGTCGCCGTTGGCGACGGCCTGCTCGAGCACCGACTGCACGAGTAGACCTTCGATCCAGCCATACAAATACGCTTCGGAGTCGGGGCCGTCGGGTCGACGTTCAGTCATCTCCCGGACCATGTCCTGCATACCCTCGCTGTCATTGCCGAGCCAAGGGACGGTGTAGAACATCGGCCAGTAGTACTGGTCGAACTCCGCTGCGAAGTCCGAGGCACCACTGAGCTTGTAGTCGAAGCTGGGATTGTTCCCCGACCAGTCCGCTTCGAATCCTTGGCTCACTGCCTGACCGAAGATATCCAGCGTCTCTCCGCCGGTGGAGGTCAACCACACCATGTTGGCCCCGGAGCTCACGAGCTGTGAGACCACTGCGGTCCGGTCGTCACCGGCCAACTGGTCGGTGCCGTCGTAGACGACCTCGATGCCCAAAGCTTCGGCCGCCAGCGCAGCGCCGACCGCACCGTCGAGCCCGTACTCACCGGGCCGTGAAACGATGGCCAGCTTGGCCTCATTGCCGTCGGCCTCTACCTTGTCCTTGAGCCACGACACACCGTTCATTGACTCGACGCAGTAGGTCGCCTGCTTGCCCAGAACGTTGGGCTCGGCGGGCCACAGTGAAGCCCAGCTCAGCGGGATGACCAGCATGTTGTCGTCTGTGGCATCATCCACGATGGCGTTCGTGATCGGCGAGCCGGTGTTTTCCGAAATCATCACCACGCCCTCCTCGCTCTCCTGGGCCAGCGCGGTGTAGTTCTCGATTCCCTTGTCGGTTGCGTACCCGCTGTCGAGGACCTCCAGCTCGATCATCCGTCCGGCGATCCCGCCGTTGTCATTCACCCACTCCCAGTACACGGTCTGGGCTTCGAGGATGTCGCCCACCAAGGTGGAGAACGGGCCCGACAGATCACCATTGACGCCGAGGCGAATGGTCGTGTCGGTTACGCCGTAGTCGGTGAGGATCTCGGCCATTGCGTCGTCGTCTGCCGTTGCATCGTCGTCTGCCGTTGCATCGTCGTCTGCCGTTGCATCGTCGTCTGAAGACGAAGAGTCGTCGCTGGCAGCAGAGTCATCTGAGGCTGCTCCGTCGTCATCGGCTTCATCGCTACCGCCGCACGCCGCAGCCACAAGGCTGAACGCAAACAGTAGCGCTAGTAAACGCTTCCAAATACTCATGATTGTAGGTTTCCTCCCCTAGTTGGGTTTCACTGCACAGCAGGGGTACTGCGAGCGACTTGGTAGGCGGTGTGTACCGCCCATCGATCGTTGTTTGTAGCGCATCGAGCTAGTAGCTGAATGGCCACCCTTTCCAATAGTTACGAATCTTCAACCATATTCCGAACAATCCCAGCGGCTCGAAGATCAGGAATACGACAATCAGCACGCCGTAGATCACAAAGTTCCACTGAAAGGCACTCATCGGCCAGCCGGGGGCGGTCGGCGAGATCGAGATCGGTCCGAAGTCACCGTCGCCGCCGCCGGTGAGCAAAACGTTGGCGGTAGCGCCGGTGAGGCCGCCGGCGTCGAGGTTCTCGGCCAAGCGCGCCGTGCCCCTCTCGACGGCCCGGGGAATCAATTCGACGAAGACGGTCCCCATGAGGGTGCCGGCGATCGTCCCAGCACCACCGATGAGGAGGATGGCGATGAAATCGACCGAGAGCAGCAGCCCGAAGTCGACGGGCGATACACGCCCGGTGAACGATGCGAACAACGCACCGCCGATGCCTGCGTAGAACGAGCTCAGCGCGAACCCGATTCGCTTGTATTTGAACTCCGGGACACCCATCACCTCCGCCGCAACATCACGATCCCGGATCGCCTGAAGGGCGCGCCCGGTGCGGGAACGGACCAGGTTCTTGGCAAACCAGGTCATGAGTAGCAGGATGGCAATGAGGAAGAAGAGCTGCTTCTGCTCCTCGCTGAGTTCGATCAGCCCGAACCATTTGCCGTCCTCAGTCATCTCCACAAGGGGTGACTCTTCTTTCCAGAGGCGGATGTCGAGCGAGGGCCAGCGCCGACCGGACTCGAAATCGCCAGCCCACTCGGGGAGCATCCGGCCAAGGTGGAGACCGATGAACACCAAACCGACCGTGACGATTGCCAGGTACAGTCCCCGCACCTTCACCGCCGCCGGAGCGACGAGCACGCCGATCATCGCTGCCACGATGCCCGACGCCGGCAACCAGATCCATATCGGCAGGCCGAGGCCACACTGACCCTGCCGCTCCAGCAAGCCGAGACTGTCGTGAAAGGGGACACAGGCCTTCCAGCTTTGCTCGTCGCCCAGATTGCCACCCAGCATGACGGCTGCATACGCTCCATTGCCGAAAAGAAGGCATGGCCGAGCGAGACCTGGCCGGTAACTCCTACCAAGATGTTCAGACCCAGGGCGGCGACGGCGAAACAGATTGTGACGCTCACCGGGATCGAACCATGTATTGCCGAGGAAGAACTTGGGGAGTCCGCCGAGGACGGGTCCATCCAGGGTCATCAGAATCAGCGCCATGATGAAGAGAACGGCGGTTCCCTTCTGGAACCATGACGGGAAGATCGCAGCGTCCTGTTCGTAGGAGGTGCGCAACAGCGGCCGACCGAAACTCATCTCAAACCCTCCGGATTTCCTCAGTGCCGAACAGTCCATAAGGACGGAAGAGCAGCACCACCAACATGGCGAGGTAGGGAACGATGGTGGAGTAGCCGGGGCCGAGGATGCTCGTCCATTGCGACAGATACTGGCCTGCGAAGATCTCGAAGAAGGCGATGATCAGACCGCCATAGAGCGCTCCGATGACTGAATCCAGCCCTCCGAGGACGATGACCGGAAGCACGCGGAACACCCAGATCGGGTGGATCTCGGCGCTGACAACCCCTGACGGGGGCCACGGCGCCATCCCGAAGAAGATCGCCGCCAGAGCTGCAAGTGCGGCTCCCAGCGCCCAAGCGACGGCGAAGACCCGGCCCACATTGATGCCCTGAGCCATCGCCGCTTCCTGATCAAACGCCACCGCACGCATGGCGACGCCGAAGCGGGAGCGGTAGAACCAGAAGACCAAAACAAAGGCCAACATGGCGGCGACGATCGCTGCGATGTAGCTCTTCGGTACGAACGCCTCTCCGAGCTTCCAGCTCTCGTTTCCCCATGGGACGCCAAGGCTGCGACCGCTGATTGCCGTCGCATCGAGATTGAACGGCCGTATTGCGATCTCGAGGCCCAAGGTCACCACCGCCATGGCAAAAAGCGGTTGACCGATCATGGGCCGGATGGCTAATCGTTCGAGCACCAGCCCCAGGATCGCAGCGAGCAGGAGCGCCAGCACCAAGTTGATCAGCCACACGGACATACCCGGGGTCGTGCCAGGATCCGGGGCGAGCGGGTTGCTGAACGGCAGGAAAGGGAAACCTGCGTCGACGACCATTATGGACATGAACATTGCTCCCGCCATCGAGATGGCGCCGGCGGCGAAGTTCAACACCTGGGTTCCCTTGAAGATGAGCACGAAGCTGAGCCCCATGATGGCGTAGATCGATCCGAGGGCAATCGACTTCACCACGGGTCTGGATGAGGATCTGCATCAGTACATCGACTCCACGAGATCGCCGAACAGTTCTTCCATCGATGATCGCTTCAGCTTCATGGTTGCTGTCATCTCCCCATCCTCGTGATCGAGTTCCTTGGGCAGGAGCCGGAACTTCTTGATCCCCTCGACCCGTGCAAACTTCTCATTGGTGCGATCGACCTCTTTCTGAATGAGGGCGATGACTTCCGGCTTCTCGCTGAGATCTCGGTAGGTGGTGTAGGAGATGTTCTTCTTGAGCGCCCAGTTGCCCACCGTGTCGAGTTCGATGCCGATGAGGGCTGTGAGGTACTTCCGACGGTCACCGATCACCATGGCCTCGTTGACAAACGGACTCACCTTCAGCGTGTTCTCGATCTCGGAAGGGCTGATGTTCTTGCCACCGGCTGTGATGATGATGTGTTTGATCCTGTCGACGATGCGGACGTGGGTGCCATCGACCCACTCCCCCACGTCGCCGGTCATCAAGCCAGCCGTCGTCGGTGAAGGTCTCGGCGGTCTTCTCGGGCTTGCCCCAGTAGCCCTTGAACACACCGGCGTGTTTGGTCTGGATCTCACCGGTGGTCTCGTCGATACGTAGGCCGTCCTTGCCGACCTGGGGGTACGGCTCACCTACCGTGCCCACCTTCACCCGGCCCTGCGAAGTTGGCGGTTGCGATGGCAGAGTTCTCGGTCATTCCGTAGAGCTCGAAGATGTCGAGGCCGATTCCCATGAAGAACTCGATGACCTCGGGGGCGATCGGCGCTGCTCCGGTGCCGGCATAACGGACCCGACGCATGCCAACCCGTTCCTTCATGGCCCTGAAGACGAGCAGGTTGAAGATCCAGTAGACGATGCGGGTGGCAGGAGTCCAGTTACCTCCGTTTTCGGTCCGGGTCTTGCCGATCCAATCGGCCGCCTTCATCGCCCGGTTCAGAATCAACTTCTTGAATGGGCTGGCGTCGGCTCCGCGAATCATGATGCCGGCGTGAAGCTTCTCCCAGATTCGGGGAACGGCGAAGAACAAGGTCGGCTGTACCTCCCGGAGGTTGGCAAACACTGCCTCGGGTGACTCGGCGTAGTTCAGGACAACCCCGGCGCCGACCAAGGACCACGTGGAGAAGACTCGCTCTGCGACGTGGCACAACGGCAGATAGGTCAACGCCTGATCATCAGGGGACGGCGGCTTGCCGTCAGGGGTGCGCTCGGGCGTGTTGACGATGACATCGATGGCGTAGTCGGTGTTGGCGTTGGTGAGCATGGCGCCCTTGGGCGGTCCGGTTGTGCCGCTGGTGTACACCAATGTCATCACGTCGTCGGCTTTGGCAGCAGCCATGCGGGCTTCCAGCTCACGGGCGTTGGCGGCTTTGTGTTCGCGTCCCAATGCGATGAAGTCGTCCCAGTACATCAGGCGCGGGTCGTTGTAGCTCCCGATGATTCCGCGAGGCTCAACGTAGATGATTTTTTCGACGGTCGGGTAACGCTCAACGGGTAGATCGAGCACCTTGTCGACCTGCTCCTGGTCCTCGGCAAAGTGAATCTTCGACCCGCAGTCGTTGAGCGTGTACTCAACCTCTGTAAGCGGGTTCGTGGGGTAGAGGCCCACCGTGATTCCGCGGCAGGCGACTGCGGCCAGGTCGAGCACAACCCATTCGGTTCGATCTTCGGAGTGGATGCTCAGCCGATCCCCCACATCCAGGCCCAGGGCCAGCAAACCGTGAGCGGCGTCGACGACCATGTCCCAGACTTGTTCCCAAGTGAACTCGTGCCAGATGCCGAAATCTTTGTCGCGCATAGCCAGCTGGTCGGGAGCTTTGATGGCCCAATCCTTGGCTCGGGACGCCACCGTTGGGTATCCACCAGCGCTCGAAGTGGCATTAGCAGCCGTTTCTACAACCGTCATCGGACTCCCCTGATCAACTTGCTTTCCCCTTCGATCGCCAATCGATGGACGACCAGACGACATTGTGCCAGATGTGTCACGCGACACAACGAGCCAAAGCAACATATTCACCGATTCGACCCGAGTGCAAAACGAGGCCGTGACGACCCTGGCTTGTAACAATCCCAAATTGGGACCAGCCCGAGCGGGCCAAGAGCATCGTTGGTCCTGCCACTCTGACCTCAGTAGCCAGCGATTGGGTCCACAACCCCTTCGATCTCGCCGCCCGAAATCCACGTGGCCACATTTCGTTCGATGAACGCTGCGAGCAGTGGGATACCCATCTCGGGCGTGTTCCCAACGTGGGGCGTGATCACAACATTGGGGAGCGACCACAACCGATGCCCATCCGGTAGAGGTTCGGGGTCAGTCACGTCGAGAGCAGCTCCACCGATTGATCCCTCCAAAAGCGATTCAACCAGTGCGTCGGTGTCCACCACTCCCCCCCGAGCAACGTTCACAAGCCACGCATGGGGCTTCATGGCGTCGAGCACCTCACGGTTGATGATGTGTTTGGTGGCGTCGGTGAGCGGCAGCGCAAGAATCACGACGTCTGCATCGCTGACGGCTGTCGTTGCCTCCGACGGAGGAAGTATTCTGCCAACCCCGTCGATCGGTTCGGCCGAACGACGCACGACGGTGATTCTGCAATTCCAACCTTGCAGGAGCGTTATCACCGACCGAGCGATACCGCCGCCGCCGAAGATCGTCAGCTTGCCATCCACAAGCATGGTGCCCTTCTGAGCGGTCCACGTGGTCTGTTTCGCATATTCGACGACGTTCCGGAGCCCAGAGGCTGCCAAAATGAGGGCATGCTCAGCGACCGGGCGGCTGTACACGTCGCGCGCACATGTCCAGATGAGATCTTGACGACTACGAATCGTGTCGATGTACGGCTCGATTCCGGCATAGGGAAGCGCCACCCATCTCACCGATTCCATGGTCTCGAGATAGTCGCCAAGCTCGGATGCCCTGGCCGGGTCGGCCCAGACGAGTACCTCTGCGATGCCAACTTCGGAGAGTTCTGCGCCGCCCGCGACAACAGCTTCTGCGAGGGAGTCCGACCGCCCGGACCGAGGTGCTACGTGGATGTGTTGACGACCCATTCCCAAGAGTCTGCCATCCTCAACTCAGCGCCTGCTCCAGGTCCGCGAGGATGTCGGCGATATCTTCGATCCCGACGCTGAGTCGAACGAGATCTTCGGGCACCTCGAGGGCCGAACCTGCGGCGCTGGCGTGGGTCATCACACCTGGGTGTTCCACCAGACTCTCGACCGCCCCCAGCGACTCGGCAAGAGTGAAGAGTCGACAGCTCTCGATGATCTTCATCGCAGCGTCACGTCCCCCGGCAGCGCGGAACGAGACCATTCCGCCGAACCCGCTCATCTGCTTCTTGGCCACGTGATGGTTCGGATGGGACTCCAGCCCCGGATAAAGCACCGTTGACACAGCCGGATGGGCAGACAGCAGTTCGACAACCGCGTCCGCATTTGTGAGGTGACGGTCCATGCGAACAGCCAGGGTCTTCGCTCCCCTCAGCGTGAGGAAGCAGTCCCATGGACCAGGCACTGCGCCTACAGAGTTCTGGATGAAGCGCAGGTGGGCATCGAGTTCTCCATCGTTGGTGGCGACGAAGCCGCCGACGACGTCGCTGTGGCCTCCGAGGTACTTGGTGGTCGAGTGCACGACCGCGTCCGCCCCGTGCGCCAATGGCTGCTGAAGGTAGGGGGTGGCAAAGGTGTTGTCGATCACCAACATCGCATGGTTTTCATGGGCCACCGTGGCGAGCGCGTCGATGTCGACGATAGACAGCAGCGGGTTGGTAGGGGTCTCGGCCCACACGATTTTGGTGTTCTCGGGCCAGTTGGCGGCAAGTTGAGCGGGATCGGAGAAGTCGTGGGCCGAGTGGGTGATGCCGGCTCGGCCGAACACTTTGGAGATCAGGCGGTACGTGCCGCCGTATGCATCGTTACCCAGCACCACATGGTCGCCGGGTTCGAGTTGCCGCAGCAGTGCATCTTCAGCTGCCAGACCGCTGGCGAATTGCACACCGAAGGCCGCTCCTTCCAAGGAGGCAAGTGCTGCCTCGAGCGCGGTTCGTGTTGGGTTCCCGGTGCGGGCGTACTCATAGCCGCTGTGTTTGCCCACAGCTTCCTGTGCGAACGTTGAGGTCTGGAAGACCGGCACCGTGACAGCGCCGGTCACCGCTTCGGGATCCTGGCCAACATGAATCGCACGGGTAGAAAACCCGAAGCCGGCATTCGTTGATGATTCACTCACGAGATTGTTGCCTTTTGGGGTCAGACCCGCCTCGGTCAGGGACGGCGTCGATGGTCGGTGTTGATGATGTCAGAGCTGCTCGATGGAAAGAAACGAAATCAAGTCGGCCCGTGAGAGCACGGTGCAGGGCCGACCGCCATCGAGCACGACCAACGCGTTCACTGAATCAAGCAGCAGAACGGCCCGCTCCACAGATTCGCCGATTCCTATCGTTGGCAGCCGTGGTTTCATGACCTCGCCGACGGCTCGGTCGAGGACACCGGTGTTTCCGAAGGCTGCTTCCATCGTGCGAAGCTCGTCGATCGAACCAAAGACTTCTGCATTTGCCAGCGGCATCTCGCCCTGGGCGACCGGCATTTGGCTGACGCTGTGTTTGTGCATCAGGAGAATGGCGTCGCGTACTGAATCCTCGGGTTGCACATACACCAGATTCGGGCGCATATCGGTATTCCGTGAACCAAGTACGTCGGCAACGGACGGGCCGCTGGATTCGAGGAAGCCGAAACGGCCCATCCACTCGTCGTTGAACACGGTGCTCAGGTAGCCGCGGCCGGAATCGGGAGTCAGAACGACCACGAGATCGTCGGGGCCAAGTTCGGATGCCACTGTGAGGGCTGCGGCCACCGCGGTTCCACAAGATCCACCTATGAGGAGACCTTCCTTCTGTGACACCAGCCGCGCAGTCTTGAATGAATCGGCATCCGAGATCGGAATGACCCGATCCACCAGGCTGGGATCATAGGTGCTGGGCCAGAAATCCTCGCCCACACCTTCAACCAGGTACGGGCGACCGGATCCACCGGAAAAGACCGACTCCTCAGGATCTGCTGCAACTATTTGAATTCGAGGATTCTGCTCTTTCAGATACCTCGCCACCCCACTGATCGTTCCTCCCGTCCCGGCGCCGGCCACGAAGTGGGTGACCCTGCCCTCGGTCTGATCCCAGATCTCGGGACCGGTGGTTTCGTAGTGAGACTGAGGATTGGAATCATTTGCGTACTGGTTGGGCCGATATGCGTTTGGGGTTTCCTTCACCAGGCGCTCGGCGGTGCTGTAGTAGGACCGAGGGTCTTCAGGGGCAACTGCGACCGGGCAAACAACCACCTCAGCACCGTAGGCCCGTAACAAATCGACCTTCTCCACACCGACCTTGTTGGTAACCACGAAGATGCACTGGTACCCCCGCTGGGCGGCAACGATGGCGAGCCCGACTCCGGTGTTGCCGCTCGTCGGCTCGATGATCGTGCCCCCGGGTTTGAGAAGGCCGGCCTCTTCAGCATCGATGATCATCTTCAGTGCGGGGCGATCTTTGGCGCTGCCCCCTGGATTGAATACTTCGTACTTCACCACAACCGGACATTCGAGATCCGCCCCGACCTGCTGTAGCTGAACCATGGGGGTATGCCCGATCAGGTCGAGGACCGAGTTGGCTATTCCGGGCATGTTTAGGTCATGACTCACGTTGGGTCCTTCGAGGCGGGCATCGGTCCAACTCCGAGGTTAGCCAAGCCATTACGCCAATCTGGCCTGCGCTGAGACGTCTGCTCTACGAGACCGTTTGTGACTTGGACTCTTCAGGGATCGGAAGACCGCTACCCATGTCGACCGCCTCCGCGATTCGGTACCGGCCACTGGGGTCCTGCGCCAGCCAGAGCATGCCGTCTCTGCGTTCTGCAGCCCTCACGCCGAGCAATCTTCCGTCAGCGGCGAGTAGTTGTCGAGACGGGTGATCGACCGTGATAGCCACGGTCACGGGGTCGCCATCATTCACCGCCTTGACACTGACAACAGTTGGCCCTTCACCGCGGATCTTCAAACCATTCTGTCGAAGGCGCAGGTTGTGTTGGGACAGCTCGCTATACAGCGGCGTGTCCTCGACGAAGACGGTTCCCAAATCGGCCTCATCGGGCTCTGTCTGGAAACGAAACTCTTCACGGAGCAAACCCGAAACGACACGGCGCCATTCGGGGTTGACCGGTTCACCCTCGGACGGTCCACGACGGCCGATGATAGAACGACCGCGCCCTCCAGGAGACCCTGACCGGAGCGTCTGTTCGCCGATGATGACGGGCCGTAACAGCCAGATACCCAATACCACCTCGATGATCGCGGCGACGGCAAGCGCAATGCCGAACGCAGCTACGAGATCGACGCTGGATGCGAGCAGTCCTATTCCGGCGAGCGCAATGACACCAAGCCCTGCGACGGGCTGACCGCCTCCGGACCGCATCGCCGCTGATACCAGGGAGCCAATGTGGGATTCTTCATTTTCAAGGATCATTCGGATCAAGCCAATCTCAAAGAGGGAAACACCAGTGGATAGAAGTAACAGGAGGATCTCGAGTTCGCCGGCAGTCGGGGTATCGACAACGACGTGATACGCCCCAAGCGAGGCGGCTGAGGTGAGTAGTCGGGTCGCAACTACCACAACAGCCAGGCCGGCGTCGCCCACGAGAAACAGGACTACAGCTCCGGCAAGGACCGAGAGTGCGGTAACCATCACCCATAACGATCGATCAGCTCCTTGGGTCGCATCGTGCGCTGCTACCGGGAGACCCTCGAGCCGAACCTCCCCGTCTGCTTCAATCTCGGATAAGGCACGTACCGTGTCTTGGCTTTGGCGGGATCGGGCTGATTCTGAGGGATTGATGATCGCTGTTGTTGCGCCGATCGGTGGCGCCGTCGAAGCATCGGAAACCAACTCTCCATCTTCGTAACGCCCGCTTGCGGTGGCAACCCACTCGACGCCGGGGTATCGGCTCGCGCTCATCGACCAGTCGGCGAACCAGTCCTCGGCGCCATCGGGAGCCGTTGCTCTGATAGCCGCAGAGGGGTCGCCACCCAGCCGAACCAACTGCTCCGATACCTGAGCGGACTCATTGTCAACCGCAGAGGCGTCAAGAAGCGAACGGGACGACGTCGTGCTCGCTGCCACTGCTCCCAGTCCCAGCAGCAATACGGCGATCGCCACCAGGACGGCGAGTGGCAGGTCGCGGCCGTCAGAGATCTTGATCGGAACCGTTTGAAACTCAGCGTTGTCGTGAATCGAACCCTGGGTGGAGAGCAGGGCCGGCATGGTTGCCAGAGTTGCGAGCGCTCCGAAAAGGGCACCCATGAAGATCGATACGGGAGCATTCCAACCATCAAAGAAGAGCCCTCCGACAAGCAAAACGCCAAGGCTGCCGAGTACCAGGCCGAGGTCGGGCAGCTGGGCGATGACCGATGCCAGTATGTTGTCGGTTGCATCATCGGCGTCGGGGTGCTTGAACCACGTAATGAGTCGAAAGACGACCGTGACGCCCACCAAGAGACCCGCAAGAGCCCCGGGCACGACGGTTGTGGCGAGCGTGCCATCGAAGGCACCTGCCACGCTCGAACCGATCATTCCTCCGAGGAGGGCCGACAGGCCCGCCGAAATTGTGGCTGCGGCCCCCACGACGGATCCGTGCAGGGCTGCAACGACGAATCCGAGGATAATGACAACAGGAACAAGTGCTACCAAGGTTGCCGAGGTGATCGAACCGTTGACTTCATTGTCGACCACGACCTGACCGCCAATCAACAGTTCACCCTCACCAACTTCGGATGACAACTCCGCTATCTCCTCGGTCACTTCGTCGAGCCGACCGGCATCCGGCACCACGAGGTGAATAACTGGCGGGCCGGTAGGGAGCACATCGACAAAGGCGGACTCGACCCCAGCGATTTGGCGTACCGCTGGCAACAGACGTTCTTCGATGGAGGGATCCGAGCTCGAGATACTGCGAAGGACGACCGACACATTCGGCAGCTCACCCCCGCTCCATCCGGACTCGACCCAGGGCTGCTCGGCCTCGGCGGAAACCGTCAGTGCGATACTCGCTGCCGCTCCACCGAGTAGAACCAACGCAGCCAGTGCCATCAAGCGCAGGCGGTAACGGCCAAGCGGCGACACAGCGGATCCGGTCATGCTGGCCTTGGTCTGGAATAGCTGGGATTGGAAACGGCACCGCATGTACCGGCACGTCCGCGGGGTCTCTGGCGCGCTGCTGCTGTCGAACTCATGGGGCGGTCGAAAGCCTTGATCGTAGAAGTACTGGGACAACAAAGCAGGGGCGCCTTTCGACACCACTCCGCTCGGGACCAAGAAAGTAGGCGATGAAAGCCCGAAAGAGTCGGACCCCTGTGCGATCTGTCATCGATGTCCACCCAAACCTGACCCTCACGACATACTGGCTTCTTCCTGAGCCACAATAGTGAAGTGAGTATCCCCCTCCACGCCCTGCGGTATTTGGTCGCGCTCGTTCTGCTTGCTTGTGCGTGTACCGGTGCCGAATCCGGTTCGCCCGAGACCCTCAACGAGTCCTCGGCAGATGGCACAAACCAGTCGCTCTCCCAGGATCCGGAAGACTCCAGCGTGACCGTGCCAGATCCAGTCGCCCCGACGGTTTCGCTGCAACTCGAGACCGCTTTCTCCCAAGTCATAGTGGAAGATGGTGAGCCCGGCACAGAGATCCGAGCGATCGATGCAAAGACGGGCGAAGTCATGACGCGTTCGAACGTTTCTGAGTCTGGCAGCGCGGCACTCCTGGGTTTGTCTCAAGGCACCGTCGAACTCGAGGTGTGGGACGGCGATCGCTTGGTGGCCGCCGCCGGATCAGTGGTCCTTCCGGGCGGCGCGCCCCACCTCAGCGACACTATGATTCCCAGCTTCTCCAGCCCGGTCTCAACTACATCGAGACACGCGATGGAACGCTTCTGTCCGCCCACGTAACCCTCCCGGCGGGGTCGAACGATCCGGAAAAGTCGTTTCCCACGCTGGTGGAGTACTCGGGCTACTCCCCCTCGAACCCAGGTGCTGCCGACCCGGCACGGCTGACACTACCCCTGCTGGGCTATGCCCTGGTCCAAGTGAACGTTCGCGGAACTGGATGCAGCGGAGGTGTGTACGACGGGTTCTCGCAGTTGGAGCGTCTGGACGGCTACGACGTGATCGAAACGGTTGCCGCACAGTCGTGGTCAAACGGGATCGGCATGTGGGGAGTCAGTTACCCGGGCATCATGCAGCTGCACGTCGCCTCAACCCGCCCTCCGAGCCTCGACGCCATCGCCCCGCTCTCGGTTATTGCCACAGTCGAGGACACGCTTTTCCCTGGAGGAATATTCAACAATGGGTTCGGCCAGCGCTGGGCGACCGAGGTCGGTCTGGCTGCCCAGCCTTTCGGGCAGCCCTGGACTCGGGACCGGGTTGAAGCAGGCGACTCGATCTGCGACTCGAACCAGTCGTTGAGGATTCACAACCCGGATCTGGTCGCGACCGCACTCGGCGAGCCGTTTTCCACCGCATTGAGTCGCGACCGATCACCTGAGTCCTTTGTCAGTGAGATCAGCGTGCCGGTGTATCTCGCAGGTGCCTGGCAGGACGAACAAACCGGCGGTGGCTTCACCCAGCTACTCGATGACTTCGACAACTCACCTTCGTTCCGAGCGACTCTATACAACGGACTTCACATCGATCCTCTGGCGCCCGCAGTCCTGGTTCCACTGCTTGAATTTTACGACCTGTATGTGGCCAGGCGGGCTCCCGAGGCCACACCACTCCTGGAATTCGTGGTCGGGGCCGGAACAACATCGTTCTTCGGCAGCGCCCTTTCGTTTCCCGAATCCAATCTCAAGGGGCTGGATTACGAAACCGCTCGGTCACGTTATGAAGCTGACGCACCGATCCGGGTGCTCTACGAAGTGGGCGCCGAACTGCGGAATCTCCCTGAGCCACGGTTCGCCCAGTCGTTCAACGAATGGCCTATTGAAGAAACCTCGATCCTGGAGTTCGCTCTCGGCAACAGCGGGTCGCTGGAGATCGGCTCGAGGCCAACCGCCGAGGGGAGCGGTGTGGTGGGATCTTTTGTGAGCGATCCGTCAGAAGGGTCCCGGCTGATCATCGGTGCCACCGATCAGATCTGGGGTTCCACGCCCAATTGGGACTGGCCGCTAGCCGATGCGGCCAACAGCGCCCGATTCGTCAGTGACGAGTTCACCAATACCGTGGTTCTCACAGGGTCCTCGGTTGCAGAGCTCAGAGTTCAACTTCCCGACGGAGAGCCCGACGCCGACCTCGAAATCACACTTTCTGATCTCGCCCCGGACGGCTCAGAGACCTTCATCCAATCCGGTTGGCTCCGCCTCAGCCGACGCGTGGGTTCAGCGGACAACACTCCTCTGAATCACCGTATCTCCAACCGCGAATCCGACATTCGCCCTGTTGATTCCGGTGAGGTGGTTGATGCCTCTATCGGCACTCTCGCCTTCGCCCACGTGTTTCGTGACGGCCACCGCGTGGTCCTCACAATCGATACGCCAGGCGCGAGTCGTGCGGAGTGGGCATTTGATGTGATCCCCACTCCAATCCGGGTCGAGATCCTCGCCGGTTCAAGGGTCTTGTTGCCCCAGATCGACCCTGATGCATTCGAGGTGACCGTGCCAACAGACTCTCCGGCGTGTGGGACGCTTCGAGCCCAACCTTGTCGGTTGGGTTAGAGAAGTGTGTCCCGTCCCACCTGGGTAGGCTTGTTCGAGTCCCACCGGGACCGGGGCACTCACTCCCCGCAGGGCTACGCGAAACGGACACTCACATGTCAGATGTACTTGAAGGAATCCTCTCTCAGCTGGGCTCTGGAGGCCTTTCCCAGATTGCGTCTGGCCTCGGCGTCGACGAGGGCGCTGCGTCCTCTGCAGTAGGTATGGCGCTTCCCGCAATTCTCGGCGGAATGGCGAACAACGCCCAGCGGGCCGACGGCGCCCAGAGCCTCGCCAATGCGCTCGAGGATCACGACGAGGGGGTCTTTGGACAGCTCGGAGACCTGTTGGGTGGCGGTGGGGCCGGAGAAGGCATCCTCGGCCACGTGCTCGGACAGAAACGACCTGCTGTCGAGCAGAAGCTCGCCCAGCAGAGCGGCCTCGATCTTGGCGCAGTCACCAAGCTCCTGCCAATTCTTGCACCGCTGGTCATGGGTTACCTGAGCAAGCAGAAGAAGGCCAACAACATGGGCCCAGCCGACCTGGGTTCGATGCTTGGACAGCAACGCCAACGAGTCGAGCAGAAGTCTCCCGGCCTTGGAGGGCTCGCAGCCATTCTCGATTCAGACGGTGATGGTTTGGACCTCGACGATCTCACGGCACTAGCGGGAAAGATGTCCGGTGGATCCGCTGCATCCGCACCCAGCAAGTCTGGTCTGGGAGCCATGCTCGGAAGGCTCCTTCGGCGGTAGATCATGATCGCCCCCACGCTCGACTCTTTTCGGGTCTTTTTGCACGTTCTCGCTGCCGGTGTCTGGGTCGGGGGACAAATCGTTGTTGCCGGCGTCGTTCCAGCCCTGCGAAAGTCCAGCGGCAGCGAGGGAACCAAGACGTTGGCAAACGGTTTCGCTCGGGTTGCGTGGCCCGCGTTTGGGCTGGCGCTCATCACCGGGGTCTGGGGCCTCATTGTCCGCGACAGCACTTCGTCCACCGCTTATAACGTGACGTTCGGCATCAAATTCCTGTTCTATATAGCCGCCGGAGCGTCGGCGGTGGCCCACGCCCGAAGCACAAAGCGTCCCGTGATTGCGGTAACCGGTGCGCTTGGTTTGTTGTTCAGTCTTACCGTCATGTTCCTCGGCTCTGTGTTGGCCCAGGGATAGAAGGGCTCGGTTCGAAAAGATGACCATTCCCGAGCGACGAAGCGATCTCACCGCTGATCTGGTGGTAGTAGCCAATCGGTTGCCGATTCGGCGCGTGCAATCCGAGGACGGCGAGGGTCCTGAATGGGTGGTATCACCAGGAGGACTGGTCTCGGCTGTGGCGCCTGTTCTGGCCGATCGCAACCGATTTGCATGGGTCGGCTGGCCAGGGGATTTCGAGGGTCCGGTCGAGCCGTTCACTCACGATGGAATGCGTCTGGTGCCTGTGCCGGTGAGCGTCGAAGAACACGCTCTTCACTACGAGGGCATGTCCAACGGGACCTTGTGGCCGCTCTACCACGACAAAGTCGAGCCTGCTGAGTTTCATCGCCACTGGTACGACGGTTACCGGCGGATCAACCGGCGCTTCGCCGACGAGGTTGCGCGCACCGCGGCCCAAAACGCAACCGTCTGGATCCACGACTACCAGCTTCAGTTGGTGCCTGGATACCTTCGCGCTCAACGACCTGACCTGACGATCGGGTTCTTCTTACATATACCGTTTCCTCCGCCCGAGTTGTTTCAGCAGATCCCGTGGAGAGACGAACTCACTACAGGTCTTCTCGGTGCAGATCTCCTCGGGTTCCAAACATCGAAAGGAGCAAAGAACTTCTCCCGTCTGGCCACCTCGCTCGATCTTGTCACATCCAGCAGCTACAACGAGCTGTCCCGCAACGGACGCACCGTTCACGTCAGTGCGTTTCCCATCGGAATCGATGTGGAGCGCTACAGCACCGGGGCCGACAGACCCGAGATCAAAGAACGAGCAGCCGCAGTCAGAGAGCGACTCGGCAACCCCAAGGCCGTTCTCCTCGGCGTTGACCGGCTCGATTACACCAAGGGCATAGATGTACGGCTCCGAGCGTTCAAGGAATTGCTGTTCGAGGAGCACTTCGCGCCGGGCGAAGTGATTCTCATACAAGTCGCCGAACCATCGAGAGACAACGTCGACGCCTACGTCGCCCTACGGGAGCGAGTCCAGCAACTCGTGGGGGAGATCAACGGCGACTTCGCCCGGGTGGGACTCACACCCGTGCACTACATCCATCAGAGCCGAGATTTTGATGAGCTCATGTCGTTGTACCGAAGCGCAGATGTCATGATCGTGACTCCGCTGCGCGATGGAATGAATCTGGTCGCCAAGGAGTACGTCGCAACACGATTCGACGACACCGGGGTTCTGGTGTTGTCCGAGTTCGCTGGGGCGGCCGAAGAGCTCACCGAAGCTCTAATTGTGAACCCTTACGACATCGATGGAGTGAAGGCGGCGCTACTGCGCGCTGTGGCTATGCCAGACGCAGAGGCCAGACAAAGAATGGCGGCCATGCGAGCAAAAGTTGAGGCAAACCACGCCACTCGCTGGGCCGAGTCCTTCCTCGATGCCCTTCGCGCCACCACCCAGCAAACCCCCATCGGGCCGAGCAAGCGAACCTAGCGAACCAGTAACTCATCTTCAGTTTCAGCTATTGGGCAGAACCAGAACCTTCGGCGGACCCTCCGTCGGCTGGATCCCAGCTTCGAGAATTGCTGCCAGGTCCTCGAGCGAGGACCGTGTGCCCTGTTGTCGCAATGGGCGGACCTTCAAACGGTCCTGACGCATCAGTGCCTGAACCCGCCCGACATCATCGGCGGAGTATCCCAGCGAGACTCGGAAATCTGCCTCTCGAGCCAACAGAGACGTAACCGAGAGATTGTCGATCCGGTCCCCTACCCCAACAGCAACGATTACGCCCCCCGAACAAACCAGCGAGAGTCCTGCCGAGAGTGCCTCAGCTGTGTCGACGCAGGTGAAAACGACGTCGGCACCCAAACCCTCGGTGTGATCGTCTATCCAGTTCCGCAGACTGTCATCGAGGGTTGTGAAAGCCGCGTCGACACCTAGATCGCAGGCAAGCTCGTTCCGAACAACCGACGTGTCTACCGAGGCGATGTGCGCAGCTCCGGCGATTCGAGCCATTTCGCTGGTGAGAAGCCCCACGGTTCCCCCACCGATTACCACGACCACATCACCAAAAATCATGCCGCTCCGACGAAGGGCGTGGGCGGCTACCGAAGCGGGTTCGATCAGTGCGGCGTCAGGAAACGAAATGGCCTCGTCGACAGGGACAAGCCTGCGAGCATCAGCAACGGTGTAGGTGGCAAAGCCTCCATGGCCGGCACTGAGATCATCGAGTCCGACGATCTGCTCGAGCACGGATTGGCAGTTCGCCGTCCGCCCCACGCTGCAAGGCCGGCATGATCCACATGGGGGCGAAACTCCAGCTACGACGCGCTGTCCTACGAAACGACCGACAACTCCCTCGCCAATTGCGACGACCCGGCCCGTCCATTCGTGGCCGAACCACGACGGCGTGGACGCGACACCGGCCTCCCAGGCCTGCCGGTCTGAACCCCCGACTCCACATGCAACGACCTCGACGACCACCTGACCCGGCAAGGGTGAAGGATCGGCGGTCGAGACGATCTCGAGTACGCGAGGGGCAGTGAGGCGAGCGAAACGCATCTCAACCCATCCCGACGGACTCGGGCCGGAGAGTTTCCAGTACGTCGAAGAAATCTGGGAAAGTCTTGGCGACACACTCAGGGTCGCGAATCTGGATCCCGGGATGTTTGAGGCCGAGCAATGCGAAACTCATCGCCATTCGGTGGTCCTCGTAGGTGGTCACAACTCCCGGCCTGGCGTTCCCGGGATGGATGATCAGGCCCTCAGGCATCTCCTCGGCTTGAATTCCCCGCCGCGACAATTCACTGACTACAGCGCCGATTCGATCTGTTTCCTTTCGGCGGATGAAGCCAATACCAGTGATTTCAGTCGGCGAATCGGCGAATGTTGCGACGATGGCGAGGGTCTGAGCGGTATCGGAGATATCGCGCATATCGACTTTGATGCCATGCAGTTCGCCGGTCCCCCGGACCTCGGTACTGTCTGCTGTCATCGTGACACGAGCGCCCATTCGTTGAAGCAAGTGGACAAAACCTAGGTCGCCTTGGGTTGTCGTGGACCCAAGGCCCTCAACCTTTACGCGACCACCGGTGATCGCAGCGGCGGCGAAGAAGTAGCTCGCGGCCGAAGCGTCTGGTTCTATCGCGATGGTGGTGGGACGGTAGTTAGCCGGCGGCACGGTGAACTCACGGTAGGAGGGGTCCACATCAACGCGAACACCGAACTTCTCCATTGTCTTGATCGTCAACTCAACGTAGGGCTTGGACACCAATTCGCCCGCAACCCGGACATAGAGTCCAGAACTGGTCCGCGGTGCCGCCATGAGAAGGCCCGACAAGTACTGACTGGATACCGAGCCCTGTACAACCACCGAACCCCCGCTTAGCCCACCTCCGTGCACGGTAAGCGGCAACGAATCCCCATCTATAGTCGCACCCAGCGCACGCAGTTTCGAAACAAGCTCGGCGATCGGCCGATTCCGAAGTTGATAGGCCCCATCCATCCGGTAAGGACCCTGCCCCAGGCACAACACGGGAAGCAAGAAACGGCTGGTGGTGCCCGACATTCCTACGTCGAGGTCAGCGGGGCCCGCTGGAATTGAACCATCAGGATTCATCACGGTGATTGTGCGGCCGGCCGGGTCAGCCCAAACCGCCAGTCCGAGACTCAACAACGACCCGACCATGGCGATCGTGTCGTCGGCGAAGAGCGCACCTTCCAAGCCTGAGGTTCCAGGCGCCAGTGCAGCACATATGAGCGCTCTGTTGGTGTGGCTCTTTGAGCCCGGAATCCGAACGGTGACGTCGGGTGGGCCAAGCAGCGGGGCGATGGTTCGCAAGGGACCTTTCTGTCCTGGTTTGGTCGGCCACTAGCCTAGGGGCTACCGCTGGGTGATTCGCAGGTGATCCCGCAGCGCAAGCCGTGCGGTTCGAAGCGCAATACCTGCTTCGGCCAGGATATCTTCCTTGCGCTCGAGCTCTGACCGTAACCGCTCGTTCTCGGCTTCAGCGTACTCGGCGCGAGCCAAGGCGTCACTCAGCTCGATATCTACCACGATGGAATCGTCCAACGATGAGTCCTCGGCTGAGCCGCTGCCTGGTGCGCTATCGCGACCGATCCGGGGTGATTGGTTGTTGTCGCCTCCCCGCCATGCAGAACGAGCCCTGGACCTAAGACCAAGGCTCGTTTCAGATGACTTGTTGCGAGCTCTGCGGACAAGGCGTCCGAGCTTTACGCCCGTCGCCTCATCATCCATTAGCCGCGAATTGCCAGGCCCGTTTGCGGGTCGAAGAAGTGCATCCTGGACGTGTCGACGTTGAGGGTAAGACGAGCGCCCATACGAGCTTGCGATCGAGGGCTCAATCGGGCGACGTAGATCGTGCGACCCTGATCGTCCTTGGCCTGTTCTACGGCATCTTCGCCTTCGAACTCAGCATCCATGATCGCGAAGGGTTCTGCATCGAGCGGGAAGTGGACGATGATCTCCGAACCCAACGCTTCGACGAGGGTGGTTTCGCTGGTGATGGTCCTTCCTTGGGGCACCGGAGAGGTGGCCAATTCGGCATCGGCGAGATCCTCTGGCCGAACACCAACAACGATGTCTTTTCCGACGAAGTCTGCGAGGCCGGGATTCGCAGCAACGAGGGCTGCATCGAGATCCAGGGTGTTGCTACCGATATGGACCTTGAGATCCGATCCGGCTCCTTCGATCCGAGATGCCATGAGGTTCATCGACGGGGAGCCAATGAACCCGGCTACAAACACATTGGCTGGCTTGTCATAGAGATTCTGAGGTGAGTCCACCTGCTGGAGCCAGCCGCGCTTGAGCACAGCAACGCGATCCCCCATTGTCATGGCTTCCACCTGATCGTGCGTGACGTAGAGGGTGGTGACACCCAGGTCCCGTTGCAGGCCGGCGATTTCGGCACGCATCTGGACCCGCAACTTGGCGTCGAGATTGGAGAGGGGCTCGTCCATGAGGAACGCTTTGGGCTGACGAACAATGGCTCGTCCCATTGCCACACGCTGGCGCTGACCGCCGGAGAGCTGGCCAGGCTTGCGGTCGAGGTTTTCGGTTAGATCCAATACAGCTGCGGCCTTGCGGACACGCTCTTCGATCTCGGGCTTGGGCACTTTGGCCAGTTTGAGCGCAAAGCCGATGTTGTCGGCCACGGTCATGTGCGGGTAGAGCGCGTAGTTCTGAAAGACCATCGCGATGTCGCGATCCTTGGGGTGAACGTCGTTGACCATCCGGTCACCGATGTACATCTCACCACCGCTGATTTCTTCCAAACCGGCGACCATACGCAGGGCTGTCGACTTGCCACAGCCCGACGGGCCGACGAGGACAAGAAACTCACCATCAGCAATGTCGAGGTTCAGATCGATGATGGCGTGATAGCCGTTTGGATAAACCTTGTTGACATCTTTGAGAACTACCTGTGCCATGCGTTTCTTTCCCCTTTAAGATCGTGGACGCGAAGTCCAACACTACCACTGTGACCAATGGCTCGCGCAAACTCCACCGACGCCGTTGCGTGCAGCCAACGGTGTCTTCACGAGCTTCTGAGCAATACAAGATCCACATCCCACTCCATGAGTTGATTCGCCTCTGAGAGTGGTATCGGTTTCCTATGTACTCTGAGAGGTTGTTAGGCGAGGTGTGGACGGGAGTGCCCAGCCAATGGAGCGCAAAAACACAGAAGGGGGTGGGGTCGACCTCGAAGTGGCCGATCTGGTCGAGATCGAGCCATGGTTTGGGTACCGGCGTGCCGATGGCGTGGCAGCTCCCCGTACGGGCACCCCCGACGATCGAGCGCCGGTCACAGTGCAGACCGTGCCGCCGGGACGCTGGAGTCAAGACCACGTAGACCGCCTACTTCTCACAGTTCCAACCCAGGATCGCGACACCAGTGGCCTGGTTCCGATCGCCTCGGTGACCAAGGACCTCAAGGGTGAGACAACCGCTGTGTCCTTACGAACCGATGCCCCCCGATTCCAAGAGCGGCTTGACTTTCGGACACCACCCAACTGGAACGAAGGTGCAGGCGTCGCTCTCGCAGCAACCCTCGCAGTCGAGAAAGGCCACTCGCTTGGCCTTCGACACGGAGCGCTACAGCCCAGTGACGTGATCGTCGCCGGATCAGAAATTGCAGTAGCGGGCATGGGATTGAGCCTTGGCGGCACACCCGAAAGCGGGCTCCCGATGGCCCCCGAAGTCGCTCTTTCGGGAGTTCCGACCGTTCCCGGAGATGTCTATAGCCTCGGTCGCCTACTCGAGGCCGGTACGGCCAGAGATCCGAACACACCTGCCGAGATTGTAGCGATCGTTGCCGATGCGACTGCGGAGGAGGTAGGCGAACGGATTTCCACCGCCAGGGTTTTGGCCGAGCGACTGAGTGCGGCGGGTGTTGGGGTCATGCGCTCCTACGCGCCGATGGGCTTCGCCGACTCGCCCTTGTTCGGCGCAGCGCCTGCGATCGAGACCACTGTGCCCCCGGTCGTTGCCGCCAGAGCCACTTCCGCTGCCGTATCGGCTCCAGCTGAAGCGAGCCGGGGCGTTTTGGGTCGGGCGCTTCCATGGCTGGTTGGAGCAGGGCTCGCTGGAGTGATCGGGATCGGTTTGTGGGGCGCAGCCACAAGCGGCAACGGAGAGTCGGCCACCACCACCACTGCCACTTCGCCGACGTCGTCGACCACAACCGAAACCACTGTCGACACCTCCACCACTACAGCGTCGACCGGAACTGTAACCACCACTGACACGTCGAGCACTGCTGTGACTACGGAGCCCACCACCACGACAGCCCCTTCCACGACAGCCCCTTCCACGACAGTCCCTTCCACGACAGTCCCTTCGCCGCCTGAAGTACCATCGGTTCCTGCTTCTGAGGCAGGGCTCGAGATTATCCATGGACTCAGCGAACCCTCTGTCGACGCCTACCTCAACGGAGACCTCCTCGTCGGCGGTTTCGCACCGGGAGAGATCGCCGGCCCGCTTAGCCTGGACTCGGGCGATTACGACCTACAACTGTTCTCCGCGGTTGAGAACCCTACGGTCTTGGCCGCTGATCGAACCGATGACGTTCTGCTGGCCCAGGAAGTGCAGATTACCGGTGAACCCGAAGCGCTGGTCGTTGCCAGCGCCGGCGCCGGGGGCGTCACCCTTTTCAGCTTCCCGGACGCGCTGGGTCCCATCGCTGCTGGAGAGGGTCGGTTTTCGGTCCGTAATCCCTCACCTTCTACGATTCTGGTGACTCTCGATCCTGTGACCGAGGGTGCGTCCGTGCAACGGCAGGCCATTGCGCCCGGCGCAGTTCTATCCCGCGATCTCCCAACCGGGGACTACCAGCTCTTCATCACCGAAGAGGACGGATCCCCGCTGCTCGCCACGGTTGTTTCAAACACCGAAGGTGAGGTGACGGCAGCGACGTTCCTGCGCGACGGATCCCCGCGATTGATCCTGCAGCGAATCGGTGGCCTCGGAACACCGCCCACTGGCATTCCCACGGGAGCGAGCGGGCTCCTGCCCGGGTCTGAGGATCCGACGACGGGTCTGCTCGTCGCTGCGGCCGGAGCACTTGGTTTCTTTGCGCTCGTTGGTCGCGAGCGATTTGTTCGACAGGGTCGACGCTGAGTGGGAAAGCGGCTCCGGACTCGCCACTTCGCCGCTGTGTATGTGGCAACCGCAGGTGCACTACTCGTTGCTCCGTCGACCACGATCCCGGGAGGATCCCTGAGCGCTGAGGTGCGTCAGGCTGTTGCTGCTCAACCGCTCGAGCTTTGGTTCCAAACACCGTCTCACCGCGAAACCATCGCAGTACACGTCCCACGTCGGAGGTCAGCGAATGCGTTGATCGAGCAGGGCACAGGGCCTGCTCCCGTGAGGATTTCGGTCTCTGAAATCGATATCGATGGACCGGTGGAAGCTGTCGGCATCGCTGCTGATCTCCAACTCGACGTCCCGTTTGCGCAGGCAGCTGGTTGGTATCGGCACTCGTCGACACCGGAGACACCGGGGGCCACCGTCATCGCAGCCCACGTCGACTACGGGGGTCAACCGGGGCTGTTCTACAACCTTCGGCTCGCAACCGTCGGAGACCTGATTCACTTGGAACTCGCCGATGGCACCCACGCCGACTATGCAGTTCTATCGGTCGTGCTCTATGACAAGACCGAACTTCCCGCCGATGAGCTCTTCCGGTCAGGCGGGCCCCACGCTCTCCACCTGGTCACCTGCGGAGGATCATTCGATCGATTTGCGAAGAGCTATCGAGGAAACCAGGTGATCACTGCACTACCGGTCGCCTAAGTCCACACCTTCAGTCGATCAACCCAAGATCCCGTTTCATAATCAGGATTCTTGCGACACTTGCGTCGAGGCGTTCCTCCTTGATGCGGCCCGTGGAAACGGCTCGGGAGATTCCGGAGACGGATGCCACGAGATCAGGAGGGACCAACTGGATGTCGATTCCGGCTTCCAAGACGAGTACCGCCAACTCGGCCTCGTCGATGCCATCAAGAGCTCTCATGTCCATCGCATCGGTGAAGAGCACGCCGTCGAAACCCAGCTCGGTGCGTATGAGGTCCCCGGTGAGCTTGGGGGAAATCGTAGCGGGTTCCAAAACACCGAGGCTTGGGAGAGCCAGGTGACCCACCATCAACGCATTCACGTCGGCCTTCACTGCTGCCACGAACGGCGGAAGATCTGTGGTTCGCCATTCCTCCTCAGTCGATTCAACAATCGGCAGCGCCTTGTGACTGTCAACCTCGGTGGCTCCGTGTCCGGGCCAGTGCTTGGCGACCGCAGCAACTCCGCCATTCCGCAACCCTTCCACCGATGCCGCGACCATCTCAGCTACGAGCGCTGAGTCCGATCCGTATGAACGGTTGCCGATCACCCCGACATCGGACCGAACCACATCGGCGACCGGGGCGAATACTACGTTTATGCCAATCGCTCTCATCTCCTGGCCGGTCAGACTGGCGTTCTCGAACACGGCTGTGGCGTCGCCGGCCAGTGATCTGGCGGAACCAACGACGGTGACACCTTCACCTCGGATTCGACGGACCCTGCCGCCCTCCTGATCTGCCGCCACCAGGAGAGGCGGCAGTCCGTTCTCAGCCGCAACTTCCTGCAACCCGTCACTGAATTCTTTGATTTGGGTCGGTGATTCCACGTTGGGACCCAGATACATGATCCCACCGAGACGATAGGCCGACACCAACTCCGCCGGGGTCCCAAAGCCCCCGAGCGCTGTGTTGTACGCCACGTCGGCACCGGTCACCCTGTCGACACCAGTGCCTCGCACCACCGGCATGAGAATTTGACCAATCTTGTCCTGAAGAGTCATCGTCTCCAGCAGGGCACGAACCGGATCGGTTGTGGTTGTCGAGGCTTGAGTCGTTGTCGTCGTGGATGGGAGTGACGTGGTTACAGGAGCCGAGGTGGGGGTAGCGGCCACTGGTTCACCGAGCCCGCTTGATGCAACGGCTTGATCCGGCGCTGAACCCGCCGAGCAAGCGACGGCACTTGAAAGGGCTATTGCCATTACCCAGCGGGAAAGCGATGCGCCGACGTGAGGAACCGGGGAACAGCGCACCGACGGATCGTACTGTTCGGATAGAACGGGTAGGTGGCACCAAGAACGGACTGGAACCCCGTCCTCCGAAGTGAATTCGCAAAGCCCTATTGGGCACCGCTGCAGGAGTTCGTGGCGTCGGAGAGACAACAGGGCCCGGTGTATCCACCCCACAATGAAGTGTTTTCCGCGCTGCACCTCACACCGCTGAGTTCGGTTCGAGCCGTGATTCTTGGCCAGGACCCCTATCACGGTCCCGGTCAAGCTCACGGCCTGTGCTTCTCTGTGAAGCCGCCGACACCGCCACCACCCTCGCTCAAGAACGTCTTTCGGGAGCTGTCGTCGGATCTTGAGATCCCTTCACCCACGTCAGGTTCGCTCATCCCGTGGGCCCGTCAAGGCGTGCTTCTGATCAACACTGTCCTGACCGTTCGGGCCGGTCAAGCGAACTCCCATCGGCGCCAAGGCTGGGAGCAGTTCACCGACGCGGTCATCGACGTGGTGAACGCCAAATCTGACCGGGTGGTGTTCATTCTGTGGGGCGCGTCAGCTCAGCAGAAAATGGTTCGACTCGATCTCGACCAGCATGCGGTTGTGACTTCACCGCATCCAAGCCCGCTTTCGGCATCCCGCGGTTTCTTCGGATCTCGGCCCTTCAGCCGCACCAACGAGCTATTGAGCGCAGGCGGGCGCGGGCCGATCGATTGGACACTCCCCTGAGCAGAAGCCGGATCGGTCAGGCAGCATCCAGGATGGAGTCGTCCCGAGCCGCCTTCGCTTGAGCCAACGCAGTGTCGGCGCGGCGCAAAAGTATCTTGTACTGCCCAAATTCTCGCGCCTGACGCAGCTTCTCATTTCGCACCGCCTCGGCACCTTCGGCCTTGGCGGTAGCGAGCTCTCGTTCCAGAGCCGTGACCCTCCGAGACTCGCCGCTCAGCGTACGTTCCATGGCCGAAACATGATCCCGCTGCTTCTTGGAGCCGTACCAGCCAATCAATACAGCGCCTATCAGCCCTACCAAAACGCCCCAAAAAAACATTCTACAGTCCCTTCGTTCAACGGCTTCAACGGTAGTCGGTGGCTACCTCACGCTGGCGGATAGGGGCACGAGCCAACGCCTTGCCTTAGGACCACGGAAGGAATCACGCCGGACGAGGGCCTGTTTCGGGACCCACGTCCCTGGTGCGTTTCAGTTCAAAGAATCCCGGCACGCTCATCACCTTCGCCATGCCGTCCCACAGATCAAGCGCAGCCTGACCTCGAGGAATGGGGGTCATCACCGGTCCGAAGATCGCCGACTGGGATCCATCGGGATAAGTGAGAGCGATGATGGGAGTGCCCACGTCTTCACCTGCCAGATCGATTCCAGCCGCTGTTTCGGCCTCGACTGCGTCGTCCCAGGCTGGGTCCGAAAAAGCTGCGGCGTGAGACATGTCGACACCGACAGCCTCCAGAACATCCTCGGGGGCAAAGGCGCGGTCGTCATCATGATGGATGCGACGACACATCTCCCAGTAGAGATCCTTGAGGGGGGCATCTCCTTGGGACGCCCGAACTGACTCGGCCACCCGCAACAGATTGTGGGTGAATTGAGCCGCCTCGTCGTCGCTGTTGTTCTTGACCTTCAGCGAGATCGATCGATAGTGGATATCGAGATCTCGGTGGGGAGCAACCTCTTCAACCAGCCAACGACTGGTTATCCAACACCACGGTCAGATCGGGTCACACCACTTGTCGACCCGAATAGTTTCAGAACCCATGCTCGAACTCTACGGGCAGCTCGTCGAGTCGCAGCTCGTCGAACAACGCTCGTTGTCGTGCATCGTCCTTGCCGGCCAGCCAGTGCTCGCGGCAACGCAGGTCGTAGGAGACTTCCGCTGTCGACTCTCCCGTATCCCCAACGATCTTCAGCTCGCCGTCGTACACCTGACGTCCGTTGACCAAACGGGCGTTGTGGGTTGCCCGCTTTCCGCAAAAACATCGGGCCTCGACTTGAAGCTCGTTTCGCTTGTCGGCCATTTCCATCAGGCGCTTTGAACCGGGAAATAATTCCCCCTGGAAGCTGGTGAGCAGTCCGTATGCGTAGACATCGATCCGCAGCTCATCGACGGCACGAGCCAACTGGTCGATCTGGGCCGGTTCGTAGAACTGGGCCTCATCACAAATGACTGCATCAAGTCCGAGACCGGTCCGATGAGCGTGAGCAACCAGCCTGTATACGTCGACGGTCGGATTGATGATCAGCGCCTCGGCCTGAATCCCCAGGCGGCTGGAAACCACCCCCTCGGTACGGTCCAATTGGGTGAGCAGGACACACCGGAGCCCTCGCTCGGTCAGGTTGTAGTGAACCTGGAGCGCCTGTGTCGACTTGCCCGATCCCATCGTTCCGAAGAAAAACTGCAACTCAGCCACCCAGTGAAGTTAGCTACCGAGACGCCGGCCCGCATAGAAGCAATGGATCAAAGTGGGAATGACCGGGTCGTGTCCTCAAAGACGAGCGAGTGCAGTTGCCACGGCACCGACTCCAGCGATGCTGTTCGGGAGTCCGGCATGGGATGCGTTCACCTCAACCATGTCAGCCTGAGGGTCGATGGAAGTCCGCCAGTCCACGATCCCGTCGGTCTTGGAATAGACGCTGACGAAATCGATTCCATCGGGGATCGGGACAAACCGATCTTCGTCGACCCGCTGCTCGGCCTCGGTGTCAACAGCGCCGAACACACCGGTACGCCAAAGCCGATCAAGCGCCTCGGCGGGCACCTTCACGACCGCGTATTTCGGATACTTCACTCGCAGCGGCGAGCCGAGGGTGATGATTTGCTCGACCGCCTGGGGAAACCGAATCGCAAGCACGCGGGCGTATTGGCCGCCCCGACTGTGTCCGATCACACGGACCTTTTCACCGCTGTCCTCGCACAGCGCCTCGAGGTCCCGCTCACAATGCGCGATCCCGTGGTAGGCGGGTCCGGCGTTGCGGCCGACGTCGGCTTGGCGCACCTGCCATCCGGCAACGGAAAGAACATGGTCCAGAGCGTCAATGGTGCGGGGACCGGCAAGAAACCCTGCGATGAGAAGCACAGGTCGATTCTTGCCTTCGGGCACCCCGTACCCCTGCCACCAGAAGCTCTGCCTGAGTAGGCGAAGCTCCCGAACACTCCTGGCCTCTCCCCACACCGGGCGCCCCAACCAACCGGGGAGTCCTCGAAGCGGCTTTGGAACTTCCACTGCCGAAACCCTCAGTCCAAGGCTTCCGACGAAGAGTCAGTGCCCGCCTCGTGCTCGGCAATGAGGGTACGTACCTGTGTAGCGAGCGCATCTTCTTCGTTTGTTCCGATCACATAGTTCGCAGCCTCGGTAGCATCGGGCGTTGCGTTACCCATGGCATACCCTCGGCCGGCCCACTGGAGCATGGAGACATCGTTGTGATTGTCGCCGAAGCTCGCAACCTCAGAACGATCGATTCCCAACTCCGCAGCCAGCTCGCTGACCGCCATGGCTTTGGTCACGAGGTCGGCAGCAACTTCGATGAACGACAGACCTGAATAGGTTGCGACTCCGTCGTCCCCGATGGCGTCACACACCTTGCGGTAGAGGTCGTCGAGTGTGATGCTGTGATCGAAAACAAGGATCTTCTGCACCCGGGACTCCACCGCACGGGTCACATCCTTGACCAGATGAAGACCGTCGACAATGTTGACCAGACGCTCGAATCCCCGCTCGAAGATGGCATCCCTCTCGAACTCGACTGCGAAACTCGCGTTTGGTAGGAACGATCGAATTCGCTCGATCATCTCGATAACTCGGTCTGGCTGCATCCAGTAGCCTCGAACCGTCTCCGCCCGACCATGGTGCCAGGTGACCGCTCCGTTGGCGAAGATCCAGTAGTGATTGTGACCAAGCGCTTCGATGACCTCGGTAGCAACAACGTAGGGCCGACCGGTCGCCGGAACGACCTCAATGCCTGCCTTGGTGGCCTCGTGCAGGGCATCTCGGACCGCCGGCGACAGCGTGCCATCCTCACGAAGCATCGTGCCATCAATGTCGGTGGCGATCATGCGAATCGGCGGCATGCGAGACCTGAATCTACCTCGAGCCGTCGGCCATCAACAGGCCGACCTCCGCACGCGTTGCGGAGGTTCCGTCGAACCTGGCGAGCACAGCACCTTCGTGGACGACCCCAATGCGATCGGAAAGGCTCAGAATCTCGTCGCAGAACTGAGGTGGCATATCGAGCGCCTGCTTGAACTGAAGTTGGGCTTGGATACCGCCGAGTAGTCCGAACAAAGCGAAACGCTCATAGTTCACAACTCCCTTGGTTATGGATGTCTCCCCACGGTCTCGTATGAGCCTAGTCCCATCCTCGGTCCGGGATCGCCATGAACGACGACACCGAATCGTGACGTGAGCCTCCCCGAACTCCGCCAGCGATACGCTCCCGGAGATGGGATCGGAGTCCAGCTCTGGCGATGGACAGACGATGATCAGCGTTCTGCTCGATGCTCAGCGCATGGGGATCAACCGTGGGACCTCGGGTAACGCCAGTTTCCGCTCCGGGAATGGCTACGTGATCACACCGTCAGCTCTTGCCTACGACATGATCGATCCAAGCGACCTCGTGTTCGTTGATGCCGACGGTCGAGCGGCCGGTCCCCACCGCCCGTCCTCGGAATGGCTATTTCATCAACACATCTATCAGCGTCGCCGTGATGTAGATGCGATTGTGCACTTGCATTCACCGGCAGCGACAGCCCTTTCCACCTTGAGACTCGACATCCCACCGTTCCACTACATGGTTGCAGTGGCGGGTGGGATCGACATCCGCTGTAGTGACTATGCGACCTTCGGTACCGTCGCACTCGCAGACGCAGCGATAACGGCGTTAGAAGATCGGAGCGCATGCCTTCTCGCCAATCACGGCCTGCTCGCCTGTGGAGCTTCGGTTGGGGCCGCGTACAACCTTGCGATCGAAGTGGAGGCTCTGGCTGAGCAGTACCTGATGGCACGGACAGTTGGCCATCCCATATTGCTCTCGACCGATGAGATGAACGAGGTCATGGCCAAGTTCTCTGACTACCGGTCTGAAAAAGGGAATAGTCACGTGGATCTGGCCCGGGCGCCATGGTGATCCGATCGTGGCTAGTTCAACGTCTGGCACAGAATGCCGTACGGATCCTCACCCTGAATTAATCGCTTGCGCCACGAAATCTCAAACCGATCCAAGATTTCGAGCATGCGCGCACCGGTTCTATAGAGACGACCAAAGTCGACCCAGTCTCGCTCATGCCGTAATGCCTCGGGTGGCATGTTGAGACGATCTGCCCGCCCATTGAAGCGGCTGTACAGGTTCTCGACGTATCGTGCGGACCCCTCCACCTGTTCAGTACCCCGCTCCAGCATCTCGGTATCGGGCCATCGTCTGTGACGTTCAGCACGCATTTCGAGGAATCGGTGAACAAAGTTCTGCGCTTGGTGATCAGACCGACTCAGCGCTGCAAGCTCGAGGAGTCGAGCCTCTTCGCGGGCGAGCTGGCCGTTCAGGGAATCCGAACACGGAGGGGTCGCTGGGTCATATCCGACTGGCACGCGCCATTTGGCATCGAAGAGCTGATGCTGGTGGAACGCCTCGTGGACCACGAAACGCGCGAACTCCCACGATTGGGGCCGGTAGTTGTCACCTGAGAAATCGAACACCAATGACTCGATTCTTGCGAGCTCGGCATCAAAGCGCACCTCCTGGTTCAGAGCAGGCTGGAACAGGTCGGCGATCGAATCGTTCACCCAATGAAATCGGAGATCAGTGTGTGCGAGGTCGTGGCGCCGTCGCGCCAACGGTCTGCTCTCGACGATTTCTCCAAACACCGCGCCGTCGATCGTGCTCAGCCGCTCGTAATCCACTGGTCCGCTGCAGATCCCGAAGCGCGCACTCAAGTCGACACTCTTGAACACAAACAGCATCGGGATCTTCATTGGATTGAAGCCGAACCCCCAAATCTGATCACCACAGGTGTCGAACGTGCGCCCGATCTCGGCGAGCTGGTGCAACAACAAATGTGTTGCATCCTGTTCGAATGGTGTGGTGGATCCACGCCTCGCCGCATCAGAGGGGCCAAACTCGTGGTCATGAGTTGTGTCGGCGATCTGCATCCGGGTCAGTTTCCCAGCAGGCGCAGGGAAAACTGGTGGATGCTGCGACATTCATGTCCAAATGACTTTCAGTCTGCTCCTAGCGACTGAAAGAGAGCGAAGGCGACGGACCACAATGCACGCACTGATAATCGATGATGAGAACGACATCGCAACAACCGTCTCGGCTGCATTGGAAGAAATCGATATTGAGTCGACCATCTTTCTGGATGGACAAGAGGGCTATGACGAGGCGCTCACCAACTCATATGACTTGATTCTGCTCGACTTACTCCTGCCGTCGAAGAACGGGTTCGACATCTGCCGGTCACTTAGAGCAGCCGGTGTCGCAACGCCCATCTTGTGTCTGTCGGCCAAGACAGGCGAATTCGACGAGATCGAGGCACTGGAACTCGGCGCTGACGACTACCTACGCAAGCCCTTCTCGCTCGAAGTTCTGCTCGCCCGGATCACTGCCATGCTCCGTCGGCCCAGGACCACCGCCGATGCGGCCGCATTCGCGGGCATCCGCTACAACGCCTCCACACGGGAAGCCGAAGTGGAGGGATCTGCTGTTCATCTCACTCCCCGCGAGGGGCAAGTCCTGGCCCAGTTGATCCAGGCAGGTGACCGGCCGCTGTCAAAAAACGAACTTCTCAGCCGCGTGTGGGGCGATGGATACGGTGGCAATCCCAATGTTGTGGAGGTGTACATCCGCTACCTGCGCCAGAAACTCGGACGCGAGCGGGTCGACACGATCCCCCGCACCGGCTACCGGCTCCGGCCGAATCCGTAGCGATGCCCTCGATGACAGCAATGACGACCGGAATCGCCCTGATCGGGCTCCCTGTGTTGGTCGTTTGTGTAGTCCACATCGCCCGAACGCGTCGGGGTCTGGGCCGACTGCAGAATTCGATCAACGCAATCGATGCATACGCACCGCTGAGAGGCGAGGCTCCTTCTCAACTACCTGCACAACTCGAGCCGTTGGCGATGTCCGTACGGGCCCTGCTCACAAGGTTCGAGGGCGAGCGCTCCTTCGAGCGTGAACAGTTGGCAGCTGCATGTCACGAGATCCGTTCACCCCTCACGGCATTACACGCTCTCGCCGATCTGCTGGTGGCAAGAAAAAAACATCCCGCCCGACCCGGTTCAACAGCCGAACTCGAATTGGCCCTCAGAAACATTCGACGAATCGAAGATCTGGTGAATGACGTTTTGGCCCTGAGCCTTACCGCACACGCCGACAACCCCTTCGCACTCTGGGGTCCGGTCGAATTGGTAGATCTGGTGCGTTCCGAAGCCAGCGCCCAGTCGCGGCACGTGCCGGTCCACGCCGAGGTGACAACCGCCTCGGTAGTGGGTGACCCCCGTCGTCTCCGTTGGGCGATCTCGAATTTGTTGGCCAACGCAGCCGAGCACTGTACTTCCACTGTGATAGTTGAGATCAGGTCGGATCAGATGGCCGACAAACGGCCAGCAATCGCAGTACGGGTCATCGATGACGGCCCTGGCCTTGGTACCGATGACCCGCAGCGTCTTCTTCTGCGCTTTCGCCGGGGATCCAGCGCAATCGAGAAGTCGGCAGCGTCGGGTCTCGGCCTCACGATTGTTCAGTCGGTTGTAGACGACCATGGCGGCGAGGTGTGGATAGAACCCGAGGCCACCCTCGGTGGAGCTGGGTTCACACTCGTGTTTCCCGTGGCCCCGGATGGGATCGACAGCGATGAAGCACCGCTGCCCGATCGCACGAGCGAGTCAGACCTCTCGGCTCTCCCCCGCTGAGTTTTGGTCCAATCAGCCTGCTGATCACGGGTGGAGGCGTTACCGTCTTCCCGATGAGTCCCGAGACAGAACCCAAGAGCTTCTCCCGGGTAGGCGTCGTCGGCGCAGGATTGATGGGCTCAGGTGTAGCCGAAATTTGTGCTTTGGCTGGGATAGACACCACTGTGGTCGAGGCAAGCCCAGAAGCAGCCGAGGCGGGTTTGGCACGGATCGAGAAAAGCCTGGCCCGCGGCGTCAAGGCAGGGAAACGATCTGAAGCTGACATCGCCGCTGCCAAATCGAGGCTGGATATCGAAAACGACCTCGAAGCGCTGGCCGAATGTGATCTGGTCGTCGAGGCCATCGTCGAAAACGAAGCTGCCAAAGTGGGCCTCTTCACACAACTCAACAAAGTTGTCACCTCACCTGACGCCGTGCTCGCCTCCAACACCTCGTCGATACCAATCATGAAGTTGGCGATGGCAACCAATCGGCCCGAGAACGTTGTAGGAATTCACTTCTTCAATCCGGTCCCGGTCCTGCCACTAGTTGAACTCGTTACGAGCCTTCACACCAGCAAAGACACCAAAGCGAGAGCCGAGCACTTCGCCTCGAGCCAGTTGCACAAGCGGGTCATCGTGTCCCAAGATCGTGCCGGCTTCATAGTGAATGCCCTATTGATCCCGTATCTGCTGTCCGCGATCCGGATGTACGAATCAGGATTTGCTTCCAAAGAGGACATAGACGATGGCATGGTGGCCGGTTGTGCTCATCCGATGGGCCCGCTACGACTCACCGATCTGATTGGTCTCGACACCACCATGGCCGTTGCCGAGTCGCTGTACGCAGAGTTCAAAGAGCCGCTCTATGCTCCCCCGCCTCTCCTGGCCCGGATGTGTGAAGCTGGATTGCTGGGCCGCAAGTCGGGACGCGGTTTTTACTCGCTACTAGATACGAGCCCATTTCGAAGCGAATGCCGACCGTCTGCTAACAACACACAATGCAGCTCGATGTCATGGTTGGCCCGTCGTCGTGGGGCGAGGCGGTGACCTTGGCACAGAACATCGAGGCGGAGGGTTTCGCTGGAATGCTCTTCACCGAAACCAGTTCGGTTCCGTGGATGCGGATTGCGGCGTGTTCGCTGGCCGCTCCATCACTGTTCTACACCACTGGGATCGCAGTGGCTTTTCCTCGGAGCCCCATGGTCTCGGCGGCCATTGCCTACGAGATGGCAGCCAACACCAACGGTCGTTTTCGGCTCGGCCTCGGAAGTCAGGTGCGGGCCCACGTGAAACGCCGTTACAGCGCAGAGTTCGCCCACCCTGCAGCCCGGATGCGTGAGTATGTCGAAGCAGTCCGCGCGTGTTTTCGCGCCTTCAGCGGTCACGAGCGGCTCAACTACGAGGGCGAGTTCTACAACCTGTCACTGCTTCCACCCGACTGGTCCCCTCCTCGCCACGATCATCCGATGAAGGTCGATATCTCAGCAGTGGGGCCTCTGATGGTTCGCACCGCAGCGGATGTTGCCGATGGAATCCACGTCCACCCGCTGCACAGCACGCAGTATCTCGAGCGGCGACTGATCCCGGCGGCCGCTGGTAAGGACCTGATCGTTCCGGTGTTTGCGGTTGGCGGAGACACGCCGGAGGAACGGGCGCCGATGGTGGCCAGAGCCAAACAGCAGATCGCCTTTTATGGCACCACTCCCAACTACTCGTTTCAGTTCGACGATCTCGGATTCGAGGGAACTACGACAGCGCTTCGATTGGCAATGAAAGCGGGCGATCTCGGAAAGATGGAGGCTCTGATAACCGACGAAATGCTCGAGCACTTTGCCGTCGTAGCACCCTGGGACGACATGGCCGACCTGCTACTCCAACGGTACGGCTCGTGCGCTCAACGAGTGGCCCTGTACCTGCTCGACGAGGAACTGAGAACAAACCCCGACGCGCTTGGAGAAATGGGGCGAAGTGGCCAGGGCAGTCGCCGCCGTGTGACCCTTGTGGCCGACGTAACCGAAGTCCTGGTCGGCCATTGACCGCTACCGTGGGGTTGCCATGGCCAAGATCAAAATGATCACGACGAATCGAAAAGCCCGGTTGGATTTCGAGATCACTGAAACCTTCGAAGCAGGCATCGTGCTTGCTGGCGCCGAGGTGAAGGCGATTCGGGAATCCAACGTCAAACTCAACGATGCCTACGCCCGTTTCGAGGACAACGAGCTGTTCTTGGTGGGCCTACACATTGCGCCATATTCCCGGGCAGGGACTCATGTGGTGCTCGACCGGGCGCGTCGCCGCAAACTGCTGATGCACAAGCACGAGTTGGTCCGCCTGTCCTCCAAGGTCAATCAGGACCAAGGGGTGCTGGTGCCGATGGCGCTCTATTTCAAGGACGGCCGAGTGAAGCTGGAGCTCGGCCTCGGCAAGGGTCGCAAAACCGTCGACAAGCGCCAGATCATCGCCAAACGCGACGCCGACCGCGAGGCTCGCAGAGAGTTGGCCGAGCGCAGCCGGCACTAGACATCGCGCTTGAAGACACGAGCGCTCCGAGCCTCCGGTGAACCCTCTCAAGAGGGGGACCGCCGCTGGCAGCCCTGGACCCAAAGGGCCGAAGGCGAGGCGAGGCCCCCGGAGGGACAGATCTCCGGCCGACCCGAAGGCCCGAGTGTGAAGCGAGGGCGGCCATGCCGAAGAACGCGTGACCCAAGTGGCCGAGGCGAGGCAAGAGGCCGCCGGTTGTGCTAACCGGTTCGCGCCTGCCCGAAGCTCGGTCCGTCAAGCGACGGGCCAGCCAGCCCGAGTGAGAACGTGGACAGTGCGCCGATGCCAGTCGAGTTCTGGAGGGACCACGATGCGGGCGACCAGCGAGTGTGAACGTGGGCACGCAGGAACGAGCGACGACAACGGAACCGTGCGTGGAACGCTCCCCCTGAAGGGGACACTACGTGGAGCTGGGGGGAATCGAACCCCCGTCCGCCGAGCAGGTACTGCTTCTGCTACGACCATTCCCGTGGTTCGGACTTACGGCTGTCCATCTACCGGGTTAGTTCACCGCCGAGTCTTTCCTCGGTGTCAGAAGTCTTTCCCTGTCCGTCAGTGGTCTCTCCCACCGTCCACCACTACTTCTGTTACCGGGCTGTAGTGGTCAGGCCCTGCGTGGCCTCGCGGCTCGCAGTTTTCCTCTGTACTACCTAAAAAATTAGGCGGCAAGAGCGAAGTCGGTTTTGTTGCCGTCTTCAAAAAGCCCCGTTTCACGAGTCTGAGCAACTCGGGTCGCACAAACAGCTTCTGGTCTCGACGTCGAAACCGATCAGCCCCATGTACTGGATGAAGTTGTCAAACAGCTTTAACCATTCTACCTGCACTGCATCGGCGGTAGCTGGTCAGGTTTCACCACCGCCCGGAACCTTCTTGGGCCCAAAAACGTGAGATACTAGACGTCAGTCAGCATCCAGGAGGTTGCCCACGCATGGCTTTTGCCCAGTCCACTACTCAGTACATCCCAGCAGCGAACACCGACGAGGCGACTCGTTCAGCGTTCTTGGTGAGGGTCTACCAGCACGTTGCGCTGGCCGTACTCGCATTCGTCGTGTTCGAGGCAGTCCTTTTCGTCACCGGTGTCGCCGACTTCATGTTGGACACCTTCGGCGGATCGAACCTGCTGTGGCTGCTCCTCATCGGCCTCATGTGGCTCGGTGGGACGATGAGCGCCAACGCTGCTTTGCGGGTCGACAATCCCAATCTTCAATACGCGGGCTTGTTCGGACAGGCTGCTATCTATTCACTGGTCTTCGCTCCGCTACTCAAGCTCGTCGCCGACAGCGACGGCGGAAGCGGCATTCTGGTGCAAGCGGCCGGCATCACCCTTGTTGGATTTGCTGGGCTCACGGTCATCGGCATGACGACGAGCAAGGACCTTTCGTTCCTTCGGCCCATGGTCATGTGGGGAGGCTTCGTTGCCCTCGGGCTGATCGTTGCCGCCCTGCTGTTCGGGCTGAGCCTCGGCATATGGTTCAGCGTCGGAATGATCGCCTTGTCAGGTGTGAGCATCCTGTATCAGACCCAGAAAGTGGTCCGTCAATTCCCTGCTTGGGCTCACGTCGCCGCAGCCCTGGGGTTGTTCAGCTCGCTCATGACGATGTTCTACTACGTCGTTCGGCTACTGGCACAGATGCGTCGCTAGCAACACCGCTCCCAACGACCCTCGATGGGTCTGACCCAGTCGATGACGGGGTCAGACCCCATTGGGTTTCAGACTCGAATCGATGAACCGGCAGCAGAAGATTCTTGCTGCCGGTTTGTTCGTTGTGGCATGGGGCACCAACGTGAGCACGCCACTGATCCTTCGGTATCAGGATCGCCTGGGTCTTTCTGATCTTGGTGCAACAGGGATTTTCACCGTCTACGTGGGTGGGATCCTCGTGTCCCTTCTGTTCGCCGGCAGGCTTTCGGATCGGTTCGGGCGCCGTCCGCTGATCCTGCCGTTCACAGCTGCATCGGCGGTGGCCTCCATCGTCCTGATTTTCGGTCGTGACTCCCTCGCACTGCTATTCGCCGGCCGACTTCTGCTCGGGGCTGTAAGCGGCGCTGTGCTCTCGGTCGGCACCGCCTGGCTAACCGAACTGAACAGCAAACCGCTGGACAACCGAGATCGTTTACACATTGCCGGTGTCACCACGGTGATGGTGTACATCGGGTTCGGTTTCGGACCGATCACGTCGGCGCTCTATGAACGTGTCGGACCCTCGCCTCTGATCGTGCCCTATGTGCTGCACGCCGGAGCCACGGCACTAGTGCTGCTGGGGATGTGGAATCTTCCCGAAACCAAGAGTCCAGATCGAGCTGTTTCGCTGCGCCCCCAACTCGGAGTGCCGGCGTCGGCCCGCAGGTTTCCTCACCACGCTTGCGCCCGCGGCCCTGTGGGTCTTTGGCTTCCCCTCCACCAGCTTTGCTCTATTCCCGGTGATCCTGCGTGACGCGATCGGTGGCAGCAACGACGTGCTCGTGGCGGGCATAACGGGCACGACTACCGCACTAGCGGCCCTCCTTTCACGACCGTTGCTCAAACGAGCTGCAACGTCGACAGCCGGCCTGAAGATCGGAATGTGGGTCGGTGTAGTCGGTTATGTGCTGGGAACCACGGCCTTTGTGACCGATATTTGGCAGCTGATTCCGATTGCCGCAATTGCGCTCGGGGCAGCGTCGGGCACCATTCTGACCGCTGGCTTGGCAATCACCGAGTCGATAGCCGACCCAAGCAATCGTGGGGCGCTGAATGCAACCTTCTACTTCGCTGCGTACGTGGGAATGGCGATGCCGGTGGTCATCACCTTCATCGCCCGGGCGCCTCGCTCAACCTCGCCCTTTGGTTGGTCACGGCGACCGCAACCATCGTCGCCCTGCAACTCACCATGCGCAGCCATCAGCCCAAGCCCGCATGAACGACGCTCGCTACGCCCATTTCCCGTCGAACTTCTTCCACCGCCAGGATCCAACCAATGATCGCTGGTTCTACACACAGCCTCGGATCGTCGCCCATATCGACGATGGCGCACGAGCAGCTATTGGGTCGCTCTATGAGCAACTCTCGATCGAGGGCGATGTTCTGGATCTCATGGGGAGCTGGATCTCCCACTTCACCTGCCAACCCAAACGTTTGGTGGTCCACGGGATGAACCCGGTCGAACTCGCTCAAAACATCCAAGCCTGCGGCGGCGTGGTCGCCGATCTCAACGCACATCCGAGCCTGCCGTTTCGCGGACGAGTCTTCGATGGGATCGTTTGTGCGGTGTCGGTCGACTATCTGCAACACCCGCTGGAGGTGTTCGATGAGATCGGTCGAGTTCTGAGACCAGGAGGGCGCGCAGTTGTGTGTTTCTCCAATCGGCTCTTTCCAACCAAGGCGATCAGAGGTTGGCTGGCAGCCAGTGACGAGCAGCGGATTGGGATCGTGGCTGGCTATTTCTCGCTTTCGGCGGGATGGGGTGAACCATCCGGGGTCGAAGTGCCGACATCGGGACGTGATCCACTGTTCGCTGTATGGGCAGACCGCGTGAGCTCAACGGTCAGCTGAACGTGCGAGCAACATCCTGGGGGAATACGTCGGGAGTGTCGCTGCTCGGCCGATTCGTCCAGGCCGGCTTTCGTTTCTCGAGGAAACTCATGACGCCCTCTTTCGCGTCCGCACTTCGTCCGAGAGCCGCTATCGCTCTGCTATCCGTGCGATGGGCTTCCATTGGATGGTCGAAGGTGAGGCCCTGCCACAACATTCGCCGGGTGAGCGCCACTGAAACCGGGGCGTTCTGGGATATCTCCGAGGCCAACGCTCGGGCTCGCCCCAGAAGCTCATCGTGGGGCACCACGCGCAACAACCCACCGGCAGCGGCGTCGTCTGCGTCCATGACCCGTCCGCTGTAGCACCATTCAAGGGCCGTTGGCATCCCAACCAGACGGGGCAAGAACCACGAACTGGCGGCTTCGGGCACAATGCCCCGCTTGGTGAAGACGAATCCGATCTTTGCCCGGTCCGAGGCTAGGCGGATGTCCATCGGGAGCGTCATGGTGATTCCGACGCCGACCGCCGGGCCGTTGATGGCGGCGATGATTGGCTTGGTTGACTCGAAGATCCGGAGGGTGAGGATTCCGCCTCCGTCACGACGAACCCGGTCCGGAGTCCGAGCCATGGTCGAACGTGTCGCCGCCACCTTCAAGATCCGCTCCGGCGCAGAATGCGCGGCCTGCACCGGTGACGATCACGGCCCGCACATCGTCGTCATCATCGGTTCGATCCAGAGCTGTGATCATGTCACGCATCATCTGCACGTTGAATGCGTTCAACGTGTCAGGTCGGTTCAACGTGATCGTTGCGACGTGGTCGGTGACATCAACGGTGAGGGTCATCCCCGATGTCTAGCCCACCGCGTCTGCCAAACATGTGGCTGTGGACAGGAATCTGGCCAACTTAGGCGTCGAGGTAGCGGCTGACAGCAACACCCGAGCCCACCGCTCCGATCAGCGCACCAGAGGCCAGCAGCACCATCGTGATGATCCACAGCTGGCCATTGTTCAGGGCGAAGGAATCGAACAGTCGGAAGTCAGCGTCACGCACCGCATCGCCCACGACACCGTTCAGGGCGAGCACGGCTCCGGCGCTGAACGCGGCGCCCACAAGCCCCTGGAGTAACCCTTCCAACATGAACGGAATCCGAATGAACCAGTTGGTTGCGCCCACCAGACGCATGACTTCCACCTCGCGCCGTCGAGCGAAAAGAGCGGTTCGAATCGTGTTGTACATCAGCAGACTAGATGCCAACCCACTGGCCAGTGCAGCCACGGTCATTGTGATGCTGGCCGCCGACGAGAATTGATTGAGGCGGCGGATGTAATCGCCGGCGAAATCGACCTGGCGTACCCCGGGAAGCGGGGTGAATTGGCGTCCGAGTTGTTCCACCACACTGAGTTCGGGATTCACAGGCACAACCCGGAACGAGGTGGGAAGATCCTCGGGTGTGACCGCCGCCAACACCTCGGGTGACTCGGCAAAGTACTCCTCGAACTCGGCGAAGGTTTGGGCTCGATTGATGAAGGTACTGGTCTTCACCACCGGTGAATCGTCGAGAGCTCGCTGGACCGAGGCGACCTGTTCTTCGCTTGCATCGTTGTTGATCCAGATGATGAATTCAACATCGTCTTTGAACCGGGTCTGAAGCCCAGAGACACCCTGCTGTATAACCAATGCCGCGCCCAAGAGGGACAGTGACACAGCGACCGTGAGCACCGTTGCGATGCTCAATGAGGGGTTGCGAATGATGTTGTAGGCGGTTTCTTTGACGATGTAGTCGACCCGAACGGCCATGTGCTGTCTCCTGCTCAGTCGTAGACGCCGCGGCTTTGATCGCGCACGATCGAGCCGTGTGAGAGTTCGATCACACGTCGACGCATCGTGTCGACGATGCCACGGTCATGCGTGGCCATGACCACAGTGGTGTTGGCTGACCGATTGATGCGGTCGAGCAGCCACATGATCCCGTTGGCGGTCTGGGGGTCGAGGTTTCCAGTGGGCTCATCAGCCAGAAGGATCACCGGACGGTTCACGAAGGCCCTGGCGATACTCACTCGCTGTTGCTCGCCTCCAGAAAGCTGGTGCGGATACTTGTCGATCTTGTCACCGAGTCCGACCAGCTCACAGATCGCTGGCACCTGGGTTTCGATGATGTGCTTGGGCTTACCGATCACCTCGAGGGCGAAGCTCACGTTCTCCCCCACCGTGCGGGATGGGAGCAGTTTGAAGTCCTGAAACACACAGCCGATCTGGCGTCGTAGGAGGGGCACCTTCCATGGGTGTAGTTCACCAACGTCCTTCCCGTTCACCAGCACCCGTCCGCTGTCAGCCACCTCCTGTTTGTTGAGCAGTCGCAGAAACGTGGACTTTCCTGACCCCGAGGGGCCGACAAGGAAGACAAATTCGCCTTTGCTGATCTCAGCAGAGGCATCCCTGAGCGCGACGGACGAGCCCTTGTATTCCTTTGTGACGTTCTCGAGCTTGATCACTTAGCGGCGCACTCTTCAAAGATCAGTCTCCGCGACCTGAACGGCCCCCGGAGGGATTGACGGACTCCGTGGCCCGACGGCGCCCGGAGGGATTGACGTGGCTCCTCAGGGTAGTAGGGGCCGATCACCTATCGGCGTCACTGCGTCTGCATCGAAACAAGTTGCATTGTGCCCCAAGTCAGCATTCGGTATCACTCTGATGTTGCACTACCGATACAAGATCGTGGACCACATCCCCAGTGCACCCCGCCGAGTCCGGGCTCCCAGCCTCAAGCCATCCTTATGATCGGTTGTGTTGTCTAGGCCATCGTTGCGGCGCCCTCCACACTCGTCGGGGGTTGGGCAATGCCTCCTCACCGCACTGTCGGGGCGGCCCTTGGCGCCTGCGGTAGGTCTGGGGGTGGCTGTACTCTCCTGGGTGGGTGTTCTTGTCTCGTGATCGCAGCTGTTCATGCACCTCGCAAAAGGCGCGAGATTTTGAAAGCCGCCGTCGCCGGCTTGTCGGTGGTATCTTCCCGCTTGTCCGCAGCGGCAAGAATCATGCGGCTGCTACGCACCCCGAGGAACCGAAATGGCTCCGGTTCCCAGCGCCGGGATCGGTGCCCGACCCAGGGCAACGAGGTCCGATCGGTTGACCGCCCTAGAACAAGATCGGCCATGGTTCGGCCCGCAAGGTTTGCCGCCGCTACTCCTTCACCGACGTAGCCGCCGAGCACACCCGACCCAGTGGATCGATCAAATCGAAGTCCTGGCACCCAGTCGCGAGGAATGCCCAATACACCACCCCAGCGATGAGTGATGCGGGCGTCGGCAACCGCTGGCAACATCTCGGCCAGGGTCGACTGAATCAGCCGGTGCGATTGCAGATGCAATTCGGCCCTGCGGTCGATCTGTGAACCAAAGAGGTAGGGCACCCCCCGACCCCCGAAGGCAATTCGGTTGTCGCTGGTGCGTTGGCCATAGATCACCATGAAGCGATCGTCGGCGAAGGTCGGCCGCTCACCCAACCCGATCTCGTCGAAAACCGAATCCGGGAGCGGCTCGGTCGCAATCATCAGCGAGTACACCGGCAGAAGATCTCGGCGCTTCCCCTCGAGGTCACGGGTGTACGCCTCGGTCGCTTGCACGACTACGTCTGCCCGAACCGTGCCGTGTTCGGTACGCACGCACCCGTTATCGATGGCGCTGACCGTTGTTCCCTCGGCAATCGAAACCCCGGCATCCTCCACGACCGAAGCCAGGCCCCGAACCAATCGGGCCGGATTCAGCGCAGCCGAGTGAGGATAATAGATGCCACTGGCCACCCGGCTTGCGTTGAGATACGCGCGAGCCTGATCGGCGTCGAGCAGACGAATCTCGTCCTCGGTGAAACCATTCGCCCGTTCGTGGGCAATCTCCTCCCGCTGGCGTTCGGCCTGAGGCGTGTTCCGGGCGAGCCGAATAGTTCCGCCCTTCGCAAACCCACAATCGATAGCTTCCGCAGTGGACACCCGACCAATTTCATCGACGGCATCGAAGACCGCCCGAGCCTGATGCATGGCCGCTTCGGGTGAGGACCGCTTCGCATACTTCTCCAACGATCCCGCAAGCTCGCCGACTGCCCAGCCCCCGTTGCGACCCGATGCGCCGTAGCCGCAGAAGTGACGCTCGATCACCTGGATCCGCAGCGTCGGATCGTTCCTGATCAGGTAATACGCGGTCCATAGGCCGCTGAATCCGCCGCCGACGATGGCCACGTCTACCTGGGTATCACCCGCAAGGGATGGTCTGACGTGATTGGCCGTTTCACCCTCAGGCGAGATATCAAAGCCAAGTTGGTCGAGCCAAAGTGGTTGGGTGATGGCGTTGGCGATAGAAGCTGTTCCTGAGTCGGGCATCGCCAGAAAACTAGCCGTTTGCCTCGAATCTGCAAGACGAACGTGCAATACTCATCGAAATCCGATGCAAATGGGGGTATCGGCTTCGATTTCAGGGGATCTGACCCTCTCGAAGAAACTCACGGGGAGACACGATGACAGCGTTCTTGCAGCCCTTCGGCAAGCCAGCCGTTGCCAGCGAACGAATTCTGGTTAGAGCCGAAGGAGTTCGGGTGTTCGACACCAAGGGTCGCGAGTACATCGACGGTCTCGGCAGTCTGTGGTATTGCCAGGTAGGTCACAACCGCTCCGAAATCATCGAAGCCGTGCACGAGCAGATGAACACGCTCGCCACCTACAACTCATTTGCGCCGTTCACGCTGGAGATCGCTGAGCAGGCAGCAGATCGAATCGCCGAGGTCTCCCCGTTCGAAGATCCACGGGTGTTCTTGTGTTGCTCGGGATCAGAGTCGATCGACACCGCTCTCAAGATCGCCCGACTCATACCGCAGTTGAAGGGAGAACCGGACCGACAGATCATCGCCCGTCGGACTCGCGGCTATCACGGTGTGAATCTCGGTGGAACCTCTCTCCAGGGGATCGCACCAAACCGGGAGAACTGGGGCGACCTCTTGCCTCATGTGGTGGAGATCGACCCCGATGACATCGAAAGTGCAGCCCGCCTTTTCGCCGAATCGGGTGATCGGGTCGCTGCGGTACTCTGCGAACCGATACAGGGTGCTGGCGGTGTGTTCCCACCAACCGAGAACTACCTCCGCCGATTGCGCGAGCTGTGCGATGCAAACGATGCATTACTGATCTTCGACGAGGTGATTTCCGGTTTCGGGCGAACCGGCTCATGGTTCGCAAGTCAGACCTACAACACCGAGCCCGACCTCATCACCTTCGCCAAGGGCGTTACGAGCGGCTACCAGCCAGTGGGGGGCGTCTTGATCAGCCGAGGGGTGGCCGACGTATTGGAGTCGGACCCGAACTTCCTATTCCGACACGGCTACACCTATAGCGGTCATCCCGGCGGATCGGCTGCGGTGATCGCCAATATCAACTTGATCGAAAACGAAGGCCTCGTAGAACGTGCCAACAGCGTCGGCAAACGATTGTCTACGGGGCTACACGCTCTGGCCGGCGACGGTGCGCTATCGGAGGTTCGCGGCGTCGGCGCAGTGTGGGCTGGACGTCTTGGCGAGGGTACGACCTATGAACGATCCTGCGCCATCCGCGACACCATGCTCGACAACGGCGTGATCGCTCGACCAATCGGTGACTCCATTGCATTCTGCCCACCCTTGGTGATCTCCGATGCAGATATCGACATCTGTGTCGATGTGCTCGCCGACGCCATCGCCAAGAATCCGCTGTCGTGACCGCCGGACAGAACCTGCGTCCTTCGATTCGCATTCTCGACGCCGCGGGATCACCCTCCGACATCGGTTCGGCGCACGGGGCCCGGTACGCAGAAGAGATCAGGCGATATGCCGCCGAACGAGTCGAGCTTGTCTGCTCGGGCCTGTGGAGCGGTGGCCAGCTCAAAGAGTCTGACGTGTTGGCGCTGGCCGAGTCGATGCTCCCAGCGCACGAGGAATTCGATCGAGATCTCCACACCGAAATGCTCGCCATGGCATCAGCTGCGGGCATCTCGCCCGCTCAGGCTGTGGTCGTCGGCGGGTTCACTGATTTTGTTGACACCGTTCGCGCCCAGGTCGGAGGCGTTGCCCCGCTGTCTGTCACCGAAGACGACTGCACTGCAATGATCATTCCGGACTCGCGGGCGAACAACGCCGGCATCTTCGGACAGACCTGGGACATGCACGACACGGCAACCGACTACGTGCTGCTACTCCGGATCCGGCCCAGCGACAAACCGGCCGCGTTGGTCTTCACCACCACGGGGTGCCTAGGCCAAATCGGCATGAATTCCGAAGGCGTCTGCGTGGGAATCAACAACCTCACCTGCCTCGACGGTCAACCCGGTGTTACCTGGCCGACAGTTGTCCGAGCGATGCTGAAAACCGCAACCGCCGAAGAAGCACTCGCCACCCTCGAGCGAGCGCAGCTGGCCGGTGGGCACAACTTCCTCATCTTCGACCGCCACGGGTCCGGTTACAACGTGGAGGCAATGCCTTCTGTCATGGCGATCGACACCTTGCACGATGCGCCGCTGGTCCACACCAATCACACCATCCATCCCGACACCGGCGCGGTACAGGCTCCGAAAGACAGCGGCCTCCTGGCTAGCTCAGACGCTCGTTTGAAGACCGCCGTGGATCTGTTGAGAGAGGGCCCAATCGATGTGGAGCGCGTAATGGGACTCACCCGAGAGCCCGACGCAATTTGCCAGCGGGCGACGGCGCCGTACCACATTGAATCGAGCGGTGCGGCCGTGATGCGGCCGAGCACGGGAGACTTCTGGGCCTGCTGGGGTCGACCCGAAGACAATCGCTATCAGCATGTGAGCTTCGATGACTGACCATCCAGCAGACCTGGTAGCCGTGGGGCCCCGCTCAGGACTTCAGTACACGCGCCTGACCGAGGAGATGGCCGACGCCATGGAGGAATTGGAGGTTCTGTCATTCCCTACAGCGCTTCCCGAGGATCTGTATAGCGCGGCGGAATACCGAGATGTGGCTCGCGAGTTCCCTGAGGGAAGTTACGTCGGCTTTGACGGGCCCGACCGTGGGGTGCCGGTTGCGGCCGGTTTGGGCCTACGGACCGACTTCGACCTCAACAGCCCTCAGCACAACCTCAAGACGTTCTTCAACGATGCACCAACGGCGTGTGGGGATGATCCCCATGGCGACTGGTACTACGGCACCGACATCGTGGTACGCCCCTCCTACCGCCGTCGCGGAATCGGTAAGGAGCTGTATGACCTGCGGAAGCAAGTATGTGCAGATCTGAACCTCCGAGGAATCATCGCCGGCGGGGTAATACCCGGATTCGCCGACCACAAGCACGAGATGTCGGCCGACGAGTACATCGCAGAAGTGCGCGAAGGTCGCCTGTACGACCCCACACTCACGTTCCAGCTCGCCAACGGATTCGAGTCGCCGTGCGCATTGGCGAACTACATGGCAGATCCTGCGGTCGACAGTTGGGCATCGTTGATCATTTGGCACAATCCGCGCTACATCGAAAACCGCCACGGGTGATCGAATGCCTTCAATAGACGACATCGACCGAAATCTGATCAGGCACCTCCAGGCTGATGGCCGGACGTCGTTCGCCCGGTTGGGAAAACTTGTGGGGCTGTCCGATGCCGCAGCACGACAACGGGTCAATCGGCTCACCACCGACGGCGTCATCGACATCGTGGCCGTGACCGATCCTGTGAAGCTAGGGCTCTCCACCCAGGCGATGGTGGGGTTCAAGGTGAACTCCGATGCTAGGTCGGTCGCCAACGACGTGGCTTCCTTCGCCGACTCCGTTTACGTCGTGATGACAGCAGGCCAATTCGACCTGATCGCCGAAGTTGTATGCCGAGATCGAGCGACCTTCGTTGATCTCACCAACGACTTTCGTTCGATGCCGAACGTGACATCGGTCGAGTTGTTGCCCTATCTCGGAATCGTGAAGCAGACATATGACTGGGGGGTGGGATGAGCCAAGATTCTCCGGGCGATCAGGCCTTCCGAGGCGATGCAACGAGCCGGGAAGGTTTGATCGGACGCAAGACCGACATGACCTTCGGCGGCGCGCTGTCATTCTTGCGTCGGCTGTACACCCGTGATCTCACACACGCAGACATTGCCGTCTCGGGCATCTGTTTCGACATGGGCACCTCGAATCGTCCCGGTGCTCGCTTTGGCCCCCGCAGCATTCGGGAAGCGTCGGTGGGACTCGCCGAACTCCACGCCTACCCGTGGGGATTCGATCCCTTCGACACGCTTGCGGTGGTGGATTACGGCGACTGCTTTCTCGACTGGGGACATCCAGAGGATGCCCCCGAGCTCATCGAGGCCCACGCCGACAGCATCTTGGCCACGGACACCCAGATGGTCACCTTCGGGGGCGATCACTTCATCACCTATCCCCTGCTGCGGGCGCATGCCAAGAAGCACGGGCCGCTTTCACTCATCCACTTCGACGCTCATTGCGACACATGGGAAGACGACCCCGGACGCCTCGACCACGGGTCAATGTTTCTGCGCGCATTGCGAGAAGGGATAATCAATCCGGCGACTTCTGTCCAGATCGGTATCCGGACCATGAACTCCGAAACCCACGGTTTTACGATCCTGGGCGCACCATGGGTTCATCGCGAAGGCATACCAGCGGTTCTCAACGTCGTAGGAGAAGTCGTCGGCGATACTCCGGCCTACCTCACATTCGACATCGATTGTCTCGATCCAGCATTCGCACCGGGGACCGGAACGCCCGTCTCGGGCGGTCTCACCACCGCCCAAGCCCTCGACGCAATCCGTGGACTCACAAACGTGAACATCGTCGGCATGGACGTCGTCGAGGTTGCGCCGGCATATGACATCAGCGAGATAACCGCAATCGCAGCTGCGACGATCGCTCACGACTTCATCTGCACTCAGGCGGTTCGCGCCGGTGCAAACTCTCGACCCTATGGACGGATCTGATGGCTCAAGAATCAACACCCGCCGTATCGATCAGGTCGGTAACGAAACGTTTCGACGACGTGACCGCTGTCGACAACATCTCACTGGACATCGCTGACGGTGAGTTCTTCGCCATGCTGGGGCCTTCCGGGTGTGGCAAAACAACAACCCTTCGAATGATTGCCGGCCTCGAGTTCCCGACCGAGGGAAGCCTACAGATCTTCGGTGACGAAGTCGGAACGCTCCCACCCAACAAGCGGCCCGTGAACACGGTCTTCCAGAACTACGCATTGTTCCCCCATATGAACGTTCTCGACAATGTGAGCTTCGGATTGCGCATGGGAGGGTTGAAGAAAGCAACCGCATCTCGTCAAGCGATGGAGTTGATCGACCTTGTTCAGCTCACCGGGATGGAAAAACGGAAGCCTTCGCAGCTCTCGGGTGGACAACAGCAACGCGTCGCGCTGGCACGGGCTTTGGTAAATCAGCCCAAGGTGTTGTTGTTGGACGAACCTCTCGGTGCACTAGATCTCAAACTTCGCCAAGAAATGCAGGTGGAACTGAAAACACTCCAGCGCGAGCTGGGCGTCAGTTTTGTCTTCGTCACCCACGACCAGGAAGAGGCGCTCACGATGAGCGACCGCATCGCAGTGATGCACGACGGCGAGCTGCTCCAAGTGGGAACCGCCGACGAACTCTACGAACGTCCCGCCAATCGCTTCGTGGCAGACTTCATCGGCCAGACAAATCTGCTCGATGCCACGGTTGCCGACAACGACATGATCGTCCTCGCCAACGGCAGCAAGCTGGTGTGTCCGAATCCCCACCCAATCGGTACGAAAGTGGCCATGAGCCTTCGACCCGAATCAATTCGCATCGGATTGCGTGCCGATGTTCCTCCTGAGGACCTCGGCACCAGTCTCGACGGAGTGGTGTCAACTCTCAGCTACCTCGGCCACAGCCTGCTCTACCAGGTGAAGGTTGATTGGATGACCCTCGAGATTCGATCAGAGACCGTCGCCGCTGACCTTCGGTTCGGTCCTGGTGACGACGTTGCGGTGTGGTGGGATCGAACCGCCGACTGGGTGGTGCCCGACTGATGACGATGATTGAGACACCGCCCGACGTCGTGGCTGCGACGCCAGAGTTCGAAGCGGCCAACCAGCGCCACGAGAAACGACGCGGTTTCCTCATGGCGTTGCCTGCGTTCTCGTTCCTGACAGTGTTCTTCGCAATTCCTCTCCTACTCGTGCTCGTGTATTCGTTTGCCACGCGGAACCGATTCGGCGGCACCGATCTCAGCGGGTGGAACACCGATTCCTATCGAGCGCTGGGCGATGGGCTCGTCCGACAGGTTCTAACCCGATCACTCGTTCTGGCTCTCCTCACCACCGTGATCTGTCTGCTCCTGGCTTACCCTTTCGCCTACTACATGGCCACACGAGGGATGTCGGTTCGCAACCTGATGCTGGTGTTCGTGATGATCCCGTTCTGGACCAACTTCTTGGTTCGCAACTACGCCTGGTACGTGATCCTGGGAACTGACGGCCCCCTGAGTCGGGTAACTGAAACGGTGGGCATCGGACCAACTCGATTGCTCTTCACCCAAGCTGCGGTCGTCCTGGGCCTGGTGTACGGATTCTTACCGTTCATGATTCTTCCCCTGTACGCATCAATAGAGCGGATCGATGGCCGGCTTCTCGAAGCAAGCCGAGACTTGTACGCAACCGGATTCCAATCGTTCCGCCATGTGTTGCTTCCACTTTCGCTTCCAGGGGTCATAGCCGGATCGATTCTGGTCTTCATTCCCAGCCTTGGCGCCTACGTGACGCCGGAGATACTCGGAGGTGCCAAGACAACACTGCTCGGCAGCTACATCGTCACCCAGTTCCTCACGGCTCGTAACTTTCCATTTGGTGCCGCACTCTCCACGGTGCTCATGGCAATCATGCTCGCCACCACAGTGATCTATTTCCGCAAAGGCGGGAAAACGTTATGACTTCCTCCGAGAGGATCGACGTGACCGCAGTGGGGCCGTCTGCGAGGTACGAGCAAACGACTCCCGTTCCGGAGCGACCCGGAAGACCGGTTCCAGTTCTCACGAACAGGAAGGCCTGTATGCGAGGGATAGGCCCCCGGAGGGGATTGTTGTGAGCGGGATTACTGAACCTCGGGGAGCGACCAAGTTCTTGCTTTCTGCCAACGCCTGGTTGGTCTACTTCTTCTTCTATGCACCGATTCTTCTGCTGGTGGTCTTCTCCTTCAGTGCCAACCGAAACGTCGGTGTGTGGGGAGGGTTCACCCTCGATTGGTATCGAGAGTTCGCCGACAGCGAGCCAACAAAGGATGCGGTGTGGACCTCTATCCAGATAGCGGTTGTCTCAACCCTGGTCTCGGTCGTGTTGGGAACTCTGGGAGCGCTCGCTCTGGAACGATTCACGTTTCGAGGCAAGCAGGTCTTCGACGCACTGCTGTATCTGCCGATCATCATTCCCGATGTCACCATGGCGGTGATGATGTTGCTGTTCTTCTCCCAAGTTGCCGGTTGGCTAGGCCTCTCGAAGGGTTTCGCCACGATCACCCTTTCTCACATCGCGTTCAGTATCAGCTTCGTATCGGTCGTCGTTCGAGCCCGACTCGCCGGAAGCGACAACCGACTGGAGGAAGCTGCCATGGACCTCTACGCGTCCCGATGGCAGTCGTTCCGCTTCGTGACCTTGCCGATGATCATGCCGGGCATCCTGGGAGGCGCACTATTGGCGTTTACGCTGTCGCTCGACGATGTCGTTATCACCCAATTCGTGGCTGGACCAGGTTGGACCACACTGCCAGTGTTTGTCTTCGGCCTGATTCGCCGAGGCGTTACGCCGCTCATCAACGCGGTCAGTGTTGTGATGCTCGTTGCCTCCACCACTCTGGTTGCGATCTCCCTGATCGCCCAGAGGACACGGGGCGGCGGCGTCGCCTAGATCGACAAATATATTGAGCAACCAAAGGAAGAAACTTATGCAGGAATCGACAATATTGAGATGGCTCGGGGTGATAGCCGTTATCGCCCTCATTGCCGGGGCGTGCGGGAGCGACAGCGAGGAATCCAGCGCTGGCTCGTGCGAGGTAGGTGAGGTCGACGGCAACCTGGCGCTGTACAACTGGGCCGAATACATCGACCCCGATCACCTACAAGCGTTCGGCGACGAGTTCGGCATCGATGTGACGATGGATGTTTACGACTCCAACGAGGCGATGCAGCCAATCATCGCAGCCGGCAGTTCGGGCTACGACGTGATCGTTCCGTCTGACTACATGGTGGGAATCATGATCGATGGCGGCTTCATCCAGCCGCTTAACTTTGATGTCATCCCAAATGCGAGCAACATCTCGTCCGAGTTCGCCAACCCGAGCTATGACCCCGAACAGAAGTACTCGGTCCCCTACCAGTGGGGTTTCACGGGTCTCGGTGTAAATACTGCCGTGGTCGGCACCGACTTCCCTCGATCATGGGACCTCGTGTTCGGCGATGCAGCCGATGCTTACAAGGGAAAGATTACGTTGCTCAACGACCCACGGGAGACATTGGGTGCAGCTCTCAAGTCGTTGGGGTATTCGCTCAATTCAACTGACGAGGGTGAGCTCGCCGAAGCCGAAGCTGTGATTGCCGGTGCCCGCGACAACTTGTTGGCGTTCAACACCGACTCCTCCGACGAGTTGCTCACCAGCGGTGAGAGTGTGATCGGACATGTCTATTCCGGCGACGCATTCACCCAGTTCCTCGGAACCGACAATCCCGAGGACTATGTCTTCTTTGTTCCCGAAGAAGGAGGGACTCGCTGGGTGGACAACATGGCCGTAGCTTTCGATGCGCCCCATCCCTGCACGGCTCACACGTTCATCAACTGGCTGCTCGATGGAGAACAAGGCGCCACGCTTTCGAACTGGAACTACTACGGAACTCCCAACGGCGCCGCAGTCGATGGTCTGGACGAAGAGCTTCGTGCCTTCATCACCTCCCCGGAGGTGCTGGTGGGCGGACTCGACAGCGTGGAATCAATCGCCGACACCGGCGAATTCGAGACCAACTACTCCGATGCCTTCACCAAAGCCAAAGGCTAACAACACGGTCTGACAGGGGTCTGACCCTTCCAAAAGGAAGGGTCAGACCCGCACAAACCGCCAGCGCGCCCAAAGCCGAGGATGCCTTGCGAGCCGAGTTTCGCAAGGACCACAAAGCGACCTTTCGACCTGGTTCGAGACCAACCAAGGATGAGCCGTGAAGCGACACGGTGCAACGCGACGAAGGAGCCGGCCCGCCGAGTGAGAACGCCGGGGGCCGGAGAAACGGGCGATGCCAGCGGAACCTCCAGCAACTCCGAAGGCCGCCAGGGCCGACGAGTTGGCGAAAACGGCCCACTGGCGGGGAAGACTCAGTGACGACGCCAGCGGAGCCAGGCTTCCATGAACGGTTCCACGTCGCCGTCGAGAACACCCTTGGGGTTGCCAGACGTTAGGCCGCTTCGCTCATCTTTCACTTGTTCATAAGGCTGGAGCACGTAGCTGCGGATCTGACTGCCCCACTCGGTGCTCTTTGATTCCCCCGCTTCGGCGGCTAGTTCATCTTCTCGCTTCTGCCGTTCCAGCTCGAGGAGCCGCACCGTGAGCTTCTTCATGCACGTTTCTCGGTTCTGATGCTGACTCCGCTCGTCCTGGGAGGAGACAACCGTGCCGGTAGGGAGATGCGTGATCCGCACCGCCGAATCGGTGGTGTTGACGTGCTGGCCACCCGCACCGGAAGATCGAAAGACATCAACCCGGAGGTCCTTGTCGGGGATGTCGATGGTCTGAGCACTCTCTTCCACATCGGGCCATACCGAAAAGCTGGCGAAAGCGGTGTGCCGACGAGCTTGTTGGTCGAATGGCGAGATCCGAACGAGCCGATGAACGCCGCGTTCGGCTTGAAGAAGACCGTAGGCATACCGTCCACGGATATTGAACACTGCGGTGGTGATCCCGGCCTCGGCACCCTCCTGCCAGTCGTCAACCTCAATCGAAAAGCCTTTGTTCTTGGCCCATCGCTCGTACATCTTGTAGAGCATCTCAGCCCAGTCCTGGCTATCGGTTCCGCCTGCGCCGCTGTGAATTTCGCACACGGCATCGCCCTGGTCGTATTCGCCGGTGAACAAGGCTCGGAGTTCGAGTTGAGCGAACTGGTGAGTCAGACTTTCGGAAAGCTCGGTGATTTCAACGTCGAGGGAACCATCGCCTTCCTCCGCCGCCAACTCCACAAGGGCCTCGAGGTCATCGACGTGACCGCCTAGTTCGTCGTAAAGGTCAAGGTCACTCTTCACCGAGGTGAACTCGGTCTGAACCTCCCGGGCGCGTTCGGAGTCATCCCAAAGATCGGGGCGTCCCATTTCTGTTTCCAGCTGAGGAAGCCGAGCCTTCAGGCGCTCGATCTTCAGGTACTCGTCGGCCTCGTCCAGGTCTCGACGCAATTCCTGAATGACATCATCGATATCAGCCACGACTTACCTGGCCCCATGGCACTTCTTGTACTTCTTTTCGCTACCGCACGGGCATGGTTCGTTGCGACCGGTGTTGGCCCATTCGTCGTTCACTTTTGGCTTGTTCACACGCTCTGGTTCCGGCGGTTGTCCCGGCTTGGCTCCGCTATCGGCGTCGGCTTTCTCTGCGTGCACGTCGGTGGCTGTGGGCACCGGTGCGTTCAATCCCTTTGCCGCCACGGCGCCGACGGCTTTGGGGAACGGAGCATCCTCTGGAGCCTTGCTCTCCTGCGGTGGAGATTTCTCCACCAGCTGGACGTGCATGACGTAGCGGACGAAATCGTTCTGTAGCGCCGCCATCATGCCGGCGAACATGTCGAAACCTTCCCGCTGGAATTCGGTGAGAGGGTCGCGTTGGCCCATCGCACGAAGGCCGATGCCCTGCCGCAGTTGATCCATTTCAGTGAGGTGCTCTCGCCACCGCTGATCGATCAGCTGAAGCATGATCTGGTTCTCGACCTGCCGCATCACATCGGCACCCATCTCGGCCTCGCGCTCTTCATAAATCGCGATCGCATCTTCAGCGAGCCGCTCGGTGAGGCCTGCAAGACCGTCGGCGTCAATCAAGTCATCGTGAGTCAACTCGGTTGGCCAGAACTGCTTGGTGTCGGTGATGAGCCCCTCGAGATCCCAAGTGTCATCCAGATTCTCGGCGCAGTGGGTAGAAACGAGTCCCTGGGCGGTGGTCTCGATTGCCTCGAGTGTCTCGTCTCGGAGATCGCCCTGATCCATCAGCTGGAGCCGCCGACCGTAAATGATTTTCCGCTGTTGGTTGAAGACCTCGTCGTACTTCAGGACGTTCTTGCGGGTTTCAGCGTTGCGCTGCTCGACGGTGGTTTGAGCCCGCTCAACTGATTTGGACACCATCTTGGACTCGATCGGAACGTCGTCGGGCATGGCCCGGTCCATCACCCCACTGAGGGTGCCGCTGGCAAAGATGCGCATCAGATCATCGTCGAGGCTGAGGTAGAAGCGACTTTCACCCGGCTCGCCCTGGCGGCCGGAACGGCCTCGGAGCTGATTGTCGATTCGTCGGGATTCGTGGCGCTCGGTTGCCAGCACGTAGAGGCCGCCTGCTGCTTCGACGAGTTCTCGTCGCTCTGCGCAGATTGGGATCCAGTAGTCCATCCGCTTCTGGTAGTAGGCATCCCAATCGTCGGTGCCCAATTCGAGACCCTCAGCCTTGGTGTCACGTTCGGCCAACTTCTCAGGATTTCCACCCAGCACGATGTCGACCCCTCGCCCCGCCATGTTCGTAGCCACGGTGACTGCCCCAGGAGCACCTGCCTGGGCCACGATGTCGGCTTCCCGGAAGTGTTGCTTGGCGTTGAGTACCTCGTGCTCGATTCGGTTTTCATCGAAGAGTTGACTGATCTTCTCAGATTTTTCCACCGAGGCGGTTCCAACAAGAATCGGTTGTCCTTGCTTCACCCGTTCTTCGACGTCTGCGACGATCGCTTCGTATTTGCCGACTTCGTTCTTGTATATGAAGTCAGCTTCATCCTTACGGATGAGTGGCATGTTGGTAGGGATCGACACAACCGGCAATTTGTAGGTTGTTTCGAGCTCGGCGGCGTCTGATTGAGCCGTGCCTGTCATTCCTGAAAGCTTTTCGTACAAACGGAAATAGTTCTGCAAAGTGACTGTCGCCATCGTCTGCTGTTCATCGTTGATGGCGACGCCCTCCTTGGACTCGACTGCCTGATGCAGACCATCCGACCAACGTCGGCCTTCAAGGACGCGGCCGGTGAACTCGTCGACGATTTTCACCTCGCCGTCTTGGATCAGGTAGTCCTTGTCGCGTTTGAACAGCTCTTTGGCCCGCAGCGCCTGGTTCAGATGATGTACGAGATCTCCCTGCACTCCGTCGTAGAGGTTCTCGATCCCAAGAGCCGCTTCAACAGTGTTGATCCCTTCCTCGGTAACGGTGACCAGCCGCTTCTCTTCGTCAACCTCGTAGTCGTCGTCGGGTCGCAATCGACCAGCGATTTGGGAGAAACGATCGTAGAGATCTGCCGCACCCTTCACCTTGCCGCTGATGATCAGCGGGGTACGGGCTTCGTCGATGAGGATCGAGTCGATCTCGTCGACGATGGCGTAGTGGTGGCCTCGCTGCACCATGCTGGCACGGTCGCGTGCCATGTTGTCACGCAGATAGTCGAAGCCGAACTCGTTGTTGGTTCCGTAAGTGATATCGGCGTCGTATTGTGCCTTCTTGTTCGGCCCGCTGGGCATTCCAGGCACGACCAACCCAACCCTAAGCCCGAGCCATTTGTGGAGCGACCCCATCCACTCGGCATCACGTGAGGCCAGGTACTCGTTGACCGTTATCTGGTGCACGCCCTGTCCGGCGAGAGCGTTGAGATAGACCGGAAGGGTGGAAACAAGGGTCTTGCCTTCACCGGTCTTCATTTCTGCCACCCAACCGAAATGAAGGGCAGCCCCGCCCATCAGCTGGACGTCGTAAGGACGTTGCCCGAAGACTCGTTTGGCAGCCTCGCGAGTTACGGCAAAGGCCTCGACCACGAGGTCGTCGAGAGACTCGCCGTTGTCGAGCCGGTTGCGGAACTCCCCGGTCTTTGCTTGGAGATCAGTGTCGCTCATCGCTTCGAACTCAGGTTCGAGCGCGTTGACGGGTGCAACCACTGATTGGATCGTCTTCAGGCGTTTTCCGTCGCCCGCTTTGAGAATCTTGTCGAAGAGCTTCATAGCCGGAACAAGCCTATCCTCACCGAACCGAGCCCCTGGCTCACATGTCGGGGAACCCCAAGGTGTCGGTACGAGGACCTGAACAACTGAACGTGACCGGCGCTAGCCGTCTGTGGATCGGGTTGCTCGGAGCGTGGACAGAAGGGCTACAAGTTCGCGTTCGTTCTTGGCCCCAGCGAAGCTGTCTCTTCCGAGTTCTGCGATGGTTGCCACTTGGGCGAGCGCGTCAACCAGTTCGAGCTGTGTTTGCGGTATCGAAGTGCGACGGGGATGGGCGTGCAGAGCTCGAAGGAGCGATTGCGCTGCCCTCCGGTCCAGGAAGAGCTTTCCCGAAGCCAGTGCATGAACGATGAGGCCGCCCATGTCGAGTGCGATGTTCTTGTCGACGGCGCCCAGTGCACCCGCAAGTAGAGCTGGGGCCAGATCGTCGTTTGGTCCGCCGACGGCGAGGACAGCTGAATCGGGCATGTGAGTGCGCAGGGTTTTGATGATCTCGATCGGGTCTCCCTTCGAAGGGGTCAGGTCGACGACGATCACATCGGGTGGATGGTCTGAGATGATGGGGCCGAGGCCACCGGGCAGTTCGGCCTCGGCGACAACCACGATGTCGGTGTCACTCTCAAGCGCTGTCATCAGCTCGCGGCGATACACCTCGTGGTCTTCACACAGAGCAACCGTGACTGTTGAATCGGACACGAAGGAGTATCGGACACTTTGCACCGCGGCCTTACACATGTTCACGGATTCGTATACTTACGCTAGTTTACGTTTATGTTGTTGATGGTTCGTTGCCCGGTCTGTGGTCGGGCAATCGATCGTCGGTGCCGTCACCCAAGTCTGAGGCTGATCTGTATGCCCTGCGGTGCGGCACTCACCCCGGCTCCGCCGACGACGGTGTCGGCGGTGGACCAAACCGTGGTTTTGTGGCGCTACGACGAGACGACAGCGCCCCTTGTTACCGCAGCCAAGAGCCTGGGAGGAAGCAAGCTGATGAAGCGTCTTGCCCTGCCTCTGGCCCAACAACTGAGACCCTACGCCCGGAGCGCTTCGGTCATCACGTGGATTCCGCCCAGCCCCCGAGGGCGACGACGTCGAGGTTTCGATCAGGGCAGAATACTGGCGACGCGTGTAGGTCAGGAACTGCAGGTGCCGGTAGCGGCGGCGTTTGTCCGTTTCGGACGAGGTCAATTCGGCGGCTCTCGCTCTGTCCGACTCGAAGGGCCGAGGCTTGGGGTGCGGGGCGCCTGGCTCACACAGCCCCAGCGCGAGCAGATACTCCTCATCGACGACGTCATCACGACCGGAGCAAGCGTTAGCACCGCCGCCCGGTTGCTCAGACACAACGCACCGGGGATAGACATCGTCGCAGCCGCTCTAGCCGTGCGAGCTTGATCATGGTCGCTCCGGTCAGCGCTCGGTAGAGACCGCTGAACCAATAGTGGGCCGAGGCTGCCCGGTCGCCACCGTTGTTCCCAGCACGGTGACATCAGGCTGGTTTGTCGGGTCCTCCGCATCACTGCCGACACCGCACGAAGCGCCGGCCACCAACGCTAGGGCTACGAGTGTGAGACGCCAGCTCATGTTGTGACTCTAAACCGAGCGTCGATGTAGGAAATGACAATCGGGCCAACTCCAATACTCGCGCCTCCTATGACCAGCTCGAGCAAGGTCGGACGCGCCAACGACGTCGCCAGGGATGCAACGGTCGCATGGCACAGAAGCCAGACATTTCGCGCAACCTGCCCCCAAGACACTGGATCGCTGGTGGTACCACCAAAACATCGACACGGAACGATCCGCCCAGATCCGATGGTAAGAACGAGCACCACGGTGAAACCACTCAGCAGAGCGAATGCGGCGACTCCCCCCCAGCCAGGTGTTACCAACAGCAGTACTGCGACAGCCGCCTCCATCGCTGGTACGGCCCAGGCCAACAATCCCGCTCGGGGAAGACCCAGATCGACGAACCCGCTGCGGGTTTGGGCGATGTCGCTTGCTTTGGCGAAGGATGCAATTCCGAGTACGAACGCCAAGAAAATGGCAGAGATCGTGCTCATCGGTTAGCACGCCCCAAGAACATCACACCGAAAGGAACCCGCAACGCTAGGAACCTCCGTGGAACGGGCGCGCTGCAGGCGACTGCAGCGCGAGAACACGAACAGGAAGGCACGAAGGCGAGCAAAGAGGCCCCCGGAAGGACAACCCGTCCCGGAGCGACCCGAAGTGCCGGGTTCGTGAAGCGAAGCCGACCGAGGAACGAGGGAAGCAGCGCGAGAACACGAACAGGAAGGCACGAAGGCGAGCAAAGAGGCCCCCGGAAGGACAACCCGTCCCGGAGCGACCCGAAGTGCCGGGTTCGTGAAGCGAAGCCGACCGAGGAACGAGGGAAGCAGCGCGAGAACACGAACAGGAAGGCACGAAGGCGAGCAAAGAGGCCCCCGGAGGGACAACTCAGTAGCGGTAGTGATCGGGTTTGTAGGGCCCGTCGACGGGGACGCCGATGTAATCGGCTTGCTCCTGGGTGAGTTTGGTCAGCCGAATTCCAAGTGCATCGAGATGGAGGCGAGCCACCTTCTCGTCAAGCTTCTTGGGAAGCGTGGTCACCGACAGCCGATCGTAGCTATCTGCGTTCTTGTGAAGCTCGATCTGAGCCAACACCTGATTGGTGAAACTAGCGCTCATGACGAAGCTGGGATGCCCGGTAGCGTTCCCGAGATTCAGAAGCCGTCCCTCGGACAGAACGATGATGCTCTTTCCGTTGGGCCAGCGGAACTCATCGACCTGAGGTTTGATGTTGATCCGCTGGATATCGGAGCTACCGAACAGGCCCGCCATATCGATCTCATTGTCGAAGTGACCGATGTTGCCCACGATTGCGCCCTGTTTCATCATGCCCATCATCTCGGCGCTGATGATGTCCTTGTTTCCTGTAGAGGTGATGAATATGTCGGCCTTGTCGAGCATACGTTCGAGCGTGGTCACCTCGTAGCCGTCCATCGCAGCCTGAAGAGCACAGATCGGATCGATCTCGGTGATGACGACGCGTGCGCCCTGACCGCGGAGTGCATCGGCGCATCCCTTGCCTACATCGCCATACCCCATCACCAGTGCGGTCTTGCCCCCGATCATCACATCAGTGCCTCGGTTGATGCCGTCGAGCAAGCTGTGGCGGGTGCCGTACCTGTTGTCGAACTTGGACTTGGTGACAGCGTCGTTCACGTTGATAGCCGGGAACCGAAGAGCACCGCTTTTGCTCATCTCGTAGAGGCGATTGACCCCGGTGGTGGTTTCTTCTGACACGCCGCGGATTCCGGGGGCCATGCGGCTGAAGATGGTGCTGTCCTCGGCCTGCAGCTTCTTCAACAAATCGATGATGACATGCCATTCTTCGGGATCGTCCTCAGTTGCGTCGGGAACTGCCCCTGCCGCCTCGTATTCAGCACCCTTGTGGACCAACATCGTGGCATCGCCGCCATCATCGAGGATCAGGGTGGGTCCGTCGTGGCCTGGCCACCGCAGCGCCTGGTCGGTACACCACCAATACTCCTCAAGCGTTTCGCCTTTCCAGGCGAAACACGCAACTCCCTCAGGTCGATTAGTGGTCCCGTTGGGACCAACAACAACAGCGGCCGCGGCTTCGTCTTGGGTTGAGAAAATGTTGCAGGACACCCATCGCACCTGTGCACCGAGCGCCGTGAGTGTTTCGATGAGAACAGCGGTTTGGACCGTCATGTGCAGGCTGCCCATGATGCGAGCGCCTCTTAATGGTTGCTCGTCGTAAAACTCGGCCCGAAGTGACATCAGCCCCGGCATCTCGTGCTCTGCGAGCTCGATTTGCTTGCGGCCCACGCCGTGAAGGTCGATGTTGGCCACTTTGTAATCGCCTTCTGCAAGGGTGCGAGGGCGATCTTCTGTCGTTGTCATGGGCTGCAGTGTAGGGACGATTATTCGGCAAAGAACAGGCACAATGGTCCCATGGCCCACTACGAGACTTCCGCAAGCACCCACCATTCCCCCGCCGACGCCTTCGCCATGATGGCCGATATGACGCGCTTCGCAGAGTGGGATCCTGGGGTCAAAAGCGCAACCCAGACCAGCGGCAAGGAACCGGGTCTTGGTGCCGCCTATCGCCTCGTTGTCAACGGTGTCGGGCCAGCGCCGGCAACGCCGTTGACCTATGAGATGAAAGAGTTCGAACCTGGCAAACGTTTTCGGGCGGTTGCCAAAGCGAAGTTCTTCTCATCCGACGACATCGTGACCGTCACTCCCAGTGGAGACGGCAGCACCGTCACCTACGCCGCCGATCTCTTTCTCAATGGGCCCCTGAAGATTCTTGATCCACTGCTCGGTCCGATCTTCAACAAGATCGGAGATGCCGCAGCAGAGGGGCTAAAGGACTTCCTGGGCTGAGCAGCAGCGCTGTCTGCCCGGTGGCTCTACCCGTCTAGCCAGGTCTTCAGGTCATCGACAATTGGAAGGGGCCCGGGATCGAGCCGCTCGGCCGCCGCCATCTCCAGGCTCACTACATCGCCCATGAGTACAAGGTCCAGGAGCTGCGCTACCGGGCCCTCGCCGGCGGCTTCCACCGAGATGATGTCGCTCATCACTTCTAGCGTCTTCTCTTGCACATATTGGAAGCGTCGGGCGGTCTGGGGGTGCTCGTACTCGTGTCGCAACTGCACCTCGGTGAACACTTGCCGTGTGACATCACCGTGTTGGCCCCAGCCAACCAGTTCGTTGTGACACAGCTCGGGCATCGGAGCCCAAAACGCCGGCGCCTTCGCATTGTGGTTCACTGCAATCTTCCACCGTTTTGCCGAAGTCGTACCGATTACGCCACCGCCATAGATGATCGGCATGGTCCGGCCTATCCGCCGAGCAATCTCCTTGGCTGGCGAGGCGTCGCTGACCAGCTCGTCGCGGCGGATCTTCAGCTGCTGGACGGCATCGGTGATCCAGGTGCGAGCTCCAGGAAAGAGACCGAGTTGCTCCAGAGTGAGCATCGCTGGAACGGCAAGGGCGCCCAGCGCTGCCCGTGGCATGGGCGCTGACCCGATCACAGGCAAGACCGGTGCCATGGCGCGGCGGGCCAACGACGCCAACTCCCCTCCGGACGTCACCGCAACCAGCGAGGCGCCGCTCTCCACAGCGGCCTCCAGTGATTCCAGCGTTTCCTCGGTGGTTCCGGAGGAACTTATGGCGATCACCAGAGTTGTCGAGCCGACCCAACTCGGCGGCAGATAGCCGCCGTACACCACGATCGGGAGCGAGCTGAACGGCCGGGCAGAAGCTGCCGCTACATCGCCACCAAACCCGCTGTCGCCCATTCCGAGAATGATGACGTGTTCAAGACCGGCGGTATCGGGCAGACCACTGATTGTGCCGATGGCAGCCATCGATTCTTCGATCTGTTCGGGCAAGGCCAGCATGGCGTCCCACATGCCGAGGCTGTCGATGCGTTCGCTCACGTATCTTGCTCCCATGTTGGGCTGATCGATTCCGCATCGATGCGAGCCATGATCCTGTTGTGTTCGGCCTGATCGACTGTCTCCGCTTCGTCGATCAACAGCACCGGAATGTCCTTCTCGATGCGATAACGACGAGTTAGGCGCGGGTTGTAGAGCGTGTCTTCATCCTCTAGGTAGTAGAGCGGACCTTTGTCTTGGGGACAGGCCAGGATCTCGAGCAGAAACGATTCCAACGTCACCCCAAGCAGGGTAGTTCGTGATCACCGAATCTGTTGACTAGCGCTTCAGACCGGAACACCCGCTCGCCACAACGTGGCCTCGCCCTCAGCTGTGAAGAAAGCCTCGGATGCGGGAACCCAGGCAACATCACCAGCCTGGAGTGCCACCCCGCTCAGAACAACCGACCCTTGTTGTACGAAGACGATCTCGGGACCCGGCGATTCAAACGTGCCTCTCGGATCGATCAGACGCTCGAGCGTGAACTCTGGCACCGGCGAGTCATAACGCCACGTGTCCGACTCCGGTGTCTGAACCGGAACGTCGATCGGGGAACAGTCGAGCACCCGCAGAAGCTCGACCACATCACGGTGTTTCGGAGTAAGACCCCCGCGCGACGACGTTGTCGCTATTGGCCATCAGTTCCATGCCTACTCCGGAGAGGTAGGCATGGAGGTTGCCGGCTTCGAGGAATACCGCCTGCCCGGGCTCGAGCACCACATGGTTGAGCATCAACGCCACGGTTACTCCCGAATCACCAGGAAAGGATGAGGCAATCCGTTCAGTCCACTCCAATTCGGTTCGAAACGGATCTGCCGCACTGAGATACCCAAGCTCCTGTGCAGCCCGCACGGTGGCCGCAGCGATTGCCTCCTCGTCACGCTCGGCAGCCAGGATGTGGGCCAGAGCATTCTTGTAGACCGTGGCCGGATCGCCTGAATCGAACAGGATCTCTACGAGCGGCTGAAGAACAGCTTGTTCGCCCGCAGACACCAACTGACTGAACAGTTGTCGGCTTTCCCACAGCGGGCGGAAGCCACACTTGGCGTGGAACGGCGTAAGCGCTGCGATCAACTCCGGCTTGTGGTTGGCATCTCGGTAGACCCGATGCGGAGCGTCGAGAGGTATTCCCTCTTCGTTCTCGCGGTTGAAGCCGGCAACAGCCTGCTCAAGAGTGGGATGAGACTGAATCGACAGCGGCTCTCCAGCGGCCAATATCTTGAAGAGGAATGGCAACTGACCGAAACGTTCGGCAAGCTCGCATCCCAGGGCAGTGTTGGGGTCGCCAGAAATACGGTCAACCAATGGTGTTCCGTCGGCACACACGCTGCTGGCTCGAGGATGTGCACCCATCCACAGCTCCGCCTTGGGCCTACCGTCAGGCTCTCGTCCCAACAGATGAGGGATGGATTCGGTGTCGCCCCAGGCGTACTCCTGGACGGTGCATGTCAAACGCTCCACTGGAAAACCTCAGAGAACCATGACCGACTGCACCTCGGCCACGTGGGCAGCGACCGCATCGTCGTCGGCAGCTTCGAGGTTGAGTCGCAGCAACGGTTCTGTGTTGGAGGCACGTAGATTGAACCACCATCGGTCGTTGCGAACCGTCAGACCATCGAGCTCGTCCTGCTGAGATCCTGCGTAGTGCTGCTTCACGGCGTCTATCACCGCCTGTGCGTCCTTGACACGGGTGTTGATTTCTCCCGAAGCGCTGTATCGCTTGAACGGATCAAGCAACTGGCTGAGCGTGCCGCCGCTGGCGCTGAGTTCGGCGAGCACCATCACGGCGGCTATCAGCCCACTGTCCGCCCGCCAATTCTTGGCGAAGTAGTAGTGAGCACTGTGCTCGCCGCCGAACTCGGCTCCCTCATCGGCCATGATCTGCTTGATGAAACTGTGGCCGACCCGGCTGCGGATCGGGATTCCGCCATTCTCTGATACGACCTCGGGCACGACATCGGAACAGATGAGGTTGTAGATGACCTTTGCCCCCGGGGTGGTAGCCAACGTGGCTCTAGCCAGCAGCGCAGTGGTCAGCGATCCGCTGACCGGTTCACCTCGTTCATCCACCAAAAAGACGCGGTCGGCGTCGCCATCGAAGGCCAACCCGATGTCTGCGCCGACCTCGGTGACCCGGGCCCGCAGGTCAGCCAAGTTCTCTACCTGAATAGGGTCAGCAGGGTGATTGGGAAACGTGCCGTCGAGTTCGGGATACATGATCTCCAAATCGAACGGCAGATGCTTGAAGACCTCGGGCACCACATATCCACCCATGCCGTTCGCAGTATCAGCCACGACCTTGAGCGGCCTGAGCCCATCGGCAGCGATGAAACTCAGAACGTGCTGAGCGAAGGCATCGAGCATCTCTGCGGTGCCAGAAGTCCCCGGTGAATCCGCGGCTTCGATCTCACCCCGCCAGTAGGCTTCTGCGCCTTCCCGCATGGCTCCGAGACCTGTGTCTTGCCCGATGGGTGCTGCCCCCGATTTGCACACTTTGATTCCGTTGTACTGAGCGGGATTGTGGGAGGCGGTGAACATGACACCGGGTTTGTTCTCCGAACCCGAGGCAAAGTACATCATGTCGGTCGACGCCAAGCCGATGTTCACAACACCGAGACCCTGTCGGTTCACTCCCTGAGTGAACGCGGCCACGAGTTCGGGGCCCGAGGGGCGCATGTCGTGAGCGATGACTATCTCTTCTGTAGTCGGCTCGGCCGATTTGATGAACTCTGCGAAACCGACTCCGAGAGCTAGGCAGGTTTCTGCGTCGATCTGATCGGGGAAGGTTCCGCGGACGTCGTATGCCTTGACGATTGCTGAAAGGTCTTTCACGCCACCAATCTAGGACCCAGAGATGTTCGCGGACGACGGTTCGATGGATTCGCCGTCGCGTGCGGCCCGACGATCTGTTCGGCGACGCCCACCTATAGGCGTCGCCCCAGCCGGTCGCTCCAGAATCTTTTGCTGAGCTGGGGTAGGGACGTACCAGCCCCAGCCGGCCGCCCTTCGAATCTTCACGAGGTCGCGGAACAGGGTGATTGTGTCTTGGATCAGTCGCACCTTTGATCCCTTGCGGTTCTCTACCGAGACCGGAATCTCGGTAAGCGACAGTCGATCCTGTTCCGCTATCAGGAACAGTTCTACGTCAAAGGCAAAGCCGTCGATACGACACCGCTCGAACATGACCCTACCGATGTCTCCACGGAACCCCTTGATGCCACATTGGGTATCGCGGAAGTGCCCGAGGAGAACGAGATGGGTCAGCCGGTTGACGAAGCGGCCGCCAAGTTCACGAAACCAACGCGCCTTCACCAGGGTCGTTGTTTCTTCGTGGCGACGACTTCCAACGGCCACATCCCAACCAGCCTCGATCTCCCTCATGATGTCGAGTATCACCGATGGCGAATAGGCAAGATCGGCGTCGGTGAACACAACCGATCGACCGCTGGCCGCAATAATTCCGGCCCTTACCGCAGCGCCCTTGCCCCTGTTCTCGGGTTGGACCAGAACATCGGCTCCGGCGGCCCGAGCAGCAGATGCCGTGTCGTCGATCGAACCGTCGTCGACCACAAGCACTTGAAGGTTGTCGGCACCTACCGCAGGCACCAGCGTCGCATGCAGCGTTTCGATCGAGCGAGCGATCCTGCCCGCCTCATTGAACGCAGGCAGCACAACTGAGAGCCGGTAGGGCTCAGTGGACGCCGGCCGGTTCACCCGGAGAGCCAACTCTCGTCGGACTCGGCCAAAGAGAATCCATCTATAGACACCCCACCTCAGCACCGCTGCGACCGCCACCGCTGAGATCTTGGCGGCGAGCAAATTGCCGGTGACCGTGCCGCCCAGATACAGAACACCGGTGTCCAACACCGCTGCGAACGTTGCGGTGGCGAAGAACAATGCAGGCTGCCGGACCCAACGAGCGTCATCCCCAGCGCCGAAGGTGAAGAATCGATTGCCGAAATAGGCGAAGGTGGAAGCGAGGGCGAGAGCGAGGATGTTTGGAGCCCACAATGGTGCGGTAGTGGCTCGATCTGCCACGAACAGGAAAACTCCGATATCGATCACCGTGGCTACTACGCCAACGAGGGCGAACCGACGAAGCCGAGACCTCACTCGTGATCCTGTTCTGTCCTGATTTCATCGTTCTCGAGCGCGCTGAGCATCCGATCAGCCAGGCCGACTTCTGAGATCGATGGACCTGGCTCTGGTGGCACTACGTTCGGCCCACTCTCCATCTCGGATTCGGCAAGTAGTTTGGCGAACAAGTCGGGTTCGATTCGCTCGTCGACATCGTCGTGGGCGTCCGGCATCTGATCCGGTTCGGTGGTGCCTGCCGCTTCATTGGCCGACCGAGATGAGGCTCCGTCTCTGGCCAGAAACACCGCACCTGCGCAGCCAAGAGCGAACAGCACGAAGGACACATATTCGACCATGGTGTCGCCATAGTTCATCTCGACTGCGGTTTTGGTGGGGACGACGACCATGAGGTTTGGGCCGGCCCGGTAGGGACCATCCGCACCGGAGACCTCCCAATTTGGGAAATAGCTCATTTTGACCAGAACCGGCGTTCCGACTTGGTCAACCGAAAACGAGATCGTATTGCGACCCACTTCGATGTCCGACACTTGAGCCCGACTCGCGGCAGCACCATCGGAACCGGCCAACGTGCTCACGCGCAACCACTCATCCGGCCCATCCTCAGCCGGGAGTGCCTGGAATCCCGCCGGGTTGTTGTAATGCGCAACAGCTTGGCTTTCCCAACCGACATCGAACCTGGTGCTGGCCTCGGTGACGTTCTCTGCGGTCGGGCCGCTGGCCACAACCGGCTCGAACTCCAGCCCCTCGATCAAAGTCGAATTTGCGACCTCATAGATGACGAAAGGCTGAGCCTCAATGATCCGATCCAGGTCGGGGTGGTCATCGGCGGCAGCTATGGCTTCGTCCGACTGGGCCATGTAGTAACGCACCCCCACGGTCTGGAGCTGAACGACGCCCCGATCGATGTTGAAATCCTGATACGGCAAGTCTCGCTGGGCCCGTGACGGTCCAACCGAGAGCATGCTCTGGTTCAGGAAATGGAACGGGGTTGATGCCGACGATTCAAAGTACAGACCCTCCATGGATCCGATGCAACCGTCGGTCCAGTGCGGCAACAGCATCAACGCCATGGGGGTTCCATAGCGATCAAGATCGGCGCTGTACTCCCACATGGCCCGACCACAACCCCTGGAGTTCCCGATCTCAGCCATGGCATCCACAACCGCCGCATACTCCGCAAAGCTACGTTTCTCTTCGTACCCGCTGTAGTTCCACTGGACCCAACTGGGTATGAAACTCTTCTCTCCCCCTTCGATTCCCAGGAAGGTGTAGCTGCCTTCATCGCTGACGCCCTCGAAGCGCTCGGGAAACGCCTGAAGCGTGAATGTCACACCGATCAGGGAGGCCGCCAATGCGAGAGCAGCGAAGGCATAGGTAACCACCGGATCCGGCGAGCTGAGCCGTTCAGAGATTGCGGTACCGATCACCCGAGCCAATAGGGCAATTCCGATCGCAGCGGTGAGATACACCGACAGGTAGTAGAAGGGAAGGATTCTGGCGTTCCACAACTTACCGTCAGGGAAGTTTGCAACACCGAGGGCGCACGCAACCCCAAGAATCGAGAACAACATGCCTAGTCGGTCCTTGAATGCGAACGACAGCAGTGCACCAACTCCGGCAACCGGAAGCGCAATCCTCATCGGCGTATTGACAAGATCGGGTAGGTAGTCGTCCAGCCGCTCCCAGCCCATGTCATTGAAGAGGTTGCTCCTCATATAGAACGGAAACAGCCAGATTGCAGCGATGAGCGAGCCGACGGGGCCCACGATCGCCAATAACTTGATGCGTTCCACGATCGCTGGCGAGATCGAGGCCAATGCAACCACTACGATCGGCAGGGTGACGAGCGCCGCCACGCGTGGAGCCGTTCCCAGACCCTCGTTGAGACCGACCGGCACCAGAGCAGCCGCCATCCCCGTTGCGAGAATCCACCACCGTGGCGCGTCGATCCAGAACACGACCAAAATGGCGCAAACGAACATCACGAATATCAGGGGGATCACATGAGTCAGGGCCACGAGCGCCAGCAGCACGGCGGTGGAGGCTCGCCACCGCCCGGTGTCGAGCATCCGGAACAGCCAACCGATCGTGAGAAGAGCGAACCCAAGGCTGATTGAAAAGGCGAACTCACCGGCCAGAGTGCTCGCGATGTTGCCGCCATAGATGTTGAAGTTGGTGTCGAACAAGAAGATGGTTACACCCACGGCAACAAGACCGGGAACCGGTTCTTCGGCCCTCGCCAATCTGGCCATCGCCCAGCCGGCCAGTGGCATGAGAATCAAACCGACAACAGATACCAGCTTGAAGGCCACGCCGTATGGGACCCAGACCAGCGAGACGGCCACTATCGTGCCGACGATCTTGATCAATCCGGCGAATCCGGAGCCCTGCACAGTGCGGTGACCGGCGATCAACCAGGCGGCGCCGATGGCGACCAATGCCATGGGAACGCCGATCAGCGGGTTCAGCCCAGCGTTGATTGCGATGATCGCCAGGGGCGGGGCGATCATGTAATAGTGGTACGCCGGAAATCCGGCGTACCAGTCCGGAGTCCAACCCGTGAGCCGGCCCTGGGTCAGCAGGTGATCCCGCATATACGCCGGGCCCCACACGTGGGCACCCATATCGCCACCCGAGGGTGTTGTGTCGGCCAGAACGAGGTCGGGGCGAAGCTGAAATAAAACGAACACGGCACAGCCAAGTGCCGCTGCAAAACTGACCCATGAACCGAATCGGCTCAGAAACTCGCGGGTAGGTCCGGACTGCTCGACGACCCGAGGAGTTTGCTCGGGCTCGGGGGCTGATGGGGGTAGTGGTTTGGGGAGGGTCAGCACAACCCCCCAATTGTGGCAGTTTCACAGATACGAATGCGGGCACGGTCACGTACTCGTTGCCGTTGACGGGTCTTGCGACCCACTGGTTTCGCAGTGGAGGTAGGTCGCGCGGCTCAAATCGCCGGCCAACTCTCAACACGTGCGTGCCGGCGACGACCGGAGTGCAGCTCAGGCGATCGCGGAGGAGAACTTGATAATGGCACTACCCACAGCACAACCCTGCCCTACCTGCACCTCGGAGTTGGTGACACTCAAGATGAATGTCGACGGCCACGATCTGATCATGTTCTCCTGCCAGACCTGCGACACTCGCAGCTGGGAGCTCGCTGGCAACGACGTCGATCTCGAGGCTGCCCTCGAGCATGTCGGCACTCATGCCGGCCGCCGCCGTCGGGTGTCTGTCTAGGTCAGTTCCAACTGGCTGACCAGAACGCCGAATGTGACGCCGTTGAAGGCCATGTGAAGCGCGATGGCGGGAATGAGGCTGCTTGTCCTCACTCGGCAATAAGCCAACACAATCCCGACCACCAGCAACCCTGGAAACTGAATGGCCTGAAGGTGGCTGGCGGCGAACCACAGGGAGCTGAGCAAGATGGCTGGCAACGTTCCGAGCCGGTTCATGATCGCTGGGAGCACAGTTCCGCGGAAGAACAGCTCTTCCACCACCGGCGCGATGACCACGATCATCAGGAACAGCAAGAGCACGTCCACCGGCGAGGCCGCCATGTCGATCAGCTCCTCTGCGACGTCGCCGACCTCGTCGGAGTCGATGAGGCTCCTCAGAGGGATATAGACCGACGGAATGACCACGATCTGGACAAGCAGGCCGACGAACGCCCAAATCGCAACATCCCTGCCTCGGAAGTCCAGTTTGAACGCCTGCACATATGATTGACCTGCTTGACGGGCAAGAATCAGCGGTCCGATGCCGTAGGCAGCCCATAGGGCGAGCTGACCGGCGACGAGCCATGGAACAGATCGGGGCAGTCCGTCGTCAGCACCATTGACCGTGATCAACACGGTGACCCACACCGCAGATCCGAAGAACGCTGCAACCCAGATTCCGAGCGCAGCCCACGGAGTCCACGGAACACTGTGTCTGTCGACCCGCTCAGTCTCAGGCAGCATGCGCCGACGGTACCTGTGACAGGCGTCGTTCACCCGGCGCCCGACCGTCGACACTTCAACCTCAACCTCTAAGCTGGATTACATGTCAGACAAAGGCCCGAATCTGCCTCCCCCCCAAAACGGCCGTAACCCTCGCCTCCCTGGCGCCAAGAGCGACGGAAGCATGCCGCGCTGGGCGATTCTGTTGGTGAGCGCGGTTGTGATCACACTGCTGGTGGTCGCCATCAGCGGCGGCACCTCAAACCCAAGTAACGAGATCTCCTACGACGAGTTTCTTGCGAAGGTCGACTCAGGCGAAGTCGCCGAGATCAAGTACAACAACGCCACTTTCGAGATCGAAGTCATCACCAACAGCGAACCGCCCGAGATCTTCCGCACGTTCAGCCTCCGTGAGATTCCCGAGGGCACTCAGGACAAGCTGGTGGACAGTGGGATCAAGATCAGCCCCAACACCAGCACCGGCAACGTGTTCACCAACACGATCCTGCCGTTGTTCCTCCCTCTCGGGCTCATCATTCTGTTCTTCTGGTGGATCAGTCGTCGCCAGCAGAGCCAGATGGGTGGGATCATGTCGATCGGCCGATCCAAGGCCAAGACCTACAGCACTGAGCGTCCCGGAACCACCTTTGCCGATGTAGCTGGTTATGAGGGCGTGAAGAGAGAGATCACAGAGGTGGTCGACTTCTTGAAACATCCCAGCAAGTTCGGTGAGATCGGTGCTCGAATCCCCAAGGGTGTGCTTCTGGTTGGTCCTCCCGGCACCGGTAAGACGCTGATCGCACGAGCTGTCGCAGGCGAAGCCGGGGTTCCGTTCATGAGTGTCACCGGCTCAGACTTCATGGAAATGTTCGTCGGCGTCGGCGCCAGCCGGGTTCGCGACCTCTTCGCCGAGGCCCGTAAAATGGGGCGAGCCATCATCTTCGTCGACGAAATCGACTCCATAGGTCGCAAACGCGGCGCGGGATTGGGTGGCGGCCACGACGAGCGCGAGCAAACTCTCAACCAGATGTTGTCCGAAATGGATGGCTTCGAAGCCACCGAAGGCATCGTGATGATGGCGGCCACGAACCGACCTGACATTCTCGATCCAGCGCTGCTTCGTCCCGGCCGTTTCGACCGGCAGGTCGTTGTTCCACTCCCTGAGCTCAATGACCGCAAGGCAATCCTGGCCGTTCACACCAAGCACAAGAAGATGGCTGATGACGTCGATCTCGATGTGATCGCCCGAGGCACCCCTGGGATGTCGGGTGCAGATCTGGCCAACCTCGTCAACGAGGCCGCTCTGTTTGCGGTACGTCATGGCGAAGCCAAGATCCATTCGATCAACTTTGATCAGGCTCGCGATCGTGTGCTGATCGGTATCGAGCGCGAATCGATGGTTCGCTCGCCCGAAGAACTCGAACGTACCGCCTACCACGAGGCAGGGCACGCCCTGTGTGCCGCCGCGCTGCCAACCCATGACCCCGTGCACAAGGTCACAATCATTCCGACCGGCATGGCGCTGGGGGTCACGATGACCCTGCCCGAGGGCGACCGTCACAAGCTCGAACAACAAGAGGCCGAGGACCGGATCGTCATGGCGCTTGGCGGACGTAACGCCGAGAAGATCGTGTTCGGCGAAGTGTCCAGCGGTGCCTCCGATGACCTGCGACAGGCAACTCAGATGGCTCGCCGTATGGTGACCGAATGGGGCATGAGCGAGGCCATCGGCCCGATGAGTCTCAGCGACAACGCTCCGGTGTTCCTCGGCGACGGGATGTCCACTAGGGAATACTCCGAGCGAACTGCAGAACTCGTCGACACCGAAACCCGCAAGATCCTGATGGAGATGGAAGACCGCTCCGCAGAGCTGTTGAACAGCAAACGAGGCGCTCTAAACCTGATCGCCCGGAGCCTGCTCGAGCACGAGACTGTCAGCGGCGCTGAAGTTGATCGCCTGATCACACTGGCCCAAGATAATCCCGCTGCGGCGTCGATCGAACCAGAGACCGTCGATGGAGTCGGTGTGAGCTCACCCGGTGGAGGCGAAGAACTCACCGGTTCGATGGTGCGTGAAAGCAACGACAACAACTGACCGTCCTACGCCTGTCTTCGAACGGAAGTCCCCTCCCTGTGGTGCACGAGTCAGTTCATCTGGCGGAGTGCCTCTTCGATCTGGGCTTTGCTGAGGGGACCAAAGAAGGTCCTCGCCACAACACCAGCGCGGTCCGCAATCACGGTCGTGGGTACACCATCGATACGGTACCGCTGGTGCCGCTTTGGGTCCGTTTGTACATCCACACGCTCGGCTGGCGCGCCGATCGACTCGATGGTTTCCCAGACAATCGGGCAGGTGTCGCACGTTGTGGATCCGAACATCACGACCAGTGTCGGTTCCTCCGGATGGGCGAACTCACTGCGGTCGATTTCACTGACTGCTCGATAACTCGGTGATGACGGCGGCTCGCTGCGCCTCCGTTGCAGGGCCACAGCGACGATGATCGCCAAGACCGTGAGACACAGCAGGATCGCGAGTCGCAGAAGCATCAGCGATCGACGACGGGAACCGCTCCCGTAACCGTGACGACGCCATCGGCCACCGTTTGAATCTCGATCGAGATGGGCGCATCGCTCGAGATCAACAGGGCAGTGTGTAGGACCGGAAGAACAAGAGGTACAACCCGTCGGGTCTGACCATCGACCAAAACACGCTCGGGTTCGAGCAATCGACCCTCGACCATGCCTCGGATCTCGACCAGCGCATCGCCGCTCGCGGTTATGAGAAGAACCGTGGCGCCATCGGGTTCAAACCTTGTGTACGGAACTACCCACGAGTCAGATGCCACCGAGCTTCCGTTGCTCACTGCCAGACCAGTGGTCGCCGTCGGCTGGGCAAGATCGTCGAGCACCAGAGTGGCGGTGTCGGGCACCAGATCGTCGATCGAAATATCCTCCTCGTCGTCGGTTTCCTGCCGCACGAGGTTGCCACCGAGCGGATCTCGCCGCTCTATGGTCGACGGGTCTATGGTCACTACCGCCTCTGCAGCGTCGACCCCCGCTGCTTGATCGGAGCCGGCCACTTCGACGGTTGCACCGCTGTCTTCGGCACCGACCAGCGAATTATCGACCAACGGGTGGAGTTGGGAGCGGGAAACCACGACCGGAACCTCATTGACGCTGACAACCCGTAGACCGATCTCGAGTGGCAAAGGGATTTCCAGTGCGCCTATCAGGTCGGCTAGATCAAGGGACTCGAATCGACCCGGCTGTACTGTCAAGTCGATCGAGTTCAGGCCATACGATGCACGACGGTCGGTTGTGGACAGGTCGAAGTACAGCTCGAGTTCGGCCTGCTGGCCACTTGGGTTGTGAATCACCAGCTGATGGTCGGCCTCGGCACTTACTCGGCCTGCCGGCAAGGTCCAATCCGTCGCCGGCGCAGGAGTGCCCAAGACAAGCGCGGCGCCCTCAGGTCCGAGTTCGCCGTTTGCCACTTGTAGTTGCTCGGCAACCACCCGACCCTGGACTGCGGTCACAGTTGTGGCTACGACTGGCTCGATCGAAACGTAGTCGGAAACGTTGATCACCTTGACTGTGCGACCGCGGACAACCAACGAAGACAGGTCCTCGGGCCGTCGCTCTCGCGTTGCGGTTCGGAATGTCACGTCGAGAACAACGTCCTCGCCAAAGGGGTTCAGCAGCGCCACGAACTGATCCGAATCGCGACGGGTGCTGCCGCTGGCGAAATACCAGTCACCATTCACGGTGGTCGCGCATGGACCAGATGATGTCCCAAATGCCGTTTCGATGTCGTGGCCTACAACGCCCCGACCACCAACGATCTCTACAACCGCGGCAGCGTTCGGCGAGGAGTCAACCGAGCTCAAGTCGACCGATTGTGTCTGGTACGCATCGATTTCGATCCGAATGGTGGGACCTGGACCGGTGTCGGTCATGACCGACACCCTGGCCGTGGCGTTGTCCGGCGACACGTTCGAGACGTTGATGATGTGGTTGCCGTATCCCCCCGGAGCGCTGGATCCGATCGGGCAATACCACGAGGTCGTGAGCGGGGCCGGGTTTCCGATGGCGCTTCGAAGAATCGCTGTCTGGGTCGGCTGAAGCTGGGGAGGCAGCGAGTCTGGAACTCGATCAAGCAGCACCGCTCCGAGCAGCAGAGCTCCGAGGGCACCTACAAGAGGCCATCGTTGAAACGTTTTCACGTCGAATCCCCAACGGGTTCGCGCTCGAACTCCTCGATTTCCAGCTCGCGGGCAATCTGATGGTCCGAGCGAAGATCCAGGGTCGGACCCTCATTATCGTTGGACGTGGGGTCCTCGCTGGACAGAGCTGAAACAACGACCGCCCCTAGGACCATAAGGGCCTGAAACACGGCCCAAGCCCACCAGGATGTCGACGGCCCATAGGAAATCCCGAATTTGACCGTCGGATCATCGATCCTCAGAAGGGTCAGTCCTCCCACGGTTTCCACGACTGCTCCCGCACCACCGGTGGCTTGCCAACCCTGAGCGGGTTGGGCGATGAGGATCCGATCCCCCGGGCGTAGGGAGGGGTCTGGATCGAAGTCGAGCGATGTAGCTGAAGTTCTCGAAGGATCCAGAGATCTCGTTGTGCTCAGATCGATGTCGAGAAGATCGACAACGGTTGACGCGGCCTCGTCGAAGGAATCGTCGACAACCAGCGATGATCCACTGGAAGCTTCGTTTCTGAAGACCAGTAGGTTCAAGGTTCCGGCCTGTCGGCGGAGGTCAAGCTGGTCATCCAGGGCCCGAGCAAGTGCCGGGTCGATCTCGAAGCTAGGCCCTTCGTAGGGGGCCGGGCCCAACTGGGGTTGGAAGATGACATAGTCGATCCCAAACGGCGCCAGCAAACGGCCCAGCCGTACAGTGTCACCGGAGACAGCGACGTCGATCAACGCGCCGACGTTTCCATTGACCTGGGGATCTTTTGGCAGGAACCGGTCCTGGATCGTCGTTGTGCCGCCGTTTGTGATCGCAAACGAGACTCCGCCATCCGCTGAAGCAGATGTGTCGGCTGACATTACCCGCGGATCCCCCAGCCACAGAATGCGACTCTCGGCAGCTTCTGAGCCAAGGAGGGAGGTGATTTCGGCGTAGCCGACCTCCGGATGGCCGTGGCGACCATCGAGGGCTTTGCCAAAGCCAAGCAGTAGAACCGCCGCACCTCCAACCATCGCAGCCAGGGTGGCGAACTGTCGCCACCCATAGCCATACCGCTTCAGGTCTATCTGGACCGAACGAACCGATACGCCCACACCGAGCGCCAATCCCGCTGCCGAGAGGGTCAGAATTGCATCTGCGCCAGGAACAGCGAGTCCCTGATATGAACTCGTGGCAATCCAGGCGACAACGAAACCTACAGTGGCAGCGATCCAACCCAGGATCGCGGCTTCAAACCTGCCCTTCCTGCCAAACAGAAGCCCGAGGCTGGCCGCCGCGATCAGACCCCACGTCAGCCAAGATCCGCTCGACCGGCCGGGTGCGAACTGCAGAAGCTCAGCGAAGCCGTCGATGGATTCCTCCGGTGAAGGATTTCCGACGATCCAGTTCCAACCGTCACCGGACACAACCTCGCGGGCGAATCGCAAGTTCAACACCGCCGGAAGTATGACGGCGGCGGCAGCACCGGCCGCTCCGTAGCCGATACGGAATAGACGGCCCGTAACCAGTCCGAGCAGGACTACTGAAAGCGCAGAGAGGAGTGCTACAAACACAGCAGCCGGCGCGAACGAGGCCGCTACTGCGGTCAGCACTCCATAGCGCACCACTCGGGCGGGCAGCGGACGGGCCCTTGTGCTCCAAGCCTCGAGCCCCGCCAGCCGAGCCGTAGAAATCAGCAGAAAGGGTGCGAAGGCCCACAGAACCAGTGTTTCCCACCGAGCCGCTGCGAATGCTTCTGCAGTGAGCGGGTTTGCGACTGCGATTGCGGTGGCGATCGCTGCCGACCGCGGCCCACCCAGAGGACGTACCAGCCGAAAGGTACCGATAGCCCCGAGCACAAGCGGACCGACCAGTAGCAGAAGGTACAGCGTTGCCGGCGACCATGCGAACACCAGAGCGAGAAGCCCAAGGGCAACGAAAGCGAGTGGACTCGCCGTGGCCGCACCAAGGCCGGTTTGTCGATATCCGCTCCACCACTGTCCTAGAAGATCGCCACCCTCGGGAAGGATCGGGTTGGATCCGGCTACCACCGGGTTGTCGCCAATGAGATCCCAAACCCCCAACCCAATCATGAGGATGGAGAGCCCTAGGAACGCGGCAACGGTTGACCCGACACGCTGCCGCTCATCGAGCAGGCTCCGCCGGAACGATCTGGTCCACTCTGAGATTCGGGCGGTCGGCCGAAGCGACTGCTCGACAAGGCTCCCTACCGAGGGACCGATCCTGCTCTGCAGAGCATGGATCTCGCTGTCGCCAACTTGGCGGATGGCACGGAGCTCCCGACGTCGGGTGCGCAGCCCTGTGACGCGACGAAGATTCCAGGGGATCGCTCCAAGGGCCGCTCGTGCGTATGTGGGTCGAAGCCGGAGCATGTTTCCCACCGAAACGAGAATGATTGCTGCGAGCGCAGCCGTCATCGCACGAGGGAACCCCCACCGCGAGGTGGTGACTCCAAGCGTGCGGAGCCGATGTCGGGTCCTTTCGCGATACTGCTGCAAGTCGAGGGCCCTCGACGGTATTGGTGCGGCAATACGAGCGCTCGCTCGTGGCACGACAATCACACGGGCTGCCACGGTGTGAGCACGCCAGCAGAAATCGAGATCTTCGTTCTCTCCGTTCATCACCGGATCGAATCCCCCGAGATGCTTGAAGAGATCGCTGCGAACGAGCTGCGCACCGGTCGGAATTACGAAGACGTCAGAAACGGAGCTGTATTGATCCTGATCAAACTCGTCTTCTTCGATCAGGTCGATTCTGCGGCCACGCCGGTCCGCACCGAAGCCAACGGCCAACAGTTTGCTCGGATCGTTCCAATCGACCAGCTTGGGTCCGACGATCCCCGCATTGGATCGGAACATTTCGTCCACCAAATAGGACAATGCGACAGGTGCAAGAGCGGTGTCGTCGTTGATGAAGAGTAGGAATGGAGACTCGGTCTCATCCACGTTCTCGATCGCCCAGTTCGCCAGCGCAGCGAACCCGAGGTCATGTGGCATGTCGACCCATCGAGCGGACCGAAGATGGCGTCCGATGTCGGTCTCGAGAGAATTGTCGCCAGTCGCGTTGAGAACCGTGACCACAAGCCGGTCATAACTCTGATCAGACAGGCATCGGAGAACTTCGGCTAGGTGAGCATCAGCGTGCTCGGCCACCACGATCGCATGAACCTGGGGGCGATCGGCGAGAAACGCTGGTCCGAGCGTTTCGTCGGCATAGCCCGCCTGTTCGCTGGAAGCGGTATCGGTGAGGTCGATTTCGCCGTCCAGAGGCTGGAAAAACCCACCGTCGTCGGGAGGCCACGGCAGCGTGAAGGGATCAGACAGATCCACGTTGTCCTCACCCTCGGTCACAACAGCTCAAGGGTAGTACGCAGCGATGCGGTTAGTGTCAGAGCCCGTGAGAGCAATTGTCACTGGCGCGACGGGGTTCGTAGGGCCCTATCTGGTCGAACACCTCAATGCTAACGGCGATGAGGTAGTAGGGATCAACTCGGTCACCGGCCCCGATCTCCTCGACACTCCAGGGTGGGAAGGCCTTTTCGCCGAGGTCTGCCCTGATGTGGTGTATCACCTTGCCGGGTGGGCCGATGTCGGCGGATCCTGGCAGAACCCCCATGCTGCCTTCAGAGTGAACGCAGAAGGGACGATGAACGTTCTCCTAGGGGCCCGCCCGATCCAAGGAGTTCGAGTGATAGTCGTGTCGAGCGCCGATGTCTACGGAACCGTCACGCCCAACGAACTGCCACTCACCGAGGACTCGCCGGTGAAACCCCGTTCGCCCTACGGAGTGTCGAAAGAGGCAGCCGAAGCGATCGCCCGACAGTTCAACCGGGGGTTTGGTGTCGACACTGTGATTGCCAGACCCTTCAACCACATCGGGCCTGGCCAGACTCCCAAGTACGCTGCTGCTGCATTTGCTCTGAAGATCGCCAGAAGCGAACGGGAAGGCGGCGGAACCGTTACCCACGGCGATCTGAGTCCACGCCGAGACTTCCTGGATGTGCGCGATGTTGTTCGCGCCTACCGCCTGCTTGCCGAATACGGTACCTCGGGTACGACCTACAACATCTGCTCGGGCAAAGACACCCAAGTGACCGATGTTCTCCGAATGCTGATCGCCCAGGCAAACGTGCCGATACCTACAATGACAGATCCGGATTTGATCCGGCCGATCGAGTTGGCGGTGCACAGAGGGTCTTATGACCGTTTGGCGGCGGCAACCGGTTGGGAACCCCAAATCGACCTTCGGGACACACTTGCCGACGTTTTGGCATACGCCCGAGTGACTGTGGCTGCCGAGGCTGCCGACACCCAACAGGAGAAGCAATGACACGCCGAGCACTCATCACCGGTATCACAGGACAAGACGGCTCCTATCTCGCCGAGCTACTCCTCGACAAGGGTTATGAGGTTTCGGGCATGGTCCGCCGGTCGAGCACGCTCAACTTCGAACGTATCGCTCACATTCAAGACGACATCGAAATCCTGCCGGGCGACCTGGCCGATGAGAACAGCCTCAACGATGTGTTACGTCGATCCAACCCTGACGAGCTGTACAACCTCGCGGCACAATCGTTTGTGCAGACTTCGTGGCAGCAGCCAGAACTCACCGGCCAGACCACAGGGATCGGCGTGACCCGTCTCCTCAATGCAGTCCGTACCGTCAACCCCGATATCCGTTTCTACCAGGCCAGCTCCTCGGAGATGTTCGGGAAGGTACAGCAAGTTCCCCAAACCGAGGAGACCCCCTTCTGGCCTCGCTCCCCCTACGGCGTGGCCAAGGTGTACGGACATTGGATCACGGTCAACTACCGCGAGTCCTATGGCATGCATGCCAGCAGCGGGATTCTCTTCAACCATGAATCACCACGTCGAGGGCTCGAGTTCGTCACACGGAAGATCACACACCATGTCGCCCAGATCAAACATGGCTTGAAAACCGAACTCTGTCTCGGCGATCTCGACCCACAGCGAGACTGGGGCTATGCCGGCGACTACGTCGAAGCGATGTGGCTGATGCTCCAGCAGGACGAACCTGACGACTACGTGATCTCCACCAACGAAACACATAGTGTTCAGGATTTCTGTGAACTCGCTTTCGGGCACGTCGGCCTGAATTGGCAGGACCACGTTGTTCAGGACCAGCGTTTCATGCGTCCCGCCGAGGTCGACCTGCTCATCGGGAACCCAGCCAAGGCCGAGAAGACTCTGGGCTGGGAACGAAAGACATCGTTCCCAGAACTGGTCACGATGATGGTGGACTCCGACCTTGAACTAGTTGAATGGGAAATGAGCCACCCACCGCGCTGAGCTGTCCCGGCGGGCCCTTCCCGCTCGGCGAGGGATCGCAATGTCAGAGTTATTGGCGCCGAAGGTTGCGATATCCGGACCTAGGACCGATGTCGCGCGGCTCAATCGGCTGTGCACTGACAACGCTCCCTTCGTTCCGCTGACGATGAGAAATCGCCCCTTGGACAGAGCGTTCGAAATAGTCTCCGTCGTTGAATTGTGACCACGTAAATCGAAGAACAGCAATGCCGACGCCTAGCAAGCGGGCATCTCGGGAGCGATCCGACTCGAACGATGCCGTATCGAAGTGGAACTCGCAACCATCCAATTCCACAACCAGGTTGAACTCAGGCCAATAGAGATCAACTCGACCAACCCACAAACCATGGACGTCATAGAGGTCAACCTCCTTCTGCGGTTCAGGGAATCCCGCATCGACGAGGCGCTCCACCGCCCACTGGCTCCAGTCCGAGGGTGGCACTATGTCACCGCCGACAGACTGAAGCGCCTCCCTCAGTCTGCTGCGCCCACGACGACGCCTGTCACCTTGGGCTGCGGCTGCGAACCTGCGAAAAGTGATAAGCCTCCGACGAACTGCCATGTTGTAGCAACCCTGGAAGACCCCGAACCGGTGAATAGCAGCGATGTCACACAGCGTGCGATCGATGGAAGTGCAGATCAGCCCATCGATCTCGACGCTGGAGATCTCACCGAAATCCGACGCTCGGTAGAGCTTGATTTCGTCGAGTCGCTTTCGCGTGGGCTTCGGGACGGTGACCTCACCAAATCCCGGAGTTAGATCGTTCGGCGCTCCAAGTTGGAACAACATGGCGGCGCTGAGGTGGCTTACGTACCCTTTGGCGCCGATGCACTGTCGTTGCAGCTTCGACATCCAGTCCGAAGGATAGGAGGGCACACGGTAGACGCCCCGGTTTGATGATTCCAGCTGACCGACTCGAACCAGATGTGCCAGCTGATCGGCTGTGAACCCGATGCACCCGGCGTTCTCGATCGTCACGTACCCATGAGTCTTGGCCGCAATGGCGAGCAGACGACCCCACCGATGTGATTGTCTCGCAGCTCGCTGTTTCGACGTCATCACAAGAGTATATAATAGTATATACGCGTATTTCGTGAAACCTGTAGGACGCTATCTCAGGGTTACTGGCGATGAGGAGCGCGCAATCCGGACCCAGGACCGACGCCGCAACTCTCGATCGGAGGTGCGCTGACAACGTTCACTTCGCCTGCGCAGAGCCGACGATGGCAGTCGGCTTCTGCGGTTGGCCACTAGATCAAAATCACTGGCCATACACGGGGCTGCCGGGGAAGAAGGCGGCCCATGCGAACCAAAACTCGTTGCGATGGCTGATTGCGGGGAGCTGCTCCCCTTCCAACTCTCCACCGGTAGCCCTGCCAAACAGATTCCATGCAGAACCGGTCTCGTTATCCACGAACGTGGCCTCGATGTCTCCCTGTTTGAACGTGAGCTCAGTGCCATCAGCGAGCACACGCTGGTGGGCTACGGCGCTGCCGATCGCCTGACTGTCGGCTATCGATCGTTGATCGAGAGCATCCCGGGTACCAGGTGCCCACCAGACCACGACCGATTGACCGGCGACCCTGTCGTTGACGACGACTTCGGCCTCCAGGAGGGAGAACGGATAACTCTTGTCGCCGAGGGTCCCGACCACACCCACAACTCGCTCCAATGGGGGAAATTGCGGATCCAGCACGCCATCGAACAGGAATGGCTTGCTTGAGCTCGAGTAGCCGACATACGGATTCGCCCCATAACCAATCCGGAACCCGGTGTTTCGGGACAAGCTCATACCCTCAGGAAAGTTCTCGGCGAACTGGGAGAAGCTCACGATCTGTGTGTTGACCAGATCCAGCTGGCTGCCCGCAAATCGACCTGCTATCCCTTCTCCGGTGATCTGTTGCCAGAGACTCGTGCTGGTGTCGTCCCACATCACCATGTCGCTGTTTCGCAGCAGTCCCGATACGCCGAGCCGAATCACTTCGCCGTCAATCCGCCGGTCGAACGCCAGCGCGGTGTTGCACAGCGGGCAGAAGGTGACGGCCACCGGTACGTCCCCAAATCGGTCGTTCACGATTTCGTGCCGGGTCATGATCGACAGCGGATAGAAGCGGGCCTCCCCATTGAGTTGGACCAAGGCACCGGGTTCGTCAGGATCGAGCCACTCGGCAGCGGCCGACGTCGATTCGAACTGAGGCTCGTCGATCGGCGGGATCACATCGCGAGGATCCGGACGGGGGATTCCTGCGATGAGTTCTTCGAGATCGATGGTCGTGCGAGACCAATCCGTTTCCCACACACTGACCAGCTGAGCCACACGGTCCGACAGCTCATCGAATGAAGCCGGCCGCACCGCCGCTTCGTTGGAGCCCGAAGTAGCACCGCCGGAGAGATCAAAAGCCGCGTCGCTGTCGTTTGGGCGAATCGGATCAGCTCTCTCGGCCGAGGAGCCGCCCGCCGCTGCGTCGTCGGAGGCAGCGCTCGGCGTTGATGCGGCCGAACATGCCGTGGCGACGAGCAGAACAGCAGCCAAACCTGCGGTAAATCGGAGGAATGCCATAGTCCAGGTAACCGATCGCTCTGACATTCACTTCCCGCCGGTTATGTTTCTCAAATGATCGATTCGAACGTTGCCGTGATCAGCGGAGGTGTTGGTGCCGCTCGGCTCCTCCGTGGGTTTCACCGACAGGTCGAACAACTCACCGCCATCGTCAACGTCGGTGACGACATGGTCCTGCATGGCCTGTGTATCTCACCCGACATAGACACGATCATCTACACCTTGGCCGATGCGGTCAGCACCGAACGAGGCTGGGGGCTCGAGGGCGAAACGTGGCAAGCGATGGGCATGCTCGGCCGCTACGGCGGGCAGGACTGGTTCAGCCTTGGCGACAAGGATCTCGGAACCCATCTCTTTCGAACCCAGCGATTGCACGAAGGGGCGACGCTCACAGCCATCACCGGCGAACTCTCGGCCGCATGGGATCTCGACCTCGACATCTTGCCGGTCAGCGACGATCCCATTCACACCATGGTCACGATCCAGGGACCGGATACGGGAACCGAGATCAGCTTTCAGGACTACTTTGTCGCCCGGCAGCACAGCGTGCCGGTGACAGGGATTCGGTTCGACGGCGTCGGAACGGCGATCGAGACCAGCAACGTCGTTACTGCCCTCGAACAAGCCGACCGGATCGTCATTGCACCATCGAATCCGCTGGTGAGCATCGACCCCGTGTTGGCGGTTGGTGGGATCCGCCAACGTCTCGCAATTCGTCGTGACGACGTAATCGGCGTCTCCCCCATCATCGGCGGTGAAGCGCTGAAGGGTCCAGCCGCACGACTGATGACCGAATTCGGTATGGAGTGCTCAGCCGTGGGAGTGGCGAGCCACTACTCCGATATCTGCGGAACGATGGTGATCGACACCGTCGATTCTGCCCTCGCCCCAGAGATCGAAGCGCTGGGAATGCGCTGCATCGTGACCGACACCATCATGAGCGAACCGGGAGTCCTGGAGTCGCTTTGTCAGACACTCTTGGCCTGAGAACGGTGCGGTCGGAATCGGTCAGGTTTGGACCGGTCCCAGCACGTCAGCTGATGGCGTGACAATCCAGCGAGTTGAGCTCCAGAATCCAACGAGGCTGGTAAGAACCATGCGCGCGAGCTCTGAGAGTGACCAGATGCTTCCGCCCTCTTCGTGCGAGAGCCTGGTCAGTTGTCATGCAGCGCGTCGTTGAGACCCTGCCAGCTGGCCGCGTCGGTGCGGGCCTTGGCCTCTACTTCGCCGCTGCGGGAGTTCCTACGGAACAACAGACCGCTCGCACCCGAGAGCTTCCCGGGCCTTAGCGATCGTGCCGTCGGGCATGGATACCTGCGTCCCAGCCGTGAGGTACAGCCCGGCCTCCACGATGCAGTCATCACCCAGTGAGATCCCGAGGCCCGAGTTTGCTCCGAGCAGACAGTTCTTGCCGATGCTTATCACGTCGGAACCGCCGCCGGAAAGCGTGCCCATGATTGACGCACCACCACCGATGTCGGATCCGTCGCCGACTACGACACCGGCGGAGATACGCCCCTCCACCATCGACGCCCCCAGCGTTCCCGCATTGAAGTTGCAGAAGCCCTCGTGCATAACTGTGGTGCCCGAAGCGAGGTGAGCGCCCAGCCGCACCCGATTTCCGTCGCCAATACGCACGCCAGCCGGCACCACGTAATCGAGCATTGCGGGGAACTTGTCTACCAAGCGAACATGGACCGTGTGGCCCTCGGCGGTGAGGCGAGCTTTGGCGGTCGGGAAGTCGTCGACCTCGAAGGGACCGAAGTTGGTCCAAACACAGTTGGTCAGAACACCGAAGATGCCATCCATCTTGACCCCGTGCGGCGCCACGGCCCGGTTGCTGAGCATGTGCAACCTCAGATAACCGTCCACCGGATCGACCGGTGCATCATCGAGCGAGCCGATGAAGGCAGCTACCAGCTGCCGATCGCCACCATGAGCCGGGGCGAGGACGATCTCACGAAGGGCTCGCCACGAGCTCAGATTCGGGTGGGGAACCTCGACCGCCTCCGCAGCTTGTATTTCTGCGATCATCGCATCCAGATCGGTCGGTGAGAGTGCGTAGGTGCGTGTATCGGAGGTGTAACCGAGGACCTTGGCCGCAACCGCAGCGGGATAGTTGTCCTGGCCGACATTCACGTGCGGATACCACACGTCGAGAGTCGCCCCACTGGGCCCGACAGTCGAGATACCGATCCCGAACGCTGCTGGCGACCGGTAGCCAGGCATCGAAGCCTCGAGTTGTGCTCGGGCGGCGGCGATTTCTTCAACGGTTCTCATCGCACGAAACGATAACGATTTCTGACACGTGTCAGGGTCCGTACAGATCAAGGGTCACTGCGCCGATTGTCCCGTCGTCACCGAGGAACAAATCAACGGTCCACCATTCAAGGCAGCTCGTCGCGACCTCAGGTTGAACACTGATCCGGAGGGCTTCTGCGAAACCCGAGGGCGCTGCGACGGGAGCTCCAACGCAGCGAGCATGTTGGCCGAGGAGAATCTTCACCGGTTGCTTGACCAGTTCGAGGGCGGAGAATGGTCCGCGTACGCTCGGAACTCTTCAGTATCGAGAACCCAGCTGGCGGGATCGCCGAGCTCAGAATTGGAGATCGTTGTCTGGATGTCCGAACCCAGCCCGAGCGCCACGGCGTCGGCGAAGGGAAGCTTCGAGGCGCTGTCGGGAGCCGGCGATTGAGCAAACGCAACGAATGCTTCGACCAACGCAACGTCATCGTCGGTCGGCTCGACGACCAAGGGATCGGTGCCAACAACCAAACGATCGCCGTCGAAGTAGCCCTCGATCGATGCGACACCTTGTGTCCACCGCACACCCTGGGCTGATTCCAGCGGATCAATTAGCGATCCGGGATTGGCGATGACAACCCAGGGTGATCCGCATTGGGGTGGGAACGACTCCATCAGGACGTCACAGAGTCGTGCGCTCACGTCGTCCCACACCACAAACCCGTCGACCATCGCTTGTCTGGCTCCTTCACCGTCAAACAAGTCGGCCACTCGAACCGGAATAGGCAGCGGAACGGTCGGAGTCGGCTCCGAAGTGCTTGAGCTGGGTTCGGGCGCGGCGACGGTGGTGGTCGACGGTTGTGGTCGGTCAGGCGGCCAAGCCGCCCCGTCGACAATCACAACGTACTCAACGATCTTGTCCGGGATGATGACATCGTCGAAGGTCCGGATGTACTCCAGCCGGACTACGCCGGCACCAAACTCGACCGCCTCGAATCTGAATGTCTGGGTGCCTGCCACCCCAACGAGGTCGGAATCCGGAGCAACGTACACCGATGAGCGCAGCTGAACCATCGGGATGCTGGTGGAATCGAAAAGCTCCCATGAGTACCCGGTCGACGGGTTGGATTCGAGTTCGACGAAAAACTCGTCACCGACATTTAGCTTCAATTCCGAACCGGAGTCGTTGCTGTCGAGTTCGACTGGCTCTGCACCGCAGGCAACAAGAACGATGAGCAACGTGCCCAACCCAATAAACCCAAAGTGTCGACGAAATCGCTTCATGATCCGAGCGTGAACCAAAGTCCAGTCACCGACTAGACCCAGAAGTCCTTTGTGGCCGTCAACCCCCGAACCGTTCGATGATCCGGTCCGCTACCACAGGAACTGCCGCCGAAACCTCCGGGCTAGGCGGTTCGAAATGGCCGAAGGTCTTTGCTTGGACTGCGATAACTAACAGAGATCGAGGAAGTCGTTCGAGAATGCGTGCCAGTTCCACAGCTTCCGCAATGCCGATTCCATGGCTCGACACTGCGGGCTCGGGAAGTGGAAGGTCATCGAGTGCATCCGTTTCCCGAATCGTTCCCGGCTCGCCCTCGCCCACCATGGCGTCCACGACTACTACGTCTTGCTCACTGTTGAACGCCAGCACAAGATCGAGGAGGTCACCGATGATCACGATGGTGTCGAGCCGATTCGATGCTGCGCCGAGCCGTTCGCGTACCGCCTCGACGACGAGCGGCCCGACCGCATCATCACCCCGATTCGGGTTGCCAACGCCGACCACCAGGTGAGTGTGGGCTGCCAGAGATCCGCTCACGAGCTACTCGTGTTCGATCGTCAGCCGCAGGAAGTGAGTTGCGCAGGAGATACAGGGGTCGTAGTTTCGGATCGTCTGCTCGCAGCGCCGTTCCAGCTCATCGAGGTCGAGGTGAAGGTTGGCCGACACGAACTGATGTAGATCCGATTCGATGGTCGGCTGATTCTGAGCGGTCGGAGGGACGATGCGGGCGCTCGTGATCATGCCGTTCTCATCAGTTTCGTAGCGGTGGTACAGCAGACCTCGGGGCGCTTCGGTCGCTGCCCAACCGATGCCGGCGGTCTCAGGTACCTCCACGAAGGGCGCAGTGGGGACTCGGTAGCCGTCGATGACGCGCAGAGCTTCATCGATGGCATACAACGTTTCGATGCTGCGAACCACGATGCTCTTGAACGGGTTCCTCACCAATGGACCCAGTCCCACTTCCAACGCAAGGTCCTTGGCAGCGTCGGTGAGAAGATCGAAGTTGTTGGCGTAGCGAGCGAGGGCTCCAACGTGATACCTGCCACCAGAACTGAGACGAGAATGCAGGGCAGTTGAATGAGCTACTTGCTCTTCGGTGGCGGACTTCTCGAAGTCTGATGCGTCGATGTCGAGCCCTCGGTTCGACACAATCCGGCCTTCGTTGAAGGGATACTCGTCGGGGTGCCGAAGCGACACGAACTCGTAGTCCTGTTCCAGATCAGGAAAGTCGAATCCGGCGGTCCACCGAATGAGGTCGATACAGATCTCTCGCGCCTGCTCGAGGGGGGCAACGAGCTCGTCGAGATCCTTGCGTGAGGGGACACGATAGAAGCCACCGTTGCGGATGTTCACCGGGTGGATGGGTCGCCCTCCGAGAACTTCCATGATCTGGTTGCCGGTCTTCTTCAGCTGCAGCACCGATTCCACCATCTCGGGGAAATCGGCGGCAATCGCTATGCCGGAGTGATACCCGAGGAAGTCCGGTGCGTGCAGAAAACCGATGTGCAGAACGTGACTTTCGATCCACTCGCCGCAGTACAGGAGTCTGCGAAGCTCCCGCAGCTGGCCCTCGACCTTGACCCCCGCTAGGCGTTCCATGGCATGGGTGGCGCTCATCTGATAAGCGACGGGACAGATTCCGCAGATACGGGCGGTGATATCGGCCGGCTCGGAGAAGTGTCGTCCTTTGAGGAACGCCTCGAAAAAGCGGGGGGGTTCATAGATTTCGAGCCGGATATCGCTCACTTGCCCGTCGACAACCTTCACGTGCATGGCGCCCTCACCTTCGACCCGGGCCAGCACCGGCACATGAAGATCGACATTCTCGTGAGTCATGGGGACTCCCTCAGATCGGCCTCGCTACGGAACGCCTCGGCCCACCCGTTGTAGCTCCGGAACAGGCGGCCGATCGACTCATCGGAGAGACCGAGCTGTACGAACTGCTCGGCCAGCGAGCTGGTATTGGGGCTTTCCATCGGTCCGAAGCAGCCATAACAACCTCGGTCATAGGCGGGGCACAGAGCGTGGCAGCCGCCCTGGGTCACGGGCCCCAGGCATGGTATTCCATGAGCCACCATCACACATGGCGTACCCCGCGCTTTGCACTCCACGCACACCGAAGTAGTGGGGATCCGGGGTGGTCGACCACCAAGATGAGCTGCGATCACCTCCACCAATTGTCCTCGGTCGATGGGGCAACCCCGCAGCTCGAAATCGACCGCCACATGATCAGAAACAGGGGTTGAGGTGGCAAGCGTCGAAATGAAGCCAGGCTCGGGATACACAATGCGTAGGAATTCAGAAACATCGTTTCCGTTGCGGAGCGCTTGTATTCCACCTGCGGTAGCGCACGCACCGATTGTGATCAGAGTTCGGGAGTTCTTGCGGATCTCGTGAATCCTGCGTTCATCGTGTGCGGTGGAGATGGACCCTTCTACCAGAGAGACGTCGTAGGGTCCGTCGGCCATCGCGCTGGATGCCTCCGGGAAGTAGGCGATGTCGATCCGGCCCGCTACCGCGAGTAGCTCATCTTCACAGTCGAGCAGACTGAGCTGGCATCCATCGCAGGAGGCGAACTTCCACACAGCCAGCGTGGGGTTGGTTGTGACACCACTCATACGACCCGTCCCTTCACAGTTCTTTGATCCAATGGAAAGGCTCGATGCGCTCGTAATTGACAACCGGACCATCCCGACACACGATCACAGGGCCCATTTGGCAATGGCCACAAAGAGCGTTGCCACATTGCATATTTCGTTCAAGTGTGAGCCACATATGCGACCGGGGCATCCCGAGCTCAACGAGCCGCTTCGCGGTGAAATGCATCATCACGTCGGGTCCGCACACAAAAGCGGTCGTGTCTGTCCAATCCATCTGAACACCAGTTGTTCCGCCGGCCAGATCGGTCACCAAACCTGTGGGTCCGGTCCACCCTTGCGATGCTGAGTCCAAGATCGTGTGTACTTCTGCACCAGCATTCCTCCACAGCTCGAAGTCCTCGCTGTAGAGAATCTCCTCCGGGCTTCTGGCTCCGACCAGTATGACCAGACGATCGAAACGTTGCTCGACGGCGGCGGCGATCGCGGCTCGCAGCGGCGCAAGGCCGAGGCCACCGGCGACTATCAGCAGCGAACTCGTAACCAAATCCTCCAGTGGCCACGGCTCACCAAATGGCCCCCGAACGGTGACAACACCACCAACCGGAGTATCGACCAACGCAGCCGTGATCGGACCGGCGTTGCGGATCGTGTACTCGTGATGGGTGCGAACCGACATCGGCGAGCTGATGGAGATGGCGGCCTCGCCGACCCCAAAGGCCCCGAGCATGCTGCACTGGGCTGGAAGAAAGTCGGGCAGCACCCCCTCCACCGGCACGAGGTCGAGTGTCCAGGTTTCAGGACTGACGAGCGCCTTGGACGCTACGACGTACGGGCGAGGAATCAGTAGCGGTGACAGCACTACTTGCTCAGCGGGTGTTGTCTCGCCGAGACTCAACTCGTCTTCCCCTGAGCTGTCGACTCGCCGAATCGCGGGATTTCGGCCGTGAAGTCGATCCCGACAGGGCACCAGGTGATGCACCGGCCGCATCCGACGCAACCCGACTCGTCGAACTGATCGATCCAACTGGCCAGTTTGTGCACCAACCACTGCCGATACCGGGACTTCGTCGAAGCTCGATGTGGACCAGGCCCGAGGTGGGAATACTCGAGACTGAAGCATGAATCCCACACCCGCCAGCGATCGGTGTTGTCACCGCTCAAATCGGTGACATCTTCGAGGTTCGTGCAGAAACACGTCGGGCACGCCAATGTGCAGTTGGCACAGGTGAGGCAGCGGTCAGCGATGTTATCCCAAGAGTCACTTTCGAGATTCTGGTAGAGCCGGTCGCGGACACCCTCGGCGTCGAGGGTCCTGGTGATGACCGCTTCCGCCGCCTCGACAACGGCCCGGGCAGCCTGGATATCGACGTCGCTGGCGCCGCGTTTCTCAACAGCATCGAGGATCTCAGCCCCTCGGTCAGATCCGACGTCGACAACGAAGCGGACCAACTCTCCATCAACCAGTTCGGTCAACGCCAGATCATGGCCTGACCCTGCAGCTGGACCTGTCCCCATCGACGGGCAAAAACAAGTGGCAGCTGGGTCGGTGCAGTTGACAGCAATGATGAGTGCCGCGGAACGGAGGGCGTCGTAGCTGGGGTCGACATGTGGGCCTTCGCGCAGGACCCGATCCTGTTTGAACATGGCTGCCATCTCGCAGGGGCGAACCCCCAGGAACGCCCTCGGCACGCCCTCGTTCCGAGCCATCCGAATGTTCAGCGATCCGGACTCGTCACGGGTCATGGTCCATACCCTGGTCCGTGCCGGCTGAAGCAGTTCTTTCCACGACTGTGGGCCCACCGCATAGCCGAATCGCGACGCGTCTGATCTAGGGACCAGGCGATATCGACCGGGGGCCTGTTCGTCGGTCCAGCCCAGAGGCAACTCGTCCACGGATTCAATCCGGTCGTGACCGATCACACCGTCCTGTACTACCGGAGCCCAGACCTCAAATCCTCGGTCGATCAGCTCGTCGATGAGCTTGCCAAGTCCCCCGAGGTCAAGCATCACCGCCGTTCGATGTGCTGGTTCCATTGACCAAGCATCGCCCGCGGCCGTGCAAGAGCCCAAGGGTCCAAGGGCTCTAGTTGCCTGTTCCAACGCCTCGAACAGCGGTTGCTGAAAGCGGCTCCACCGATACCACGAAGTGAACGCCACATTGTTTGCATTCGGTCTGGGCGTGGACGTCATCTCGGTCTCTTGCGAGCGGCTGACCACATGACGGACAGAACCGAACCGCGGCGTGACCGGTGCTAGGAGTTGTCTCGGGCGGAAGGAACTTGGACAGAGCCGGTAGTGCCAGTGTCATTGCGGCAACCAGCACACTGAGCACTCCGACGTAGCGGGCGAACCATCCTTGGTCGATCTCGAGCCAAATCCATGTGACGGTGGAGAAAACCAACAGGGCGATCACGGCCTGATTGGCCCGTCTGAGAAGTTCATGGACGGTGCGTAAGGGGAACAGCTGAAGCAAGCCCGCAAGGGTCCCACCTCCGCCCACGACCAGCGCCGAGAGCACCAGTTTCATCAAGTTGTCTACATCGGGTTCGAGCCAAATCGCCGCTATGAACAACACAAACCCCAAGCCAGCACTGGCGGCGGCGAGCACCGGAACCGGCCAGATCACCCGTTTCTCCAGAGGGGAGCCGTTCACGAGAATGCTCAACATCATCGCCGACACCAGGAAACTGGTGCCAACAACCTTTCCTTGGGTTTCCCCGAAGTCATCGATCAGGAGCGCCCAGATTCCGAGCACCGCGTTGACAGCGATCGACGCCAGAAACACGTTGAGCAACAACCGACGGTAACGACGAAGAAGGCTCGAGGTGATCACATCTCCATTGCGCATCACTCCCAGCCTTCTGGGGAGAGCATTTGGGCCCGAACTCCGGGCAATCGATTCCGCCAACAGGGTCAAGCGATGAAAGGGCCGCTCAACGGTTCAGTTCAATCCGTTCTCCCTTGACGGCAAACAATGTCAGCTCGGCGATGTCAAGCGCATGCTCGGCAGCCCGTTTCAGTGCGATGGAAGCATGATCGGCGGCCAGAGCCGCCTTTCTGTCTACCGAGGCTCCACTGTCCATGAGCTTTTCCAGAAGTTGACGTCTTGTCTGGTCGACGATTCGGACCTGCGTCGCCACTTGATAGGCCTCTTCAACGCTTCCCTCCCGGAGCGCATGTATTGCCAGCTCGGCAGACTCTGCAACCCGATCCGACATCTCCGACAATTCCGAAGGAAGCACCACTCCTACGCCAAGAGCAGCCGTCGCGGCATCCACCAGGCAATCGGCAATCCGCTCGAGATGGAGGCTCGTGTCATAGATCGCAAGAATCGCTCGGAGATCCCGAGCGACCGGCTGGCGTAGCGCTATCAATTCGAAGACGTGCGTTGTGAGTTCGGCGTCCATCGCGTCAATAACATTGTCCTCATCGATGATCGCCTTGAGGGCGAGCGTGTCGGACTCGAGAACCGCAGGCCCCAGTCGTTGAGCCAGTTCCACGACCCGTCTCGTCATCAGCGTCAAGGCCAGACGTAGTTCTTTCAGGTCGAGGTCGAATGCCGACCGCGGCTTGCGAACACCATTGGGGACAAGGCGGTCGATGAGATCGCGCACACGGTCATCGATCTCGTCTCGAAGCGTGCGAAAGGAATCGAGATCGTCGGTCGATGGGTGAGGCAGCTCCCATGCCTCGAAATGTTTGCCATCGAGGACCACCACATCATCGTGGGCATCCATGGTGACGATGATGTCGGATGCAGCCTCGATTTCTGGGGTAACGGGCTTCGGGAAACTACCGAGCAGATCAATTCCGATCTCGTGCATGGCCGAGATGGCCGCTTCGGCCATCTGACCGGCGGGCTGACGGCCAGCCGATCGAGCATTTGCTCGTCCCCCGGTGGATCGGTTGAAAAATGCCGCCGCCATCTGTGAGGCAGCGTCGTTGCGCTCGCACACGAAAAGCACGTCGGGCGAAATCGCAACCGGGTCCTCCGATGTCTTGGCGAGCGCACGGAGACGATCAAAGGCGAATCGTTCGACAAAGCTCGGGATGTGAGTGAGCACCTGAGCCTTACTGGCAAGCTCCTGATAGGAGTCCTGTACGTAGTGCTCCAGTGTGTCGGTGGTGAAGTGCTTGGAGAACTCGCTCTCGAGACGACCGACCGTCTGTCTGAGAAGTTCTTGGTGCTGAGCTCGTAGACCGGCTCGATCGTCGTTGGGCGAGTGTTTCATTCATGTTCCTTCCCAGGGTTCAATACCAAAGAACGCCAAACCGCCATTGTCGGTCCGGCTGGCCTACCTCGACATAGTCATGAACCAAACGTCCTTGTGCAGAGGCGGAAGCCCTGTTGTTGAAACGTTTGGTCCAGACCTTGGCAACTGCACGTTCGAGTCAGACCACCTTTTCAATATGCCACATACGACGCTTACCTCCCTCAGCATCTGGAACCGGTAGACCACAACCGAGCCGAGCGGGCCGAAGTACCGTCCGAGAGCCCGGAGAGCCCTTTTGAAAACGGGACCTTCGTCACTTACAAGCCCGGCCGATCTCGCGCAAGGTGAGGCCAACGATCAGGTCTCCAAACGTGGGAGCAACCGTGCCGGTCAAAGAATCCGTTGGCGCAATCGAGTACGCCGACCAGAAGCGACGCCAGCTGTGGGCGTGGCTGCTGTCGGGTGATCCTGCGGTTCGTTGGCAGGTTCTCTCAGATCTAACCCACGCCGCTCCGGCACAAGTTGCAGAACAGCGTCGCTTGGTATCCAAGGAGGGCTGGGGTGCGGAGCTACTCAGAAATCAGGACCCCGATGGGCTGTGGGCAGGCGCTCTGTACAGCCCCAAATGGACCTCAACCACATACACACTTCTCCTCTTGGAACGGCTCGGATTGGAATCGGGCAATCCGCAAGCACTCCTAGGCTGTGAGCGGCTCTGGGCCGATGCCCACTTCTACGACGGCGGGATCAACCTGGCGAAAACCATCCGCGAACCCGAGACCTGTATCACGGCAATGATGGTATTCCTGGCTCGTTCCTTCGGGCTGGCCGATCCTCGAGTGGATCAAACGGTCGAGTGGCTGGTTTCAGAACAACTTCACGACGGCGGCTGGAACTGTGAGTCGATCCGCAGCGGTTCCCACCACGGCTCGTTTCACACCTCGATCAGCGTCCTCGAGGCTCTCCTCGCCTATCGGGATTCGGACGGACTCGCTGATGTCGATAACGCACTCGCAACGGGTCGCGAATTCTTTCTCAACCACCGCCTGTACAAGTCACACCGGACTGGCGAGGTGTTCAATCCGGCGTTTGCCCGGTTCCCGTTCCCGCCTCAGTGGCATTTTGACATCATGCGCGGCTTGGAGCACTTTCGAGCTGCCGGCGCACCACAAGACGAAAGGTTGACCGACGCCATCGAGGGCATACGACACGCTCAACGTTCCGATGGGGCCTGGCCGGTCTATCGAAGCTACCCGGGCCGGTATTGGTTCAAGATGGAGACCCGTGGCCCCGGTCGTTGGTCAACGCTTCGTGCGCTACGGGTGCTCGATTGGTGGGACCGAGGCGACTGACAACCGACCACCTCAGACTCCTTCCATAGGCCCATGACCAAACCCTTGGGCCAGGGCACTTCAGTTTCGGAAGGATCCGTGTAGCACTCGACAGAGGAGGCCGTCGCGGCGTCCCGCGGTGAGGTTTTCATCACTCAGCGAGCGTCGTAATAGGATGGGGCGATCCAACGTGAGAGAGGTGCATCGACAGCCCCACACTCGACTGAATCCGAGAAGTGGTGGTCGCAGGACACTGCGGCCATAACAGCGCAGCTGGACACCGACCCGGTGGGCGGCCTGACCTCGGGCCAGGTGGCCGAGCGGCGGGAGCGTTACGGCCCCAACGAGCTGGAAGAACAGGCGACGACGCCGCCATGGCGCATCTTCATCATGCAGTTCGCCAACACCATGATCGTCGTGCTGTTGGTTGCGGCGGTGGTCATGGTGGCAATCGGGGAGTCGACCGATTCGATTGTCATCGGCGCAATTGTGATCCTCAACGCGCTCATCGGGTTCTTCCAGGAGTACCGGGCCGAGCAGGCGATGGCCGCCCTTCGCAGCATGGCTGCACCCCAGGCCCGAGTCGTACGGGACGGCTCCGAAATGTCGATGGTCGCGACCGAGCTCGTACCCGGTGACGTCGTCGTGTTGGAGGCCGGGGACATCGTTGCCGCCGACGCCCGCCTGATCGAAAGCCCCAACCTTCGAGTGAACGAGGCGGCTCTGACCGGGGAGTCGGTGCCGGTCGACAAGGACGACCACCCGATCCCCGCCGACGCGGGCGAGGTAATCGGAGACCGCCACAACATGGTCTTCAAGGGCACCTCGGTGGTCTACGGGCGTGCTCGCGGCATCGTCGTGGGCACTGGCATGCAGACGGCGCTGGGCCAGATCGCCGGTCTGCTGCAGACCCACCAGGCCCCGCGCACACCGCTGCAGAAGCGACTGGCCGTCTTGGGCCGCTGGCTGGCGGCGGCGTCCATAATCATCTGCACAATCGTGTTCCTGGCCGGTGTCGCCCGGGGCGAGGACCTTGAGGTGATGTTCCTCACAGCGGTGAGCTTGGCCGTCGCCGCCATCCCTGAGGCGCTGCCGGCCGTGGTGACCATCGGGCTGGCGCTCGGGGCGCAGCGGATGATTCGTCACAATGCCCTTATACGCCGACTGCCTGCGGTGGAGACACTGGGATCCGTCACGGTCATCTGCACGGACAAGACCGGCACATTGACCGAAGGCAGGATGCTGGTCGAGCGCCTGTGGACCCTCGACGGCGAAGACGAAGTGACCGGCTCCGGCTTCAAGCCTTCGGGGGAGTTGAAGCGCGCCGGTGAACCTCGCCTTGTCGAGCCGGATTCAGCAGTGGCATCGCTGCTGACCGCGGCAGCGCTCTGCAACGACGCTGTGTTGGTCCCCCCCAGCGAAGAGGACGAGGAGTGGGGCATCGTCGGTGATCCGACCGAGGGGGCGCTGCTCGCTGCCGCCAGCAAGCTCGGCTTTGACCGGGAGCGAGTGAACCAACGTTTCCCGCGAGCGGCCGAGATCCCCTTCGATTCGGACCGCAAGCGAATGGTGACAATCCACCGCACTGACGACCCCGAGGTGCGCATTGTTGCGGCCAAGGGCGCCGTTGAAGCAATGATCGACGCCCTCACCCGGGTTGCATCCGGCGACGGCGAAGCGGACCTTGACGAAGAAACCCGGGCGATCGTCCTCAACCAAGCCGTAAAGTTCGCGGCAGACGGCTACCGGGTGCTGGCCCTCGCAGGCCGCACGGTGCACGACGGGGCGATAGCAAACGTGCTCAAGTCGGAACAGGACCTCGTGCTGTACGGTCTCGCCGCCATGGCCGACCCCCCACGAGAGGAGTCGCGCCGGGCTGTGGCCGCGTGTCGCAAAGCGGGCATAACCCCGGTGATGATCACGGGCGATCACCCGGCGACCGGGAAGGCGATCGGCATTCGCCTTGGCATCGTCGAGCCCGGCGACCAGGTGATGACCGGTGCCGAATTGGCCCAGCAGCACCCGAATGAGCTGGCGCAAAACGTCACGAACGTGGCGGTCTATGCTCGCACCTCGCCCGAGCAGAAACTTGACATCGTCAATGCATGGAAGGAGAACGGCGACATCGTCGCCATGACCGGCGATGGGGTCAACGACGCTCCCGCGCTTCGCACCGCAGACATCGGCGTGGCCATGGGCATCACCGGCACGGAGGTCGCCAAGGAGGCGTCCGACATGGTGCTCACAGACGACAACTTCGCCTCCATCGTCACGGCCGTTGGTGAAGGGAGGCGGATCTACGACAACATCCGGAGGTTCGTTCGCTACACCCTCACGTCGAATGCCGGTGAGATCTGGGTGATGTTCCTTGGCCCGTTCATCGGCTTGCCTCTTCCGCTGCAACCGGTGCAGATCCTCTGGATCAACCTCGTCACCGACGGCTTCCCCGGTCTGGCGCTCGGCGTCGAGCCGGCCGAGAAGGATGTCATGGAGCGAGCGCCGCGCCGGCCGACGGAGAGCATCTTTGCCCACGGGCTGTGGCAGCAGGTGATCGTGGTTGGGTTACTGATGGGCTTCCTCACCCTCGCCGTCGGGCTGTGGGGCCAGGCGAACGATCGACCCTGGCAGACCATGATCTTCACCACGCTGGCCCTACTGCAGCTGGGCAATGCGCTGGCGGTCCGTTCCGAGACCCAGTCGTTCTTCAAGCTCGGGATCTTCACGAACATGTATCTCCTGTGGACCGTGCTGATCACCATGGCGATTCAGATGGTGATCATCTATTGGGGCCCGTTACAGCGGCTCCTCAAGACCGAGGCACTATCGGCCCAAGAGCTGGCCATTGTGCTCGTCGTGTCGACGGGTGCGTTCATCGGCGTCGAGCTCGACAAGTGGATCAAGCGGCGGACGCCAACACGGGACTGACAAGCATCGAGACCACGTCTGGCACCGTCTTCGAGACGGCAGACTGGATTTCTAACGGGCTTCTGGTGGGAGTAGTTAGGTCAAACCTGGGCACTGGGACCTAGGCCCCTTTCTTTGCGGGGCGAATTGGGCAATGCTGGTTGTCGAGCTCGAGAGCCGAGGAACGCAACGAACAAACATGACCCGGATTGTGAACGACCGATCTGAGTTCCAGCCTGAACGGAGCTGGGCTGAGTTCACGCGTCAGCTCCTGATCGTCGGGTTCGGTGTATTCCTCTATTTTGCCGTGCGAGGACGGACCGAGGGCGCTGAGTCTGCTGCGCTCGAGAACGGCCGTCGAATCCTCGACTTCGAAGAAACCGTCGGACTCGACTGGGAAATGGGCCTTCAAGCGGTTGTGACGTCATATGGATGGCTCACGACTCTTTCGAACTGGGCCTACATCTATCTCCACTGGCCCGTAATCGTCCTGAGCCTTGTATGGCTTCATAGGAATCGGCGCTATCACTATCTGTTGCTGCGTAACGCGATGTTCGTGTCGGGACTCATCGGTCTTGTGATCTTCATTCGTTTCCCGGTGGCTCCGCCGAGGATGCTGGATGGTTTCATCGACACCGTGACCGAGTTCTCGACGTCGTACCGAATATTTCAACCTCCCGATCTTGTGAACAAATATGCAGCCGTTCCGAGCCTCCACGTCGGCTGGAATCTGCTGGTGGGGGTTCTCGTGTATCAGGCTGTCGCCAACCGATGGGTTCGTGTCCTGGCAGTGCTCAGCCCGATCGCGATGAGTTTTGCCGTCGTGGCAACCGCCAACCACTACGTGGTCGACGGGGTGATCGGAATCTCCGTTGCGTGCGTGGGCCTCGCGGTTGGGTTCAAGGCCACGCCGGCCATGGCGCTAGGGCGGTCCGAGGTGATCGATGCCGGAGATTACTCCCAGGTCATCCACGATGAACCCGTCAACTCCTCGTTGGAGAAGTCCGTTGATGGTGAAGGCGTCGTTCGCAGCCCAGGTGTAGAGAAGTCCACGTCGCTTCAGCAGACGGACAACGGTGCCCGAGAGCAGGCGGGAGTGCACGACGGCGCCGTCGACCCTGGTGGGAAGACACAATCGAAGCAGAAGAACCAGAAGTTCGAGACGATTTCCAGCCGAACGTAAGGTGCGAGCTGTACCAACAGAAACAAACGAGCGCAGCAGCCACCACGACTTGGTGGAGACAAATCCGATTGTTGCAGCGGGAACCCACGCATGTATCTGTCGAGGCAGCCGGCGGTTGCCGCCTTTCATGTCGAGCCAGAAGACCGTGGAGGCCTGAGCGGTTGCGAGGATTTCTGCAAACGGCACGCCACTATGGCCAGCGGGCAGAACGTACCACCGTTCCCAATAGCGGTGTGTGAACCAGATGTGCTTGCTGTGCCGGGCTTCGAGTTGGCCCTCAGACCCCAGGTGTAGGTCGACCTCGATCGTGTCCGTGATCAGCTCCGCCTGCTGGAGATCAGCCACAGAGTTCCCACTTCGATGCGCAACGAAATGTGATGGCATCGGACCGGGATAGCCGAGTTATGCAGCCGACCCCAAGGTCATGCTGTTGCCGAAATGGAGTTGATACCCAGAAGCACGCATGCGGCGACGAAACCAGATGACAGCAACACCAAGAGTGACCGCGGTGAAGGTCGGACCGGTGAACGACTTGATCAGCACGAACGTGGTGACTTCCTGGGTGAGCAGAAGCCAGAGTGTGAAGCCGGCGTTCACAAGGCTTGTGAACGCCCACAGCAAGGACAGACGCAGAAAGAAGAGGCGAAGCATCGGGTGCTCTGCAGTGTCGGCATCGAAGGGGCAGAAATAGTGGGCCAGCTTCTCCGCCAGCGGTCGCTTCAGTGGAACCGAGGCCAAGAATGCGACGCCCACGAGCGCTGTTGTGATCGTCGGTTGGAGGAAGTAGAC